>CAVWBV010000023.1:0-189730 GCA_963753355.1 uncultured Alphaproteobacteria bacterium
GCTGATCGGCGCATGTACAACGGACGCGCCGTTGTCGGCCAGCCGGCTGCGGTCGTCGTCATCGAGCCAGATTGCATGTGCTGCCGAGAGGCGAGGTCCCAGCATGCCGAGCGCGTCAAGATGCGCTGTTAGCGTCTTGCCGTATTTGCGCAGGCCGAGCACTGCCTGTGCCTTGGTCTCGGCGAGGTGGGTCTGCAAAGACAGGTCATAATCTTTGGCGAGATCCCGGCAGCGGACGAGGAACTCGTCGCTGCAATGGAGTGGAATCGTTGGCGCGATTGCGGGACGGATCCAGCCACGATCGAATGGCCATTCGGCATAGATTTTTTCAGCGGCCTCGGCGGTCGCCCGATAGGGCGCGAGCTTGAAAGCACGCACGTCTGCCTGAAGCGCCTCAGGCAGCGCATCGATAAGACCCGGATAGGCCTGATAGAGCGTGAAATCTGCGACCATCGGCGCGATCACCGCGCGTACACCCGCGTCCCGGTAGACCTTGGCGAGCGCGAAAACACCGTCGAGGCTCGGTAGCGGAAACTCGAAGAAGAGATCGTAACAGGCGGTGCAGCCCTTGCGGATCATTTCGACGGCTGCGACGAGCCCGTTGAGGTACTTGTCCTCGACGGTCCGGTTGCCGGCCATGCCCGGCATTCCGTTGAGAAAAAGCTCGAGCGGCCAGCGATCGCCGACGAGGCCTTTGGCCAGGGTGCCATGGCCGTGAACGTGGCCGTTCACCAGCCCGGGTATCAACGCGCGATCCGACGCATCGACGACGATGGTGTCGTCCGGCGCTTCCATTCCTGGGCTGCCAACGGACGCGATCGTTTCGCCCTCGATCGAAATGTCGGCAGCAAGCGCCTGGCGCCGCCGTGCATCGACGACAACGCCGTTGCGAATAATCTTGCGGCGACCTGCCATAAATGATTGCCCGTTCTGCTATCGGTCTGTCGGCCTGGCTCCTCGCTTGCTCGTCAGGCGGCCGCGGTCTTCGACTTTTCTTTGTGCTCGTGACCGTAGCCGGCCATTAAATCCGCGACGATTTTATTGAACGCGGCCCAGTCGGTTTCGCGATAGGAATGGTTGCGGATGATAAAGGGAGCGCCGGCGTAGAATTTCTCGTATTGTTGGTGACGTCCGGCAAACTCCGATCCCACCATGTCCCAGGCAAGTTTGAACAGCTTCATACGGCCGAGCGAATCAGCTTGCGGCGTCTGCCAATAGGTCTGGAAATTCCGGGCCAATTCCTCATCATCCATAACCGAAATATTGGCGGGCATCTGGAACACGCCGCCGCCACAGAGCTCACGCAATTCGTCGATGAACTTACTGTAATTCTGCGTGCACCACTCCAACGCGCCGTACATCATCCGCCGGTTAAAACAGACATAGCCTTGCTCGCCGCCCGGCCAGGTTTCGCAAGCATTGATCTGACCGTTGACCATGCCGGCGATCATGGCTTCTTGGGCCGAAATTCGGCCAAGCGCTTCTTTGACTGCGGGAACCTGGTCGGCGCCGGTCGCATTCGCCACCATGCTGGCAAGCCCGACCAACAGTCGCATTTTCGACCAGTACCTGACGTTTGACTGATGGTTACCGAAGCAGTGGCTTGGAGTTTTTACATAAATGTCACGAGACAGGAGGGCATCGTCGTGCACGAAAACACGCTCCCACGGCACCTTCACCTCGTTGCACAACAGCATGCTGTCGCTCTCGTCGTACCGGTAGGCGAGCGGTGAATCGAATTCGGACACGCAGTTGACCTCGGCCGGTTGCCGCGACCACAGTTGGAGGCCCTTTGCGTTGCAAGGGATGGCGCAGGTAATTGCCTCTTTTTTCTGATCGGGTGCGAGCGGAATGACATTGCCGATCCAGATGTCGTTGGCGAACACAGCGCCGGTTGCCAGCATCTTCATGCCCGAAATGATCACGCCACTGTCGTCGTCGCGGACGACGCGCAAAGTTGGCACCGGCAAGTTCTGCCGATGGTAGAATTCCGGATTACGCGCCGCCTGCGGTGGCACTACCGCATAGACGGGGTAAATGTCGTTGTCGCGAATGTGGCGATAGTAGGCGAGCAGATTGTCGGGATGGCCGCAGGGCGGCTTCAACTCGTCGGCCTTCATCGCCATCCCGGTGACAAATGACGATACGTGATCCGGCGACCGGCCAAACATGCCGTAAGTGAAATCAGCAATCCGGCGATGGCCGATCATGCGGCGCTGCAAATCATCGCGCGTGCGAGCGCGCAAAAAATAAATGGAGTGACGCCCGGCGTCTTCCTCGTAAGTCATTTCTTCCCGCAGGGCGGGATCGGCTTTCATATCGTACAGTGCTGCTACCGTCTGCGCGGCGTTGCGGAACGCAGGATGTCGCGTCACGTCGTCGACCCGCTCGGAGCCGATATATACGATGCGCCCGTCGCGGATCGATTTAAGATGTTCCTTACCGCTCCGTAGCATCGTTCCACTCCCAACTTTAAATCGGCCACTCGCGCAGCTTTACACCCCGATCATGAGCTGACCGGCGTGACGCCAAGAGGAGAAGGTCGCTCAAGCCTGCAAACTAAGATGAGCTAGGCGGCAGCGGCTTTGCGACCCGAATTGCGGCGAATGAGCTCGACCAGATCGGAGGTGCTAATAATTTCCGCGAAGGCGAGTTGCAAAGTGGCGAGTGTGGCCTTTTTTATTTGCTCTACAGATAAATCGCCGAGCGGGAATGTCTCGGTGCCGTCGCTGACGAAAAAGACGTGGTAATCACGCATCGCCGCCTCGCGTGCGGTCGTCTCGCAGCAGATGTTGGTGCATATGCCGGTCACAACGATCGTGTCGATGCCATTTCCGCGGAGCACCAAATCAAGATCGGTCCCGGTGAACGAACCGTACCTTGGCTTGTAAAGCAGGATGTCGTCCTTCTCGACATCGACGCCTGGGTGCAATTTAGCGGTTTCCGAGCCTTCCTTAATGTACCCGGCACGTACCGGCTCGATCAGTTCGCCCATGGTGCCCAGATTGCTGCCGTCAGCGCGCGTTACGTGAAGAGTGTGGATCACCTTGATGCCTGCGGAACGGCAAGCAGCTGCGATGCGGTTGATGGGCTCAAGCAGCGCAACCCCATTCGGCGCCGACAGCGGCGTGCCTTCGACGAAGGCGTTTTGCATATCAACGTTTACCAGCGCCGTTCTCGACGGAATGAGATCAAACTTGGCCATGACGATTATCCTCCAGAGTCGAACCCGGCGAGACAGCATATATTTTGCATGCATATCTTTCAATTGGACAGCGGCTTTTGCATTGGATCGCATTGACTTGCATTTCGCTCTCGCCAACGAACAATATTCGTGACGCGTTGGCGGGTGAGCAAGGCATCTCGAAATGGGCAGCCCGAGTGGGCCACCGCGATTCCGCAGTAGGAGAAAGCACAATGCCGTTCATACGGGTAGATTGGTTTCCAGGGCGCACGCTAGAACAAAAACGCGAATTGGCGGAAGTTTTAACTCGCGAGTTTGCGCGTATCGCCAAGTGCAAACCGGAGACCATCAACTTCATCTTCACGGAAGTCCGCCGGGAAGATTGGGGTCGAAACGGCAAGCTATTTTGTGATGCCTATGAGTATGAAAATGATCCCGAGTAATCCTTGCGGTTGGGCCGCGCGGAGACGGTCGTCTCGTTGATCAACGAATACCGAGTTTAACGGCCACTTTGCCCGACAGCCCAAATCTTGATGCTATTGTCCATGGCTCTGAAGTACATCCTGGCATTTGCCGCTAATCTTCTGTCTGTTTCGCTGCAGGCATTTTAGAATTGCAGCGCTGTCCGATGAATTGACATCCAGCTCGTGCTTGCAAAATTTCACTGCCTCGGGTGCACACGCTTGTCGCTCTTCTTTTGTCCCGTTGCCAAGCGGGTCCGCGATTGCGGCTGAGCCCGCTGCGAGCACGAGACCAATCAATAGAAGCCATGTCTGGCGCATCATTATCCTTTCCTCTGTGGGCCGGGCGAGCAGAAATGCCCCGTGTGGAAGTGACGATCAAGACCAGGATCGCGATCGCAGCTGCCGGCATCACGCTGGATCAGGAGTCTGGGCGAAGAAGTAATCGGGCATCGTCAAAATGGCACTCGTCTGAGCATCGCTGCCCGGTGCGTTGTTTCGCGAGCGCGCCACACGGTTATCGCCCATAAGCAATGCGGATTCCATTGGGAATGTTCCGCAGCTGCGGAGCAATCGTATTTGGAGCGCGTGCCGGGAAGTTCCCTTTTTGAAGATTTCCGAGGCGTAAAGTTTCGTTGGGAACCGGCAGCATACGACATTTTTCTAAGGAACTGCAGCCCGCGTTTGGGTTGTTCGCGCACGGCCCAAAGCGGCAACGATCTGAAGTAACGATGAAGATTTTGGCCAAAATCGCGATCGGCGCGGCCGGTCTTGCGATTTTTTCGATTGCGGCGTTCGCCGATGAAGTGACGACGACCACCACACAGCGCACCCGGGAACCCGGGCCCGGCGTTTACGTCGGCGTCCCCGGCGTCGTCGGCGTGCAGGTAGGCGAGCCGTCGCGCGGGTGCACGACGCAAAACAGGACAACGACCGACACCGATACCGGCGCTTCCCGATCGTTGACACGCAGCAACTGCTAATCCGTTACGAAAGTTCACGCGCATGAAGGCTCCGCGGCATCCGCCGCGGGGCCTTTGCTTTTCAACCAGGGCTAGCGTAGCGCGATGCTTGAACCGGCATTGAACGCTTCGGCATTTTTTGAGAAGTTATGAGCGGGCAGAACGCCAGAAAATAACGCGGCTGCCGGGGAGGGACTATGCACACGACCGTCAAGCAGCAAGAGCTGCGCCGCGCGACTAATCCGCTGTTTAACGACCGCAAACTCAAACTCGGCACGTTCTGCACCAATTTGAACGGCGGCTGCGCCATCAGCACCATCCCCGAGACACTGAAGATCAGCTGGCCGAATACGCTGAGGCTCGCGCAGATCGCAGAGGACATGGAATTCGAGGCATTGGTGCCGGTCGGCCGCTGGAAGGGCTTCGGCGGCGAGACCAACTTCAACGGCCCGGGTTTCGAGTGTTTCTCCTGGGCGGCCGGCATTGGCAGCGCGACCAAATATTCGGCGGTGTTCTCTACCGCGCATGTGCCGATGTATCACCCGACGTTGGCGGCTAAACAGGCCACGGTGATCGATCACATCAGCAATGGTCGGCATGCCATCAACATCGTCGGCGGCTGGAACCAGCCTGAGCTCGACATGTTCGGCGCGCGCATGGAAGACCACAAGGATCGCTACGGCAGGGCGGCCGAATGGATCGAGGTGATGATCGGACTATGGACCTGCGAGGACGAGTTTACCCACGAGGGCAAATACTATCAGGTAAAAAAGGGCGAGCTGGCGCCGAAGCCTATACAGCAGCCCTATCCGGCGATTATGAATGCCGGCGGCTCCGAGCAGGGCCAGCACTTTGCCGCCAAATACTCCGACATCGCCTTTATCCAGTTCGACAGACACGACCCGGATTTCGCGCGCGCGAAGGTCGAGAAGTATCGGCGGCTGGCGCGCGAGGAATACGGCCGTGACATCCAGATCTGGAACCACGGCTATGTCGTGCAGCGCGAGACTGAAAAAGAAGCGAAAGATTTTCTGCACTATTACGTGCACGAAAAGGGCGACTGGGTTGCGGCGGAGAATCTGATGAAGCTTCTCGGGATCGGCTCGCTCGCAGTCGAGGACTTCCGCAAGCTGCAAGCGCATTTCATGGCCGGCTGGGGCGCGTTCCCGCTGGTTGGCACCAAAGAGCAGATCGCTGATGGCCTCGCCAATCTCTCCAAGCTCGGCATCGATGGCATATTACTGTCGTGGCCGATCTACGAGGAAGGCATGCTGACGTTCCAGCGCGAAACAATGCCCCTGCTGCAACAGGCCGGACTTCGCTAGCTCTTCGGAGTTTATTGTACGGCCGATTGCGCCGTGCAAAACGCAGCTCAGCGCCGTTCGAAAGTCGGCGGGTCGGCCGCTTGCGTGTCGCGGCCGGGCGCGGGCATTTGCTGCGCAACCCGCCGGCGGCGAACCGCCAGCCGGCCGTCCGTGCTCGGCTGATAGAACACGCTATAGGTCGAGACAGCTGCGGCGAATGCTTCGGCGTCGGCCGCCTTGGTCACCTCGAGTAAATCAAAACCCGCGCGAATCAGAAAGAGAAACTGATCGCGCAAGATTTCGCCGGTCGCGCGCAATTCGCCGCGAAAGCCGTAGCGTTCACGCAGGAGCCGCGCCTGGCTATAGGCGCGGCCATCACGGAATTTCGGGAAAGTGAGCGCAATCAGCGCAAGCCGGCCGATCCACGGTTCAAGCTCCACGATCTTGCGATTATTTGGCCACAGAACGCCGACGGAGGCTTCGCGGGCAGCGAGGTCGGCGGCGTCCGCAAGGAAGCGTTCCGCTGTCACAATCACTGGAACGCCATCTGGAATCGGCGCGTCATCCGGCACTCTGACGTAACGGTCCTCGACAATATGGCCCTGCTTAACGAGTTGCATAGACGCGCTCCCGAAATGGCTCGACGCCGGTGCGCTTGACCGTGTCGATGAACAACTCGTCCGGCCGCTCACGCAGCTCGACATAGGCTGCGGCGATGTCCTCGACGACATCGGCCACTTGCGCATACGGCACCGCCGGCCCGATCAGCGTACCGAGAGCGGCGTTCTCGTCGGCCTTGCCGCCAAGCGTGATCTGATAAAACTCCTCGCCGTTCTTCTCGACGCCAAGAATGCCGATGTGACCGACGTGGTGGTGACCGCAGGCATTGATGCATCCGGAAATGTTGATGTGCAGCCGGCCGAGATCCCGCGCCAGATCGAGGTTGCGGAAGCGGCGCGTCAGCTCTTGGGCAATCGGGATCGAACGGGCGTTCGCCAGGCTGCAATAGTCGAGGCCCGGGCAGGCGATGATGTCGGTGATCAAATTGACATTTGCGGTGGCGACACCGATTGCGTCGAGCGCTTTCCAGAGCGCCGGCAAATCGCGCTGGGCGACATGCGGCAGCGCCAGATTTTGCTCGTGACCGACGCGGATTTCACCGAACGAATAACGGTCGGCAAGATCGGCAATCGCATCCATTTGCTCAGCCGTGACGTCGCCCGGCGTACCGCCTTCCGGCTTGAGTGAAAGCGTAGCGATGACATAGCCGGGCGTTTTGTGAGTGGCGGTGGAATTGTGCATCCAGGTATCGAATCGCCGATCGGCGCGCCGCGCCTCCGCGAGCTCCGGCGGATTGTTTTCAAGCCGCGCGTAGTTCGGGTAACGGAAGCGGCCGGCAATCTCTTCGATGACCTCTTTATCGAGCGCGAGCGGGCCGTCCTTGATGCTCTGCCATTCTGCTTCGACTTCCTTGGCGAAGGCCTCGGCGCCGAGCTCGTGCACCAATATTTTTATGCGGGCTTTGTAGATGTTGTCGCGCCGGCCGAACTGGTTGTAGGTGCGCAGCACCGCCTCGACGTAGCTGAGCACGTCGCGCTTGTGCAGGAATGGCTTGATCGTCTTGGCAATAAACGCCGTGCGACCGAGTCCGCCGCCGACCATGACTTCGAAGCCGGTCTCTCCGGCGCCGTTGCGATGCATTCGTAGCGCCATGTCGTGAATGCGCAACGCGGCGCGATCGTGGCTCGACGTCCCGACCGCGATCTTGAATTTGCGCGGCATGAATGAAAACTCGGGATGCAGCGTCACATGCTGCCGGACCACTTCCGCCCAGATGCGCGGATCCTCGATCTCGTCGGGCGCGACGCCGGCCCATTGGTCGGTGGTGATATTGCGCACAACATTGCCGCTCGTCTGCATGCCGTGCATGCCGACGCTAGCGAGGTCGGCCATGGAATCGGGCAACTCTTCAAGCTTGATCCAGTGGTACTGGATGTTCTGCCGGGTCGTGAAGTGGCCGTACCCGCGATCGTAACGCCGCGCCACGCGGGCAAGCATGCGCAACTGGGCCGACGACAATGTGCCGTAGGGAATGGCGACGCGAAGCATGTAGGCGTGGAGCTGGAGGTAGACCCCGTTCATCAGCCGAAGCGGCTTGAACTCGTCCTCGGTCAGTTCTCCGGAAAGCCGTCGCGCCACCTGACCGCGGAATTCGGCGACCCGTTCGCCGACCAGGGTCCGGTCCAACTCATCGTACAGGTACATGTTCGGCTTTGACCTTCAGGACGTGCAGCGGCAAATCGATCGTCGGGCCGCTAGAGCGAATGCGCTCCCGCAAATTTCCCGGCCGCACCCGGCCGTCCTCGCCTACCCGGACTGGCGCTACATAGGCGTCGACGGCGTGCAGCCCGTCAGCCCTGGCGGCGGCCAAAAGATCTTGCGCTACCGCCGCTGACGTCGTGACCGCGGCGCTGTCGAGTTTTGTCGTCCAGCCGCCTTCGCCGCGATAGACAACGGCGCCATCAGCGAGCCGATTGGCAGTCAAAACGACGGGCCCGGCAATCTTGAGTTTTTGTTGAAGTGGGGAAGTCATGCCGCTGCCTCCGATCGCACGCCGCCGTTGACTAAAGCGTGCCAGGCATCCGACCGCGCGACCGTCGATCCGACCACCAGCAAGCCCGGACCTTCGCCGGCTTCGGCTGCGAGTTCCGCTAAACCATTCAGTCGGCCAACCCGGCAAAGTGCATCCGGGCGTGTACCGCGAACCAGCACCGCCGCGGGCGTGGCCGCGTCGCGTCCGGCGGCGATCAGGCCTTTGCTAATCTCGCCGGCGTTGCGAAGTCCCATGTAAATGACGACCGTCATCGCCGGATCGGCGAATTTCGACCAATCGGTCCGAATTTGATTCCCGGCGTGATGCGCGGTGACGAACGCGATCGCGGAAGCTTCGTCGCGGAACGATAACGGCAATCCCGCTTCTGCCGCACAGCCCAGCGCCGCCGTAACCCCGGGCACGACCACGACGGCAAGATCTGCTTCACGCAAGTATTCGATCTCTTCGCCGCCCCGGCCGAAGATGAACGGATCGCCGCTTTTCAACCGCACCACATTCAATCCCTGATGGGCGGCTTCGGCGAGGCGCCGGTTGATGACGTCCTGGGCCATCCCAGGCTGACCGGATCGCTTGCCAACGAAGACGCGCTTGGCGTCGCGCCGGGCGCGATCGAGAATCTCTGCGCTGACAAGTTCGTCATAAAAGACGACGTCGGCGGCTTGCAGCGCTTGCAAGGCTCGTAGAGTCAAAAGGTCGGCGTCTCCCGGGCCGGCGCCGACGAGCACGACCAATCCGGATTGCCGATTTGAACGGTCGGGATGTTCGCTTGCGCGCGACAGCGCTGCTTCCGCCCAGTGCCAGCGGCCCGCAAGCGCCGCGACGCCGATCGGACCATCGACCACGGTTTCCCAGAAGCGGCGCAACGAAAGCTTGCCGGACTGCCGTTGCGCGACGCGCGGTCGGAAGCGGCCCATCAACGCCGCAAAATCGCCGATGCGCGCCGGCAGCAGCGCCTCAATGCGTTCGCGCAGACGCCGCGCCAGAACCGGCGACGCGCCGCCGGTGCCGACCGCGACCACAACATCACCGCGATCAATGATGGCGGGGAAAATGAAAGTCGAAAGCTCCGGCCGGTCGACGACGTTGATCGGCACGCGGTGCGCGCGCGCCCGTGCGGCGATGGTAGCGTCCCCCGGATCGCCGGCGGCACACACTATGGCGATGAGATCGGAGAAATCCGCGACAGTCGGATCTGACGAACAGATCTCCAGCCGGCCGGATTGCACATCACGTGCGTGCTCATCCGTGTCGACGTCCTCGACATACCAACGCACTTTGGCGCCGGCCGATTGCAGCAGCCTTAGCTTTCCCAGTGTCGCCGGGCCGGAGCCTATAAGGCCCACGATCCCTTGGGTGACATCGAGGAAGATGGGTAAGAAACGCATGAAGAGAAAAATCTCCTCTCAGTGAGGTAAGTCCCTACAGGATCAAAGCAAGTCTTTCAAATAAAAGAATTTTTCACCCCTTTTGCCGCGTGAATTGGAAGCGGTTATTCGCCCAGGGCAAAAATACGGCAGGTCTTTTCGCTCCGGCCGATAGCAGTCACGACGACTTGGCCATGCACAAGCCGCGCCAGACACGCGGGATCGTCGCTTGTGGTCTTGCCGAGCGATTTTTCCGTCTACCCTGAAGCGAACAATCAATTCGTTTGATGGGTAAAACGCGAAAGATCGTTTTATCCAACGACACAGGCGCGGATCGAATATTGCCTTTTGCGGCGATCGTATTGCCCGCGAAGGAAGCGATGCTTTATTTGAACGGCGTTTTTATCCGATACGCGTGCGCGTGCGGGCCTCGTCGTGGAGCAATAAATGAGCAGCGTGTCGAAGCCGTTGGAAGCGACGGGTCCGATTGAAGCCAGGAATGCATCCAGCTCGTGGCGAGAGATTTGGCTCAAGGAAGACTGGTGGGCGATCTGGATCGGCCTTGGCACAGTTATTGTCGCCTACAGCTTCTTCGCCAACGGTTCCAGCATCAAATGGTTGGCGGTGACGCCGGCCAAGTGGTCGGACTTATCGGCACTGGGTGCGCACTTTGCTGCAAACTATCTTCGTTATATTGCGCAGTTTGTCGTCTTCCTCGGCGTATTTACGTTTGCACTGACCGCGCTCGGACACAGGGCGCGGGACTTCGTGCCCTCGTTCACTATCCTTTATTTGCTGTCGGTCGCGATTTTCGCGCTCGGCCAATGGGACAGGGCGAGCAGCTACAACCTCGAACCGCCGCTGGTCGCGCTGGTCGTTGGGCTCGTTCTGGCGAACTTCGCCGGCTTGCCGCGCTGGCTGGACTCCGGTTTCCGCGTCGAGTTCTATATCAAGACCGGCATCGTGCTGCTCGGCGCCACGTTGCCGTTCACGCTTATCATTTGGGCAGGTCCGGTCGCGATTCTGCAGGCGTCAATCGTCTCCATCGCGACGTTTGCCGTGATCTATTCGGTCGCCACGCGCCTCGGCCTCGACAAGCGCCTCGCCGCGACATTGGGTGCCGGCGGCGCAGTTTGCGGCGTGTCAGCGGCGATTGCGATCGCGGGCGCTGTTGGCGCCAAGAAGGAACACGCACCCATTGCCATCACGACCGTGATCATTTGGGCGGTGGCGATGATCTTCGTATTGCCCCAGGTTGCTTATTATCTGCATCTGCCTGCCGGTGTTGGCGGCGCGTGGATCGGCACTTCGGAATTTGCCGATGCGGCGGGATTCGCGGCCGCGGAGACTTTCAGTAAGCTGGCACGTGACTCCGCCAGCAACGGCAATCAAGCGGTCGTCGCCTACACGCTGATCAAAGTGATCGGCCGCGACGTCTGGATCGGAATTTGGGCATTCGTGCTGGCGATCGTCGCGACCACGCAATGGGAGCGGGTAGAAAGCGGCCGCAAGCCCGACGCGGTGGAAATCTGGCGGCGTTTTCCGAAGTTTATTATCGGCTTCCTGGTCGCGTCGCTGTTCCTGACCTTCGTCACCACGCGCTACAGCCTTGCCGATTACAACAAGACCGTGGTGCCGACGCTAGTCGGCCCGATCAAAGATTTGCGTACCTGGGCCTTCATTTTTTGCTTCCTCAGCATCGGACTGACCACGCGGTTTCGGGAACTGGCGAGCGCCGGGACCAAGCCATTTCTCGCCTTCAGCGCGGGCGCCATCGTCAACGTGATTATTGGTTTTGTCCTTTCGGCGGTTGTGTTCGCAGCGCACTGGGAAAATCTGGTTCATTGAACCCGAGTGAATACCGCCATGCGGTTCGGTTTTCGATCAAAGACGGCGACGAGTTCAGCCGAGGCACACGTTCGTCCGCAATGCGCTCGGTGCGTCAGCTTCCGTGGCGACCCAAAGGATCTCGAGGACTTGCTTAGCGGACTGACCAGCCTGAGTTCGGGGTACGCTTCGGTTCGATCGGACGACGGCATCTGCATACGGCATGATCGGTTTGTTGGGGCAAGATCGTGCTGTTCCGACTTTTCGGCCGCGACCGCCACCATTCGGGAGTAGCGCCGCCATCGGCTGCTCTTGCTCCGGGGAGCACCGCCAGATCGGTGGATGGCCTCGCGCCAATTTCCTCCGTCTGAGCCTTGTCCCCTCTCCGTTATCTCCGGCGCTTTGATGCCGGTTGACATCGGCCGGTCCTGGAACGAAATAGGAACAGCCGCTCGGACTAGATGCGCCGGGCCAGGAGTGCCGACGAGATGCGACGCGCGGGAAGCGCTGACTTGCCTCTGCACAACGGTCAAGTGCCGAAATGGCTGGCTGAGCGAATGGCGCGGCTGGGCGCGATTATCACGCAGGCCATCGTTCATCATTACGGGCGCGATGAATTCCTCCGCCGCCTCGCGCACCCCTTCTGGTTCCAATCGTTCGGCGCCGTGATGGGAATGGATTGGCACTCCTCGGGCATTACCACGAGCGTGCTTGGCGCGCTCAAACGCGGCCTCGCTCCGCTCGAAAGCGAACTTGGCCTGCATGTCTGCGGCGGTCGGGGAAAACATTCGCGGCGCACGCCCGATGAATTGCGCGCTGTTGGCGATCGCACCGGCCTCGACGGCGGCGGCCTCGCGACGGCGAGCCGGCTTGTCGCCAAGGTCGACAGCGCCGCGGTTCAAGATGGGTTCGAGCTTTACCTGCACGGCTTTATCGTTGCCGACAGCGGACAATGGGTCGTCGTGCAACAGGGCATGAATGGGGAAAGCAGGACTGCGCGCCGCTATCATTGGCTCTCGCATAATTTGAAAAGTTTTGTCGAAGAGCCGCACACCGCGATCGAGGGGCAGACGCAGGGTGAAATCATCAATCTCACCGATCGGCGGGCCGCGCCATCGCGCGGAAAACAGCTCGAACTTCTCGCTTCGCACGGGCCGGACCGCATCGCGCGAGAACTTGCCGCGCTTGCCGTTGCACACAATCCGCCCGCGCAGGCGTGCCTGCCGTTTCTCACCATGCCGGCCCATCACGACGTTCGCGCCGAAGACATTCATCTGCGGCGGCTGCACGGCAATCTCGTTGCCGCTGCCGAGCGCGGGCCCGCCGATTTTGCCGAGCTTTTGCTGACACCGGGTGTCGGTAGCCGCACCGTGCGCGCGCTGGCTCTGGTGGCCGAGGTTGTGCACGGCGCGCCGTTTCGGTTCAGCGACCCGGCGCGGTATTCCCTCGCCCACGGCGGTAAGGACCGCCACCCGTTCCCGGTGCCGATCAAGGTTTATGACGAGACCATTCGCGTGCTGAAATCGGCTGTGCACCAGGCCAAGCTCGGACATGACGACGAACTTGCCGCGCTGCAAAGGCTGGATCGTGAATCGCGAAAGCTTGAGAAGGCCGCGACCGGTCCGACGGTCGAGCAAGTCATCGCTGAAGAGCGCGCACAATCGCCGCGATACGGTGGCCGCTGCGTGTTCGGTTGGGAGCGCGAAAGCATTTAAGCTGACGAAGCTCGCCAACTCACAACTGCCGAGCCATTGTCGGGTACGGCGGGCGAGGGGAAGAACGTGGCCGATGATGCGGACGTGATTATTGTCGGCGCGGGACTTGCCGGCCTGGTTGCTGCCGCCGAGCTCATTGACGCGCGCAAGAAAGTCATTGTTGTCGACCAGGAGGGCGAGCAATCGATCGGCGGGCAGGCGTTCTGGTCGCTCGGTGGGCTCTTTTTGGTCGGCTCCCCCGAACAGCGCCGTCTGGGCATTCGCGATTCACGGGAGCTGGCGCTCGCGGACTGGCTTGGGACGGCGGCCTTCGATCGCGAGGAGGATTTTTGGCCGCGGCAATGGGCGGAAGGTTATGTCGATTTTGCCGCCGGTGAGAAACGTTCATGGCTGCGCCAGCGTGGCATCCGATTCTTCCCGGTTGTCAGTTGGGCGGAGCGCGGCGGCGGTAACGCGAGTGGCCACGGCAATTCGGTGCCGCGTTTCCATCTCACCTGGGGCACCGGACCGGGCGTGCTCGCGCCATTTGTGCAGCGGGCGCGAGAAGGCGAGAAAGAGGGCTTGTTGACTTTCAGATTTCGCCATCGTGTGAATGAGCTTACGGTGTCCGCGTCTTCGAGCACCGTCGTTCGCGGCGACGTGCTCACACCGAACAAAAGCGAACGCGGGCAAAAGACCTCACGCGAGACGATAGGGACGTTCGAGTTGAAGGCTGGCGCGGTCGTCGTCGCCTCCGGCGGCATCGGCGCCAATCACGAACTGGTGCGCAAAAACTGGCCGCAGCGCCTTGGCCGCGCACCGCAGCGAATGATCGCCGGCGTGCCGGATTACGTGGATGGCCGCATGCTGGCGATTACGGAAGCCGCCGGTGGCGCCGTCATCAATCGCGACCGGATGTGGCACTACGTCGAGGGCATCCAGAACTGCGCGCCGATCTGGACCGATCACGGCATCCGTGTTCTGCCGGGGCCATCGTCGCTGTGGCTCGATGCGCGTGGCAGGCGGCTGCCGGTGCCGCTCTATCCGGGCTTCGATACGCTCGCCACGCTCAAACACATCGTGGAGACCGGCTACGATTATTCCTGGTTTATCCTCACGCGCGCCATCATCGAAAAAGAGTTCGCGCTGTCGGGCTCTGAGCAAAATCCCGATTTTACCGGCAAGAGCTGGCGGCAGGTCTTACGCCGCGCCACCAAGGGGATTCCCGGGCCGGTCAAAGCGTTCATGGATAAGGGCGAAGATTTCATTGTCGAGCACGATCTCGCCCGGCTGGTCGAGCGCATGAATGCACTAACGGGCGAAGGATTGCTAAACCTGGCTCAGGTCGAGAGCGAAATTACGGCGCGCGACCGGCAACTCGACAACGCGTTCGGCAAGGACGCGCAAATTGCCGCCATTCGCGCGGCCCGCGCCTATATCGGCGACAAGCTCACCCGTGTCGCGCGTCCACACAAGCTTCTCGATCCCGCCGCCGGACCGCTAATCGCTGTTCGCTTGCACATTCTGACGCGCAAAACGCTGGGCGGCCTGCAAACCGATCTTGATAGCCGTGTCATCGGCCGCGACGGCCGGCCGGTACCGGGCCTTTACGCGGCGGGCGAAGTGGCCGGCTTCGGCGGCGGCGGCGTTCACGGTTACGCAGCGCTCGAAGGCACATTCCTCGGCGGCTGCATTTTTTCAGGGCGTGCGGCCGGGCGCGCGGCGGCGCGCTAGGCGGCAAGCCAGATCAGCGCGACGGCTGCCGCGACCGCGGCTGCGGCAAAGGCGAAAAGTGCTCCGGCGCCATCAACGAAGCGGTCAGGGAAAAGGCGCAATACCAGCGGCGCAAAGAGGAGCGATAGTCCGGCGGCGATGATCGCAACGGACCAGGATGTCAGTCGCAGCGCCCCTATGACCCCGGTGACTAGAGCGAGCGAGGTCAGGGCGATCGAGCCGAACAATGTCACGCGTTCCGACCGAGGTTTTGCGCCGGAATGCCGCAAGGGAAAATGGCCGCTCGCCGCCAAACCCTGCAACGTCGCAGCGAAAACGACCAACACAAACAACAAAAGAGGTATTAGCTGGCCCGGCGCTGGCATAGTTTGCATTCCGCAGCGCTTGACGGACGAAAATCAAGTCCTCGTAATAAGGACAATCGGGAGCCTTTTCCCGGTTCGTGGCGTAGTTTCGAGTTCCAGAGATGAAAGTCTATCAAGGGCGGCGCACCATGGATGGCCTGGTCGTTACGGTCGACGGCGAGCCGCTGCCGGAACATTACGAAGTCAGGCAGTTCACCAAGCGTGGTTTCGAGTGGACCTATAACGGGACTAGTCCCCGGCAACTGGCGCTGGCCATCCTGTTTGATTACTTAGGCGACAAAGAGTGCGCCATCGCCATGTCCGAGCCGTTCATGAAAGACGTGATCTCCAATCTCGACAACGACTGGCAACTGACCAGCGATGAGGTCAACGCCTACCTGCGCTACCGCGATGCGGAACAGTTGAACGCGGGACCGAAGGATGAGGGCGTGCTATAGTGCGTGCGACAGGAACCGAAGTCGCACACGCGGCGAGCAGGCGGCGCGGCTAAAGTCGGTGATGTTCGTGCGAGGGAGAAACGCATGATCAGCGAGCGGCAAATCGAATTTCGCCGGGAATATCGCTCCCGCATCCTCGGCTGGTACGACGGCTATATCCATGTGCTGATCATTTACGCGATGGGAGCCGCCGCGTTCTGCATCTACGTCGGGCACATTCACGATGTGCGCTGGCTCGAGTGGATCATCGTGCCATTTACTTTCGTATTCACCAATCTGTTCGAGTGGGGCGTGCATAAATATGTGATGCATCGCCCGGTCAACGTCAAAGGCCTGCGCGCCATCTACGAGCGGCACACGCTCAATCATCATCAGTTCTTCAGCGACGAGGAGATGCGGTTTCGCGATCCCAAGGACTGGCGCGTGACCTTGTTCCCGCCCTATGCGCTGGTCGTGTTCATCCTGATGTCAATTCCGCTCGCCGCCATACTCGGCACGTTGTTCTCGTCCAACGTCGGCTGGCTGTTCATGTCGACGACGACGGGCATGTATCTGATCTACGAATTCATGCACTTTTGCTGCCACGTCGATGAGAACGCCTTCGTGCGGCACTGCCCGTTTGTCAACACGCTGCGCCGGCATCACACTTCGCATCACAACGCGCGGCTGATGATGGAGGTCAACATGAATCTGACCTTCCCGATCGCGGACTGGCTGTTCGGCACTTCGGACCTCGACCGCGGTCTCGTCGGCACGCTGCTCAACGGTTACGACACGCGGTTCCTGAAGAAGGATTTGCGCGGCAAGCCGCGGCTACCGGGTGAGGCTGCTGCCGCGCCGGTTGGCGCCAACTGAGAAGTTCGCGTCGCCGCCGTGCCAAACGACGTAAAAGCAGCTCTCTCGGTGATCGTGCTGATCGTCGCTGGCGTGCTCGCGTTTTGGAGCGGTTCGCCGATCCGCCACGACTTTTCGATCTTCGTTGTGATCGTGGCGGTGCTGATGGTGGCGGCGATGTGGGTGTTTCCCGAAGCCACCGGCAAAAAGGCGAAAAGCTGACGGTGAGGCAGTACCGAGCCGCCGCGCTTAGATCAGGGCGGCTGGCGGCCGCCGTGCGCCTGTATCACGGCGCCGGTGATGTAACTCGCGCGCGGCGAGGCGAGGAAAGCGATCAATTCGGCGATCTCTTCCGGTTTGCCGAGCCGGCCGATGGGTATCATTTTGCGCGCGCCGTCGATCTGTTCGGGCGTGAGGTCGGCGCGCACAGCCGGCGTGTCGCAGAGGCCCGGCGCTACCGCGTTGACGGTGATCCCGAGCGGCGCCGCTTCGAGTGATGCAACGCGGACGAGATGAATGTTGGCCGCCTTCGCCGCCGAATAAGCGGGCCCCGTCGGACTTTCAGGCGTGACACCGGACATCGACGCGACCGTGACAATGCGGCCGTCGGCAACCGGCGCCTTGGTGCGGCGCTGGAGCATGGCGCGAATGCACAGGAACGGGCCGCGGGCGTTGAGAGCTTCGGTCTTGATCCAGTTTTCCGTGGTCATGTTGACAATACTGGGCTTGTGGCCAGGCGTCATGAACACCGCGCCGGCGACGCAGGCGAGTGTGGCTACCGGTCCAAGCTTCTTTTCGGCGTCGTCGAATAGCGCCTCGACCGAGCGCTCCTCGGTGACGTCGGTATGAATGGCAATGTGGCCGTTACCCGGCAGCGATTGAGCGACCCGCTGCGCTGCGGCAAGGTTGATGTCGGCCACCGCCACCGTATGGCCGTCGCGCGCCAGCGCTCGCGCGGTCGCCTCCCCGATGCCGCTACCGCCGCCGGTAACAATTGCCACTCTGCTCACGCGGTCCCCCTTTTTCAATCAGCGAACTAACGCTCACTCCCAATGGCACTCGCGGCTGGCAAAGTTGGGGAGTACCGCCGACGCAGGCGAGTCGTCGCTCGCAAGGGTGGGTACCAGTCGCCGTCTTTCCAGTTGGAATGGTGCCGCCGGGCCGAAGTGCCAGACTCGCGTTGCGTGCATTAGCCGGGCATTCTTTCGCTTCGACAGCGAACGATGCGGCAAGGATCACAACCGCTACGGCTAGCGCGGCAGCCACAATCGCATACGAATTTCTCATTGCAGCGTCCTCCTCCGTCAGGGACCGCGAGCGTAACAAAGTGATCCATATCACGGCTGCTACGCTTTCGCCCGGTCATGGTGGCGATGGGCATGCGGGGGCAAGCCATGAAACCGTTTTCTGCACTGACATCCGTTTGTACGAGCGTTGCGCTCGCGCCGCTCTGCGCTTTTCTTCTTTCACTTCCGCTCAGCGGCACTGCGGCCGCCGATACGCCACTTCCGCCGGTGGCGAAGATGAATGCCTATGTCGAGTGCGTCAATCGCCTGTCCGAACGCTCCTACGAGTTACGCAAGCGTTATTTCAGCTGGGCTACCCCCAGCGGTCCGACCGGACACGAGCGCATCATCTACGGCACGTACACCATCTATGACACGTCCGGTTGTCGCAAGAACGTTGCCGCGGCCAATGCCATGGAGCCGCACGACGCGGCGCTCGAAGCGGCCGCCGCTGCCTACGTTGACGCGGTCACGAAGCTCGAGCCGCTGCTCAAGGAGGCCGACGACTACTATTCCGCCGAGAACTACAAGGACGACGGCATGACGAAAGGCAAGGCGTTGCATCCGCGTCTCGTCGCCGCCTGGGACGCATTCGCGAACGCCGATCACAACCTGCGCGACGCGGTCGAAGTCATCAACGACAGGCGTGCACTGGAAAAGCTTGCGGCCATTGAGAAGAGCGAAGGCCGTAAGGCGCATTATTACGTCGAAGCGCTGATGATCCACGCCAAGCACGTGCTGGTCGCGGAGAAGGCTGCGGCACCTCGATGTTGCCGCAATCACGCAAGTGCTCAACGAATACGAAGAGGCGATCAAGGGCGCCAAGCAGGCATCAGGTGCCGGCGGGGATGCCAAGATCGGCTCGATGTTCATCAGCAACGCCAAGTCGTATCTGGTGACGGGCAAGCAATTGATGCGCCGCTTTCGCGATCATGAACCATACAGCGCGGGCGACCGCATGATCATGAACTCCGGCAGCGGGTGGATGGTGGAAGGCTCGCCGCAGCGGCTGCTGCGCGATTACAATCAACTCATCGATGCGTACAATCGCGGCCCCGGAATTTAGGACGCCGAACAAATCCGGACGGTTGCCCGCGCCGTGCTTTATTCTGCTATTGTTTCGGTTTGAGCTGATCGGCGCTTTTCAGAATGATTTCGGGCTTGTCGTTGTAAAGCTTGACCGGGCCGGTGATGTCGACGGTCTTGCCCTTGAGCGCGGTCACGTTGCTGAATTTGCTCGTGTCCGCGGAAAAGATCACCGCCGCGAATGTGTTATTCGGGTATTGGCCGCCCATATCGATATAAGTGTTACCCGCCGCGGTGGTGTGGACGTTGTCGACCGTTCCCTCCACGGTCACGGTTTTGCCGACTTGCGCCTTCGCGTCGTCCGGCGCGATCGCCTGCGCGAAAGCTGGCGCGGCGATGATACGAAGCCAAAAGCCAGTACCAGCGTTTTCATTATTCCCCCTCCGCTCTGGCCGGGGCCATTGCGCCGCGGCACGGAAATCGCTCAATCGTGCTTATTACGCGATGAAGGGCCTTACGCAGGCACAAAGGCGGGCGCTCAAAGCCCCCGAATCGGGGCAATCGTAGCGCGCTGCGGGACCGAAAGGAAACGGTGCGAGAGGCGCTTTTGGTTTTGCCCGGCTCCCGGAGCAAGGCCGGGACGCCGAGATTCCGAGCCGCGGCCTAACGGCCGCGGAAGATCCCGAGCCCCAGGATCAACAGCACCAGGAAGATGACGAGGAAAATATAGAACAAGATGCGGGCGATGTCGGCTGTCGCCGCCGAGAGCCCGGTAAAGCCGAACAGTGCCGCTACAAGCGAAATTAGAAAGAATATCAGCGCCCATCTAAGCAATGACATAGAGGCCTCTTAAAGCTGACCTGTCGTTTCCGGGGGTGGTAAGCGCAAAAGCCCCCTTTGGTTCCATCAAAGAAGTGCGGACTGCCCAAAAACGAAAAGCCCGGCGCGAGGCCGGGCTTTTCAGGGATTTGAAATTTACATTTTGTGGTCCGGTACCCAGGTCGTGGAGTTGCTGTCGTATTTGAATCCGGGCGCACTCTTGAGGCTGTCCTTGGTCGTATTCATGACCAGCCACATCTTTTTATCCTTCATTGTGGGCTCGACGGCGTCGAACGGTACGGCGACGTCCTTCTCGTCGACACCGAGAAAACCGCCCACGCCGACGATCAGTGTATTGATCTTGCCGGACTTGTCGACCAGCACGTCCATAACCTCGCCGATCTTGTTGTTGTTCGGATCATAGACGTTCTGCTTGTACCAATCCGTGACGGTGACCGCGCTCTGCGGAATGGACCTTTGCATGGTGGCTTCCTGCGCCGCATAGGCGGCGACAGAGAACAGGCCTGCCGCAACAGTTGCGGTAATCAATTTGAACATGAGGCTTCCTCCTTGAAGCAAGTGGTGCGTGGTTGATCGTAATGCTCCGCAGCCTCCGCCTGACGGCTGAACTCGGTGCGGAGTTGTCTTTTTCAAACGTGAAACACCGACGTTCGTTCCACGTCTGGGCTGTCCATTGTCTTGTGGGGCGCGGCGATATTGCCCGCCCGTTAATCTTCTTCCATGCTGTTTCGGTTAACGGAGTGGTCAAATGGCAAAGGCAAACGGGAAAACCGCGCTTGTTACCGGATCGACCGACGGGGTCGGACGAGAGGTGGCGCGACGGCTGGGCGGCGACGGCTGGCGGGTTTTGGTGCATGGCCGCGACCGGGGACGCGGCGACGAGGTCGTTGCGGCGATTGAGAAGGCCGGGGGCGCGGCGGAGCTGATTGTCGCGGACCTCTCGGTGCTCGCCGAGGTCCGGCGCCTGGCTGACGCGGTCCAGAAGACCACGCCGCGGCTCGATCTTCTTCTCAACAACGCCGGGATCGGAAGCGGCGGACCGCAAGGTGTGCGGGAGGAAAATGCGGATGGCTACGAGTTACGATTCGCGGTAAATTATCTTTCCGGCTTTTTGCTTACGCATTTGCTGTTGCCGCTTATCAAGAAGAGCGCGCCGGCGCGCATCGTCAACGTCTCCTCGCTCGGCCAACAGGCAATCGATTTTGGCGACGTCATGTTGACCCACGATTACAGCGGCATGCGCGCCTATCGGCAGAGTAAGCTGGCGCAGATTTTGTTTGCGCTCGATCTGGCGCAGGATCTCGCCGGCAGCGGAGTTACAGTGAGCGCCCTGCATCCCGCAACCTTCATGAACACGACTATGGTGCGGCAGTTCGGGACGCCGATGAGCACCGTCGAAGAAGGCGCCGACGCAATTATGCGGCTCGCGGTGTCTCCCGACCTGGAAGGCAGGACCGGCCTTTATTGCAACGGCCAGACTGAAGCCAAGGCCGACGCGCAGGCCTATGACGCGGCGGCGCGACAAAAGCTGAAAGCGCTGAGCCTGGAGCTTGCCGGCTTCAGAAAAGCGGCGACGGCCGGGTAATTTTGACGGGCGGTTTCGGTTGCGATATTCAGGGCAAAGCCGCCGCGGCGACGCGACGGCTGGCGCCACAAGGGCCGCAGCACATTTTTGCATGACCATCCGCCTGCATCGCGGCGATCTGCCGGACCTGTCGCGCTACACGGGCGCCGTAGCGATCGACACCGAGACCATGGGGCTCAACCTCGGCCGCGACCGGCTTTGTGTTGTTCAACTGTCGCCTGGCGATGGATCGGCGGACGTGGTGCAAATCCCCGAGCGGCCGCTCTCAGGTTCGGCGCCGAATCTCCTAAAGCTGCTCGCTGATCGCAATGTCCTCAAGATCTTTCATTTCGCGCGCTTCGACGCCGCCGTGCTTTATGACGCCTTTGGCGTCATGCCCGAGCCGATCTACTGCACCAAGATCGCTTCGCGCCTGGCGCGGACCTACACCGACAAGCACGGGCTGAAAGATCTGGTGCGCGAGGTCCTGGGGCACGACCTGTCCAAGCAACAACAATCATCGGACTGGGGCGCCGACGTCCTAACCGATGCGCAAGTGTCCTACGCCGCCTCTGACGTGATCTATCTACATGCGCTTAAGGAGCGGCTCGACGCCATGCTGTCGCGCGAGGGGCGGGACAAGCTCGCCGCGGCGTGTTTTGGCTTCCTGCCTGAGCGGGTACGGCTCGATCTTGCCGGCTTCGCCGCCGAGGATATTTTCGCCCATTCCTAGGCCGAATGGCCTCGACGCCTGGGCACTGCGGATATTCGGTAACGTTTTGTTGCATAGATTTAGTGCAGCCGCGCGGTGCTGTTCCCGCCCGGCGTGCGCCATATTCGCAGGCGACAATTGACCTCCGGCGCGGTAAAAGGCTTGAAGCGCGCACAGGCAAATCGAGGGGAAAAAGCTGACCACGGCCTTTCCTGAAACGACCGCGCGCCGCGCGGGCTTTACGGTATCGCGGCGGAATGCCGACCGCATTTATCGCGCCGCGCGGCGTCACAGCCGCCACGTGCGCTGGCTGCGGATCGGGTTGCCGGCAATCATAGCGGCGGCTTTGCTCGTGGTGGTGGTGGTTAATTACATGCCGTCGATTGGCGCTTTCCATTTGCCCGCGGAACTGGGCACTTTGGTGATCAGAGGCACCAAGGTGACCATGCAGCAGCCCAAGCTGTCCGGCTACACGGCGGATTCGCGGCCGTACCAATTCACTGCCAAAACGGCGGAGCAGGACATCACCAAGCCGGATCTAATGGAGCTGCATCAGATCGAGGCGAACGTAAAGATGCAGGACGACAGTACGGTCAAAGTCGTTTCCAATTCCGGCTTGTATAATGTCAAGAGCGAGATGCTTACGCTCAACGACACCGTCCATCTGGTTTCCAGCACCGGATATGAGGTGCGCCTGAACCAGGCCGTTATCGACATCCACAAAGGGAATGTGGTGTCGGAGCAACCGGTTTGGGTGAAATTGACCAACGGCGAGATCAACGCCAAACGAATGGAAGTAATCGATGGCGGCAACGTCATCCGCTTCTCCGGTGGCGTGAAGACGACTTTTGTTCCGACTCACAATTCGTCGCAGGCAAGCGAATAATGAGACCTTGGTGTCAACTCGCGTTTTTGTTGCTGTTGCTCGCGCCCGGATGGGCTGCGGCGCAGGACCGTCATGCCACCACTGGGCCGGCGGCCGCGACGGGGTCCGCGGCCGACGCCGCTGCCGAAAATCAGGAGCAGCCGATTCAGATCGAGTCGGCTACGCTTGAAGTGCGCGACAAGGAGAAGATGGCGACGTTCTCCGGCGACGTGCAGGTGGTTCAGGGCGACATGACCATCAAATGTCAGACGCTTGTCGTTTTCTATGGCGGCGGGCGAAACGGCGGCCAGCCGCTGGCCGCCACCACGGCAGGCGGCGCGAATGGCGCACATCCGCCGGTACAGCGGGCCAGCGTCATGCCGCAAGGCCAGCGAGACATCCGCCGGATCGAGGCGCGCGGCGGCGTGACAGTTATTTCGAAAGATCAGACCGCCAGCGGCGATCTCGGCGTTTACGATCTGAAAAAGAAGACCATGACGCTCACCGGCAATGTAGTCGTCAGCCAGGGAAAGAATGTCCTGCACGGTGACCGGATCGTGGTCGATACGGTGACCGGAAACGCACACCTTGATTCAGGAGTCACTAGCCAAAATCGGGTGCGTGCGCTCATTCTGCCTAATAAGAACGACAACAACAATGGCGCCCCGAACTTCATGTCGATCGGTCCGAGCCGCGCAAATTGAGGGGCGGGCTGGAGCAATTTTAGGAAAACGCTAGGATAGTATGTTGACGCGATCGGTTTGTCGGCGCGGGCGATTCTGCAAATCGACCCCGATCTTGCGAGGACCGGGTGCCAGATTTCCTTTCTTACTTTCGGCGGCGTCGTAATCCGGGTACTCGCCGGGATCCGGCCGCCGCGGACGAGGTAATCGACCTCGGCAGTATGGGCGGCGCGATCAGCGTCAGCTATGTCGATATTGCGAGCGTGCCAGCGCCCGCCCGCGCACCGCGCAAAGTTGCTCGCATGTCTGACCATCCCAAGGCAGCGGCGGAAGTGCGCCGCCCCGAGCGGCCGACGGCCGAGACATGGGCCCCCGAAACGGCGCAGCCCGAGGCGTGCCCGCCCGAAACTGCGCCGGAGGCGTGGGATTCCGAAGCGTCTCCGGAGGTCTGGGTGTCCGAAGCGCCGCCAGCCGAATTTGCGCGCTCCGGCCGCAGGGCAGCAAATTGCCGTGCACGAGCGGCCGCAGACAACTCGTCCGCGCCGACGCCCCGAAGGTAATGGCAGCGCGCCCGCCGACCGCAAGGGCGTGCTCTCGGTCCACGGCGTCGAAAAGAGTTTTGTCGGCCGAAAGGTGGTGAAAGGGGTAAGCTTGTACTTGCGGCAAGGTGAGGCGGTGGGTCTGCTCGGGCCCAACGGCGCCGGCAAGACAACGGTCTTCTACATGATGACCGGCCTCATCCCTGCCGACAAAGGGCGCATTCAGCTTGACGGTTACGATGTGACGCCGCTGCCGATGTATCAGCGGGCCCGGCTCGGGATCGGCTATCTGCCGCAGGAAGCTTCCATCTTCCGTGGGCTGAGCGTCGAACAGAACATTCGCGCCGTGCTCGAAGTGGTGGAGCCGAATGCCAAGCAACGCCAGCGCGATCTCGATGGCCTGCTGGAAGAGTTCAACATTGCGCATCTGCGCAAAACACCGGCCATTGCTCTTTCCGGTGGTGAGCGCCGCCGCTGCGAGATTGCGCGCTCACTGGCGACCCGGCCCCACTACATGCTGCTCGACGAGCCGTTTGCCGGCATCGATCCGATCGCCGTCGGCGACATTCAAGCGCTGGTGCGCCACTTGACCAACCGGGGCATCGGTGTGCTGATCACCGACCACAACGTCCGGGAGACGCTCGGGCTCACCGATCGGGCCTACATTATCTACTCCGGGGAGGTCCTAATGGAGGGCCGCACCGATGATATCGTCAACAACCCCGACGTGCGACGCCTCTACCTTGGCGAGCAATTCGAGCTTTAAGAATATTTGAAATCGGTTGACGACACCGCGGACGGCTTGCGGTACATCTTGCTACAAGCAAGAATTGGACCAATTCGGTCCCCGGGTACCCATGGCGCTTACGCAAAGACTTTTGATCCGCCAGAGCCAGGCGCTCGTCATGACGCCGCAGCTCATGCAGGCGATCAGGCTTCTGCAGCTCTCCAATCTTGATCTCGTCGCCTACGTCGAAGGTGAGCTAGAGCGCAACCCGCTGCTCGACCGGAGCGCGGACGACCCCGAACCTGTGGCGGAAGCCAACGGGACGCCGGTGGAGGGCGGCCGCCGGGATGGCGAGTGGGGCGACGGCGAAAACGGGGCAGCCCACGGCGCGGTCGAGCACCGCGCGGACGCGAGCGCCGACGATTCGTTTTCCGACGAAGCTAATTCAGACGGCATGTCGGACGGAATGCGCGGCGCCGAGGGGCCTGCCGGATATTCGCAATGGGCTTCAGTCGGCGCCGGGCGCGCCGAGGGGGACTATAATCTGGAAGCTTACATTCCCGCCGAAACCACGCTCGCGGACTGGTTGCGCCAGCAACTTGTCATCGCCATCGTCCAGCCCTCGCAGCGCATGATCGGCCAGTATCTGATCGATCTGTTGGATGAGGCCGGTTACATCAGCGCCAATTCGGCGGCCGTGGCGGATAAGCTCGGCACCAGCGTCAAGGAAGTCGAAGCCGTGCTCGGCATCCTGCAAAGCTTCGACCCAACAGGAATATGTGCGCGCGACCTCGCCGAATGCCTGGCGTTGCAGCTCAAAGAGCGCAACCGTTTCGATCCGGCGATGCAGGCGCTGATCCTTCGTCTTGATCTGGTAGCGAAGCGCGATTTCGCGGCGTTGAAAAAATTATGCGGGGTGGGTGACGAGGATCTCGCCGAGATGATCGCGGAGGTTCGCCGCCTCAATCCCAAACCCGGGCTCGGCTTTGGATCAACGGTAGTACAGCCGATCGTGCCCGACGTTTTTGTCCGGCCTGGCCCCGATGGTGGCTGGATCGTGGAGCTTAATTCCGACACCTTGCCGAAGGTTCTGGTCAACCAGAGCTACTACGCCGAAGTCTCGGCCGTGGCGCGGCGCGATACCGACAAAAGCTATCTCGCCGAATGCCTGCAAAACGCGACGTGGCTGGTGCGCGCGCTCGATCAGCGCGCCCGCACCATTCTCAAGGTCGCTAACGAGATCGTGCGCCAGCAGGACGGTTTCTTCGCGCATGGCGTCGAGCATTTGCGGCCGCTCAATCTTAAGACGGTCGCCGAGGCCATCGGCATGCACGAATCGACCGTGTCGCGCGTCACCGCGAATAAATACATGGCCACCAGCCGCGGCATATTCGAGCTCAAATATTTTTTCACTTCCGCAATCGCGGCGGCGCATGGCGGCGAAGCGCATTCGGCGGAGGCGGTGCGTCACCGCATCAAGCAATTGATCGACGCGGAAAGCGCTGCGGATGTGTTATCCGACGACACCATTGTCGACAAGCTGCGTGTTGCCGGCGTGGACATCGCTCGTCGTACGGTGGCGAAATACCGCGAAGCCATGCGTATCCCATCGTCGGTGCAACGGCGGCGCGAGAAGCGAGCTACCGCGGCGGCGGGCTGAATGACGCACCGTTTGGCGCGCGATTCTGACGGCGTTGAAACTGTCATGGAGCATACCTAGCTCAATTGGATAGGGCGCTTTTTATCATGGAGGCTGCCTTGTCGTTTCGCATTTCGGGGAAGCATCTCGATGTCGGTGAAGCTTTGCGCGGGCGCATCGAGGCGCGCATCGTTGGCGCATTAAGCAAATACTTCGACGGGGGCTACTCCGGCCACGCCATTGTCGAACGCGAGGGTTCCGGCTTCCGCACCGAATGCGCATTGCACCTTGACTCCAAGGTCACGTTGCGCGGGGAAGGAAACGCGCCGGATGCCTACGAGAGCGCCGATCAAGCAGTCTTGCATGTGGAAAAAAAGCTGCGCCGCTATCACCGCCGCCTGAAAGACCACCGGCCACGCGTGGCGCGACGCGATGCGCTTGAGCGGACTTAAAGCGCGCTGGATAAAGCGCCGCCGATGCCGCTCGATGGAACTTTAGCGGGCAACAGGAATATAATTGCGGGGCTGTAAACCCATTGACGCAATTCCCGGCTCTCCCTATGGTCCGCCGCCTTTTACGCATGGATCCGAAGAACCTCACCCGGACGTGAAATCGGGCAAGAAGGCCGGTTTTCCGGAAGAGATCATGCGCGTTTTTTTAAGTACGCCAGGCTAGACGTCTTTCCAGGTCCTCGCTGATGTCGCTCATCGATCTGGTCGCGCCGAACGCGATCATCCCTGCGCTCAAAGTCAACAACAAGAAGCAGGTGCTGCAGGAGCTTGCCGCGCGCGCGGCGGCGTTGACCGGGCAGAACGAGAAGACGATTTTCGATACGCTGATGCAGCGGGAAAAACTTGGCTCTACTGCAGTCGGCAACGGCATCGCCATTCCCCACGGCAAGATGGCCACGCTCACCCGGTTGTTCGGCTTGTTCGCGCGGCTCGATCGGCCGATCGATTTTGAAGCGCTCGACGGCCAGCCCGTCGACCTCGTATTTCTTCTGCTCGCGCCCGAGGGCGCCGGCGCCGATCATCTCAAAGCGCTGGCGCGTGTGGCGCGGTTACTCCGCGATTCCACCGTGGCGGACAAGCTTCGCGCCTCGGAGGATGCGGAGGCGTTATACGCGGTCCTGGCGATGCCTCCGGCGTCCGCGGCTTAGCCGCGTACGCCAGGGATCAGCGATCAGCTAAAAAAAGAGAGGCCGCATGATGCGGCCCCGTTTCTCCGATACCGGGTTTCCGACACCACATTCCTGTTCAATGCACGCTCACGGTCTCCAGCTCCTGGCTCAGAGCGTTGGCGATTGCTGCTTCGCGGCTGTCGGTCAGCATGATCGGCGTACCGTCGGCGGCATGCAAGGCAAAGAGTTTCAATCCCGGCTCGATCTCCGGTACCTGGGGGAAGAGCGCGTGGACATCCTCGGAGCGGATGGTTTTGACGTAGGCGATCTCGCCATCGCCGAGCAACGCCAGCGCTTCCGGAGATATGGCAATCTGTTTCATTTCGGGACGTTCCGGCGCCATGGCCGTTACTCCTTTATCCTCATAACGTCGCACAAGCCTATCGGGTTTCTCACTCAGACTCCTTGATCGAAATAGACTTTATGACGCGTTCGGGTTGCGGGCGGACGAGATCGATGGCAAGCAAGCCATTCTTCAAATCGGCGCTCGAGCACTTCCATCCCCTCCGCCAATACGAAACTGCGCTGGAACTGGCGAGCGGCAATGCCGCGATGCAAATATTGGCGCGTCTTGTCGTCCTGCTGCCGTCCGCGGATGACGAGCTGGCTCTCCTCGAGCGTCACGTCAAGCTGATCTCGGGTGAAGCCGGCGACCGCAAGCGTGATGCGCAAGCGTTCCGGGCTGCCTGGGCCGCGCGCGATGCGCTCGATGTTATAGGGCGGATAGCCGTCAGCGCCCTTGGCGACGCGATCCAGCACGCGCTCGATTTCATCGAAACCAAGGAGATAGGGACTCGAAAACGACGAAATCCGCGACATGCCGTCAAAGCCCTTCGCCAAGCGACTTTGCGGGGCCCTTGCGGCGCCCCTTGCGGCTATATGGCGTTGGCGGATAGGGGCCGCAAGGCAAGCCGCCCTGCCGGGGCCCGCGCGGCCGCCGCACATTGTCGCCGCGTGTCGATTAACGGAGCTTCAACGGGCCCGGCAGGGCGCGCTCGGCTTTGGCGGATAGCTCCGCCTCGTGGCGGCCGACAAAATGCGCGCCCAGCGCGATCACTACGACCGCGGCAATGCCGATGACAATGACCAGCGGGCCTGCGACCTTTTCGATCTGGCGTCCGAGCAGATAAGCGGCAAAACCAAACGCGCAGGCCCACAACACCGCGCCGGTAATATTGGCGAGCATGAACTGCCGCCATGGCATGCGGTTGGCGCCGGCCAGAATGCCGGCGAGCGCGCGCAACAGTGGTACAAAGCGCGCGATAATGATGATCTTGCCGCCATGTTTCAGGAACAAATATTCGCCGAGCTTGATGCGGCTTTCCGTAAGCCGAATATATGCCCCATAGCGTACGAGGAGCCGGTAGCCGTATTCACGGCCGATCAGGTAGCCAGCCAGTTGGCCGACGATGGCCGAAGCCGCCGCGGTCACCACCACCTCGTAAATGTTGAGATCGTGTTTGGTGCCGGCGAGGATCGAGGCAAGGATCAGCACCGACTCGCCGGGAAACGGCAAGCCGACGCTCTCAAAGCCGATGACTCCGGCCACCACGATGAGGCCGTAGACGTGAACAAGATGGCCGAACTCAATCATAAAGCAGGGCAGGGAGACCGGAACTAAGGCGCCAAGGCGGCGGGTGGGCGACCCTTATAGGGGATTTTCCGCCGCTGGCCATCCCGGTTGACGCCGCAATGGCGAGCGAGGCGATTTGGGGTTAAACCCGCGCGCGGGCGGCGGTTAAGGAGTGTGACAATCCATGCCGGAGCGGATGTGCCGGGGACTAAAAGGCGCGTTGCTCGTGTTTGCATTGGCGCTTGGCGGCTGCGCGCACGGCTCGAGTTTCGGCGAAGCCACACCCGCCAACGATCCGGATATCAATGTCCCTCCGGCCAACTACAAGCCCGAGATTGTCGCGGCCATGCACGCCTATCTTGCCGATCCAACCGGCATCCGTGACGCCGGTATCGCGCAGCCGGCGCTGAAGACTGTGGGAGGCAATCTGCGCTACGTCGTGTGTCTGCGCTTCAACGCCAAGAAGCGCGGCACCGAATATGCCGGAATCAAGGAAGTTTCCGCCGTGTTCGTCGCCGGCCGATTCGATCGCTTCGCCGAAATTCCGAAGGGCGAAAGCGCCGACGAGCATGATCGCTGCGCCGGCATCGCCTATACGCCGTTCCCGGAGCTGGAGAAGCTGTCGAGGTGAGGCTTGCGCGCCGCGGATTGAGCTAATGCCGGCGCGACAACCGGCCGCGCGACATGGCGTCAGAAAACCGCCCGGAAGCAACCAGCGGCCCCAACCCGATATTTATGTATTGGACAGGGGGCGATCATCCCCGAACACGGAGATCGCCAAATGAAACTTCGAAAAGCACCAACACAAACTGCCACTGCGCTTGCCGCAGCGGTCTTGTTGGGCGGCGCCGGCGTGGCCTCGGCCGCGACCATGACAAACGGCGGCGCGGCTACAAAAATGGAGCCGCCTGCGAGCGACTCGCTTAGTCTGTCGAGCACCCAGCAACGGACGGCGTGGAACGACCTCTACGTGAAATCGCTCAATCAGAAGACGCCGTCGGGCTTCGAGGCGACGCCTGGCGCGGTGGTGCCCAGCGGCGTGAAGATCGCGCCGGTCCCGGGCAAGGCGGCGAGCGATGTCCCGGCGCTGAAGACGTACGATTTCGCGATGCTGCAGCACAAACTGCTGATCGTGAATCCCGCCGACAAGAAGATCGCCGAGGTCATCACTCGGTAAGGGGTGCGATCGGGGCAAGACTGCACTGGCGCCGATTTAAGCGGCGCCAGTCGCGGTTGGCCGGTCTAGGACTTCTTGGCGTACGGATTGGCGCCCGGATTGGATTGGCTGTGCATGCCTGCGAACGGCGAGGGAGTTGGAGCCCCGCCTTTCTTCTTGTTCTTGTCTTGCTTCGGTTTCTTCTTTTCCTTGTTGCTTCGCATCTGCCCCTTCGCCATCGCAGCCTCCTGAGTTTTCGGTGGTCGATTCGTCTGCGCAGAACGCAACGTAGCGCCGGTACCCTTCTTGTTCCAGCCTACGGCGAGGGGATCGATGAAAACTGGGATCTTGTCAAATCCGCCCGGCGCCGCCAGACGCGGCGCCGGATTGTCTGTACGGCCGAACCTATTCCGCCGCTTGCGCCTGCTCGTTCACCATCGAATCGGCGAGTTCAGTGAGCGCGCCGTCGGTCTTCTTCTCCTCGTTCAGCGTCGCATCAAGGAGCCGCATCGCATCGTCGCGGCCCATCTGCTCGGCCCAGCGTTTCAGCGTTCCGTAGCGGGCGATCTCGTAGTGCTCCACCGCCTGCGCCGCCGAAATCAGCCCGGCATCGAGCGCTGGGGCGCCCTTGAATTCCTTCATGATCTCGGCGCCTTCCTCGATGATACCCTCGATCGCCTCGCATTTCTTGCCCTTGGGCGCCACGTCGATCAGCTTGAACACTTTTTCCAGCCGGGAGACATGACCTTCGGTTTCCCTGAGGTGTTTTTCGAAGGCGGCTTTTAGCTCATCGGAATGTGCGGCCTTGGCCATTTTCGGCAGCGCCTTGAGAATCTTGTTTTCGGCGTAGAAGATGTCTTTGAGCGTGTCCTCGAACAGATCGTCCAAGGTTTTGTTTTTTTTATTGCTCGCCATTGCGGTGTCTCCGGTTGTTTGACACCGCCTCAACTCAGCCTCGATGCCTTAGTTCCGCGCCAGCAAGCAGCGTTACGCGCGGAAACAAGCTATTTGCAGGTCAATGACGGCAAATAAGCAGCGAGTAAAGCCGCATCCTGCTCACGGAGTCGCCATACCCAAAGTTAGCGCCTTCGCGGTTTCCAGCCGCCGCGCATGCCAGGGCGACCGAGTGTCGAACGCGGGCCGCTTTGCGCGCTACGCGTTTCTTCGGGGGAGTCCGCTTTTCGTCCGGGTATTGACTCCACGCCCGCTCCTATTTCATCGAGATTGGGCTTGCGCGGGGCATTTCTTTTTGTCTCCGTCGCGCCTCCGGCGCTTCCCGCCTCTTGGCGCCCTTTGGGCCGGTGGGGAGCGACCTCGTGGTAAAGCGCAATGCCCATTTCATCGAGCGCGGGCTTGTGGACTTTGCTCCGCCCCCGACCTCTGTCCGGGCCGCGGTCTGCCGTACGGGAAGAGGATAAGGCAACAATCTTCGTCGTCGGGTCGTCCATCACCGCAAGCTCGGTCGAGCGCAGGCGTTTAATCTCGTCGCGCAGGCGTGCCGCTTCTTCGAAGTCGAGATCGGCGGCGGCGGCGCGCATGCGCGTCTCCAGATCGCCGATCACTGCCTCGAAATTATGCCCGATGGTCGCGGCGTCCTCGAATTCGCCGGCGCCGTCGCCGGTCGAGACCAGCACGTGGTCACGCTCATACACGCTCGACAGAATGTCGGCGATGCCTTTGCGCACGCTCTCCGGCGTGATGCCGTTGGTGGTGTTGTAGGCCTCCTGCTTTTCGCGCCGCCTGCTGGTCTCGGCCATGGCGCGTTCCATCGAACCGGTCACAGCGTCGGCGTAGAGAATGACGCGGCCGTCGATATTGCGCGCGGCGCGACCGATGGTCTGGACGAGACTCGTTTCGCTGCGCAGAAAACCTTCCTTGTCGGCGTCGAGAATGGCGACCAGCGCGCACTCGGGAATGTCGAGTCCTTCGCGCAACAGGTTGATGCCGACCAGCGCGTCGAACGCGCCGAGCCTCAAGTCACGGATGATCTCGATGCGTTCGATGGTGTCGATATCCGAGTGCATGTAGCGCACGCGGATGCCCTGCTCGTGCAAGTACTCGGTCAAGTCTTCGGCCATGCGCTTGGTGAGCACGGTGATCAGCGCCCGGTAGCCATTGCGCGCCACTTGCCGCACTTCGCCGACCAGATCGTCGACCTGGGTACGCGCCGGACGAATATCGACCGGCGGATCGATCAGCCCAGTGGGCCGGATAACCTGCTCGGCGAATACGCCGCCGGATTCGTTGAGCTCCCACGGGCCCGGCGTCGCGGACACGCAAAGCGTCTGCGGCCGCATGGCATCCCACTCCTCGAAGCGCAGCGGGCGGTTGTCCATGCATGAAGGCAGGCGAAAGCCGTATTCGGCGAGCGTCGCCTTCCTGCGGAAGTCACCGCGATACATGCCGCCGAGCTGCGGGACTGTGACGTGGCTCTCGTCGACAAACACGAGTGCGTTGTCGGGCACATATTCGAACAAGCGTCGGCGGCGGCTCGCCCGGCCTGCGGCCGGTGAGATAGCGCGAATAATTCTCGATGCCGGCGCAAGCGCCGGTCGCCTCCATCATTTCCAGGTCATAAAGCGTGCGCTGCTCGAGCCGCTGCGCTTCCAGAAGCCGCCCCGCGGCATTGAGCTGATCGAGCCGCTGCTTGAGCTCAAGCTTGATGCCGGAAATCGCCTGCAAAAGCGTCGGCCGCGGCGTCACGTAGTGCGAATTCGCGTAGACTTTGACGAAATCAAATTCGTCGATTTTTTGTCCTGTCAGTGGATCGAATTCGTGGATCGATTCCACTTCGTCGCCGAACAGGGACACGCGCCAGGCGCGGTCCTCATAGTGCGCCGGAAAAATCTCCACCGCGTCGCCGCGCACGCGAAACGAGCCGCGATAGAAATCGCCGGCGGTGCGCTTGTATTGCAGCGCCACCAAATCGGCGAGCAACTGGCGCTGGTCGAGCCGTTCGCCTCGCTTGATGGAGAACGTCATCGCCGAATAGGTTTCGACCGAGCCGATACCGTAGATGCACGACACCGAAGCGACGATGATCACGTCGTCCCGCTCGAGCAGCGCGCGGGTCGCCGCGTGCCGCATCCGGTCGATCTGCTCGTTGATCGAGGAATCTTTTTCGATGTAGGTGTCGGTGCGCGGAATGTATGCTTCCGGTTGGTAATAATCGTAATAGGAGACGAAATACTCCACCGCGTTGTCCGGAAAGAACGATCTGAACTCGCCGTAGAGCTGCGCGGCGAGGGTTTTGTTGGGTGCGAGGATCAGCGCCGGGCGCTGCGTCTCCTCGATCACCTTTGCCATGGTGAAAGTTTTTCCCGAGCCGGTAACGCCGAGGAGGACTTGGCTGCGGTCGTTGCGGCGTGCGCCTTCCACCAGGTCTTTGATCGCTTGCGGCTGATCGCCCTTGGGATTAAGATCAGATTTGATCACCAGTCGTAATCCGCCTTCGGACTTTTCGGGCCGCGGCGGCCGATGCGGCGTCCACAATTGACCGTGAAATTCAGGCCGGCCTTCGCGCAGCAATCGGTCGAGCGATTGCTGGCTGGCAAGGCCGGCGACGGTGGCGACTTCGCCACGGCCCGGTCGCCGCAGCCGCAGATGCGCCGGTCCCATGTCGGGCGTGATGACGTTGCGCGAATCTTCTTCGTTCTCTTCGCGCTCGTCGATGCCAAGCGTCCGCGCCAGATCGGGATCGAGCTCGCCCGGCGGCACTGGAGTTTTGCCGGTGTAACTTTGCTGAGGCGCTTCGCCGAAGCCGCGCGCTACCGAGGCGCGGGCGCGATGCGCATTTGCGAAATCGGCGCGGCGATCGAAAGAATTATCCGGCGCGGGCTGAATTCTTCCTTCGCCCGATTGATCATTTTGCCTCTCCCCGGTGGGAGGAGGCCGGTGACGCGTAGCATCGGCGCGTGAGGGGGTATTGCCCTGGGGTTTTATCCCCGTCATCTGGCCGCCTTCGCTCTCGCCCGGGCGGCCGACCTCTCTTGGCTGAAGAGAGGTGGCAGAAGGTCGCCGCTCCGTTTCAATCCCGGTCTGCGAGCCGACGCCGGCGCGGCCTTGGCCGATGGCGGGGTTCAGCAAATCGGCCAGGGCCGGATCGATCGGCGACGCGTCCGGCCGCGCTGCCTTTGCGCGCGTCGGTTTGGCTGGGTCTTTCTTCGAATGCTTGGCTGGATCGCGCAGCCGGTGGGGCCGTTTCGCCATGGCCTCAATATGGGCCGAGTCTATCGCCGGGAAAAGTGTGCCCCGCCATCGCAAGGAGCCAACGGGCCCGGCCCGAAGTGGCCGGCCCGATGACAAGCTCCGCGATGAAGCAATCCAGCCAGGATTGCTTTGCCATCGCTCGCAGTGACGATGACTTCAGGGCCACTTCACCACTTGCGAGACGTGCTCGACCTCGGGCGGCGAGGCGAAGCAATGGCCGACGAGTTTCCGCCACTCCTGAAAGTCGGGTGAGTTGCGAAAATCGACGGTGTGATTCTCCAGCGTCTCCCAGGAAACGAACAGCCGATAGCGGCTGGGCTTCTCGACCGAGCGCTGCAGTTCCATGCCGCGGCAGCCCTTGGCGCGCTGAAACAGCGGCCCGGCTTTTTTCACATCGGCTTCGAATTCGGGTTCCATGCCCGGCTTGATCTCGATCTGCGCGATTTCGGTGATCATGTCGTTTCGTTTCCCTAAACGCTGCATAAGCTAGCATTGCCGGGACGGCGAGCGAAGCGCTCAGCCGAGCGGCGCGCCAAGAATGCGAAATACGACCGGCCCGGCGATCAAAAACGCCAACAAGGCGGTGCGCCAGCGCGGTGCATTGATCGCCTCGGCGAGCGACACACCGGCAAGCGGCACGATCGCGGCAAGCGGCAGGTAGTAGCGCGGATAGGCGCCGGCGAGCCAACCGGTCGCTACGTAGTAGCTGTAGTTGTAGCCGACGAGGAACGGGACAATCGTCGCCAGGCCAAGCGCGCCGGCGATCACAATAACGTCGAGCCTGGTTTCCTCCCGCCGCCAGACGCGGCGCACTGAAATAATCAAACCGGCGGCTGCGCAGAGCAGCGCGACAACCGGAATGGCGAGCATGGCGTACTGGAAGGCGCTGCGGTCGGCGAGCGTCGGCATCCAGTTGGCGATGAACTCGCCGCTGAAGTACATCAGATATCCGGCGAAGGATTTGCGCGGCAGATTTGCCCAGCCGAAATTGCGCACGCCTTCTTCGACGGTCGCGAGCAGGGCGTGCGTCGGCGGCACCGGACTGCCGTACTGAACGAAAAAGACCAAATAAGGTGCCGCGGCGATAAAGAAGGCGATCGTGGCTGCGGCGAGCCATATCAACGGCGCGCGCTTGCGCCAGACCATATAGAGCACGACCGCACCGATCATCGGCGCTGTCAGCACCAAGCCGGTTAGCTTTGCCCACGCCGCGACGATCACGCCGCCAAGCGCCAAGGCGACCCAGCGGCGCCGTCCAGTCGCGACCGTTTGCCAGGCACCGAGCGTCGCCAGCGCACCGCCAAGGAAAGCCATGTTGTCGTTGGTTACGGCAGCCGCGAGCTGTATCAGCACCGGAATGAAAGCGAGCGGAACCGCGAGCGCCCAAAATTCCGGCCGGGAAAATCGCGCATCGAGCGCAATCATCAGCAGCGCCGCAAGCCCGATGGCGGCAAGCCCGACGTTGATCATGCGATAGGCGAACACCGCCTGCGGATGACCCTCGAGCGGCGGCCCGATGGCCGCGAGCAGCGTGTAGTAAATCGGAGGATGGTCGAGAAAATTAGGAGTGGCGGTGAATTCGAAGGTCTTCGTATCGATCAAACGCAAACTGTCCAGCGCCGGCCACGGATTGCCGGTCGCTTTTATCTGCGCCGCGTAGGAAATGTGCTGCGGCTCATCGAACCCGGTGGTGATGCTTCTGCGCGCCGCGCTGTCGGCGCAGGCGAACACAAAGACAGCGAGAATAGCCGCGGCAACGATAAGATTGCCGATCGCGGGAGCGGTCCGTCGGTTCAAAACGGCGGGTGTGGCGGTGGTCGACACATGACTGAAATGCCGGGCTAGGGGTTAAATTTCCCCTAGAGTGTGCGTAAATACGGGCCTTATTCACCAACCGCGACAGGCCCGATCATGATTGACGTGCATTACTGGACCACGCCCAATGGCCACAAGGTCACGATTTTCCTTGAGGAAGCCGGGCTCGAATACAAGATCTTTCCGATCAATATCGGCAAGGGCGAGCAGTTCAAACCGGACTTCCTGGCCGTCGCGCCCAATAATCGCATTCCTGCCATTGTCGACCATTCGCCGGCCGACGGCGGCAAGCCCATTTCAATATTCGAGTCTGGTGCGATCCTGCTTTATCTCGCCGATAAGACCGGCAAGTTCATCAGCCGCGACTTACGCGGCCGCACCGAGGCGGTGCAATGGCTGTTCTGGCAAATGGGCGGCCTCGGCCCGATGGCCGGCCAGTACAATCATTTCGGCAATTATGCGCCGGAAAAAATCGCCTACGCCATCGACCGCTATCGCAACGAGGTCAACCGGCTTTATGGCGTGATGAACAAAAGGCTCGCCGACCGCGACTACCTCGCGGGCGACTATTCCATCGCCGACATGGCTTCATATCCGTGGGTCGTTCCCTGGGAGCGCCAGGGCCAGAACATCGCCGACTTCCCGCATCTCAAGCGCTGGCTGGACGCGATCGCTGCCCGCGAGGCGGTCAAGCGCGCCTACGCCAAGGCGAAGGAAATCAATCCCAATCCCGGCGGCATTCGCACCGCAGAGGAGCGCGCTATTTTGTTCGGCCAGACCGCGCAGTCCGTCGAACGGATGGCGCGATAGATCGGGCGGCTTGCGCGGCGCGCGCGCCTTATTGGCTCGCGCCGCCGAAGAAGCCGGTGATCTTCCAGCCAGCGCCTTCTTTAACGTAGCACATCTGGTCGCCGCCAAGGCCGCCGATGGCTTCCATGGGCGCGAAGCCGGTCTTGCCTGACGGCAAGGCGAGATGCAGGAACGCCGGCTGGTTCGGATCTTGCGGCGGTGCGCTGTCCGGCAGTATGCGCACCATCGTGAGGCCGAGCTTTTCAACGACCGGAGCGTTCGGTTGTCCTGTGCTGCGGACTTCGATGCCGTCGCGCATCGGATATCCCCAATCCATCGGCTGCGTCTTGGTCGACGTGACGAGAGCCTGGAAGGCTTGCTGATCGAGATTGGGATCTGCCGGACCGCAAATGACTCCCGGATGGTCGGGCAGGGCGAAGGTGGTCGGATCGTCAGCCATATTACCGAGCGCCATCCAGCCGGATCCATCCTTGGCGTCGAGATTAAGCGCGCTCGCGAGATTGGCGAGGGGTGGCTTGCGCTTGTCACCCATTTCCTTCTCCTGCATCCAGAAGAAACCCTGGCTCACCACCAGCTTGCCGAGCGCATTTCGGTCCTTGCGCTGCGCCACCTCGCCAAGCTGCTTGTGAAACGCCGCGAAGCTCGGGTCGTTGTTGGCCGCGGGCGGCGTCACCGCAAGCGGCTTGTAGGGTTTGATCGGAGCCGACGGCGGCGGTTTGAAGCCGCCGGGCGGCATCGGCACCTGCGAGGGATTTTGCGCGAAGCCCACGTTGGGGGCCAGCGCGACCGAGGCGATAACGGCGAAGACGAACGTCGTGGCGATGGAAAAATGGCGCATCGCTGGATCTCCGGTTGGGGCGTTTCGGCGCAATAATCTACAGAAAGACGCAACGGTTACTGGCGAATTGCGACCGCCGTGCGGCGATTTCCACCGATATTAATGCCGGTCGGCAGCCCAATACTCCGGCCCGGGAACCAGCTCATTGGTTTCGCATTGATCGCCGGAGGCGCTTTCTTTGTGTTCAGCGGCCCTCCCTGATTTCGCCTGCGTAGGGCCGCCACGCGGCGGCATGGATGTCATGGACTCCTCGCTCGCCGCGCTCAATGCGCTGAATTTCTTCATGGCCGATGTGCAGGGCGGACTGGGTCCGTTCCTCGGCGTGTTTCTGCAAGCACGTGAGTGGTCGCCGGCACAGATCGGCGTTGTCATGACCATCGGCGGCATTGCCGGAATGGTGGTGACGACGCCGGCCGGCGCGCTGGTCGATCGTACGCGTCATAAACAGATGATTGTTGTTGCTACCGCAGTCACCGTAACGGTCGCGTCGCTGGCGATCCTGATAAAACCGGACTTTGCGATCGTCGCCGGCGCACAAATTGTTTCCGGCATCGCCGGCGCCGCGATCGGCCCTGCGATCGCCGCCATCACGTTGGGGCTGGTGCACCAGAGCGGCTTTGCTCACCAGCTCGGGCGCAACGAGGCTTTCAACCATGGCGGCAATGTCGTGGCCGCGGCGTTGGCCGGCGGCATCGGTTATTTCGCCGGCCTCGGCGCCGTGTTTGTGATTCTCGCGGTCATGGCGCTGCTCTCTATCGTCGCGACTTTTTTTATTGATGCGCGCCACATCGATCACAGGGCCGCACGCGGTGCGACGCAAAAGAACGACGACGGTGTGGCGAGTTTCGCCGTTCTTTTGCAATCGAAGGAACTCCTGGTGCTCGGCGCCACGCTGACCGTTTTTCATCTCGGTAATGCGGCGATGCTGCCGCTGATGGGGCAGGCCGGGGTCGCGCACGACGGCAGCAATCCAAGTGCGTTCACCGCGGCCACCATCATTGTCGCTCAGATTGACAATGGTGCCGATGGCATTGCTGGCGGCGCGGCTCGCCCAGTCGCAAGGTTATTGGACGGTGTTTCTGCTGGCGCTGATCGCGCTGCCGATCCGCGGCGTCACCGCCTGTCTGGTTACCGGGCCGTGGGGGCTTGCGCCGGTGCAGATTCTCGACGGCGTCGGCGCCGGCATTCTCGGCGTCGCAGTGCCGGGACTGGTCGCGCGTATTCTCTCGGGGACGGGACACGTCAACGCCGGACTGGGTGCGGTGATGACGTTGCAGGGCGTCGGTGCCGCGCTCAGTCCTGCAATTGGCGGTGTCGTCGCGCAGCGTTACGGGTACCCCGCCGCATTTCTGGCGCTCGGCGCCATCGCTGCGGTCGCGCTCGCGCTTTGGCTCTTGGTGCGGCCGCTGATGGCGCCGGCTTGTGCTAAACCGCCGGAGCAGCGGGTAGAGGTAAAACTCGCCGCCTGACCCAATTCACTTCAAACCGAAATAAGCCCGCCGCAGCGCGTCGTTCTCTTGCATGGCGGCAACCGTCCCGGAAAATCCGACGCGGCCGTTGTCCAGCGTGTAGACGCGGTCGGCCAGGGCGAGAAATTTCACGTTCTGCTCGGCAATCAGCAGCGCCATTTGTCGCGAGCGAAATTGGGCCAGCACGCCAATTACTTCCTTGACGTAGCGCGGCGACAGTCCTGCCGACGGCTCGTCCATGACCACAAGCCGCGGATTGCCGGCGAGGGCCTTGGCGACTCCGAGCATTTTGCGCTGTCCGCCGGACAAACTCCCGGCCAGCGCGCGACGGCGTTCAGCCAGCGCCGGGAATATTGCGAATAGTTCCGCCATGCGCCCGCGCGCCTGCGCCTTGGGAATGAACTGCGCACCGATCAAAATATTTTCTTCGATGCTCAGGCCGGGAAATCCCGACGTCTCCGACATAAAGACAATGCCGCGCCGCACCCGCTGATCGGTGCGCAGCCGCGTAATGTCTTCGCCGGCGAATTCGATGCGGCCGTCCCACGGTTCGACGAGCGACATAATGGTTTTCAGCAAAGTGGTTTTCCCGGCGCCATTGGCGCCGAGCAGCACCACAGTTTCTTTCTCGTAAATGTGCAGATCGACGCCCCACAGCACCTGCATGCGCCGGTAGCCCGCGGTAATGCCGGCGACTGCGAGCAATTGCGGCCGCTCAGGCGGCATGCTCGTCTCCGAGGAAGACTTCGACCACCTGCGCATTTCGGGCGGCTTCCGTCAGCCGGCCTTCGAAAATCTCTTTGCCCGCATTCATGACAATGATGCGGTCGGTGATCTGGTCGATGAATCCCATCAGATGCTCGACCACCAGCAACGCGATGCCGGCGTGCGCCAGTTCTTTCATTTTTTGCGCCACGTGCTCGAGCTCGGCTGGATTGAGTCCGGCGGCGAGTTCGTCCACGAGCAGGAGCCGCGGACCGGTCGCCAGCGCCCGCGCCAGATCGAGCATTTTCTGCTGCGCGCTGTTGAGCTCGCCGGCGGGCTTATCGGCCAACGCGGCAAGCTCAAGCGACGCCAAAATCGCCTCGGCGTTGAACGCGCCGTTGCGAGCGCCACCATATGCGAGCGCAATCTCGACATTCTGGCGCACTGAGAGGCTAAGGAACGGGCGCGGCACCTGAAACGTGCGGTTGATCCCGGCGTGCACCAAGCGATGGGATGGCAAACCGCCGATGGCGCGGCCCTCGAAACGAATGTCGCCGGAGTCGGGCGGGTAAAGGCCGGAGATCACGTTGATGCAGGTGGTCTTGCCGGAACCGTTCGGACCGACGAGGCCGAGGATTTCGCCGCGGCCGATGGTGAAATTCAGATTGTCCAGTGCGCGAAAACCGCCGAAGCGTTTCACCACGCCGTCGACCTGCAACAGCGGCGCGCCGTCAGGGGACATCGATGCCCCGCCGTTGCAAAAGCGAAATCAGTCCGTTTGGCAGGAACAGCACCAATCCCATGATCAACGCGCCGTAAATGAGCTGAAAGTATTGCGGCGTGGAAATTCCGACGGCGTTGTAGATGCCGTAGAGCAGGATCACGCCGAGGATCGGTCCAATGACGGTGGCGGCGCCGCCGAACAGCACGAACACAATGGAGAAAATCGTGAATTCGACGCTGAACACGGTCTCCGGATAAAACACCGACACATACCAGGCGAAGACTGCGCCGGCGAGACCAGCGACCAGCGCGCTCAATAACCACGCAATAATGCGTTCGCGCACCACGTTTATGCCGGCCATGGCGGCGCTGATCGGATCCTCGCGAATGGCCCGCAGGGCCATGCCGAAATGCGAACGGCGCAGGTAGATGACCAGCGCCAAAGTGGCGGCAAGGATCGCGAGCGCCGTGGCGTAAGCGAGGGTCGGATTGAACACCCCGTTGAGGCTGATGCCGTACGGACCCTTGGTGATGCTCTCCAGATTCGGATTCGACACCACCTGCAACATCGCCAGCGCCGCCGCGAGGTTGGCGATGGAGAAATAAGCGCCGGACAGCCGAAACAGCGGGGTCAGCAGAAGCGCGAACAGAACGGCGGCGGCGGCGCCGGCCGCCAGGGCGACGAGCGGCGGCGCCTGCAAATGCATCACCGCCAGCGAGAAGCCATAGGCGCCGGCGCCAAAAAATCCGACATAGCCGAACGGCAAATAGCCAGTGAAGCCGTAAATAATGTTCAGTCCCTGCGCCAGCGTCATGGCAATGATGAAGTTGAACAGCAACAGATGATTGCTGTAGATCGCCGGCAAGATGGCAAACGCCGCGATCACGGGCAGCAGGATCAGGACCAAGTCGCGCGCGATCTTAGGCATGGCGCACCCGCCGCCCCAACAACCCGCTCGGCCGCACCAGTAAAATCGCGATCAGCAGCACGTAGGGCAAAAGATTGGCCCACGAGCTGAAGTAGCTCTGCATCAGCATGTAGGAGACGCCGTAGATCACGCCGCCGAGCACGGTGCCGAGCGGATTGCCGAGCGAGCCGATGACGATCACGGCAAAGGCGGTAATGGTGATCTCAGCGCCCATGGCCGGCGTAATGCTGCCGAGTATGAAAGGCGCAAACACGCCGGCGACCGCAGCAAGCCCAAGGCCTACGCCGAACGCGATAGCGGACACGCGATGCACGTCAATGCCGGCGGCGACCGCCTCGTCCCGATTATCCATCACCGCGCGGGTGAGATAGCCGAGCCGCGTCTGGTACAAATAGCCATAAACCAGCAGCACCGCGCAACCGCTGGCTACGCCGCTTGCCACCCACGACGCCGGAAATGTCTGGCCGAAAATCTCGATTGGCCCGCTCTCGACCGCATGTCCGGCGAACACGCTCTCGACGGTCGCGATCGCCTGGCCAAGCTCGTTGCCGGGAATCGAGCGCTCGCTCGTGCCAAACGCAATCGTCGTCACTGCTTCGATCACCTGTGCGAGGCTGAAGAACAGAATGAACGACAGCATTTCCGGATCCTTGGCGCGCAACAGCCGCGGCACCAGCAGGTAGTAGATCGGCACGCCGGCGATTGCGAAAACAATGAAGGCGATGGCGATCGCCGGGATCGGATTGATGGCAAACAGCGTGAACAACCAGAACGCCAGGAAGGCGCCGAGCATGAGAAAATCGCCATGCGCCAGATTGACGATGCGCATGACGCCGAAAATGAGATTGAGGCCGAGCCCGATCAGCGAGAAATAAAGGCCGAACAAAAGTCCGGCCAGCAGGCTGTAGGTGAGCATCGGGTGCGCTCCGCCGGATCGGTACGCCGGCTAGACCGGCGCAATCACGGCCGCGGATAGACGGGTTTGCCGTTGGCCACCTCGTGCGGCCACACCGTCACCAGCTTCTGGCCATCGCTGCCGGGCAGGAATTGGCCAAGCGGTGTGATCTCGCCGATCTGCGCGCCGTTCGGATCGAGCTCAAACGTTCCATCCAGCGTCTTCAGGTTTCCTGACAGCGCGAATACCGCCTTGCGCAGCTCGAGCTGGTCGAGGCTTGCCGCAGTGGCGAGCGTCTTTTCCAGCACCAAGCCGGTGGTGTAGCCGGCGACGGAATTGAAGCCGAACTCAACCTTGCTGTCGGCGTATTTCTTGTGCCACGCGGCGCTGTAATCCTTCAGCGACATACCGAAGTTCGTTTCGTAGGAGATTTCCGAGGAGGGCACATAAGTGAAAACGTAGCTCAGCCCTTTCTCGCCGACATTCTTCTCGAGCAATTCGGTCTCCAGCCCCGGGTATATCGCGAACAGGAATTTGAACTTTATGCCGCTGTCCTGGACGTTGCGCAGAAAGGCGATATCGTTCGACGCGTAGCCGAGATGAACCACGGCGTCGGGATTTGCCGCGCGGATGTTGTTGAGAAGGACGGTGTAGCTGGACGTTTCCGTCGGCACGCCTTCGTCGAACACCAGTTCCACGCCGGAATTCGATTCTTTGATGAATTTGCGCACCGCATTGGCCTGCGTGCCGGTGAAGTCGTTGGTGGCGTAGAGCATGGCGACGCGCTTGATGCCGAGCCCCGGACCGTCATGGGTGAGGAAATCGGCGAGCGGTTTCGGCCAGATGGTCGATACCGGATCGGACATCAGCGCGATGTAGGGATTATCCGGCGTGAAAAAGGTCGCGCCGGTGCCGGTCTGGTCGAACAGAAACATCTTATGGTCGCGGGCGATCGGCACGGCGACCGATGTGAGCACCGACCCGGAATCGGAAATCAGGACGTCGACTTTGTCCTGGGTGATGAGCTGGTTGTAGAGCGTCGCCGCGGTCGCGGTGTTGCTCTGATCGTCATAGGCGATGAGCTTGAGCGGAATTTTCTTGTCGAAAGCTTTGACGTAAGCGCCGCCGTCGGCGTTCATCTGATCGATCCAGAGCTTCAGCCCGTTATGTACCGGCAGCGAAATGCTGGCGTAGCGCCCGGAGGACGCATAGAGCGTCCCGAGCTTGATCTCGGCCGGCGCGTCGGCGGCTTGCGCCGAAACAGCCGCGGTCGCGGCAAGCACAGCGGCCATCGTGAAAAGCCGGAACATGGGCGTTCTCCCTGATTTTCTCAAGCTGAAGTCACGCTAGGACATTGGACTTTTGCCGGCAATGCGCTCTGACGGCGCGGTCGCACCGCCGGTCTTGATCGCCCCGTCAATGGTGGCGCCGCTGCGCAACAGCGCCTCAATCTCATTGGACTCCAGCCCGGCATCGGCAAGGACCGACACACTGTGTTCGCCCAGAAGCGGGGCGTGGCGGTTGATCTTCAGGCTCGACCCGTCCCAGCGGCTGGGAATTCCGGTGTAGCGGACGCGGCCCTCGGTCGGGTGGGTCAGTGTCTGGAAGAATCCGACCGAAGCCAAATGCGGATCGTCGATTAGCGCGTCGAGGTCGTTCATCGGTGCGCATGGGATATCGCAGCGCTCGAACAGCTCAAGCCACTCTGCGGTGGTGCGGGAGCAAAGGATATCGGCAACGATGCCGTAGACTTCATTGTAGTGCTGGGCGCGGACGGCATGGTCGCATAGTTTTGGATTAGCCGTGAACTCGTCGAGCCGGTCGACCGCCGTAAAGAACGCGCGCCAATGCTTGTCGTTATAGATGAGGGCGCAAACATAACCGTCGCGCGTTGCATATGGCCGGCGGTTCGGTGTGAGCAGGCGCGCGTATCCTGGTTCGCCGAGCGGCGGATCGAACGAGCGGCCGCTCATGTGATCGCCGAGCATCAGTTGCGCCATGGTTTCGAACATCGGCAGCTCGACCGAGCTGCCTTGCCCGGTGCGATGGCGTTGCAGCACCGCGGCAAGAACGACATGAGCGGCGTTAATGCCGACGACACGGTCCGACAATGTGAGCGGCACATAGCGCGGCTCGCCGCCGCCTGCTTGAGCGGCAAGCGCCGGTAATCCGATCGCGCCCTGGATCAAATCGTCGTACGCCGGCTTGCCGGTATGCGGACCGGTTTCGCCGTAGCCGAACAGGCTGACATAGATCAGCTTCGGATTTGTCTTTCGTACTTCGGCGGCGCCGAGATCAAGCCGCCGCATCGCTGCCGGGCGATTGTTGTGGACGAGCACGTCGGCGTCGGCGCAGAGCCGCAGCAGCGCCTGCCGCGCCGCCGGCTGTTTCAGGTCGAGCACGACGCTGCGCTTGTTGCGATTGAGGTGCAAGAACAGCGCGCCCATGCCGGCGTGCCTCTGCGCGCCGCCGGTGCGCATCAGATCGCCGGGCGGCGGCTCGACCTTGACGACGTCGGCGCCGTAATCGGCGAGAATTTGCGTGGCGTAAGGCCCAAGCACCATCGAGGTGAGGTCGATGATGCGCAATCCGTGCAGCGGTCCTGGCTCGGTCATCGGCGCCTTCAATAAGACTTCGGCAGTCCCAGCACTTTCTCGGCGATGAAGCAGAGAATGAGCTGCGGCGACACCGGCGCGATGCGCGGGATCATGCTTTCGCGAAAATAGCGCTCGACGTGATATTCCTTGGCGTAGCCGTAGCCGCCGTGAGTCATCACCGCGGTCTGGCAGGCCTTGAAGCCAGCTTCGGCGCCGAGATATTTAGCGGCGTTTGCGGCAGGGCCGCAGGGAATGTTCTGGTCGTATTGCCAGGCGGCTTTGCGCACCATCAGTTCGGCCGCTTCCAGCTCCATCCAGCATTCCGCCAGCGGATGCTGGATGGCCTGGTTTTGTCCGATCGGCCGTCCAAACACCACGCGCTCCTTGGCGTAAGCGGCAGCGCGCCTGAGAGCGGCGCGGCCCAGTCCAATCGCCTCAGCCGCGATCAAAATGCGCTCGGGGTTCATGCCGTGAAGAATGTATTCGAAGCCACGGCCTTCCTCGCCGATGCGGTCCTCGGCCGGAACGTCGAGCCCGTCGATGAACACCTGATTGGAGTCAACGGCATGCCGGCCCATCTTCTCGATCGCGCGCACTTCGACATGACGGCGATCGAGCGCGGTGTAGAACAGACTCAATCCGTTGGTCGGCTTGCGCACCTGTTCGACGGGCGTGGTGCGTACCAGGATCAGCATCCTGTCGGCGACCTGCGCGGTCGAGATCCAGATTTTCGCGCCATTGATGACATAACGGTCGCCGCGGCGTTCGGCGCGGGTTTGTAGCTTTCCGGTTTCGAGGCCGGCATTCGGCTCCGTCACCGCGAAGCAGGCTTTCTCCTTGCCGGCGGCGATCGGCGGCAGCATCCGCTTTTTCTGCTCGGCAGTGCCGTAGACCACGACCGGATTGAGCCCGAAGATGTTCATGTGCACGGCCGACGCGCCGGAAAAGCCGGCACCGGACGCGGCGATAGTCTCCATCATCAGCGCGGCCTCGCTGACGCCGAGGCCCGACCCGCCGTAATCCTGCGGGATGCAGACCCCGAGCCAGCCGTCGGCGGCGAGCGCGCGGTAGAACTCTTCCGGGAATTTGCCGTCGTTGTCGCGCTTGAGCCAATAGTCGTCGCCGAAACGCGCGCAAATTTTCTCAATCGCGTCGCGCAACGATTGCTGCAGCTCGGAGAAGGCGAAATCGATGGGCGTCACTCCTGACGCGCAAGTCTACGGGTGCGTCGCGCCGCCGTCGACAGTGAGTTCTTGGCCGGTCATGAACGCCGAGGCGTCGGAGGCGAGGAACAACACGACGCCAAGCAAATCTTCCGGCACTTGCGGACGCGCGATCGACTGCATGGCCACGATGCGCTGTTTCTGCTCCGGCGTGACGGTCTGTCGCGGGATTTCGGTGAAGGTCGCGCCCGGCAAGATGGCATTGACCGTGATGCCGTCGCCGCCAAGCTCGCGCGCCATGGAGTGGCTCATGCCGGCGAGCGCCGCCTTCGAGGCGATGTAATGCAGATAGTTCGGGCGGCCCATCGTGACCGCGCCCGAGGCCATGTTGATGATGCGGCCCCATTTGTTCTTGCGCATCAGCGGCACCAGCGCGCGTGAGCACAAAAACGGCCCGGTGATATTGACGCGCAGGACCTGCTCCCATTCGGCAAGCGGAATCTGCTCGAACGGGCGCATCTCCAGCGTCGAGAAAATCGCCGCGTTGTTGATGAGCACGTCGGCGCGGCCGAAGGTCTGGCCGACGCGCTCGGCCATGCGGGCGACCGATCCTTCGTCGGCGACGTCGGTTTCGACGACAATGGCGTGGCCGTTGCCGGCGGCGATTTCGCGCTCGACGTCGCGGGCTTTTTCGACGTTACGCTCGGCGATAACGACTTTGGCGCCGCCGGAGGCAAAGGTCTTGGCGAAAGCGCGGCCCAGGCCCTGGCCGGCGCCGGTGATCACCACGACCTTGTCGGTTACGGAGAATGTATCGGACATTGAAACCTCGCAATGACGACGAATAATCAGGCCGCTTCCGCCAGCGCGGCGAGCGCCGCGCCGGCATCGGCCGGTCGCCACCACAGCTTGAGGCCGAGATCGCGGGCGATGATGCCGGCGGTAATATACCCGGCGCCGCCGGAAATCGCGCCGCCGGGATGTCCGGCGGATCCGGCCATGTAAAGATTTGGTATCGGCGTGCGATAGCCGAAATGGTTGTACATCACCTGCTCGGCGTTGAACGCGCCCATGAAAATATCGCCGCGCCGCATGTTGATCATTTCGGCGGTGTATTCCTTCGCCGTATAGACGTATTGCCCGATGATGTTGTTGCGGGTGAGGTTCGGGCAATAATGCGCGAATGTGTCGATGATCTTCTCGGCGAATTCGCGCTTGAAGTCTTCGTAGTCCTGGCCGTTAAGCTCAGGTTCGAACGGCATCACGTGCCAGCAATAGGTCGTGTGCTTGCCGGGTGGCGCTTGCGTCGGGTCGAGCAGGCTCAACGGTCCGGAGCCGAACTGGACGATGCGCGGCACGCGGCCGGCTTTGACGTCTTCGTGCGCGGAGAACAGGTCCTCCATGGTCTCGGCGCCGATGCTCCACTTCAAGGTGCGATCGATGTTGGGATCGAACGAGGCCGCAGCGAAGCGCGGGCTTTCGTGCAAGGCGAGGTGCAGGCCGAACAGCGTCCAGTTGGTGTATTGGAAGCCGTCGAGTTTCTCGAGAAACGCCGCCGGCAATTGCGTCCGGCCGATCAAATTCTCGAAGGTCTGGTGCACGTCGATGGTGGAGGCGACGAAGCTCTTCGCCCGCACCGTGCGGCCGTCGGCAAGCACAATGCCGGCGGCGCGGCCGCCTTCGATCAGAATGCGATCGATCGCCAGCTGTGGCGCAAACGTGCCGCCGGCGGCAATGAAGGTTTCCATCAGCCCGCGCGCCAGATTGAACGATCCGCCCTGGCAGAGCTGGTAGCCGGTGTCGAGATCGAAGGCGCGGATCACCGATCCCATCGGGCTCGTTTTCGACAGCGTGTCGGTGAGCCAGGTGCCGAACAGCGAGACCTTGAACAGGAACAGAAGCTTGACGTGATCGTTCTCGAACAGCTCCTGCACCACGTCGAGCGGCTGGCGGCGGCTGATGGTGAGGAAATCGCGCCCGATCGCCGTTTTCGCCAGCAGCGTTTCGCGCTCGGCCTGCGACAGCGGCTCGGCGTAGCGTTCGGGCATCAGGATGCGTGCGGTGATTTCCTCGGCGCGCCGGTTCCAGTCGCGAAAACGTCTCGGCGTCGCGCTTGGAGAAGCGCGCGACATTGGCGATGGTCTCTTCGCGGTCGCGGCCGAACACCAGCGCGGTGCCATCGCTATGCGCCTGGCCGAATTCGTAGCGCGGGGTGATGTAGGTGACCCGGTCCTCGAGGCCCAAATCCTTGAACCACGGCGTCTCGGAAATATGGAAATGATTGATGGAGTGGAGATTGTGATAGAAACCCGGGACGGTGACCTCTTTGGTCGTCAAGCCGCCGCCGTACTGAAGGCGCCGGTCGACCAGGAGGATGCGCAAGCCGGCTTTGGCGAGATAGCTGCCGAGAATGAGGCCGTGATGGCCGGCGCCGATAATGATGCCGTCGTAGGTCTTTTCCAGCGCCTTGCTCACGCCGTCCTCCCGCTATCCACTTTTCACTTTGTTGTAATGAGGCCGCTCATCCGTGCGCAAGCGGGAATCCGGCATAGCTGGTAGCCTTAAGCTTCGCCAAGAGCTTTGCATGACGTTGCCATTGCGAATGCCATTTGCACCCATGGAGGCGCTGTCGGTCGAGGCGATTCCGGTCGGGCCGGAATGGCAATATGAGCCGAAATGGGACGGGTTCCGCACGCTCGCCTTTCGCGATGGCGACAAGGTCGAGCTGCAATCGAAGTCGGGCCGGTCGATGACGCGGTATTTCCCGGAAATGGTAGAGGCTTTGCGGGCGCTGACGCCAAAGAGATTTGTGCTCGACGGCGAGATCGCCGTTCCTGCCGGCCGCGGCTTTTCGTTCGATGCGTTGTTGCAACGCGTCCATCCGGCGGTGAGCCGGGTGCGCAAGCTCGCCGTCGAGACACCGGCCATCTTCATTGCCTTCGATCTCCTGGTCGATGCCGAAGGCCGCGATCTGAGCGGCGAAATCCTGGCAGAGCGGCGGCGCGCGCTGGAAACATTCTTCCGGCGCTATGGTCGCGTCGCGAACTCTATCCGGCTGTCGCCGGCGACGACGCGGCTTGCCGAAGCCAAGGGTTGGCTCAAGCGCGTCGGCGCCACGCTCGATGGCGTCATCGCCAAGCGGCGGGACTTTGCCTACCGCTCCGGCGATCGGAGCGGCATGCAAAAGATCAAGAACTACCGCAGCGCCGACTGCGTGGTCGGCGGCTTTCGCTACAACGCCAACTCTCCGCTGGTCGGCTCGCTATTGCTCGGGCTCTACGACAGTAAGGGTTTGCTGCATCATGTCGGCTTCACCTCGACCATCAAGCGCGAGGACAAGCCGGCGCTGACCAAGAAACTAAAGGCCCTGATCGCGCCGCCCGGCTTCACCGGCAATGCGCCGGGCGGTCCGAGCCGCTGGTCGACCGAGCGCTCGGGCGAATGGCAGCCGCTCAAGCCTAAGCTCGTTGTCGAGGTTTGCTACGATCATTTTTCCGGCGAGCGCTTCCGCCACGGCACGCGGCTGCTGCGCTGGCGCCCCGACAAGGCGCCGCGACAATGCACGCTCGATCAGGTGAAGCAGAAGAAGGCGAACTTGTTGGCGCTGCTCGGGTGATCGTCATTCGTCATGGTCGGGCTTGTCCCGGCCATCCACGACTTTTAGCTTGGCGGATGCAAAGACGCGGATGCCCGCGACATAGGCGAGCGAAGCGACGCCGTTCTTCGAACGGCTATGCGTGGGCATGACGACCATGAGCGAACCGAAAATCCTGTTCATCGGACCGGGCGCCATCGGCGGATCGGTGGCGGCGTGGGTGGCGGAGAATTATCCCGCCACGTTCGTGATGGGCCACGGCGCAACGCTGGCGGCGCTACGCGACAACGGCCTCACCACGTACCGGTTCGACGCGCCCGATGCGACGCGGCGCACTGTGCACCCCGCCATCGTCGATCGGCCCGGCGAGGTTGCTGACGCCGCTATCGTGGTACTGACGGTCAAAAATTACAGCCTCGAGGCGGTGGCGCGGCAAGTGAAGGACGAGCTCGGCGACCGGCCGATTGTCGTTTCCATTGCCAACGGCATCGACAACCAGCGCATCCTGCCGAAGCTGTTCAGCAAAGTGGTCTACGGCATCGCCAGCTATAACGCGCGGCGCGAGGCGCCGGGTGTGATCGGCTATGCGCACAAGCTGCCGCTTTTGATCGGCACGCTCGACAGCGGGCTCGGCGCGGAGGTGCGTCTGGTGCAGTCGACTCTTGGTCGCGGCTGCCCGACTAAGATCGTCGAGCGGATGCAGGACGCCATCCATACCAAGATCGTAATCAATCTCACCAACGCCCTCGACGCTTTGGTTGGCCGCGGCGCACGGCCGCTTTCGAACCCGGCGATTTTTCAGCGCCTATTGACGCAGACGCTGTGGGAAGGCGTGCGCACCATTCGCGCCGCCGGCCATCGCGAGTATCGCTTGCCCGGCATGCCGTCATTTGCGCTCCTGCATCTCGCCGCTACGCTGCCCGACCGGCTGACGCGGCCGTTGTTCCGCCGTAGGCTTCGCGCCATGCGGATGTCGAGCATGACCCAGGACGTGATGCTGCACGGCGCGGAATGATACCGAGCTTGAATCCATCACCGGCTGTATCGTCGAGCTCGCCGCGCAGTACGGCGTACCGGCGCCATACAATCGCGCCATCCTGAAACTCGCGCGGGAAAAATTCCGTCCGGGGTTTGCGCCGATTACGTGCGACGAGGTGATGGCCGCGGTCGAGCGCGAGCAACGCTAACGCGCGTCATGGCCGGACGCGTTCCGGCCATCTGCCCTTTTGTTGAGAACTAGACGTGGATGCTCGCAACAAGCGCGAGCATGACGAGCTTGCCGGCTCCGCGGTCTAGTCCCGCCCCGCTCTCATAATGGCATCCGCCAAAAGTTTTGGATTGGTGAAGCACAGTTCGTGGCTTCCCGGCACCTGCACCAGCCGGAATAGTCCGAGCTTCTGCGATAGCCGCGGATGCCAGGGATAATGGTGCGGCAGCGAAGTGTCTTCGGTGCAATTGACGTAGGACTTGGCGATCTGCATGTCGCCCGGATTGGTCTTGAGCGAGATCTTGTCGCTGAACGTATTCAGCGGATGCGGATTGAGCACGTCGTAGGCCTTCTGCGCCAGTTCGGCATCGGCGTCGTTGATGAAGACCTCGCGCCAAATCGGAAACGGCAGCACCACCGAGCCGTCGCCGCGCTGCGCGGCGATCTGGTCGAACAGCTCGGCGTAGGGCGGCGGCACCATGTCGTTGAGCAACTCGCCGTTATTCGGCACGAACGCGTTCCAGTAGACCAGGCGTCGGATGCGATCGGCGGCGCGGTCGGCCACGCCGGTAATGATCATGCCGCCGTAGCTGTGACCCATGAGCACGACGTCGCGCAGATTGTTGCCGGTGAGATAATCGACAATCGAGTTGATGGCTTCATCGAGCCCGGTCTTTTTGGAATCGCCCTGCCGGTTGCCGGCGATGGTCGGGGTGTGGACCTGATGGCCGGCCGCGCGGATCGGCGCCGCGGTGGGTTCGAGTTCTTTGCCGGTGTGCCAGGCGCCATGAATGAGTACGTAAGTCGACATCGTCATCCCCTCCCATATGTTTGTCTTTTAACGGCGGCAATGCCGCCTTCACCAAGTCAACATCAGTCTGCCAGTCCCGTAAAGCGAAGCCAGCGAGAAAAACAACATGACCGGCGCGAGGCCGGCCATGTGTAGTCGTGAAGCTCGAAGAAGCGTGGGACTTACTTCATTGCGTCATAGACGGCGTGCGTCCAGGCGCCTTCCGGCTTCTTGGTGATGACCGGATCGGAGCCGCCGGACAGGAGTTCGTTGACGGTGCGGTCGGCATCCTTGAAATCAAGCTTGCCGTTGTCGTTGCCGAGGAGTTTGGCGATCTCGCCCATCATCTGCTCCTGGTGATGCAGCGTTTGCGCGCCGGTGGTGTCGGCGGCGATCACGATCTTGGCAGCTTCCTTGTCGTTCTTCTTGGCCCAATCCCAGCCCTTCTCCGAGGCCGAGACGAATTTGGCCATCTTGGCGACGAAAGCCGGATCTTTAAGCTTCGGCTCCAGGGCATAGAGGCCGTCCTCGAGCGTCGCGACGCCTTCGTCGCTATACTTGAAGACCACAAGCTGATCCGGCTTGTAGCCGGCGTCGATCACTTGCCAGTACTCGTTGTAAGTCATGGTCGAGATGCAGTCGGCCTGCTTCTGCAACAGCGGATCGACGTTGAAGCCCTGCTTGATCACCTTGACGCCGCCCGGCGACCCGTCGGTCTTCAGCTTCAACTTCGCCATCCACGACAGGAACGGATATTCGTTGCCGCCGAACCAGACGCCGAGCGTCTTGTTCTTGAAATCGGCCGGCGTCTTGATGCCGGTGTCCTTGCGGCAGGTCAGTTCCAGGCCGGAGCGTTTGAAGGTCTGCGAAATATTGACCAGCGGTACGCCCTTCTCGCGCGAGGCGAGCGCGGACGGCATCCAATCGACGACGACATCGGCGCCGCCGCCGGCGATGACTTGCGGGGGGGCGACGTCCGGACCGCCCGGATTGATGGTGACGTCGAGGCCGGCGTCCTTGTAGAGGCCCTTCGCGGCGGCGACGTAATAGCCGGCGAACTGCGCCTGCGTCACCCACTTGAGCTGAATCGTCACCTTGTCGGCGGCATGCGCGCCGCTGGTCGCAAAGACGCCGCACGCCAGCGCCGTTGCCAATAGAAGTTTCTTTGTCATTGTCGTCTCTCCACGCGTTTAAGTTACCGAGTCACTTCCGATACGACGGATGCCACGAGGTCGTCGCCCGCTCGGCAAGCGCGACGATCCCGTAGAAGGCCATGCCGGCGACGGCGGCCAATGCTATTTCAGCCCATACCATATCGAGCGACATGCGGGCCACTTCGATGGAAATACGGAAGCCGATGCCGTGCAGCGGCGTGCCGAAGAATTCGGCCACGATGGCGCCGATCAGCGCCAGCGTCGAATTGATCTTCAGCGCATTGAAAATAAACGGCAGCGCCGCGGGTAAATGCAATTTCAGCAAGGTTTGCGCCGGCGGTGCCGCGTAAGACCGCATCAGGTCGCGCTCGATTGGCCCGGCGACCGCGAGCCCTGCAAGCGTATTCACCAGCATGGGAAAGAAGCACATCACCGCCACCACCGCGGCCTTTGACGGCCAGTCGAAGCCGAACCACATCACCATGATGGGCGCGATGCCGACAATCGGCAGCGCCGAGACGAAATTGCCGAGCGGCAGCAGCCCGCGCTTGAGGAAATCGAACCGGTAGGCGATGACGGCGACGATGAAACCAGCCCCACAGCCGATGACGTAGCCGGCGAGCACGCTGCGCAACACGGTCTGGACGAAATCCTCGCCCAGCGTCGGCAGCGAACTGGCAAAGCGTTGCGCGGTCGAGGTCGGGGCCGGCATCAATACCGGCGGAACGCCGAAGCCGCGCACCGCCACTTCCCATAGATAGACAAGAAACGCGCCGAACAGAACCGGGATGGTCAGATCCTGCAATGTGCGCCAAGTGCGGCCGGCGGCGTGCAACGCCGCAAGGCGCGTCAATGTCAAAGCCGCGCCCAGCCAGGTAGCGAGCACCAACAGCCAATAGCCCCACGACGCCTGCCCGGCGATGCCGTCGCCGGTCAGCAGATAAAGTGTCACGGCGCAGCCGAGCACCGAGGCGGCGAAGCCGAAAATCGCCGAGAGTGTCGGCCAGCGCGGCGCGAACGCAAACAAAGCAGCCGCAATCACGATCGCCGCGAGCAGCCGCGGACGCGCGGTCACCGGAACAGCCGCGTCGGCGGCAAGCGGCAATGCCAGCGCTACAAGCAGCGCCACCGCCGTGAGCCAAAACCCGATCGCCTGGCCGCGCGGGATCATGCCGAGGCTCCCATGTGCCGCGCCGTCAGGCGCGCGACCACGTCGATGATGGCGATAAGCACAGTGGCGATGATCGCTGCGGCGAACAGCGCAGCCCAAATCTGCACGGTCTGCCCGTAGTAGGATCCGGTCAAAAGCCGCGCTCCGATGCCGGCCTGCGCGCCGGTCGGCAATTCAGCGACAATGGCGCCGACCAGAGAAATCGTCACCGAGACTTTCAGGCTCGCGAACAGGAACGGAATGGAGGAGGGCCAGCGCAACTTGGTGAAGACCTGAAGCTTGCTCGCCGACCAGGTGCGCATCAAATCAAGTTGAATGGGGTCGGGCGACGACAGCCCTTTGACCATGCCGATGGTGACCGGAAAAAAGCACAGATAGGCGGAGATGATCGATTTGGGAAAAAGCCCGCGGATGCCGATGGCGCCAAACACGACAATGATAATGGGCGCGATCGCCAGAATCGGCACCATCTGCGAGCAGATGACCCACGGCAACAGACTCTTTTCCAGCGTGCGCAAATGTACGATCAGCACGGCAAGCATAATGCCGAATAGCGCGCCGATGACGAAGCCGACCACGGTCGCCGACAGCGTTACCCACGAGTGATAGACGAGGCTGCGCGGTGAATCCGGCGGATAGTCGAAGACCGATTCAACCAGGTTTTCCACGACCTGATGCGGCGCCGGAACCACCGGCCGCTCGGCGCTGAGCGTTCCGGCAATCACGTCGCTCAGGGTATATTTGATTTCGTTGCGCTCGAAAGCGTCGCGCACCTGCGCCGCGTTCATCAGGATGGCGGCGAGATACCAAAGCACAATGAGAATGGCCACGACCACCAAGACCGGAATACGGTCGGTGATGAAGGCTGGCCGCCATGCCGGCCGCGGTAGGACGAGCGCACTACTCGACACAGGCGCTACTCGTCATACGAATGGCCGGAACGCAGGCCGGCGCGCACCCGCTGCGCGATCTTGAGAAATTCCGGCGTTTCGCGGATCTCGAGCGTGCGGTCGCGCGGAAAATCGCAAGGGATAACGTCGATGATCCGTCCAGGTCGCGGCGACATGACCACGATCTTGGTCGAGAGGAACACCGCTTCGGGAATGGAGTGGGTCACGAACACCACCGTTTTGCCGGTTTGGTCCCACAGCCGCAGCAATTGCTCGTTGAGGTGATCGCGCACAATTTCGTCGAGCGCGCCGAACGGCTCGTCCATCAACAACAGCGCCGGATCGAACGACAGCGCTCGGGCAATCGACGCCCGCTGCTGCATGCCGCCGGACAATTGCCAGGGGAATTTGCGCTCGAATCCCGAGAGATTCACAAGCTTGAGATAGCGCTCCATGCGCTCACGGCGCTCGCGGGCGTCAAAGCCCATAATTTCCAGCGGCAGCATCACGTTGCGCTCGATGGTGCGCCACGGATAAAGCGCCGGCGCCTGGAAGATGTAGCCATATTGGCGGCGGAGCCGGGCCTGTTCCGGCGTCACGCCGTTGACCAGAATGGTGCCGTTGGTCGGACGTTCAAGATCGGCGATCACGCGCAGCAGCGTGGTCTTGCCGCAGCCCGACGGGCCGATGAACGACACGAAATCGCCGTCGCTGATCCGCAGATCAACACTGGAGAGCGCCTGAACTTCGCCGTCGCGGGTGTGAAACGTCAGCGAGACGCCGCGGGCGTCGACGGTCAATGCCGGGGCGCCAGCGCCGCCAGCGGCGATCGCCTGTCCTCCCGCTTGCTCGTCCGGTTTGATCGACACTTGAGGCGATGGGCCGACGTCCACTTGTTGCTGTGCCGGGCTCGGCCGCCTTGCCACGCGCTGATCCATCCTAAAATACTGACAGAGCCGCGCCTTGAAGGCGCGCGCAACCTTCACTCTAAGGTGCGACATTATTGGGCGGGATGCTTCATTTCAATTGCAAATTGTTTGTTCGGGGCCGCTGGCGCTTAGGCTAACGTTTTGACTTGCGCGATCTTTTACCTATTTTGACCGCTCGGCATCGCCCATTGCGAGGCAACCCGCGTAACCGCATGAAACCCGCGCCCTTTCGCTATGTTGCCGCTCGGAGCGTCGAGCAGGCTTTGGCGCTCAAGGCCGAGCATGGCGATGAGGCGCGCTTCCTGGCGGGCGGTCAAAGTCTTGTTCCGACGATGAATTTCCGGCTGACCCAGCCGGCAATGCTCATTGATATCAACCCGCTGACCGACCTTTCCGGCATCAAGAACGTCGCCGGCAACCGGGTTCGCATCGGGGCGCTGACGCGCTATCGCATGCTGGAGCGCGATCCAATGGTCGCGGAAAACCTGCCGCTGATCGCCGAGGCGTTGCCGCACATTGCGCATCCGCAAATCCGCAATCGCGGAACTATTGGCGGGAACCTCTCGCACGCCGATCCGGCGTCGGAAATGCCGGCCATCGTTTTGGGGCTTGGCGGCAGATTGCGAGCGCAGTCAGTGCGCGGCGAACGGTGGATCGATGCACCGGATTTTTTTGTTGGCGCGCTGACGACGGCGCTGGAAGCCGACGAAATGCTCATGGATGTGGAGTTGCCGGCCGCGCCGCCGCGCTCCGGTTCGTGTTTCATGGAAGTGTCACGCCGCCGCGGCGACTTCGCCATGATGGGTGTTGCCTGCACGGTGCGCCTCGACGCGGACGGTCGCTGCACCGACGCACGCATCGGACTCTGCAATGCCGGAGATGGGCCGGTCTTCGCCGCTGCGGCGAGCCAATCACTTATCGGCGCCGCGATCGACCCGGCGCGGATCGCCGAAGCCGCAAAACTCGTGCAGCAGGATATCGAGCCGGGCGGCAGCATTCACGCCAGCAAAGAATTCCAGCGCCACCTCGCTAGTGTGCTGATAAGGCGCACCCTGACGACGGCCGACAAGCGGGCACGTCGTGACAACTGATACTCACGACATCGCCGTTACCGTCAACGGCAAGGTTTATAAACGCACGGTCGAAGCGCGGCTGTTGCTCTCGGATTTCCTGCGCCACGATTTATTGCTCGCCGGCACGCATGTCGGCTGCGAACACGGCGTCTGCGGCGCCTGCACCATCTTGTTCGACGGCGCTGCGGTGCGCTCGTGTCTGATGTTCGCCGTGCAGGCGGAGGGCCACAGCCTCGAGACCGTCGAAGGTCTCGCTCCCGACCCGGAGCACTTGCATCCGTTGCAGGAGGCCATGCGTGACTGCCACGGCTTGCAATGCGGCTACTGCACGCCCGGCATCTTGATGACCATGAAGGCGTTTCTGGAAGAGACCGCTTCGCCCGACGAGGCGCAGGTACGCGAAGCGCTGTCGGGGAATCTTTGCCGCTGCACCGGTTACCAGCACATTGTCGACGCCGTGCTGCTCGCTGCTGAGCGGTGGCGGAGGTAATCGGGGTGACGACGCGAAGTTTCGGCGCTCCGGTCACCCGCAACGAGGATGCACGGCTGCTCAGCGGCCGGGCGCTGTTTGTCGACGACGTCGAGCTTCCGGGGATGCTCCATGCGGCGTTTCTGCGCAGCAATGTCGCGCACGCCCGCATTAATTCCATCGACGTGTCAGCGGCGAAAGCGCGTCATGGCGTCGCCGCCGTCTTTACCGCCGAAGACCTCGGCGATTACTGGGCGCCGGGCCCGCTTCTGGTTCCGCCGCCGCCGATCAAGGACATTACCTTCAATCAGCGCACGCAGGTTCCACTCGCCAAAGACAAGGTGCGGCATGTCGGCGAGCCGCTCGCGGTGGTACTGGCGGAGAGCCGTTATCTCGCCGAGGACGCGCTCTCGGACATCGCGCTCGATCTTGAGCCGCTGCCGGCAGTGGTCGATCTGGAGAAAGCGCTCGCCGATACGTCTGCAAGCGTTCACGACGGCGTGCGGGGCAATCTCGCAGCCCACGTGCGGCAAGGCCGCGGCAATTATGCCGCTGCGCGCGCTCGCGCTGAACGCGTCATCAGGCGCCGTTTCTTCTACGATCACGGCGCGTCTTCGCCAATGGAAACGCGCGGCATCGTCGCCAGCTGGGACGACCGGGCGGCCCGGCTGACTGTGTGGGACACTACACAAGCGCCGGTGTTTCTGCGCAACGGGCTCGCCGGTATGCTCGGCTTGAGCGAGCGGCAAGTTCGCGTGATCGCGCCGTTCGTCGGCGGCGGTTTTGGGCCGAAGATCATGCTGTTTTATCCGGAGGAAGTCGTCATCCCGTGGGTGGCGATGAAACTCAACCGTCCGGTGAAGTGGATCGAGGACCGGCTCGAGCACTTCTTCGCCACGACGCACGAGCGCGGCCAGACCCACGACGCGGAGATCGCGCTTTCGGCCGATGGCCGCATCCTCGGCGTCAAGGATAATTTCCTGCACGACACCGGCGCCTACAATCCGTACGGCCTGACCGTGCCGATCAACAGCCAGTGCACGCTGCTCGGACCCTACGTGATCCCGAACTACGACAGCACCTTCCGGGCGATCTTCACCAACAAACCGATTGTCACGCCGTACCGCGGCGCAGGCCGCCAGCACGGCGTCTTTGTCATCGAGCGGCTCTTGGACATCGCGGCGCGCGAGCTCAACATCGACCGCGCCGAGATCAGGCGGCGCAATCTCATCCCACCCGACGCTTTTCCTTACGACAATGAGATCATCTACCAGGATTTCGCGCCGCTCTCATATGACAGCGGCAATTACGAGCCGATCCTCGACAAGGCGCTGGAGATGATTGGCTACCGTCACTTCCTCTCCGAGGAGCAGCCGCGACTGCGCGCGCAGGGACGTCATGTCGGCATCGGTATCGTCTGTTACGTCGAGGGCACCGGCATTGGCCCCTACGAGGGCGCCAAAGTTCAGGTGCAAAACAACGGCAAAGTCAGCATCGCGACCGGGATCGGCACGCAGGGGCAGGGGCATTTTACCGTGTTCGCTCAAGTCGCGGCCGACCAGCTTGGCGTGTCGGTTCGCGACATCGACATCGTCACCGGCGATACCGATCAGTTCTACTGGGGCGCCGGCACCTTTGCTAGCCGCGGCGCGGTGGTTGCCGGCAACGCCGTCAACGAGGCGGCCAAAGTCGTCCGGCAGAAAATCCTGAAGCTCGCCGCCGAACATTTCGAGTGCGCCGAGGAGGATCTTGAAATTGTCGACGGCAAAGTGTCGGTCGTCGGCGTGCCGGGACAATCGGTCAAGCTCGGCGAGCTTGCGGCCAGGGCCAATCCGATGCGCGGTGCGGTGAAGCCCGGAACCGAGCCGGGACTCGAATCGACGCAATATTTCGGACCGTCCGGCGGCGCCACTGCAAGCGGCGTGCACGCCATGATCGTCGAAGTCGACCCGCAGACCTTCACGCTCGAGGTGCTCAAATACGTCGTGGTGCACGATTGCGGCACCGTGATTAACCCGTTGATCCTCGCCGGCCAAATTCACGGCGGTGTCGCTCAGGGTGTCGGCAATGCCTTCTACGAGCAGCTGGTGTTCGACGAGGAGGGGCAGTTGCTGAATGCCTCGCTCGCCGATTATCTGTTGCCGACGTCGCTGGAAGCGCCGCGTACGGAAATCGGCCACACCGTGACGCCATCTCCGCTCAATCCGCTGGGCGTCAAGGGCGCCGGCGAGGCGGGGGCCATTCCGGTCGGGCCGCTTTTTGCCCAGGCGATCGAAGATGCGCTTCGACTGGCCGAGCGGAAGATCGAGCTCAACGAGATTCCATTAAGCCCGACGCGGCTGTTCGAGCTGGCGTCGCAGCAACCATGATCCTGGTGACCGGCGCCGCCGGCAAGACCGGCAAGGCGGTGGTCGAGGCGCTGGCGAAAAAGGGCGCCGGCGTGCGGGCGATGGTCCGCCGCGGCGAACATTTCACCGCGCTTGAGGCGTTAGGGGCCACAGAGTGCGTCATCGCCGGCTTCGAGGATCAAAGTGTGCTGCGCCGCGCTGCCGATGGTGTTCGCGCGATTTATCACATTTGCCCCAACGTAAGGCGCGAGGAAGTGGCGTTCGCGCGCGGCGTCGCCGCTGCGGCGCAGGCGCAAGGCGTGAAGCGCTTCGTCTATCATTCGGTGCTGCACCCGCAAATCGAGGCCATGCCGCATCATTGGCGGAAGATGCGGACTGAAGAGATGCTGTTTGGCTTGGGTCTCGACCTGACCATCCTGCAACCGACCGCCTACATGCAAAATATCCTCGGCGCCTTCCCGGGCATCCTTGCTGAGGGGGTGTTTTGCGTTCCTTATCCGGTCATGACGCGGCTCAGCCTGGTCGATTTGCGGGATGTGGCTGAGGCGGCGGCTGTAGTGCTGACCGCAGACGGACACGGTGGCGCAACCTACGAACTCGCCGGAAGCGAACCCCTAAGCCAGACCGAGGTCGCCGCCGCTATCGGCGCGTCGCTGAAAATTCCGGTGCGGGCCGAAGCGGAGTCCGTCGAGTCCTGGCAGGTGCGGGCGCGCGCCGGTGGCATGGGCGAGTACGAATGCGCAACGCTCGCCGCCATGTTCCGCTATTACGCCGCTCACGGGCTCATTGGAAATTCGCACGTCCTAGCATCGCTGCTTGGCCGAAAGCCCAATGATCTCGCAGCGTTTTTGCGCCGCAGTGCAGCGAACGGCGAAGCCTAGTGGAGCGGATTTGACATTCGCTGGCCGCCGAACCGGCAATTCCTTTGATTCTAACATTCGCATGAGAGCGTGCCGAGACGGGATGCGAATATTAGAATCGGCCCCCTAGGCCGGCGGGGTTCAAAGCTCGATCTTGCTGTAGATCGTCGTGTCGAGCCCAAGCTTTTCGCTCGATAGCGTCACAGCGGCGGTCACGGTTTCATGGCCGTGAATTTTGCCGCTGGCGATCGCGGCGCGAACAATGCGCTCGACCTCGCGCTGCGTGGAAAAACTGATCTTTTTGACGAACCGCTCGACCGCCGCCGCAATCGCCTCGTCACCCATGGCGCATCCCTGAACCGTGGCTCGCTCGCCGATCTCGATCATAAGAAGTAGTGCCATCCGAAAACAAGAAATTAGTTAATGATACCCACCGGACAAAACTTTGTTGCACGATCGCTTCACTTGGCCGGTGCGATTTTAGTTTTTCCTCGGATGGATATTTGCCGCCGCGTTATCAATGTCCGCGAGTTTTGCTTTTCACCGCTGCTGGTTGGGATTAGCTTTCAGTGAGTGGGGCTGGCGGCACCCGCCGGTCGTAGAGCGTGTGTGAGGAGGAAACATTGAGCTATTTTACTCCCGCCAAGACCGGCCGCGAAAAGACGGCGGGCAACGGCGCCGCCGCCGACGCCCGGCCAAGTGAAATTTCCACGGAGAGGACCTCGACCGACTTGGTCTCTACCCTCGGTCCCGGGATTGTCATCACCGGCAACATCATCTGCGAAGGCTCGACGCAGATTTTCGGGCGGGTAACCGGCGATATTCAGGCCACCCAGATCGTGATCGGCGACGGCGCGCGCGTCGAAGGCAACATGACCGCGCTCGAGGTGGCCATCCACGGCGCCTTCAAAGGCACCGTGCGCGGCAACAATGTCAGGCTGAAGGGCACGGCTACCGTTGAGGGCGAGATTTTCTCTAAATCGCTTGCCGTCGAGGAGGACGTGCAGTTCGAGGGCGTGTCGCGTAAGCTCGACAAGCCGATTGACACCTCCGCAATTGCACAGAAGCCGACTGTGAAAACGGGTGCCCCCACCCCCGCCCCCGCGACAGATCGCAAGGCCGCCGCGGCGGCTTGAGCCTCCGGTTAGAGCGTTTGCTTGAAATCCTCCGCCTGGCTTCAAGCGGAGGCCCGCCAGAAATCGGCATGAAGCATGGCCGCCTCATCTTCCAGTAGCGGGCCGATGACCTCGACTTGCCGCTGACCGGCGGCGAACACGGTCCGGCACGGCAAATCCAGCGTCGGGTTTTCCAAGTGGGCGCCGGTGATCGCCTTAAGCCGGTGTTCGGACAGGCCATAGACCACCCGACCGATACCCGCCCAATAGATCGCCCCCGCGCACATCGCGCACGGCTCGGCCGAGCTATAGAGTGTGCTCTCGCGCAATATTTCTGCGGCGAACTGCTTGCCGGCCTGCGTTGCGAGAAGCCTTTCGGCGTGACCGGTCATGTCGCGGTCTGGGAGAAATCCGTTCTGGACTTCGAGCAGCACATCGCCGGTCCCGCTTACAAGAACGCTGCCGAACGGATGATTAGCGTTGGCGCGCGCTCGTTTGGCGACGTCGAAGCTCAGCCGCAGAAATCTTTCGTGGTCGAGCGCCGTCAATTTGTACCCCTGCAGATCGCTCCGCTGCGCGGCATTGCCACACAGTGGAACCAAAAAAAACCGGTTGTTCGAGCGGATGGCACATTACTTGCGTGACCGCAATCGTTGTGCCCATATCATTAAGGCTGCGTGTGTTAGTTTTTGAGTCCACTTGAACACTATGACCAGAAACGCTCTGCAATTCCGGCGACACGGCCGTACCGTAAGCATCGCTGATTTTCACCCCCGCGCCACCGTTCTCGACTGGTTGCGTTTGCAGGAGCGTTCGACCGGCACCAAAGAGGGCTGCGCCGAAGGCGACTGCGGCGCTTGCGCCGTCGTCGTCGTACGGGAGCAGGACGGCCGCCTAGTCTACGAGCCGGTGAATTCGTGCATCACCCTGCTCGGACAGATCGACGGCGGGGAATTGATCACCGTCGAAGACCTCGCTGAGAACGGCGTTTTGCATCCCGTCCAGGAGGTGATGGCGCGCGAGCACGGCTCGCAGTGCGGCTTTTGCACGCCCGGAATCGTTATGAGCCTGTTCGCGCACTATCACGGCTGCGATGGTGGGACCACGCGCGACAAGATCAACGATGCGCTGGCGGGAAATCTCTGCCGCTGCACCGGCTATCGGCCGATTGTCGATGCCGCGCTCGAAGTCTGCAACGGCGCCGACGATCAGTTTACCCGCAACGCGGCAGTGCGGCGGCGGGCGATGGCGGTGCTTGACGACAAAGCGGATCTGTTTGTTGGCGATGAAAAGGCATTCTTTGCCGCGCCGGCGAGCGAAGACTCGCTGGCGAGCCTTTATGCCCACCATCCCGAGGCAACCATTATCGCCGGCACGACCGACGTCGGATTATGGATCACCAAGAAGCTCATGCCGATTGAAAAGATCATTCACGTCGGCCGCGTGACCGAGCTCTCGAAGATTGAAAACGTTGAAGACGGCTGCGCGTTGGGCGCGACCGTTTCGCTGGCACGAGCCGTCCCGGTGCTCGGCGCAATCGATCCCGATATCGCCGAGGTGCTGCGCCGCTTCGGCTCGATCCAGGTGCGGGCGTCCGGCACGGTCGGCGGCAGCATCGCCAACGCGTCGCCGATCGGCGATCTGGCGCCGATGCTGATTGCGCTGGGTGGCAGCATCGAGCTGCGTCACGGCGAAAAGCTCCGCCGTCTGCCGCTCGAGAACTTCTTTCTCGATTACGGCAAGCAGGATCGAGCCAAGGGCGAATTTGTCCGCAGGCTCTTTGTGCCGTATCCGCCGCCGTCTTCCCATTTCCGCGCCTACAAGATCAGCAAACGCTTCGACGAGGATATTTCAGCGCTGCTCGCCGTGTTCTGTCTGACTGTCGAAGATGAGCGGATCAGCGAGGCCAAAGTCGCGTTCGGCGGCATGGCCGGAATTCCGAAGCGAGCCAAATCTGTCGAAGAGAATTTGCGCGGCCTGCCGCTGACTGACACGCGGCACTGGCGGGCAGCCGCGGATGCCGTGAAGCAGGATTTCACCCCGCTCACCGATCTCCGAGCCAGCGCCGATTATCGCGGCCGTGTCGCCGGCAATCTTGTCATCAAGGCGCTCGCCGAAATTGCCGGCGTTGCGTCGCACGTCACCCGCATTTCGGATTCCCGGACGCCCGCGCATGCCGCCCAGTGAAACCACGATCGAAGCGCCGCTGCGCCATGTTCACAAGGCGCTGCAGCACGATAGCGGCGCCAAGCATGTGCAGGGCTCGGCCGAATATATCGACGACATGCTGGAGCCCGCCGGCACTCTGCATATCGCGCTTGGCGGTTCGCCGGTGGCGCGCGGCGTCATCCGTCACGTCGATCTTGCCGATGTCCTGAGCGTGCCCGGGGTCGTTACCGTGATCACCGCGGCACACATTCCGGGGAGAAACGACATATCGCCGGCGCATGCCGATGAGCCGGTGTTCGCGCACGATCGTGTTGACTACCACAATCAACCGATCTTCGCGGTCGTCGCCACGACTCGCGATACCGCGCGGCGCGCAGCGCTGCGCGGCAAGATCGAAATCGCGGTCGAGACGCCTAACGTTTCGGTCGAGCAGGGCAAGGCGTCCGGCGAGCGCGTGTTGCCGGACTATGCGTTCGTCGGCGGCGATGCCGCCAAAGCGATCGCCGAAGCGCCGTTTCGCCTGAGCGGCACGATGCACATCGGCGGCCAGGAGCATTTTTATCTGGAAGGCCAGATCGCCGTCGCGGTGCCCGGCGAGGATGGCGCGATCCTGGTATATTCCTCGACGCAGCATCCGAGCGAAGTCCAGCACATTGTCGCGCGGGTGCTGGCGGTGCCCGATGCTTTCATTACTTGCCGGGTGCGACGCATGGGCGGCGGCTTCGGCGGCAAGGAAACACAGGCGACCCAATGGGCGGTGATCGCGGCGCTGGCAGCGCGCACCACCGGTAAGCCGTGCAAGCTCCGCCTCGATCGCGACGCCGACATGGCGATCACCGGCAAGCGCCACGATTTCGCGGTCCAGTATTCGGTGGGTTACGAGAACGATGGCCGCATTAGCGCGCTGGACCTCGATATGGATGCGCGCTGCGGCTGTTCGGTCGATCTCTCGGTCGGCGTCGTCGATCGCGCCATGTTCCACGCCGACAACGCCTATTTCCTCCCGGAATTCAAAATTCTTACCCGCCGGGTCAAAACCAACACCGTGTCAAACACGGCGTTTCGCGGCTTCGGCGGCCCGCAGGGTATAATGGCGATCGAGCGAGTGATCGACGCAATCGCCTGGGAATGCGGCCTCGATCCATTGGACGTACGCAAGGCCAATCTTTACCGCCCCGGCCGCCAGGTCACACCCTATGGCCAAACGGTCGAGGATTACGACATTGCCGCGCCGCTGATCGACGAGCTTGAACGCACGTCCAGCTATCGCGCGCGGCGCAACGAAATTCGGCAGTTCAACGAAACTTCGCCGATCATCAAGCGTGGCATCGCGCTGACACCGGTCAAATTCGGCATCTCGTTTACGCTCACCCATCTCAATCAGGCGGGCGCGCTGATCAACGTCTATCAGGATGGTTCGATCAGTCTCAATCACGGCGGCACCGAAATGGGCCAGGGCCTGTTTCAGAAAATTGCGCAGGTGACCGCGGAAGAGTTCGGCGTCGGATTAGAGCGCGTGCAGATCACCGCCACCTCGACCGACAAGGTGCCGAACACTTCGGCAACGGCGGCTTCGTCGGGCACCGACCTCAACGGAATGGCGGCGCAAATCGCGGCGCGCAAAATCAAAAAACGGCTGACAAAGTTCGCCAGCGAGACCTGGAAGGTGCCGGAGGATCTCATCACTTACCGTGACGATCGCGTCTTCATCGGGAACGAGAGCATCACGTTCGGCGAGTTGACCAAGAAGGCCTACCAGGCGCGAGTCTCGATGTCGGCGTCGGGCTATTACAAGACCCCGAAGTTGCATTGGGACCGCGACAAGGCGAAGGGCCGGCCGTTCTTCTATTTCGCCTACGGTGCGGCGTGCGGTGAAGTCGCCATCGATATCCTGAGCGGCGAAATGAAAGTTCGGCGCGTCGACATCCTCCACGACGTCGGGCGCTCCATCAATCCGGCGATCGATATCGGCCAGATCGAGGGCGCGTTCGTGCAGGGCATGGGCTGGCTGACCACCGAGGAGCTGGTTTACGACGACAAGGGCCGCCTGCTGACGCATGCGCCGTCGACCTACAAGATTCCGGTCGCTTCCGATGTTCCCAAGGACTTCCGGGTCGCTTTGTTCGCCGGCAGCAATCGCGAAGACACGATTTACCACTCGAAAGCCGTCGGCGAACCGCCGCTAATGCTCGGTATTTCCGTGTTCGCCGCGATCGCCGATGCGGTACACTGGGTCAACCCCGGCAAGCCGGTGGTACTCGACGCGCCGGCTACACCGGAAGCGATCCTCAAGGCAGTCGGCCCGGTCGACGCGGTGGCCGCACTCGCGCCGCTGATCGGACGCTGATTGTTTGACGGCCCCTCCACCCGCATGGGCGGAGGAATTAGATATGTGGGCGGCAATGGCCAAGGTTTGGACCCGCATTCGCGACACCATTGAGCGGCACGGCAGTGCGGCGCTGGTCAGCGTCGTCGGCGCCGCGGGCTCAGTGCCCCGCGAAAGCGGCGCGCGCATTGTGCTCCAGCCGGACGGTGGGTTTTTCGGCACCATCGGCGGCGGCCAGCTTGAATACGCAGCGATTGCCGCGGCGCGCACGGCGCTCGCCGCTGGACGCGGCAAGGCGGCATTCCGCGATTGGCCGTTGGGTCCCAATCTCGGCCAATGCTGCGGCGGCATGGTCAAGACGCTCACCGAAACTTTCGACGCGAACGATCTCGATGCGGTGCGGCGGCTCGAGGAGGCCGAGAAGGCGGGCGCATTCGCGACCCATAGCAAGCTCGACGACAAGGGGCGGATCGCCCGCACGCTTGCTGCGGCGGATACCGGCGGCGAAACCGAAGAAGCTTTAGCGCCGTTTGCCAAGATGGCCTTCCGCGAGCAGTTCGGCGAGATCGCGACACCGGTGGTGTTATTCGGCGCCGGTCATGTCGGCCGCGCCGTCGTGCTTGCACTCGCGCCGCTGCCCTTTGCCGTGCACTGGATCAACTCGAGGCCGGATCAATTTCCGCAGCACGTGCCGGGCAACGTGGTGACCATCCATAGCGAGCATCCGGCGCAAGTGCTCGCGCGTGCGCCTGGCGACGCCTTCATTATTGTCATGACGCACTCACATCCGCTCGATTTCGATATCACGGCCGCGGCGTTGCAGCGGGAGACTTTCGAGTTCGTCGGGCTGATCGGTTCGGAGACCAAGCGCGCGCGCTTCGCGAGCTTCGCCCGGCAAGTCGGCGTGACTGCGAGCCAGCTGAACCGGCTGGTGTGCCCAATTGGTATTGCCGAGATCAAAGGCAAGGAGCCGGCATGATTGCGGCGGCGCTTGCCGCGCAGCTTCTCGTCGTGCGCGAGCACGCTTCGACGCCGCAAGTCAGCCCGGCGACGCAGCCGGCGTAATCAAATTTAGCCGGCAGTCCGCCTTGAGGCTCGCGCGCGTCCGTCCCTCGGCCCGATGCCCCATAGTTGATTCCTTTCAGCCGCGAACAAGATTATCGTCATTCCGTTTTTCGATTCGTTTGAATTCGTGGCCGAGTTTTGATTCCCCGGCCAAGCTCAGCAGCGCGCATTAGTTCCGCATCGAGTTGATCACCTATGTCCCAGGCGGGTTCAGCGCGAGGCGCAAATGTCTCCGAGATGGCTTTCGATCAGGCAATTCGCCGCAAGCCCGGCGCTTGCGCTGGCCGTTGTTTGCGCCGGTTTTGGTTTCAATCTGTCGCCGGCGCGCGCACAAACGCCAACGCCGAACGCCGAGCAATACGGCCTGGTACTGATTGGAGCGGAAGCGGCGTGGCAGCTTGGTTACACGGGTGCCGCGGTAACGGTCGCCGTCGGCGATACCGGCATCGACGAAATGCATCTGGCTTTCGCCGGCAAGATCGATTCACGCAGCAAGAATTTCCAGCAGGGCTGCGCGCAAGTCGTGCAGACGAGCGGCGGCAAGGAATGCGAAAGCTACCGCCCGTATTTCCCCAAGATTATAGGGCCGCTGGGCGATCACGGCACGCATGTGGCCGGCATTATCGCGGCGGCGGGAAATAGCGATGCGCCGGGAGTTGCCTACAACGCCGATCTTGTCGTGCTCAGGGCGATAGGAGCTCTCGGTCAGGTCGCCGGATTCGACGGAACCCCTCAAAAATATTCCGATCCGACCGCAGCGTCGCTGCGATACTTCGCAGGGCTGCAAAATGTCATGGTCTACAATGCGAGCTACGGACCGGTCTTGAGCCCCGAAGACGAAGCGAACAGGAAACTCCCGTCTTGGCCATCGTATACGATCTTCCCCACCGATGCGGCGGCGGCTTTGGCCGCACTGCAGAAGGGCAAAATCATTGTCGCCGCGACAGGCAACGAGCGCGGCGACAATCCGATAGCCGGTCTCAATCCCGCCGGATTGGCGCTCGATCCATTTATTCAACCGAGCAACGCCAACGCCAACGCCAACGCCAACGCGTATCAGGACGGCGGCAATAATTACAATTTCTCGGCAATGCAGAACCAGCCGGGCTTGGTGATCGGGGTCACCTCGATCAACAAAGACAAGCGTATTTCGAACTTCGCCAATCAATGCGGCGTAACCGCAAGCTGGTGCATCGCGGCGCCCGGCGAGAACGTCTACTCGACGTTGCCGAAAAGCAGCTACGGATTCATGTCCGGCACATCAATGGCGACGCCGATGGTGAGCGGGGCGTTAGCCGTGCTCGAACGAGCTTACCCGGGTTACAATGCCCAGGACTTGGCGCACGTCATTTTTGCCACCGCGGAGAATATCGGCGGTGAGGCGGCGGACAACGGCGTCTACGGCTACGGCCTGCTGCGGCTCGACCGCGCAGTCGCCGGTCCGACAACACTGGCGGCCGGCTCGAACATTGCGGTTGCCGCGCAAAACATGACCTATTGGAGCCAACCACTCACGACGGGCGGCGGCTTCAATGTCGATGGTCCCGGCTATCTCAATATTGCCGGCCGCACGACCGCGACCGGCAACGTCATGGTGAGTGGCGGCGCGTTGGCGGTCGATGGTACGTTGACCCTCGGCAACAGCGCTAACCTGAGTGTAAGCCAAGGCGCGTGGCTAACCGGTTTCGGAACGATCAACGGACCGGTCTTTGTCAACGGAACTTTGAACGCCGGCCAATTGCCGAACTACGCCGACCTGATCGCCAACAATCATGGCAAGTTGCCGGCGAATATTCCGCTTGCCGGCACCTCGCCCGGAACGCTCACTTTCCAGAGCGACGTCACTCTCGGCACAAGCGCGAGGACGCGCGTCAATGTCGACGGTCAACTCGCGATCCCGGGCGGCCCGGGCACTTACGATAAGATTATCATTTCGGGCGGCGGCTCTACGTTCAAGGCCAACGGCACGCTGGCGCCGATTTTGCGCGGCATCCCGGGCGGCAACAATAACTACACACCTGCCGACGGCAGCCTGTTTCCGTTCCTGACCGCGACAAAGGGTGCATCGGTCGCGGGTCAATTCCTCCTTTCGCAGCCGTCGTCGGGACTTGCGCCGAACACGCGGTTTGATCTGCTTTATTCGACCTCGTCGATGACCTTGACCGTCGATCCCGCCAGCTTCGCGATGGAGGCATCGTCGGACGAATTGAATGAGAGCGCTCGCTCCTTCGCCAAGGAACTCGACGTTATCCGGCCGGCCGCCGGTGAACGAATAGCAAATCCCATCGAGGCTCTGCTCTTCAACGCGCTCGGTCAGGAGAATGTCGCGGGCGATGACGCCGCGCTCACCGCGCTGTCCGGTCCTGGTTTGGCGGCGATGCCGAGCGTGGTCATGAACACGTTCAACGCGCTCGGCGACGCTGTCGCGGTACGCCAAGAACTGGCCGCGCTTGGCGGGGTCGCAGCGCAGTCGGGGCTCAGTCCCAACATTGTGTTTGCATACGCTGGCGGCGGTGGCCTGTCGGTCAACGCCGCGCCCGGCGAAATCGTGGCGGACGCGTCGTCCCGGCCGGCTGCGCCGTGGTTGCCGGCGCAAGGCAGCGGATTCAATACGTGGGGCGAAGCAGTCGGCAACTGGTCAAGCGTCGGCAGCCGCAACGGCAATCCGGGATTTAGCGCAAACCTTGGCGGCTTCGTCATCGGTGCTGATCGAGACTTAGGCAACCTGCTGGCCGGCGGTGCGTTCGGTTATGCGCGGGCCGCGGCCGCGGCGTCGGCTCTCACCGGCACTAGCAGCACTTATGCCGGCAGCGGTTACGTGACTTAAATGCCCGGCGCTTTTGTCCTCGATCTTCGCACCGTTTTGGGTCCGACGGCGGCGGCCACCAGCCGCTCCATCGCGTTTCCAGGATTCGCTGCGGACGCGGCTGGTTCGGTCAACGGTTGGGGATGGCTCGCAGAGGGCGACGCCGGCTACCGGTTCACCATCGGACGCATGAACATCGAGCCGTATCTGGGTCTCACCGGGCAGGCGATCTATCAGGCTGCTTTTACGGAAACATCTTCTGTCGGGTTGCAGTTACCCAGCCGGTCCTTTGCCAAAGCAACCAGTGCAATCGGCAGCTGGTTCGGTGCAGCATTCGACGTTGACGGCTTCACTCTGATGCCGCTCGGGCGTCTGGCATGGGCGCATGACTTCCTCAACGACACGCTGAGCACGCAAGCCGCCTTCCTCAACACACCGTTCACCATCACCGCGGCTGATCCAGGCCGCGACGCGGCGCTGATCAACGCTACACTGGCAGGATGGAAGACGGAAAAGCTGCGCGTGTTCTTAAGCTACAACGGCGAATTTCGAAGCAACGCCATCTCGAATGGTATTGCCGCCGGGCTCATTTATAATTGGTAGAGCTTTCGCCAGTTGACGAGACTGGTCCCAAGTATCGCAACAAAACTTCTTCTCATTCTTTACTGATCCGATCGATCTCAGCCATCGTCTCGGCTTTTGCCGCCGTGGAAAGGAGCGAAGCTTGCACGCTGTTGCCGACGATGGCGATGATCTCCTCGCCCGTCAGTTCGAGTGCGCGGCCGACGGCACGGAAGTTGTCGTTGACGTAGCCTCCGAAATAGGCCGGATCGTCAGAATTGACGGTGACGACGAGCCCCTTGTCCATCATGCGCCGCAACGGGTGATGGGCAAGATCGTCGACAACGCGAAGCCGCAGATTGGACAACGGGCATACCGTCAGCGCCATGCGCTCGCGTGCGAGCCGCGCCACCAGGCTCTTGTCTTCGAGCGAACGGTTGCCGTGATCGATGCGTTTGACGCCGAGCACGTCGAGCGCTTCCCAGACATAGCCCGGCGGCCCTTCCTCGCCGGCATGCGCAGTCAGAAAGAATCCGGTGTCGCGGGCGCGCTGGAAGACGCGTCTGAATTTGCTCGGCGGGTGGCCGGTTTCGGATGAATCGAGGCCGATGCCGGCAATCCGGTCGCGGAAGGCGAGTGCGTTGTCCAAAGTCTTTTCGGCGTCGGCCTCGTCGAGGTGTCGCAGGAAACACATGATGAGGCTCGCATCGACGCCGAGCTCCCGCCTGGCATCGGCGATCGCGCGTGAAAGCCCGTCGATCACTGTGGCAAACGCCACGCCGCGCGCCGTGTGGCCCTGGGGATCAAAGAACATCTCCACATGGCGGACGTTATCCGCCCGCGCACGCTTCAGATATGCAAACGCAAGGTCGTAGAAATCCTGCTCGGTCACGAGCACCGACATGCCCTGGTAATAGACGTCGAGAAAATCCTGGAGGTTGCCGAACTGATAGGCCCGCCGCACGGCTTCTATCGAGTCGTACGGCAGCTTCACGTTGTTGCGCTGCGCCAGCGCGAACATCAGTTCCGGCTCGAGGCTGCCTTCGATGTGAATGTGCAATTCGCATTTGGGCAGCCGTTTGATCAGCGTTTCAATCTCGGGCATCGTGTGGTTTATCCGTCGCCGAAAACATTGCCACTATCTGGTGGTGCGAGGGCCGGAGGCAATACGCCACGAATAAGGCGCAGCCGGAATCGAACAGGAGAGGGGAGGATCAAGGCCGTGGACGTCGGCAAGATCGCTGAAATGTTGATGCGTGAGCATGCCGGCGGCGCGATATTCCAGCCGTTCGCGGCGGCGTCCGGGATTGCCACCGCCGATGATGCCTATGCGGTGCAACGCGAATATGTCCGCTTGCTTGTCCAATCCCGCGGCACCAAAGCCGCCGGCTACAAGATCGGACTGACGACGCCGCGCATGCAGGCGATGTGCGGCATCGACAGTCCGGTGGCCGGTGTCGTTCTCCAGGATCGCGTGCACGCCTCCGGCGCGCGCATCAAGACTTCGGCCTATGGCCGCGCCGGCCTGGAATTCGAGATCGCGGTGCGACTGGGCAAGGACCTTATCCCCGCGGGTCCCACGCCGAGCCTTGCCGACGTGGCCGCTGCCGTCGATGGCGTCTGTCCGGCGATCGAGATCATTGACGACCGCCGCGCCGATTATCGCAAAATCGACGCGCTCTCGTTGATCGGCGACAACGCCTGGAACGGCGGCGTTGTGCTCGGCGCGTTCACGCGGTCTTTTCCCGATCTTGCGGCGACCGAGGCGGTGGTCGCCGAGGATGGCAAGGTCGTCGATCGCGGTTTCGGCCGCGATGTGCTTGGTCATCCGTTTCATTCGGTGGCGTGGCTGGCAACGCATCTTGCCGCGCGAGGCTTGCGGTTGCGCGCGGGCGACATTGTCATGACCGGAAGTGTCGTCACCACTAAATTTCCCGATCGCTTTACGCAATATCACTATGAGCTCACGGGCTGCGGCGCAGTCGATCTCACGGTTGACGCGTAGGTCGCCAGCGCAGGAGCGAACGTGGACCTCGGATTGAATAACAAACGCGCGCTGGTCACCGGGGCTTCGCGTGGGCTCGGCAAGGCAGTTGCCGCGGCACTCGCCGCGGAGGGCGCCAAGGTCGCGATCTGTGCGCGTGATGCCGCTCGCCTCGAAGCGGCTGCCAAGGAGATTGGCGCTGTCGGCTTTGCCGCCGACCTTTCGCAAGCCGGTGCGGCGAATACGGTGTTGCGGGAGGCGGACGAAAATCTCGGCGGTATCGATATCCTCGTGGTCAACACCGGCGGCCCGCCAGCCGGCGGTTTCGACGCGGTTTCCGACGATGCGTGGCGGAAGGCGTTCGAGGGCTTATGGATGAGCGCCGTCGATTTGATCCGCGGCGCGCTCCCGGGCATGCGCGAGCGGCGCTGGGGGCGGATCATGATCGTGACTTCGATCTCGGCGAAAGAGCCGCTGCCCAATCTGATGATCTCGAATGCGCTTCGGCCGGGCCTGCATGGCCTCGTGAACGCGCTCAGCCGCGAGGTGGCGGCCGAGGGCGTCACCATTAACGCCATCATGCCCGGCTACACGCTGACAGAGCGGATCCGCGAGATCGGCGTCGATGAAAAGCAGGCGGCCGCGCAAATACCGGCGCGGCGCATGGGGCGGCCGGCGGAATTTGCCGCGCTCGCGACATTCCTCGCCTCCGAGCAAGCCGGCTATATCTGCGGTCAGGCAATCGCTTGCGACGGCGGATTTCTCGGAGCGATCTAAGATCGCGGGGGGGGGCGACATGAAGATTGCATTACTCGCGATCGTCGGACTTTTTCTCGGAGGCATTGTCGGCGGCGTTCCGGGCGCAGCGCTCGGCTTTATTTACACGACCGTAGCTCATACGACCGCGTTCGAAGGTTATTCGGGAATGCTGGTGTTCTTCACTTTCATGCCCATCGGCGTCATTCTGGGTGCTCTGATCGGCGCTGTCGGCCTTGGATTTGTCGGCGGACGTGACAATAGTGAAAGACGGTCGACCAGCGCGCCGTAAATGCGACTGCGTTCGCTCAAGTCGCACGCAAGGGTGAGGCAAAGCGATGACGGATTTTGTGCTCGTTCAAGGCGCGTGGATCGGCGGCTGGTACTGGCGGCCGGTCACGCAAGCGCTGCGCAAGCTCGGCCATGAGGCTTACGCCCCGACGTTGACCGGGCTCGGCGAGCGCATCCATCTCATGAGCCCAAGCATCAATCTCGACACGCACGTTGCCGACGTCGTCAACCTCATTAAATGCGAAAACCTGTCGGACATTGTTCTGGTCGGGCATTCCTATGGCGGCATGGTGATCACCGGCGTTGCCGACGCGCTGCCCGACCGCATCAAGTCGTTGGTTTATCTCGATGCCTTCGTGCCGAAAAACGGCGAGGCGCTGGTGAATTTCCTGCCGGCCGGCGCACCGCCGCCGACGGTTGTGAATGAATATTGTCTGGCGCCGCTTCCTGCCGTCTTCTTCGGCGCTTCTCCCGAGGTCGCCGCACTGGTCGATGCCAGCACCACGCCAATGCCAATCGCCTGCTTCACCCAGCCACTCAAACTTACCGGCGGCGCCGATCATGTGAAGAAGAAGAGCTACATCTATTGCAACGTGCCTGCTCCGACGACGTTCACGCAATTCTACGACAAGCTCAAGGACGATCGCGAGTGGACGATGCAGACGCTGCCGTGCACGCATATCGTTCAGATCGACATGCCGGATGAGCTGACTGAGTTGTTGGTGCAGGCTGTTTCGGTCGAGCAATAAAGCTTTTCAGAGCACCGGCCGGCCGGCGACGTAGGCCTGACGCACAGCGCGGTCGTCGCCCATCGTCATCAAAACGAAAAGTTCGTCTTCCAGATTTTGCGCGACTTCCATGCGATGCGCGATCGCCGGCGTGGCGCGGGCATCCAGCACGACCAGGTCGGCGTAAGCGCCTGGGGCGATGACGCCGATTTCGCCGTCAAGGTTAAGCGCCGCGGCGTTGGCGCGGGTCATCAGGTCGAACGCGGTCAGCGCCGGCAGGTTTTGGCCCTGCAGCTGCATCACTTTGTAAGCCTCTGCGGCGGTGCGCAGCATCGAATAGGACGTGCCGCCGCCGACGTCGGTGGCGAGCGCAATGCGAACGCCGGCAGCGCGAAGCCGCTCGTAGTTGAACAGGCCCGAGCCGATGAAAAGGTTCGAGGTCGGGCAGAACACCGCGACCGCCTTCGCCTCCCGCATCAGCTTCAATTCCGAGTCTTCCATGTGAATGCAATGCCCCATCAGCGAGCGCGGGCCGAGAAGGCCGAAACGCTGATAGACGGCGGTATAGCTCGCATCATCGGGGAAGAGTTTCTTGATCGCCGCGATCTCATTGAGATTTTCGTCGAGATGGGTCTGCATCAAGACGGTGGGAAATTCCTTCAGCAGCGCGCCGAGCTCTGCGAGTTGCGCGTCGGTCGACGTGATGGCGAAGCGAGGCGTCACCGCGTAGCGTTGCCGGCCGGTGCCGTGCCAGCGCTTGATCAGCTCGCGGCTATCGGGAATGGCGGAAGCGTCCGGCGCAAGCAGCCCGGGCGGCGCGTTGCGATTCATCACCGAATTGCCGGCGATCATGCCGGCGTTGCGTTTATGCGCGGCCGAAAACAGCGCGTCGGCGGATACCGGATGGGCGGTGCAATAGGCGCAGGCGGTAGTCGTGCCGTTGCGAAAAAGTTCGTCGAGGAAGAACTCGGCGTTTCGCGCCGCGTGCGCGGGATCGGCGAATTTTTGCTCTTCGACGAAAGTGTATTTTTCCAGCCATTCTAGTAATTGCGCGCCATAAGACGCAATCACCTGCGTCTGCGGATAGTGAATGTGCGGATCGATGAAGCCGGGCATGATCAGCGTGGCGGGATGGTGCGCGACCTGCGCTTCGCCCGGCACCCGCGGCAGCAATTCCGCGGCCGGTCCCGCCGCTTCGATGCGGCCATCGCCGCCGACCAGCACGACGCCATCGTCGATGTAGCGATAGCTCGCTCCGTCTCCCGCGCCGTTGGGCGCGCGCAGGAAGCTTAGCAAACGGCCGCGAATCCCGCGCAAAGGGGCGCCTGACATGTCGGCATTCACTTTGTCGGAGCGCCCGCCGCGAGCCACGATGCCAGCACCAGGCGTTCGCCGTTAGTCATCTCGGTGATATTGCCCGGCGGCATGAAATTCGAGCGCACGGCGACGATCTCGATCAGCGGCGCGTGCACGCGGATTTGCTCATCGGAATCGAGCAGCACTCCTTTCGGCGCCGCTGGTATGCCGGCCCAGACCGGCTCGGCGGCGTGGCACATGCTGCAACGGGACAACACGATATCGCTGACCTCGGAGAATTTGGGCGGAGGCGGCAGCGCGCTCGTCGCCGCTGTGCGCGGGCCCGCGGCTGATAGCCAGGCAATCGCCGCCATGCCGACGGCGGCCACGCCCCAGGTCCACCACGGATTGCCTTTGCCGGCGTGGCGCGAATTGAAGAAGTGCCGGATCACCGGGCCGATGGCAATAACGATGGCGACAATGAGCCAGTTAAACCGCGTCGCAAAGAACAGCGGCCAGTGATTGCTCAGCATCAGAAACACGACCGGCAGCGTCAGGTAATTGTTATGCACCGAACGCTGCTTGCCGAGTTCGCCCCAGCGCGGATCGGGTTCTTTGCCGGCGATCATCGCCGCGACCGTCTTCTTCTGGTAGGGAATAATAATAATGAAAACGTTGGCGACCATGATGGTGCCGATCACGGCGCCGATCTGGTTGAACGCGCCGCGGCCGCTGAAGACGTGGGTAAAGCCGTAAGTCAGCGCCACCAGAAAGACGTAGCCAACGAGCGCCAGCGCCACTTCGTGATTGCCGAGCGGCGAGCGGCACAGACCTTCGTAGATCAGCCATGCTGCGACCAGTGTAGCAAACGCAATGCCGGCGGCCTGCGCTACGGTCATGTCGAGCACCGACTTGTCGATCAGAAACAGATCGGCGCCGAGATAATAGACGAGCACCAGCAGCGCGAAGCCCGACAGCCACGTGGTGTAGGCTTCCCATTTGAACCAGGTGAGGTGGTCCGGCATCTGCGCGGGCGCCACCACGTATTTCATCATGTGGTAGAAGCCGCCGCCGTGGACCTGCCACTCATCGCCTTTCACGCCGGCCGGCAATCCGGGGCGCGGCTTCAGCGAAAGATCGAGGTGGATGAAATAAAACGAACTGCCGATCCACGCGATGCCGGCGATGACGTGAAGCCAGCGGAGGGTCGCACTTGCGGATTCGGCGAGTATCAGCTCCACGAGTTCTTGCCCCCTTCCGTAACACCGGCAAAACACAATGGCAGAACGGCATTTGGTTGCGCAAGCTTGCCACGCCGCGGGGTTTGGAGCGGTTTTCCCCATTTGCCGCCTTTTGCTCGCGGCGAATTTGTCGGATGATGCTAGTCGTGAGGCGAGGTCGGGCGCTGCCGCACATGGAACGATCCTTGCAGCGGACGCCGCAAGACAGCGTGTAAAACAAGGTTATGGGCATCGTCTGCCATGCTTGATCCATCGCCACTAGCTGATCCCTTGCGCTCGGCGCCATTGTTGAGCGCCGTTTCCATCAGCAAGCTCTATGGCGATTTTCTCGCCAATGACGGCATCGATCTCGACCTGTTCCCCGCTGAAATCCATGCGCTCTTGGGCGAGAACGGCGCCGGCAAATCGACGCTGGTCAAAGTCATGTACGGCCTGATCCAGCCGAGCGGCGGAGAATTGCGCTGGATGGGACAGAAAGTCGTCTTGGGGGGACCCTCGGAAGCGCGCGATCTCGGCATCGGCATGGTGTTTCAGCATTTCACCCTGTTCGAAAACCTCAATGTCGCCGAGAACGTCGCTTTGGGGCTGCCCCCGATGGAATCTTTGAGCGCCATCTCCGAGCGGCTTGAGGAAACTGCGCGGGTTTACGGGCTGCCACTCGATCCGAAGCGCGACGTCTGGCGGCTTTCGGTCGGCGAGCGCCAGCGCATCGAGATTGTGCGCGCGCTCATCCAGAATCCAAAACTTCTCATTCTCGACGAGCCGACATCGGTGCTGACGCCGCAAGAGGCTGACCTGCTCTTCGTGGTGCTGGAGCGGCTGAAAGCCGAGGGCCGCGCCATCCTCTACATCAGCCACAAGCTTGAAGAGGTGAAGCGGCTGTGCGACACCGCGACCATCCTGCGTGGCGGCAAGAAGGTCGCGACCTGCAATCCGCGGCAGGAAACCGCCGCGTCGCTGGCTCGCATGATGGTCGGCGGCGAGATCGGCGAAGTCAAAGCGGCGTCGGGACGCGATGCGTTGACGCCGCGGCTGGTGATCAAAAAGCTTTCGCTCGAGCCGGACGATCCCCACGGCACCCGTCTGCAGGAGGTGTCGCTCGAAGTCCGCGGCGGCGAGATCCTCGGCATTGCCGGCGTGGCCGGCAACGGTCAGGATGAGTTGTTCGCGGCGCTCTCGGGCGAACGGCTTGCGCCGGGTGAGGGCGCGGTCGTGATCGACGGCGAGGCAGCAGGCCTCCTCGACATCACGGAACGGCGTCGCATGGGCGCGGCCTTTGTTCCGGAAGAGCGCCTCGGGCACGGCACTGCACCGCGCATGAAGCTTTCGGAAAATGCGTTGCTCACCGGACATGCCGCGAGCGGCATGGTCAAGAAGGGCTTTATCAACAAGCCGGCGACGCTGGCCCATGTCGACCGCACGACGAAAAGCTTCGACGTGCGCAAGGCGAAACGCGATCCGGAGGCGGTGTCTCTGTCCGGAGGCAATTTGCAGAAATTCATTGTCGGCCGCGAAATTCTGCGCGAGCCGCGCGTTCTCGTCGTCAGTCAGCCGACCTGGGGCGTTGACGCTGGAGCCGCCGCCACCATTCGCCAGGCGTTACTCGATCTTGCGGCCCGCGGCACTGCGGTGCTGGTGATCAGCCAGGATCTCGACGAGCTCGCCGAGATTGCCGACCGCATCTCCGTTATGTTCCACGGCCGTCTGTCGGCGCCAATCGCCGCGGCCGAAGCCACTCGGGAAAGGCTCGGGTTGCTCATGGGCGGCGCCAATCCCGAGCAAGAGGTCAAGCATGCAGTTAGTGCTTGAAAAGCGCGCCGAACGCTCGGCGGTCATTGCGGTTGCCTCGCCGCTGATTGCGGTGGCGCTGGCGGTGGTCACTTTTGCGATCCTGTTCGCCATCATGGGCAAGGATCCGATCCAGGCGCTCTACGTCTATTTCATAGAGCCCCTCACCGACAGCTTCACACTGCAGGAAATTGCCGTCAAAGCGACGCCGCTGGTGATGATCGCGGTCGGGCTTGCGCTCTGCTACATCGCCAACATCTGGAATATCGGCGCCGAAGGACAATTCATTGTCGGCGCTGTGTTCGGAAGCTGGCTTGCGGTGCGCACCAACGGCACTGACGCCGGAATTTGGGTGCTGCCGGCGATGCTGCTTCTGGGAGTAATCGGCGGCGCGCTCTACGGGCTCATCCCGGCGATCTGCCGGGTTTATTTCGGCGCCAGCGAAATCCTCACCAGCCTGATGCTGGTCTACGTCGCTAATCTCGGCCTCGATTACATGGTGCGCGGCCCCTGGCGCGATCCGCAGGGACTGAACTTTCCGACGACGGCGGCCTTCGATCCGGCGGCGAGCATTGGCACGCTGTTCGAGGGTACCGGCCGCATGCATGCCGGTTCGGTCATCGCGCTGGTCGTGGTCATGCTGGCCGCGGTTCTGCTCGGGCGCACGATCATGGGATTCCAAATAAGACTGGTCGGCGCTGCGCCGCGCGCCGCGCGGTTTTCAGGGTTCAACGGCGACCGGCTGGTGCTGCTCACCTTCGCGATTTCCGGAGGTCTTGCGGGACTTGCCGGCATTATCGAAGTGGCGGGACCGATCGGCCACCTCGATCCGGGCGTGCCCTCAGGCTACGGCTTCACCGCGATTATTGTCGCCTTTCTCGGCCGGCTTAATCCGGTCGGCATTCTGGTCGCCGGCCTGTTTCTCGCTCTGACCTACATCGGCGGCGAAGGCGCGCAAATCTCGCTCAAGGTCCCGCTCGATCTAACCAAGGTCTTCCAAGGCATTCTTTTGTTCTACGTGCTCGCGTGCAACTCTTTCATCGTTTACCGCGTCCGCGTGTTGCGAACCGCGCGCAAGGCGTTACCCGCCCATGCCTGAAACGCTCAGCAACATTTTCAACCTGATTTTCTCGGTCAACTTTATTTTGACGGTGATCACCGCTTCGACTCCGCTGTTGTTGGCGTCGTCCGGCGAACTCATTGTCGAGCGCTCCGGCGTGCTCAATCTTGGCGTCGAGGGAATGATGATTGTGGGTGCGGCCTGCGGCTTCGCCGGCGCCTGGGCCTCCGGCTCGATCGCTGTCGGTGCGCTGTGCGGCATCCTCGCCGGCATGGCGTTGGCGGCGGTCTTCGGCATCCTTACGCTCGGCCTTGCCGTCAATCAGGTCGCGACCGGCTTGGCGCTGACTATTTTCGGCATCGGCCTTTCCGGATTGATCGGAGCAAGTTTTGTCGGCGAGAAGATCGTGCCTGCACCGCATCTCGACCTGCCGGTGCTGACCGGTCTGCCCGTAGTCGGCCGTATTCTATTCGGCGAAGATCCGTTCGTTTATGTTTCCATCGCCCTTATCGTCGCGATTTGGGTGTTCCTCTATCGCACCCGCCGCGGTCTCGAACTGCGCGCCATCGGCGATAATCATGCCTCCGCGCACGCGCTCGGCTATCCGGTTTTAAGGATGCGGATGCTGGCGGTGCTGTTCGGCGGCGCGTGTGCCGGGCTCGCCGGCGCATATCTGCCGCTTGCCTATACGCCATTCTTCATTCCGGGCATGACCTCGGGCCGGGGCTGGATCGCGTTGGCACTGGTGGTGTTCGCGTCCTGGCGTCCCGGCCGCCTGGTCATCGGCGCCTATCTGTTCGGCGCGGTCAGCATCCTCGGGCTGGCCTTGCAGCCACTCCATCTCGGTATCCCCCAGCAAGTGATGAATGCGCTGCCCTATCTTGCCACGGTCGTCGTTCTCGTGTTGATTTCCCGGACGCGCGGCACTGCCGGGTCCGCCGCGCCTGCGTCGCTTGGTGTCGTATTTGTACCGGACCGCTGAACTGTCCTGCGGGCACGTTGCGGGCGCTTCGCACGTGGGGGTTTCTTGGGGGTTTCTCGAGTGGGGATTGTGAACTTACGCCCGTCTTTCCAACCCGGAGTAAAGTCATGAAGAAATGGAACATCGCTGCCATGGCCGCGGTTCTCGCGATCGCAGCCGGAACATTCGGCGCAACCTACGCCGCCGAGAAGCTGAAGGTCGGCTTCATTTATGTCGGCCCGGTCGGCGACCTGGGCTGGAGCTATCAGCACGACCTCGGCCGCAAGGCGATGGACAAGGCGCTCGCCGGCAAGGTCGAGAGCACCTTTCTCGAGAACGTGCCTGAAGGCGCCGACGCCGAGCGCTCCATCGAGCAGCTGGCGCGCGCCGGCAACAAGCTGATCTTCACGACTTCGTTCGGCTTCATGGAAGCGACGCTGAAAGTCGCGAACAAATATCCGAACGTGTTCTTCGAACACGCTACCGGCTTCAAGCGCGCCAAGAACATGAGCACCTACGCTGCGCGCTTCTACGAAGGCCGCTATATCCAGGGCCAGATCGCGGCGAAGATGTCGAAGTCCGGAATTGTCGGCTACATCGTCTCGTTCCCGATCCCGGAAGTCATTTCCAACATCAACGCGACCATGCTCGGCGCGCAGTCGGTCCGGCCGGACATGAAGTTCAAGATCATTTGGGTCAATTCGTGGTTTGACCCGGGCAAGGAAGCCGACGCCGCCAAGGCGCTGATCGATCAGGGCGCCGACGTTCTCACCCAGCACACGGACTCGCCAGCCGCGACACAAATCGGTGCGCAGCGCGGCGTCTATACCTTCGCCGAATTGTCAGACATGATTAAGTTCGGGCCGAAGACCCAATTGACCGGCGATACCGATTATTGGGGCGGCTATTACACCAAGCGCGCTCAGGACGTGCTCGATGGCAAATGGAAGTCGGAAGACACCTGGGGCGGCCTCGATGCCGGAATGGTGGTGATGGCGCCCTACACCAACATGCCCGACGACGTGAAGCAGATGGCCATGAAAACCGAAGCGGACATCAAGTCCGGCGCCCTGCATCCGTTCAAGTGTCCGATCACCGATCAGGACGGCAAGACGGTGGAATGCAAGGGCGGCAGCCACCTCGACCCGGGCCAGATCCTGAGCATGAACTGGTACGTCAAAGGGATCGACGACAAGATTCCGGGAAAATAAGTCCGAAACGTTCGAGCTGAAAAATGCAGATGGCCGGGCTCGAAAACCCGGCCATCTTTTTTGCATCAAAATAGCTTCATGGTGCGGGCCTAACCTCGCTTGAATGTGCTCAAAGCCCCTGGGGGCGCGGCCGTGATCCGCGGCGGCGCCGGTGCGCGCGAGCGGCTTGCGCGAATTTCCAATGACAAGCGATCGGTGGGGCTTGAGGCGTTTCCCGCGAGGAGCGCGCACTTCGTAACGAGTTTCTTCATCACTTGTTCATTGTGCGCCGCCGAACCGGAACAGAATCGCGCATCGGCGGAACTCGTTTTAATTTTTTCTTGAACGTCTTGCCCATAATGGCCGGGCGGTGGCGATATTTCGGCCGCGCGGATTTTGCGCGCGCCATCACAACAGGCGTTCATAGAGAGGCGGGCAACTATGTTGAAGGAACTCAATCGATTTACGCTCCCGGCCGCCATTTCGATCGCGTCCTTTGACGCAACGTATTTCATCGCTGCCGGTTTTTTCGAACTGACCCAGCGCGAAATGCTTCTCGGCCTGGTCGCTGGCGCGGTCGGTGGACTGGCTGTGCTGGCAGCGGTGCTTTGGCAGTCGGTAAGAAACGCCGCGCCGCCTGTCGCTTCCTCGTAATCGAGGCTTCAGAAGCGGCTGCTTATTCCGCGCTATTCCCGAGGGGGAGAAAATGTGGCAGCTATTACGGGCCTTTGTAAGAGATGAGGGCGCGGCGACCGCCATCGAATACGCGATTATCGCCTCCGGCATTTCCATTGTGATCGTCGCCGCAGTTGGCGGTATCGGCACCAGGCTCAACACCACCTTCGGTTCGGTGTCGACCCAGTTGAAATAGCCGATAGGCCGCAGCGTACGCGTGCGGCTGGATCGCGGTCATTGGCGCACCACTGTCGCGCAGTTTGCGCGCTTTGATTTTGCGCGATCGCCACCACCAGAAAGCGGCGTAGGCGAGGATGATCGTTCCGAACGGCTCCGGAACGGCGAACGCGCCGAACAGCGCGAGCGCTGCAGGTGAGCTGAACCGTTCCTTTAGCGAGAGCCGCTCGATGAACGCCATTGGCCGACCCGACGGACTTGGGAGCGGTCAAGTTAATGCTTTTTTTACCACGCGGCGGGGAGCGGCTTAAACATGGTTAACGGAATCTGAATGGCGTGATGACGCGCCCGCGTCACCGGCCCGCGTAGGTATCAAGTTCGGCGAGATATCCGTCCCTAAGCGATCGCGGCAGCCAAGTGCTCTCAAAAGCGTTGCGCGAAAGCTGCACCACCTCGTCTTTGCTGAGGCCGCCTTCCTCCTGCGTGCAGACGAAGTTCTCGTTCATATAGCCGTGGAAATAAGCCGGGTCGTCGGAATGCACGGTGGCGCGGATGCCGAGATCGAGCATCCGCTTTATTTCTTTCGCCTTGCTGCCGTTGGTGACAAACGCGTTCGAAACCGGACAGATGGTAAGTGCGAGCTGTCGACGTGCGACCTCGTCGATCAGCTTATTGGAATCGAGCACATTGACACCGTGATCGATGCGGTTGACGCCAATCTCCTCCAGAACCTGCCGGATGTGCTCGGTGGTGTTGTGCTGATCGACGTCGCAATGCATGGTCAGAAAGAAGCCTTCATTGCGGGCTCGCGCGAAAACCTCCTTGAACTTCACCGGCGGATTGTTCTTTTCGTCCGAATCCAACCCAACGCCGACGATCCAGTCGCGATAGGGCAGCGCCTGCACCAGAGTGGTCATGGCAAACTCCGCGCTCCAGTCGCGCAGAAAACACATAATCAGTTGGCTCTTGATGCCGAGAATGCGCTCGGCGTCCATCTGCGCACGGCGAATGCCGCGAATAATGACGTCGAAGGCCACGCCTCGTCCGGTATGCGGCTGCGGATCGAAAAACATTTCCGCATAGCGAACGTTATGCGCGTGCGCCTTGGCGAGGTAGGCGAAGGTGAGGTCGTAAAAGTCCGGCTCGTGCACCAAGACCCGCATACCCTCGTAATAGATTTTTAAAAACGACGGCAGGTCATGGAAATTGTAGGCCGCACGCAGTTCCGTGACATCCTTGTAGGGCAGGGTCATGCCGTTTCTTTTCGCCAGCTCAAACTTCATTTCCGGTTCGAGCGTGCCTTCGAGATGCACGTGCAACTCGCATTTCGGCATACCGGCAATGAAATCGCGCAAATCGCTCATGACTGACCCCCTTTAAGCCGGCGTGATCGCTGGCAGTCCGGCGAAATAAATTATCGGCACACCCATGCCGTGTCGACCTATAACGTCTCGGGGATGGGCGTGGCGTTGCCGTTGGCCAGCACAAATTGCGGGATATGCCCGAGCCCCTTTACAAGTCGTGCGTCGGAGCCGAGCGCTTTCTTCCAGTCATGGCCCTCGGTCAAAATCACCCCGGCGCCGACTATCTCGGCTCCAGCCGCGCGGGCCAGCGCAAATGTCGCGGCAAGGCTTGAGCCGGTCGCAACCACGTCGTCGACGACTACGACGCGCCGCGTGGCCAAAAGCGGCACCGCGCGGCGGTCGAGCATCAGCCGCTGCTTCCCGGAGGATGTGACCGATTGCAGCTCCTCGACCAAAGCGTCGGCCAAATGGATTTTCGGCGACTTCTGCGCAATGACGTATTGGTCAAGCCCGAGCGCGCGTGAGACTTCGATGACGACCGGAATGCCGAGCGTGGCGGCGCCGACGACAATGTCGGGCTTGAGCGGGCCAAGCTTCTGCGCCAGCGCCTTGCCGATGCGCTCGCCGAACCGCATGCCCATATCGATGACCATAAGCAGCGATATGGCAAGGGTGTCATTGATCGCCACGATCGGCAGCGTGACCGGCTCGCCGGCAATGTCGACGGTGTAGGTCTGCATTCGGGCTATTTTCTCCGCCAACGTGTTTCCGGCCCCTGGCATTGGAGAGCTCGTGCCAATTGCGTCAAGTCCCGGCGCACATTTCGGCAATCTTTTAAATCAGACGCAAACATTTAGGTGCAAACATTTCGCCGAATGCAATCAGATCGGCCCATGGCGGTGGAAAAACCTCGGCGCAACAACCTCAGGGTCGCCTTGATGCCGACGCTTACTGCCGGCATCGGCATCCTGGTCTTGCTGTCGGTCGGCGCGGTGATGGCGGTGCACTGGATCGTCGACCGCGACGTGGTGCAAGACTTCGCCACGGCGCTGGTTACTCGCGTGCTGTCCGCCGAAGAAGCGGCGCTGCGGCGGCACCTCGATGCGGCGGTCCATCAGGGCGATTTCATCGCCGCCGGCGTCGGCAGCGGCCGGTACAAGTTTGACGAACCGGCGTTTGAGGATTTCGTCAGCGGCTCATTTGCCGCCGCTCCCCAAGTCGATGCACTGGTGGTTGGCGACCCGGACGGCAAGCTATTGCGGGTGGTTCGCGTCGCCGCCGGCGCGGGAGTTCAGGCCGATCGCCTCAGCTCGCGCGACGACAGTCAGCTGGGCCGGCTCGCCGATCACATGCGCTCGCGCAAGGAGCCATATTGGGGGCGGCCGGTCTATCGCAAGGAGCGGGGCGAAACCTTTTTGAATTATTGCCTGCCGATCTGGAGCGGCGATTCCTATTTGGGCTTCGTGGTGCTGGGAATTTCGACGCAAGCTTTGTCCGAGTTCGTCGTCGACCTCAGCGCGCCGCCGCGCTCGACGGCGTTCATGTTGTACGACGGCCGGGTGCTCGCCCATCCGCTGATGGCCAAAGGCAACCCCGATCCATCGGCGAGCGACACATTTCCGCCGCTGCAAACCTTCGGCGATCTGGTCATTGCCGATCTGGACAGCTTGCCGCCGATCCGCGAATTCAGGTTACGGCTGGCGTCCGGCGTTCTGGCTCGGCGATCTTTCGCTAACGGCCAGTCTTACTTCGTGTTTGCGCGCGAGATCTCGGACTATAAGGAGTTGCCGATCACGGTGGGAACCTATGTGCCCACACGCGCGGTCGATGCTCCGATCAAGCTACTCTACACGGCGACAGCGCTGGCGGTGGCGATGCTCGTTTTCGCCCTGATCGCCGGGGCAATCATGGCGACCGCGATCTCCCGCCCGGTTCGCCGCGCCGCCAAGGGCGCGATGGCTATCGGGCAGCTCGATTTCGATCAGGTGGCGCCGCTTGAGCACAGCGTGTTTCGCGAGATCGAGGGTTTGGCGACTTCGTTCAACGCTATGCTCGACGTCCTGAAAGCGTTCGGCCGTTACGTTCCGCGCAGCCTGGTCATGCGGCTGATGAAAGAGGGCAGTTTCGGCGCCGGCAACGCGGAACGTGTCGTCGCCATCATGTTCACCGATATCGTCGGCTTCACGCCGATCTGTGAAAAGATGACGGCCCAGGAAATCGCGGCTTTCATCAATCATCACTTGACGCTGATTTCGACCTGCGTCGAGCACGAAGGCGGCACGATCGACAAATTCATCGGCGACGCAGTGATGGCGTTTTGGGGTGCGCCCGCGCGCATGGACAACCCCGCGGCGGCGGCCTGCCGGGCGGCGATTGCGATTCAGGATGCGCTGGCCGCGGATAACAGACAACGCGTCGCGGCCGGGCTCGCGGCGGTCCGCGTCCGCATCGGCATCCACATGGGTCCGGTCGTGGTCGGCGATATCGGCGCGCCGAACCGGATCAATTACACCATCGTCGGCGATGCGGTGAACGCAGCGCAGCGGCTGGAAAGCCTCGGGAAGGCCATCAATCCTGATGCCGAGGCGATTGTGCTGGTCAGCGGGGATGTTGTTGCGGCGGCGCCGGGCTTTCAGTTCGTCGAACGCGGTGCGCACCTCGTCAAAGGCAAGGAGCAAAGCCTTGAGGTGTATGAACTCGCCGGCGGACCGGTGAGCGACGCCAACAGAGCTAACTGAAAATCAGGCCGCGCCTTGCAGCGTCCTTGCAGCCGCCGAATGCCGACGGATCAGGTCGGCGACGTCTAGTCCCGGAATCTCGCCGTTCTCGACAACCCAGCGCCCGCCGACCATGACGCGGTCGGCGCGATGGGCGCCGCAGAGAACGAGCGCCGCCAGCGGGTCGCCGCTGCCGGAGAAGCGCAGTTCGTCGAGCTTGAACATGGCAAGATCGGCCATCTTGCCGACCGCGATCTCGCCAATGTCGCCGCGGCCGGCGCAAGCCGCAGAGCCCTTGGTTGCCCAGCGCAGCGCGTCGCGGTGGCTCACTTTGCCGACGCCGTAGCGGCTCCTTTGCAGCAAGAACGCTGCGCGCACTTCCTGCATCAGGTTGGACGCATCGTTCGACGCCGAGCCATCAACGCCAAGGCCGACGCGGACGCCTGCGTCTTCCATGGCGCAAACTGGACAGGTGCCGGACGCAAGTGTCTGGTTGCTGCATGGGCAATGCGTGACGGCTGTGCCGGCGCGGCCAAGCCGCGCGATCTCATCCGGCGCGAAATGAATGCCGTGCGCGAGCCATGTCTGCTCGCCGAGCCATCCGCATTCCTCCAGGTAATCGAGCGGGCGGCATTTGTAGAGCTCCTGGCAGAAGCGATTCTCGTCTTCGGTCTCGGCAAGGTGGGTGTGTAGCCGCACGTCGAGCCGTTGCGCTAGCTCGGCGGTCGCACGCATCAGCGAGGTGGTCACCGAGAACGGCGAGCAGGGTGCGAGCGCGATTTGCACTCCCGCCCCTTCGCCGCGCTGGTGGTGGCGCTTCACGACGCGCTCGCAGTCAGCGAGGATCGCGTCCTCGTCCTGCACGACCGAATCCGGCGGTAGCCCGCCGTCGCGCTGTGAGAGGTTCATCGACCCGCGAGTCAAGAGGACGCGGACGCCCAGGCGGCGCGCGGCGGCGACTTCAATGTCGACGGCATCTTCCAGGCCGTTGGGAAAGACGTAATGGTGGTCCGTTGTCATGGTCGCGCCCGACAGCAACAGTTCCGCGGTCGCCAGGGTCACCGCGAGATCAAGCGCCTCCGGTGTCAATCGCGCCCAGAGCGGATAGAGCGTTTGCAGCCACGGAAACAACTCACGATCGAGCGCGGCGGGCACCGCGCGCGTGAGCGTCTGGTAAAAATGATGATGGGTGTTGATGAGCCCCGGCAGCACGACGTGCGCGCCGGCATCGAAGATTTTCACATCGGGCGTCGTCGGCGTGCGGCCGGCCGGCACTAATTCAGCAATGCGGCCATCGCGGACGACGACGCCACGCTCAGCTCCAACCGCCAGGATGGCGAGCGGGTCTTTGATCCACACCGCTGGAGGCTCCGCTTTCATCAAGTCCTCTTACCGCTCGAATTTTGCCGCGTGCGACGAATTGTGGAATCCCAATCGCGGGGGTCAAGCGGCTTCTTTAGTCAATGAACCGCGAGATTCTCATTTCCGGCGCTGGCATTGCGGGGCCGGCGCTTGCCTATTGGCTGGAAAGGGCCGGTTTTGCGCCGACGATCATCGAACGCGCACCGACGCTGCGCAGCGGCGGCTTTGTCATCGACTTTTGGGGCTTAGGCTACGATCTCGCTGAGCGAATGGGTTTGGCGGATGATATCGGCCGAGTCGGCTACCGCATAACGGAAATGCGGATCGTCGATGATCGCGGCGAGCGTGTGGCCGGTTTCGGAATAGGGGTGCTCAACGAGTTGACCGGCGGACGTTTCGCGACGCTGCCGCGAAGCGAGTTGTCGCGTTTGTTGTACAATAAAATCGCCGCGAGGACGGAAGTCATCCTCGGAGATGAAATCGTCGATCTCGAGCAACAGGCCGACCAAGTGGGCGTGCGTTTCAAGCGCGCGACGGCGCGCTCCTTCGGTCTGGTAATCGGCGCCGATGGTTTGCATTCCGGCGTGCGCAAAATCGCGTTCGGAGCCCAGGAGAACTTCGAGAAGCAGCTTGGTTACGTGGTCGCCGCTTTCGAAGTCGCGGGCTATCGGCCGCGGGACGAAAACGTTTATGTCATTTACAGCCAGCCAGGTCGCATGCTTGGTCGCGTTGCTTTGCGCGACGAGCGCACGCTGTTCCTGTTTGTCTTCGCCGCCAACGCCGAGGACTTATCGCTCGCAGCCGATTTGCACGCGCAAAAGACGATGTTGCGTGAAAAATTCGGCTCCATGCACTGGGAATGTGCCAAGATTCTCGACGCACTCGACGATGCGCAAGAACTTTATTTCGATCGCGTCAGCCAAATCAAGATGCCAAGCTGGTCGTGCGGCCGCGTCGCACTGGTCGGTGATGCCGCATTTTGCGCATCGCTTATGGCCGGACAAGGCTCGGCCTTGGCTATGACTGCAGCCTATGTGCTTGCTGGTGAGCTTGCCAAAGCCGGCGGCCGCCCGCGGGAGGCTTTCGCCAATTATGAGGGTCTCCTGCGCAGCTATATTGCGGCCAAGCAAAGAGGGGCCGAACGTTTCTCGATGGCGTTTGCACCGAAAACCCGCTGGGGTCTGCACCTGCGGAACGCAATCATCAACATCTGTGCGATTCCGGGGCTCGCTAGGTATGCATTCGGCAGGGAAATCGTCGATACGCTGCAATTGCCGTTATATGAGGAGGAGGGCGTGTAATCGCGGACGGTTCGCGACGCCGCTGTACCGGTTGATGGCACGCAGGACGCCCTGTTTTTGCAAAAGACGTGAAACCTCGTGCGGAGTCGCGCTTAGGCGGCGTGTTGCTTCCGTAGCGCCACGAGCCGTTCGAGCCTCTGCATGTACTGCCGGTCGAAATGCTCCCGGAGAGACCGACGCGGCGGCGGTAGCGAGACAATATTTTCGGAATCGGCGCAGAACTCGCTGCAATAAAAGCGGTCAGCGGTCCCTTTCCATGCCTTATCGTGGTCGATTGCTTGATTGCAGGTTGGGCAGCGCATTCGAGCCTCCGGTATCCCGATATTGCAACTGCGAAGCGGCCAATAAGTTCCCTTCCCTGGAATGGGAAACCTCAGCATTTACAACGCCGACAGGTTTTGTGCAGCGCGCACTCAGGGGACCGCCCACAGCCGCGGCGCCCCGACGCCGCTTTGGCGGTGGATTTCACGCGCGACCCGCAGAATCGTGGGTTCTTCGAAGCGCGGCGCGACGATTTGCATGCCGATCGGCAGCCCGTCCGCCGATAAGCCCGCGGGCGCGCTCGCGGCAGGGAGGCTGACCAGCGTGATGAGGTAAGCCTGCGCGATCCAGTCGATGTAGTTATCCAACTTGCGGCCGTTGATGCTGTCGGGAAAATTCATTTCCACCGGGTACGGCTTGACCGGCGCCGCCGGTGTCAGCAGCACATCGAAGCGTTCGAATAGCTTTCGGAAGCGATGAAAAATCTGTTCGCGGACTTGCTCGGCCGCCGCGTAGTCGCGCGCGGTCAGTTTCAGTCCAGCTTCGACATTGCCTCTCAAATTCGGCCCGAATTCGCCCACGTGCGAAAGCCGTTGGTACTGTTGGCCGACCATCCAAAATCCGCGCCACGTTTGAAACGCGGCGCGGCCGGTGCTCACGTCGAATTCGATCTGCTCGACCTCGGCGCCGAGCTTTTGCAACGCCGTCCCCGCGCCGTGGCAGATCGCATCGACTTCTGCGTCGACGCCAATGCCGGCAATGTCGGAGACATAGGCCACGCGCAGGCCCTTGATGCCGCTACCATGCTCCAGCGCTTCCGCCGCACTCCGCCAGGGCGGCGCGACCGAGATCGGGGAAATCCGCGAAAAGCCGACGAGGGCATCGAGAAACAGCGCCGCGTCTTCGGCGTCCTGCGCGAGCGGACCATGAACTTGTCCCGGATCCCACGGCAAGTGCAGCGGATAACTCGGCACCAGGCCCGGCGTCGCGCGGATGCCGACAATGCCGCAAAACGCGGCGGGAACGCGAACCGAGCCGCCGAAATCCGTGCCTTGCGCGATCGGCAACATGCGTGCAGCGACGGCCGCAGCGGAGCCGCCCGAAGAACCAGCGACGCTCAATGCCGTATTCCACGGATTTCGTGTCGGCCCGAACAGCGCGTTGTTGGTATTGGCGCCAGCGCCGAATTCCGGCGTGTTGGTTTTCGCCACCACGATGGCGCCGGCGGCTTTGAGCCGGCGCACCGCTTCGGCGTCTTCCGCAGGCACGTAGTCCTTGTAAAGCGGCGAGGCGTAAGTGGTGCGGATGCCGGCGGTCGGTGTGATGTCCTTGACGCCGATCGGCACCCATGCAACGCGCCGAGCGCTTCGCCTTTCATCACCGCTTCTTCGGCACGTCGCGCGGCATCGCGTGCCTGTTCGGCGGCAAGCGTAACAACGGCGTTGATTTGCGGATTGAGCGATTCAATCGCCGCCAGATAAGCGTCGAGCACTTCCACGGGGCTTACAGCGCGCGATGCGATAAGCCTCGCCAGTTCGCGGGCAGACATGCGAAGCAGATTTTTGTCGGCCATGGTCTCGCTATTTTCCCGACCAGTGGACGAAGCGCCGCTCGACTAACAGGAACAGAAGATTGAGACCATAGCCTAGCGCGCCCGCGGCGAAGATCGCCGCGTACATGCGCGGCATGTCGAACAATTGCTGCGCCTCGAATACGCTATGGCCGAGGCCGTCCTGCGAGCCGATGAACATTTCGGCCACCACAATGATCACCAGCGCGAGCGACACGCCATTGCGCAGGCCGATGAAAGTCTGCGGCAGCGATTCAAGCAGCATGACATCGATCAGGACCCGCAGGCGCGAAGCGCCCATCACCCTGGCGGCGAGCAGCCGGGTCTTGCGCGCGTTCATTACCCCGTAGGCGACGTTGAACAGAATGACCAGGATGGCGCCGAATGCCGCGACTGCGATCTTGGTTTCGTCGCCGACGCCGAACAACACGAGGAACAGCGGGAACATGGCGGAAGCGGGCGTTGAGCGGAAAAAATCGATGACGAATTCGAGTGAACGATAAAGCCGCTCGGAAGAGCCGAGCACGATGCCGAGCGGAATGGCGATCACGGCGGCGATCGCGGTCGCGGCGGCGGTCCGGTACACGGTCTTGACGAAATCGAAGCCGAGCGGGCCGCCGTCCATGCCTTGCCACAGCGAACGGAAAGTCGAGAGCGGCGAGGGGAGCAGCACCGGATCGACCCATTGCCAGTAGGACGCGATCGACCACAGGGCGAGGAGGCCTACGACGCCGACAATCGGTAGGAACGCCGCGGCGCGATTGGCGTTCATGCCCGGCGTACCTCGCGTTGAAACACGTCGAGACACTCCGCCTTGGTCTGCACGAAAACCGGGTCGGACAACGTCGCGTCGGTGCGCGGCCGGGCAACGTTCACGGACGTGAAGGCGGCGACCCGCGCCGGGTGCCGCGACAACAACAGCACGCGATCGGCAAGGAAAACGGCTTCTTCGAGGTCATGCGATACCAATAACGTGGTGGTGCCGGTCTCCATGAAAATGCGCTGCAGCTGCGCGCGCATGAACAGCGTCATCTCATAGTCGAGCGCCGAGAACGGCTCGTCGAGGAACAGGATTTCCGGCTCGACCACCAGCGCACGCAGGATCGACACCAATTGCTGTTGGCCGCCGGACATTTGATAAGGGTAAAGCGCAAGGTCGAGCTTGATGCCGAGGTGCGCGACCAAGGCTTCCGTCCGCAAGCGCCGCTCCTTTTGAGGCACGTTCATCAGCTTTAATGGATAGGCGATGTTGTCAAAGGCCCGCAGCCACGGAAAAAGCGCTTCGCGATAGTTCTGAAACACATAGCCGAACTTCACATCGGCGAGCCGCCGTCCGTCGAAAAGGATTTGCCCGGCGTCAGGCGGAGTCAGTCCGGCGATGGTGTTGATCAGGGTGGACTTGCCGCAACCGTTCGGCCCGAATACCGAGACCAGCGCGCCGCGCGGAATGTCGAGATCGAAGTTCTCGTAGATAACCGTTGCGCTGAAGCGTTTGCTCAAGCCCCGGATAGTGACGTGGGGACGTTGTTCCGCACCGGGCGTTTGCGGCGCCGTTTCCGCCGGCCGTGCCGCCTGCGGCGCATCATTCATGTCGCGCGTCCAAAACCGCCATCAGAAAGGCTGCAAATACTTCTTCACGTCGACTTTTTCCGGAACGACGCCGATCTCGTGACCGAAATCGGCGAACGTCTGCAAGTCGGCGATCTGCTTTTCCGTCATATCTTTCACCATGACGTAGCCGAGCATCGGAATGGTGTCGACGACGCTTTCCGGCGTCAGGGTATTCTTGAGCAAATGCTTGCGCGCGGCCTGGGGATTGCTGGCGATCAGCGCCAGCGCCTTCGCCCATGCCTGGGCGAAGCGTTTGGCGACGTCGGGCCGCTTGCTGATAAAATCGGACGAGAACGCGCAGCCTGCGGCAAACGGATCGGCTTCGGGATCGTTGAGGACGTATTTGGCGATCACGCCGGCCTCGACGGTTTTGGCAAAACCCATCTGGTTCATAACGCTGGCGTTCGGTTCGAGCGTATATCCGCCATCGAACGTGCCTGCCTTCATGGCGTTGATGTGCTGGCCCATGTCGAGCTGATCGATGGTGTAATCGCCGTCGCGCAGGCCGACCTTGGCGAGAATGCCCTTGGCGGTGTTAATATTCGCCGGTCCTGGCGCCGACATTAATTTGCGGCCCTTGAAATCCTTCAGCGACTTGACCTGGTCGGCGAGGCCCGCGCGCACCACGAACTGCTCCATGCGGTGGGACGCGTTCTGACCGTTCATGGCGACGTACATTGCTGCGCCTGGCTTCTTCAGGTTGGCGTTCAGCCCTTCGAGCGTGACCAGCACAACGGACACATCGATCTGCCCGGTGATCAGGGCGGCGACATTGGCCGGACCGCCCATCAACGTGATGGTCTGCGGATCGAGATCGAGTTCCTTGAAGTAGCCGAGGTCGAGCGCAACGAAGTAGGGCAGCGACGAAGAAACCGGAAAGACACCGACATTCACCTTGTCGGCGCAAAATGCGCCGGTCGGCGCGGCGGCCAGCAGCAGAGCGGCAGCCACGGCGATGAAAATCCGTCGAACGAGCATCGGGAAAACCGTCGTTGTGACGGGCGTTACCAAGCAAAGCCCGTGCCGCGCCGACACTACTCGCCGGCGTCGATGATGGCGATGCACGGGCCGCCGCCTTGCGGCCCCTGATGCATGGCGTCGACCGAGACGAACACCGCCGGATCGCCGATCGCGGCCGCGGCGACGCCGCCGACCGCGCCCTTGGCGTGGCGGTGCCAAGCCACATCGGAATCATCGAGCATGATCTGACGGCGGCCACGCAGCTTGCCGGTGCGGTCGGCCTCGCACTTCATGAAGCAATTGACCAGCCGCCCCTTGAGGTCTTCGGCGCGCGCACGTTCGGGCAGATCGAGCCCGGCATTGCGGATGGATTCATAAATTCCGTCGATGTCCAGCGCGTCCTTCATGACCGCATGCCCGATGCGGTAGCGGCCGCCGGCGCCCGCCTTGTTGCCGAGCAAAACGATCTGCGCTTGCGTCAATTCGACGCCCGACGAGCATGAGGCGACCGACGAATAAAGATCGAGGTTGCGGCAGATTTCCTCCGCCTTCGGCATCTTGATCTCATCTAGGCCAACGGCAATGCCAAGGCCGGTGGTGCCGTTCGACACGCCCATGGATTCGTGCACTTCGCAGAAAACATCCTTGCCGCGTTTGTGCGCGTCGAGGACGGAGTCGACGGTGAGAAGCGGTGTCTTGGTCTGCACGTAATGCACGTCGGCCGGATCGGAAATGCCGGCGTCGCGCATGGCGGCGCGCACGCCGTCGGCGACTTTTTCCACCATCGCCGGACGGCCGATGTCCTCGGGCAAAATCTCGGCGCTCATGGCGGTGCCGATGACGAGGCGCGATTTGTCCGCCGGGCCGGTTTTGGCGTTGCGCGCGAACACCGTCGCATGCGGGGTGATGACGCCGTCGCAGCCGCCCGACCACACCATCGGGATCTGTGCAATGTCCTTCTCCGAGCGGCTGCCGAGTTTTCTCAGTACCGCGCGGAACGCCTGGTCGGCGAGGATGCGGGTGAAGTCGTTGACCCCGCCGTTACCTTCGGTCTTGCCGATGACGGCAATCACTTCATCGGCATTGAACCGCCCGTTCTTGATCGCCGCCTCCATGCCCGAGGCATCCTGCACGTTCTTCAATTCGACCTTGGCGACTTCAATGGCCATAACCTTGAACCTTCGTTCGTCATGAGAATTAAATGGTCTTTCGTCATGCGCGCGTTGACCCGCGCATCCATGCCGACGCGCCACTTTGACGCCCCCCGCAAGTTCAATCGCAGAATGGATTGCCGGGTCAAGCCCGGCAATGACGCGCGGAGATCAGCCCGACCGCACCCACGGCTTGACCTCGCCGCGCAGCATTTTGTCAAAGCCTTCGCCGCGGTCGATCATCGCCGGCACAGCTTTGCGTTGCTCTCTGAGATTGACGCGCAGCGCCGCGGTCGCCGGCGCGTCAACCTTGAAAGTACCTTCGGCGGCAGCCAGCACCACCACGCCGTAGTCGGCGCGTGCCGCTTCGGGCGAGACTTTGCCTTCGGCCACGTCGCGCTGAACGAGTTCGGGCTCGCGCTCCAGCGGATCGCCCCAGCCGCCGCCGCCGGTGGTGACAACGCGGACAATCTGTCCCGCCTTCACAGGTTCGCCGTCGACCAGGCCGCCGAGATCATGGGGATGGCCGCCATCGGCGTCGACGGTGACGCAGAACGGCGTGCCGGCCTTGCCGCCGTTGAGGCCATAACAGCCGAGCCGCACCCGGTCGGCGGTGACAATGGTGCGGCAATCGACCAGGGCGCGATAATGCTTGTCGTAGCCGAGCCCGCCGCGGCGCTTGCCGACGCCGCCGGAATCGGTGCGTAGCGCGAGCTTTTCAACCAGCAGCGGGAAGCGCGTCTCGGTGAACTCGGCCGGCTGGTTCCGCGAGTCCGGAACAATGTGGATGGCGTCGTTTCCGTCGGCGTAGTAGCGCCCGCCGGAGCCGCCGCCCAAAACTTCGCGCGACAGGAACGTCTTGCCGTTTTTGTCGGCGCCGTAAAAGCCGGTGTAACGGATGGTCTCCTGATCGGCCGGCATGCGGCCTTGCGCGGCTTGCGCCACGACGCCGGCCAGAAGGCCGAGGCAGCGCAACAGCACGAACGAGCGCGCGTTGGTCGCCGCCGGCCATTCGGGCGTGATCAGCGTGCCCTTGGGCGGGAACACGACATCGAAAACTTCGCAGACGCCTTCGTTGACATGAATTTCCGCGGCTCGCTCCGGCGTATCGGCGAGGTTCCGCAGGATCGGCGCAATCCATTTGATCAAAAACGCGCCGCCGGCGTAGTCGGCCGGCCAGTTGATCGGGCCGTCCGATTGCGGATCAGTACCGGTGAAGTCGAGCGTGATGCGGTCGCCCTTTTTGATCAGCGTCAGCGCGAGCTTATGCAGCTTGGGATCGGTGACGCCGTCGTGCTCGACGTAATCTTCCCAGTGATATTCGCCGTCGGCGATTTTCGGCAGGAGCTCCTGGCGGAAGGTATCGCGGCAGGTGTCGAGGATCGCCTGGAAGCAGGCTTCGACGGTCTCGCGGCCGAAGCGTGCGAACAATTCCGCCATGCGGCGCGCGCCCATAAGGCAAGCCTGCACCTCGCTGTCGAGATCGGCAGCGAGCGTCTCCGGCACGCGGGTGTTGCGCTTGATGATGGTGAAGACCGCGTCGTTACGGACGCCGGCGTCGTAGAACCTGACCGGCGGCACCGCGAGGCCTTCCTCGAATACAGTGGTCGCAGTTCCGGGCATGGAGCCGGGGACGCGGCCGCCGATGTCGTCGTGGTGGCCGAAGGCCTGGATATAGGCGACGACCTCGCCGTCGTGAAACACCGGCACTGTCGAACACAGATCGGGCAAATGCCCGATCGATCCCTCGGTGAGGTAAGTGTCGTTCATCAGAAACACGTCGCCCGGCCGCATGGTGTCGGGCGGAAAATCGCGCACCACGGCGTTGGGCATCGCCGAGTAGGAGCGGCCAGTGAGCTTGCGGCAATAGCGGTCGAACAGGCCGACGCGATAATCGTGTGCTTCGCGGATCATCGGCGAGCGCGCGGTGCGCTCGATGGCGTATTCGATTTCCGCCTCGATGGAATTGAGCGTGCCTTCGACGATTTGCAGAACGATGGGATCGACCGCCCGCCGCGGCAAATCCGGCGCTGTCGGCCAGGGCCATTCTTTGGAGTGGACGTTCATCATTCCAGTAGCTTTCCGCGTCTTTTCTATATCGCCCAAAACCTTTAGCGCCAAGATCAGTCAGCTAGCCTGGTCGCGTGATGACGCGCGGTCACTTTTTTCTGCCGTCGCGCGCCCGGCCGACGCAGCGGCTGCGTCGGCAAATTTGCGCACGGTGACAGGCTCGGCGCGGCCGCGCACGTGAACTTCGGTGGTCGCCGTAGCCCCATCGGCAAACCCCGCTAGCTTGCACACTTCATCGGAGACCACCGCCTGGCAGGCGAATTCTTTGGTCATGTCCTGTAGCCGCGCGGCCACGTTCACGGCGTCGCCCAGCGCGGTGTAGGCGACATTTTCGCCATAGCCGATGTCACCGATAATTACGTCGCCGCCATTGATGCCGATGCCAAAGCGAACAGGCGCGCGGGCCGCATCCGCAAGCTCGCGATTCATGTCTTCGATGTTGCCGGCGATTGCCGCGGCAGCGCGCAGCGCCTGACGCGACGCGGTCTGCGCGTCGGTGTCGATACCGAACAGCGCCAGCAGCCCATCGCCGAGATATTGATTCACCTTGCCTCCGGACTGCGTTACGGCCTTGGCGACGGCTCCGAGGAAGCGGTTGACAATAAAGACGGTGTCGAACGGCAGCTGATCCGCCGCCATTTGCGTCGAGTTGCGCATGTCGACAAACATGATCACCAAATAGCGTTCTTCGCCGGGATGCATGCGCGCCCCGCCGCGCAGAAACGCCGTGCCGACCTGCGGCGGCAGGAGGGGGACGAATGTCAGGTCTGTCGTCGGCCGCAACTGGCAGGCAAGGCGCACGGCCGGATCGGCGGCCGCACCGATCCGTTCGAGCACGAACGCTTCACGCGCAGACGGCGACGGCAGCCCGGCGCGGTCGCCGATAATCCAAATCCTGCAGGTCGAACAGCGTCCCTTGCCGCCGCAGACGTTGGCATGCGGCACGCGATGCCGATAGCTGGCTTCCAGAACCGAAAGGCCTTTCGGCACGCGTATTGTCCGGCCCGGATAACTTAGCCTTACGATCCCGCGCCGGCGCTCGTTGAGAACGCGGATGCCGCGTGCGGCAAATACGAAACCGATCGCTCCGGCGTAGAACCAAAGAAAGCCGTCCCTGATGCGTACGAGGTTGGTGCGCTCGGCGGCCGTTCCAACCGCATCGGGAGCCAGAACGTCCGCGCGCCAGGCCGGCTCCTGGGCGAGCGATCGGACAACTCGGCCCTGCTGATAAAAGCCGAGCAAGCCGAGCGCCGGCAGAAGGACGGCGAGCCCAAGCAGAAGCGGCGCCGCGCGCCAAAAGAAGCTACGCAGGCGCAGCCAGAAATAAAGACCGATGCAGCCGTGGATCCACGCGACCAGCACCAGCGTTGCCTGCATCACGCCGAGGTCCGGCCGCGCCACCCAAAAATTATACAGCGCGAACGCGTAAGTGCGATGCAATCCGTAGAGCGAAACGCCCAGGCGCTCGCCGATCAGGTGGGTGCACAGCATGAGCGGGATCAGCAGCCCGAGCGTGAGCTGAGTGATCTCGGCGGCTTTCCAGCGAAAGTAGCGGCGCCGATAGAGCGCCCATAAGCCGAGCGAGCCGTGTACGAAGAGCGCCGGATAGAGCAGCAGCGTTCCGATCGGGCTCGTCCAGAACCCCATGTGGAACCAAAGTCCGAATTCCAAAGCGTCGAGAGAAATATTGCCGAGCGCATGATTGATGTAATGCGACAGCAGATAGGAAAAGAGAATCAAGCCGCAAACGATGCGAACCTGCCGGGTGCCGACGCCGCGAAGAAATGCGAGAGACGGCGCGTATTGAGGCTTTTGCGTCGATGCGGCGCCAAGTGATGCCATGAAAGATCGTCGCCAAACGCTGTCTTAAGTCAACCGCGGCGCGGCCTTTTTCGTGCGGGCGTTCCGGCATAATCTTTAAGTCCTGTTTTACCAACAGCGGAGGCCAACGTGACTTTACCAGATTCAATCTCGGAGCGGGCGCGGCAAGGCGCCAAAGTACGCCGCGAAGTACTCGGTGCGGCTTACGTCGATGCCGGCAAGCAGAAAGCCAATCCTTTTACGCAGCATTTTATCGAGTTCACCCAGACGCAATGTTGGGGCAACGTCTGGCTGCGCGAAGGTCTCTCGCACAAGACGCGAAGCATGCTGAACGTGTGCATGCTTGCCGCTCTGGCGCGCTGGCACGAATTTGAGGTGCACGTTCGCGGCGCGCTCAATAACGGCGTCACTGCCGAGGAGATCGCCGAGATCTTGTTGCATACGGCGGTTTATGCCGGCATCCCGATCGCTTCCGAAGGCTTTCGGCGCGCCGATGCTGTCATCCGTGAGATCCAGGGGAAGACCACGGGCTGATGAGCCGACGCCGCCTGCGTTTAGAAAGGCCTTTCCGGCTTCTCGCCGGTTCTTTCGGTCGCTGGAACTACATGCGCCGCTTCGGATTGACGAAATGACGGCTGGCAAAGGGCTTTCCGAAGCGGTTGCAAGTGAAACGCGACGTAAAGTTAACCGAATATACGCATCCCGCCGGCGGCTGGGGCTCTGTTGGGTCCCTGCGCCGTAGCCTGACACACGAGCGCGTTCCGTTTAGCGGCACGCGGATCCTGCTTCATCAAAACAAGCCGCATGGTTTTGCGTGCGTCAGTTGCTCGTGGGCCAAACCGGCGAAGCCCTGCCATTCGAGTTTTGCGAGGAAGGCGCGAAGGCGACCACCTGGGAAATCACCAGCCGGCGTTGCGGGCTCGACTTCTTCGCCGCGCACACCGTGAGGTCGCTCGAAATCGTGGAGCGACCACGCGGTCGAAGAGGAGGCCGCCTGACCCACCCGCTGCGCTACGACATGGCGAGCGACAAATATGTGCCGGTGGCGTGGGAGGAGGCGATTGCGGACATCGCCGGCGAGCTGAGACAGCTCGATCCGAAAACGCCGTCTTTTACAGCTCCGGGCGCGCGTCGCTGGAAGCGTCTTACCTCTACGCCCTGTTCGCTCGCATGTATGGCACCAATAACCTGCCTGACAGCTCCAATATGTGCCACGAGAGCACGTCGGTAGGATTGCCGCTAACCATCGGCGTGCCGGTCGGCACGGTGACGCTGGAAGATTTCGAGCAAACCGATTGCATCGTCATCATCGGCCACAATACCGGCGTGAATGCGCCGCGCATGTTGCATCCGCTGCAAGCCTGCGCCAAGCGTGGCGTGCCCATCGTCATTTTCAATCCGCTGCGCGAGCGCGGCTTTCAGCGGTTCACCAACCCGCAGAGCCCGATCGAAATGCTGTCGGGCTCATCGACGCCGATCGCCTCGCAGTACCACCAGATCACTGTCGGCGGTGACAAGGCGGCGCTCATGGGCGTCTGCAAAGCGTTGTTCGAGCTAGACGACCTGGAGAGAAAAGAAGGCCGCGCCGGCGTGCTCGACCGCCAGTTCATCGCCGATCACACCCACGGATTTGCGGAATTTGAGGCTTCCGTCCGCGGTCACGAATGGGCCGAGCTGGAAATCGGCTCCGGCCTCAACCGTTCGGCGATGGAAGCGGCGGCAACCGTTTACGCGCGGGCTAAGGCGGCGATCATCGGTTACGGCATGGGCATGACGCAGCACGTCAACGGTGTCGAGAACGTGCAGATGGTGACCAATCTTCTGCTGATGCGCGGCAATATCGGCAGGCCGGGGGCCGGCGTGCTGCCGATACGCGGTCACTCAAATGTTCAGGGCCAGCGGACCGTCGGCATCACCGAGAAGCCCGAGCTTGTTCCCAACGACAAGCTCGAGGAGCTTTATGGTTTCGATCCGCCGGAAAAAAAGGGGTTGAACTGCACCGAGGCGGCCGAAGCGATCATCAAAGGCGAAGTCCACGCCATGTTTCAGCTCGGCGGTAACTTGGTACGAGCACTGCCTGACCTTGATCGGCTTCTGCCGGCGTGGCGCCGGCTTCGGCTGACGGTGCAGATCGAAACCAAGCTCAACAGATCATGCCTGGTCCACGGCGAGGTATCCTACATCCTGCCGTGTCTCGGGCGCATCGAAGTCGACCGGCAGAATGGCAAGCCGCAAGACGTCAGTGTGGAGGACTCTACCGCTTGCATTCACGGGTCGCACGGCTATGCCGAGCCGGCGAGCGGCGAGCTTCGGTCAGAGCCATGGATCGTCGCAGCTTTGGCGAAGGCTGTGCTTGCGCCCAATCCAAAAGCCGATTGGGACGGCTGGGTCGCCGATTACGGCCGCATCCGCGACGCCATCGAGCGGACCTATCCTGAGCAGTTCAAGGACTTCAACAAACGAATGTGGCAGCCGGGCGGTTTTCATCGCCCGCTTCCTGCCTGTCACCGCGAATGGAAGACCAAGACCGGCAAAGCCAACTTTATCGCGCAGCAAAGCCTCACCGCCGACATCAAGACCGATCCGAAGCGCAACGACATCTTTCAGCTCACCACCTTCCGCAGCCAGGGCCAGTTCAACACCACGGTATATTCGGATCGAGACCGCTTCCGCGGCGTGCGCGGCACGCGCATGGTTCTGTTCATGAACGAGAACGACATCATGCGTCTCGAATTGCGCGAAGGCGAAATTGTTGGTTTACGCACCGCGGTCGGCGACGACGCCTGCCGCCGGGTCGACGGCTTCATCGTGCACGCCTACAACATTCCGCAAGGATGCGTCGGCGGCTACTACCCCGAATGCAATCCGCTGATCCCGCTCTGGCACCACGCCAAGGGCAGTTTCGTGCCCGCGTCTAAGGGCATTCCGGTGCTTATCGAAAAGACGCGGGCGACACCGTCGTCATAGGGGCTAGCGGCGTTGGGCCGCGCCGAAGCCGTCTGTTTTTTTGCCAAATGAGAAGGAACTCGTTCATGGGACGTTGTCCCACACCACATTGTTAGCGGAGAGCATCAATGGACGAGAATCGTATCGCCGGCACAGCCCGGAACGTCGGCGGCAATGCGGAAGAAGCTTTCGGCCGCGCGACCGGAAACACCAGGCTTGAAGCCGAAGGCGCCGTGAATCGCTTGAGCGGAGCGGCCCAGGATTTGTACGGCCAGGCCCGCGACAGCGCGTCGGATATGGCCGAGACCGCGCGTGCAGGAGCGTCTTCGTTCGAGAACTTGCTTCGCAACACCATAGAGCAGCAGCCGTACACCGCCGCCGCTATTGCGCTTGGAATTGGCTGGCTGCTGGGTCGGACCCATCGTCCGCTGTGAGTTGGCAAGTCGACGCCGAGAACGTTCGATACGCACGTGTTCTTTTTAGAACTCTTTTATCGTGTTGGATGACCGCGCGCCGCGAAGGCGGTGAGATCAGGTAAGCGGAGGGATACAAGGCGAACAAAAAGTTCACCGCGCATCGCAAAGGACAAAGGGCTTTTCAGATGATCGTATCCCGGCGCAGTTTTGCAGCGCTTGCAGCCAGCAGCGTGCTCACTGCACAGGCCGCGCACGCGGCTCCCACCCTCGGCAATCCCGACAACCCGGCGCAAGGGGTGGAAGCCATTAAAGGCAATCCCCATAGCAGTGCCGATCCGGGGCCGAAAAATCCTGCGCTCGGTGCGCAGTTTCCGTCGAGCGAAATGCCGTTGTCGACCGACAGCGGCGACATGCCGAATTTCTGGTTTCCCTTTGCTGCGGCCAACAAGCGTCTCCAAGACGGCGGCTGGGCGCGTCAGGTCACCGTAAACGAGCTGCCGATCGCCAAGAGTCTCGCCGCCGTCGACATGTATCTGACCGCCGGCGCCATACGCGAGCTGCATTGGCACCTGCCCGCCGAATGGGCCTTCGTTCTCTATGGCAACGCGAGGATCACCGGCTTCGATCAGGACGGCCGCAGCTTCGTGGCTGATGTCAAAGCGGGCGACCTATGGAATTTCCCTTCGGGCATTCCGCATTCGATCCAGGGCCTCGATCCTGACGGCACCGAGTTTCTGCTGGTATTCGATGATGGCGCCTTTTCCGAGTTCGATACCTTCCTGGTAACGCAATGGATGGCGCACACGCCGGTCGACGTGCTGGCCAAGAACTTTCAGCTCCCGGCCTCGACTTTCAATCCCATACCGTTGCACGAGAAATATATCTTCCAGGCGCCGGTGCCCGGTCCGCTAAGCGCCGACCAGAAAAGCGCCATGGGGCCGCAAGGCGCGACGCCGGAGTCGTTTAGCTACGCGCTGCTGGCGAAGGCGCCCGACTTTACCTCGCCCTATGGCGAGGCACGCATTGCCAACTCCAAGAAATTTCCGATGTCATCCACGGTTGCTGCAGCCCACGTCATCGTTCGGCCCGGCGCCATGCGCGAATTGCACTGGCATCCAAACGCCGACGAGTGGCAATACTACATCGCCGGCACCGGCCGCATGGGCGTATTTGCCGCCGGCAATAAGGTGCACACCAAGGATTTTCACGCCGGCGATGTCGGCTACGTGCCGCGGTCGATGGGGCACTATGTCGAAAACACCGGTAATACCGACCTGATATTTCTCGAAGTATTCCGGAGCAGCTATTACGCCTCGATTTCATTCGCGCAGTGGCTGAGTCATTTGCCGCCCGAGCTTGTACAGGCGCACTTCAACTTCTCAACCGATACGATGAAGGCCATGTCGAAGGGCGATGCCCGAGTTGTTGTCGGCGTCTGAGAAGCGTTCGGTCTAGCCCTTAGGACTCCGGCTATTCGGAAGCTTTGGCGATTTCGTTCTCGACCCGGTACCTCAGTAACATGGCGCCGCGGTCCAGCGCTTTGCTGCTCTCGAGCGTCATCGCTTTCAGGGGCGCCGGTTGCCCGCCATCAGCCTCACCGGTATCGAACGCACTCGGTGCGCCTTTGGTGCCGTCAACGCCGGGACAGACAATAAGGTTGATCTCGTCAACCAGCCTGGCGCGCAGAAACGCCATGTTAGTTGTGCCGCCCCCTTCTACCAGCAGCCGTTTCACGCCGAGTTCGCGGTTGAGAATTTCCAGCGTCAGGACGAGGTCGATTTGGGCTTTCCCGGCGAAAAAGTAGTGCACGCCTTCGCCGCGCAGCCCCGCCAAGTGCGCATCGGGAACCGATTCGGTAAGGACGACGACGATTGGATCGCCGCCGATATCGGACCGGCCCCATCCGATCTTGCCGTGCGCGTCGAGGACGACGCCATACGCCTTTGCTTTCGCGCGGGGTAGCCATGGCTCACGCGGAAATGTTTCTTTTGCCGAAGCAGGATACGGCTTGCCTTTGGCGAATTCCTGACCGGTGACGCGGCCGATAATCCAGGAATCGCCGGCGAGCTCTTCGTGGACCTGCTCGAAGTAATCGCCGGCTGATCCCTTGGGCCGCCAGCGGCTGGGCCAGGTGCGCCCATCGAGGCTGCAAGCCACGAGGCAAATGACGTGAGGTTTCATCGGAAATCCTGCTGCCAAAGTCGTGCGCGATGCTTTCAGTAGGCCACGTTGAGCCGGACCTGGGCTTTGAAGTTGTAGACCGGATAGTCCTTGATGATTGGCACACCGATTTCAAGCGACAAGGAGATGTGATCGTTTAAATCACGTCCGACCCTGGCGTCGAACGGCAGGAACAGCCGCCCAGTCTGACCGGGAACCGGGTCGCCGAAATTCACTCTTATATCTGCCGTGGGAAAGAAAGCGACGAACCAATCGTCGGGAAGTCCGAGATTGAGATACGGCGCGAGTTGCAGATTGCTGATGTTTCTTTTGGCCGGATCGCCGGCGAAGCTTACGTCGTATCTTGCGAACGGCTCGAGAAAGCTGCCGGAGATCACGTCAGGCATCCCATAGCGAAAACCGGCGATCGGCATGATTTGCCATTTGCCGCTGCCAAGCGTGTCACCGCCGGTCGGCGCGATCAGACGGGCGCCGAAGCCGCCGGCCCAGCGCGAATCGAAATTGCGGGCGTAGATCGCCTGCACGTCCGCATCGCCGAGGCCACCAAGGTCATTGCCACTCGGGTTATCGGCGGACACCGGGTTCGTTATGACCAGCGGCAAGTCGCCGCGCAGCACGATCAGTGACTGCGGCGACAAGTCCAGACGATGATCGAAACGCAGGTTCGTCGTTTCAGTCGTGGTGGTAGCGAGCGAACCCGGCGCTGCGCCGCCACTGGGTTTGGTCTGGTAGCCGTAAAGTACCTGAAAGAGATTCTGCGGCGGTTCGAAGACGTCCTGACCGGTGTTTGGCATTTCGTTCGGCGGGGCCGATTGCTGGGCGGTTGCAACACCCGGCATCAGAACGATGAAGCCGGCCAACACCGCGCTTGCGAAGCTCCGCAAAAGCTGTGAGCCAGAGCCCGGCCTCATTGTACCCGCTCGCGGCAATGGTCCGTCTTTTCCAGGCCGTCGGCGTGCACGCGTTCGCTGCGATGCCGGCCGCCATCCGAGCGCCGCCGAATTTCGAATCAGCGCGGGTGCTAATTTACCGCGACCGCGGCTGGGAACGTCCATTTGCCGCTTAAAATTTCCGGCCGCGGCCGATAAAGCCGCACGGTGTAATTCCAGCCCGGCATGATCGGCAGGCAGTTGGGGATTTTGCCGTCGCAGCCGCCGAACTGAATCTCGACCGAACCATCCGCGCTCTTTTTCGCCGTAATGATGTTCAGCGAATAGGCGTCGTAGGGATTTTTCTCGAAATAGCCGGCAGCGTTGTAGACGGTGACCGACCAGAAGGCGTCGACCGGAACGTCGCCGACTTTGAGCTTATAAACCGTCTTGCCGTCATTGTTTGCCGGTACGGCCCCGGTATAGATCGCATCCTTGTCAGGATTGCCGCCCCAGCCCGCCGCGGTGCCGATCAAATGCTTGATCGGATCGACCTGGTCCTTGGTGCCGAAAGCATGACTGAAACCGTCCGTGTGTGCGGCGAGCGTCAATAAAGCGTGACGGATTTCCTTTTGGCTCTCGGGGTCCCAGTTCGGCACCTCGAACTTGCCCGGACTGCTTTGGCTTATTTTGATCGCGTCCTGTAGCGCATGGACTTGGGCGAGATCTTTCGGATCCGCCGGATCGGCCAGCGTGCGTATTGCGGCCACGACGTAACGCGTGCCGACGGCGTCACGCGTGAGCGTGTGGGAACCGGGTCTGTAATAGACCGCCGGCACGTAGTGATCCTCGTTGATCACTTGAAGCGACATGAAGCGGTCGCCGGCGTCGGGCATGGTGATCGTGACCGGCCCGGCGTCGAGGTCAAAAACGCCGAACGAGTAGAGCGTATCGCGATTGAGCCGGATGATGGTCTGATGGTCGATCGGTGCAGGCTCGCGGTGGTGCGCAAGCTTGCTCAGGCCACCAGCATCCTTGACCAGATTGCCCATGTAGACGTCGGATTCCGCGCGGGCAAAATTGTCGACCGTGACCGGCACGGGATTTTGCGCAAAGGCACCGCTCGATGCGGCCAGGTAAAGCGCAAATGCCAAAGCTCGTCTGATCCACATATCAGTTACCCCGAACGTCTTTGACCGTTTCCTCGAAGGGATAGATTGTCTTCCAGTCCTTCTTCATGTCGACCACCGTCCAGCCCTTTGCCGTCGCTTCGTCAAGAGCTCTGTCGAGCCTGCCGACTTTTGATTCTCGGTCGTAAGCGTATTCGCGTTCGGCATTGGTGTGGTGGACAAACCCCATGAAGCGCCCGCCACCGAGCCGTCATTCCAGGAGGGCAGGGGATCGGGAGATTGCGCGGCGGCCTGAGAAAAGCAGCCGGCCGCGAACAGCGCCAATGCCACAACATGACGGCTAATCCGCATGTCGCTTCCTCAGCAAATCGCATCAATCGGCTTCGGCCGGGTGCTGCAACTGATCGAGGATCTGATCGCGGTTGAAGCTCTGCGGCTTCTGATGTGGCGGAAATTCCTTGACCGAATTGACGAACTCCTGTGCAATCGCCTGTGCGCCATAGATCATGTACGCCTTGCGGAGGGTCCAGGCGAAATATTCATTGGACGTGATCTGCGCCCGCTCTGCAACGACTGAGTGCGCTGTCTGGTGACGCGGGCCGTCGTCGATTTGTATCGGACATTTTCTACTCCGTTGTGTACCGACGGCCCCCTGAGCCAGGCGGCTTATTTGTTCAGCTGCCGAACGTCGCGCGCCATTTCGAGGCAGCTGATAAGGCCGGTGTAGCTCGGTAAAGCGCTTTGCTCGGATCCGACGCAGTTCGCCTTCTCCGCCGGCATGAAGGTCGACCACTCGCCTAGCTGTTGCCGGACGGCCTGCTCGCCCTTGACGCACTGGGAAAATGCCAGGTCCGGACCGCCCTTTTCGCCGGGGGTTAAGGCCTGTTGCGCAATCCCGCGGCAGACCGGAGCGACATTGAGCTCGGGTACGTCGTCGGCGCGCGCCACGTCGGCTCCCGCTACGGCAAACGTGAGCACGAGCGCGTGAGAAATCATCGTGGTTCGAATCATGGGTGCCTCATCACCGTGAAATCGTGGTCTCGAGTTTCTCCGACGCGGCGAACGGCGCTCGCGTCGACATTCGTTCGTTTACTGCCCTTCGTGGCTCTTCATCATCTGTTCGATCTTCTCCTTGACCGCCTGAAGGTTGAAGGAGGCCGACTGCTGCATGGGCGGAAACTCGACGAACGACTGCGCCGCCGCCGCGACCGTCTGCTGGACCTGGACGAAGCGTCAAAACTCGCGCGCCATGAAGTCATTCATGTACCCGCCGCCCTGATCGTTGAGCGTCTGCCCACGAATCGACGGCGTCCGCTCGAAAGGATCCTGGCGCAGATTGACGATGGTCGGCATGTTGGTCGCCACCTTCTCGCCCGGCCAGCCGAACGGCTGCTGGTAGAACTGGAACTTGAAGTCGTCGATACGAATGGCGCCGAGTTGCGATTCTCCGAAGTAGAAGATTTCGTGGCGCGCCGACGGTCCTTTGCCGGTCAGCAAATTCGTCTGGTTGTAGCCGTCAAGATGATTCTTGTAGGTCCGATCGCCAAGCTGTACCCCCTGTAAAAGTTGCTGGACGATGTTTGGATTTCCCGCCGCTGCCACCAGCGTCGGTAGCCAATCGAGGCCTGAGAAGATTCCGTTTTCGACCGTGCCCGGTTTGATCTTGCCAGGCCATCGCGCAATGCACGGCACGCGGAAGCCGCCTTCGAACACGGTGCCCTCGGTGGCGCGGAACGGCGTCATGCCGCCGTCGGGCCAGGTGAAGACTTCTGCGCCATTGTCGGTGGTGGAGATCACGATGGTGTTGTCGGCGACGCCGATGTCGTCGAGATGTTTGAGCAAATCGCCGATGTCATCGTCCATCTGCGCCATGCCGGCCTCTTCGAGGCCGAAAATTGCTTTCGTAGTTCATCTTCGCCTGGTACTTCTGCGACAGATAGGTGAAGACATGCATGCGCGTGGTGTTGTGCCAGATGAAGAACGGTTTGCCGGCCGACTTGGCGCGGTCCATGAAACCCTTTGACTGGTCCACGAGCACGGAGTCGAACGTCTCCATGTCGTATTTGGCGTCGCGGCCCTTCTGCCACATCTGGTGATCCGCGCTCATGTCCTTGAACGGCTTGAGCGGACCTTCATCGACAATGCGCTGTTTGCCGATCTTGCCCCAGCGCGGCATCACCGTAGGGTCGTCTGTCTCGGTCGCGTATGAATGAACGAGATTGCGCGGTCCGTATTTGTCGATCCAGTCCTGCGGGTAGTCGAACCAGTACGGATCGGACATCGCGTCGAGGTGGTGCAAGTAGCCGAAAAATTCATCGAAGCCGTGCAGGGTTGGCAGATATTTGTTCAGGTCGCCAAGATGGTTCTTGCCGAACTGGCCGGTCGCATAGCCCATGGACTTGAGGATCAGCGCCGTCGTTACTGACTGGTCCGGCATGCCGACATCGGCGCCAGCCTGACCTACGGTGGTGAGGCCAGTGCGCAGCGGAATTTGTCCGGTGATGAAGTTGGCGCGGCCGGCGATGCAGCTCGCCTCGGCGTAATAATCGGTGAAGCGGATACCCTCTGCTGCGAGCTTATCGAGGTTCGGCGTCTTTCCTGACATGATGCCTCGGTGGTAGGCGCCGATGTTGAACCAGCCGATGTCGTCGCCCATGATGACGAGGATGTTGGGTTGCTTGCCCGATGCCGCTGACTGTTGAGCTCGCGCAGTCGAAACCGGCGTCGCCGCCCCCAGCGCCGAGGCGGCGGCGAGCGTGGTGCTTGCGAGCAGAATTTTGCGGCGGCTGAGATTGCGCGTGCGGTCGCCTTCATCTGCGCTCATGATGCTCCTCCCGGCTTTGCCCGAACGACGCAGCGAAATCCGACGTGACTGGTCGAGGTGTCGATCGGGTGAGCGTGGCGCGCCGCCGGCCGGTAACGGCGGCAGTAATTTGGCGCGCATAAATGTGAGCCGCCTTTGAGCACCTTGCGCGGAATTTTGATGTTCGGCTGGCGCGGGTCGGAGCTTTCATCTTCGCGGCCGCCGCGCGGATTTTGCGGCGCGCAACATGGCTTTGCCGAAGGATCAGCGTCGTGGACCGGGGACCACCCATCGGTGGTCCACTCCCAGACGTTGCCGATCATGTCATACAGGCCGTAGCCGTTCGGCGGGAAGGCGGTGACCGGCGAGGTGCGCCCGTAGCCGTCAGTCGCGAGATTTTGCTGCGGGAATGCGCCCTGTCAGGTGTTGGCCATTTGGCTGCCGCCGGGAGTGAAATCGTCGCCCCAGGCGAATTCGGCGCCGTCCAGTCCGCCGCGCGCGGCAAACTCCCATTCCGCTTCGGTCGGCAATTCCTTGCCGGCCCAGGCCGCGTAGGCTTCCGCATCGCGGTACGCGATATGCACAACCGGATGATCGTCGAGCCCGCTGATCGAGCTTCTCGGCCCGTAAGGCCTGCGCCAATTGGCGCCGAACTTGAAATTCCACCACTGTGGCCAGCCGAGCGGATCGGTCTGCTCTCTCGGCGGTGAGAAAACCAGCGAGCCGGGCTTCAGCATGCGAGGCAGCGCGCCCGGATAGTCGCCAGCATCAGGCCTAAGCTCGGCGAACGTGACGTGGCCGGTTTCGTTGACGAATTTACGGAACTGTTTGTTGGTGACGGGCGCGCGGTCGATCCAGAACTCGCCGACGCTCACCAGGTGGGCCGGCGCTTCTTCAGGGTAGTGCCGGTCGGAGCCCATGCGGAACGTGCCGCCGGGGATAAAAACCTGGTCGCGCGTCGTCTCTTGAAGCACTGCTGCCGCCCCGCACTGAACTCACTCTCAAGCGGCCCACGGTAACCGGCATCTGATTTCGGAAGATGTGAACGGCTCAATCACAAAAGGGATGTTCGCGAAGTAAGTGCCGTTATCGCTGACAAGTTCTCGACGCCGAGGCGCGGGTGTTCATAAAATACGATTAGATATTTCGTGTAACGCAGCGGATCGAAGGAGCGCGCGCCGCAGAATTCAATTGGCGCGGCACCGCTGCGGCGCTGGCACGTGTGTCAGCCGCTCAGGGACACGGGAAAGCGTCCGCCATGGCGTTGTATGCCGCCACCGCGGCAGAGGTATTGGATTTGTCAGGGTGCGTGTTCGCATATTTCACGAACACGTCGACGATTTGCGTGGTCTTGATATCCGCCGCTGGGCACGCGCTTAACAGACGATTGCCGTTTTGATCGGCCAGGACGGAATATTCCTGAACCGCGCTCATGAAGCCCCAACATTGCTGGGCCTCTGCTCCGGACGGCAAAAACGCTTCGTTGCCCCTGATGCGTATTCCGCGTTGAAGAGCCTGACACGCGTGCAACATTTCGCCGGCCGTTTGCGCCAGAGCTGGAGCAGTGGCGGAAAGCATAAAGACGGCGACCAAGTAAGCAGGCGCGGGCTGACTCATGTGTTCATGCCGAATCGGCTTAATCGAGCTTAAGGCCTCAGCTGAAAAACACACGTACCAATACCAGCACAATCAAAGCAAAAATTAGAAGCGCCAAAAGCTGGTGAGTTCGCCCGCCTTGTTTTGGACTGCCAAGGTCGGGGCCTTCGTTGGGGCCGGTCATCGGCGTTGTGCTAAAGCGCGGCGCAAGTTCCGGCCCCCCTGTTCCCGTCTGCAATCGGCGTGTTCTAATCGGGCAAATCATCCGCGGTAACTGTGACAAGTTACAGTTGCCGGGGCTTCACCGTTTGATCGTGGCGTCTCTTGAGGTAATCACGATCGACCTATCCCAGCGGGGTCGGTACACGTCCCGATCAGCGCTGCGTCTTGGCGCTGTTGCCGGCGGCTTTGACGATCAAAATGCCGTGCGGGTCGACGGTGAGATGCTGGCCGGGAAACACGACCGTGGTCGAGCCGAACTCCTCGATAACGGCCGGGCCGTCCAGTTGAAACCCCGCACCCAGTGCGCTGCGGGCAAAAACCGGTGTGTCGCGGAACTTTCCGTCGAAATAAACTGGCCGGATCTCAGGCTGGGGCGGCGCACCGGTCTTGCTGATTTCCGGAATCCGCGGCCGGTCGATCAGGCCCAGGGCCGAGACGCAGAAATTCACCAGCTCGACTTTCTGCGCGCCGGCATAGTTGTAGCCGAACGTCTTTTTATGCGCGGCGTGGAAGGTCTCGGTGAGGCCCGAAACGAACGCCGCGCCGATGTCGCCCGGCGGCGCCGGCACCCGTACCTCCATGGACTGGCCGGCGTAGCGGACGTCGGCTTCGCGCACGAGTGCGATTTTTTCCGGGGCGATGCAGTCTTTCTCCAGCGTTGCGGCGGCGTCGCGTTCCAGTGCCGCATAGATTGAAGCGAGCGCCGCGTTATCGATCGCGTCCTCGTGCATCACCTTGGTGACGATGTGATCGGTGCGCCAATCGACGGCAAGAAGGCCGAAAGCAGAGAGGTTCCCCGGGTTCGGCGGCACGATGGTGGTCTTCATACCCATCAATTCCATCACCGCGGCGGATTGCGCCGGACCCGAGCCGCCGAATGACAAGAGCGCGAAATCAGCCGGATCGATGCCGCGCCGAATGGTCATTTGCCGGATGGCATTGGCCTGGTCCCAGTTGGCGATCTCGATAATGCCTTCGGCCAATTGCTCGGGATTCAAATTGCCGGGCAAGCTCGCCGCGAGCGCTTCAAGTCCTTTGCGCGCGCGTTCGACGTTGAGCTTTATACCGCCGCCGATCAAAGCCGCCGGCAGGCGGCCGAGGACGAGATTGGCGTCGGTGATGGTGGGCTCGTCGCCGCCATTCGGGTAGCACATCGGGCCGGGCTCGGCGCCGGCACTGCGGGGCCCGACCTTCAATTGGCCGGTGCGAGTGCGATACGCGATCGAGCCGCCACCGGTGCCGATGGTCTTGATGTCGAGCATGGGAATTCGCACCGGAAAACGGCCGACGCGCGCGCCGTTGGTAATTTTCGGTGTGCCGCACTCGATCAGGCACAGGTCCGTCGAGGTGCCGCCGGCATCGAGGGTGACGAGATCGGGAAAGCCCGCGATCTCGGCGATCACCGCCGAGCCGAGCGCGCCGGCGGCGGGGCCTGACAGCGCCGTAGTGATCGGCTTTCGCATGACCTGATCGGGGCTGGCGACGCCGCCTGACGATTGCATCACTAAAAACGGCCTTTTGTTCAGTTCCGGACCAAGCTCGTCGCGGATGCGGTCGAGGTAGCGGCTCATGTGCGGCTTGATGAAAGCGTCGACCAGTGTCGTCACGGCGCGTTCGTATTCGCGATATTCCGGCAGCACGTCGCAAGAGAGCGACAGCGTGCACTCCGGATATTCCTCGCGCAGGATCGCGGCGGCGCGGCGCTCGTGCGCCGGATTGGCATAGGAATGCAGGAAGCAAACGCCGACCGTTCGAATGCCGGCCTGGCGGAAGAATTGCGCCGCGGCGCGCACGCTTGCCTCGTCGAGCGCGCGCAGCTCTTCGCCGAGAAAGTTCAGCCGGCCGCCGGCCTCGCGCACGTAGCGCAGCGGCACAATGCGCTCGGGCTTCACCCAGAAATACGAGTTGCCGTAGCCCTCGGGCACCGCTTGCCGCGCGATCTCGAGAATGTGCCGGAAGCCTTCGGTGACGATCAATCCGAGGCCTTCGATCTCGCCTTGCAGCAGCGCGTTGGTGGCGACGGTGGTGCCGTGAGCGAGCACTGCCAGGTCGCCGACGCCGGCGCCCCACTCGGCAAGGATGGCCTTGACGCCGTGCACCAGCGCAATCGCCGGATTTTGCGGCGTCGATGACACCTTGGTCACCTGCATTGCGCCCGAGGCGTCGTCGACACAGACGATGTCTGTAAAGGTGCCGCCGGTGTCGATGCCGATCCGCAGCGTTGGGCTGCCGGTCATGCGCGCGCAACTCCATCACGTGGGGTGGGCGGCGCGAAGCTAAGCCCACGCTGTACTTCTTGATCTTCCATGCGATTATTCGCGAACGTGCCGCGCGTGTCTATCACGCCGCCGGCCTAGTCCAATACGTGGCGACGGGGGAGGGTGGAAGTGGCCGATTACGTCATTGTGGGCGCCGGCTCCGCAGGATGCGTGCTCGCCGCGCGGTTGACCGAAGACCCTGCCGCGCAGGTGATCCTCATCGAGGCCGGCGGTCCCGACGATGCGCCGGATATTCAAGTCCCGCTCGCCTGGCCGCTCATCCGCAAAAACCAATACGACTGGGATTACACCAGCGAACCCGAACCGGGCCTCGACGGCAGGTACATCTATCTGCCGCGCGGCAAGACGCTCGGCGGCTCGAGCGCCATCAACGCGATGATCTATATTCGCGGCCATCGCGCCGACTACGACGGCTGGGCCGCCGGCGGCGCAGAGGGCTGGAGCTATGACGATGTCCTGCCGTATTTCCGCAAAGCCGAATGTAATTCGCGCGGCGAGGACCAGTTTCACGGCGAGTTCGGGCCGCTGTCAGTCGCCGATCCGCACACCCGGCATCCGCTGACAGAAGCGTTCAAGCTCGCCGCGATCGAAGCCGGCCACTCGGTCAATCCGGATTTCAACGGTCCAGCTCAAGACGGTGTCGGCTACTACCAGACAACAACGCGCAAAGGTCGCCGGTGCAGTACCGCGGCGGCTTACCTGCACCCGGCGAGCGGGCGGCCCAATCTGAAAGTGCTGACCGGCGCGCTGACCACGCGCATTCTGTTCGACGGCGATCGGGCGATCGGTGTCGAGATCGTTCGCAACGGCTTGCGCGAGGAAATTCGCGCCGACAGCGAAGTCATTGTGGCGGCCGGCGCTTATAATTCGCCGCAAATTTTGATGCTCTCCGGTATCGGACCCGCGGCGGAGCTCGCGCCGCACCGCATTACCGCTCGGCAAGATCTGCCGGTTGGTTCGGGGTTGCAGGATCATCCGCTCCTGATGATGAGCTGGTACACCGACACTCAAAGTCTGTTCACGCCGCCGACCGCGGAAGATGCGGCCTCCTGGGAAGCGGACGGCAGCGGACTCTTGAGCTCGAACGGCGGCGAGACCGGCGCATTTTTCCGCACCCGCGAAGGTCTGGACGCGCCCGACGTGCAATTTCTCACCGCCGCGGTGATGCTGCACCAGCAAGCTGTCGGTGTGCCGACGGCGCACGCGCTTTCGTTCGGCTGCTGCGTGCTCAAACCGAAAAGTCGCGGCAAGGTGATGCTGCGCTCCGCCGATCCGACGGCAAAGCCGCGCATTATCCATCATTATTTGGTGGAAGCCGACGACCGGCGCAGCATGATCGGCGGGGTGCGGCTCGGCCTCGACATCGCCGCGCAGCCTTCAATGCGCGCGCACGCCAAGGCGCCTTATCTCGCCCCAAAATCGGCGAAGGACGAGGACATCTGGGATTTCGCGCAGCGGCACACCCAGTCGGTCTATCATCCGACCAGCACCTGCGCGATCGGCCCGGTCGTCGACAACGAACTGAAAGTCCACGGCGTGCAGCGCTTGCGTGTCGTCGATGCTTCGGTGATGCCGAGCGTGGTCCGCGGCAACACCAATGCACCGACAATCATGATTGCCGAGCGCGCCGCCGACCTGATCCGCGGCGTTGTTGGCGGCGGCCGCTAGTAGCGGAAGGGCGAAGCGTCACGCCTCGCCACAGGTTTCGAGCATCACGCTGTCGATCGCCTCGCGCCCGGTCTTGCCGGCCCATACCACGAACTGGAATGCAGGATAAAAGCGTTCGCAGGTGTCGAGCGCGCTACTAAGCGCGACTTCGCACTGCCGGCCAGTGACGGCGACGCCGCCGCCGAGAATGAGGCCATGGCGGAACATGACCACGCCATCCTGCGTCCAGACGTCGAAGTGTCCGATCCACAGTTGTTCGTTGATGCCAGCGATCAATTTCTGCACTTCCGAAAGCCGTAGCTGCGGGACTTTCATCTCAAAGGCGCAGGCGACGTGCAGCACCTCGATGTCTTCCATCCAGCTGAACGAAATCTGGTAATTGGTGCTTTTGCCGGTGACGACGAGCGCAATCTCGGATTCCGCCGAGCGTTCGAACGGCCAATGGTTCGCGGCCGCCATGCGCTCGACCACGTCGAGTGGATTGCCACACTGCTCCTCAAAGCCTTCCATCAGCGACATGCGGTCCCCGCGCAAGATCGTGTCTGGTCGATTGATTTACGTGACGGCAGCGCTTTGCCTCGATTCGAGTTGCGGCAGAGAGAACAAAGCGTACTGGTAGGCGGCGTTGAGTTTTTTGGTCTTCGTCTCGGCGAGAGTCATGAAAGCCTGCGCCATGCCGTGCACCCGATCCGGATGGTTCTGTTTGATCAGCGATTTGTAGGCTTCCTTGACTTCCTCGATAGTTGCGGATGGGGAAAGCCCCAAGACCGCAAACCAGGTGTCGCTTTCATTGTCGTTGCTTGCATCCGCCGGCGGAATTTCTCCGTCAGCTTTAAGTTGCTCGATCACCCTGTTGGGATCGCCGTAGGCAAACTCCTTCAGCGCACAAAATTCGAACGCGTAGCGGCGGCGAAGATTGATCCAGCGCAGCAGAAAAAACGCTGGCGCCGAAGCGGCGGCAAGGATGGCAGCGGCGGCGTTGGCGTAGAAAATCCGCGGATCGAGCGGGTACCAGGTCATGGGGTTCCTTGCGTTAACGATCAGTTCGCTGGCCCATGAACTTTCCAATGCGACCATCAAAAGCGTGAGCAGCAGGACGTGAACGGCGAGCGCGCCGCCCAGCGCAAAACGCGTCGAGAGGATGCGCACCAGGAGTTTCAGGCGTCGCAGCGGTCCACGCTTGAGCCGAATGATGTTGTTTTGCAGGTGACGGGCGTGTGCGTCGACTTCTTCGAGTTCGTCGGCTTGCGGCGAAACCACCTCGGTTCGAGGTCGGAACAGCACCCGCCACCACGGTGCTCCGCCGTCGTCCTGATCCACGAGCCCCTTGCGCCGCCGCCAAACCTTCTCGTACTCCGTCAGCGCGCGATTTAATTCGATCGCCTCGTAAAGGCGCAGCGAAAAATCCGGGCGCAGCCGCCGCGCGGCCAGCAATTGCCGCGCATAGCCGACCGCAAATACCGGCAGCACCGCCCATAACGCGAGCAGACCCGCGTTAAGAAGCGCAACTCTAAGCTCTTCGCTGACCCCCAGCCCGAGCATGAACGCAACTACGCCTGACAAAACGGCCCCAACCCCGCGGCTTGAACCCCACTCAAAACGCCGCTGCTTTTAAGGGCTAAAGTCGTTTCCTGTCGGAAAACGGGCCGGAGGTGGGCAAAAACCAGACAAGAATCGTGCGGATTTTGACTTATTTCATCAACTCAAAGGCGATACCGCCGCGTGATGAATCGGTGCCCCAATATCCGGAAGCTGGCGCGAAACTCCCGAAATTTTCAGCGGCAATATTTCAATTGAGATTTGTCGTCTGCGATTTTGCCGGGACGGTCTCGAACTTCGTCGCCTGTAAAATTCCAAATCCCATGGGCGTCGGCATCGACATCCGGTACGGGACCATCAGCCGGCTACCCGCTATCGGCGCGAGCCATATTTCTATGTCGTGCTGTGCCGCCAGATACGTAATGAGAAAGTGCTTGGGATCGTAGCCCGCCACCGGGAAGAACTTCACCGCGCAGACAATGACCGGCCCCTGATAGCCGCCTTCGGTGCTGACGGTGTCGACCCGCTTGAACGAGAGCCGCAGATTGTAGCGGGTGTGGCCATCGAAGATCGGGATGGTCCGCTCGCAGGCTTCCGGCACCGCGGTCTTTCCGGCGCCGGGCATGTGAACGAGCAGCGCCGTCATCGGATCGAGCACGCCGGTGCGATTAGCGTCGGTGATCGGCACTTGATTGGCGCCCGGCGCGGGCGCCGCCGTTACATATTCCTGGGCCTTGTTGCCGTGAAACAGAATGCGCACCTCATCGGACCATTTGCCGGCAATAAGCGTTAGCGCGAAATTGGAAGCGACAGGCGCTCCTGCCGCCAGGTTGCCTTGCGCCGAGACGTCGCCGTGTCCATCGGAAAAGAGTCGCAATAGCCCGGAGATCCCGCCCGTTGCTGCCGTCGTGAATCGATTGTTGTGCAGCTCGACCGTCCACGAGATGCGACCGATGGGAAGGCCAAGCAGCGTCGCGCTATAGGTCGCGTCGAGCTTGGCCTGCGCGGTGGCGAACTTAAATCCGCCGTCCAACAGCAGCGACGCCAGCACCACCGCCAGCAAAACAGCAAAGCAATTGACGCGCGCGGTCACGAGCCTATGTCCTCCCCGCAGCGACACATTTTGTCGCCGGGCATTTCGCCGTGCAAGGTGCCGCCCGGCTTTGATGGCGCCGGGCGATTGCGGCTTATGTTTGAAGCTCGAAGACGATGTCCTGGGCGCCTTTCCACAAGCACATCTTGCCGAGCGCCTGAAGATTTTCGTGGCCCTTGGTCATGGTCAGGAAGTGATTGCCGGCGAGCTGGCCCGCCTTGCTGGCAAACGCCACCGGGCCGTAGGCGAGCAGGATCTCGGTTTCGCTGATGCCGCCAGGATAAAGAATGATCTCGCCCGGCGCCGGGTAGCTAGTGGAGTTTTCGAAGCCGACGCCGAAATCGAAATCGCCGAGCGGGATCCAGCAGCCTTCGCCGCTCCAGCGAACGTGAATGATTTGCTGACGGTAAGGCAGCATGCGCACGAATCGCGCGCAGGTATTCGGCGCCAGATCGTTCTCCATCTGCGCCTCGAACTCGTAGGGTCCGGCCTTGATGCGTAACATGGTCATGGTGTGGACATCCGATCTAAAAAAGATGTGAGCACGCGTGCAGCAATGTCGATATCGTCCGGCGAGGCAAACTCGGCGGGGTTGTGGCTCACGCCGCCGCGGCAGCGCACGAACAACATCGCGAACGGAATGACCCGGTCGAAGGCCATCGCGTCGTGTCCGGCGCCGCTCGGCAGCCGGCGCTCCGGGATGCCAAGCGATTTGATGGCGGCCGCCAGATGGCCGGAAAGCTTTTGATCGCACATCGCCGCCGGCACTTCGTGGCCGACGGAAAAATTGGCGCCGACGCCACGCCGGGCGGCGATGCCGGTCACACGTTCCTTGATGTCGTTTACGGCGGCGAGCCGTTCCGCATCGGCGGGACTGCGGACGTCGAGCGTGAAGCGCGCACGGCCGGGAATGGTATTGGCCGCTGAAGCCGGTACCTCGATCTTGCCGACGGTCGCCACTAGATTGGGCCGCCCGCGCGCCCGCTCCTCGATCGCGAGCAGCATTTCGGCCGCCGCGGTGAGGGCGTCCTTTCGCATTGCCATCGGTACCGTGCCGGCGTGTCCGGCTACGCCATCGACCTCGATGGTGCCGCGCGTGACGCCGTCGATGGCGGTGACAATACCGACCGGCAGTCCTTCCTGCTCCAGCACCGGCCCTTGCTCGATGTGCACCTCGACATAGCCGAGCGCATGTTCGGGCGAGAGCGCTTCTTCGGACAGCCGCAGCGGATCGCAACCGAACGCGAGCAGCGCCTGGCGGCGCGATACGCCGTCTTCGCCGACTTCATCGAGCGCCTTGCGATCGAAGCGCCCGGCGAGCGCTTTTGCGCCGCTCAGCGTCGACGGAAAACGCACGCCTTCCTCGTCACCGAACGCAATGACTTCGATGGCGAACGGATAGCGCTTGCCCGCCTTGGCGGCGGCCGCGACCACCTCGATCGCTGTAATGACGCCGAGCGTGCCGTCGAAGCGGCCGGCGTCGCGCACCGAGTCGATATGCGAGCCGAGCATCAGCGTCCCTGGACCGGGATCTCGTCCGCGGTAACGGCCGACCACGTTGCCGGTGGAATCGATCCGCACCGCCATGCCGGCGTCGCGCATCCAGCGCGACACCAGATCGGCGGCGTTGCGGTGGCCGGGCCCGAGATAAAGCCGGGTAAGGCGTTCGGGCTCGTCGCTGATCGCGGCAAGTTCATCGAGCCGCGCAGCAATCTTTGCTCCGGGCGCGCCCTCGTCGGCTTCTGGCATGGCGTGCATCTGCGCTCCCGGCGATCGAACGCTTTAATGGCGGCATCGCCGGGCTTGGTCAATGAGGGCATCCACTTGAAGATCGGCCCAAGCCTCTGCCATGCTGGTGCGCCGGGAGTTCTTTTAAGAGCCTGATTGGAATGACCCCCTTCAATCCCAAGGATTACCCGCGCGACCTGGCCGGCTATGGCCGCTCGCCGCCCGATCCGCGCTGGCCGGGCGGGGCGCGCGTCGCGGTGCAATTTGTCATCAATTTCGAGGAGGGCGGCGAGAACGCGATCTTCCACGGCGACAAGGCGTCGGAAGCTTTCCTGACCGACGTGCTCGGCGCCCAGCCCTGGCCCGGCCAGCGCCATATGAACATCGAGTCGATGTTTGAATACGGCTCACGCGCCGGCTTCTGGCGGCTGTGGCGGCTGTTCACGGCGCGCAAGCTGCCGGTCACCGTGTACGGCGTGTCTACCGCGCTCGTCCGCAATCCCGAAGCCGTTGCCGCCATGCGCGAGGCCGGATGGGAGATCGCCTCTCACGGGCTTAAATGGATTGAGTACAAAGATTTCTCCGAGGCCGACGAAGCCCAACATATGCGCGAGGCGATCCGGTTGCACACCGAGGCGACCGGCGAGCGGCCTTACGGCTGGTACACCGGGCGGACATCGGCCAACACACTCAAGCTCGTGCTCGCCGAGGGCGGCTTTCTTTATTCATCCGATTCCTATGCCGACGATCTGCCGTACTGGACGAGGGGACCCAAAGGCCCGCACCTGATTATTCCCTATACGCTCGATACCAACGACATGCGCTTCATCGGCACGCAAGGCTTTGCCAACGGCGATCAGTTCTTCGCCTATCTGCGCGACGCCTTCGACTTTCTCTATCGTGAAGGCGAGACCGCGCCGAAGATGATGTCGGTTGGCCTTCATTGCCGGCTCGCCGGCCGGCCGGGCCGCGCGAGCGGGCTCGAGCGTTTTCTCGATCACATCGCCAAGTTCGACCGCGTCTGGATACCGACGCGGCTCGACATCGCCCACCACTGGTATCGCGAGCATCTGCCGCGTGGCGGCTAGCGCGCAGGCGGCGACGCCTAGATCACGCAAAACCTCATCGGGCCGCACGACAGCGATCACGACCTAGTCTAGCCCATCATCGGTCGGCGCAAAACCGATGGAGTGCGCTCCCTCATTGCGCGGGTGCAAATGCATGACCGCCCTTCCGGCGGCGGCGCCAGCCGCCTTCTCGACCACGACGACGCGGTCCGCCAAGGCGTTGATGTCGATGTTCATGGTGAGCAGACGCGCGTTGTGCGGCTCCGGTTCGAACACCACCGCGCGGGCAAAGTGGCCGCTTCGCATGGCATAGACCGTGTGGGTACCGATATTCGCGCCCAACTCCAGAAACACCCTTTTCGGTGGTAGCCGCCCTGCGGTGATCAGCAGCGCCAGCACGCGATCGAATTCGTCGCGCTGGTATGCGCCGCGCCAGATCACCGCGTCGCTAATGGCGCGATCACTCGGGTCAACGAACAAGCGCTGGCCGCCAAGGTCGCAGAGGATCAGATGACCGCGCGCGGCGAGCGCCCCCATGACCGTGCTACGGAGCGTCGGCCGGCCGACGAGCAGCGGCTCTAGCAAGCGGCGGCGCAATTCACGCCGGCGGCGGTCAAAACCACCCTTGAACGCGCGCCAACCCGATTGTGCCAACGAGGACACCCCGAGACGTTTGGTCGCCCCGCTCCGCCGCAAAGGAGCGGGCGTGCGAATCATCGCCCAACGCGCTTTCGCGCACAAGCCACGAAAAAATCGCTGACATCCTGCGGCTCTCGGCGATGTCAACGGACGCCCGTGAAATTGTCAGCATGAGCGGAATCGGAATTTGCTGCGGTGCCGTTCGTCCCTTATTGGCCGGTTTCGTCCGCGGCTGTGATTCAGCAATTTGGCAGCGACCGGTACGAAAGCAGACATCGCGCAGACATCGTCGATTAGTCGAAAATGGCCCAAAGCGGTCATTTGCTGAGCAGCCGCTGGCATACGTTTAGGATGTCGTTGTGTCGATAGGGCTTGGCGATGAACACGCCGTTGGGGACATAGCGTTCGAGCTCGATCGCCTGTGCCGATGTATAGAGCACCGGCACTTCCGGCCGAGCCGCTTGAAAGCACTCGCCGACGTCCCAGCCGCTAGCCGCCCCGATGAGATTGATGTCGGTAAATACCATGCCGATGACCATATCGGATTTGCATATCGCGATCGCCTCTTCGCCGCTCGGGGTCTCGACAACGATGTAGCCGGCTTCTCGGAGTTCGTCGGCAACCCCGCATCTCACAAGGAATTCGTCCTCAACTATGAGAACAACCCGCGCCTTATGGCCATTTGCCGTTGATACAGTCACAAGCGTACCTTGTGGGCCAAGCAACCGAGCGTGGCGCGCCGAAACGGTAGTTTTCTCTCTGGGTCTAAAGGCGCTGCACGGGTCCTGATCGTGCGAAGCGCCTAATCAGGTTCAACGGTGTTGGAGACGTACGGTTCCGTACATAGTTCAGCATTTATAGCCGCATGTTGATTTCAGTATCAATAAGCCACCGAAAGGCGCATTACCGGAACGCCGCTTGCCACGACCTTTTGGGCGCAGGCGATTGAGAGACCGTGATGTGCTCTTGCCCTACTTCAAGGGAAAAGAGCGACGCGTATGGTCTCCGCACCTGACAAACATTCTCCGTCCCGCAATAGGCTCCTGTCCGTACTCTCGGATGACGATTTCGCGTTATTGCAGCCGCATTTGCAGCGCGTGGCGCTGCCGCTTCTACAAGACCTCGAACGACCCAACCGACGGATTGAGAGGGTCTATTTCATAGAGGCCGGCATTGCTTCGATTGTCGCCGTCCAAGCAGACGGGACACGCGTCGAAGTTGGTCTAATTGGCCGCGAGGGGATGAGCGGCATAGCCGTGGTGCTGGGCGGTGACCAATCGCCGCATTCCACCTACATCCAGGTCGCGGGCGAAGGACAGCGGATCGCCGCCAACGAATTGCGCACCGCGATGAATGCGAGCCACGCGTTGCACAGCTTGCTACTCAAATTCGCTCAAGTCTTCATGGTGCAGACAGCTCATACCGCCGTTGCTAACGCTCGCGCGCACATTGACCAACGTCTGGCGCGTTGGATTTTGATGGCCCACGACCGAACAGGTGACGAGGCAATTCCGCTGACACATGAGTTTCTCTCGCTAATGCTCGGGGTAAGGCGCGCAGGGGTTACGGAGGCACTACAAAGCCTCAAGCGGCAGAAGTTGATCCACACCGGCCGAAACCAAATCGTCGTGCGCAATCGAAAGGGCATCGAGCGGAAGGCAGGAAGTTCTTACGGCGCTCCCGAAAAGGAGTATCGGCGGCTTATCGGATAGGCCGAAGCGTCGTTGGCCGCTCCAAGGTTGCTCCTTTGTACGCTACCGTGCCGATGCAGCAAAATTCTCACGTTATTATTTGGCTATTATTTAAGGGACACGATCAACGTCCCCTGAGATCTCAACTCCCGACCCGGCACCTGAAAGTGACCGCTGAACCAAAAGTTCTGGGTTCGCATCATGGTTACATATCGCATCTACACCATCGGCCGGGACGGCCACTTTGCAAACATCGAAGTCGCCGAATGTGCTGACGATAAGGAAGTCGTCGAAAAGGCGCTCGCGCAAGCGAACGGGTGCGCGATCGAAATTTGGGACCACAAACGCTTTGTCGTGCGCCTTCCCGGCGACGCCCCGAAAAGGCAAGTAGGGGAGGACGCGCCATGGCAATCTATCGGCTGATCGCCAACGGCTCCTTCGGACCGGCAGAAGTTAAGGCAATGACGGCGGCTTATGAAGCCGCGTTGCTCGATCTCGGCCTCGTAGACCGAGATGACCCAATAACTGAAATAGTCGCCAAAGCCATCGTCAGCATTACGAGCATGGGCGAGCGTGACCCGGCGACCGTCAAAGATCGCGCATTAAACGCCATCGGCGCGCGTCGCTACGATCCCAACGCGACATAGACCGGGTCGGTTAGCGACCTCTTTCATTCTAACCAACGCGGATGTCGGTTTGTTGGCCCTTCACGTCACTTGGCGTTTGCACCGATATGCCCGAAATCGAAGCTTAAGCGGACACGCCGCCGACACCGCAAATGTGCGGATGCTCCATCGGCGGTCTCAGAGTGAGACTAGTGCTACATCTCAAGCTTTGTCAGGTCACAGTTTGCACGCGCGAGTAGGCGGCAAAGAAAGATAAATCCTGTGTTGTGCGAGTAAAAAAATAACCCGCCCCCCGGGATCCCGTGTTCACGCGCGCTCCACCGAATGCGATAGTCGAAACATGATGGCATCACTGGCCGAACTGGATCGCAGCAACGTCGTCGACATCGATCTCGGCAGCGCCGAGTTCAAGGCGAACGCCCACCGCCACATGGCCGAATGGGCGCGGCGACGCCCGTTCTATGTGCTCGGCAAGGGCCCGCCGCAGGTGGTGGTCGGACGCTACGCCGACGTGCATCGGGTGTTTTCCGATACCGAGACCTTCAGGTCCGAGATGCCGCGCGGCCCGGGCTGGGAGCAATTCAACAAGATCATGTTCGCGCAATTCGTGACGCAGATGGACGGCGATCAGCACGCCCGGGTCCGCCGCCTGCTGATCCCAGCATTCTCGTCACGGCGGATCGAGCAGCTTCAAGACAGTATCGCCCGGCTCATCGACGGCATGCTCGACCGCATCGAGGCGAACGGCCCGGAGTTCGACGGCATGCAGGACTTCGGGGCGCATCTCGTCGTCGACGCCTTGTTGGACGCCATGGTGAATATGGACCGGCGGCGCAAGGCGGTCTTCGTCGCGTTCCACGACATGATTCCCGGGACGACCTACGTCAAGCCGGGCGAGTCCTGGGCGCCGGAGCTGCGGCAAGCCTTTGATCGCACCATGGAAGAAGTCAGGGCCATTATCGAAGAGCGTCGCGTGAGTCCGCGCTCCGACTTCATCAGCGATCTCGTCAACGCCCGCGATCAAGGCGACAAGCTCAGTGACAGCGAGCTGTTCGACCAGATTTTCGGGATTTGCGGCGCCTCGTTGTCGGCAACGAGCCGTGCGGCCGGCGGCGCCCTCTACTTGCTCTACACCCACCCTGAGCAGTTGGAGCAGTTGATAAGCAACCCGGCACTCATTCCCGACGCGCTCGAAGAATGTTTTCGCCTCGGCAGCAATGGCTATTTCACCTTTCCACGCATCGCCGCTCGCGACACCGAGGTTGGAGGCACGCCGATCCTCAAGGGCATGGTGGTGCGGCCGTCACCGCTCGCCCCGAACTACGATCCCGACGTGTTCCCCGACCCGACGCGCTTTGACATTCATCGCAAGCCGAAGCGGATACTGTCCTTCGGTGCCGGCCCTCATCACTGCATCGGCAACATCCTCGGCCGCACGACCATCACCATCGCGATCCGCGGCCTGCTGGCGCGCTTTCCCAAGGCGCATCTCATTGATCCGCACTTCACGCCGGTATACGGCGGGGCGGTCGGCGAATTGCGGCTGCAAAGCCTGCCGATGAAAACCCACTGAGTTCGATTTTGGCGTAGCCGCAACGTAAACGTCTGCTTGGGCCCCATGGCGGGCGCTGCCGCCGAGCCCTACTCCTCCGGCACACCGGCCTTGCGCAGGCCTCGTGTGCTCGCCAGTCGTATCGCGAGCACATGTCGTGCGGTGGTTCGCGCGGCGGCCGGCTGGGACGTCTGTGGTTAAGCGTGACCCAGAATACGCGACAGTACGGCCGCGGCGTCGCGCAGATCTACCGGACCGCGCCCGCGCCAGGCGATATGCTGGTCTGGCCGGACCAAAATCATGTCTTTGCCATAGATCGCCGCGACTTCGGGTTCGTCGAGATTGAGCATCCTGAGCGGGACATTAAGTTCGGTCGCAGCTTCGACAAAACCGGACGCGTCGTGCCCGCCGAAATTTACAATCGTGAACCAGGGACCAAGCCGATCGAACAGCGGGCGGTTGTCCTTCAGATAGACACTCGGCAGCCTCGCGCCCGGAGCGGTCGTTGGGTTGTAGGTAAGCGGGTCGTCGGATGGAACGTCATCGGCGTCGTTCATCACGATCGGTGAATCGCGGTACCAATAACCAAACTCGATTCCCATACTCTCGTTTTCGTGATTCCCGATTCTTCCGATTTCGTTTGCCGCCCATTTGCGACGCGAGTCACCATCCGGCCCCTCGGCAAAGATCGCAGCGTCATAAAGCTTGCCGATCTCAACGCGGACGAGGTTGTGACGACGTGAAGCGTCGCAATTTCTAAGCCCAACCGGGCGTCGCTCCTGTTCGTAAGACGAGATCAGTTTTTGCCCGCCGAATCCCTTCACAACCGCGGCAAGCTTCCAGCCAAGGTCGCACGCATCGCCAATGCCCGTATTCATGCCGTATCCGCCGGTCGGTATGTATTGATGCGCGGCATCGCCGGCGAGAAGGACGCGACCGGAACCGTAGCTATCCGCGACCAGCAAGTGAGGCGTCCACGGATTTGCGACCAGGATTTCATGGTCAAACGCCGTGCCGGCAAACGTCTCCAAGAGAATGCTTGCGGTGGCGTCACCCGGGCCGGCCCCCTCGGGGAAACGCGAATGCAGCGTCCAGATGTCTTTGTCGTTCTGCGCAATGAGCGTGCCGTGTGCCGACTGGTAGTGCCAGGCGATGCCCCACCGCTGTAACAGATCGAGCCTGGCCGATCGAAAATGCGTCATGAAGCGCTGCATGACGCCCGCGGTGCCTGAAAGGGCGATGTTGAGGCTCGATCGAACGCGACTTGAGCCACCATCACATCCGACCAGGAACTGAGAGCGCACGTGCTCGACGGCGCCTTCCACAGAGCGAAGTGTCGCTGTGACGCCGTGATCGTCCTCGGCGAGTTCCTCGAACGCCAGGTCAAAACGAAGATCGACGAGCGGCTCTTGCTCGAGCGCCTGCCGCAACGCCCGTTCGACTTCGATCTGTGACACCCGCATTCCCGGTTCGAGCGGCCGCGAGCCGTCATTTTGCTCCCTAAAATTGCGCCGCTGCTCCGCCGCGCTCGGATAGCGAAAGCGATGCAATTCGCAGCCATTGAGCGAGGTGATCCACGACACATCGAACGGGTGATCCGGTGGCACCGCCACCTCGCGCAACCGATCGGACAAGCCGACGCGGCGAAACAGCTCCATGCTGCGTCCGTTCGTTATGTCCATCTTCGGGTGGCTCGTGGTCGTATGATTTTTTTCGACGATCACGCAGGCGACCCCGCGAAACGCGAGGTCGAACGCGAGCGTCATTCCTACCGGACCCGCTCCCGCAATTAGAACCGGCGTTTGTTTCATAAAAAAATTTCACTCATTTTCGAACGGCGGGCATTCATAAACGATCAAGCTTAAGTGCGCTTTGGCATGAAACAGTCTTCGCCATAACGTCAGCGTCTGACAGATTTTGTTGCAGAAGTCGTTGGCGTAGTTGGTGAGGAGTGATTTCTGTTTCCCCGACGCGATTCGCTATGGAGGCGATCGATGATGGGGCAACTTGGTCACGATCAGGGCGAGTTTTTCTATTCGTTTCGCCTTGCTGAGGCGGTACCGGACGATCACCCGGTTCGGGCGATTGCTGCGGTTCTAGACCTTTCTTGGGTGCACTCAGAGTTATCGCCATTTTATCCGAAGATCGGCCGTCCCTCGATTGATCCGGTGCTGATGATCCGGATGCTCATTGTCGGCTACGTGTTTGCGATCCGTTCGGAGCGAGCGTTGTGTCGCGAGGTGCAAGTGAACCTCGCCTATCGCTGGTTTTGCGGGCTCTCGATCGAGCACAAGGTGCCGGACCATTCGGCGTTCTCGCGCGCCCGCCATGAGCGGTTCCGCGAGAGCGACATGCTCCGCCGGGTTTTTGAACGTGTCGTTGAGGCTTGCATTGGAGCTGGGCTGGTCGGCGGTGAAGGATTTGCGGTGGATGCCAGCTTGATCGTGGCTGACGCCAACAAGCAGCGATCGATACCCGGCACGGAATGGAAGAAGGCTGGTACCGGCGAGGCTGCGAGCCGTGCCATGAGGGAGTATCTAACGACCCTCGACGATGCAGCGTTTGGAGCGGCGAGCGAGGTAACGCCGAAGTTCGTTTCGCCATCTGATCCGGCGGCGCAATGGACGGGCGCGATGCGCGGGCCGGCCTTCTTCGCCTACGCCGACAATTATCTCATTGACGTCAAGTTCGGCATTATCGTCGATGTCGAAGCTTGCCGTGCCATTCGTCAAGCTGAGGTCGGCACAGCGAAGATGATGCTAGAGCGGACGGAGCAGCGGTTCGATCTCAAGCCCGCGTATCTAGCCGCCGACACGGCCTACGGTTCGGCAGAGACGCTCAATTGGATCGTCAATGACAAGAAGATCGCCCCGCACATACCGGTCATCGATAAATCGAATCGTGAGGATGGGACTTTCTCGCGTGCCGACTTCATCTTTGATAAGGATCGTAATGCCTACGTTTGCCCGAATGGTAAGCTGCTGCACACAACTGGAACCGTGCACGACGGCTATGCACTTCGCTATCGCGCTTCCAAATCCGATTGTGATGCTTGCGCATTAAAGACGCGGTGTTGCCCCAACACTCCGATGCGATACGTACCTCGCGATCTTCATGAGGACGCCCGAGATGTCGCTCGCGCGTTGGCCAAAACCGAGGCTTTCGAGCAGTCGCGCCGCTACCGCAAGCGCGTCGAGATGCTATTTGCACATCTCAAGCGCATTTTGAGACTAGGTCGCCTTCGGTTGCGTGGACCACGCGGTGCTCAGGATGAGTTCACGCTCGCTGCCATTGCGCAAAACCTTCGGCGCCTGGCGAAACTGATCGCTCGACCGCCGCCGGCCGCCGCTCCATGTGCTGCATAGTCGGTATCTCAGGCCCAGGCGATCAAGACCACTCCTAAAGGAGTGGATCATCAGATATCTCCAAAAACCGCGCCCTCACCGCACGACTAGAAAATCACGGACTTCTGCAACAAAATCGACACAAAGCGGACATTGGCCGGCGCTACCACCGGCATAGTCTTCCGGTTTTTTGGCCTCGTGGCCAATAGGCATTTCGATAACGCAAGGAGAGACATCCATGAAAACACGCAAGCTCCTGATCGCATTGACCGCGTTGGGATTAGCAGGGGCCGGAATTGCCAGGGCCGATGATCAACCGAGCAAGCCGACGATTGTTCTCGTCCACGGCGCGTGGGCGGATTCTTCAAGCTGGGACGGCGTCGTCGATCTCCTGCTCAAAGACGGTTACAACGTCCGAGCCGTACCGAATACGCTGCGCGGCCTCGCCGCTGACGCCGCGGTGGTCGCAACCTATCTCAAATCCGTCGCCGGTCCGGTTGTTCTGGCGGGCCATTCATACGGCGGCTCGGTCATAAGCGTTGCTTCCGCCAACGCTCCGAATGTGAAGGCGCTGGTGTATGTCGATGCGTTCGCGCCCGACGCGGGGGAATCCGTCCAGTCAGAGCTCGCGAGCGCTCCGCCGCCACCGCCGGATTTCACGATTGCGGTACCCTTCACCACGCCCGGCGGCAATGATGCAGACCTGTACGTCAACGCCAAATACTTCGGGCCGGTGTTTGCATCTGCCGAACCGCCGGATGTCGCCGCGCGGCTCGCCGCTACGCAGCGCCCGTTCGCGGCACGCTGCTTGACCGACAAAACGCCGGACGCTGTGGGATGGAAGACGATTCCGTCCTGGTACGTTATTGGCGATGCCGACAAGGTTATTCCGCCCGACATCCAGGCCAAGTTTGCGGCGCGTGCCAAGTCGAAAATCTACCACGTTCCCGGCGGCGATCATCCCAGCATGATCGCACACCCGGAAGTGACTGTTGCTGCGATCCGCGACGCGGCCAACGCCGTTTCGCACTAGCGGACATACCCCATCGCCGCGCCTGGTCGGGGCAGCTCGTCAAACAACAGACAAGTCGCGTGGAAGATTTCGTCGGTTGCCTTGCGTCGGCGCACGTCTCTCCGAACACGTCATGAAGATTGCGAAGCAACAAATTCGATACAGTATCGGACATGGTTTTCCCGGATTGGAGCCAAGCCGATATCCGGGATTGCCCGCCGATTAAGTCTCCAGATGCTTCCGTAATTTCTTTGCGCGGCGCGCTGCAAAAAATACGCGACGTTTCCAGCCAGGCGGCAGACCACGCCAGACTGGAGAGAATGATGACTCTCATGTAGATCACGTCGCCTTTCGCGCCGAAATATATGACCAAGAGCAAAGGGAAGAGCCCGATTAATGCGATGGGGTACCGCACATAGGGGCCAAAACGCTTGTCGAGAAAGTGGAACAACGTCATGAGGACGATGAGCGGCAGACCCCAAAACATACCCGACGAATCCAAAGGCATTTAAATCGGTGTATCCGCCGCCACCGATGGTGAGCGTCAGCAGGGAAACAAGTACCATCACGGCAATTCGGCCAAATGACCTCACGGGATTCTCCCGAGGATGGTAATGGTCCATTAGACAGGGATTTTCCTAATATTTATTCTCTCCTTTGGTTGAATCGGCATAGCTATGGACGCGGACCGGAATAAAGTCGCCGCATGGAACAAGTAAGTCTTGATGCCCTCAACTCCGCCGACCGCAAGACCTTCATGGCGGCGATCGGCGAGGTGATGGAGCTCGCGCCCTGGGTGGCGGAGGAGACGTTTGCCCGGCGGCCATTCGCGAGCATCGCGGCGCTCTATCAGGCTATGACGGATGCAGTGCGCAACGCGCCGACGGAACGGCGGCAGGCACTGATCGACGGCCATCCCGATCTCGCCGGCAAGGCGGCGCGGGAAGGCAAGCTCACCGCCGACTCTACGGCCGAACAGGCCGCGGCCGGGCTCGACAGGCTCAGCGAGCAGGAGTTTGCCGATTTCCATCGCCTCAACGACGCCTACCGCAAAAAATTCGCCATGCCGTTTATTGTCTGCGTGCGCCGGCACGGCAAGCAATCGATCCTGCGCGAGTTCGCGCGGCGGCTGAACAATGATGCCGCGGCGGAACAGAAAAGCGCGCTCGACGAAATCTTCCGCATTGCCGCGCTGCGACTCGATCAGCGCGTGACGGTCGCCGACCGCCTCAAAGTGCACGGGCATCTTTCGACGCATGTGCTCGATGTTCATGGCGGTCATCCGGCGCAAGGGGTTGCCATCGAATTGTGCGAGATCGCCGGCGCGGGCGAGGCGCGCGTCATCAAGTGCGCCGCAACCAACGCCGACGGGCGCACTGACCCGCCGCTGCTTTCCGGCATGCCTATTCCGATTGCGACCTATGAACTACGCTTTGCCGTCGCCGATTATTTTGCCAAGGCGCGCGCGCCGATGGCCGAGCCGCCGTTTCTCGATATCGTGCCGGTGCGGTTTTCCATTGCCGAACCCGAGGGGCGCTATCATGTGCCGCTTCTAGTCACACCGTGGTCGTATTCGACCTATCGCGGAAGCTGAACGGCTTGGCTCCCGGCGTGTTGTAAGCAAATAACAAGGAGGCGATCTTGGCTACCGATCCCTATGAAGTTCTGGGGGTAAAAAAAGACGCTTCGCAAGGCGACATTCAGAAGGCCTATCGCGCGCTGGCGAAGAAGCTGCATCCCGATCTCAACCCCGGGAACAAGCAGTCCGAGGAGCGCTTCAAGGATGTTGCCGCCGCGTACGATCTTCTCGGCGACGAAAAGAAACGCGCCCGCTTCGACAGCGGCGAGATCGACGCGTCCGGCGCCGAGCGGCCGCAGCAGCGGCAATATTACCGGGATTTTGCCGATGCCAGCTCGCAATATTCGAGCGACGAAGGTTTCGCGGATTTCGCCACCGACGACATTCTTTCTCAGATTCTGCGGGGGCAGGGACGCGGCGGCGCGGTCAATATGCGTGGGGCCGACCGGCAATATCAGCTCGAGCTCGACTTTCTCGGTGCGGTCAACGGCGAAACCCGGCACATTACGCTGCCGGACGGCTCCGCGCTGGACGTGCGCATCCCCGCCGGCACGCGCGACGGACAGACGCTGCGGCTGCGCGGCAAGGGCGGGCCCGGAATTGGGAAAGGGGCGCCGGGCGACGCTTACGTCGAGGTCACTGTGCGCCCACACCGGATTTTCTCGCGCGACGGCGCCGACATCCGCGTCGAGTTGCCGATTTCGCTGAGCGAAGCCGTTCTCGGCGGCAAGGTGACGGTGCCGACGCCGACCGGTTCGGTCACCATGACCGTTCCGAAATGGTCCAACACCGGCACGGTGCTGCGCCTGAAAGGCAAAGGCGTGGCGCGCGCCGGCGGCGGCAGCGGCGACGAATTGGTTTCGCTCAAGATCGTGCTGCCGGAAAAACCCGACGCGGAGCTGGAAAGTTTCATCGCGAAATGGGGCGGCGGTGGCGCTTACAATCCGCGCCAAGCCATGGAGGCCTGACATGGAAGCGGAAAAATTTGTCGTTCACGCCAGGATCGACGTCCAGACGTTGGAGACTTGGGTCGAAGCGGGCTGGCTCTTACCCGGCCGTGTCGAAGGCCGCGTGCATTACTCGGAGGTCGATCTGGCGCGTGCGCACCTGATCAACGATCTCGCCGGTCTCGGCGTCAACGAGGCCGGCGTTCCGATCGTCCTCGATCTCGTCGATCAGCTCCACGGTCTTCGCCGCGCGCTGCGCGATGTTTTGGCGGCGGCGAAAAGCGGGCAATCGCCTGACGTCAGATGACGCGAAGCGGCGTGGTTGATCACGTCCGTTTGCGGCGTATCTTGTCGTCGCTTTTAACGCCGGCAGCTGACCAGGCGCGGACCATGGTGTCGACCGCGTAGCGAACGCCCTTGGCAATGGCGTGAGGAGAGGGCGGGCCGCTCACGCCGAGGCTCTGGCGCAATACGCTCATTCCGAACCAGGCTCCCATCAGCTGTTCTGCCGCGAGATCGGGATCCTTGATTGCGAGAAAGCCGCGCGCGGTCAGCGATTTCAGGAACGCCGCGACTCGCTTCAGCAGTTCGCCGCGTCCCGCCGTGTAAAACGTCGCCGCCAACTGTGGCTGCTGGTCGGCGCCCTCGGCCAACAGCCGGGTCATTCTGATCGCTTCCGGCTGGGTGGCCACCGACACGATGGTTTCGCCGACTTTGACGAGGTGCTCGAGCGAAGACTTCAGGTCGGCTTCGAGCGGGAGATCGACCAAGTGCAACAACCTGACCCGGCGATCGAACGCGGCTGAGAGCAGCGCCGGCTTGTCCGGAAAGTTGGCGTAGACCGTCATCTTGGAGACGCACGCGCGTTCGGCGATGGCGTCCATAGTGGTCGCCGCAACACCGCGCTCCAGAAACAGCGCATAGGCCGCGTCCAGGATGGCTTCGAGCTTGCCGAGGTCGCGGGGCCGGCCCGGGCCGCGGCGGTTGCGTTCTGCCGCCATCACTCACTCGTGATTTTAATTATTGGACTCATGAGTCCACATATTCGTTATCTGGACGAAGAAGTACAATAAATAGGAGGACGATCATGCCCAAGACCATGTCCAGCCACATCAACTTCCATACCATCGCCGCGGCGGCCATCGCCAGCGCCGGCATCGTGCTGGCGAGCACGAGCCCGTCGTTGGCTTGCTATGTGACCGCAACTCCCTGCTGGGGGGGCGCCGATGCCCGACGTCGTGGGACCGGCTCCTGCCCTGCACGGCGGGCGGCTCTACAACATGGTGCCCGGTGGATCGGCAACTTTCTCGCCGCGGCCGTCGCATCGGGTCCCGCAGCGCGATCATGCGCCTGCGAACTCAAAGTAGCTCCGGCAAAAGTCGGATGTTGCTCCGCCCAAGGAGGAATCGAGCGTAGCTCGACGCGAGGCGAGGTTTCTGGGCCTCGCCTCGCTTTGTCGCAAACCCGCCGAAACACCCGAGACGACATTCAAGACAACATCAAAGACACGGAGACGTGACATGACGCTTAGTTCAATCATTTCTCAACGGCCGGTCAACGCCATTGGCGAAGCCGAAATCGCTACTTCGCGTCTCGCACCAGCCAAAGCGCGAACCATGCCGGCCAACTCTCGTAACGACGATTTTCTGCTCCCGCTGCTTGACGCCGCGCGCCACATCAACAACTGCGCCGACGCGCTGGCGCGGGCGCACGGATTGACCCAGCCGCAGCTCATTGTCATCGCGCGGCTTGAACGGAAACCGCGTATTTCTCTCGACGAGCTTGCAGGGCTTGCTGGAGTGGCGCAAAAAGCCCTGACTCGCTTGATCGATGACCTTGAAACGCTGGGCATGGTCGAGCGCTGTGCGGATCCGGCCGATAGGCGGCTATGGCTGCGCCTAACGCCGGCCGCCGCGCCGCTTGTCAACGACATCAAGTCGCTTCGCGCCAATCTCCAGCGTCTCGCGAGCAACGGAATCGATCCCGCCGTTCTGAAAACAATGGTTGTCGGCTTGCGCCGAACGGAAGTGCTGTTCAGCGGCGTCGATCACATCGCCTTTGGCTGATATGTCTCTAGGAAAATAACCGGTCGATCAGCACGCTGATACCAACACCGGCGAGCGCCGCGGCGACGCCGATGAGAACGGTTTCGAACACCGTCCGCACCGGGTCGCGCGCGGCGACGCGCGCGCGCCCGACCCCGAGCCCGATCAACAAAAGTATCGTCACGGCCGCGGATACGATTCGTGCCTGAGCCACCGGAAGGATCACGAACGGCACAATGGGGACCGAGGCCGCCAGAAAATCGGCAAACAACATCCACAGCGCCTGCTCCACAGGATTGGACTGTGTATCGGGGCCGCCATCGAGCGCGAGCCACAATCCGCCGAGGGCGTCGGGGTCGTTTTTGACGGCGCCGGTCAGCGCGTTCGCCTGTTGCGCGCTGAGGCCGGCCTTGGCGAGGCGTGGCGGAAGCGACGTGGCTGCTCCCGCCGCGGACGGTACCGACAGGCGGCTCGCCTTGGCCTTGTCGCGCGTCGTCTCGATGTCGAGGTAGGCCCCCGCCATCATCGAAACGGCGGCGGCCACCGCGCCTGAGGCGCCGGCGATGAGCACGGTTTTGGTGTTACTGGTCGTTGCGGCGACGCCAAAGATCAGGCCGAAGATGGAAACGGTCCCATCCTCCATGCCGAAGACAACGGTGCCGGCCGAGTTGACGAACGAGCGGCGCAACCGCTGTAACATCAAGCCGAATTTCATCTCATTTGCCCCGTCTTTCCGGGGACGGCACAGCGACCCGTGCCAGAGTTTCCCCGACGCCCCTGTCAATGCTAATACGATAGCTCAAGCCGCCAGGCTTCGCCGAGGTTGGCAAATCCGGGCCAGCCGGACTTCAATCACAGGGAGAACGCCGGTGAAAACCGCTACGCGTCCGCTATCCGAAATTCTGCCCAAGGAAATGAACGAGCTGCGCGTGCGGCCGCTGTTCACGCTTCTGCTCGCGGTCGATCCGCCGATCGCCGTCGGCAAGACCCCCGGTGTCGATCGCCGCGTCGGCGTCATCACCGGCGGCCGTTTTGCGGGTGAGCGGCTGTCCGGCACGCTGTTTCCCGGCGGCGGCAGCGATTGGCAATCGATCCGGCCGGGCGACGGCGCCTGGCTCATCAATGTCCGCATTGTGCTCAAGACCGACGATGGCGCCATTATCGGCATGCCCTATACCGGCATCCGGCAAGGGCCCAAGGACGTGCTCGACCGCATCGCCCGCGGCGAAGTGGTCAAGGCCACCGACTATTATCTGCGAATCTCCGCGACGTTCGAAACCGCGTCGGAAAAATACGGCTGGCTCAACAACGTCATCAGCATCGGCGTCGGCCACCGGTTGCCGGAAGGGCCGATCTACCAGATGTTCGAAGTGCTGTAGCGTTGGCGGGCTGTTCCGGCCGAGAGGAAGCCACCAATGGTCGCCTATGTCGTGTTCACGCGAGAGCGCATGCGCAATCGCGAAGAATATGAGCTCTATCGGGAGAAGTCGCGGCCGGTCAACGCCGCGCACCCATTGAAGCCGCTCGCGCTTTACGGCAAGCACGAAGTGCTCGAAGGGGCGGCGATGGAGGGGGCGGTCATTCTGGAGTTTCCGACCGTCGACGCCGCCAAAACTTATTACTACAGCCCCGGCTATCAAGCCGCCTTGTCGCACCGCTTGCTCGGCGCCGATTACCGGGTGTTCATCGTCGAAGGGACTTGAACGCAGTCTGCCGTTGGGCAAAGCCCGTCGCGGCGCGTGCGCGACATCGCTTTTGCTCGCAATGACGAAGCCGTTGGATTAATTTGAGCGGCGGAAAAATTGGGGGAGGATTATGTCCGGCTTGGCGCAACTGTTCGATCTCAGCAACGGCGTCGTCATTCTGCGCCTGATCTGTGGATTATTTTTTATCCCGCACATTGTCGGCAAATTCACCGAGCCGGCGACGCTCAACTTCTTCAAGGCGGCAAAATTCGAGCCGCCGGCGACCTGGATGTACATCGCCGGCACCGTCGAGACCTTCCTCACCATCGGACTGGTGTTCGCCATCTACACGCCGTACGTCGCCCTCGTCGCCGGGGCACATCTGCTGGTCGCCGGCGCTGCAACCTGGAAAGTGACCAGGAAATGGATCTGGGTGATCGGCGGCTTCGAATACTGCCTGTTCTGGGCGCTCGCCTGCTTCGCGCTCGCCTTGTTGACGTGGCCGAAATAGGTTTGGCCAAATTAGAAAGCAGAGCGATTTATCGAAGCGTGATCTACGGTCGCGAAAAGTGAGCACGAGTATGATCAAAGCAGGCATTGTCGGATTGGGGTGGTGGGGCAAGACCCTGGTCGAGTCAGGGGAGAACAGCGACGCGATCAAATTTGTCGCCGGCACAACGCGGACGGTGACTCCGGAAGTCGAAGCGTTCGCCAAGCAAAAAGGACTGCGGCTGACCGCCGATTACCAGGCGATGCTCGCTCACGACATCGACGCCGTGGTGCTGGCGACGCCGCACTCCATGCATGCGACGCAAGTCATGGCGGCCGCGGCGGCGAAGAAGCACGTCTATTGCGAGAAGCCGTTCACGCTGACCAAGCCCGAAGCCGAAGACGCCGTCGCTGCGGTCAAAAAATCCGGCGTCACGCTCGCGGTCGGTTACAACCGCCGTTTTCATCCGGAGATGACCAAGCTGCGCGACATGATCCGTGCCGGCGAGCTCGGCACGATCCTGCATGTCGAAGCCACCATGACCTTTCCCAATGCGCTGTTCATCAATCCCGCGCATTGGCGTGCCGATAAGGCGGAGACCCCGCTCGGCGGTCTGATGCCCATGGGCGTGCATGCCATCGACGGCATGATCGATCTTTGCGGGCCGATCGACCACGCTTTTGCACAGAGCTCCCGCCGCGCCGCGCCGATCGACGCCGACGACACGACCTCGATCCTGGTGCGGATGAAGGAGGGGATGTCCGGCTATCTCGGCACCATGACCACTACCGGTCCGGGCTTCTCGTTCCAGGTTTTTGGCTCGAAAGGCTTTGTGCGGCTCGAGGGCCTTACTCACGTCGCCGGCGCCTCGTCCGAAGAACGGCGCATGCGGCTGTTCGGCAATTGCAAATTCCAGCCGGTCAAAGGCGACGGCAAGGTGTGGCAAGCGGCTTCGCTAGACGTCACCCGCGCCGCGCTTGAAGCCTTCGCCAAAGCGGCGCAGGGCGGTCCGGCCTATCCAATCCCGTATGATCAGGTGATCGCCGGCGTCGCCGCCACCGAAGCCATCATCCGCTCGGCCGGCTCCGGCAAGGTGGAGAAGGTGGAGTAACGGAAAAAAGACGTAACAAACAGCAGGAACAAAAAATGGATCTCGGCAACGGCCTCGGACACTTGACCTATTCCACGCTGGTGCACCCGGCCGACGACTGGCCGCAATTGTGGAATTCGCTCAACACCTATCTGCCGAAAGTCAAAGCGCGCTTCGCCGGCAACAAATCGTTCGGCGTCTGCATCCGCTTGTCGGCAAAGACCGCCGAGACGCTCGCCGCCAGCCAGGCCGAGCGCAACAAGCTGAAGAAATTTCTCGAAGACAACGACATGTACATCTATACCGCCAACGCCTTCGTCTACGGCCACTTCAAAGGCGATAAGGTGAAAGAGCAGGTGTACGAGCCGGATTGGCGGACGGAAGAACGCACGCGCTATACCATGAACGTCGCCGACATCCTCGCCGACGTTTGTCCGCCCGGTATCGCGCCTTCGATCCAGAGCGCGCCGCTGGGCTTCAAGCCGCGGGCTACCGGCAACGATGTAATCGCGGCGTACACCAACAATGTGCTGCGCGTCGTTGCGCACCTAATTGCGCTCGAAGCCAAGACCGGCCGCACCGTGCGGCTCGCGCTCGAGCCCGAGCCGTTCTGCTTTCTGGAAACCACCGACGAGACCATCGCCTATTTCCGCGACCATCTTTATTCCGGCGCGTCGGTCGAGAAGCTCGCCAAGCTGGCGCACATCCCGATCGACGAGGCCAACGCGGCGCTGCGCCGGCATCTCGGCATTGTTTACGACATCTGCCACCAGGCGGTGGAGTACGAAGACATCGCCGCGTCGTTACAGATGCTGGTCGACGCCGGCGTTCCGGTGTTCAAGCTTCAAGAGGCCGCGGCGTTGCACATCCCGCAGGTGACGCAAGCCGCCGTCGACACGCTTAAGCGCTACGCTAAGACCATTTATCTGACGCAGACGCTGGAAAAGAAGGACGGCAAGCTCACCAAATATCTCAACGTCGACGACGCCATTGCCGCATTCGAGAAAGATCCGGGCCCGCGCGAGTGGCGTACCCACATCCATGTGCCGGTGTTTCTCGACGACCTCGGGCAATTCCGTACCACGCGTTTTGCTATTGCCGACGCGCTGCGCCTGCACAAGGAAAAGCCGATCTCGCGCCATCTCGAAGTTGAGACCTACACTTGGGACATGCTGCCCGAGAGCGCGAAATCGAACGACATTGTCGATTACATCTGCCGCGAGCTCGAATGGGTGAAGGGGCAACTGGTGTAGGCAGGAGTAAAATAGCGAGACGTTTGGAACAAATGCTCCCTCTCCCCGGCGGGGAGAGGGTCGGGGTGAGGGGGTGCCGAGCAAGACGACCACCTCTGATCCCCCTCACCCGGCGCGCAACGACGCGCCGACCTCTCCCCACAGGGGAGAGGTGTATTTCCTGAGGAGTGAGAAATGAAAGTCGGATTTATCGGGCTCGGCCGCATGGGTCAGGCCATGGCGCGCCGCCTGATCGACGGCGGTCACGAAGTCGGCGTCTATAACCGCACCGCGGAGAAGCTAAAGCCGCTGACCGAGCATGGCGCCAAGGCGCTGACCTCGATCAAGGCGGCGGCGACGTTTGGCGATGCCGTGTTCACGATGCTGACCGACGACGCGGCGGTGACCGAAGTTGTCGAGCAGCCTGGCGGAATAAGGGACTCGTTGCCGAAAGGCGGCGTGCACATCTGTTCCGGCACGCACAGCATCGCCGGTATCAAAAAACTCGCCGCCGTGCACAAGAACGCTGGCCAGGTGTTGATCGCTTCGCCGGTGCTCGGCCGTCCAGAAGTTGTCGCCGCCGGTCAGGCCGGCATGGTGCTCGGCGGCGCGAAACAGACGATTGATCGCTGCCGGCCGCTGTTCACGGCTATAGCCGGGCGGCTGGTCGAGGCCGGCGACGATCCGCTCGCCGCCACCGCGATTAAGATCGCCAACAACTTCGTGCTCGGCTGCGCGATAGAGTCGATGGGCGAAGGCTTTGCGCTGATCCGCAAATACGGTGTCACGCCGGAAACGTTCTACGGCGTGATGACCGAAGGCTTATTCGCCTGCGGCGCCTACAAGGTCTACGGTAAGCTCATCGTCGATGAAAAATATCTGCCCGCCGGCCAGAGTGCGCTCAACGGATTAAAAGACGCCAATCTCGCGCTCGCCGCCGGCGAAGCGGTCGGCGTGCCGTTGCCTTCGGGAAATGTCTGGCGCGATCGGCTGGTCGGCGCTGTCGCCCACGGCGAGGGCGGACACGACTGGGCGGTGATGGCCAAGGACCAGGCGCGCGCCAGCGGGTTGGTAAAATAGAGGCGTCATTGCCGGGCTTGACCCGGCAATCCATGGGCGGCGGCACTTTAGTATGGACCACCGGGTCAAGCCCGGTGGTGACGGGCGATGAATGCGGCTCGCGCTCAGCTAAACAGCGACTTGAAATCCTCGACGAATTTTTTGATTCCAATCGGCTCGCGTCCGACAATGTCACGGATCGTCTTGGTGTTCTCCTTGGCGAAGCCGCCTTCAGCGGACGCCTTGGCGACCAGCCCCAAATGCGTCACCAGCCAATCGGGCAGGCCACGCGACTTCACGGCCTGCTCGTTCTGCTCGAGCGTCACCGGAATGTAATTGACCGGCTTGCCGAGCACCTCGGAGAAGGCTTGCGCGAATTGCGGGAAGGTCACCGCGTTGCCGGTGAATTCGTAAGTCTTGCCGGCATGCGGCGCGGGATTGGCGAGGATGCGGGCGGCGACGGCGCCGGTGTCGCGCACGTCGATGAAGGCAAGCGGCGCGTCTTTCGCGGCAGTGCCGACAAGCTTGCCGTCGTTTTTGATGCCTGCCGCCTGGCCAAAGGTGTTCTGCATGAACAGGCCTGGCTTGAGGATGACCCAGTCGATGCCGCTATCTTTCAGCCGCTTCTCAATGGCGAGATGGCCTTGGCCGACCACCGAGGGCGTGCCGGGATAGGCGATGGCCGCGCCACCGCTCACCCGCACCAGATATTTGGCGCCCGCTTTGATTGCAGCGTCGAGGACGTTGTTCTGCTGCTCGACCATGCCGGGATTGTGCCCGGTGACGACGAAAACCAACTCGACGCCTTTGAGCGCCTGCTCCAGCGCCGCTTTGTCGGTCAATTCGGCGACGGCGATTTTGGTGTCGGCGCCCAGCACCTCGCGCGCCTTGTCCGCATTGCGAACAACCGCGACCGGGTTTTGCCCCAGCGCCTTTAACTCCTTTATTACCGCGCGGCCGGTATTGCCGGTCGCGCCCGCTACTGCAATCATCGTTTCTTCCTTCCAGTTGTTATGGCGTTTTGCTGCTTAGCGCTGCGGCGCCTTGAGGCCGTTGGTGATGACGCGCGCGATCACCGACCAGTCCTCCTCGCCGTAGCCCTGCGCCAGCGCCTGCACCAGGTGATCGCGCACCACGCCGGCCGCCGGCATCGCCAGGTTGACCTTCTCGCCGGCGTCGATCGCAAGCTTGATGTCTTTCAAGCCGAGCGGCACGGCAAAGTTTGCCGGTTTGAACGTGTCCTGCTCGATCAGCTTGCCGTAGGACTTGTACAGCGGCGTTGAGAACAGCGTCGAGATGAGGAATTCATAGAACGCCGATTTCTGCACGCCGTATTGCCCGGTCAGCGCGAAGGCTTCGGCCATGCCCTCGATATTGGTCAGCCCCATGAAGTTGACCGCGAGCTTCACTGCAATCGCACGCTCGGGCTCGGCGCCGAATTCGAACGTGCGCTGGCCGACGGCCTCGAACAGCGGCGCGCAGCGCTTGAGCCCCTCGGCCGGTCCGGCGGCGATGACGAAGAGTTTCCCGGCCGGCGCCATGTCGACGGCGCGGCCGAGCACGGGCGCGGCGACGAAAGCGCGGCCGCGCCTGCGGTGTTCGGCGGTGAGCTTGCGCGCGCTGTCAATGCCCATGGTGGTGCACGATACATGCACGCAGGATTTGGGCAGCTGGTCGATCAGGCCGTGGCCGAAAAAGATCGCGTCCTCCGCCGCGCCGTCGGCGACGCAGGTCATCAGCACGTCGACGTCGCCGATGTCGTGCGGCGTCTTGGCCAGCGTGGCGCCGGCCTCGACCAGCGGGCGGGCTTTGTCGGGCGTGCGGTTGTAAACGATCAGGCGATGGCCGCGCTTCGCGATATTGAGCGCCATCGGCGCGCCCATAATGCCCAGTCCGATAAAACCTACATGCATGGCGCAAACCCGTAACTGCCCACCCCGTGTCTTGCAACGGAGCCGTGGACCGCATCGCCCGCGGCTTCGCAGAATCCCCGTTTGCGCGGCTTTCACCTTGCGCTAATGATCTTATACACGAACCCGCTGTGAAATTCCGCCGGTCCATGGTCCGCGCGAAAAGAGTGAGGAAACCCGATGAAATACAACCGCCCGCAAGCCACCGCCTCCTGGGGCACCATGGCCAAGGACTGGGAGAAGGGCATCGATTACGACCGCCTGCACAAGGAGCGCGTCAAGCGCGCGAAGGAAGCGATCCGCCACGCCGGGCTGGGCGCGGTGCTGGCGTTCAACTTCGACAATATCCGCTACATCACCGGCACCCATCTCGGCGAATGGGGCCGCGACAAGTTCATGCGCTACGCGCTCTGTCCGGTGGTCGGCGAGCCGCTGCTGTGGGATCCGGCGCCGCCGGCCAAGCGCATTTCCTCGCCATGGATCGCCGACAATGTCGCCGCGCCGATTTCGACCATGCAAGGCGGGCTGCCGCCGCAGCTCGGCGTGCAAACCGACTTCGCCCGCCAGATCAAAAAGGCATTGATGAAGCTCGGCATCGACAAGGAGCCGCTCGGCATCGACATTATGGAATTGCCGATGTTGCGGGCGTTGGAGAAGGAAGGCGTCGAGGTGGTCGACGGCCAGCAAGCCATGCTCGACGCCCGCGAAGTCAAGACGCCGGACGAGATCGAGCTCCTGAAATTGGCCTGCTCGATGGTCGACGCCACCTATGTCGACATCGCCCGCGCCATCCGCCCGGGCACGCGCGAGAACGAGCTGGTCGCCATCGCCAACGACCGGCTATTCCGGCTCGGCTCCGAGCGCGTCGAGTGCGTCAACTCAGTATCGGGTCAGCGCGGCCGGCCGCACTCGCACACGTTCTCCGATCGCATCATCCAGCCGGGCGACATGGTGTTCCTCGACATCATGCATTCGTTCAACGGCTATCGCACCTGCTACTACCGCACCTTCATCTGCGGCGAGCCGAACAAACATCAGATTGACGCCTACGAGACAGCGTCGAAATGGATTTCAGCGTCGATCGATCTGATCCGTCCCGGCATCACGCCTGATCAGGTGGCGCAGGTGTGGCCGGATGCGCAGGAGTTCGGCTACCGCGACGAGGCCGAAGCGTTCCTGCTGCAATACGGCCACGGCGTCGGCCTCTCGCTGTGGGAGCGGCCGATCATCTCCAAGCGCTACACCGGGCAGAACACGCCGCTGAAGGAAGGCATGGTATTCGCGCTCGAGACCTGGAAAGGCGCCGAGGACGGTTCCGGCGCCGCCCGCATCGAAGAGGAAGTCGTCGTCACCAAGGACGGCTGCGAGATCATCACCAACTTCCCCTCGCACAAGCTCATCTCGTGCGGGCTGCCGGGGTGCGATGTGTTTTAAATTGGCTCTTTGAAAAATTCGCCTCTCCCCGCCGGCGAGAGGGGCCCTTCCACATTACCCCGCTCCCGCCGCCCGCCGCGCTCACTTCATTCGCGCGACACCCTCTCCCCAATGGAAGAGGGGAAATCGAGCAACCGCGGGCGCAATTGCGCATCGGGAGCAGCACGTGTGCCGCGCTTTCTAGCGTTCTTCGCCCTGCCTTGCGACGACCGCGTTTGCTTCCCGGATCGCTCGGCCTTCATCGCCAAGCCGCTGCAAGGCGTCGTTGGCGACTTTTGCCCAAAGCTCTTGCAGCTCAGGCGTGGTCGCCTTGTGTGTGTGTCGTTGCGCATCGGTTGCAGTCCACGGCATTTCATTTTCTCCCGTCAGCAAGTGTAGGGCGGGCTCTTAAGCCCACCCTACATGAGACGCACTTATTGCGCCGGCAGCCCCTCAACGGCAAAAGTCCGTAACGTTGCGTATTTTTCGCCGATCTTGAATGCGTCCTTGGTCGCGGCGGCGTTCCACCACGCGTCGGCCGCGTCAAGGTTCGGCCATTGGATGATGACGACGCGCGGCGCCGGCGGCGTGCCTGTCATCGATTCGGTTTTGCCGCCGGCGGCGAGGAATTTTCCGCCGGCGTCGGCGATGGTCTTACGCACCGCGGGCAGAAACTCCTTGGAGTAACCGTCCTGGTTGCTGATGGTGACTTCGGCGATGCCGTAGGCGGCGGGCTTGGCCTGGGCGTGCAACGCCTGCACCGCGATCGCACCGAGCGCAAAGCCGGCGATCGTTGCCGTCAGTATTGTGTATTTGGTTTTCATGATCCTCTCCTGGTTTATGGATAAGTCGAATGCGAGGCGCGTCAGCGCCTCGTCCTGGTGACCAATCAAAAAGCAATGCCAAAGGATGCTGCCTGCCGACGGCATTCTCGCTGCCGTTCAAATAAAATCGGCGAGGGGGCTTCGGCACGCCCCGTTCGGCAGTCCATTTAGATTATACCGTGCGCAGGATGTCGGCAATGCGAACCGCGAGCAGGCAACGGTGTCCGTCATGGCCGGGCTTGTCCCGGCCATCCATGACTTGGTTGATGCCGTCAAAGACGTGGATGCCCGCGACAAGCGCGGGCATGACGCAGTGGTCCTTGGGGAGGTAAAAATGCAATCGTTCATCAAGAATTCGCTCGCGCTGTTGATCGCGGCCGCTACGGTCACGGCGGCGTTGGCCGCCGACATTCGCGCCGGCGCCATCATGCAAGTCAAACCGAATTCCATTTGGTTCGATGAGGCGGCCGATCTCGCGCAATGGCAGGAGTTAAAGAAAAAAGGCGATGAACCAGCCTTGGCCGCTTATGAAAAGAGCAAACTCGGTAGCAGAGATGCGTGGCAGTTCATTAATCCGCTGACCGTCAAGGTGCTCGGCTACCAGCAGCGCGACAATCAGGTTGCGGTTGAGATGAAGACCAAGGGCCGGTTCGAAGGGCTGAAGATGTTTCTCGACGCCGGCGCGCTCGCGCGTTAGCGGATCGCACGTCATTTGCCAAAACGCCGCCGCGTTCCGCATAGTGCCCAACGCAGGACCGGCCAACGGTCCGCAGCATTGTGAGCGGGGAGGGTAAGAGTGACCTACGACTACATTATTGTCGGCGCGGGTTCGGCCGGCTGCGTGCTGGCGAGCCGGCTCTCCGAAAACTCCGCCAAGCAAGTCCTGCTCATCGAGGCCGGGCGCGATACGCCGCCGGGCGAAGAGCCGTGGGACATCCGCGACGCGTATTACTCCTCGTATTTTCAGCCGGATTATTTCTGGCCGGCATTGCAGGTTTTTAACCGCACGGCCGCGGCCGGCGCGCCGCCGCGTTATTACGAGCAGGCGCGCGTCGTGGGCGGCGGTTCCGCCATCAACGCCATGGTCGCGCTGCGCGGGTTGCCCGGCGATTACGACGAGTGGGCACAGATGGGCGCCCGCGGCTGGGGCTGGAACGACGTGCTGCCGTATTTCCGCAAGCTCGAAAACGATCTCGACATGGACGGCCCGCTGCACGGCAAGGATGGCCCGGTCCCGATCGGCCGCGTGCCGCGCCAGGACTGGCCGGGTTTCAACCGCGCCATTGCGGAGGCGGCCGCGGCGCGCGGCTTTGCCTACGTTGCCGACATGAACGGCGAAGTGCAAAACGGCGTTTGCTCGGTGCCGACCACGAGCACGCCGACACACCGCGTGTCGTCGGCGATGGCGTATTTGACGCCGCAGGTGCGGCGGCGGCCGAACTTGCGCATTCTGCCAGATGCTTTTGTTGAGTCCATTTTATTCGACGGGCGGCGCGGGAGCGGGGTGCGCGTGCGGCACGCGGCGGCCAGCGAGGAATTTCGCGGCGCGGAAATCATTCTCGCCGCCGGCACGCTCCATTCGCCGGCTATTCTCCAGCGCGCCGGTATCGGCCCCGGAAAACTTCTGCGCGATCTCGGCATCGGCGTCGTCGCCGATCGGGCAGGCGTCGGGGAAAACCTTCAGGATCATCCGTGCGTCTCCATGGGCTTTTATCTTCGCCGGGAGGCGCGCCACCCGCGCACGCTGTTTCGCGGCCAGATGCTTGGGCTACGCTACGATTCCGGCGTCGAAGGTTGCGCACCGTCCGACATGTACTGGACGGTGCCGAACCGCATTTCCTGGCATCGCCTCGGCCGCGCGCTTGGCGCGCTGATCGTCTGTGTCTACAAGCCGTATTCGCGCGGCCGCCTGCAAATCGCCTCCGCCGCCGCGGGCGCCGAAGCGCGGATCGAGTTCAACCTTCTGTCGGACCCGCGCGATCTCACGCGGCTGGTGCAGGGCGTGGCAATGGCGAGCGAGTTGCTCGCGCATCCCGGCGTGCGCGCCGCTGCCGCGGAGATTTTTCCGGCGCGCTACACCCCGCGCATCCGCGCGCTCAACCGGCGCTCGGCGTGGAACGGCGTGCTGGCGGCGGCGGGATCGGTGCTGATGGAAGGCTCGGCGTCGCTGCGGAAATGGCTTCTGAAAAACTACGTCAGCCCGGGGCCGGACCTCGATACGCTGGTTGCCGACGCGGCGCGGCTGCGCGATTGGGTCACCGCCGGCGCTATCCCGTTCTACCATCCGTCCGGCACCTGCCGGATGGGGAGCACCGCCGATCCGGCGGCGGTCGTCGACGAAGAGTGCCGCGTCATCGGCGTGGAAGGACTGCGCGTCGCCGATGCCTCGATCATGCCCTGCGTACCGCGTGGCAATACCAACGTGCCGGTGATGATGATCGCCGAAAAGCTGTCGGCGACGCTGCGCGCGGGGTGATCACTCAGGGCGCGGAAAATGCGAAGGACGAAAGTCTGTTCACCTCTCCCCGCCGGGGAGAGGCATAGGGCGGCCTCCGGCCGCCGTTTCTTAAGAACGCCGACGTAAAACATCGGCTATGCAAGCATCCGAGATGCGAGCCGGAGAGGGGACCAAATCGCGAGGCCGGCTCCCCCTCTCCCGCCTCGCTTACTCTGTTCGCACGGCTCCCTCTCCCCACCGGGGAGGGGGAAATCGACCATGCCGCGGTAACGATGTTGTTTTCACATCTCGTCGCCGGAGACGAGGGAATGAGACCATCGGCGCGTTAGTCTTAAGAACGACGCGCTGTTTCGCCTTCTGCGGCTTTCGTCTAAGCAATTGTTAGGATGTCCCGGCCCATGATGATCAAGGCGGCGACCGAAGATTTAATCTTGGCGCGGAAATAGAAACCGCTAGGAACCCGCCGAATGACGGCACATGCGATTGAACTTGATCCAGGCGCGAGCGCCCGCTGGCGCGCGCCGGTCGGCGAACTCGCGACGCGTGTCGCCGGGCGATGGAAGCTCGGCTTCCGCGCCGAGCTGACGCGCTACGGCCTTCTCCGCGATGTCAGCCAGAAGTTTAACCCGCCGGCCGCAAAAATTCCGCTGGCGGTGCGTCCCCTCAATGACCGCGACTTACCGGCACTGTTTGGCCACGCCGGCCCGGCGAGCGAACTTACCGAACGCCTGGAAGTGGCGTGGCGCCACGCCTTCATCGAAAAAGGTGCGCGCGGCGGCTTTGTCGCGGTTGATGAGCGCAGCGACACGCCGTGCTACGTGCAGTGGCTCCTTTCGCCGCGCGATAACGGTTTCATCGAAAAACTCGGCGGCTTTCCGCCGCTGGCCGAGGGCGAAGCGCTTCTGGAAAACGCCTACACGCCGCCCGCCTTTCGCGGCCTCGGCGTCATGGCCGCGGCGATGGCGCAGATCGCCGAACGCGCCAGCGACTTCGGCGGGCGCAAGGTGCTGACCTTCGTCGCAACCGATAATGTCGCGTCGCTCAAGGGTTGCCAGCGCGCGGGCTTTTATCCGCATCTTCTGCACCGCTGCACCCGGCGCGCCTTCGGTCTGATTACGCGCGACCGCTTCGAGACGCTGCCGGAAGGCGATCCGCGGCGCACCACGAAATTCTAAGCCCGCCCGCTTCGCAGCGTCAGCTCGAGAGCGGCTTTTGCGGCACACCGCCGGCTCGCAATGCCGACTGCGCCACTCTATATTTAGCTCAAGAAAACGCCTGCGGACTTGAGGGATTGCGCGTTGCCGCATACGCCCGTCACCATTCTCACCGGCTTTCTCGGCAGCGGCAAGACGACGCTGCTCAATCGCGCCATGCGCGATCCGGCGATGGCGAAAACCGCGGTGGTGATCAACGAGTTCGGCGAAGTGCCGCTCGATCACGTGCTCGCGGCGCAGAGCGACGACACCATCATGGTGCTGGAAAACGGCTGTCTGTGCTGCACGGTGTTCGGCGACCTCGTCACCACGCTCAACAACCTTTATCACCGCCGCGAGGACGGAAATATTCCGCGCTTCGATCATGTGGTGATCGAGACATCCGGCCTTGCCGACCCGTCGCCGCTCATTCAGGCGTTTTTGTCCGATCCGACGCTCGCCGGGCTTTACCGCATCGCCGCGGTGATCGCGACGGTCGACGCGGTGAACGGGCCGCACACGCTCGATGAGCACGTCGAGTCGGTGCGCCAGGTGGCGCTTGCCGACCAGATCTTCATCACCAAGCTCGATCTCGTCGATCCGGCCAAGGCGAAGACCGAACAGGAGGCGCTGACGGCGCGCTTGCGGCGGCTCAATCCGGCAGCGAAAATTTCGAGCATCGACGCACGGTCGGTCGACGTCGGCGCCATCCTGCGCAGTGACGCGCTCGCCCCCGGCGGCGAAACCGGCAACGCTCGCGCCTGGCTCAATGCCGCCGCCTACGAGCAGCGCGACGAACACGCTCACGCGCATTCTCACGGCCATGATGATCACGCACACGATCATCATCACCTGCACGACCGCGACATTGCCTCGTTCTGCTTTACCCGCGACCAGCCGATTCCGCGCGAGGCATTGCGACTTCTCCTCGACGCGCTGCAGCAGAATCTCGGACCTAATCTGCTGCGGGTCAAAGGCCTGATCAACGTCGCCGAAGAGCCGGATCGCCCGGCAGTGATTCAGGGCGCGCAGCACCTGTTGCACAACCTTACTTTCCTCGAACGCTGGCCGGATGCCGACCGGAGAAGCAAGATCGTGTTCATCACCCAGGGCTTCGACCGCGCCGAGGTCGAAGACATGATCGGGTTGCTCGATCGCGTGGCGACGCGTACCGCCGCCGCACGCGCGCGGGCGCAGGCGCAAACGGCGGCCAACGAATAGCGCGCGACGCGCCATGGGCGATCCGGGGGACTGGGAGCGGCACATCACCTTGCGGGACGGCAGGGCGGTCTTCGTCCGGCCGATCCGGCCCGAGGATGAAGCGCTCTACGGGACGTTTCTCGCCGCGGTGACGTCGGAAGACGCGCGCATGCGGTTTCTGGCGCCGGTCGGCCAGCTCAGTCACTCGCTGATCGAATACTTCACGCACATCGATTACGCCCGGGCCATGGCCTTCGTCGCGATCGACGAGGTAACGGGCGAGTTGCTCGCGGTCGTGCGGCTGCACAACAACGCCGCCAACAAGTCCGGCGAGTATGCCATCGTCGTCCGTTCCGACTACAAAGGCCGCGGACTTGGATGGCAGCTTATGCAAATGATGATCGCTTACGGCAGGGCTCGCGGCCTGCGCACCATCGAAGGCAAGGTGCTGCACGAGAACAAGGCCATGCTCGATATGTGCCGGCAGTTCGGATTCGAGATCAGTATCGATCCGAAGAGCGCATCGATCTGCGATGTGAGGCTTGCGCTTTAGGATGATGAGCGACGCCGCCTATGACTACATCATTGTCGGCTCCGGCTCGGCCGGCTGCGTGCTGGCAAACCGGCTTTCTGCAAAGCCGCAGGTTAAGGTGCTGCTCCTTGAGGCCGGCGGTTCGGACCGCTCGCTGTTTGTGCGCATGCCGGGCGGCATCGCTAAGCTCGATAAGCCGCGGTTCGGCTGGCAGTACGAAACGGCGCCACAGCCTGCCATGAACGGCCGGCGCATGTACCAGCCGCGCGGCCGGCTCCTCGGCGGATCAAGCTCGGTCAACGCCATGATTTATATGCGCGGGCAGGCGGCTGACTACGATCATTGGCGCCAGCTCGGCAATGCCGGCTGGAGCTATGACGACGTGCTGCCGTACTTCAAGCTCGCGGAACGCAACGAACGTCTCGCCGATGCATTCCACGGCGTCGACGGTCCGCTCAATGTCGCCGAGCGACCCTACACCAATCCGCTCAGTCACGCGTTCGTCGAAGCCGCGCAGCAGGCCGGAATTCCGTTCAACCCCGACTTCAACGGCGCCGAACAATATGGCTGCGGTCTGTTCCAGGTGACGCAGAAAAACGGTGAACGGTGCAGCGCCGCCGCGGCTTATTTGCATCCGGCGGCACAGCGGAAAAATCTCACTGTTCTCACCGGGACGATGGCGACGCGCGTCGTGATCGAACAAGGTCGTGCCGCCGGCGTCGAATATGTGCGCCGCCGCAAGCGCTACAGCGCCCGCGCCGAGCGCGAGGTCGTGCTTGCCGCCGGCGCCTTCAACTCGCCGCAGCTTCTGCTTCTGTCCGGCATCGGCCCCGCCGCAGATTTGCGCGGCGCCGGCGTGCCGGTGCGGCACGAGCTTCCCGGCGTCGGCAAGAATTTGCAGGATCATCTCAACGTCAACATTTTGCGGCGTGCGCGGCGTGGCGTGACGCTCGACAGCAAGGGTCGCGGGCTCGGGCCACTCATGCCGACCCTGCAATTTCTGATGTCGCGAAGCGGTCCCGCCACCAGCAACGTCGCCGAAGCGGGCGCCTTCGCTTTCAGTCGGCTCGGCGCGGCGACGCCCGATATCCAGTACCATTTCATCCCGCTGCAAATCGTCGACCATGCCCGCACTATGCTCGACGGCGACGGCGTGACGCTGCACGCTTGCTGCCTGCGCCCGCAGAGCCGCGGCGAGATACGTCTCGCGTCGGCCGATCCTTTGCAGCCGCCGATCATTGACCCCAACTACCTTGCCGCCGATTACGATTTGAAAATCCTGATCGAAGGCATCCATCGCGGACGCGACATTCTTGCGGCGCCGGCGTTCAAGCCCTGGCTCACGGATGAGCGTTTGCCCGGCGCGTCACTCAAGTCGGACGCCGAACTTGAAGGGTTTGTCCGGGCCACCGGCGAGACCGAGTATCATCCGGTCGGCACCTGCAAGATGGGGAGCGATCCGATGGCGGTCGTCGACGATCAGCTTCGCGTGCGTGGCGTCGAGCGCCTGCGCGTCATCGACGCCTCGATCATGCCGGCGCTCGTTTCCGGAAATACCAATGCGCCCACCATCATGATCGCGGAAAAAGGCGCCGCGATGATGGCGCCATGAATCGGCGCGGGCGGCATCTTAGTGAAGCATGATCTTTTCGGAAAACCGGTTTCCACTTTTCCGGATCATGCTTAGGGTGTTTAGGGCGCCACCGCCGGCAATTCGATGCGGTAGTCGTAAGGCGCGTTTGGCTGGTATTCGCCGGCGTAAGCGCGGCGCAGGAGTTCTTCCGTCTTCACGCCTTTGGCGCGCGCTTCCACCATCTTCGCCGGCACGACGAACTTGCCGATGGGGTCGGCCTTGAATTCGGCCGAAGTGCGCATCCAAGCCTTCGACTTGCTCCAGTTGCCAAACACATCGGCCTGTAGTTCGACGCTGTTGCCGTCCGGGTCGACATAGTAGAATGACAATGTCATGCCGTGATGTACGGCAACGTGCGGCTCGTAGCCGTAATCGTCACGCAACCGCTGCCAGCTGTCGAGCAGATCATCGACCGTCGCGTATTCGAAAGCGAGATGATGCAGGCCGGCAAACTTGCGGAAGTCGGGATTGTCGCGAAATTCCGGATTGCCCACCATGGAAATGCGATGGTTGGCGCCGTCGTTGCTGAGAAACGCAATGCCGGGAGCGTGGAACACCGCCTCGATGCCGACGACTTTCTTATACCAATCGATCATTTCATCCATGCGCGAAGTCTTTAGCAGCGCGTGATGGAATACCGGCCGCTTGATCGGCTTGGTCATGCCCGCATTTCCTCCCTGTATTGTTTTGGCCGGTCACGGCCCGCCGCCACGTCGCCGGCAGGAGCGGTTTCGCGATCCGGCGAAATCGCGGGCCGGCCGCGGCGGCGCCAGCCTTCGCGGGTCAGCCAATCGACCAGGCCGGGAAACAACCGCGCCAGCCGCCAGTAAAAGTGTGCCGCCGGCGTGACGACGACGACGCCCTGATTGCGGTGAATGGCGCGGATCGCCTTGGCGGCGGTTTGCTCGGCGCTCGCGCAAATCCAGGCCGGAACGGCAAGTTGCCGATCTGCTTTGTCGGTCTCGCCTGCTTCCAGCAACGACGAGCGGACAAAACCCGGGCACAACGCCGTCACTCCGAAACTATCGCTGCAATATTCCGCACGCAGCGCAGCGCTGAAACCGACGAGGCCGAACTTGCTGGTCTGATAGGCCGCCGTCTTGCGCCAGGTGGCAAGTCCGAACATGCTGGACACATTGAGGATGTGGGCTTCGCCGGCGGTAAGGAGCAAAGGCAGCAGCTTGTGCGTGAGCTGGATCGGCGCCAGCAGGTTGACTGCCATGATCCTGTTCCACTGCGCGCCGGTCATCAGATGGGTGTGCCCGTAATAGGTGATGCCGGCGTTGTTGACGAGGATGTTAAGCCCGTTCCATCTGCGGCGAAGATTGGCGGTGAGCGCCTCAATCTGCGCCGGGTCGCTGAGATCGCAAGTTGCAGTGACCACTTTCGTTCCATGGCGGCCAATCTCGCGCGCCACGTCGGCAAGGCCGTCTTCGTTGATGTCGACGAGAAAAACGTCCGCGCCTTGCTGGGCGAGCGCAAGCGCGATGGCGCGGCCGATGCCCGACGCCGCGCCGGTAATCAACGCTTTCTTGCCACGAATAATGCGCATCTCTTGTTCGTTGTGACGCAACGCGCGAATGCACGCAACAAATGACCGCGCGCTTGATAATAGCCAAGCTTATTAATAGAACCACTTGCGTTTCGGCGGATCAAGGGCGCGGCAGCGACTGATTTCTTGATTTATCAGCGGCGCGATCGCCGCCGAGACCGTTCAAAACGCGGGCGTGCGGGCGGGTGATGCGAATGCCGCCGAGGGCGATATGGCGAGCGTAACTCAGAGGCAAACGCGGGTTGTAATTGTGGGCGCGGGCTTTGGCGGCCTCGGCCTCGCGATCAAACTCAAAACCTCAGGCGCCGATGATTTCGTCATCCTGGAAAAATCCGCTTCGGTCGGCGGCGTGTGGAACAACAACCGTTATCCGGGCGCGGCGTGCGATGTGCCGTCGCACTTATATTCGTTTTCGTTCGAGCCGCGCGCCGATTGGCCGGAAAAATTCGCCAGCCAGGCCGAGATACTAAAATACCTGCGCCATTGCGTGCAAAAGTACGCCCTGGCGCCGCATATTGTTTTCGGCGCGGAGGTGAGTGCGGCGCACTGGAACGAACAAACCGCGCGCTGGACGGTACACACCACCGACGGCCGGGTCTTCGAAACACAGGCGCTGGTGACCGCGACCGGCCAGCTCAGCCGTCCCTTCGTTCCGCAACTGCGCGGCATCGAGGGTTTTTCCGGCGCGGCGTTTCACTCGGCCAATTGGCCGGACGGCCTTGATCTTTCCGGCAAGACCATTGCCGTTGTCGGGACCGGAGCGAGCGCGATCCAGATCGTGCCCGCGGTTGCCCCGCTGGCTGGCAAGCTCTACCTGTTTCAGCGCTCTGCCGCATACGTCCTGCCGAAGCCCGACAGAACTTATTCGCGGCTCGAGCTTTCTGTGTTCAAAAGGTTCCCCGCGGCGCTCAAATTGAGCCGGGCGTGGCTGTATCTGAGGCACGAGGCGAGGGCGATCGCTTTTGTCACCTGGCGCGCCGCACTGCGGGTCAAGCGCGGCGCGTTCTTTCGTCATCTCAAACGCGGCGTGGCCGACGCCACACTTCGGGAGCGCCTAACTCCGGATTACAGTATCGGTTGCAAGCGCATCCTGTTGTCGAACGAGTTCTTTCCCGCCCTGGCCCGCGCCAACGTTGAGCTGGTGACGCACGACGTCGGCGAAATACGGACGCGTGGCATCGTCGATGCAGCAGGGGTGGAACGCGGCGTCGACGTTATCGTTTTCGCCACCGGATTTTCCGCGACGGATTTTCTGGTGCCGATGAAGGTCACCGGCGTTGCCGGAGAGGATTTGCATCAGTCGTGGAAGGAAGGTGCCGAGGCCTATCTCGGTATCAGCGTCACTGGCTTCCCCAATTTTTTCATGCTCTACGGCCCGAACACCAATCTCGCCCACAATTCCATTATTTATATGCTCGAGAGCCAGATCGGTTACGTCATGGCGTGCTTGAAGCGGCTGCAACGCGGCGAGATTCGCGCCATCGACGTCAAGAAGACCGTGCAGGAAAGCTTCAACGCGAGGATCCAGCGCCGCCTGCAGAAATCCGTCTGGGCGAAAGGCTGCTCCAGCTGGTACCTCACCGCGGCGCGGAAAAACACCACCAACTGGCCGGGCTACTCGCTCGGCTTCCGGCTGCGCACCCGCGCACCGCGCTGGGCCGACTATGCCGTCCGGTGAAGCGGAGTTTGCGCCGCCGGAAATGGGGGAGCGGCTGACCGCAGCGGTTTTGCGCGCGGCGCTACGGACACTGATGAAGCCCGCGCTGTCGCCGAAAGTGCCGATTGTCCGGCAGCGCCGGTGGCTCGGGCAATTGGCGCGGCTCACTCACACGAGCAGCCAAACAACGCTTGAGGCGGGAACCGCCGGCGGCGTCAAAGGCGAGTGGCTGCGGCCGCGGCGCTCCGGCGATGCCCCCGGTACGATCCTTTATCTGCACGGCGGCGGTTATTGCGTGGGATCGCCGAGGACCCACCGCGCACTTACATCGCGCCTCGCTCGAGCGGCGGGCTTTCCGGTTTTCGCCGCCGAGTATCGGCTCGCGCCAGAACATCCATTCCCGGCCGCGCTCGATGATACGGTCGCCGCCTGCCGGTCGCTGATGCAAAGCGGCCCGGTGGTCATCGCGGGCGATTCCGCGGGGGGCGGGCTAGCGCTGGCGACCGCGCTTTATCTCCGCCAACACGACATTGGCTCGGCCGCCGCGCTCATTCTCTTCTCGCCCTGGGCGGATCTGACGCTTTCTGCGCTCACCGATAAGGCGGCGAGAAAAGAGGTGATGCTCAGCACTGCCTGGCTCGGCGATTGCGCCCGGCATTATCTCGCGGGCGAGAGCGCATCGGCGCCGCTCGCCTCGCCGATCTTCGCCGATCTTCGCGGCCTGCCGCCGACGTTGATCCAATGCGGCGCCGACGAGCTTCTGTGCAGCGATGCAGTGCGGGTGTCAGCTGCGCTGGTCGGTGCGGGCGTCACCGCGAAGTGTGAAACGGTGCAGGGGCAGTGGCATACGTTCCAGATTCACGCCGGAATTTTACCGGCCGCCAGCGCGGCCATCGAGCGGGCCGCGCGCTTTATTTCGCTTACGCTCGCGCGTTGATCGGCGGTCCGCGATTTACGCCTCGCGCTATTCCGGCGAAGTTGTCGGCGATTTTTGCATGGTCGTTAAGTCCTCATCGAGTTCATCGTGAACCGGCGGCGACTCCATTTGCGGCGGCTTTTTGGACGACCGGCGTCGCGTCCGCTTCGGCGGCCACTTCTCCTCGGTGCTGGGGATCAGCTCCTCGTGAAGCGCGCGCATCACCTTGTCCCGAACCGAGCGCTCCTTGGCCAACCGGTTTTGCAAACGGCGCAAGAGCGTGGCGACCATTCTGTCCGCGGTCGGCTCGGCAATCCCGGACTCCAAAATGATTTGCCGGTAACCACGCCCGGCGGCCGCCAAGGCTTCCGCGTGATGTTTCGACGGCAGGCCCGAGATCGCCTCGACGACGCGCGGGATGCCGGCGACGGCTTCCCGATAAATCTTTTGCTGAGATGGCGACGATCCCATCGGCGGCTGGCTTCACTCAAAATGGTTTGCCGCTGTTTTTACTGCACCCGTTGAGTTTTTGCCCATGGCATTCGCGCCTTGCCGTTGCGGCGCAGCGCACAATTCCGCCTTTACCTTAACGATAAACCGCGGCGGCAAATATTTGCGGGCCTCAGTCCGGCGAACCACAGGCAGTTTGGCCAAGACCCCAGCGCCCGGGTGGCGCAATGGGTCAATTGGGCAAAACCGGGAGGGTCCATCAGGCCATGCTCGCGGACCACCAAATGAATTGGGGGTCACGACCAACCACGGTTGGCGATAGGATCGCGCCGCGTAGCGGCGTCTCGATAGCGATTGGTCGCGGCGCGCCTCTGAAGCATTTGCGCAATTGCCCCAAAGGGCAGCCGATGGCTCGTTTAAATCACGGGAGGGGGAGGGGATAAAAAGGCGGCGTTGCGATTTGATGGCGCGACGGGTTTCATTAGTACATATATGGAGTCTAAGCCGTTTTCCGAATCCGAACCCGGCATCCGGTTCGGGTAATGGATTTGCGTCGTGCACTGAGAAACCAATGAAAAAGTTGGGTGTGATCCTTCTCGTTACGGTGGCATCCTTGTTTCCGCGATGTGTGTTCGCGGAAGATACGGGATATGGCCGCCGTTTAGCTGAGAATTGGTGCGCTTCCTGTCATCTCGTTTCGCCTGGTCAGAGCTCGACTGCCACTCGCGCACCCGCATTTGGTAAGATCGCCCAATCATCCGATTTTAACGCAGAGCGGCTCACTTATCTCTTGCGTGATCCGCATCCAAAAATGGCAAAGTTGGCACTGAGCCGCAGGGCCATCAACGACATTGCCGCATACATTTTGTCACTGAAAAACAATTAGGCGATCCAGAAGGATAATCATCGTTTCGGCAACCGCGGCGAAAGTGCGCTGCAACTAAGTTGCTTACACGCTACTTCCCGTTCGACAAGATTTTGGACGCTTACGCTACTTTCGCGCATGCCTCGACCTCTCACGCCCTCAAAGTCATGATCGAGGCGTAATAGCGGGGGCTAAACCTCAGTAGGGGCTCATGCTGGGCATGCAGCTGGAACAATTGCGTGAGCCGCTCAAATTGGTAGAGCGGCCAGATCTGATTCCGGGCGCCGGCGAAGTGCGGGTCCGTGTGGCGGCCTGCGGCGTTTGCCGTACCGATTTGCATGTGGTCGATGGCGAATTGCCTAGTCCGAAGCTGCCAATTATTCCAGGTCACGAAATCGTAGGTTATATTGACGCGATGGGTCGCGGGGTCGAAGGCCTCGCCATTGGCATGCGGGTTGGCATCCCATGGCTTGGCCGAACCTGCGGGCAATGCGCCTATTGCCGCTCCGGCCGGGAAAACCTCTGCGATTATCCGCTGTTTACCGGCTACACACGCGATGGCGGCTACGCCACGCAGGTGGTGGCCGACGCGCATTACGTCTTTCGACTGCCGGACGGTGGCGATGACATCGCGAGCGCTCCATTGTTGTGCGCCGGATTGATTGGTTGGCGTTCGCTTCGAATTGCCGGCGATGGAAACAAAATCGGACTCTACGGCTTCGGCGCGGCCGCTCACATCATCGCGCAAGTCGCGCGGTGGCAGGGTCGCGACGTCTATGCCTTTACGCGCGCCGGTGACACCGCGGCGCAAGCCTTCGCCCGCAAGCTTGGCGCTTGCTGGGCTGGCAGCTCCGAGGAACGCCCGCCAGTCGAGCTTGACTGCGCTATCATCTATGCCCCAGTGGGCACCCTCGTGCCGGCAGCTCTCGCTGCCGTTCGCAAGGGCGGGCGCGTCGTGTGCGCGGGCATTCACATGAGCGACATTCCCAGTTTTCCTTACAGCTTACTGTGGCAAGAGCGGCAGCTTGTTTCGGTCGCCAATCTCACCAGGAGCGATGGCGACGAGTTCTTCGAAGTCGTACCGAAAGCGGGCATCGTCACGCAGACGGTTTCTTATCCGCTCTCCAGCGCCAACGAGGCTTTATCGGATCTACGTCACGGCCGTTTGCAGGGAGCTGCAGTGCTCGTCCCCTCGCGAAATGCGTAGCAAACGAGGCCCTGAGCTTTGACACACATCAATTTCGCAGCGCTTCCTCGGGTTAAACAGCTTGCTCAGGAGCCCGGAGGGATTTGCTATGAGCGAGCCACCCGAAGCGTCCCACGACGTGTCCGGCAAAGTTGCAAAAGCGTCTGGTGGGGGTTGCGAACCGGGATGCGCCTCGGATGAGTTTGAACGATACGCGCTGCGAGGAGCGCTTTATTTTCCCCCGGAGCCCGGCCTGCCTTATCTTGCCATTGTCTTGAATGCTCAGAACGAAGTGTTGTCGGCTAGATCGGTGCCAAGCGCCGAGGCCGGTAAAAATCTGGTCGCAAAAGTATCTGCTGCGTTTGCTTCCGCTCGTTCTTCCGGAAATTCAAGCAAATGCAAGTAACAACCGGCGAATATCAATTTGAACTTCGCGGAGGTCTCAGAAACCAAAAAACTTCTCACGCAACGCGTCTTCGTAGCGTTTCTTTGCGGCTTTCACTTTGCTGCGGATTTCGTCTTCCTTGAAATGCGCGGCCTCCCATTTATCCACCTCGGCGACGGTGTGATTGACCGAAGCAAGCGCCTCTTCCTGTCGGATCGCGGCGATCCATTCCTCGACAGCCGCTTGATATGCTGCCTGCATTTTGTCCAGGTCCAGATGGTCCGACATTGGCAAATCCCCCAACCGCATGAAGCGAGTAAGCGCAGCAGAATCTCACAGTTTTGTGACAGTCACAAAGGCGATTGCTGGGTGCGTAGCTTTGAGATCGGCAAATTTAGCAATTTGCGCGGCATCGAATGAGTTCGCGGGTGCAGTGTTCAGAGGACTCGCGGCGATACTGGCAATAGTCAAACCGCTGATTACAGCGAGAGTTGCAATAATCATCCGCCATCCTCACGAAGCGGATGTTCGTGGTGGTCGCGGATGGGCTAGCCAAGGGACACAAGCCCTGCTCAATAGCATGCGGGCTATGAGCCGAAGTGACCCTGGCTTTTGCCGCACCGGCGGGGGAGGCAGCGACAAGAAAGGCGCACAAGACGTTCGCCGATAGGGTCATGCTTAATCCCTTGCTGCGAAAGTGCCTCTCTGATGAGCTTTCTTTGTCAGACGCATCATTGACCTACATCAACTGCGGCTGGGGATTCCGAGGTATTTTAATCCATGGTCGAGACAGTAAGAAAACTCTTTGATCCTGCGCGCGCGGGTTCCGCTGAGCGGGAACCGGCGAGGCCAGCTCAGGCCTCGGCCTACATCAACGACAGCACCTTCAGTCGGCCGGGAGAGCGCGATCCTTACAGTGTGACGGCATTCGGGGATTTAACGGACCGGACGCTGCACGCTGCCATGGCGCGGTACACTTCTGGAATATCGCCGTCGGCCGTAACACAGGCGTACCTGGATTGGGCTACGCATCTTACCTTCGCTCCGGGCAAACGGGCGCAATTGCTTAACAAGGCGGTCCGCAAGGCGCTTCGGTTCGGCCGCTACGTCAACCAGTACGCTGTTACCGGGGGGCGCGCGGAAAGCTGCATCGAGCCCCTGCCTCAAGATCACCGTTTCGCCGACCCGGCGTGGCAGCAATGGCCGTTCAATTTCATCTCGCAGGCATTTTTGTTGCAACAACAGTGGTGGTACAACGCCACCACTGACGTGCGCGGCGTCGCCAAACGGCATGAAGACGTGGTCGAGTTCGCTGCGCGTCAAATGCTCGATACCGTAGCGCCGTCGAATTTTCCCGCGACCAATCCGGAGGTGTTGACGCGAACCATCAGCAGCGGCGGTATCAATCTGCTCAGAGGCTGGCAGAACTTTCTTGAAGATTGGGAGCGCGCGCTCAACGGCAAAAAGCCAATCGGAGCGGAGCACTTCGTCGTCGGCCGCGACGTGGCCAAGACACCTGGAAAGGTGGTGTTTCGCGACCGCCAGCTTGAACTGATCCAGTACGCGCCAGCGACGGCGCAGGTGCGGCCCGAACCGGTCCTGATCGTCCCCGCCTGGATCATGAAGTATTACATCCTCGATCTCTCTCCTCATAACTCGCTGGTGAAATACCTGACCGATCAGGGTTTCACGGTTTTCATGGTCTCCTGGAAAAATCCGGGGCCGGACGATCGCGAGACTGGAATGGAAGATTATCGCTCAAGCGTAATGAGAGCGTTCGACGCCGTCGGCGCCATCCTTCCAGATCGAAAAGTTCATGCTGTCGGCTATTGTCTCGGCGGCACTCTCTTGTCCATTGCGGCGGCGGCAATGTCCCGTGACCGTGACGACCGTATCGCTACGCTGACCTTGTTTGCGGCGCAAACCGACTTTACCGAGGCCGGCGAATTGATGATGCTGACTGACGAAAGCCAGATAGCGTTTCTAGAAGACCTGATGTGGGAACAGGGCTTCCTCGACAGCAAGCAAATGGCGGGCGTGTTCCAAATGCTGCGCTCGAACGACTTGGTTTGGTCGCGCGTTATTCGCGACTATATGCTTGGGGACCGTCCCGCCATGACCGATCTCATGGCGTGGAACGCTGACGCGACCCGCATGCCGTATCGCATGCATTCGCAATACTTGCGCGGACTGTTCCTCAACAACGATCTCGCGGAAGGACGTTACCTGGCTGCCGGCAAGCCGGTTGCGCTGAGCGACCTGCGTGCGCCTGTTTTTGCGGTCGGCACCGAGCACGATCACGTCGCGCCTTGGCGTTCGACCTACAAGATAAATTTCCAAACGCCCGCAGACGTGACCTACGTGCTCACTACGGGAGGCCACAATGCGGGCATTGTGTCGGAGCCCGGGCACGAAGGCCGCGGTTTCCGCATCGCGGAGAAAGGCGCCGACCAGCGGTATCTCGATCCCGATCGGTTTTTGCTGGAGGCGAGACATGAGGGCGGCTCGTGGTGGCCGCGATGGGCATCCTGGCTGGCGGCGCATTCCGGCGCACCTGCCGGACTGCCGCCAATGGGCGCTTCGGAGGCAGGCTACGCGCCGATCGCCGACGCGCCCGGTCTCTACGTCTTGATGGAATAAGCGCTGCGGGGGCATTCTCGGGCAGGCTAACCTATCAAGCTTAGCCCTTGCTTTTGTTGCTCGTGACTTACGCCGCTTTCGCCTCGCGGTGCGAATTTGACGCTGTTGGGAGCTTTACGACTTTCGACTCGTGCTCTGGAGCGGATTGATCGCTCTGCCGCCAATGCCTGGTTTGATGCTCGCTCCAGGCCAATACTGCGGCAAACGCGGCGAAAGCCAAGACAATGGCGCTGACAACTAAAATGGTCGTAAGTGGCATAATTCCCTCCGTTTTTTATTCGTGACGCCATGATGACGCGACAAAAGGGAATTGGCTTTGACCTGAATCAAATGCGGAAACCTCGCGCCTTGCGACGACGGTTGCGTTCAAATCGGTAGCTCATGTCAACTTACAATCTCGACAAGCTGTTTTTGGCGCGGTCGGTGGCCGTTATTGGCGCATCACCGCGGTTGAGCTCGTCGGGGCGGGCGGTGCTGGCAAATCTGCGCAGCGCCGGCTTTGCCGGTGCCATTCGTCTGGTCAATCCGCGCTACGACGAGATCGAGGGTATCCGCGCCGCAACGTCCTACGCCGGTCTACCGGATGTTCCCGACGTCGCCGTCATCGCGGTGCCTCCGCTCGCTGTCCCGGACGTTGTCGCCGGCGTGGCGCAGAAGGGCACTCCGGTCGCCATCATCATCACCGCTGGTCTGGGTCACGGCTCCGGCTCGCTGGCCGAGCGTTGCGAGCAGACCGCCCGCGCGGCCGGTATGCGCCTGGTCGGGCCCAATTGCCTCGGCGTGCTGGCGCCGCACGCGAAACTAAACGCAAGCTTTGCGGCTTCCATGCCGCCGGCCGGCGATCTCGCGCTGATTTCGCAGTCCGGCGCCATTGCGACGGGCCTGGTCGAATGGGCGTCGGCGCGCGGTGTCGGTTTCTCGGCGATCGTATCGATCGGCGACAGTATCGATGTGGATTTTGCCGATCTGCTCGACTACTTCGCCACGGACCGCGCAACGCGGGCAATTTTGCTTTACGTTGAATTTATCCGAGATGCCCGCAAATTCATGTCGGCGGCGCGCGGCGCGGCGCGGGCAAAGCCGGTGCTGGTGATCAAATCGGGACGACACGCTCAAGGCGCGAAAGCCGCACTCACGCATACCGGAGCGCTTGCCGGTTCGGACGCTGTGTATGACGCCGCGTTCCGCCGCGCCGGCCTGTTGCGCGTGTTCGATCTCGACGAGTTGTTCGCGGCTTCCGAGACGCTCAGCCACGTTACCGCGCTCAGCGGCAAGCGGCTCGCTATTTTGACCAACGGCGGCGGCGTCGGTGTGCTTGCCGTCGATCGCTTGGTCGAGCTTGGCGGCGAACTGGCCAACATTTCGGCCGACACAATGAAAAAGCTCGACGCGGCGCTGCCGCCGATTTGGTCGCGTGCAAACCCTGCCGATATTGCCGGTGATGCCGATGCGGCGCGCTACGCGATCGCGCTCGAGCGATTGCTTGAAGACCAAGCCAACGATGCCGTGCTGGTGATGAATGTTCCGACGGCGCTTGCGTCCCCCGCCGATGCGGCTAAATCCGTCGTCGCAGTCACGGCGAAAGACCGGGCGGCGCGCTCGCCGCCTAAGCCCGTGTTTGCCATGTGGATGGGGCAGAGCGACGCGTCGGCCAAAGTGTTTGAAGATGCCCGCATTCCAAGTTATGCAACCGAGACAGCCGCGGTCTATGGGTTCACTCATCTCGTGCGCTATCAGGACGCGCGCAAGCTGTTAATGGCGGTGCCACCAAGCTTGCCGCAGGATTTTACGCCCAATCCGGCCGTGGTGCGGCCGATCCTCGATAACGTCCTCGCCGACAAGCGGACCTGGCTCGATCCGATCGAGTTGTCGCGGGTGTGTTCCGCCTACGGCATTTCAGTCACGCCGGCCGTTCTGGCGCGTGACGCCGAGGAAGCGGTTGCGGCGTCAAAACCGTTCCTTGCTGACGGAATGACGGTCGTCCTGAAAATTCAGTCGCCGGACATTGTGCATAAATCCGAGGTCGGCGGTGTTCGCCTCAATCTGGCCAATGAACAATCGGTCCGCGAAGCCGCCGACGCCATCCTGAAGAAAGCACGTGCGGCGAAGCCTGCCGCGCGCATAACCGGCGTCACGGTGTTTCCCATGATTGTGCGGCCGAAGGCGCGCGAGCTGATCGTCGGCGTTGCCGACGATCCAACGTTCGGTCCGGTGATCGCTTTCGGGCAGGGCGGGACCGCGGTCGAAGTCATCGATGACAAGGCGCTGGCGCTGCCGCCGCTCGATCTCGACTTGGCTCGCAGCCTGATCGCGCGCACGCGCGTTTCCCGCATCCTCAAAGCGTATCGCAATGTGCCGGCCGCCGACGAAAGGGCGATCGAGCTCCTGCTGGTGAAGCTGTCGCAGCTTGTGGCGGATTTTCCCGAGGTTCGGGAAATCGACCTCAATCCGGTCCTGGCCGACGAGACCGGTGTGATCGCCGTCGATGCGCGAATGTCGATCGCCCCTGTGGAAGCGGCGCAACGCGGCCGTCGCGGCAATCTGCGTTTCGCGATACGTCCGTATCCGACGGAGTGGGTGCGGGGCATGCAATTGCGCGACGGGACGCCAATCATTATCCGTCCGGTTCGCCCGGAAGATGAACCGCTTTATCCGCCCTTCTTTGCGGCCGTGACGCCCGAAGACCTTCGCCTGCGCTTCTTCGCCCCGGTGAAGGAATTCAGTCACGCTTTCATCGCCCGCTTCACGCAACTCGATTACGCGCGCGCTATGGCGTTTCTCGCCATCGAATCAACTAGCGGCGCCATACTGGGCGTCGTCCGCTTACACTCGGACGCGGAATATCGAAATGGCGAATACGCGGTGCTGGTTCGCTCCGATCTCAAATCGCGCGGGCTCGGCTGGCTGCTGATGCAATTAATCGTGGAATATGCCCGGAGCGAAGGCCTGCGCACCATCAGTGGTCAAGTCTTGCGAGAGAATGCCACGATGCTGCAAATGTGCCGGGAGCTCGGTTTTAAGATCGAGAACGACCCGGAGGAGCGTTCCGCGATGCTAGTGCGGTACGCGCTTTAGCCGCGGCGAAGTGGCTTGACGTTTTTCAAATTTGGTCATTGAGCGGATTGCGCTCGGTGCTCGTTCACATAGGCGTCGATTGCCGCGTAGAGCCGATGGAGCGCGGGCGCTGCGACGCCGGTTTCTGCCAACATGACGCGGCAATCGTTGGCGACTTCCTGCATTTCCGCGAACGCGACGCGTGCGTGCCGGCCAAAGACATACTCAGCCATATCCGCTGCGAAAAAGCGGCGCCAGTACCGGATTGCGAAACCCCGCGGCAGCCACGTGAATAGTATTCTGAGCGCAAAAGGAGCGATGGCGTGATCAAACGCCCGCACCGCGGCGTAACCTTCCCTAATGCCTTCCACCATTAGGTGAAGGATATTTTCATTCTCTGCCAATCGGCGGGTGTCGCCTCCCGCCAGATAGATAGCGCCACTTATCGCCGTGACGAAGAAAGCATGTGCTTTGAGCCATCCGTCCATGTCGCGATAAGTTCGTGTTTTGAGTGTGGATTCCCGGAATGCCTTGGCCACACTGCGCAACCGGTAGGTCCGCTTTCCATCGGGTTCCCCCAGCATGGTCGGCTGTTGCGCAATCATGGCGTAGCGGACGACATTGCCTTCACGCGTTCCACCAGCTCCAGGAAATCCGAGCATGACGCGGTCACCCAGAGCTTGCCGCAAGCCGATCGAGCCGATCGGGTTGTTCAGCATGAAAAGCAGCACCGGTATTTGCCCACTGGCCCTAAGCTCCCGCACTATGGCAGCCAGTTGGTCTCGCCTAACGGCGATCAAGGCGAGATCGTACCGATCGTTCGGGCCAAGCCGCTCGACAGTGTCAACTGCGGCTACCGAGCGCGCGCCGCTGACAACGTCCTCGATTGCCAGTCCATTTTGGCGAATGGCGGCAAGCCGCTCGCCGCGAGCCAGCATGGTCACTTGATGGCCACCGCTGCTCAGCCGATTTGCGTACACACTGCCGATCACGCCGGCGCCGTACACCAGGATTCTCATACTAGCTCTGGGTGTCGGGACGTTCGCGGACTCAGTCTGATAGGCCACAGGCAAGTTTAAGCATAGCGTGAAAGCAGGGATTCGGTATTGGGACGTCAGGAGGCGAAGGGGCTAAGTTCGCTCAACTTTTCAAATCATCGTCCGGCAGGATGCGGACTGCGGCGCCGTCAAGATCGTCGTATTGGCCGGTTTTGAGCGACCACAGGAAAGCGGCGAGCCCGGTCAGCCCGAGCAGCAACGCAAGCGGAACGAGATAGATCAATACGTTCATGACGCAAGCCGCGCGCGCATTGCGTTGAGGGTGACCAGGAGCGAGGACCCGGACATGGCGATCGCGGCAATAAGCGGCGTCACCAGTCCGGCAATCGCCAATGGAACGGCAAAGGCGTTGTAGATCGCAGCCAGTGCGAGGTTTTGTTTCATAAGCCTGCTGGCTTTCCGCGATATGCTCACCGCGCGCTCAACCGGTAGCAAATGATCGCCGAGAAACAACGCGTCGGCGTGCGCTTGCGCCAGATGCGCGGCGGTGATCGGGGACATGGAAACGTGCGCCGCGGCGAGCGCCGGCGCGTCGTTTAATCCATCGCCGACCATCAGTACGCGCCGGCCCTGCGCCTTCAAGAGCTCGATGGCCTCAATCTTTCGGGCTGGAGTTATGCCCGCCTGCCATTCGTCGATGCCGAGTTCTTGGGCGATCGGCGCGACGGCTTCCGCCCGGTCGCCGGAAAGCATCATCAGCCGCAATCCCTGCCGACGCAGCATTGCCACTACTGTCGTCGCATCGGGACGTAAAGTTTGGCGCACGGCAATCCTGGAAATCTCTCCGCTACAAGCGAAGGTGATGAAAGACGCGCCATCGCTGTTGTTGCCGGCGGGCGGTGCGTCAACGGACGTCCCGCAGAATGCCGCGCTGCCCAGGCGCGCCTCGCGGCCGTCGACGATCGCGCGAACGCCGCGGCCCGGCTCTTCCACTGCGCCGTCGTAGGGAATTCGTTGCCGCGCGATTTTGGCGAGCGCGGCCGCCAAGGGATGATGACTCGACAGCGCCAATCTTGCCGCACGCTCGAGCAAACCGGAATCGATGCCGGCATTGGTGTCAACTTGCGGATCGGGCAGGGTTAGAGTGCCGGTCTTGTCGAACACGATGGTGTCGACCGCGGCCAGGCGCTCGATGGCGTCGCCGCCGTTGAGAATGACGCGGCTGCGAAACAGGGCGCCGGAGGCGACGACTTGCACCGCCGGTATCGCCAGCGCGATCGCGCACGGACACGTGATGATGAGAACCGCAATCGCGATGACGATGGCATCGTGAATAGAGGCTCCGGCAATAATCCAACCGATTGCGGCGAGCGCCGCCGTCACGTGCACGACGGGGGCGTAAAGCTGCGCGGCGCGATCGGCGAGTCGCAGGATATGCGACTTCGCCTGCAGCGCTTTCGCAATGAGACGATCGACCTCATCGACCAACGTGCCGCTGCCGGCTGCACTCACGCGCAGCGTCAGCGCGCCGGAAATGTTGACGCTGCCCGCATAAGCGATCGCGCCGGCCCGTGCGTTCCGATAGGTGGTCTCGCCGGTAATAAGGCTCTCGTCGATCTCCGAGGCGCCGCCGATCACGATTCCATCCGCTGGCATGCGTTCGCCCGGCCGCACCAGCACGCGGTCGCCGGCGGCCAAGGCTGCGGCTGGTACCCGCGCCAGTTCGCCGTTCTGCTCGAATCGGTGCGCGAACTCGGCTTTCAGGCTGGCGAGATTGCCGGCCAGCAGCCGGGTCTTCCGCCGCACGGCCAAATCGAGATAACGGCCGCAGAGCAGGAAGAACAGCAGCATGATTGCGGAATCGAAATAGGCGTGCGTGGCGTGGTTTGCGGTCTCGTAAAGCGACAGACCGAGCGCCAGCACGACGCCGACGGAGATCGGCACATCCATATTGAGTGCCCCCGTCCGCAAGCCGCGGACGGCGCTCTGAAAGAACGGCTGTCCGGCATAGGCGGCCGCCGGCAACGCAATCAGCGCGGACAGCCAATGAAACACGTCACGCGTTTCCTGCGTCATGTCGGAGGCGTTGCCCGCCCATATGGAGACCGACAGCAGCATGACGTTCATCGCGGCGAAACCCGCAACCGCGAGACACTTCAAGAGCCATCGCGTCTGCGCAGTATCGTCAGCCTCAACGCGCTCCGGCGCGAATGGGTGGGCGCGAAAACCGATCCGTTCCAGCGCTTCCATGATGCGGGCGGCGTCGATCTGGTCGTCTCGCCAATCCACTGCGAGGCGGCGCTGGGTAAAGTTCAGTCGCGCGTCGATCACGCCCGGCAGCTTGATCAAGCCGCTTTCGATCTTGCGGATGCAGCCGGCGCAGGAAACGCCCTCCACAGCCAGCGTCATGTGTGAGGACCCTGCCTCGCCGTGCTCGACAAACATCGATAGATCGAGGGTCTCGCTCATCGCCGCCTCAGCGTGTAATCACGCGATTTACCGAGCGGAACTGCCGCTCGCCCTGGCGCGTGAGTTCGACGACCAGATCCCATTGACCGGGCGGGAGCGCGACATCGCCGTGGAAGTGGCCGGCCGCATCCTCGCGAATGACGACCGTGCGGTCGAGTTGCCGGTCGGTTGGGCGCGTGAACAGCGCCATTGCGGTCAATCCCGTCAATGCGGTGCCGGTGCTGTCGCGCGCAGCAACGTCGAGCGCCGTTGTCCCGTCAGCGGCCCGCGTGATCTTGCCGTCGACGCGCCAATGCCGTTCGTTCTGTGTTTCCGCCATGGCGACGTCGCGCTCGAACATTTGTCCGGCCTGGTAGGAGCTGTCGACATCGACGCCGCCGAAAGTCGATACGGCAAGGTGGGCCATTAGCACGTTGACGCCAATCACGACGCCGAAGAAGGCGAGCATGAAGGCGAGCACCATCCAGCCCTTCCATTCGCGCGGCGCGGTACGCCGCGTTGCCCGTCGTTCGCCGTGACCGATGAAATTGATCGACATGCGCTTCCCTCTAGGGTCCGAAGAAATGATCAGCCGCGCTTGCGGCCGGGCCGCCGTTCTTCGGCAAGATGCTGAACCTAATGGGGACCGAGGTCTTCGCGGGCAGTCGCTCGCGCTCGGTTACCAAAACGCGCACTTCCCGCGATTGGTCGGGGCCGACATCTACCAGCGGATTGCCATTGGCAAACCCCGAACCACCGATGACATCGATGTCGGCATCTGTCAGGCCGGAGATAGTTATAGCGAAAGTCTTTTTCTCCAGACTTTTGTTCAGAATGCGCAGCGTATAGGCGTTGCGCAGAGAGCCGTCGGACAGGTGCACGAACAATGGATTGCGATCATGCAGGACGCTGATCGCGTCAATCATGCGCGTCGCAAAGGCGTAGCTCATCACCATGCCGACGATGCCGATGATCGCTGCGTAGAGGACCGTGCGCGTTCGGATGATTCTATAAAGCGGCTGTAAACCCTGCTCCCGGCGCTTGATGTTGATGTCGGTGTCATAGGCGATGAGCCGGGCCGGCCGGCCAATTTTCTTCATCACGGCGTCGCACGCGTCGATACACAGTCCGCACTGAATGCAGCCGAGATCGGGGCCGCCGCGGATATCGACTCCCGTCGGACAGACATGCACGCATTGCAAACAATCGATGCAATCGCCGGCGGGAAGTCCCTCTGTGTGAAGAACGGCGGCTTTTTTCAGCGATGCGCGCGGCTCGCCACGGTCGTACCGGTAGGTGACGTTAAGCGCGTATTCATCGGTCAAGGCCGCCTGGATGCGCGGCCACGGACACATATAGACGCAGACTTGCTCGCGCATCCATCCGGCGAGCGTATAGGTGGTGAATGTCAGTATTCCAATAAACGCGTAGGCAATCACCGGCGCCTGGAACGTCGCCAGGTCGTGCACCAAGGTCGGCGCATCGGCGAAGTAGAGTACCCAGGCACCGCCCGTCCACCACGCCACCATCAGCCAGAGGAAATGCTTGGCGGCGCTTCGCGCTATCCGTTCCGCCGTCCAAGGATGGCGGTCACGCTGCAAATGCTCGCGGCGGTCGCCTTCGGTCCAGCGTTCGATGGCCTGAAAAAGATCGGTCCACACCGTCTGCGGACACAGATATCCGCACCACAGCCGGCCGGCGACGGCGTTCATCAAAAACAGCGCCATCGCCGCGAGGATAAGCAATCCGGTGATGTAGTAGAATTCCTGCGGCCAGATTTCGATGAAAAAGAAATAGAAGCGGCGGCTCGGGAAATCGATCAGGACCGCTTGGCCAGGTGCATTCGGCCCGCGGTCCCAACGCACGAATGGCAGCAGGTAGTAGATGCCGAGCGTGACCAGCAAAATCGCCCATTTGATCCGGCGGTACGTTCCCGACACACGCTGCGGATAGACTTTTTTCCGGGCAGCGTAGAGCGGCTGCTCGTCTTCCGGTTCCGGTTCATAGCCGGAGATCAGCGGAGTTCGCGCCGCATCGTCAGCCAGAGCCGAGAGCGGCTGCCGCCCCGGTTGCGCACCCTCCTCGAGAATCGCCAGCGCGATGTCGCAGCCAGGGCACATGCGTTACTGCTCCCCGCCGCCCAGCGTGTGAACGTAAACGGCCAGCGCTTTGACGGTTGCATCGTCGAGCTTGCCGCCCCATGCCGGCATCATGCCGCCGCGTCCGTTGGTGATGCCCTCCATGATGGTTTTCTTGTCGGGCGCGTAGAGCCAGATATTGTCGGTGAGGTTGGGAGCTCCGAGTTCGCGATTGCCTTTTCCTTGTGGCCCGTGACAGACGGCACAATTGCCGGCGAAGATTTTCGCTCCCGCTGCAAGATCTGCACCAGGAGCAGTCGGGAGGCCGGACAGCGAGCGCACGTAATCCGCGACGGTCGAAATCTCGTTGGGCTTGAGTAAGCCGTCACGGCCGAAGGCCGGCATCGCGCCTTGATGGCCTTCGTCATCGCCGGCGCGCGCGCCGTGGCGGACGGTCTGCGCGATCTCATCAAGGTGACCGCCCCACAGCCACTTGTTGTCGTCGAGGTTCGGGTAACCCCTGGCGCCGCCGCCGCCGGCGCCGTGGCACGGAGCGCAGTTGTCAGCGAAGGCATGCCGGCCCAGTGCGCGGGCAAAGTCGAGCAATTCAGGCGTTGTTTCGATCTCTTGCAGCGAAGCTGAAGAAAGCCGCGCCATCATCGGGCCGCGCTCTTCTTGGAGCGCCGCAAGCTGCGTGGCGACGGCGCTGCGCGTGTTCCAGTTAAACAGTCCTTCGCTGTACGACGACACAAGCGGCCAGGCGGGATAGACGATCCAATAGCCGATTGACCAGACGATGGTTGCGTAGAACAGCCACAGCCACCAGCGCGGCAACGGCGTATTCAGCTCCTGGATACCGTCCCATTCGTGGCCGGTGGTTCCGATCTGCGCTGGCGGCTTCGGCGGATATTTTTTCCGAGCGAGCATGGCCTAGTCCTCCCGCAGCGGCTGGCGCGCGGTTTCGTCGAACTGCCGCTGGCGAGCGCGCGTCGGCCAAAGCGCATAAGTGAGCACGGCCAGAAACATGATGAAGAAATAAACAAGCCCCCAGGTTTGGGCGAGCTTTGCGAAAAACTCGTATGTCGATGACACCGGCTTCTCCTTAGCGGATGTTGGCTTTGTCGTTGTAGAGCCTGAAGTCGACCAGGGTGCCGAGCATTTGCAGGTACGCGATCAGCGCATCGGCCTCAGTGACGTGACCGGTCTGGCCGGCGAAATTCCGCGCTTGGGCCTTCGGATAGCGCTTGGCGAGTGCCGCGGCATCCGGGGCGTCATTCGTCGCCTGCGTACGAACGTCGGCGAGCGCGTTAGCGATCATCTCATCGGAGTAGGGCACGCCGAGCAGCGACTGCACTTTCATGTCTTCGGCGATGTGTAAAAAATCGAGATCGGTGGAAAATAGCCACGGATAAGCCGGCATAATTGACCCCGGCACCACCGAACGCGGATCCATCAGATGATCGCGATGCCAATCGTCGGAATATTTACCGCCGACCCGCGCGAGATCGGGACCGTTGCGTTTGGATCCCCACTGGAACGGATGATCGTACATACTCTCCGCGGCGAGCGAGTAGTGGCCGTAGCGCTCGACCTCGTCGCGTAGTGCCCGGATCATTTGCGAGTGGCAGAGGTAGCAGCCCTCGCGGACATAGATATTGCGTCCCGCGAGCTCGAGCGGCGTGTATGGCCGCATGCCCGGCGCGGTCTCGATGGTGCTGCGTAGGTAAAACAGCGGCACGACTTCGACGAGGCCGCCAATTGCGATCACAATCAAAATGCCGAGCAGCAGCAGGATCGAATTGCGTTCGAGGATCCAGTGCCTCTGCCATAGCGAGGTGTGGGTCGGCATTGAACGATTCTCCTATTCGGCCGGAGCCATGGTCAGCGCGGGCACGAGCCGTTCCCGCGGATAGATCGTCCGCCAGACGTTGAACGCCATGATCAGAGCGCCGATCAGGAACAGCGCGCCGCCGATCGCGCGGATGACGTAGAATGGATGCATCGCTTCCACGGTCTCGATGAAGGAGTATTCGAGGAAGCCCAGGCTGGTGTAGGCGCGCCACATCAACCCTTGCAGGATGCCGGCGACCCACATCGAGGTGACGTAGACTACGATGCCGATGGTCGCGATCCAGAAGTGCCAGTTGACGAGCCGCAACGAATAAAGCGGCCAATTCCACAACCACGGCACCAGGCAATAAATCGCTCCGAAGGAGACGAAGCCGACCCAGCCCAGCGCGCCGGAGTGCACATGGCCGATGGTCCAGTCGGTGTAATGCGACAGTGAATTGACCACCTTCACCGACATGACCGGGCCCTCAAAGGTGGACATGCCGTAAAACGCGACCGACAGCACCATCATGCGCAGCACCGGATCGGTGCGGAGCTTGTCCCACGCGCCGGACAGCGTCATCAGCCCGTTGATCATGCCGCCCCACGACGGCATCCACAGCATGATCGAAAACGTCATGCCGAGCGTCTGCGTCCAGTCGGGCAGCGCCGTGTAGTGCAGGTGATGCGGGCCGGCCCAGATGTAGAGAAAAATCAGCGCCCAGAAATGGATGATGGAGAGCCGATAGCTGTAAATCGGCCGCTCGGCGCGCTTCGGGATGAAATAGTACATGATCCCGAGAAAGCCGGCGGTGAGGAAGAAGCCGACAGCGTTGTGGCCGTACCACCACTGCACCATCGCGTCCTGTACGCCAGACCAGACGATGTAGGATTTTGGCGAGAACACCGAAACCGGAACGGCGGCATTATTGCCGAGGTGCAGAACGGCGATGGTGAGAATGAAAGCGAGGTAAAACCAGTTGGCGACGTAGATGTGCGGTTCTTTGCGCCGAATCAGGGTGCCGAGAAATACCAACAGATAAACCACCCACACGACGGTGAGCCAAAGATCGGCATACCATTCCGGCTCGGCGTATTCTTTCGATTGGGTGATGCCGAGCAAATAGCCGGTGCCGGCGATCAGAATGAAGAAATTGTAGCCGAGCACCACGAACCAGGGTGCGATGTCGCCAACCAGCCGCGCGCGGCTGGTGCGCTGCACGACGTAAAACGACGTCGCAATGAGGACATTGCCGCCAAACGCGAAGATAACCGCCGATGTGTGCAACGGCCGCAAGCGGCCGAATGAGATATATGAAATGTCGAAATTGAGCGCGGGAAAGGCGAGCTCAAGCGCGATCCACAAACCCACGGCAAATCCGGCAATGCCCCAGAACACGGCGAGGATCGTCGCCAGCTTGACCGGGCCCATGTTGTAGTTCGGCTTGTCGTCGATGGTCAGCGGCGTCGGCCCGGCGGGGCGATCGAAATAGCGGCTGAAAATCGCAAAGACCGCGGCGACGCTTCCGGCGGCGAACAGGTAGGCGTGAAACGCATATTCGGGCGTATACGCTTTGGCCGCGACCACGATCGCAAAGAACGCGAGCGCGACGAATGCGACCGCTGTGCCGCCTTCGCCTAATGTCATGTATTTTGATTGGGTTTGTGCCATAGATCCCCCGCGACCACCGTGCCGGCTTCAGCAAGTAGCAACAGGAAGCACGGGTAACGCGGCGCGCTTTTGATGCAGATCAACGGTCGGGGAATTTTACCGATCGGGAGCGCAATCAAGCCGTTAGCGCGGGTCGCGCGCAAACGCGGCGTTATTGCTCCAGCGACTTCAGGTAGGCGATGACGTCGGCAACCTGGCCGGGATCGAGCCGAAATTCAGGCATGCTCGGATGGCCGGTGATGATGCCTTCGGCCAGCAATTCCTGCAAACTCTCGACCGGATAGCGAAGATGCAGCGTGCGGAACGGCGGCGCAATCTTGAGAGGGCTCGCTCCTAACCGATAGATTGAATGGCAATGCGAGCAATGCGCGTTCACAAAGACCAATCCGCGCTGCTGCGGTGGCGTTAGCGGTTCGGCGGTTGCGGATGCCGCAGGCAAAAGCGGGCCGAGCAACGCCGAGAGCAAAACCGCCCGGCCAAGCTTTTTAGCGTTCCGCATTTTCCTGCAACTGCTCCTGCGTCGGCTTCGCGCCTAATTCGTCAATGAATGGCGTTTTGTGCCTGGACGCCGATGTTAGCTTCATCTTCGGCGGAAGGAAATGCCATTCCCGAAATCGGCTCGACCCATACAAGGTGATCATGGACCCGGGTCACGCCCGGGACATTTTCAGCGACGACTATGCAGGCTTGCCGCTCGCGCTCATCCGTGATGGTGCCCCACAATTCCGCGGCGCCTTTCTTGACAACGACGTTGACCTGCGGCGCCCAGGATTGTTCCTGAAATGCGGCCAGTATCCGGTCGCGGATCGCGGCATCGCCGCCTCCAGGAGCCGGTGCGGCGTCGCGCGCCATGCTGACGAGCGCATGCATGAGATTGGCGCGGCTGACGATGCCGACCATTCTGCCGTCGCGAACCACAGGAAGCCGCTTGATGCGGTGGCGTTCCATCAGCTCGACGACCGTTTCAAGCGCGGCGTCCTCGCTTACGGTTATCGGATCGCGCGTCATGACTTCGTCAATTCTCTGCCGTCCACTGGTGCGCACATACTCGTCCGCCAGTCGCCCCGGACCGATGAGGAATTCCAGCCATTTCGGCCGCTGCCGCTGGGTGCCGGTTTCGCCGCGGCGCAGAAAATCCCCCTCGGTGAGCATGCCGATCAGGTTATTTGCCTCGTCCACGACCGGCAGGCCGCTGATCCGGTTCTGCAACATCATGCGTATCGCATGTACGACGGATTCGCCGGCGCCAACGGATATGACGCTTCGGGTCATGACATCACTGACGCGCATAGTTCTCTCCTTTGGCTGGTGCAAATCAGTTTCTGACAGCTTTAGCCATTGAGCCAACTCAGTGCGGTGCGATTGCGCAGAACGATCCGGCGAGATGTCGGCACATCGATCGTCGCGGCGGTTTCCAGGCTGGTCAGTGTGCGTGAAACCGTCTCGATGGTCAGGCCGAGATAATCCGCGATATCCTGCCGCGACATCGGCAATTCGACGATGTTGTTGGCGCAGGCGCGCTCTGCCATTTCCAGAAGGAAACTTGCCACCCGTTCCTGGGCGCTCTTGACCAGGAGGAGAATGCGATCCTGCGTCTGCCGCAGCTCGCGGCTCGTCAGGTCAAGCAGCTCTTTGCTGATCGAGGCGTCGCGTCCGGCGCTGGCGGTCAGCGCGCTGCGCTTGACCACCAGCACTTTCGCATCGCTGATCGCTTCAGCGGAAAAGACGTGCTCCTCGGCGAATTGCAAGCCGAAAATATCGCCCGGCAGGTAGAATCCAGCCACCTGACGGCGTCCATCGCTGAGAATCTTGTAAGTGCGGACGGCGCCACGGACGACCTTGTAAACGTAGTCCGCAGGCTCGTTTTCGCCGAAAATCTCGGTATTCCGGGGATACGACATCATCGCGCCCATGAACTGCATGCTCTCAGTGAGCGAACCGTGCCCGCTGTCGGAGCTCGCGCGATGCAAGACCGGCGTCACAGTGCGTGCCGGTACAAATCCGTGATTGGGATTGCTGCGAATTGCGGTCTGAGTGTGCATGGCCCTTTACCTCCGGCAACTTCGGAAAGTAGGGATAAACCTCAGACAACAGGCGAGAAATTCCGCTAATGTCCGTAAGGGGTATTACGTAGGTGCTTTCGGGAAATCGCCGTTACAGACAAGCGCCGACCCGCGTTGCGGTTGAATGTCCTTCTCGATGCGGCAGTTTGGCCCTGCCTAGCCAGAAGCCTTGCACGGCGCCCACAATCGAACGGAAAGTTTGCAAGTCCACCGGCTTGGTAATGTAGCAATTGGCGCCAAGCTCGTAGCAGTTGGTGATATCGAAATCGGACTCAGACGAAGAGAGCACGACAACGGGGATGCGGCGCAGCAGATCGTGGGTCTTGAGCACCGCGAGAACCTGGCGCCCATCTTTGCGCGGCAAGTTGAGATCGAGCAGAATCAGTGTCGGTCGGCCTGTCTGTGACGAATCGGAGACGTTCTCCAGCAGCGTTAGTGCCTCAATCCCGTCTTTGGCCAGCGATACTTCCACGTCATTCGTTGCCGTAAGGATTTCTATGGTCAGGTCCGCATCCGCGGGATTGTCCTCGACCAGAAGGATATGGAATTTTTTCATGATAGCGGTCCCTCAGGCGCTGGGAATTGTGAAATAGAACGTGGTGCCGCGACCGGGTTCGGACTCGAACCAGACGCGTCCACCGTGGCGCTCGACGATTTTCTTGACGATGGCGAGCCCGATGCCGTTGCCCTCGTATTGCCCGCGCTCGTGCAGCCGCCGGAACATCTGAAAGACGCGGTCAGCATATTGCTTGTCGATACCGATGCCGTTGTCCTCAACCCGGAATTGGCACTTGCCATTGCGCTGTTCGGCGCCGATACGGATCAACGGCTGGCGGTCGCTATGAAATTTGATCGCGTTGCCGATGATGTTCTGAAACACTTGACCGAGCTGCGCCTGGTCGGCGCGAACCGCGGGGAGTTCGCACCGCACAATCTCGGCGCCGCTCTCGTCGATGGCGGCTTTGAGCGCCAAGATCGCATTTTCCACGACCAGCGCGCTCTCGACCTTGATCGGCACCTTGGCGTTCGAGCTGACTCAGGAATATTCGAGTAATTCCTTGATGAGTTGCTGCATGCGCTTGGCGCCGTCGATCGTGTATTTGATATATTTGTCGGCGCGTTCGTCGAGCTTGCCCTGGTAGCGTTCCGCGAAGAGCTGCGCATAGGTGGCGACCATCCGCAGCGGCTCCTGCAAATCGTGCGACGCGACATAGGCAAATTGCTCCAGATCGGCATTCGACCGCTGCAATTCCTCCCGTTGCTCGGCCAAGGACTGCATTGCGCGTTTTCGCTCGCTGATGTCGACGATCGCGCTGAGCACCATGGTGCCTTCGGGCGTTTGAATCGGGTTTAGGCCGATTTCGACGGGGAGCTCAGTCCCGTCCTTACGCACGACATGGAGGTAGCGCCCGGAGCCCATGGAGCGAGCCTCGGGGCGCTTATGAAAAGCGTTGCGGAAACGAACGTGCTCGCCTTGGATTCGCTGAGGCACCAGCATTTCTATTGGCTTGCCGATCAGTTTGGCGCGTCCATAACCAAGCAGTCGTTCGGTCTCCGCATTCACGAGCACGATCTTTCCGGCCGCATCGGTCATGATCATGCCGCTGCGGGTGGCTTCAACCACGCGGCGAAATCGTTCCTCGGCAGATTTTCGCTCGGTGATATCGGTGATGGCGCTGAGAACCAATATGCCGTCGCGAGTGCGGATCGGATTAAGGCCGATCTCGACTGGGATTTCCGTACCGTCCTTGCGGACGCCGTAAAGGTCGCGGCCGACGCCCATGCGGCGTGTTTCAGGGCGATCGATGAATTTGGCCCGGTGACAGCCGTGCGCCGCCTTCATCGCCGCCGGAATGAGCATATCGATCGAGTTGCCCAGGAGTTCGTCGCGCTCATAGCCGAACAGCCGCTGGGCTTCGGCATTCACCAATACGATTTGCCCGGCGGCATCGGTCATTATCATGCCGCTTGGACGAGCTTCGACCGCCAGCCGGGCGATCTCGTCGAAACTTACGCTGCCGCTCGCGCCGCTCGCGGGTCGATTGCCCGTCGATATTGCCGGGTCCATTCGTTGCTTCGCTGCTCCTGCCGCGATTGCGGCGCGGGGACGCCCGGATTTTTTTGCGCCGGAAGTTTTTGTAAATCGGTTAAGCAAAATTTGCGGCGGCGGTTATCGTTGCACGCAAATCTTTTGCCGGCGGTCGCGGCAAACGACCAGCTCACGCAAAATTTGCTTGCACCCTTTTTTCGCCCGGCCGTGAGAACTAAAACCGCGATCACCGCCGGCCCGCGTACTATCACGCTTCTTCGGCCGTTTTAGTTTGATTAAGGCCGCTGTGTTTTAGGTAGCAAAGTGTTGACCGCGCCAATCCACCAGCTACGGTCGCAAATCCATGAAGACTTTAGTCGCTTTCTTGAAGGACGAAACGGCGGCAACAGCCATTGAATATGGCCTCATAGCTGCGGGAATCTCAATTGTGATCATCGCCAGCGTGAAGGGTATCGGCACCAAGTTGAATACCAGCTTTGGCAGCATCTCCACCCAGCTTAAGTGACTCTGCAATCGGGCGATTCTCCAACAGGGTTTATCGGGGCTTTGCCCCGAGCTGACGGCTTATGTGGACGACCGTGCGAATTTTAAGCGTTGAGGCAATTCAACGCTGTGCGGTTTCGCAGCACGATCCGCCGCGATGACGGCACCTCGATGGTGCAGGATGTCTCAAGGCAGGTGAGCGTCCGGGAAACCGTTTCGATGGTCAGACCGAGATAATCGGCAATATCCTGCCGCGACATCGGCAACTCGACGATATTGTTGGCGCAGGCGCGCTCTGCCATTTCCAGAAGAAAGCTTGCCACCCGTTCTTGCGCACTCTTGACAAGCAGGAGAACGCGATCCTGCATCCGCCGCAACTCGCGACTCGTCAGGTTGAGCAGCTCCTTGCCGACCGAGGCGTCCCGTCCGGCGAGCGAAGTCAGCGCACCGCGCTTGACCACCAGCACTTTCGTATCGGTGATCGCCTCGGCCGAGAAGGTGTGCTCGTCAGCATATTGCAGGCCGAAAATATCGCCCGCCAGATAGAACCCGCAGACTTGGCGGCGTCCGTCGTTCAGAATCTTGTAGGTGCGGATGGCGCCGCTGACGACCTTGTAAACGTAGTCTGCACGCTCGTTCTCGCCGAAAATCTCGGTATTGCGCGGATATGACATCATTGCGCCCATCAGGTGCATGGTCTCGCCAAGCGAACCGCGGCCGCTGTCTCCAGGCGCGCGGCTCAAAGCCGGCGGCGGTGCAGTACGCGTGGCCGCAAATCGTGGGGCGGCATTGCTGTGGACAGCGGTTTCAGAAAGCATGGCCCTTTACCTCCGGGAGCTTCGAAGGTTATGGATAGCCCCCGTAGGGCAGGCGAAAAATTCAGATAATCACCATAAGGGCTATTCCGGAGGCGGCTCCGGTGTCCGGATAAAGCGCTGTAATTTCGCAATAATCGCCGGCAGCTCGATGACAGAAGCGGTGCCCCATTCGCAATCCTTTGCCGCCAGGTGGGCGCTTCGGCTGTCTGCGCCGCGGAGCGTGATCGAGCAATACGGCATCGCCGTGATCGCAATCGCGGTTGCGCTGGTCATCCGGGTAGCGCTTCGGTCGGAGCTCGGCGGCCAGGCCTCTTATATTTTCTTTTTTCCCGCCATTCTGGTCGCTTCGGCGTTTGGCGGATGGGGGCCGGGTATTGCGGCTACCATCCTCGGCTTGTTGCTCGGCCTGTTCTTGGTCACAGGTTCTCGTATTTTGACCAATGCCGACATCATCAACGCGACCGTCTTTACCTTGGTTGGTGCCGGTGCGTCGTGGCGCGGCGACTTGTTGCGCCGCTCGCGCCTTTCCGCGGCGGCAAGCGCCGACGCGGCAATGGCCGGCGAGGCGCATGTAAAATCGATCCTGGACACCATACCCGACGCCATGATCGTCATTGATGAGCGCGGCATCATGCAGTCGTTCAGCCCCGCCGCGGAGCGGCTTTTCGGCTACTCCGCGATGGAGGCGGTGGGAAAAAACGTCAAGGCGTTGATGCCTTCGCCGTACCGCGAAGATCATGACTCTTATCTGCAACGGTACCGAAAAACCGGTGAACGAAAAATCATCGGCATCGGGCGGGTGGTAGTCGGCGAGCGCAAGGATGGTTCGACTTTTCCGCTCGAACTCAGCGTCGGCGAGGTGAAAACCGCCAACCAGCGGTTTTTTACCGGGTTTATTCGCGATCTGACCGAACGGCAGGAAAGCGAGGCCAGATTGCAGGAACTGCAATCGGAGCTCGTCCATGTCTCGCGGCTGACCGCCATGGGCGAAATGGCCTCGGCATTGGCGCACGAACTCAATCAGCCGCTGTCCGCGATTGCCAATTATATGAAAGGCTCGCGCAGACTGCTCGAAGACGGCACCGACGAGCGGGCGGCTATTTTGCGCGACGCCATGGAAAAGGCGAGTGAGCAGGCGTTGCGCGCGGGTCAAGTCATCCGTCGTTTGCGCGATTTCGTGGCGCGCGGCGAGAGCGAGCGGCGGGTGGAGGACGTAAGAAAACTCGTCGAGGAAGCAAGCGCGCTGGCGCTGGTCGGCGCCAAAGATACCGGAGTACGCGTGCGCTTCGATTTCGATCCCCGCGTCAACTTTGCGTTGGCGGATAAGGTACAAGTGCAACAAGTGCTGCTCAATTTGATGCGCAACGCCATTGAGGCCATGGAGGATAGCGAAAGGCGCGATTTGATCATATCCACGGCGGTCGCTCCGGAGGATATGGTTGCAATCACCGTTTCTGACACAGGTACCGGCATAGCACCCGAAATCAGCGCCCAACTATTCCAGCCTTTCGTGACGACCAAGCGGCAGGGCATGGGCGTCGGTTTGTCGATTTCGCGCACCATTATTGAGGCGCATGGCGGCACGATCGTGCCGCGCGCAAATCCCGGCGGCGGAACGATCTTTTCATTCACTTTGCCCGCGGTCAGCAACGAGGATGCCGGCGATGCCGTCTGATGAGATGCTGGTCCACATCATCGACGACGATCAGGCAATGCGCGAGTCGCTGGTCTTCCTGTTGCGCACCGCGCACATCGATGCGGAGACTTTTGCATCGGGACCGGCCTTTCTCGCGAGCTTGCCGGATGACCGGTTGCGCTGCGTCATCACCGATGTGCGCATGCCGGAAATGAGCGGGCTCGAACTGCTGCGGCGCTTGCGGGAAATGAAGATCGCGGTGCCGGTGATCGTCATCACCGGCCACGGCGACGTTCCGCTCGCGGTCGAAGCGATGAAATTTGGTGCGATTGACTTCCTGGAGAAGCCATTCGACGACGAAGTGCTGCTGGCGAGCGTTCGCGCTGGCCTGGAACGGCAGCAGGGCGAGATCAAGCGCCACGCCGAGCGCTCCGACATCGAAAACAGGATCGCGGCGCTTTCGAACCGTGAACGCGACGTGCTTCTCGGCCTTGTCGCGGGGCGGGCCAACAAACAGATCGCATACGATCTGGGGATCAGCCCGCGGACGGTGGAAATTTACCGCGCCAATCTGATGGACAAGATGCAGGCCGGCTCGCTGTCGGATCTGGTGCGGATGGCCTTGATCGCGGGCATTCTGGGACAGGATTAACCGCAAATCGGCGGCTTATCCCCGCCGCGGCAACCCGGTCCGCAATTGAGCCAAATCAATGCGGCGGTCGCGCAGCGTGTGATTTATGTGCCCAATTCGATTTCCCCGCTCCAAAGAACGAGATGGCTTTGCAAGCACAAAACACGAGGACTACGCGATCAGCGCCCTCACCTGTTGTGGTCGTCGTCGACCAGGATGCTGCCGTCCGCAGCTCGCTGAAATTCTCGCTGGAATTGGAGGGATTCTCGGTTCGCGTCTATGGTAACGCCGCTGACTTCCTTGATGCCGGGCTGGATGAGGCGGATTGCCTGGTGATCGAGCAGCGCGTTCCGGCCATGACCGGTATGGAGCTCATCAGCAAATTGCGGGCGCAAAACATAGCCACGCCTGCGGTTCTGATCGTAAGCCAGCCCAATCTGGCGGTCAGCGCTTCCGCTGAGAAAGCGCATGTCCCGATTGTCGAAAAGCCGTTTCTCGGCAACGCCTTGGTAGACAAGATACGTCAAGTCTGCGGTTCGAAAGCCGGTTAGCGGGGCTCCTCGCAGATATCTGTCTATTCCATGATGTGTAAAAGCCGCACGGCCTCATTCGGATCAAGCTTGCCGACGTCGGTATCGCGCGGGTCGGGCTTCAGAGCGTCGTAAAAGCTTTTTGCCGCTTCCCGCAGCCCTTCCCGATGGACGATGTCGTCCTTTTCCAGGGACGTCGCCGTTTTTGCGAGCTCACGCAGGATCTCGGCAAACAAAGCGCAATGAAAATGCATTTGAACTGTTTTGCGGGTGTCGTTTGTCGCCGCGCTGTACAGGCTCAACGCTATCCCGTCCTTTTCGAAGCGGGCGTCAAAGCGCGACGTCCGCTCAAACGTACCGATGTAAACCTTGTCCGGATATTCAATGGCGACTTCGGCTTTGTCGGGAATCGGCTTGCGCATACGGATGTCCTCCAATCACTTTGAAATCTATCGGTCCAATTTGTGCGGCTACCATTTTAGCCGGCGCGCGGTGGACACTCGGAACGCTCGATGTCCTTCATCCATTCGCGCCAGTGGGTTGGGTTTATCTCGATCTGCTTGCGGGTAACGGCATTGGTCCACACCGCATCCCTGTGGCGACACGGGAAACGGACCGGATGGATGCCGGCGCGGTCGACGACTGCGACCTCGATGTCGCGGTCAGAGGGGACGCTGCCGATCTCCTTCCAATCCATAAGATGATGGTGACATGCCTTTCGCTGCCCGATTTGACTTAAATCAAGGTGTCAGGGGCGTCGGGGCTTACAAGGACGTGGATTCGGGGTCTGCCGTCCAAAAAAAACCAAAGTCACGCCACGGCCGCGCGATCTGCGGGCAAGCTGTTGTTCGTTCGCGAATATTTTACTCAATTCGTCGCCCGCGAGAGTTGTTTGACCCAAGCCGAGAGCGTAGAGTGAAAGATTGCCACTCAACGTTGCGCACTCAACGCAACTGTTTCCATTGGAATTGAAAGGATCCATCGGGGCGGCGTGGAAGAGGAGCCATAAGGGAGGACCGCTTGCGGTTGAAAGTGCAATGCTGGTTCTGTTCAGCGGAGAGAATGGCGCCCGCGACACCATAAGATTCATCGAAGAAAAAGCTGCCGTCGGGATTTGGTTTTGTGACCTCAAAACCAGAAAGATGGACTGGTCAGACGGGTTTTTCCGCCTGTTGGGCCTCGAACCCGACAGCGTCGAGCCATCTTACGCGCTGTTCGAAACGATGGTTCATCCCGACGACGTGCGCCCGACCGGCGAGATTGAGCATCTCTTGCATCGGGCTGGCCCGATAGAGCGTCGGTTTCGGCTGATCCTGGACAATCGCCGCGTCCGTCATCTTCTCAATCGCGGCGAGGTTTTGCTGGATCGGGAAGGCAAACCGGACAAAGCGATCGGCGTCCTCTCCGATGTCACGGAGCTAACAGAAGCGCTTTCGAGCTTTGAAACTCAGCGGCAACGCCTTCGCAGGCTGACCGAGGCGATGCCGGCGATCGTGTTCACGGTGAATGCCAATGGCGAAGTTGGGGACTCGTGGAACTGGCAAAATTTCACCGGAGTGAGCGCCAACCGCGCTGCGGGCTACGGATGGCTCGACGCTATACATCCGGAAGAGCAGGAGGCGGTCAAACAGTCCTGGACATCAGCTATCGGCAGCGGGGCGGCGTTTGAACTGGAATTTCGTCTCCGCCGTGCCGATGGCCTTTACCGCTGGATGCAGGCCCGCGGCCGCCCGACCACGGATGCGCGCGGCTCCATTATTGAATGGTTGGTGGTGTGCGTTGATATTCACGATCAGAAACTATGGTTGTCGTCCCCCGAGTCCCTAACCGTGACCGGAGCACAATTGCGCGCGGCGCGCGGGATTCTCAACTGGTCGGTCCGCCAACTGGCCGACGCAGCGGGTGTCGCGGTTTCCGTCGTCCGGCGCTTGGAGGAAGTTGACGGCCCGCCGACAACCTTCGAAGCGATCTTTCCCCTCATCAAGCAAGCGATCGAGAACGCCGGCGTCGAATTTCTTTTTCCGCCTCTGGGCAAGCCGGGAGTCCGGCCGCGTTGAGCTGTGCGAGCAAATTTTGCAGGCGCAAGCCTTCGCCGGAACAAAAACTGTGCCGCAAGACTCTTGCAATGCCGAAGCAGTCGATTTTTTGTTGAAGCTACGCCGCAAGTTACGCAAGCCCCGGATTTTTTGCTTAACACAAATGCAAATCGGGCGCGCTTACCCTCAGCGCGATTGAGCCCGTTGTAAATCCAGCTGACAGGACCGTTGTCGCCGCAAATCAGCGTAGCTCCGGCTGAGCGGCGACCACGAAGAAGAGGGTAGCGGCCATGATGCTCAGAACGCAGACAGCGTTGGCAATGAGCGGCGCGGTGATGCTCACGGCGACCGTTCTCTGGCTCATCAGCAACGTGCAGTTCGACGGCACAACTTTGCTGCAGTGGTCCATTGCGCTGAGCGGTCTGCTGGTCGCGTCATTCGTCCTTGCATATGTTTTGATGCGGCCGCTCGCGGCGATGAGCAAAAGCGCCCTGGCTCTCGCGGACCACGGTAATTCACCAGCGCTAGTGTCGTCGGACAGCGAATTTGGCCTATTCGCGCGAGCGCTTAACGGAATGGCGGCCGACGTTCGTTGCAAATCCGAAGCGTTGTCCGAGGAGAGCAGCAGGCGGCGCAACATCAAATCGGCACTGATCGATACCTCCGTCAATCCCGTTATTACGGTGACGCCGAACGGCTTCATCACGACGTGGAATCCGGCGGCCGAGAAACTGTACGGTTACAACGCCGGCGAGGCGATCGGCCGAGATATCGGGCTCATTATTCCGACCGATCGCCTGGCGGAGCATCGCGCGATCGCCGCAAGGGCTCTCGCCGACGATCCCGTAGACGCGATCGAGAGCGTCCGCCTGGCCAAGGGCGGACGAAGAATCGACGTCGCGCTAAGCGTCCGATCGATCGGGCGTCCCTCCGGCAAAATCGTCGGGCTTCTCAACATCACACGCGACATAACGGCGCAAAAGCTTACCGAGGAGAAATTCCAGCTGGCCGTCGAATCCTGCCCGAGCGGCATGGTCCTGGTCGACCGATTCGGCGACATCGTCCTGGTCAACAGCGAGATCGAGCGCCTGTTCGGCTACCGCCGCGACGAACTGCTTGGGCAAAAAATCGAGATCCTGATTCCTGAGAATTGGCGGCAGCAGCATACGCTTTACCGCGACGGATTCGCCCATCAGGCGCGGACGCGCCTGATGGGAGCCAGGCGCGATTTGTTTGGACGCCACAAGGACGGTACCGAGATCCCGGTGGAGGTCGGTCTCAACCCGATCCAGACCCGCGAAGGTCCGCTGATTCTCAGTGCCATTATCGACATCAGCGAACGCAAGCGTGCAGAGCGCCTGAAAGATGAGTTCGTATCCACCGTAAGTCATGAGTTGCGCACACCGCTGACCTCGATTGCGGCTTCGCTCGGCCTGCTCGCCGGCCCTTGGCACGCGGCTATGCCCGACACGGCCAAACGCCTGGTGACGCTCGCCAATTCGAACAGCGCCCGCCTTGTCCGCTTGGTCAATGACATTCTTGATTTCGAGAAAATCGAGTCCGGCAAGAGTGTCTTCGATCTCAAACGCGTGAAGTTGCGCGGCGTGGTCGAGCAAACAATCGAAGCGAGCAAGGCGTTGGCCAACTCTTGCGGCGTCACGGTTCGATTGCAGCAATCCGACAACTTTGAGGTTTACGCCGATGCCGACCGCCTTACTCAGGTGATCACCAATCTGTTGTCAAACGCCATCAAGTTTTCGCCGCGAGAAACCGAGGTGGCTATCGCCGTCGAACGCCGCGGCGACTACATCCGCACCACCGTCAGGGATCACGGCTCGGGCGTTCCCGAAGCTTTCAAGCCGCATCTATTCGAGAAGTTTGCGCAAGCCGATGCATCGGATGCCCGCGAGAAGGGCGGCACCGGTCTCGGTCTGAACATTGTCAAGCAGATCGTGCAGCGGCTTGGCGGCGATGTCGGCTACGCCGCCGCGCCCGATGGCGGCGCCGCATTCTACTTCGACCTTCGGCTGGCGGCATCGGAGGCCAAACCCGAAGCTGTCGTGCTGCAACTGCGCGACGGCGTGACGGCGCACGGGAAAGGGAGCGCTCATGAACACGCTTCGTATTCTTCACGTCGATGACGAGCCGGACATCCGCGAAGTCGTCGAGGCCTCGCTGATGCTCGATCCGGATTTCTTCGTTCGAAGCTGCGGTTCAGGCGAAGAGGCTGTGGCCATGGCGCCGCATTGGCGTCCCGATTTGATTCTCTGCGACGTTATGATGCCGGTCATGGACGGTCCGGCCACGCTGGCGCGGTTACGGGAATCCCCCAACACCGCCGCAACGCCCATCATCTTCATGACGGCCCGCGCCCAGTCGCGGGAGCTCGAGCATTTCAAATCGCTTGGCGCCGCCGGCGTCATCGCCAAGCCGTTCGACCCGGTGACCCTGTGTGCCCAGGTCCGGGATCATTTCTTTGCCGCCAGTCTGGCCAAACAAACCGGCGCGTTCGACGACCGGTTACGAGCCAATGCCGGCACCCTGGGCCAGTTGCGAACGCGGTTACGCGATGATCCGGGCGCCGGCGCCACACTCGCCGAGCTTGAGACCTGCGCTCACAAACTGGCCGGCGCCGCCGGCATCTTCGGCCGCCAGGCGGTGTCCAAGGCGGCCAGGGAACTTGAGGAGTCGATCATCGAGCAGCACGCGGTTCGTCGGCCAACGCCCGGCAAGGTGGAGCGCGATCTCGATGCGTTGCTCGGACGCATTACCAGCGCCCTCGGTGGGCCGAACACGGAGGTGGCGCGTGACCACGTCAACTGAAACAAGCCCCGCAACAACTCCCGCAACAAGTCTCGTCGCACCCCGGGTGCTCATCGCCGACGATGATCCGAGCGTATTGAAGTTTCTCGCCGATCATTGTGCGCAACTGGGCTTTCGGGTGCAGACCGCCAGCAACGGGCTGCACGCCTTCGCCATCGCACACAGGTTTGCGCCGGACGTACTGATCATCGACGTCAATATGCCCGAGGTTAACGGCATGTCGCTGTGCGAGAGGCTGCTGGCGCCGGGCAAAAAGCCCATCGATCTGGTGGTGATTTCGGGGAATCCCACTCCCGAGATGATCGAACGCTGCGAGGGTTACGGCGCGAGCTGCGTGCCCAAGGGGCCGGAGCTTTGGAACACCATCCAGTTGGAGCTGATTGAACTCTTTCCCGGTGTGACCCCGCGGCCGGCGCCGGCGGAATTGCCGGTTGGCCGCGCGCGTGTCAGCCAACGTCCGCGGGTGCTCATTGTCGACGACGACGCCGACCTCGGAACTTTCCTGTGCAACCGGCTCAATAAGTGCGGCGTCGATGCGCTGTTCGCACCCGATGGCATCGCCGGTTACCGGATGGCGCGCAGTGAGCGGCCGGCCGTCGTGATCTCGGATTATTTCATGCCCAGCGGCGACGCGCTTTATCTGCTCTGGAAATTGCGCAGCTCGCCGGTAACGGAGGCAATACCGTTCTTCATCATGAGCGGGCGCAAACTCGACGAAGCGTCCAAAATCAATATTCAGCGCGAAATTTGCGGAAGGCCGGGCGCGATACGAATATTCACGAAACCACTCGATATGGATGAAATGCTGTCTGCGGTGCAGAAATTTTGCGCGCTGGACTTAGGGAACCTGCATCACGCGACGATAAAATGGTCTTAACTATCGCGGCCAATCGGCCGCGCCGAGGCGCAGATTTTGACATCGCTCAAAGCGCCGCGCCTCGGAATCTTGTTCTAACTCCAACCGCCGGGCGATCAAACAACCGGTGGGTCTTGCAGACGGCAGAGGCGCGTCCGGAAGAGGCAGATCGTCGCATTATGTCGTGTTCAGACGCAGCCGAATTGGACAATCCCGCCGCGCGGCGGTTCAGGCTGACCTGGACCCGCCGTTCGGTCAAGGACGCGGCTATTATCACGTTGCTTGCACCGCTCGTCCTTATCGCCGCTCAAAAACTCGACATTTTTAATACCATCGTAAGGCTGCAGGCGATCTACGGCGATTGGGGCCTAGATGATTTGGTGATGATCAGCGTGATCCTGGCGATTGCGCTGGCGGCCTTCAGTCGGCGGCGTTTGCAGGATTTGACCGCGGAAGTCGCGGCGCGCCGCGCCGCCGAGGCCGAGGTGGAGTCAAAAGTTTCCCAGCTCACCGAAGCGAAGCTGTTCCTCAATACCATCGTCGACAACGTTCCGGTCACGATTTTCGTGCGCGAACTGCCGGAGCGGCGGTTCGTGCTGGTCAACCGGGAGGCCGAGAATTTCGTCGGCCGGTGTCGCCGCGATATCGTCGGCAAGACGCCGGCGGAAATCCTGCCACAGGATGTCGTGCGGTTGATCGCCGAGCATGATGCTGTTCACTTGGCGTCCGACGCGGTCGCACGCTTCGAGGATGTGACGGTATCATCGCCCGAAGGAGCGCGGCTGACCGCCGCAACAGGAGTAGCCATACGCGGCGCCGACGGCGCGCCCCGCTATATCGTGGACGTCGTCGAGGACATCACCGAGCGCCGGCGCGCCGAGGCGACAATCGAGCACCTTGCCCATTACGATGCGCTGACGGATCTGCCGAATCGCGCGGCCTTCCACATCCGCCTCGATGCGGCGCTCGAGCGAGCGGCGATGGCGCATGAGAATTTCGCGGTGATCTGCATCGACCTCGACCGCTTCAAGGACGTCAACGACGTGTTCGGCCATGCTGTCGGCGACGCGCTGTTGAGGGAGGTCGCCATCCGCCTGCAAGCTGCCTGCGAAGGTGCTTTTGTCGCGCGGCTCGGCGGCGACGAGTTCGCAATCGTCTGCGCCGACGGCCCGCAGCCGGCCGCGGCGGCGGCGCTCGCAGAGCGTCTCCTGCATAGCCTCGATGGTGAGATCCCGGTCGCCGGCCAGAGCGTGCGTACCGGCATGAGCATCGGCGTCGCCGTGTATCCGGCCGACAGCACCGACGCATCGGTTCTGCTGGCCAATGCCGATGCCGCGCTCTATCGCACCAAGTCCGACGAACGCGGCTCGATCCGCTTTTTCGAACCGGAAATGGACAGGCGGCTGCGCGAGCGGCGCGCCCTCCAGCGCGACCTTCGCTCGGCCACGGCTAGCGCGCAGCTCGTGCTGTTTTACCAGCCGCAAGCCTCGATCGAGGGCGCCATTACCGGATTTGAAGCGCTGGTGCGCTGGAATCATCCCACCCGCGGCACTGTGTCGCCCGGCGAGTTCATCCCGCTGGCCGAGCAGAGCGGAGAAATCGTCGCGCTCGGCGCATGGATCCTGCGCGAAGCCTGCCGCGAAGCAGCGTCGTGGGCGAAGCCGCTGCGTATCGCTATCAATATCTCGCCGGTCCAGTTTCGCCATGGCGATCTGCCGGCGTTCGTCCAGGAGGTTCTGCTGGAAACCGGGCTTGCCGCGAACCGGCTGGAGATTGAAATCACCGAAGGCGTGCTGATCGGCGATTTTTCGCGCGCCATTGCCATCCTGCGGCGCCTGAAGGCGCTCGGCGTCCGCATCGCAATGGACGATTTCGGCACCGGCTATTCCTCATTGTCGTATTTGCAGGCCTTTCCGTTCGACAAGATCAAGATCGATCAGGCCTTCGTCGCCAACCTCGAGCGCAATCCGCAGTCGGCGGCCATCATTCGCGCTGTCATCGGCCTCGGCCGCGGTCTCAATGTTCCGGTTATTGCCGAAGGCGTCGAAACCAAAGAACAGTTGGCTTTCCTCAAAGACGAAAAGTGCAACGAAATCCAGGGCTATCTCATCGGCCGTCCGGCACCAATTCAGCGATACTGGCATCTCATCGGGCATCAGCCCCTGGATCAAGCGGCTGCCCTCGCGAGCTAAGTTTGCGCCGCAAAATGTTTCTCGTCAGGCCCGTGAAATGTTCGCAGCGAACTTTCCGTTTGCGCGCCGCAAACCATCGGGCGTGAGCGCCATGCCAAGCGGTAATTCAAGCGCCTTTGTCGGAGAAAATGTCCGATCAATGGCACGCAGTTTTGCCAAAGCGAAAATAGCGCGCGGGCGCAGGCCGCCACCGGTACTGTTAACTGCCCGGGAGAGCGAAGTTCTCAGGTGGGTCGCTAACGGCAACGCGGCTTGGGAAATCGCCGAGATCCTCGATATCGCCAAGCGCACCGTCGATGAGCACGTGCAGACGGCGGTTCGCAAGCTTGGTGCGGCCAACAGGCCGCACGCGGTGGCGATCGCGCTGCGCGACGGTCTGATCAAGCTGTGAAATCGCAGCCGCGACAAATCACAATGTTCGATCGCATCGAACGCGCGTAACAAAGAATCATTGCTCCGCGAAATCTTGTAACGGACACCGTACGGTCTGTTTGAGGAGTGAGCGAAAGAATTTAACCGTCACGCTTTAGCCGGGCGCTGCAAATGAACACCTTCGTTGCACGCGAAAACATCAGGCGTTTTCGGGATCGCCTCTGGTCGGAGACTGATGGAAGTAAACGCGCCCGGCTGCGCGATCTTTTGCTGGCCGAAGAGGACAAGCTCG
>CAVWBV010000024.1:0-51445 GCA_963753355.1 uncultured Alphaproteobacteria bacterium
GGTTGCGATTGGCCCATTGCCGACCTCGCGCTGAGAAAAGATGATGTCCGAAATCAGGGGAAAAGCAAACTCCAGAAAATTAACAGCACTCGCTTTTCGGCGTGCTCTAACGCGAGGCCGCCTTTTGCGTTTGGGGTGAATTTGTGGGTTGAGATTACCTGCTGGAGTTAATGTACTGAAGTTAAATCGGAAAATATCCTCGAAGGCGGACACTCCTCCGCCAGCGGAAAGCTAAAGAAACGGCGCGATATTTACAATGTCGATTGGATGTACGCGGAAGAATGCAACAGACCGGTAGCCATTGTCATTACGGCAAAGGCCAGCAACACACCTAGACCAAGCACTGCAAGCGCTTGTGTCAGCATCCTGCCCGCCCAATCGCGGGACGGGAGACGCCGACGGCCGCGGAGTACCCTGGTGCTGTCGGAAGAAGCGACACGCGGTGATGACGCGGGTGCAAATTCGACGTCTACGCGATATGGCCTGAGCCCGCCGGGTCGGACACCAGTTTCGCAGGCGCAAGAAAATTTTGAGCGCCATTCGGCCGCGAACAAACAAGCAAATCTTTTTGGAGTTCCCGCCCGGGAGCCTGGCTTGCGTTTAGTTCGCGCAGGGCGAGGTGCGGCAACGCACCAACCCGTTCGCCGTGGTTTATGGTTGGTTTACCGGATTCGGGAGGTCGGATTCGACCAGGCAAGCCGATGCCCGCTGAATTCGCTTAGGATATCGTCACAAAAGCGCGTCATCCCGGCGGACATATTGAGCTAAACGGGCGTGCTGCCTGCACTGAAAGTAGCTATCACGCCCCCATCGGAAATTGCTAATCTCCAGGTTGCGCCAGGTGCATTAGAGCGGCGCAGAGTTCATGCAAAAGATTGCGGACTGGCTCGAAAGCCTCGGTATGTCCGAGTACACTCAGCGCTTCGCCGAGAACGATATCGATTGCACAATCCTTAGCGACCTAACCGATCAGGATCTGAAAGATATCGGCGTTGCCTCATTAGGTCATCGCCGCAAACTATTGCGGGCGATTGCAACTTTTGGCGATCCGCCTGTCGCTTCCTCGGCGACGTCGTTGGAAGCGGCATCTTCGCCGGCGCCGGTTGCGCCCTCTGTTGCACCGCAGTCGCAAGATAGCGCTGGCGAGAGGCGCTACCTCACGGTGATGTTTTGCGATCTCGTCGGCTCGACGGCGATTTCGGCGCAACTCGATGTCGAGGAGTGGCGGGATCTCGTAGGCGCTTATCTCGATGCTGCTTCGGCAGCGGTCACGGAGATGGGCGGCCACGTCGCCAAGAAGCTGGGCGACGGTATTCTCGCGCTGTTCGGTTATCCCGTCGCCCATGAGAACGACGCCGAACGTGCGGCGCGCGCGGCACTTTCCATCCAACGCGCGCTCGTGACGCTCAACTCGCAAAATGGCGGCGGCAAACCCGAACTAAAAGCCCGTATCGGGCTGGAAACCGGGGCGGCCATTGTAGACGCCGCCGGCGAAATTTACGGCGATGTGGCCAACGTGGCGGCGCGGGTGCAGGCCCAAGCCGAGCCCGGCGCCGTGCTGATTACGTCGCGCGTGCAGCGACAGATCGCCGGTTTGTTCGTAGCCGAAGACCGCGGCGCGCATGCGCTCAAGGGTGTGCCCGAGGCGACCGTGTTGTTCCGGCTCGTGCGCGCAAGCGGCGGCGGCCGCCGCGTCGGACAGCGTCAACTCACGCCGCTCATCGGCCGCGACGACGAGATGACCATATTGCAGCGGCGTTGGCAGCGCGCGCGGGCAGGTGACGGTCAATTGGTGCTGATGGTCGGCGAGCCTGGCTTGGGCAAGTCACGGCTGATCGAGGAGTTCCATAGGCGGCTTTCCGAAACGCCACACACTTGGGTGGAATGGAGCTGTTCGCAGCTTCTCCAGAACACGCCGCTGCATCCGATCGCCGAATGGGGCCGGCTGCGCTTCGGCGGCGCCGACGTACCGCCGGAGCGTCGGCTTGCGGACCTCGAAAGCTCACTCGCGCAAGTGAAGCTCGAGCCGGCCGAGATGGTGCCGCTTCTTGCCCCGCTTCTCGATATGCCCCTGACCAAGGAGCGCATGCCTACAGTATCGGGCGAGGAATTGCGCCGACGGCAACTGGCTGCACTGACTAACTGGGTTATGGCGGGCGCCAAGGTGCAACCCATAGTGCTGGCGTTCGAGGATTTGCACTGGGCCGATCCGACGACCCTCGATGTGTTGCGGGGCATCGCCGAGCAGGGCGCGCTGGCACCGCTCTTCATTCTTGCGACGACGCGGCCGGAATTTCGGCCGCCCTGGAGCATGCGCTCGCATCACGGCACTATTTCGCTCGCCCCGCTCGATCGTTCCCAGGTGCGCGACATGGTGGCCGAACTCTCCGCCCGCCACGCGCTGCCCAAAGACGTGGTGGAGGACGTCGCCGCTCGCACCGGCGGCGTACCTCTGTTCGTCGAAGAAGTGACCCGGCTTTTATTGGAGCGTGGCGAACAGGGCGGCATGCAGGCGATTCCGCCGACGCTGCAACAATCGTTGATGGCGCGTCTCGACCGGCTCGGTTCGGCGCGCGAAGTGGCGCAGGTCGGCTCAGTCATCGGCCGCGGTTTCTCCTACAACTTGCTGCGCGATGTGGCCGGCATGGAAGACGCGCCGCTGCAGGCGGCGCTGGAGAAACTCGCCGAGGCCGACATCCTGCTGGTACAAGGCACACCGCCTGAGAGCGACTACCGTTTCAAGCACGCGCTCATTCAGGATGCCGCCTACGAGAATCTGCTCAAGAGCCGTCGCCAAGTGCTCCATCGCCATGCGGCGGAGATATTGCGTGATTGCTTTGCCGACACTGCCGCCGCCGAACCGGAAGTCTTGGCCCATCACTTCACTCAGGCCGGCCTCTCCGACGCTGCGATCGAATGGTGGGGCAAGGCCGGCGACCAAGCGCTGCGCCGGTCTGCCTTTCAGGAAGCGATTTCGCACCTCGGCAAAGCGATCGAGATGGCGGACAAGGCTGAGCAGGCGGCGCCGGGCGCGGCGGCAGCGGCGGCGAACAGCTTCACGAGCCAACGCCGGCTGCATCTGCAAACTAGCTATGGCCAGGCGCTACTCTGGTCAAAGGGCTACGCTGATGAAGAAGCTAAGGCTGCTTTTACCCGCGCCGAGGAACTTGCGAGCGGAATCGAAGATCCCGCGGAGCGGCTCAAGATTTACTATGGCCAGTGCCTTGGAAATTTGCTGCGCGGTGAATACACCTCCGCGCAAAGTCTTGCCGAGGGGCTTCTTCGCGATGCCGAAGATGGAGGGCGCGTACAGCAAGAGGCATTTGCCCGGCGTATTCTAGGTTTGACCCATCACATGCAGGGCGCCTTTGCAGAGGCCCAGGCACAGCTTGAACGGGCGCTGAACAGTTCAATCGGGGGCGGCGAACTCCAGGTTGGGCTCGACATGGACATCGCCGGCAAGGCTTATCTCAGTCATTCTGTTTGGGTCCAAGGTGGATTCGTCCGCGCGCGAAGCTTGATTGACGAATCCGTTGCGCGAGCGAAATCTGCCTCGGATATTCCCGATCAGTGCACTGCTTATAGCTTCGAGAGTGTCTTCGCGATCATGCGAAATGATCCGGAGGGGGCGCGCGGCGCCGCGGAAAGGCTGATCGCGGTCGCCCAAGAGCACGGGGCCAAACTATTCTTGCTCGTGGCGCGCGTCTACGCAGGTTGGGCGCGAGCCCAGCTGGACCGAAGTTCGGCCAGACAGAACGAATTTCAAGAGGCCATTGCAGATTACGCCGCGGAAGGAAACAGATGGCTGCTGCCGTTCTACTTGGGTCTCCTCGCTGCGATCGAGGCTGAAACTCAAGGTGAAAGAGAAAGAGCCGCTGCGCACGTTTATGAAGCGCTGGCGCTGGCGCAGCACACCGGAGAGCACTGGGCAGACGCTTTCCTGCATCGTATCCGCGGTGAAATTTTGTTGAAGCTTAATCCTGCTAATACGGCGGCAGCCGAAGACGCTTTCCTTACCGCGATCACCGTTGCGCGGCAGCAAAAGGCGAGGAGTTTTGAGTTGAGTGCGGCACTGTCGCTTGCGAAGGTTTTTCAGAACACGAGCCGCGCCGCCGACATTCAGACTATCCTGGTGCCAGCGCTGCAAGGTTTTTCACAGACACCGGAGTTTCCAGAAATCGAACAGGCGCAAAGGCTTCTCGGCGCACTGCACTGACGCCGTGGAGTAAACGGGGAGAGGGCCATGAAAGCGCATATCGTAGGCGGAGGATTTGGCGGGCTGGCGGCCGCTGTGCTTCTGATCCAGAACGCCAAGGTACCCGGGACGGACATCACGATCTACGAGGCGGACGACCCGCTGGGGGGAGGGTTCTTTCTCGGCGGCAGCCCCGAGACCGGCTACAACCTGCCGGGCTCCGTCTTTGACCGGGAATACCGCTGCACGTTCGAATTGCTCAAATGGATTCCGTCCGCCAGCGATCCGTCGAAGTCAGTCACCGATGAATTCTTCGACTTCAATACCGGTGACCCCTATCACGACAAGACGCATCTCCTCGATCGCAATGGCAACCTCGTGAAGGGGCCGCGTTTCGGCCTGAGCCTCGGCGACGGGTTCAGCATCACGCGATTCATGCTGACGCCGGAAGCGATGATGGAGGGGCGGCGCATTGATGAGTTCTTTTCCAAGCGGTTTTTCGAGACCGAATTCTGGTTCCTCTGGGCGTCAATTATGGGGACGCTGCCGCAACATAGCGCGATCGAGTTTCGGCGCTACATGAACCGCTTTTTGTATTTGTTCGGACACCTTTCGGACATGGCGGGCGTGATGCGAACGCCGACCAACCAGCATCAGTGCTTCATAGATCCGCTGGTTAAGTGGTTGCAGCCCCGCGGCGTGAACTTCCTCACCGGCGCGTTCGTGCGGGACATTAGCTTCGCGCCGTCGCCTGGCCGCATCACGGTAGATCGGCTCGACTATGAGCGAGGTGGCGTCGCGTTGTCGGTCGCGATTGCGCCAGACGACATCGTGCTTGTGACTACCGGTGCTCAAGCCGCCGACATGTCGTCGGGGTCGATGACCGAAGCGCCTCGCCGACAGGTGAGCGGGCGCACTTGGGCGCTCTGGGAACGCCTCGCCGCCGGGCGAACGGATTTCGGCAATCCCGGCGTTTTTTTCGGTGAGGCGCGCATCCCCGACTCGCGCTGGATCACGTTCACGGTCACCGATAAGGAAACCGATTTCGTCAACCGGGTCGCGGCATTGACCGGCAGCACGTCGGGACGCGGCGGGCTCGTCACGCTGAAAGACTCGAATTGGGTGCTGTCGCTGTCCATTTTCCACCAGCCCGAAGTCGTCGGACAGCCGCCCGGCACAAGCCTCTGGTGGGGCTATGGATTGCATCCGGAACGTGACGGCAATTACGTGCAAAAACCAATGACAGCCTGCACCGGCGCGGAGATCCTTGAAGAGACGCTGAAGCAATTGCATTTCGATGACCAACTGGCCGCGATCATGGCGTCATCGATCTGCATCCCCTGCGACGTGCCCTACGTGAACAATATATGGCTGCCGCGTAATGGTAGCGATCGGCCGCCACCGGTGCCGAACGGCGCGACCAATCTCGGCCTCATCGGCCAATACGTCGAGATGCCGAAGGACATCGCTTTTACCATCGAATATTCCGTTCGCTCGGCGTGGGAGGCGATCAACACCCTACTCAAGCGTGGTCCAGCACCGCCGCCCGTCTATCAGGGGATGCTCGATCCGAAGGCGCTGTTCGATGCGCTGAAGGTGTTTGTTGGTCTGTGACTAGAATTAATTCGCATTCCGCGACGTCATTTGCCCAAACTCTACGACCAGATTTGGCGCATCATTGCGCAATCAAAACTGTCTGCATTAGGTTAGGCATCAGGCACGTAAGCGGATCTTGGAAGGGAGAATGACGATGTGGCGACCGAACGGACGCGGCCTCCAGGGGGTGATGTTCCTAAGCCGTTGGCTGCTGGCGCCGCTGCTCGTCGGACTGATTTGTGCGGTTATTCTCATCGTCGTTCGGTTTTTTATGGATTTATACACATTGGCAATGCATCTGCCGAGTTACCCGTGGCAGGATTTGCTGGTTGGCGTCCTGAATTTGATCGACCTCACGCTGACGGCCAATCTGATCCTCATCGTCGTTTTCTCCGCTTTCGAGAATTACATTCGCAAGGTCGAGCTTGCGGATCAGCCCGGCTGGCCTGCCGGGCTAATTGACATCGACTTTTCGGCGGTGAAACAAAAACTGTTGGGTTCGATTACCGGCATCGCGGCCGTCGACGCGCTGGCTTGGTATCTGCATCTTGAAGAATACGCCGATACCACCAAGCTGATCTGGGTAGTTGCCTTTCCGCTGATGTTTGTGGCGGCCATGGCATTGCTGGCGCTGGCCGACTGGTTGGGACGGCGCTGACCCAAGGTAAATCCAACACACCATTTCGGCATAGGCGTGTTTGGCAAACTTGACCGTTCAAGAGATTGCCAAAATGGATCGGCATCGGCATCGAACGAGCGCCAACGTTCACCGGATTTTGACCGACGTCGCGTGCAGTGCGTACCGCCAGCGCCACGCGGGTCCGCCAGCCGATCTACAACAACTCCGTTGGGCGCTGGCGCCGATACGAGTCGTTCCTCGGACCATGCTGGCCCAATTGCAATGAATCCCGAGCGCCGCGCCGCGCGCTGAAGGCGGCGCCTCGCAAGTTAGGCGTCCACTGCCACTGACAGTGCCCAAGCCGTCCAAAATGCCGGGGAGGATACGCATTGCGCGATGGCCTTCTGGCTTTCGAGGCAATTTCGCTGATAGAACGTTGCCTGGACCAGGAGGCGAGGAGGGCACAATGATCTTGGTGTTGATCCAAATCTTAATCACGGTCGTCATCGGCGCGATCTTATTCTGGCTGATTGACAGGTTCATCCGCGACGGGCGGCTCGCGAATTTGCTCAAGATCCTGGTGGTATTGGTGTGTCTGGCGTCGATTCTGCAGCGGCTGTTGCCGATGCTCGGGATCGGCTTCTAGAGCCGCGCCAACCTGGTGCCTTCAACGCGGAAAGGGCATGATTCTTTAATCTGGTCTGCCGTCGTAACCGATTCGGTTGTTGTCCCTCATAGGCTTGCCACCAAATAGTCACTTTTCGAACTTTTTTGTGTTCCTTCGGCCACAGTCCAAAAAAGAATCACCTCGCAGAAGGCTTTAAATCGTCAAGTTAATTGTGTTTTGATTGATTGGAACGTTAAATCGTCACTCGGGTTAGGGTCGCGGGTTTGTTTGTTCCGGGCGAGGCGGCTGAGCAACAACGGCGGGGCGAATGATCTGATGAAAGGCATGCGCACCCCGGCAAGTGCAGTCGCAGTCATTCTTTTGGCAGGCTTTTGCAAGGCGCATGCTTCGGACGCGCCGACTGTCGCGCAGAATGATCCGTCCCGATCTCTTGCGGAACAAGCAATGTCGGTCGATGCCCTCGGGTACCTTGGCGGTCTTCTCGAGGCGCGCTTCTACGAGCCACACGCAACGACCGACGACCCGCGAGAAGAGATCCGCCAAGCGGCGTTGTTGTATGGCATCGATTTGCCGATGATGCTGTCGATTGCAAAGGTGGAAAGCGACTTCAATCCCCGGGTGCGGACTGGATCGTACAAAGGGTTATTTCAGCTCAGCGATTATGAGTTTGAAAAATTCGGCGACGGCAGCATCTGGGACGCACGAGATAACGCTCGGGCGGCCGCGCACATGTTTCTGGTCCAGGCCGAGAAATTCAAATGGGCGCTGGGTCATTTCCCGGACTATGCCGAGAGATACATGGTGCACCAACAGGGGATCGATGGCGCCATTGAACACTACGAACACCCCGAGCGCGTCGCCTGGCAGTCGATGTGTGCGACAAGCGAGGGCCTGCTCAAGGGTGAGCATTGGTGCAAGAGATGCATCTGGGGAAACCTTTTGCCGCAATGGAAGCGGTTTTTCGGAAGCGTGGAGAAGATATCGAGCGGCGACTTCGTCAACGTCTGGACGGGGCGCATTAACCTCCTCGCCAACAGATACGCCGGCACCGAAGAACCCAACTTTACCAGTTCAATTGGTTCGACGAGTTCAACAAGCTCGACAAGTTCAACCAGCTTGACGAGTTTGGTTGGATCGACGACTTCAAGCAGAGCGAGGGTTCACCTCCACGTCATCGCGCGGCGGGGTATTTCCCTCGCGCGCCGCGTCGCCGGGCGATCAACTCGTGCAGCGTCGGCTGCAGCAGGTCCGCCGGCTTCAGCAAGTCCGCCGGCTTCAGCAACTCCGTCGGGTTTGGCAAATATTAGCCGTCTTGTTTCGCGCGCGTTCGCTCCGACAAAAAGCGCCGCGGCGGGAGCTAAACCAAGTCCAATCAAAGCGACGGCTGCGGTGGAGCACAGACGAGGAGGCGCCGTCAATTTGCGCCGTCCTCTGCGACAAGCGTCCGCGGTTTCTCGGTGAGCGGCGGGGCACCCGCCCGACGGGTGCAAAGACGCAGTCACATTTCGATGCGGCGGCCGATCTCGACCAGCGAGTCTGCCGGTAGGCCGAACCTGTCGACCGCATGGACCGAGTTGCGGAACATGAGAGCAAACAAGGCGCGGCGCCAGCGCCACCAGTAAGAAGCGCCGCGCTTGCCGACGATTTCGTCGCGCTCGACAAAATACGACGAGCCTTCAAGAGAGATGTGGCCGGCAAATGTCTCGCACGCCTTGGCTAAGGTCGTGGCGACAGCGGGATTTTCGAAAAATCCGTAACGCAAAGTGACGTGCCAAAACGATGGCCCGAGCCGCTGCCATTCGACGCGGTCTTGGTTCCGCACGCGCGGGCGGTCAACGAACTTCACCGTCAAGGCGACGAATGTCTGCGGAATAACGCCGATCTGCCGAACGTGTTGCAGGATGAGGGGAGGGACACGCCGCGACAGCCGGGTCAGAAATACTGCCGTGCGCGGGACGCGCGTGCGGCGATCTTTTTCGATCTCGCGCAGGAAATCGCGCGCGGATTCCGACGCGCGGTTCTGGACCCGATACATGGTGTCGATGCCGGCGTGCCATGTGGTCATGGCCGTGAACACGATCAGCGCGAGCAGAAGCGGTACCCACCCGCCTTCGGAAATTTTCAGAAGATTGGCGGAGAAGAAAGCAAGGTCCACGACCACGAACGCGCCGAAGAGCAACAGCGCCAGCCATCGTGGCCAACGCCAGATGCGGCGCATCACGTCATAGAGCAGAACCGTGGTCAGCAGCATTGTGGTCGAGACCGCCGTGCCATACGCGCCGGCAAGGCGGTCGGAGTTTTGGAAGCTGACCACGAGCGCGACGGTCAAGACCATCATCGTCCAGTTCACGGCGGGGACATAAATCTGACCGTACTCTTCGCGCGACGTCTGTCGGATGGTGAGACCGGGAAACCAGCCGAGCTGCATGGCCTGCCGGGTCAGCGAAAACGCCCCCGAGATTATGGCCTGACTGGCGATAACTGTTGCCAACGTTGCCAAAGCGACGAGAGGATAAAGGCACCACGTCGGCGCAAGATGATAAAACGGATTTGCCGCGGCATTGCCGCCGTCGAGGAGGAGCGCCGTTTGCCCCGCATAGTTGAGCAGGAGAGCGGGCAGCACCAGACCGAACCACGCCAAACGAATAGGCGTGCGGCCGAACTGACCCATATCGGCGTAAAGTGCTTCGCCGCCCGTGATAGCGAGGAACACGGCGCCGAGCATGGCAAAGCCGGTGAAACCGCGTTCGGTGAGGAACTCGACAGCAAAGAGCGGATTGGCCGCCGCAAAGACCACGGGATGTTGAACAATCCCGATAACTCCAAGCACGCCGATCGCGACGAACCAGAGCAGCATGATCGGGCCGAAGGCGCTGCCGACGCGCTCCGTGCCGAGCGATTGGGCGGCAAACAACGCTACCAGCACGACGGCAGCGAGCGGCATCGCGTAACCAGCCAATGCATTGGTCGCCACGTCGATGCCTTCGAGCGCGCTCAGCACGGAAATTGCGGGCGTGATGACGCCATCGCCGTAAAGCAACGCCGCCCCGAAAAGTCCACAGGCGATCAGCGGCCATTTGCGACCGCGCCAGCGTAACCGCGTCACCGCCATGAGCGCCAGGATGCCACCTTCGCCGTGATTGTCGGCGCGCATGACGAACCAGCAGTATTTCACGGAGATAGTGACAATGAGCGCCCAGAAGATCAGCGACAGGCTGCCGAGCGCGGCCGTTCGGTCGAACGTGCCTCCGGTCGCCTGAGCGATCGCCTTGTAGGTATAAAGCGGGCTGGTCCCGAGATCGCCAAACACGACGCCAAGCGCAGTGACGACAATGGCGGGATTTGTTCGACGCCGACGTGGCGTGTGCTCGACCGCGCCCCCGTCGTCGGCGCTTTTCTCACTTGGACGCTTCGACGCCACGACGGCGTGGCGTCTCTGGTCACTCGCGTCCTCGGCCATTTGCGATTTTTCGCCGCAATGCAGAAAGGATCGATCTTTCGTTAAGTCGTGCGCGCGCCGAAAGCGGCTGGTGCTTGCGTCGCGCCTATCCGCCTTTGCTGTCCGGCTCGGGTATGGCTCGCGCCTGCATTCCACTTTTTGTACGATGGTGCTCGCGGTGGAGAAACTGCGCGATCGGTTCGCGCATCCGCTCACCCTCCGCCATTACAGCTGCCTCGAATAGCTCCTGTTGAATGGGTTGCGGCAGGTTGCTCCACGCCCGCGCTACGCCGTGTCCCAGCGTGCGGTAAATGCGCTCCTGCGCTTCACCTGATAATTCCTTTGAACGTTCTTGCCCCTCAGGCATTTCGGCCTGCCGACCTACTCTTTGCAGTGGCAGTCAACGTCCGGAAAGCAACATTAGTTCCGGCCTTCGACATGGTGAGGTCGCCCGTTGAGACGATAGGCTCTTTTGGGCCCGGGTCATTCTCGTTTCAAATGCCCGCCCAGCCGGCGGGCGGCTTTTTGCCCGGATGGACAGCGCCGCATTTCTTGCAGACGCGGGCCTTCTCGTTGTTGAAGAATGCCTCGTAGAGCGGCGGCAGGTCGCGGACGAGGTGCGAGACCTTGACCTCGACGCGATGCACCAGCGCGCCGCAGGCGAAGCAGTACCACTCGAAAGCGTCCTTCTGATCGGCGGCGCGCTGCGGCTCGACGACGATACCGATGGATCCCGCCGGCCGCTGCGGCGAATGGCTCACATGTGGCGGCAATAAAAAGACATCGCCTTCCTTGATCGGCACATCGTAGAACTCGTCATGGTCGGCCACTTTGAGCACCATGGTGCCCTTGAGCTGATAGAAAAACTCCTCCACCGGGTCGTCGTGAAAGTCGGCGCGCTCGTTCGGGCCGCCGACCACCATCACGGTCATATCGCCGTCTTCGAACACTTTCTTGTTGCCGACCGGCGGTTTTAAAAGGTGTTCGTTCTCGTCGATCCACTTCTGAAAATTGAAAGCCTTGAGGCGTCCTGCTTGCACGACGGGTTCTCCCTATTATCACGCGGCCGACGATTTGCGCGGCGCTCCCACACCAAGCCCGCACTTGGCGAAGGCGCGGCGGGTCGCATCTTTCTCAGCGTCGGTCAATTCGAGCATCGGCGGGCGCACTCGTCCGCCCGCCTGCCCGAGTAGTTCCTGCCAGTACTTGGAATGAGCCGGGGGCTTTTCGGCCGGCCGCGTCCGCCAGAACGCTTGGCGCACCGGCTCAAGACTGTCGCGAATGACTTTCGCCCTGGCGACCTCACCTTTGAATGCGAGATCGGTGTAGTCGCGCATGCGGCGGTCGCTTTTCGTCTGGTAGAGGCAGGGCGGCGACGAGCAGAGATAGAGCCGCCAGCCGAGCTCGACGATATTGTCGAACCACTCGGCTTCCGAGGCCGTGCTGATCTGGATCTTGTCGCCTACCATTTGTGTCAACTGCACGTACATCTGACGCGGCACGCCGTATTTAATCGCAACGATATTCAGCAGCTCGGCGATCCGTGCGCAAAGCTCGGGACTCATGAGGTAGCCCGAATCCTCGTGGCTCCACATCGCAATGCCGAGGTCGACCTGTTCGCTGATCGTTTTGTAGTATTGGTAAAGCGTCTCGTCGCGCGCCGTAAGGAAGTGCAGCACAGGAGCGTGGACGACGACGTAGGGCGCTCCGGCCGATTGCGCATGCCGCGCCAACTCGACCACGGTGTCCATGTTCTGGTCGGAGCAGGAGGCGATCACACCGGCCTTTTTGCCAATCTCGTCCACCGTGATCTCGACCAGGCGCTTGCGCTCGGCAAGTGACATCGAGAAGAATTCACTCTGCTTGCCGCCCACGAAAATTCCGTCGATGCCAAGCTCATCGATCCAATGGCGCAAGTTCCGGCGAAAACCTTGCTCATCGATTGTCAGGTCGTCGGTGAATGGCACCAGCGCGGCCGCCCAAATGCCCTGCATGTGAGCGCGCGCGTACGCCTTGGCCTCCTGCCGGGAATACAGTTTCAATTTTCGTCTCTGCGTTACGAGTGACGTACACCAAAAAGCGCTGGCGCGTCGATGGTTTGGTGAGCGGCTCGAAGCAGCCGGCTTCTCCAATGCTTTGGCGCCTACCTAGAGTTTAGCACGCAAGTACGGTCGTCAGCTTGCGCCGGCTTCCGCCCGCCTGTTAACGTGGCGTACCAACGCGGGCCCGACGGGCGCCCGCCACAAAATAAAATCTTGAGGAGACGGCCATGAAAGTCACGATGTTTCATTTCATGCCCTATCGCGACCTGCCGGACAGCTTTCCGGACAAACTGCATTCGGCCTGGATCGACGCGCCATGGTGGGAATATGGCGACGCCAACAAGGTAACCGACGTTTACAATTGGTCGGTCGACGAATTGATGCTGGCGGCGAAGCTCGGCTTCGATGGCGTCGGCACCAATGAGCATCACCAGAATCCGTACGGGTTCATGTGCAATCCGAACCTGTTTGGGGCGATCCTCGCCAAGATGACGCGCGACCAGGGGCTGGACCAGGTCGCGCTGCTGCAACTCGGCGCGACGATCTCGTCCTGTCCGCCAATCCGGCTTGCCGAGGAGTACGCCGTGCTCGATTGCCTCAGCGGCGGACGCTTGATCGCAGGCTTGCCGACCGGCCTCGGCGCTGACGTATCGATCAGCAACGGCATCACGCCGATGGAGCATCGCGAACGCTGGCGGGAAGGCATCGACTTGATGCTCAAGGCGTGGACCGCCAAGGAGTTCTTCGCCTGGAACGGGAAATACAACCAGTTACCGAAAGTGAATCTGTGGCCACGGCCGGTGCAGGAGCCGCATCCGCCAGTTCTCATTCCGGGAGCGGCCAGCTCATCGACCTGGGATTATTGCCACGAGCGCAATTTCCCCTACGCGTACCTCAGCTATTTCGGCGGAAAATCGTCCGAAAACGTTATGGACCGGTTCTGGGAACGCGCGGCGGCGAAAGGAAAAGATGCCAATCCTTACCGCGCCGCGTTTTTGCAGATTGTCGGCGTCGCTGAGACCGACCGCAAAGCCGAAGAGGAGTTCGGCAAGCACGTCGAGTATTTCTATCACAAGCTCTTGCATCAGCCGCTAGGTTACATCGCACCGCCCGGCAACGCCGACTACAAGAGTCTCCTGAACGTTCTGACAGCCGGAAAAAAATTGCTGACGATCAGCGACTTCACCACCGACCTGAAGCCGCTGAAGGCCAAGGACATGATCGAGCGGGAATTCGTTGTCGTCGGCAGCCCGGCAACGGTGCGCGACAAGCTGACCGCCATCGCCAAGCGGCTCAACGTCGGCCATCTCATGGTGGCGCTGCAATTCGGTTCGCTGTCGCATGCGGGCGCCAAGAAAAATATCGAATTGTTCGCGCGCGAGGTGCTCCCGCATCTGCAAAAGCTGTGGGAAGACCAGCCTTGGGAAAATCACTGGTGGCCGAAGAAGCTGCGCAAGCGTTCGGCGCGACAACGCGAGATGGCGACCGCCTGATCGACGCTTCTCCGCGTGGTATCAGTGACGCGTCAGCCGCGATCGCACATTCCAGCCGATTGGATTTAAGCCATGGTCTCCGCTACAGTGAAGACGATCCCGATAAAACATTGCAACTTTGAAGCCAAGGTGAAAACCGCCGGCAGCGGACCGCCGCTTGTGTATCTGCACGCCGCCGGCGGGCCGCTCTGGGATCCGTTCATCGAGGGGCTTTGCGAGCGCTTCACGGTGTATGCCCCGCATCATCCCGGCACCGGCGAAACCGCGCGCGATGCGATCTATTCGGTTGAGAACCTGTGGGATCTTTTGTTGATCTACGAAGAGACGCTTGACGCGCTCGGGCTCAAGTCCGTGCCCGTCATTGGCACCTCGTTCGGCGGGATGATGGCGTGCGAACTGGCGGCGCACCAGCCGGATCGCGTCAGCAAGATGGTTTTGCTCGACCCGATCGGCTTGTGGCGTGAGGACGCGCCGGTAGCGCCGTATATGCTGATGCCGCCCGACAAGCTCGTGGCTACGCTCTACAAGGATTTGAGCTCGCCGGCGGTGCAGGCGGCGCTGAAAATGCCTGACGACCCCTACGAACTCGCGGTCATGACCGCTGATCTGGTCTGGGCGCTTGGCTCAACAGGCAAGTTCGTGTGGCCGATACCCGACAAGGGCCTCAAAAAGCGACTGCACCGTGTGAAGGCGCCGACGCTGATCGTCTGGGGCGAAGACGACGCGCTGGTGTCCTCCGTCTACGCCAAGGAGTTCGCGTCGCGGATAGCCAATTCGCAGATCGAAATCATCAAAGATTGCGGCCACGTTCCGCAGGTCGAACGGCTCGAAGTGCTCGCACCGATCGTCGCGAAATTCCTCGACAGCTAGCCGCGGCACGGCACCGACGAGCGCTCATAAGAAGGACGCTAGGACTAAATTCGTAATTGACGCCAATTCATTTTTGGCTAAGGGTCACTTGGGCATCTGGTTTCGGCCTAGGCTGGGACTTTTAGAAACACAACACCGCAGGGCGGCTCATTTTGGAGGAGACCAAGGACATGATCGATAGAAAGAAATCAGGCCAGAAATCCGGGCTGTCGCGGCGCGGTTTTGTTGCGGCCACTGCCGCCGGCGCGCTTTCACCGCTCGTTTCCGGGCGCGGAGTTTGGGCCGCGGATTCGGAGAATGTGATCCGGGTCGGTTTTGCCAGTCCGCGCACCGGCAACTTGGGAACGTTCGGCGTCGGTGATGGATACCTGACCGATCAGGTTCGCAAGGCGCTCGATAAGGGTCTGAAGGTCGGCGATAAGACCTACAAGGTCGTTCTCCTCGATCGGGATTCTCAATCTGATCCGGCGCGGGCTGGCCAGCTCGCCAAGACCCTTATCAGTAGCGATAAGATCGATTTTATGCTGGTCACCTCGACCCCCGAGGTGGTAAATCCTGTGGCTGACGCCTGCGAAGCCGCCGGCGTGCCTTGCCTTTCGACGGTCATGCCCTGGGAGGCTTGGTATTTCGGTCGCGGAGGGAAGCCTGGTCAGCCGTCACCTTTCAAGTGGACATACCACTTCGCCTTCGGGGGCGCCCAGTTCGCCGGATTGTATCTTTCACTGTGGAAGCAGGTCCCCAACAACAAGAAGGTCGGGGCTATGTTTCCGAACGACGCCGATGGCAACGCCGTACGTCCGCTCCTCACCGAGGCATTCAAAAAGGGCGGATACACCGTGATCGACCCCGGTCCGTTCGAGGACGGGACCAGCGACTTTGCCACGCAGATCGCGCTATTCAAGAAAGAGCAAGTCGACCTCTTCGTCGCGCTTGTCCTTCCGCCTGACTTTTCCGCGTTGTGGCGCCAAGCTGCGCAGCAGGGTTTCGCGAAGACGACGAAGATTGTCACCCCCACGAAATCCGGCGGCAATCCGTCCGAAATCGAGGCGCTCGGCAATCTGGGTTACAACCTCACCACCACCTCGCCCTGGGTCCCGGCAGCGCCCTACAAGTCGCCGGTTCTCGGAGTCACCAGCCAGCAACTTGCGGACGGCTACGAGGCGGCGTCGGGCAAGCAAGTGACGCAGCAGTTGGGATCCAGCAACGCCGTCTTCGACGCCGGTATTCAGGCCCTGCAAATGTCGGGCAATCCGTTGGACAAGGCTGCCCTGGCCAAGACGCTAAGCAATTTGAAGTGCGAAACGACGGTCGGACTGATCGACTTCAACACCGGTCCAATGCCGCATGTCATCGCCGTCACGCCGTTGTTCGGCACGCAGTGGCGGAAGGCGCCGAAAGGCAGCAAGTGGAAGGTGGAGCAGGTGGTCGCCGAGAACGCGGCCGATCCAAACTACAAAGTGACCGACAAGCTGATTCCTTACAACGCCTGACCGACCCAGATTTCCTGACGTACTGAACGAAAGCACAGGCCGTGGCCCCCTTTGGGCCGCGGCTTTTTGCCGTCAAGACTTACGCGACGGATCGAAGCGAGCTTTTGACCGCGAGAAGTAATGCTTATCGCGTCCTCCGGATCAATCAGCAGATACGCTCTGACTCACGTCACCGCTGCTCGCGGACGGGCCGGGCATCCGCACGCGATAGCCAACGGGAAGTAGCAGCACGTGGAAGCGGTCCTCGATGTACCCCCATATGCCGCCCGGCAGAAACAGCGAGAAAAGGAGCGCGGTGAGGCCGAGCACGATGAGGTACCATACCCCGGCGGTTCCGAACCAAAGCTCGATAAGGAAGAAGATGATGGCGCCGAGGATCGGTCCCTCGAAGCGCCCAATGCCGCCGACCAGCACCATAAATATCATGTAGGCACTCCACTGAATGCCGAAGAAACTTCGCGGCTGAAACGTCGTAAAGGTGGCGAGCCACAGGCCGCCGGCCAGCGCGCAACCGATCGCCGCCGTGACGAAAATAATGCGCTTGGTGGCTGACACTCTGACACCAACCGAGGCGGCGGCTTCCTCGTTGTCCCGGATGGCCTGAATTGAAGAGCCGAGCCGGCTGCGCAGCATGACAAAAATTACCGCCAGCATGACGCTCATGGACGCTAACGTCATCCAGTACGTCAGGTCGCGCCGTAGGGCTGCGTCGAAGCTCGCAAGCGCAATCAGCGACCGGCCGGTATCTCCCTGAATGATCGGATCGAGGTTGACCAGAAGACGGACGACTTCGGCAATCACCCACATGCCGATCGCGAATTCGCCGCCGCGGAGCTTCAGAACGATCGCGGAAATAGGTAGCGAGAATATTCCCGCCAACAGCGCCGCAAGAACAAGTGCCAGATAAGGCTCGACGCCCCACTCGGAGAGCCTGATAGCGAGGTAACCGCCGAGACCAAAGAACGCCTGCTGCCCGGCGGAGATCATTCCGCCGTAGCCCGCCAACGCATTCCACATCACGGCAAGACACACATAGATGAACAAGACCGTCAGCCGGTCGACAATGTTTTCGGACAGGAAAGCCGGGCCGGCGGCGAGCAACACGAACAGGACGGCGACGACGATGGCGACACCGATCGACAGATTGGTCCAGCGTTGAATCGCGATGCGGGGGTCAGCGGTCATGTACTACCACCCGAGCTTTGCTTTGAGGAAGCCGCGAAGGATGTGCCGCGAGATGTAAAGCCGGCCTACCAGCACTAAAAGGAACACGCCATGTCCCGCTAGCAAGAAGCCTTGCGGGTGAATGTGCGCGCCGAGCGTTTGCGCGAGCCCGAGGATGATGCCGCCCGCCAACGTTCCCCACAAACTCCCGGTGCCGCCGATTACTCCCGCCTCGAATGCGAAAATGAGCTGCAGCGAGCCGGAATAAGGATCGAAATTCGTTCGCAGCGCGAGAAACAGACCGGCGAGCCCAACCGTGACCAGCGCAATAGACGCAGCCACGGCGTTGACGAACCGCGAATTGACGCCGACGAGCTCCGCGGTGTCTGGATCTTCTGCCGTGGCGCGGATTTGGCGTCCCAGTGGGGTGTAGGTGAGAAATAATTGCAGGCCGCCCAATAACAGAATGGCGGCAGCGAACGTGAGTACCGCCAGCTCGCCGATGTAAGAGCCGCCTCCAACATCAAAACTGTCGTAGGCGAGCGAACCCACATACGGCGCAAGCGACCTGATGTCGGCGCCGAAGCATTCGAACAACACGTTCTCGACGACGATCGCCAATCCAAATGTGCTGAGGATTGGAATCAGTTCGCCCGATCTTGCGCTGCGCTCGAGAATGCCGCGCTGAAGTAGCCAGCCGAGGCCTCCCATCACCGGCAAGACGACGATCAGCGCCAGAAACGGATCGTATTCGAACCGGTCGGCGATGGTCCAAAGCGCAAACGCTGCGACGATGGCAAGGCTGCCGTGGGCCAGATTGATGATCCTCATGACGCCGAACATGAAAGACAGGCCGCACGCAATCATCGCGTAGTAGCCTCCGAGCAGCACGCCTTCGATCAGGGCGGTGATAATGCCCATGGTCTATTCCACCCGCGCGCGTTTTTGGTGGCCGAAATAGGCGTCGGTGATCTGCTCTCGCGTTAAACTTCCGGCATTGCCTTCAATGACGATACGCCCCTCGAGCATGCACATGACTCTGTTGGCGACTTTCAGCGCGCGGTTGAGGTCTTGTTCGACCAGAACAATAGTGGCTCCCGATGCAATCAGGGCTTCGACCGACTTGTAAACAAGGTTCACGGCCAGCGGCGAAAGGCCGAGCGAAACCTCGTCCAGCAACAGCAAACGAGGATTGGTCATCAGCGCGCGCCCGATCGCCGTCGCCTGCTGCTCGCCGCCGGAAAGCGTGCCGCAGCGGGCATTGCGCCGCGCTTTAAGCATCGGAAACGTTTCCATGACGCGATCGACCGTCCATTCGCCTTTGCGTCCGCTGGCGCGCGCAATCTGCAAATTCTCCTCGACCGTCATCGCAGCAAACAGCCGCCGCCCCTCCGGTACCAACGCAATTCCCATGGCGACGCGCTGGTAAGTCGGCATTTTGGTAATGTTAGTTCCATCGAGACGAATTTGACCGCGCGACGGGCGGTGCGAACCGGCTATGCCGCGAAGCAGCGTGGTCTTGCCGGCGCCGTTTGCGCCGATCAAAGCAACGGTTTCCCCTTGCTCGACCTGGAAACTCACCTCGCGGACCGCTTGCAGCAACCCGTGGCGAATATCCAGAGCATCGATCGAGAGGAGGCTCATTCGATACCGCCTCCCAAATAGGCGTCGATCACGGTTCGATCCGACATGACCGTGTGCGGGTCGCCGTCGGCCAGGATCGTGCCGGCATTCATGCAGACGAGCCGCTCGGCGACTTGCAGCAAGACGTGAACGATGTGCTCAATCCAGACGATTGCGATGTTTCGCTGGCGGAGCGTGCGGATGGTTTCCACCAACTCGGAGGCCTCAGCGTCGGTCAAGCCGCCGCCGATCTCGTCCAAAAGCAGCACCACCGGATTGGTGGCGACGGCGCGCGCGAGTTCCAGGCGTTTGCGGTCAAGAAGGCCGAGCGTTTCCGCTCGCCGATTCGCGATTTGCAGCATGCCGCAAAGCTCTAGCGAGTCTATGCAGCGATCGTACGCCTGGTTGCGCTGAAAGCCGCCACCGTTCGCGGCGGCGACGAACAGGTTCTCGAAAACGGTCATTCCGCCGAACGGCCGAGGAATTTGATGCGACCTCGCAATTCCTCTTCGGCAGCGATCCTCGACCGGAAGCTCGGTGATGTCCTCACCGCGAAAGGACACCGCGCCGGCGCTCGGTTGGTACGCGCCGGCCAGAATATTGAGCAAGGTCGTTTTGCCGGCGCCATTCGGGCCGACGATGCCGACCGCTTCACGTTCGCCGACGGCGAAGTTGACTTGGTTCAAGACAACGAGGGCGTCGAAACGCTTGTCGATTGACGTCGCTGACAGAATGGGTAGCCGCGACTCTGAAACCACTTTGTCTTTAACCCCCCGAAGCGAACTCAAACTATGCGGCCTTGGTCCAGCCGACTTTTCGTTTCCGAGCCATCGATCTGGATGAGCAGAGTGGCGCGTCTTGCCTCAGAGCTTCTCCAACAAACCAAGTCTGTACCCGAGCTTACTTTATGTCCCAAACAGAACTGCCAGGCACGCCGGCGGCGGTCGCCAGTGCAAACGATCGCATCTCATGACGTGCCTTGCTGGAGATATGCTAATCGCTTATGAACATTATCCGAAATAGAATGCGCGTCAACAATGAGTGTTGTTCTGTTCGTGGCGACGACATGAGGTGTTAGGACGCCCGCATCGGCGAACCTCTGTTTAGCACATCAGCGGCCTCAGTGGGGGAGGAGAGATGAAAATCGAAGCTGCGGTGGCTCGGGCCAAGTCAGCTCCTTTGCGTTTCGAGCAGCTGGACCTGGAGGAGCCGCGCCATGACGAAGTGCGCGTACGGATAGTCGCGACCGGCGTGTGTCACACCGATATGGCTATTCGCGATCAAGTAATCGTACCGATGCCGTTGCCCATTGTTCTCGGCCATGAAGGCGCGGGCGTTGTCGAAGCCATAGGTGAAAGCGTCGCCAAGGTAAAAGTCGGCGATCGGGTGATCGTCAGCGGGGATTCGTGTGGCAAATGCCCGAGTTGCCAAGTCAGCCTGCCGTCCTATTGCTACGAGTTCTTCCAACGTAATTTTAGCGGCGGCCGGCCGGACGGAACGACGCCGCTGTCGAACGGCGGCGAAAAGGTTCACACGTTCATGGGGCAGGGGTCTTTTGCGACCCACGTCGTGTGCCACGACCGCAACATCATCAAAGTAGCCGACGATGCTCCACTCGAGCTGCTGGGGCCGCTCGGATGCGGCGTGATCACCGGGGCCGGCGCGGTGATCAATGCGCTGAAAGTTGATGTAGGCAAATCGATCGCGATCTTTGGTACCGGTTCCGTCGGGCTTAGCGGCATCATGGCCGCCAAACTCGTCGGCGCCGGCAAAATCATCGCCGTCGATTTACGCGACGATCGCCTGAAGCTTGCGCTCGAACTCGGTGCGACGCACACCATCAATCCGAACAAGCAGTCGATCCCGGCCGCCATCAAATCGATTACCGGCACGGGCGTCGATTTCACGCTTGAGACCACCGCACTGATGCCAATCCTGCGGCTGGCGATTGACGTTCTCGCGTTGCGCGGCACCTGCGGATTCGTCGGCGGCGCGCCGGAGGACTCTGAGCTTACGTTCGTTACGTCGCACGTGATGAATGGCGGCCGTACAATCCGCGGCATTATTCTCGGCGATACGAACCCAGAAGAATTCCTGCCTAAATTGATCGAGCTTCACGCGCTCGGTCGGTTTCCGCTCGAACGGCTCGTCACGTTCTATTCGTTCAAGGACATCAATCAGGCGATTGACGATTCACTGACGGGCAAATGCATCAAACCCGTTCTTCGATTCTGATCGAAGGCCAAGCGCCAATCAACTCTTGCATTTGTGAATAATCCTCAATAATGAATGATGTCCACGCATAGGCTCTAAGGTGCGTGCGCCGCTTCGCTCTTTTGGAGCGCTGACGACCCGCCATCTAGAAGCGGGCTCTGCGCTTGGACTTCCGATTGTTTCGATGTGAGCGCCGAAATGGCAGCAAAGTCGAATTCGGCCTTGGAATCCCGCGTCGATCGTCGAAAGCGACGCAACCGCGATGCGCTCATCGGCGCCGCTTACAAAGTCATGACTGAGAAGGGGATTGATGCGGCGACGATGTCGGAAATTGCCGAGTTGGCCGACGTGGGGGCCGGCACGGTCTACAATTATTTCGACTCGAAAGACGAACTCGCCGTCTGTGTGATGGAACAAGTGATGCATCGGCTGGCCGAACGCATCGAGCGAGTTACAAATACCTTCACAGACCCCGCCCAGGTTTATGCCTTCGGCGTTCGCAACGTGATGAAGGCCGCCACGACCGACCAGCGATGGCGCTGGCTGTTGATGCGCTCGGAAGTGATTGCCGGTGCGATGTACCGCGTCATGGGACCGTATGCGATCCGCGATATCAAGCAAGCGTGCAAAGCGGGACGGTACAGCGTCGAGGATCCCGAATTGGCCTGGCGCCAGGCGACGCACGCCATTGTCGGGTTTAGCATTGCGGTATGTGATCAAAATATCGATCCGGTGCAAATCGACGAAGCCGTTGTCAACTTGCTCGGAATGGTCGGCGTTACCCGCGACGAGGCCTGGGAGATTGCAAGAAGGCCGTCTCCAGAGCTTCCTAAGGAGTGAGACACGGCTTGGCCCACGATGAAAACGACTTGCACCGGAGCGCCCGTCGTCGTGTGCGGTAAATACAAGCATCCGCTTCTCAAAGCCACATAGCATGCACATCCTCGTCACTGGCGCGGCAGGCATGATCGGACGCAAGCTCGTTGCGCAGCTGGTCAAACATCAGGCGCTCGGCGGCCGAAGCATCGATCGCTTCACCCTTGTAGATGTCGTGACGCCGCTGCGTCCGGATGGCTTTGCCGGCAAAGTTGAAACCGTTGCCACCGATCTCGCCGCGGAGGGAAGCGCCGCCGCCGCGGTCGCGGGGCGGCCGGAGGTGATCTTCCATCTTGCGGCCGTCGTCTCCGGCGAGGCCGAGCATGACTTCGAGAAGGGGATGCGTGCCAATTTCGACGGATCGCATTTGCTCTTCGAAGCCATCCGCGCCATCGACAATTATCGGCCGCGGGTTGTCTTCACCTCTTCGATCGCCGTGTTCGGCGCGCCATTCCCCGACACGATCCCCGACGATTTTGCCCTGACGCCGCTCACTTCGTACGGGACACAGAAGGCGATGACCGAGCTGATGCTCGCCGACTACACCCGGCGAGGCTTTCTCGACGGAGTCGGCATCAGGCTGCCGAACATCGCGGTTCGCCCGGGCCCTCCGAACCAGGCGGCGTCCGGCTTTTTCTCCTCGATCATCCGCGAACCGCTCGCCGGCGCAGAAGCGGTGTTGCCGGTCGACGACAGCGTGTTGCAGTGGCACGCTAGTCCGCGTTCGGCTGTCGGTTTTCTTATCCGCGCTGCCGGCCTGAAAGCGGACGCGCTCGGCCCGAGGATCAATCTGAACATGCCGGGAGTATGTTGCACGGTCGGCGAGCAGATCGCCGCGCTCCGTCGCATTGCCGGCGACGAAGTCGTGGCCCGCATTCGCCGCGCGCCCGATCCCTTGATTGCGCGTATCGTCGCGGGCTGGCCGCGCCGTTTTGATCCCCATCGCGCAATTGCGCTGGGGTTCACTGCGGAGCGGTCGTTCGACGAGATTATCCGCGTCTACATCGAGGACGAGCTTGGCGGCGGCATCGCGCAGCCGAGGTCGAGTTGAGCGAGTTTCGCTTCTGCTCGCGCTTATGGCTATTCGGCCGGCAGCGCCGGGCAGGGCCGTCGCGCAATCTCCCACGCCTCGCCGCGGCGAACACCCACCATTCCGAGTAAATTGACTACGGCCTCGTCGATTTTTCCCGGCAAGATACTCTTGTCGGACACCGCCATGCTGAAGCCGGCGATCGCGTGCGACGCTTGCCGCCACGCCAGTTCTGGGTCCTCTACGCGGTAACGGCCCGCCGAGACCGCGTTGCGGATATCTCTGATGGCGTAGGGTCCCATCACGCGATACATCGCGCCGGCGATGGGTTCCGAGCGATGCAGCACCCACCGCCATTTCTGATCGGTTGTCGCCGCAATCATCACGTTGCGGATGCCGAAAGCATAGACCTGTGCCGGATCAGTGAAACCGTTAGTCACGGCCTCGATGCGCTCTGACAGGCGATCCATCACCTGATCCATGACGTACATGGTGCGCTCGTTCTTGGAACCTGAGAGTAATTGTACATCCGGCTTGGCGCGACGTCCGCCACATCCAAAATCTCAGGCTGGGAATGCTGTTGACAAATGAATGCCGTTCATAAATGATTGGTAGCCACATTGCTCGCGGTTAGGCTTCTCAAAAGAGTCGTGCCGCGCGAAAGCAAACGCGCTTGAGGGGGGAGAAATGCTGGCTCAATCGCCGAAGAATGAAGAGACCAAGCGCAAGGATTTGCTCGCGCGGGTCGACGGAATTGCTCAAATCCTTCAGGCGTCTGGCGGCAAGAGCGAAGAGATGGCCACGCTCGCCCCGGAGGCGGTTGCCGCATTGCGAGGCGCCGGCCTGTTTCAACTCAAACTGCCAGAGGCGGTGGGTGGGCTGGAGGCTGATCCCGTCACCGAGATGCTGGTACTGGAAGCGATCGCCTACAACGACTTCACCAGCGGCTGGTGCACCATGGTCGGCGCCACCGGCGTCGCATCGCTTGGCGCGTTCTTGCCTCAGGCTGGACTCGATCGCGTCTTTGCCGGGGGGCAAATCCCGACCGCGGCCATTTCCTTTTTTCCAGCCGGTCGCGGCGTGCGCGAGAAGGGTGGATATCGCATCAGCGGCCGCTGGCGCTTCAACAGCGGCATCCGTCATTCCGAGTGGGTGCTCGGTGGAACGGTGATTGAGGGGACGGAGAACGAGAATAACGGCAAGCCCCTCGTCATTTTTGCCGCCTTTCCGACGGCAGACGTCACGATTTATGACAACTGGCGGGACGTCGTTGGTCTCAGAGGAACCGGAAGCTCGGATTGTTCGGTCGAGAATTACTTTCTGCCCGAGGAGCTTTCTTTTGTCTGGGATTTGCTCGACCCAAAACCGCGCCGTGGCGGCCCTTCGTATCTTTTCCCGCCTTTCAGCTTTGTTGCTAAAGAACACGGCAGCGTCGCGATCGGCGCCGCGCGGCGAGCGATCGACGAGTTGGTCAAGATCGCGACCACGACCCGCGGCACGTTTCGATCGTCCAAGCTCGACGAGCGCCAGGTCGTTCAGCGCAAGATCGCGGAAGCTGACCTGAAAATCCGATCGATCCGCGCGCTGATGCACGAGCGGTACGACGAGCTTTACCGGAAAACTGCTGCGAAGCGATGTCCACTGGAGGGCGCCGAAATTGCTGACGTGCGCGCCATGGCCGTTTATGCGACCGACATCGCGGTCGATGTCGCCACCATGGCTTATCACTTCGCGGGCAATACGGGACTGCGGCATCCGCATATTCTCGGTCGATTGCTGCGCGACCTAAATACTGCCGGGCTTCATCAGGTGATGAGCGACACGTCTTATGAAAACCACGGCAAGTTCCGGCTCGGTCTCCCGGCCGACCCGCTAGCCTAGGTCGCCGCTTACGCCGCGTTGTCAGCGCCGACGGATTGGTCCAAGGTTGCGCCGCATAATGGCTCGCGCATCCCGTCCACGCATCTTTGTCACCCAGCCCGTAGCTAAAAGCGCCATCGCGCGGCTTCGGCAGGTGGCCAGTGTAAAAATGAATCCGGATGCAAGCCGGATTCTGCCCCGGCGCGCCATGCTCGCCGCGATCCGTCAATGCGACGTCTTATTCTGCCTCCTGCATGATCGCATCGATGCCGGCCTGGTCGCCGCAAATCCCAAATTGCGAATGATCGCCTCGAAGGCCATCAACCCGGTTCATGTCGACATCGAGGCCGCGACCGCGCGGGGTATCCCAGTTACGAACGTACCGCCGCTGACGGCCGATACCACCGCAGACCTTGCCTTTGGTCTGATGCTCGCCGTTACGCGGCATATTGTCGAAGGCGATCGCCTGGTGCGCCGCGGGAAATTTCCCGGCGCGCAGTCGAGTTATCTGCTCGGCCCGCTGGTATGGGGCAAAACCATCGGATTGGTCGGCGGCGGAGGAATGATCGGCATGGCCGTGGCACGCCGCGCCGCAGGCTTTAACATGCGCGTGCTGTACTGGACCCCGCGGCGCAAACCCGAGCACGAGGAGCGCGAAGCCGGATTGATCTACACCCCGTTCGAAACCTTACTTCGCGAATCCGATTTCGTATCGCTGCATACCCCGCTCAATCCGGGTACGCGGCATCAGATCGGCGCCAAAGAGATAAAGCTGATGAAGAAGACGGCTTACCTGATCAACACCGCACGTGGCGCGATCGTCGATGAGGCGGCGCTTACTCGAGCGCTGGCAAATAAGCAAATCGCCGGCGCCGGCCTAGACGTCTTTGAATACGAGCCGAAAGTGAGCAAGGACCTGCGCAAGCTGAAAAACGTCGTGTTGACACCGCACCTTGGCAGCGCGGTCGGCGAGATGCGCGAGCAAATGGCGCATTTCGTTGTCGACAACATCCTGGCCTTCCTTGCCGGCGAAAATCCGCCCAATTGCGTCAATCCGCAGGTGCTCCCGGTCAAGTGATCGGTTTGGCACGACGTCCTGTGATATTTTCGCAAAAGCCAATGTGAGGAGGTTGCGATGGGTGCGACAGGCACGTCCCCACGAATTGTCGGCATGGCCGTTTGCATCATGTTGCTGATAGCGACCATCATGGTCGGGGAGGGCCGCGCGCAATCGGCGCCCGATTATGCCGCGCTTCTTGCGGCACCCGACCGTAGCGATGCGGACCGCGAGGCCGACAAGCGCCGCGACCCAAAGCCATTTCTGGAATTTGCCGGCCTTCGTCCCGGCATGAAAGTGCTCGATATGGGCGCCGGCGGCGGATACAGCAGCGAACTAATCGCGCGCGCCGTTGCGCCGGGCGGGACGGTTTATGCGCAAAACCCTTCCGATCTTCCAGACAAACCCAAAGCTAGATTTGAAGCCAGATTGAAGGCAGCAGCCATGCGCGACGTCGTGGTCGACATTCGCCCGTTCGACGATCCGTTACCTTCGGACGTGCGCGATCTTGATCTGATCACCTTTCTCTTCTTCTACCACGACACCACCTACATGAACGTCGACCGGGCGGAGATGAACCGAAAATTGCTGGCAGCGCTGAAGCCGGGTGGCTTTTTCATCGTCGCTGATCATTCCGCTCTGGCCGGACAAGGAATTGCGGTGGCGAAGACATTACATCGTATTGAGGAGGCGACGTTACGCGCCGAGGTTGAAGCGGCAGGCTTTCGTCTCGCCGCTGAAGGAAATTTCTGGCGAAATCCCACCGATCCGCACGACCTTCCGAGTTACCAGCCGAACGTGCCAGTCGACAATTTCGTGCTCAAATTTCAGAATGCAATGTGAACGCGCGCCGCGCGTGTGCTGCGGTTGCTGCGGCTTTTAATCTTGCGGCCTTGTCCAGGGCCTACTGAAGCGGTCTACAGCTTTAAAGGCGGCGATCTTTTCCTTGTAGCTCTCGGTCAGATCGACGTCGTCCCAGCCGTTGAGCAATTGATTGCGGCTCACGGGATCGATTGCAAAGTCGAAAGCATGGTTGCCGCAAACGACGGTCCTGTGTTCAAGATCGACAATGACCGGGCGGGTCGGCTCGGCAGAAATGGCTGCGCTCAGTTCGCGGGCCGCGCTTTCAGGAAGGATTGCTGCAAGCAGGCCGTTCTTGACCGCATTCTCGGCAAAGATGTCGCCGAAGGAAGGCGCGATAACGCAGCGGATGCCCGCTTCGCAAAGCGCGTAGACCGCGGCTTCGCGCGAAGATCCACCGCCGAAGTTGCGCCCGGCGACAAGAATCTCGGCGTCTCGCCAGATCGGCCGGTTTAGCGGGAAGTCCGGCCGCTCGGCGCCGTTCGCGTCGCGCCGGAGATCGTGGAACAGGACGCGGCCCAATTCGGCCGTGCGGGGCACCTTCAAAAAACGGGCCGGCAGGATTTGGTCGGTGTTGACGTTTGGCAAATCGAGCGGGCACGCCTTGGCCGTTAGCTTGGTGAATTTGTCCATCCACCGACCTCCGCTAGACGACGCGCCCGGCGAGCAACGGGCGGACATCGGCCAAGTGACCGGTCACCGCGGCGGCTGCGACCATCGCCGGCGACATCAAGTGCGTGCGCGCGCCGGGGCCCTGCCGGCCGCGGAAGTTGCGATTGGTCGTCGAGGCGCAGCGCTCGCCGGACGGAACAAGATCGCCGTTGATGCCGACGCACATTGAGCAGCCTGACTCGGCCCATTCCAGACCAGCCGCGCGGAAGATGCGATCCAGGCCTTCCTCTTCTGCCTGCCGCTTGACCGGAGAGGAGCCGGGTGAAACGAGCCCGGGTACTTTGCTGACGCGACCGGACAACACCGCGGCGGCCGCACGCAAATCTTCGATGCGGGCGTTGGTGCAGGAGCCGATGAAAACGCGATCGATCTTTATTTCGGTGAGTTTCTTGCCGGGCGTGAGGCCCATGTAGTCGAGCGCGTCGCGCACGTAGCGGGCGCGAACCGGGTCGCTTTCCGCGGATGGATTGGGTGCGGTGCCGTCAATCGGCAGCGCGTCATCCGGCGTGGTGCCCCAGGTGACAATCGGCGCGATCGCTGTGGCGTCCAACGTCACTTCGCGATCGAAAACCGCGTCGGCGTCGGAGCCGAGCGCCGACCAGGTCTCCACGGCTGCGTCGAATGCGCTCCCCTTCGGGGCGAACGGACGATCCTTCAGATAGGCGAACGTGGTCGCGTCCGGCGCTATCGCGCCCAAGCGGCCGCCGGCCTCGATGGACATGTTGCACAAAGTCATCCGCGCTTCCATGGACAGCGCGGCAATTGCGTTGCCGGCAAATTCGATGGCGTGACCTTGCGCGCCGTCCGCGCCGATCTGCGCGATGATCGCGAGAGCGATGTCTTTGGCGGCGACGCCTGCGGTCGTCCTGCCGTGAACGGCGATGCGTATCCGCTTCGGCTTCTTTTGCCAGAGCGTTTGCGTCATGAGCACGTGCGCGACCTCCGAAGCGCCAATGCCGAATGCGTAGGCGCCGAAGGCGCCGTGGGTAGAGGTGTGGCTGTCGCCGCAGACGATGAGCAACCCAGGCAGCGTCAATCCCTCTTCCGGACCGACGACGTGAACGATGCCTTGTCGCGGGTCGTGCAGGCCGAAGAGAGTGATGTTGTTGGCGGCCGTGTTTGCTTGAAGCTTCTCCACCATGGCGGCGATGGCGGGATCGGCAATCGGGCGGTCTCGCCCGCGCGTCGGCACGTAGTGATCAGCGACCGCGAAAGTGAGCTCCGGCTCGGCGACCTTGCGCCCGCGGGCCTGCATCTGGCTAAAGGCGTGGAACGATCCCTCGTGCACGTAGTGGCGGTCGACCCAGAGCAGCGCAGCACCGTCGTCGCGGCGGACGATTTCGTGCGCCGACCAGAGTTTATCGATCAGGGTTTGCGGCTCGCTCATGCCGGCGCCAGGTCCGCTGCGTCGTTACCGCGCTTGTCGGCGGTGCCGCAACTATTGTACGCTAAAGAATACCAAGTAAAGCGGCCGCTGCCAGGGCGCCGGCAGGGGAGGGAAAGTTGCGCGATTGGCTCGGCGAGGCTAAGGCGAAGCAGGTCTACATGGTGCTTCGCGACCGCATTCTCAGTGGTGCGCTGGGCTTCGGCCTTAAACTGCCGACCGAAAACGAACTGGCGGAACACTATGGCGTATCGCGGGTCACCGTGCGGCGCGCGCTCGGCGAACTGGCGCGCGAGCGTCTGATCGAACGGCGGCCGAGTGCTGGCACGCGCGTCACTTATCGGCCTGGGCCGGCGCCGATCACCGCCGATATTTCAGGCGTCCTGGCAAATCTTGCCGACATGGGCCGCCGCACTGCGGTGAAGCTCGTCGCCTTCGACTACGTACCGGCGACCGGCGCGGTGGCGCAGGCGCTTGGAGTCGGGCCGGATCAAATCTTGCAGCGATCGGTGCGGGTGCGGGCGCTCGATGGGGTGCCGTTTTCCTATCTCACCACGCACGTCTCCGAGGAGGTCGCGGTCACGTTCAGCAAGGAAGAACTCGCTTCGCGCCCGCTTCTCGAACTTCTTGAACGCGCGGGCGTGAAGATCGGCCACGCCCGCCAGCGCATCAGCGCCGGATTGGCGACGCCCGAGGTGGCGGCGGCGCTTGATGTGCGCACCGGATCGCCGCTGATCGAATTGATCAGGATCGTCTCGGATCGCTCCGGCCGAGCCGTTGAACATTTGCACGCACTCTATCGGCCGGATCGCTACGCATTCGAAATGGATTTAGTCCGGTCAGGCGTGGCCGCTGAAGCCTGGTCGCCGGTTGTGCGCCGTACTGGCCAACGCCGGAATGAGAATGAGGCGACGGTTCTTTAGTGGGTTCGAGTGCGACGACCGTGTGGACGTCGCGCCGGTTTAGAGGAGGTACAGCAATGGCGAAATTTCACGCTCGGCTCAGCCGTCGGCGCTTTCTCGCGAGCGCGGCCGTCGGCGCAGCGGCAGCGGGCACCGGCACAATCGCGCGGCCGGCCGTTCTTCGCGCACAGAGCGGTGCGGTCAAGCTCGGCCTGTTGCATCCGATGACGGGCGCGCTGTCCTATTCCGGCCAGCAGGGCAGGATCGGCGCGACCATGGCGGTCGACGAAATCAACGCCGGCGGCGGCATCAAGGCGCTCGGCGGAGCGAAGATCGATCCAATACTCGGCGACGCCCAATCGACTCCCGACGGTGGCACCGCGGAAGTGGAAAAGATGAACGCCGCCGAAGTATCCTGCATCATCGGCGGCTACGCCTCGTCGATCTGCCTTGCCGTCAGCCAGGCGGCCGCGCGTTATGAATTGCCCTACGTGGTCGACGTCGGTGTTGCCGATTCTATCGTCACACGCGGGCTCAAGAACACATTCCGCTTCGGTCCGGGCTTCGGAGTCATCGCCAACACCGCGCTGCAAAACTTGACGCTCATCAACGATCAAGCCGGTAAGCCGGCCAAGACCGTGATCATCGTCAACGAGGACTCGCTGTTCGGTTCCGGCCTCGCCAAGCTTTTGAACGCGCAGTTGCCTGCCAAAGGATTCCAGATCCTCGAAACTATCCCGCATCCGACGCCGACGCGGGACTTCAACAATGTCGTGCTCAAGATCAAGGCGCAGGCGCCCGATCTCGTCATCCCAGCCAATTATTACAACGAGTACGTACTGCTGGCGCGCACCATGCTAGAGCAGCACGTGCGGCCCAAAGCGATTTATTCGGTGCTCGGCGGCGCTGCGTCATCCTACAAATTCGTCCGCGAGTTTCCAGAGGCCGCCAAGTACATCATGGATTGCAATCATTGGTTCAATCCGAAGAGCGCGAAGGCGCTTGAGCTGAAGAAGAAGGTCGAAGACAAGGGGCAGTTCTACACGTACGAGCTTTATATGAACTACACCGCCGTGATGCTGGTCGCCGACGCGCTCGAGCATGCGGCTTCAGCCGATCGCGCCAAGCTCACAGCGGCGCTCGAGAACTCCACATTCTCGGGTCACATCATGCCCTATGGTCCGACAAAATTTATCAACGGCCAGAATCAAGGCGCCGCGCCGGTCAACACGCAGGTTCTCGATAACGATATCAAAGCGATCTTGCCGCCGGAATTCGCCAACGCCAAAGTCGTGTTTCCGATGCCGGCATAAGAATGAGATATTCGTTTCGCTGGCAATGACGTCGTGCTCTCCGCACCGATCCTGATTTCGGCGGTTGTCAATGGGCTTCTGACCGGTTCCATCTACGCGCTGGTCGCGCTCGGGCTCACTTTGATCTATGGCGTGTTGCACATTATCAACTTCGCACATGGCGCGCTGTTGAGCGCCGCACTTTTCGCGGCATTCTTTGCCTATCAGAAAGCGGGTATCGATCCTTATCTGGCCGTTCTGATTCTGGCGCCGGCCTTCTTCGGCCTCGGCTACTTGTTACAGCGTGTGGTGATCGGCCCGGCGGCGCGCGGCGACGAGCGCGCCATGCTGCTGGTGACGCTTGGCCTGGCAGTGCTGATCGAGAACGCGCTCCTCTATGCATTCCGTGCCGACACGCGCACCATCGATCTTCCTTACGCATTTAAGACGGTTGACCTGGCTTTCACGTTCATTGCCGTTCCGCGTCTGATTTCCTTCGCCGTGGTGTTCGTGGTTGCACTGGCGCTGTGGCTACTCATGACCTGGACCGACACCGGTAAAGCCATTCGCGCCGTGGCGAAGGAAAAGCTTGGTGCGGAGCTTGCCGGCATAGACGTCACTCACATTTACGCCATGACGTTCGGTATCGGCACAGCCTGCGTCGCCATAGCCGCCTGTCTGTTGATTCCGACCTATTATGTCAATCCGAGCGCCGGCAATGCGTTTGTCCTTATCGCTTTCACCATCGTCGTTCTGGGTGGCATGGGCTCGGTGCCCGGCGCCCTGATCGGCGGCCTTGTCATCGGTGTTATCGAAAGCCTCGGCGGTTTCTTTTTCGGCGAGTCGCTCGGCCAAGCCGGAATCTTTCTGATCTTTATTGCCGTGCTGCTCGTTCGTCCACGCGGCCTTTTCGGAGCGAGCACGTGAAGGCGTACCTCTCTATCGTGATTGTCGTCGCCGCGCTTGCGGCCGTACCGCTGGTCGTGCAGTCGAACGTCGTCCTCAACTTCCTGATTGTGGCGCTGATGATCGCGCTCGCCGGCCAGGGCTGGAATATTCTCGGCGGTTATGGCGGGCAGTATTCCTTCGGGCACGCGGCCTTCTTCGGCACCGGCGCTTATACGACCGCCATTCTGCAGGTGCACTACGATGTGAACGCCTGGCTCGGCTTTCTCGCCGGCATTGCCGCCGGTGCGGTGGCGGGAGCAATCATTGGGGGCCTCGCGTTCCGGGCCGGGCTCCGCAGTTCGTATTTCGCGCTGGTGACGCTCGCTTTCGCCGAAGTGTTGCGCATTTTCGCGAGTGTCGCGCCGATTACCGGCGCCGGCGTTGGCCTCCTGATCAAACTCGACCTGCACGCCGAGGCATTTCAATTTCGCAGCCGTGCGGTTTTTTACCTGATCATTCTGGCGTTCGTTGCCGTGTCCTTGATCATCGCGCGGGCGCTGGAGCGCTCGCGATTCGGTACGTGGCTGGTGGCGGTGCGGGAGAACGAAGACGCCGCCATGGCGCTCGGCGTCAACGCGACTGCGATCAAGGTCGCAGCCATGACAATTTCAGCCGCCATCACCGCGGCGGCGGGATGTTTCTATGTGCAATATTTCCTTTTTGTCGATGCGCCCATCGGCTATGGCGCGTGGATTTCGATCGAAGCGTTGCTCACACCGATTATCGGCGGCGCCGGTACGGTGTTTGGCGCGCTCATCGGCGCGCTGGCGGTGAAATCGATCGGCGAGGGCGCCAAATTCCTGACCGGCGACATCCCCGGCCTCGATCTGATGACGTTTGGCGCCGTGCTGGTGCTGGTGATCGCGTTTGCGCCGCGCGGATTGGTCGGCACCCTGATCGATGGACGCGAGTGGCTTGCACGACGATTCGTGTCGGTACGAAAACCCGCTGAGGGAGTGGCGCATGGCTGATGCGCTCCTCTCAGTTGAAGGCGTCTCGCGCGGCTTTGGCGGCTTGATGGCGGTCGATGGCGCTTCGCTCACGGCATCGGCACGGCGGATAACGGCGCTGATCGGTCCGAATGGCGCCGGCAAGACCACGCTCTTTTCAATCATCTCCGGATTTCTCAAGCCGAGCGCCGGGCGCGTGCTTTATGACGGGACGGACGTCACCGGCGAGCCGCCGTACCGCCTCGCCCGCCGCGGCGTTGCGCGGACCTTTCAAATTGTTCAACCGTTTGCGGGCCTTTCGGTTCGCGACAACATTTTGGTGGGCGCGCATTTGCGCCATCGCGCCCGCGCTGCGGCACAATCGGCGGCCGAAGCGGTTGGTCAGGAGGTCGGTCTGGGCCGCCTGCTTTATCAGCCGGCAAATTCCTTGACGGTCGCCGGCAGGAAACGCCTCGAACTAGCCCGTGCGCTTGCCACGGAGCCAAAGCTGCTACTGCTAGACGAAGTGTTGGCCGGATTGAACCCGTCCGAAATCAACGAAATCGTGCCCGTCATCCGAGCCTTGAGTGCGCGCGGCATTGCCATCGTCATGATCGAGCATGTGATGCAGGCGGTGATGAGTTTGGCTGAACACGTTTTCGTTTTGGCGGAAGGCCGCGTCATCGCGCAGGGCAGTCCGGCGCAAGTCGCGGCCGATGCGCGGGTCGTCGAGGCTTATCTCGGCCATGGCGCCGCCGCCAAGCTCGGAGGCGCCAGTGCCCTCTGAGATGCTTCTCGACGTCCGCGACGTGTTCGCCGGCTACGGCGACGGTGACGTGCTGCGCGGAATTAATCTCGGCGTCAAAGCGGGCGAGATCGTCTCGGTGCTCGGGTCCAATGGTGTGGGCAAATCGACGCTCAATCGCACTGTTTCCGGAGTCGTGCGCTCGCGGGCCGGCAGCATTTACTTCGACGGCGCAGCGATTGAGCGCGAGACGCCGGGGTCCATTGTCGCGCGCGGCCTTATCCACGTTCCCGAGGGCAGGCGGCTATTCCCGAATTTGTCGGTTGACGACAATTTGGACCTCGGCAGTTATCGGCGCGCCGCCGCGCGGCGCTCCGAGAACCGCGAGCGCGTGTTCGCCATTTTCCCGCGGCTTCGCGAGCGCCGCACGCAGCGAGCGGGAACGCTATCCGGCGGCGAACAGCAGATGCTGGCGATCGGCCGCGGGCTGATGGCCGAGCCGCGGCTTCTTATTCTCGACGAGCCGTCGCTCGGGCTATCACCAATCCTGGTCGAAGAATTGTTCGCGTTGATCGCCCGCATCCATGCCGAAGGCGTCACCGTGCTTCTGGTCGAGCAGAACGTCGTCCAAGGGCTGGCGATTGCGAACCGCGCCTATATCCTCGCCGAGGGCCAATGCGTCTTGTCGGGCCCCGCGGCGGAGATCGCCGCCGATCCGAAACTCAAACGCGCTTATTTGGGGTTGTGAACGTGACTGTAAATGCATCGTCCTTGTCCGAACGGCTCAAGCGCCGCCCGATTTTGCTCGCGGCCGGCGTATGCAATGCACTTACCGCGCTGGTTGCCGAACGCGCCGGCTTCGAAGCGCTGTACATCTCGGGGGCGGGCATCGCTTACACGCAGCTCGGGCGCTCCGACATCGGCCTCGTCAGTCTGAGCGAGGTCGTTCAGACGGTGGAATTGATCCGCGACAGGGTCGGCGTTCATCTCATCGTTGACGCCGATACCGGCTATGGCAACGCGCTCAATGTCCAGCGGACGGTGCGATTATTGGAACGGGCCGGCGCCAACGCCATCCAGATCGAGGATCAGGCCTTTCCCAAGCGTTGCGGTCATCTTGATGGCAAGACGCTGATCTCCGCCGCGGAAATGGCTGGCAAGATCAGGGCGGCAACCGACGCGCGGGCCTCGCCAGATACTCTTGTCATCGCTCGCACCGACGCCATTGCCGTCGAAGGTTTTGACCGTGCCATGGCGCGGGCGGAGCTTTTTCGGGAGGCTGGCGCCGACGTTCTGTTTATTGAAGCACCCCAGCAGCGCGACGAACTCATTCGCATCGGCGAACGTTTCGGCAAATCCATCCCATTGCTCGCCAATATGGTGGAGGGCGGCAAGACACCGATCCTCCCGGCGAGCGAACTAGAGGCGCTCGGTTTCGCCGTCGTCATCTTTGCAGCCGGCATCGTCCGCGCACAGGCCAAAACCGCCGAAGAATTCTATGCATCCCTGCGCAAACACGGCAGTACCCAGCCGTTTGGCGCGCGCATGTTCGATTTCGATGGGCTCAATGGGCTCCTCGGCACACCCGAGTTGCTGGAGCGCGGTCGGCGTTACGAAGGCAATGATCAGATCTCGGACGCAAAAAAGCCCGGCCGTGCGTCCGGGCGAAAATGAGAGTGACAATGGCAAAGACGACTTCGAAGACTTTTGACCTAGCGATCAAGAACGCCCGCGTGGTGCGGCCGAACCAGAGCGGCGTCGACTGCCTCGATATCGGCATCAAGGACGGCAAAGTCGCGCAGCTGTCGCCGGAAATCCGGGCAGACGATGCCGCCGAAATATTCGACGCGCAGCGCCTTTTGGCCTTTCCGGGCTGCGTCGATGCGCACATGCACATTGGCATCTACCAGCCGCTCGCCGACGATGCGGTGACTGAAAGCAAAGCCGCCGCCATGGGCGGTGTCACGTCGAGCCTCAATTACATCCGCACCGGTCAATATTATCTCAACCGCGGTGGACCTTACCGCGAAGTGATGCCGGAAGTGTTGCGGCTGTCGGAGGGACGGTTCTGGGTCGACTACGGCTATCACGTCGCGCCGATCGAAGCGCAGCATCTTAAAGAGATGGACTACCTTGCGACCGAGCAGGGCGTGACCTCATTCAAGATTTTCATGTTCTACGGCGGTTACGGATTGCATGGAAAGTCCGGCTCCCAGAACCAGTTCCTCATGCTGGGGCCGGACGATCATTACGACATCGCGCATTTCGAGTTCGTTATGCGTTCGGCCCGCGCGGTCGTGGAGCGGCATCCCGAACTTGCCGAGTACATCAGCGTGAGTTTGCACTGCGAGCTTGCCGACATTCTCAATGCTTACACCACTTTGGTGGAGCGCGAGGGCAAGCTCACCGGCCTGAAAGCTTACAGCGCGGCACGGCCGCCGCATTCGGAGGGGCTCGCGGTCTGGATCGCGTCGTATCTCGCTAACGAGACGAATTGCGTGAACATCAACCTGCTGCACTTAAGTTCCCGCAAGGCGGTCGACGCGGCATGGACCATGCAGCAGGTGTTTCCGCACATTCAGTTTCGCCGCGAGGTCACCGTCGGGCATCTCCTCCTCGACACTGATTGCGAATGCGCGGTGCACGCCAAGGTCAACCCGCCAATACGCCCGCGCGAGGATGTCGAAGCGCTGTGGCAGGCCGTGCTTAATCGTAAGATCGACTGGATCGTCAGCGATCACGCCTGCTGTTCCGCCGAACAGAAATGGTCGCAAAGCGATCCGAACAATATCTGGCTTGCCAAGTCGGGATTCGGCGGCACGGAATATCTCCTCTCCGGTGTGGTGAGCGAGGGTTCAAAGCGCGGCATGTCGTACAACCGCATGGCGGAATTACTGAGCTGGAATCCAGCAAAGCGGTTCGGGCTGCGGCACAAGGGTGACATCGCGCCATCGTTCGATGCCGACATTGTGCTTGTCGATCCGCATGAGAGCTTTGTCGTGCATGCGGCGGAATCGGAGTCCGACCAGGGCTACTCGCCGTTCGAGGGCCAGGAGCTCACCGGGCGGGTCAAGAGCACGTTTTTGCGTGGCGAACTTGTCTACGACAAGGGAGAGGTCGTGGGTCCGGCGCGTGGTCGTTACCTGCGGCGGCCTACGGCGTGAGTTGATTGTCCTTGACCAACGCGGCGGCGCTCGCGCCGGCTATGCGGCCTAGCACGGTCGCGGTCAGCAGGCCGTTGCCGGACAGGTAACCGCTGGCGACCGAACCGGATACGCCGGCGGCGGCGCCGCCGGCCGCGAGCAGATTCGGCAGTGGCGCGCCGCGCTCATTGAGAACGCGAGCGTCGACGTCGACGGCTAGCCCGCCTTGGGTGTGAAAAAGCGCGCTGGTGACACGGACGGCCTTATAGGGTGGCGATAGACGCGTCACTCCCTTAAACGCGCGGCCAAATGGATCGGCGGCCGTTCCTTCTTTCGCGCCTTCCACCTCGCGAAAAGTTTCGGTCAGTGCCTCTCGGGGCAGTTTCAGCCTTTCTGCAAGTTCTTCAATATTTCCGGCTGTGACCACGGCACCGGTGGCCTCGGCTTGCCTGAAGTCTTCGAATTGTCGTGCAACGGCGGCAATACGTTCATCGAAAATGTCGAAGGCTATGCTCTCGTGCTGCTCAAGCACCAACGCAGCCTGTTCAGAATAGCCAAGGCTTTCGTTGGAGAAACGCCGCGCCAAAGCGTTAACCTGAAAGCCGCCTTCCATAATCACCGCCCAGGTGATCAGGATGGCGTGCGGATGAGCGACCGAACCGTGGCCCTGATACCCGGACATATTCAAAAGTTTCGCGCCGAGCGCCCCGCCCCATAGCACCGCGTCGCCGCGATTGCCCGGGTGACCAAAATACTGCGCGGCGCGCATTTCCGGAATGTATCTTGCCACCAGATCAGGCGCGCCGCCGTAGCCGTTGCAGGCAAGGATCAGTGCTTCGCAGCCGATGCGATCGCACGAACCATCGGGCCGGGTGACTTCAAAGCCGCGGATGACGCCTTCAACATCGGCGAAAAGCGCGCTGACGGTGGCGTCGGCGACGATGGTGATCGCCGCCTGTTCGGCCGCGCGATTTAACCGGTCGATCAGCTCGGCGCCGGAGCGGCTCGGCAGGCCGTGCATGCGGCGCGCGGAATGGCCTGGATAATTGAAGTCGTGGACCAGGCTGAATGGAAGGCCGTACCGATCCGCGAGCCATTCTACAGTCGGGCCGGATTCGCGTGCGACGAGTTCGGCGATCGGTGAATTTCCTTCGTCGTGGGCCTTTCGACGGATATCGGCGGCGAAGTGCTCTGCGCTGTCGATGATGCCCAGCGCCCGTTGAAACCGTGTAGCGGCGGCCGGGATCAAACCCGCCGACAACGCCGTCGAGCCGCGCGGCAGTGGATCTCGTTCGAAGACGACGACTTCAGCGCCGGCCTCATGCACGGCGAGCGCGGCGCAAAGCCCGGCGGCGCCCGCTCCGACAACGCCAAGCGATATGGCGGTTGCAAACCCTTCCGGGGGGGCCGGTTTGACGGTCAATCGATCAACTCCGGCTTGTCAGACAAGCGGGAAGGGGCGGCGCTCAAGCCGCATCGAGCGTGTCTGGCTTTCGTGAGTCCTCGAGCAGGACGCCCGACTCGGCGTGCCAGCACAGCATCTCGCGCGCGCCGACTTTGTACGTCCGGTCCTGGGCGTGGCGATGCTGCTCGACGTGGACGTATTGGCCAGGCGCAACCTCGAAGACGTCCGTTTCCAGCGAGCCGAGGAATTCGCTGGCGATAAACCTTCCTTCGACGCGGTTGGCCATGTCCTGCTTGTCGCCGGTGTTCATCAAGTCGGCACGGACCGAAAACCATACGTCCTTCCCAATGGGAACGCGTTTGATTTGTGGAGGAACCTTGACGTAGAGGAGTTGGCCGAGGGACTCCACGAACACGATCGAGCCGCTGCGCGAGCGGATGCGGCCCTGGAACAGATTGTTGTTGCCGATGAACTCGGCGACGAATTTGGTGCGCGGGTTTTCATGCACATCGCGTGACGTGCCGATCTGCTGGATGACGGCGTCGCTCATCACAATGACTTTATCGGCGAGCGACATCGCCTCCTGCTGCGAATGCGTGACCATGATGAACGTCATGTTCAGTTCGCGCTGCACCCGTTTTAGCTCGATCATCATCGCCTGGCGAAGGTTGAAATCGAGCGAGCCCAGAGGCTCGTCGAGCAGGAGCACGGTCGGGCGGCTGATCAGCGCGCGCGCCAGGGCCACGCGCTGTTGTTGGCCGCCGGACAATTCGCGCGGCCGGCGGGTCGCGAAGTGCGACAGCCCGACCATTTCCAGCATCTCCCAGACGCGGCGGTCGCGCTCGCTCTTCTCCATGCCCTTCATCTTGAGGCTGAACTCGACGTTCTGAAAAACCGTGCGATGCGGGAACAGCGCAAAGCTCTGGAACATCATCGAGGTATCGCGCAGAGCCGGCGGCAGGTCGGTGACATCTTTTCCGGCAATGAAAATCTTGCCGTCGGTTACTTCCTCGAGCCCACCGATCATCCGCAAAGTCGTCGTCTTGCCGCAGCCAGAGGGGCCGAGCATGGAGACGAATTCGCCGTGGTTTATTTCGGCGCTGAAATCGATGACCGCCCGCGCCCCGCCGGGAAAGGTCTTGGAGACATGCTCCAGGACGACGTCAAGATTACTCATCGCCCCGACGCTTTAGCCGGCCGCTTTGGCAACCGCATTGACCATGTTCCACACCGAATCGAACGGCACGTTATCGAGCGCGCCTTCCTGGTTGAACTCGGAGAGAACCTTGATCGCCTGACGCAAGTCCACGTTGTCGCCGGCATGTTCGCCCAGCCGCGAAATAGCTTCGGGGAAGGGCACTTCGCGGGCCTTTTTGCTCCGCAAATGCTCCTGAACAAGCGCGTTGAGGTGCTCGTAAGTCTGCTTCAGCGAGCCGCCGTTATATTGGCGGCCGAGCAGACCCTGGATGCCGTTGGCGCTGAGCCGCTGCCGCAAGCCTTCCGGCATGGACTGCGTAATGCCCTCAAGCACTTCACCGATGCCAAATCCCTGCGTGAACAATCCGCGGATTGTGTCCATGGTGCCCTCACCGCCGCCATACATGCGGATCTGCGCTTGGGCGAGTGCGCTGCCCATGGCCTTGGCCTGCTCGCTATGCACGTCGCGATCTGCCTCAATCCTGAGCCGGGACAATTCGAGAAACGTCGCCGCTTCGTTGTATTTCTTGAGCGCTTCCGCCTTCGCCTCGATGCCGGTCGCTTCGGCTTCGAGCTGACGCTGCGCATTGGCGACGCGGAGCATTTCGATTTCCATTTCGGCCCGCCCGCGAGCTCCGGCTTCGCGCTCGATGCCTTCGGCACCGATTTTTTGCGCTTCAGTCGTCGCGCGCGCACGCGTCAAGGTCGCCTGCGCCTCAAGCTCGGCGGCCGCCTTGCGCGTCTCCGATTGAGCCATCGCGTGCATGCGCGTCACCGCGGCCTTGCTTTCTTCGTCGATCCGCCGCGCCTCGGCCGCTTGTCCAGCCACTATGATCTCGACCTGGCGGGTGCGCTCGGCGTCGGCAACAACCCGCACCGACTCGACGGTGTGCTCGGCTCGCTCGCGGTCCGCAGTGCTGGCGAGGCGCTTGGTCTCGGCGATCTCAAGCTCACGCGTCTTGGCGGCAAGCGCGATCTCGCGGTCGCGCTCGGCGTGCTCTCGGGCGAGGAAGCGCTCGATGTCGGTCCGCTCGCGCTCGCCTTCCTTGTTGATCAGCGCAATGTCGCGATTGACTTGCTCGACCTGGGTGGAGAGCGCACTGCGTACCTCGGCCCGCTCCAGTTCGGAGTCCTTCTCCACCAGCGCGATCCGGCGATTGCGATCCTCTTGTTCGCGCGCTTGCTGGCGTCGAATTTCCGCGAGCTCCAGTTCCTCGGTCTTGGCGACGAGGGCGATTTCGCGGTCGCGTTCCTCCTGCGCGCGGGCGAGTGCCCGGCGAATCTCCGCGGCTTCGCGCGTTTTCGCTTCCTCGATGATGGCGATTTCCTTCTGGATTTGCGCAGCCTCCAGCGCCTGGCGCTTGCGGATTTCCTCCTGTTCCACTTCCCACCGCCGTTCGAGCACGAAACGCTGTTGCTCGCTCAAGATACGCGCACGCTCGTCGGAGATTTCTTTTTCCTGTTTCGCAGCCGCGATGGCCTCGTCCCGGTCGAGCTGCAAGATCCCAAGCCGCGTTTCGAGGCTCCTTCGACGGACGGCGATCGCGGTCTCTTCGCTGATCTTGTGGCGCTGGTCGCGCGCGCGGTCTTCCGCGGCCGCGACCGCAGTGGCGCGGGTGATCTCTGCCTCTTGCCTCTCGCGCTCTTTGGCGGCGAGATCGACATCCTTTTCGCGCTCGGCGCGCTCGCGTGCGAGATTGCGGGCGATTTCGGCGACCTCGGCTTCGCGCGACTTGTCGATCAAGGCGATCTCACGGTCGCGGCGTTCCTGTTCCAGTGCGAGCTCTTTCTGCACCTGCGCTACTTCGCGCCGCTTTGCCTCTGCCGTGAAGGCGATGTCGCGCTCGGTGCGCAGCTGCTCAAGCGATTTTTCGTTTTCGATCTCGCGCTGTTCAACCGCCAGGCGCTGGTCGAGGACGAACGTCTGCTTTTCGCGCAGCTGCTTGGCCTGCTCGTTGGCGATGTCCTTGTCCTGGCTGGCGCGGGCGACCGCCTCCTGGCGTTCGATTTCAAGCAGTTCGAGTTGTGTGGTCAGGTCCTTGTTGCGGATGGCGACAGTCGTTTGCTTCTCGGTGGTGTGGACCTTGCGCCGCGCTTCCGACGTGATCTCGGTGATGACCTTGAGGCCTTCGGCGTCGAACACGTTATCGGACCGGAAATATTCTTTGGTCGATTGTTCGAGTGAAACGATCGTCACCTCCTCGAGCATCAAGCCGTTTGCGGCAAAGCTCTCGCTGACGCTCTCCTTGATCTGTTGCGCGAACGCGTCGCGATTTTCGTGCAGCTCCTTGAGGGTCTTGGTAGCGGCGAAGCTTCGCAGCGCGCCGACCACTTTGGCTTCGAGGAGGTTGCGGACCTTGTCCGCATCGAAGGTCTTTTCGCCGAGCGTGCGGCTGGCGGCCAGCACCGCTCCTTCTGTGTGCCCGACATGAGCGTATAACTCGGCGTTGATGTCGACGCGGATATTGTCGTGGGTCAAAACCGCCTGCTCGCGGGCGCGGCTGACAGCGAACTTGATCGTTTCCAGCGAGACCCAGGTTATTTCATGGAATACCGGGAGCACGATCGCCCCTCGGCCTAGGCACACCTTGGTGCCGAGAAAGCCGGTGCGGATGAAGCACATGTTCGACGGGGCGCGCTTATAAATCCAAATCGAGATGATGTAGAAGATCGCGATGAGGATGATCGCGGCGATGAAGAGACTGACCACAACTTCAATCATCGTGCATTCGCCTTGTTTGCCGATTGTTCGGCGTTACCGTTGACAATGACCGTTCAACTCGCGACCGCCCGGAGCTGCGTTGCCCCGGCTTTGCGCTCGCCAAAGTCGAACAATTTCGGAGTTTTGCGGTTGCGCCGCATGCTGGCGCGCAATTCATCCGTCGCCCGATGATCGACGACCAGATCGGGTCCGGTGAGAACGACGCCATACTCTTCGCGCGCCTTGGCTTCGCTCATCAGTTTGCGTGCGACATCGTTTCTGGTGCGAAGCGCATCGCGCTCCATGGGATCGCCCCAACCCCCGCCGCCGGCTGTCCTGAAAATAACCCGATCGCCGGCGTACACGCGCACGTTATCGATTTTGGACTCCAGAGGCCGGCGGGTGCCGTCCTTGCGCACCAGCCACTTCTCCGAGCAGCCGCCCGGGCGGCCGCCGAGAATGCCCCAAGGCTGCGAGATATGGCGATCATCGTGGATCGAGATATCGCCTTCCTCAAGCAGCAGATAAATCTTCTCCACGCCGTTGCCGCCGCGGTGCTTGCCGGCGCCGCCGCTATCAACGATGGTGGTGTAGGCGTCGACTAGCATGGGGTAGTAGGTCTCCAGATATTCGCTCGGGATATTCTGGAATAACGGCCACCATGAATGACCGTCCATGCCATCGCCGATCGGTCGCCCGGGAATTCCGCCATAAAGAATTTCCATGAGCTGGAACGGCCGACCGGCCTTGTCCACGCCGGAATAGAGAAAATGCGGGCTTGAGCCGTAGCCTGCCGCGGTCGCCATTTCGGGAGCGTTGTAGCTCAGCGCGCCGCCAAGCACATCGAATTGGCGTGAAAGCGCATGGGTGCGGGAGCCCAGAGGCGCCGGAAAGTTGGGATGCAGCAGTGAGCCCTTGGGCAAGGTCACGTGAATGAGATCATAGAAACCGTCGTTGAACAGGATCTGGGGGTCGAACACCATGATCATGTAGACCCCGATGAACATCTTGAACATGCCTTCGTGTAGATAGAAGTTGATCGGCCCCGGCGCCTGCGGCGACGTTCCGGTCCAATCGAAGTAGGCATGCTCGCCTTCGCGCCAAACGGTGAGCTTCATCTTGAAGGGACCGTTACCGCAGCCGTCGTCGTCGATGTAATCCTCGAAGGATTTCGGCTCCTCCGGAAGGTTCTGCACGATGAGCTTGCGCATGGCGCGGTTGGTGCGATCGAGCAACGCCTGACAGGCCTGCTTGTAGGTCTCGCGGCCGAAGCGGTCGCAAATCTCGATCACGCGCTTCTCGCCGGCGCGGCAGCCGGCAATGATGGCCATGAGATCGGAGTAGTTCATCTCCGGTGTGCGCGTGTTGTTCATGATCAGGTCGAGCACCGCCTTGTTGAGCTCGCCGCGTCGGTAGAGCAGCAGGGGCGGGATGCGCAACCCCTCGCCGAAGATCGATGTCGCATTCGTCGGCATGCTGCCCGGGACCCAGCCGCCGACATCCATCAAGTGGCCAAACATCGAAGTGAAGCCGACCAGTTCGCCCTCGTAGAACACCGGGACCAGTATCATCCAGTCGTTGATGTGGCTGATCGAACCGCCGCACTTGTACGGATCGCTCTGCAGGATGACGTCACCCGGCTCCAGATCGAATTTTTGCTCCGCGAGCATCTCGTTGATGTACGAGCCGAACTGCCCGACGATCATGCGCCCTTTGGGGTCGGTGATCATCGGAAACTCGTCGTGCTGCTCGCGGATCACCGGCGACATGGCCGAACGGAACAAGACCGCGTCCATCTCATGGCGGGCGTTGCGGAGCGCGTTCTCGATCAGGTCGAGCGCAACGGTGTCGAGCCGAGTGCCCTCACGCTGCTGCCGCACCGGGGACGGCGAGGTCGCATCGGCCGCGATGCCCCCAGCGGGTACGCGCGGGCGCGGCGCACGGTCGGCGCGCGCCTCGACGGGAGCCTCGCCCCCGAACATTTTTGCACAGTGTCGCAACGCCGTTTCGGTTGCGCGGCGCAATGCGGCGCCTTCGTCGCCGTTTGCTCGTGCCGAGCCGAATTGTTCCTTTGAGCTGCCGTTGACCGTCAGCTTGCAGAGCACGGTCACCGATCCCCGCTCGGTCTTGTGCTCGATGACTTCGGAGGACCAGCCGGATCCGAAACGCGTGTTGAGCGTTGCGTAGACGTCAGCGGACGTCTCCGCGGCCGACGCAAGACTGGCCGAATCAAGATCTGCGTCTGTAGGCGGCCGGTGACTGACACCGAGCACGCCCAACTCCTCGGTCTGTGCCGAGAAAATACGATCAAACTGCTGCTTGTTGGCCTTAAGCAGGTCGTCGAAGCTTACCGAGCTGCTCAGGGGATTGAAGTTCGCCATCAATACGGTCCTTGGCTGCCTTTAGGAGGCACGGTCGGGTGTGATCAGAATATTCAGATACTCGTCGACCTCGCCAGTATGGTTGGGGTGGATCACGGTTGTTGCATCCATTTGCACAATGATAGCCGGGCCATGGACGCGATTGCCAGTCCGCAATCGGCTCCGGTCATAGACATTAACGGACGCGAAGCTGCCGTCGAAATAGGCCCGGTGCTGCTCGACTACGGCGGCGGACGGGTTCGGCCCTTCCTTGTCGAATTTGGGCAGGCTGATCTTCTGTACCGCGCCGACGCCGACTGCGCGCAGGTTTACCAACTCGACAGGTTGTTCGAGCTTGAACCCATAAATGCGCTCGTGCGCCAGCCCGAAACGCCGGGCGAGGTCTTCGAGTGCGCCGGCACCGACGCGTTCCGGGTCCAGCTCCAGAGAGAACTCGTAACCCTGGCGGAAATAGCGGACATCCGCCTCATAGCTCACCCGCTGACGGGACTCGTCTACACCCTCTTCACGCAGCCATGCCCGTGCGTCGCGGCCGAGCTTGGTGAGAATGTCGCTTATCTGGCTGGGGTCAGCCTCGTCGACGGTGCGGACGAAGGTTTGAGCAAACTCGTTCTTCACGTCGGAGTACAGAAAACCCAAGGCCGACAGTACGCCGGGCGTCGGCGGCACGATTACCGGATAGCATCCGGCAAGCATGGCCATGGCGTTACCGTGCAAGGGTCCGGCGCCGCCGAACGGAACGAGGGCGAAATCTCTGGGATCGAGGCCCTTTTGCACCGTCACGAGCCGCAGCGCGCCGAGCATGTTCTCGTTTACAATGTCCAAGATGCCTTGCGCGGCCTGATGAAGGTCGAGATTGAGCGTACGCGCGATCTTGGCGACGACCTCTTCCGCGGCCTTGACATCGAGCATCATTTTGCCGCCGAGCAGGCGCGGCGGTAGCCGTCCTAAAACGACATTTGCGTCCGTCACCGTCGGCCGGTCGCCGCCCTTCCCGTAGCAGGCCGGGCCCGGCACGGCGCCGGCGCTTTCCGGGCCGACACGCAGCGCCCCGGTCATCGGCACGTGCGCGATTGAGCCACCGCCCGCGCCGACGCTGTGCACATCCACCGATGGCACCTTGATCGGGTAATAGCCGATCGTGGTCGACCGGGAGATGGTCGGCTTGCCATCCTGAATAAGCGACACGTCGGTGGAAGTCCCGCCCATGTCGAAGCCGAGTGCTTGCGGGTGCCCTGAGAGCGAAGCCATGAAAGCCGCGCCGGATACGCCCCCCGCGGGACCCGACAGCATGGTGTGCACCGGCGATTGGCTGGCGCGCTCAACGCTCATGAGGCCGCCGTCGGAGCGCACGATGTTAACGCTGGGCTGAAAATTTACGCTGCGCAGTTTGTCCTCGAAGCCGCTCAGGTAACGGCGCATGCTCGGGCTCACGTATGCGTTCATCACCGTGACCAGGGTGCGCTCGTACTCGCGGAATTCCGGTAGGATGTCCGAGGATAGCGACACCGCCATCTCGGGCGCCATTTCCTCGACAATCGCCTTGATGCGCTGCTCGTGCTGCGGATTTGCATACGAATGCAGCAACGACACGGTAATCAATTCCGCCCCTAGCTCGATGAGCTCGCGTACGGCGTTGCGGGTGGAGGCTTCGTCGAGCGGCGTGATGACTTCGCCGCGCGGGCTGATGCGTTCGCGCACGCCGCGGGTGAGTTCCAGATCCGCCAACGGATCGGGCTTTTGCATTATGATCCAGCCCGCCAACGGTCCCGGAGTTTGCGAGCGGGCGAGATGTAGGACCTGTTCGAAATTCTCCGTCACCAGGAGTCCGACCTTGGCGCCTTTTTCCTCCAAGACGATGTTGGTCGACACTGTCGTGCCGTGGAGAAGGGCGGTCACTTCGGAAGCGGGGACGCCGGTTTCCTCGAATAACTGCTGAATTCCGTTCAAAATTCCGATCGACTGATCGCTTGGCGTCGAGGGCGTTTTGAGCAGGCGCATCCCGCCGGAGCGCTCGTCGAAAAGCAGCAGATCCGTGAATGTCCCGCCGACGTCTATGCCGAGCCGGCTACTCATAACACCCCCTGTGCTCGCCGCTGCGGCACGATCTTGCGCCGAAGCGAAACAACCCCTCTTATTGCTCCCCAGAGAGGCCGCGCCGCCGCATGCGCACGGAAGCGGATTCCACGCCGGTCGTCACAATAATGGTCCCGGAGCAACGACAATAGTCCTGAAGCAACAGCCCCTTGTCAACAAGTCAGTGTGCTTCCTGCAAGCGCTTTCACGGCTTTTGACAACATCGGGGAATGATTTACCATCAGTGCCGGATCAACCAAAATAGCGAACATGGCTGACGATACAACCAAACAGCAGCAGTTCTGGAGCGGGGTCGTTGCCGTCATTATCCTGCTCATCTTCCTTTATTTTTACCGCCCCTTCGAAACGTATCTGGTCGCGCATATTCCGTTCATTCACTTTAGTAACGTAGTGTTCTGGTTCGCCTCGCTGGTCGGAATTGCCGTCTACGCCTTTGCGCATTGGCAATCGTTCCGAAACGAAATCTTCCGCAACGTCGCCGATCTGAACGTCGACAATCTGGTTTTCGACACCCTGCAGGCGGCGATTCTGGTGGCGGTAATCTTTTGCGCCGGCGCGACCTTGCAGGCGATCGAAGTCCTGAGCGAATACTTCGTCAGCCGGGGTCCGATCTTTGACGCGGCGTTCGGCGAGAGGCTCCTGTCGATAATCCTGCTGGTGATCCTGGCGCTGCTGTTTTATTTGCTACACTACGTCGTCCGCGCCTTGCGCACCGGCTGGCGGGCGCGCACCGCGCCGCCACGCGCCCGCTGATCGCTTCAATAGTCCGCAATTAGGCCAATTCGCCCAAGGCGTGCGCTTGCCGCGGGCCGTCTTTACCGTGACGCACCAACCTGGAATTAAGCGGTGTGCGCCGCTTCGGCGCCGGCTTTCTGCCGCGGGAAGCGGCGGCGGAAATCGTCCGCGATCTGGTCGAAGGTCGCGAACTTTATGCCCGCATGCTTGGAGATGTAGTCGTAAATCCGCTCCAGCATCAGCAGGACTTGTGGGCGCCCGGAAACGTCCGGGTGGATGGTCATTGCGAATACGGCGTAATCGTATTCGCGGTAGACCCAATCGAACTGATCGCACCATAGCTCCTCGATGTCGCGCGGCTTCATAAAACCGTGACTGTTCGGGGCACTTTTGATGAACATCATCGGCGGCAGATCGTCGAGATACCAGCTGCCGGGTATGTCGATCAGGTCGGTTTCTTCGCCGCGCACCAGCGGCTTCATCCACTCGCTCGGCTGCTTGGAATAATCAATCAATGTCCAGCTATCGCCGACCCGCACGTAGAACGGGTGAAAATCGTTATTCATCAGGCTGTGGTCGTATTTAATACCTTTTTTCAGCAGGAGCTGATTGGTGACCTGGCTGAACTCCCACCACGGCGCGACGTAGCCGGTCGGACGCCGGCCGCTCAGCCGCTCGATAAGCTCAATGCATTTGTCCATGACCGCTTCTTCCTGTCCGGGGGTCATGGCAATCGGGTTTTCGTGCGAGTAGCCGTGCATGCCGATCTCGTGACCGGCATCGACCACGAGCTTGCATTCTTTCGGGAACGTCTCGATCGAGTGTCCGGGAATGAACCAGCTGGTCGGTATGCCGAGACGATCGAACAAGTTGACGAGGCGCGGCACGCCGATTTCGCCCGCGAACAAGCCGCGGGAAATGTCGCAAGGCGACCGCTCTCCGCCGTAGGAGCCGAGCCAGCCCGCAACCGCGTCGACATCGACGCCAATCGCGCAGAAAATTTCCTTCTTGCCGCCGCCGGCCTGCATTGCCGAGCGTGCGCTACGCGCGGTATCCGCGCCACCGCCGCCGACGAGTGAGCGCGGTTGGTAACGCGGCCCGGTCGCCGAACCGTAGCCGGCGCGGGTGCCGATGGCGGATGGACGTGAACGAGTGTCGTCGGTCATTAACTGCCCCACTGACGCTTGGAATTTAGACGCCTAAATTCTTTCGTCTCGTAACGTTCGCCGGCAACGAACGCTAGTGCGGCAGAACAGTCCCACGTCATGTGCATGTCGGCAAGACCCCGCAGGATCGCAGAACGCGTGCTTGCGGGAGCAAACCATGGCGATGCCTCGTTGACAACGAGGAGGGGCCAACGCCATGTTTGGGCACCCGCTCCCCGCCTCGGAGACGAAAAATGAATGACTGGCAAAAATCCACGCGCGCCGATTATGAGCAGAAGGGCTTTGCCGCCCGCTCAGGCTATGGCCGCAGCCCAGCCTTTTTGATTGTCGATTTTATTAACGGCTTCACCGACCCGAAGACGCCGCTCGGCGGCGACTTCGCCTGGGAGATCAATGCGACGCGGCAACTGCTGGAGGCGTTCCGTCGCGGCGGCTTGCCAATTTTTTATACCACAACCGCTTACCGCAAGGATTTGCGCGACGGCGGTGTGTTCGTCAAAAAAGTGCCGTCGCTCGCCATCCTGCAACAAGGTTCGCCGCTGGTCGAGGTCGACCCACGAATTCAACCTCTGCCGGGCGAAAAGGTCGTTGAAAAGAAATACGCCAGCGCATTCTTCGGTACCGACCTGGATGCCGAGTTGCGCAAGCTCGGCGCTGACACCGTCGTCATGGCTGGTTGCACCACAAGCGGTTGCATTCGGGCCTCCGTGATCAACTCCCTGCAACATGGCTATCACACCATTGTTGTGCGCGAAGCCGTTGGCGATCGCGCCGCCGGACCGCATGAGGCGAACCTGTTCGATATGGACGCCAAATACGCCGACGTCGTTTATCTCACCGACGTGCTCGCTTATCTGCGCCAATTCGCGGACAAGTCAGGCTTCGCCGCCAAGGCTGAAGAGGACTTCGAGCGATTTTGGCCGCGGGCCCAGCGCGGGTAGATCGGTCGTTATGGCCAATCAGCAAGACACCAACCTGTCGTCGGTTTTCGACGGCATGTTAACGCAAAGCAAAAAACAGTTCGACGATCTCTACCGCGGGTCGCACGGTGACCTTGCTGGACTTGGTAAGTCGGCCGCTGCGATGTTCGGCGGCGAGAGAATTGCGCCAAACGTGGTGCGCCCGACGTCGTCGGTTGATGCCAAGGACGACTCTCCGGCCGCACGCCGCTTGCGCGAGCGTTTCGGCAGCGATTGGCACTACGACATCAAGGAACGGCATCGCGACGGTGACGAGGCGATCGTTTTGGGCAGGCTCACTTTCGGCAAAGACGGCGCGGTAAGAACGCAATTCGGCCGCGCCAAAATTCCGGGCGCGGCGGTCGCCGGGGCAAGCGGCGGCGTACGGTTCCGTGTCGGGGAGGGGAGCGGCGCCGGGGACGAACAAGACGCGTTTCGGCGCGCGGCGGAAGCGGCGCTGGCAAACTGCGTAGATCTTATCTAACGGCGCTGTTGCCGAGGCGCCGCACCCTAAACTGCGCGCTTAATGGGCGGCGGCACTGCGCAGGGCCCGTCCTGCCACTTCGCTCTTCTCGGCATACTCTCCGCACCAGTCGTTGCCGAATGTAATCGGCCAGGCGCCGACACCATTCTCACGCCGCGACGGCGGGAAGCGCCGGCAATAGCCGACCGCCTGTTCGGACTCCGGGTCGGCGCCTTCGGTCGGATGAAAATGCCACCAGCGGCAGTTGGAGCAGACCAAATTGGTGGTTACGGCCATCGCTGCGTGTCCTGTTTACCGGCTATTCAACCACTATTTGTTGCTTTTGCTCAACTCCCCTAACAAGATGTAGTTCAATCTTGTGCGCATAACCGCGGTCCGCCGGGGGTTGCACGCAACGAACATTGCTGACAAACTTTTACGATTAGGTCGCAATCACGCGTCGATCCGGGTCTTGCGCGGCGAAAAGGGGTGATCTGGCAAGCCATGGCGCGGGTAGGCGTTGACGTAGGCGGCACTAATACCGATCTGGTGCTCGAAGCCGATCACGGCGTTTTCGTGCACAAAGTCGCGAGCACGCCGCACGACCAGTCGGAAGGCGTCCTCAAAGGTCTCCGCGAACTCTGCGACATAGCCGGAGTTTCTCCGGCCGACGTCTCCTTGATCGTCCACGGCACGACCGTCGCCACCAACATCACGATCGAGCACAACGGCGCCGAAGTCGGAATGCTGACATCGCGCAATTTTCGCGACATTTTGCATATCGGCCGCCACAAACGCCCGTACAATTTCTCCTTGCACTTCGAAGTGCCGTGGCAATCGCGACCGCTGGTCAAGCGGCGCAATCGCATCTCAGTAAGCGAGCGTATCCTGCCGCCCGACGGCACGGTGGAGGTCCCCCTCGACGAGACGGAAGTGCTCGAAGCGACGCGGTTGTTCAAACGGCGCGGCATCAAGTCTGTTGTGATCGGCTTTCTGTTTTCGTTTCTCAACGACGCGCACGAGCGGCGTGCCGCAGAAATCGTTCGCGCCGAAATGCCGGACGCCTATATTTGCACGTCATCGGAAGTGGCGAACGTCATCCGCGAGTACGAGCGGTTCTCCACGGCGGCAATGAACGCCTTCGTAGGTCCAAAGACGTCGCTTTATCTGAAAAATCTGCAACAGAAACTCGTCGACAACGGTTTCGTAGCCAATTTACGCGTCATTCAGTCAAACGGCGGCGTCGCTACGGTCGAGACCTGTTCGCAA
>CAVWBV010000025.1:0-48231 GCA_963753355.1 uncultured Alphaproteobacteria bacterium
ACAATGTGCGGCTGAGGCCGGCCTTAGATCGGCGCCGCTTGTCTGCACCATAATAAAAGCGGAGGTTGCCCGTGACCTATCAAGCCCCGATCTCTGACATGAGCTTTGCGCTCAAATACGGTACGGGGCTCACGAGGGCGCTTGAAGAAGGATTTCTTGGCGATCTCAGCATGGAGGATGTTGAGGCGGTGCTGGCCGAAGCTGGTCGCGTCGCCGGCGAAGTCATCGCGCCGATTAATCAAGTAGGCGACCGTCAAGGTGCGACTTTCAAGGATGGTGTGGTGACCACCGCGCCCGGCTGGAAAGAGGCCTACGACGGCTGGCGAAAAGGCGGATGGAATGGTCTGACGGCGCCGGCGAAATGGGGCGGCCAGGATCTACCTCATGTGTTGAATGCGGCCTGCGTTGAAATGTGGAACGCCGCTTCCATGGCATTCGCCGTCGGCCCGCTGGTCGGCATGTCGGCGATCGATGCGTTCACCACACACGGCAGCGAGAAGCTCAAAGGCATTTATCTGCCCAAGCTGGTTTCCGGCGAGTGGATCGCGACCATGCAGCTTACCGAGCCGCAGGCCGGCTCGGACGTCGGGGCGTTACGCACCCGCGCCGAGCGCGCGCCGGACGGCACCTATCGTATCAAAGGACAAAAGATCTTCATCACTTATGGCGAGCACGATCTCACCGAAAACATCATTCACTTCGTGCTCGCGCGGTTGCCCGACGCCCCGCCCGGCACGCGCGGCATTTCGCTGTTTCTGGTGCCAAAATTTTTGGTCAATGCCGACGGCTCGCTTGGCGCCCGTAACGACGTGCGCGCGCATTCCATCGAGCACAAACTCGGCATTCATGGCTCGCCGACCTGCACGATGATCCTTGGGGATCGTGACGGCGCGACTGGTTTCATTGTCGGTGAAGAAAATGCCGGCATGGCGTGCATGTTCACCATGATGAACCGCGCGCGGCTCGCGGTCGGCCTGCAAGGAGTGGGCATTGCCGAACGCGCCATTCAGCAAGCCGTCGCTTATGCCCGCGAGCGTCGACAGGGCCGCACGCCGGGGATGCCGGCTACCGAGTCCTCGCCGATTGCTGCCCATCCGGACGTCAAGCGTATGCTAATGACCATGCGCTCGTTCACGCAGGCAGCACGAACTATATGTTATCTGACTGCGCTGGCGATCGACCGCGCCGAGCGTGGCAGCACTGAGGCGGAGCGGCGTGACGCCCATGCGCGCGCCTCGTTGTTGACGCCGGTCGCCAAGGCCTTCTCGAGCGACGTCGGCGTCGAAGTCGCTTCGCTCGGCGTTCAGGTGCACGGTGGCATGGGATTTATCGAAGAAACCGGCGCTGCACAGCTTCTCCGCGATGCGCGGATCGCGCCGATTTACGAGGGAACCAATGGCATTCAGGCCATTGATCTCGTCACGCGCAAACTACCGCTTGCCGGCGGCGCGGTCGTCGAAGCGTTCCTTAGCGAATTGCGCGGCATCGTCGACGCGGTCAACGCAACTAACGATCCGGCGTTGGGCTGGAGTGGCTTGCGGCTCGAAGAAGCGGTCGAGAGCTTGACGCGCGCCACACGTTGGATGCTAGCGCGCGTCCAGAAGGAACCTAACGAGGCGCTGGCCGGAGCGACACCGTATTTGAGGCTGTTCGGCCTCACCACCGGCGGCTGCCTGTTGGCACAACAAGCGCTCGCGGCCTTACGGCTCAACGCCGATGCGGCTCCGCGCGTTGCGCTCGCGCGTTTCTTCGCCGAGAACGCCGCTGTGCAAGCGGGAGCTCTTGAGCGCACGGTCGTCGAAGGGGCGCCAGGCGTGATCGGGGCCGATCCCGCATCGCTGCAATAGGCAGCGGCTTTGCGAAAATAGCCGATGTCCACGCTGCTGATCACTCATCCAGCCTGTCTTAATCACCTTACGCCGTCCGGCCATCCCGAGCGGCCGGATCGCCTGCGCGCGATTGAGCGCGCGCTGGAGGCAGAAAAGTTTCAGACCCTGGCGCGCGCCCAAGCGCCGATCGCAGACTTAGAGATCGTCGCGCTATGTCACCCCATGGACTACGTGACGGAGATCCGGGACGCGACGCCCAGCGAAGGGATGGTGCGTCTCGACGCCGACACCTCGATGTCGCCCGGCAGTTTCGAGGCGGCGCTCCGCGCCGTCGGCGGCGCGGTGCTCGCAGTCGATGAGGTGTTCGCGAAAAAGGCAGCCAACGCCTTCGTCGCCACGCGCCCGCCCGGTCACCACGCCGAAACCGCCCGCCCGATGGGATTTTGTCTGTTCGACAACGCGGCTATCGCCGCGCGCTACGCGCAGAACCGTCACGGTATTAGCCGCGCGGCTATCGTCGATTTCGACGTTCACCACGGCAATGGCTCCCAGGAGATTTTCTGGGGGGACCGTTCGGTGATGTATTGCTCGACGCATCAGATGCCGCTCTTTCCCGGCACCGGCGCCGTCGGCGAAACTGGAGATTTCGACACCATCGTCAATGCGCCGCTTCGTCCCGGCGACGGTAGCGAGGCATTTCGCGCTGCGTTCGAAAATCGTGTTCTGCCGCGTTTGCGCGAATATGCGCCGGAACTCATTGTCATTTCCGCCGGCTTCGACGCGCACATGCGCGACCCCCTCGCCAACATCAATCTGGTCGAAGCAGATTTCGCCTGGGCGACACAAAAAATTATGGAGATCGCCGACCAAAGCGCGGGTGGTCGTGTCGTGTCGTTGCTGGAAGGCGGCTATGATCTGCAAGCGCTTGCGAATTCAACGGCCGCGCACGTTACCGCGTTGATGCACGGATAGGCGTCGATTATCTTCCCGTTCGGGCTAAGGCTTGCGCCGGATACGACTTCGTGCAATTCGGACGGCGTCTCATGGAGCCGGCGATGGCTGAACAAAGCACTTCAAGTGGCGCGAGCGATTCGCCCAATGGTGACGTTGAGCAATTATCGTTCGAGCGGGCAATCGAGGAGCTCGAATTGATCGTCAAGCGACTTGAAGACGGTAAAGTGCCGTTGGAGGAATCAGTCGCCATCTACGAGCGCGGCGAGGCGCTCAAACGCCGTTGCGAGGATTTGCTCAGGCAAGCCGAGGCGCGAGTTCAAAAGATTACGCTCGATACAAACGGCACGCCAACCGGCACGGAGCCGCTGGACATTCAATAGCTGCTAATCAAGGTGCGGCGGCGGCACCCGCTGGCTGGTAAAGCACTACAACGTTTCGCGTTCCGCAATGCGGACGCGAAGCCGAGTTTTCAGCCGGGACAACAGCGAATCCCGTTCCCCGCGTAAATGCCAACGTCTCCATGTCCGGACTTTTTTTCGCTAATCGCACTTCCGGTTCGATCGGGATTTCGGTGCATCGGCACGGCCGCCGCTGCACCGGACGGCAACCCGCCAACCGAGCACTTGCGCTTCGCCAATTGTTTCAATAAGCATTTGTTAATGCTGTTAAATCCGCTGACTAGCTTGCCCTTGACTTTAAGGAACAAAAAGAGAACAATGTAAGGTGTGAGTCAAGGGGTTGAGAGCGATGGACGCGGACAAGAGAAACGCGTGGCTAAGGAGGCTGGACAAGGAATGTCCATATCAGGTTGTGCTGCCGCGCCAACAGCTCGCCGACGATAGCGAGATCATGGATTTTCTCATTTCCTATGTCGGAAAGTTCGACATGTACGTCGAAGACGATTACGCGGCGTTTGTGCGCTACTGCTTTGAGGATCCGCTCGACGCCGAAATTTTCCGTTCACGCTTCGAGCCAAAGATCGAGCGTTTCAAGCTCGCCGGATAGGTTCGTCACGCGTTTCATCCATAACGCAAATCGCGGCCGCACGAGCCGCAAGCGCGGCAAAAAGGTGTTGCTCAAATCGTCCCGCGCACTAATGTGCGGCGACTCGTCCGCTTCTTCCCCTTCTGCAATGGTGTTCTTTGTTCAACCCTTGGCTCGAGGTAGCGCTCAAAGCGACGCAACTTTGCGTCGACGCGCAGAGCGTCATGGCCCTGCGGATGATTCGATTGGCCGCCGGCGGGGCGCGCGCTCAAGGCGAGGCTCAGCGCATGGTCGTCGAAAAAGTGGCCGCGATTGCCGAAGCGCAGGCGGCGGCCATTACGGCCGTCCTCGACGGTCATCAGGACCACGTTATCGTCACCAAGACGCTTGGCGCATTCGACAGGCGGGTGCGCGCCAACAAACGCCGCCTCTCGCGCGGCTAATCGCGCCAACCGCGCGCGATTAGCGGCGTCCCTTGCGAATTTCCGGAAGCTTCTGCCGCACCTTGCCGATCTCGGCCCAGGCATCTTCCTTCAGGCGTTTTTTCAGATCGAGCACGCTGAAGTCGTTGCCGCCCGTTGTGCGTGCTAATCGCTCCCAAGTCACAGGCGCGGACACCGGCGCGCCGGCGCGGGCTCGCGTCGAATAAGCCGCGATTGACGTCGCCTCGCGCGAATTGCGGAAATAATCGATGAAAATTCGGCCCTTGCGCAGCGATTTCGTCATCTTGGCGAGATAAAGCTTCGGGCTATCGGCCGCCATCGCGGCTGCGATGCGTTGCGCGAAAAGTTTAGCCGTATCCCAATCGGCATCCGCGATCGGCAAGACGACGTGAATGCCTTTACCACCCGAGAGCTTGACGAAGCTTGCGAGCTTTATCGCATGGAGCCGCTCGCGAATTTCGCGTGCTGCGGCAACTATCGCCTTCCACTCAACCCCCTCGCCCGGATCGAGATCAAAAACGATACGGTCGCATGTTTCCAGACTGTCGAGGCGCGAACCGCGCACGTGAATCTCCAGCGCTCCGGATTGCACCAGCGCCACCAGATCATCCACCGTTTCGACCGCGATCACGTCTTGATCTTTGCCAGGAACGACGTGGCGAAGCGGCGAAGATTTCACGCTCGACGCAATATGTTTCTGGAAGAACGTCTCACCACCAACACCTTCGGGAGCGCGAACGAGTGAAAGGGCCCGGCCCAGAATATGCGGCTTCATCCACTCCCACACCGCGACGTAATATTCGGCGAGATCGGCTTTGGTGACGCCGACATCCGGCCAATAGATGCGATCGGGATGGGTCAGACGAACCGCGATTGGGCCGTCAGCGCGCCTGCCCGATTCGCTCTTCTTTTGCTGCACGCGTCTAGCCGCCGGCCTAAGTGGCACCTTATTTTGCGTCATCGCCGAACCCGAGGGTTTCGCGGCGGGAACCTCCCGCACGATTTCACTTGCGGGTTTGTCCTCGCGTAGGCCTTTGAAAGAGGCCTGGCGAAAGACCCCGCCGTGCGTCATACCTGCCGATCGAACCTCTATCACAAGCTGCGGCTTGACCCAGACAACATCCTTGCGACGCTCGTCCGCCGGCAGTTCAATCGGTCTCTTTGCGGTGCGCAGCGCTTGAAGCTTCTGAAAAAGCTCACGTGCGGTCTTCTGGGTATAACCAGTGCCCACGCGGCCGGCATAGCGCAGTTTGCCCCCCTCATGCAGAGCGATTGTCAGTGCGCCGATGGCGTTTGGAAGTGCTGTCGAGGGCGAATAGCCGACGACAACGACCTCCTGCCCACCGCGGCACTTTGACTTGATAAAGTTATCTGATCGGCCTGACCGGTAAGCCGCGTCGCGGCGTTTTGAGATAATTCCTTCAAGTCCCATCTCGCAGGCGTGGCGAAGGATCACCGGCCCGGCCTCTTCGAAGTTTTCAGTGTAGCGGATAGTCCCGCTTCGACCGCGCGCTTTCAACAAACCGGCCAGTGCCGCCTTGCGCGCAAGCAGGGGCTCGCTGAGCAAATCGCGGCCATCGAGATGCAAGAGATCAAAGACGTAATAGATAAAGCGATCGGTTCGCCCGTTCCTCAGATCGGTCTGCAGCAGCGAGAAATCGCTGATGCCGCGGTGGTCTTCGACGACGATTTCACCATCGAGGAGAGCCGTAGCGGCGGGAAGCTTGCTGACTGCCTCGGCGACCGGCTCGAACCGGTGCGTCCAATCCTGCCGCTTTCGCGTCAGAAGTTGAACGTTTCCATGATCGAGCCGCGCTTCCATGCGATAGCCGTCGAACTTGATCTCATGCAGCCATCCGTCTCCGGCCGGCACTTGGTCGTAAAGCGTGGCGAGGCCGAGCGGCACGAAATCCGGCAATGCCGATCCTCGCTCTGTTGAAGGCTTCTTCTTATTTGCGCCCGATGTGCGGCGATTTCCTTTCGCTCGCCCGCGAGATGGCGACCTTGCCGCGATTTTTCCGATCTTGTCCTTAAAGGCACGATGCGAGTTTGGCTCGGTCTTGGCCGCACGATTGGAGTGCCAAACGCGCTTCTTCCCGCCTTTTCCTGCGGCGATCTCTTCAATTGAGCGGCCCGTCGCGGCCGATCGTGACTCTTGCTGCAAAATGTCCGGGTCGCGTGGTCCGCGGGCTTCATCGTCTTTAGCCTTGATGAGGAGCCAATTTTCATGCCGGTCATTGTCTCGCCCGCGCATGCGCACCAGATGCCAGCGGCCGTGTAACTTCTGTCCGTTGAGATCGAGGACAAGGTGGCCTTTGGCGTAGGCCTTGTGCGGATCGCCGTCCGGCGTCCAAGTGCCACGGTCCCAAACCATGACAGTCCCGCCGCCATACTCGCCCTCCGGTATGGTGCCTTCGAATGAGTTGTATTCGAGCGGATGGTCCTCAACGTGGACCGCAAGCCGCTTTTGGTTGGGATCGAGGCTGGGCCCGCGGGTCACGGCCCAGCTCTTCATCACGCCGTCGAGTTCGAGTCGCAAATCATAGTGAAGACGCCGGGCGGCATGCTTCTGAATGACGTAGTGATGCCCCCCAGCAGCGACTTTGCGGCCACGCGGCTCGGGAGTCACCGCAAAACGACGCTTTTTCCGGTAAATCTCGAGAGCCACCGGCATCAACTCGCAATTAGCGCCATTCCTCGGAGATTAACGCTCGGAACAAAGCGGCACCGAAAAATCGCCCGTGTGGCTGCCGGGCCATAGCAAAACCTGCCATCAAGGCCCAACATAAGGGGCTGGGACACAACATGGGAGGCCCAGGCCGGTTCCCTGAACGAATGCCCCCTAACCCGCATTTCCCGTCGAATGGCATGCCGCTCGAAAGTGGTGTAAACATTGACGGTTTTTTGCGCTGTTACGGGACCTCTGGGGCCGGCCCTCATAAGTGACCGTTTAGGCTGAAGCAGCCAATAAGGCTAGTAAAGGAGCATTCGCGTGACCGTTCCGTCCAAGACACCGCTGCTCGATCTCGTCAAGATTCCGAGCGACCTCCGCAAGCTTGAAGAGGGCCAACTGCGCCAGCTTGCGGACGAGTTGCGGCAGGAGACGGTCGATGCCGTGGCTGTTACCGGCGGCCACCTCGGCGCTGGACTTGGCGTCATTGAGCTCACTGTCGCACTACACTACGTATTCAATACGCCCGCGGACCGCCTCATCTGGGACGTCGGCCACCAAGCCTATCCGCACAAGATTTTGACTGGCCGGCGTGATCGTATTCGGACGTTGCGTCAGGGCGGCGGCCTGTCGGGCTTCACCAAGCGCGCCGAAAGCGAATACGATCCGTTCGGCGCCGCGCATTCTTCGACGTCGATCTCGGCCGGGCTTGGCATGGCGGTCGCGCGCGATCTCGAAGGCAAGGAAAATAACGTTATTGCGGTCATCGGCGACGGCGCCATGTCGGCCGGTATGGCCTATGAGGCAATGAACAATGCGGGTGCGATCAATTCGCGCCTGATCGTCGTCCTCAACGATAACGATATGTCGATCGCGCCTCCGGTCGGAGCCCTATCAGCTTATCTCGCCCGCCTTGTCTCGGGCCGTGCTTATCACAACGTGCGCAAATTCTTCCGCCACGCAGCGCAACGCGTCCTGCCGAGCAGGATGCTGCAGAAGCGTGCGTTCGCCATTGAGGAATATGCGCGCGGTCTGGTGACGGGCGGTACGCTGTTTGATGAACTTGGCTTCTTCTATGTCGGGCCTATTGATGGCCATAACATCGATCACCTGCTGCCAGTGCTCAAGAACGTCCGCGACGCGAAGAACGGACCGTTCCTGGTGCATGTCGTCACCCAGAAGGGCAAAGGTTATGCACCGGCGGAGAAATCCGCCGACAAGTATCACGGCGTGGTCAAGTTCGACGTCGCGACCGGCGCCCAACAAAAATCGAAAGCGGCGGCACCCGCCTACACCAAAGTGTACGCGGAAAGCCTGATCAAGGAAGCGCGCAAGGACCCGAAGATTGTCGCGATCACCGCGGCAATGCCTTCAGGCACCGGTCTGGACCTCTTCGCCAAAGAGTTTCCGGACCGCTGCTTTGACGTGGGCATCGCCGAGCAGCACGGGGTGACATTCTGCGCCGGCTTGGCGACCGAGGGCTACAAGCCTTTTGCGACCATCTACTCGACCTTTTTGCAACGCGCCTATGACCAGGTGGTGCACGACGTCGCCATCCAACGCCTGCCGGTGCGATTCGCCATGGACCGTGCAGGCCTGGTCGGCGCCGACGGCCCGACGCACGCCGGCTCATTCGACGTCGCCTATCTCGGCTGCTTGCCGGGATTCGTCGTCATGGCGGCCGCCGACGAGGCGGAACTGGTGCACATGGTTGCTACCGCGGCGGCGATCGACGATCGCCCGTCGGCGCTGCGCTATCCGCGCGGCGAGGGTCTAGGCATAAAGATGCCGGATGAGGGACAACCGCTTGAAATCGGCAAGGGCCGCATCGTCCGCGAGGGCACTAAGATCGCTCTCCTCTCCTTTGGCGCCCGCCTGGGCGAATGTCTCAAGGCGGCAGACGAATTGGGCGCCCAGGGTCTGTCGACAACTGTCGCGGACGCGCGCTTTGCCAAACCGCTCGACATCGATCTGCTGTTGCGGCTCGCGCGCGAGCATGAAGTCCTGCTCACCATCGAGGAGGGCTCGATCGGCGGATTCGGCTCGTTCGCCTTGCAGGCACTTGCCGAGCAGGGTGTGCTTGATCGCGGACTTAAAGTTCGCTCCTTAATCCTGCCCGATACCTTTATCGACCAGGATTCGCCGAACGCGATGTATGCCAAAGCCGGCCTCGACGCCCGAGGCATCGCAGCCAAGGCATTCGAAACTTTGGGACAAAACCTGCGCGGCGACGTGGTCAAGCTCGTACGGCAATAGGCCGGGCAGCCTCGCTACCGGCTTTTGACTCCGCTTAGTTCGTCGCGGGCCCTGCTTCCTGGTCTTTGCCATCGGGCTTCGCCGGGACGATCGGATAGGCTCGGCCACGCAAGCCTATATTGCGGACATGACCAGCATTGCGGACATTACCAGCCGCCAACGCGTCGACCGCCTTCTGGTATCTCGGGGCTTTTTCGAGAGCCGCGCGCTGGCCCAAGCGGCGATCGCCGCCGGCCTCGTCACTGCGGACGGCATTTTGATCCGCAAGGCCTCCGAGGAGATTTCAGCAAATGCCATCGTGGTCGCACAGCGCCCACATCCTTACGTATCACGCGGCGGGATCAAACTCGCAGCGGCGCTCGACCACTACCACATCGACGTGAGCGGCCGCATATGCCTCGATGTCGGCGCTTCGACCGGCGGATTCAGCGAAGTCTTGCTGTTGCGTGGCGCCAAGTGCGTTTACGCCGTCGACGTCGGGCACGGACAGCTGCACCCTTCGCTGTTGGCTCGCAGTGAGATTGTCTCGCTGGAAAAAACCGACATTCGTTCGCTCGAACCGTCGAACTTTGTTGAACAGCCGGACCTCGCGACTGTGGACGTAAGTTTCATTTCGCTGAAGCTGGTGTTGCCGGCGGTGAGCAAACTCCTGCGACCAGCGGCGACAATTGTGGCACTGATCAAGCCCCAATTTGAGGTTCAACGCCGCAACGCGAAGAAAGGCATCGTGCGTAGTGAATCGGCGCGCACAGCAGCATGTCAGGAAATCGCCGCTTCATTCGGCAGCCAAGGATGGCGGGTCACAAAACCGATCTCCTCCCCGATTCCCGGCGGCGACGGCAACATCGAATATTTTATTGGGGCCGAGCGTGGCTGAGCGCTTGGTCATCGACCGTCTCGGGCACTTCGGCGATGGAATCGCCGCGGACAGCGGCGGCGCCGTTTACGTTCCGGGCGCACTGCCGGGCGAAACCGTAGAAGTCGAAGCCGTCGCCGGCCACGCCGAGCGGCGGCGCCTCGTACGAATAGAATCGCCGAGCCCAGAGCGCATTTCGCCGATCTGCCCCCATTTTGGCGTCTGCGGAGGCTGTGCTGTACAGCACTGGGACACCGATAATTACCGGGCGTGGAAGCACAGTCTGGTCGTTCAGGCCCTTCAGCACGCCGACCTCGATTTCCCCGCAGCCGATCTTATCGACGCGCACGGCGCCGGCCGCCGGCGCGCCGTATTGCACGCGCGACGCGGCGCCCACGATGTGCTGGAAGTCGGGTTTTCTGCCGCACGCGCCCACCGCGTGGTGGCGATCGACCGTTGTCCCGTACTTGCGAGAAGCCTCGACGGCGCGATTGAGGCAGCGTGGGAGATTGCCGAAACGCTAGGCTCGACCGCGAAACCGCTCGATCTTCAAATTACCGCGACGGATGCCGGTCTCGACGTTGACATACGCGGCTCGGGGTCGCTTCCGCCTGAGCTCGTCTCATCGCTCGCGCGCATTGCCGCCGAGCGAAACCTGGCGCGTCTTACCCGACATGGCGAGCCGGTTCTGCAGACGCGCGTGCCGACATTGCGTATGGGCAACGCCGTCGTCCAACTGCCGCCGGCCGCGTTCCTGCAAGCGACCGCGGAGGGCGAAGCGGTGCTGGCGAGGCTCGTGCTCGCATGTTGTGCTGGCTCCAAGCACGTTGCCGACCTGTTCACCGGCATCGGTCCGTTCGCGCTGCGGCTTGCCGGGCACACGCGGGTGCATGCTATCGACTATGACGAGCCGGCTCTGGCGGCATTGGCACGCGCGGCGGCCGCGACAAGCGGATTAAAGCCCGTAGCCGTCGAGCGGCGCGATCTTTTTCGGCGCCCTCTTAGCGCATCGGAGCTAGCGCCATACGATGCCGTCGTGTTCGATCCACCTCGCCAGGGCGCCGAGATGCAATCGCGCGAGCTTGCGTCGAGCCGAGTACCGCGAATCATCGCGGTTTCGTGCAACCCCACCACATTCGCCCGCGATGCACGCGTCCTGGTGGACGGTAGTTACCGGTTAGTCGAGGTTACACCCGTCGACCAGTTCCGTTACGCCGCTCACGTGGAAATCGTCGGCCTATTCCAAAGGTAGCGTCGGCTCACTCCGCGGCGTGGCGCGGCGGAGGACGCATGCTCTCAACACCATCTTGCGCCGCCGCCGCTACGGTGGTGCGGACCATAAGGCGCGCCTCGTGCGCTGGCCACGGCCGGCCGCGGTGCAAGGTCGCCCGATTATCCCACATGACGACGTCGCCCTGCCGCCAAGAGTGCACGTAACTCAAGTCCGGCGCGGTCGCGGCGTCGATCAGCTCGGCGAGCAACTTCCGCGCCGCATCCTCTTCCATGCCCTCGATCGCACACGCGTGCGAAGCGATGTAGAGCGCGGTCCGGCCGTTGACGGGATTTTTCCAAGCCAGTCGCCAGCAATGCGGCGGCAATGCCGCGCGCTCTTCAGGCGCAACGATATTGGCGTCGATTTTGGCGCGCGAATAGGAATAATCGTGCCAGGCGAACGCATTTTCCAATCGGCTCCGCAACTGCGGATCGAGCCGGTCCCAAGCGACCCGAGTCGAGACGAATTCGGTTTCACCGCCGTGTTCCGGAATGATCCGCGCCGACAAAACCGACGCAAGTGCCGGCACGCTCTTGAAGGTGCTGTCCGAGTGCCAAAGCTGGTTTGCTTTGTTTCGCAGCGCCAGCCGGTGATCCGCCGGCACCACTTTGCCGTCCTTGTCGATAGTGCTGAGAATGACGAGGTGAGTTCCCGCGCCCTGGGACGCTACATGCGTCACCTCGAGCGGCCCAAACCGCCGCGAGAAAGCTATCTGTAACTCATCCGACACTTCCTGGTCGCGAAACACCAGGACGGAGTGCTGCTCGAACGCCGCCCGCGCTTCCCGGTAGGCGTCGTCGTTTGTCGCGATTTCGGCAAGCGTGACATCACGCAATTCTGCGGCAAACCCGGGGCCGACTGGAATGACTTTCATGGCGACACCTCGCCCATATTAGTTGCACAGTGTCCCGCAAAAGCGTTCGGCCGGCAACCCTCTGGCAGACAAGGCACCCATGACAAGCGCTGCCGGTCGGCAAATCGCCGTTTTCATTTTTGGACAGGGCGGACGTCGCTTACCGCTCAGCGCTCCGGGCCGGAAAGGCTAAGCTCGCGTTCGGCGCGGAAAACGTTGGCGTATAAAGTTGAGATCCATTGCCGGCCGCTTGACGTCACATTCAGGTATCGGATTGCCGTCTGAATATAAGGCGAAACGCTGTTGTAATAGAACTGAGGATATAAATCCGTCAGATCGGCTGGTGATTGATAGCCAAGCTGGCGGTTCATGCCGACCTCTTCGAATTCGTAATACAGCGCGTTTGCCTTGCGCAGATAGTGCGGATCGCCGAGCTGGCCGATAAGGTCTGCGGCGCGCACCAGAGAGCCTTCTTCGCCGTCTTGGTCGTCCGGCTGGGTCGATACAGGAAAGCGGGTGTATTCGATGGCGTGCGCTACCCTTGCCGCGTCTATAAGATCCATCTTCGCCAGTCGATCGACAGCGAACAGCTTTGACCGATCGACGTGATACGGCGTCAACGCGGCATCGGACGCGCCGCGCGCCAGCTTTACTTTGCCGCCTTTGCTGTCGATGACGTATCCGGCTTCGTCGTCGCCGGGCAGAATGCCCCGTACGTATCCGATATCGTGGAACAGGCAGGCCACGAGGAGATGGGCATAGTCGCTGGCCGAGGTCGGTATTAGGAGCGAGCGCCCCTTCATAATGTCGAAGCCGACCAGCGTCACCAGCATCGTGTGCTCGACGTTGTGGTAAAGCGAGTCGCTGTTGCCGATACACTCCAGCGCAAGCCGCGCAACCGAGGGAATTAGCTCGGTTAGTTCTGCCTCGGTCGAACCGAACCGAAGATCGAGATCAGAGGACAGGTACGACCCTAGCGCCTCCGCAGACAACTCTGGTACCGTAATCATGCGATGATCCCGAAGCTCGCTGCCTCAGAGCATATCACATAGATCGAGAACGAGTATCGACTATTGCTTTTCGGATTCGATGATCTTTGTAGGGACTGCAGCCATGGCCGACTTCAATTGATAGGCCGGCGCGAGATTATGCCGGCCGCTCGTTTTTATTTCCAGACCTCCGAGCATCGTATCCCAGAGTTCGCGGACTTGAACGTGGCGGCGCTCGACCGCGGCTGAGACGGCAGGGCGCACCGGTACAAGCTGCGGGCTCTTGAGGAAGACGATTTGTGCCTGCATCAATCGGCCGCTTTCAAATTCGATGCGCTTCATTGCCAGCGCAAAGGCATTGTTTTGCGGCTCGAATTCAGGCAACAGCGCCGCCGGTCGAAGAACCGAATGTACCGCGTGGCCGAAGGCCGCGAGATCAATCAGTACGCCTAGTGATTGATCCGTTACTTCCGGAACCGGCCGCGGCAACCATGCGGCCTCCCACTGCCACATCATCAAGACCGACGCCGGATCGGGAATCCATTTTGTCGAACGGCCAATCAGCGAAAGGATCTCGATCTCGCGGCAATACTGGGAATGCAATTCCACCTGCCAGCGATCCTTCAAGCTCCACGGCAACGCGACGGCGAGTTGTCGCGCCTGTGCGCTGTGCGCCGAGATGAGAAAGGCCGACAATCTCGTCTGCTGCAGCGCCGGCACACAACCGTCAGGATCGAGTGGACCGAGAAAAGGGCTCATGAGGCGGCGGCGTGTTGAGTTTGCGCGGGTTCAGGGGCCTCCTTACGCACCGGTATGGCGCGCAAATGATCAAACTCGGCGGGAAATGGAGTGAGATCACCACCGGCCTGTTCCGGGCCAACCCATACGGTGCGGTTACCGGGCCAGCGCCCGGTGATAACGTCTTCGGCAAAACGCGCTACAAGATAGGCGGTCAATTCCGGCTTCTCCAGCGTGAACGCGTGATAGGCGCGCGGCAAAATCACCATCGCGCTGTTCGGAATATTCACGCGCAATGAATCCTGCAGCGCGCGCGGCGTAAGAAAATCGTACTCGCCGGTCAAGATCATCGTCGGCGTGCTGATCGACGACAGTTGCGGGGTGAGCGGCTCAAAGTCGAGGAAAAACTCCATCAAGTTGGCCAGCGCGTAAACATCGTTGATGAGCCATCCGCGATGGGTGGCAAGTTCAATCAGATAGCTTTTATCCTCGAGCCACTCGCTCGAGAAGTTCATCGGGAACAGCAGATCTTGCAAATAAGACGTACCGCCGAGCGTCAGCCCGGTGCGCATGGCGGCGCCAAGCCGGTAAAGCTGCGTCGGGATTTCCGCAAAGCTGCTCATCGGCACCAACCCGGCAATGCGGTCGCCGTGGTCGATGGCATAACGCAGTGCAATCACCCCGCCAAAGCTTATTCCGGCGACGAAGATCGGCCGGTCGCCAAGCTTGGCGATGAGTTCCCCAAGCACGTTTACCTGGTCGGTCTGTTCGATGAACAGTGACGGCTTGTCCGATTGGCCCTGCCCGAGCATATCGAAGCTCGCGACGTGGAGACCTCTGGCAACGAGCGCATCGCGGAGTGGATGCCAAAGCTTGACGTATTGTGTGAGACCGTTGACCAAGACGCAGGCTGGGCCGTCGATCGGCCCGGCTAATTCGTAATGGATTCGTCGCGAATTGCACGAAAGCCAGGGCATTTAATGTTCTCTAGAATCTGGCGCCGGCTCGCACATAACCCGAACTTGCCCGGCCGCGTCAATCAGGTCGCGCGCATCCCCGGGCGCTGCATTCTGGGGCCGAAAAGCATCAAATGTTGTATGGTGGATCGAATATAGGTATTCGATTCTGGGACACGCATGCTCACCGCCAAAGGAAAGTACAGCCTTAAAGCGCTTGCTCATCTCGCCGCGCTGGAGCCCGGCGCGACGGCTCAGGCAAGTGAAATCGCGGCGGCACACAACATTCCCAAAAAATTCCTCGATGCGATTCTAGGCGAATTACGCAACGCCGGAATTGTCCATAGCCGTAAGGGTCCGGGCGGCGGTTACATGCTGGCGCGGGTCCCAAGCGAGATTAAAATCGGCCGGGTCATTCGGGTGATCGATGGCCCGCTCGCGCCCATTGCGTGTGCAAGCCGCACTGCTTTTCAGCCCTGCCGCGATTGTCGCGACGTAAAGGCGTGTGCGGTCCGCCGGATGATGAGCACAGTCCGAGACGCGATTTCCGACGTACTCGACCGCGTAACGCTTGCTGATTTGCATGCCCTAAATGGTCGAGGCCGTACGGCAGCAAGGCGGCCCGGACAAAAGCGTAGGGGCGCAGGCCGACGCAACAAGATCGCGGCAATCAAACTCGCGGCAAGTCTGCGCGCGTGACGCCTGAGTGGGCGGCGTGCAGGCCGCACTCCTTTTTGCCCGCCGTTTCCCACCACCAGCGCCCCGAGCGTTCCGGTTCGTCTGGCCCCACGGCGCGCGTACACGGAGCGCAGCCGATTGAAAGAAATCCTCGATCATGCAGCGCACTGTAGGGAACACGGTGCGTCTCGACGAATTCCAGTACTTGTTCACGCGTCCAATCAAACAGCGGGTTGGCTTTGATCAGCCGTCGATGTTTGTCGAACGACGCCGGCGAAAGCTCGGCGCGTTCGGCCGATTGGTCGGCGCGCATGCCGGTGACCCAAGCCGCGCTGCCTTCGAGAATTCGCGTGAGTGGGGTCACCTTACGTACAGCGCAACACTCAAGCCGTTCTGCGACGGACGAGCGAAAGCCGTCGACGCCCTGCTTTGCGACCAACCGCTCGATGCTGCTGCTTTCCGGAGTAAAGACGGAAATTCGGACGCCGTAGCGATGCTCAGTCCGCGCCCAGACATCGTAAGTTTCCGGAAAAAGGCGTCCGGTATCGAGCGTGGCGACGTCAATCGTGAGGCCTTGCGAGAATATCGCATGAGCTAGCGCTTGCGCTTCAAGCCCAAAACTGGTCGTGAAAACGATCCGTCCGGGGACGAGCGAGCGAATGGCCGCCACCCGTCCAAACAGGTCCGATCCGGAGAATTCATCGGCGAGCTTCGCTGCCAATTCAGGCGAGACAAGCCGAGGCGGTGGCTCTATCGCGAACGCGGGACCGGACAGCGGAAAATGCGCTTGAGATGTGATGAGAGATACGTCGGACATTTTCATTTCAATCGTCAACTACAGCCTTGAGTTAAAAGGAATTTTCAGCCCCGCCAAGGGCCCCGCTGATAAAAGAAAGATGCGTCTACGCCGGGTGATCGGTGCAGATTATTGTTTCAATTCTGCAAGGCTGCGTAGGCAACTATGCGCCACCTGTTCGGTGGGCTTGAGGCACTCAGCGATCGTTCGTCGTCGAAACCCTTAGAGTGCGTCAGCGAACGCTGCCATTTGCCGGCGCTGCTCCTCGTTCGGCAGCGGCCCGCGCATTGCGCCGAGATTGTCCGTCATGTGTCCCGCGTCGGCTGTGCCCGGGATCACCGCGGTTACCCGCGGATCGGCCAGCAAATATTTGAGAAAGAATTGCGCCCAGCTCCCGGCAAATCCTCGCGCCCAGTCTGGAATCTCTTTGCCGCGAACCGCGCGGAACAGCCGTGCCCGGCCGAACGGCAACGCGGTCAGCACGGCGGTTTTGACCTCAGCCGCCACGGGCAAGATTCGCTTCTCCGCTTCACGGTCGTCGAGCGAATAGTCGATTTGAACGAAATCGGGCTTTTCGCGCGCCAGAACGGCTTCAATGGCGGCGAAGTCGGCGTGGCGTGTCGAAGTGATGCCGATATAGCGGCAAATGCCTTGCGCTTTCCATTCCTTGAATTGCGCAAGCGACTGCTCAGGATTTCGCAGGTTGTGAAACTGCAATAGGTCAAGCTTGTCCGTCTGCAGGCGGGTGAGCGAACGCTTGAGCTCGGCGAGGTCGGGTGCTTCGAGCTTGGTCGCCAAGAACAGCTTTTCGCGCGAATGAGCGCGCCCGACGACCTCGCCGATGACAACTTCGGCTTCGCCGTACACCGAGGACGTATCGACCAAACGTCCTCCGCCCGCGATCAATGCTTGCAGTACCGCATCCGCCTTTTGCTTCGTCGTCTCGTCGCCGGTATCAAAGACTTGCGCGGTGCCTAACCCCACCGTCGCAAGACCTTCGCCGCTTGAGGGAATCGTCCGGGCAAGAATTTCAGGCGACTGCGCAAGAGCACGGGGCGCCAGAGTAGAGTCGCACCGGCAAGCGTCGCAAACGTCCGGCGGTTAATTTCCCTCATGTGTGCCCTCCTTGCATCGCGGAGCTCTGGGTCGGCACCAATGTCGCGGCGCGGCTTTCCTGCGCCCGGCCCAAGGCAGTCGATAACGCCAGCCAGCCTGCTGCAAACGGCAAAGCGATGAGCGCGATGCCGCCAAGCTTCAGCCCCAACGCCTGCAGCGTGTCAAACACCCAACTGTAAAGGGCGTCGGAGCCGCGATAAATGACGACATCGATCAGGTTTTTGGCCTTGTATTTCTCTTCGCGGTCAAGAACGGTGAAGAACACCTGTCTTGCCGGATTGGCGATGGCAAAATTCATCCAGCGCTGTGCCACCTGAAGCCCGATGACGACCGCGAGCGTCGGCGCCGAGAACAGCGTGGCGAAACCGATGACGTAGACTGCCGGAAGCGCAGCCGCGGCGACGCCAGTGCCGAAGCGCTTGAGCACCTGGCCTGTAGCAAAGATCTGTGTCACCAGGCTGAGCAATCCGACGGCCAGATCGATACCGGCAAAGATGCGGGTTTGCGCACCCGCGCCATGCACGTTCGCGGACACGATATTGGCTTGCTCGAGGTAGGTAATGGTGGCGCAAAACGACAACAGGCTCACCCAGCCCGCCACTCCGAGCAGATACGGTGAGCGAAAGAGTTCAGGCAACGCTGCAAAGGCGCCGCCGCCGACACGCCGCGGCTCAGGCTGGAAACCCGCCGACGCAGTCGCTGTCCGATCTAGGCGATAAACGCACAGCACTGCCATTTCGATCAGCACGGCGGCGGCGATCAGAAGATTCACCGGGCCGAGCGGGACCGAAAGGCCGATTGTGATCACCGGACCGAGCAAACCTCCGGCGGTGCCGCCCGCACCGATGAAGCCGAACAGCCTCTTGCCTTGCTCGGCGGTAAAAAGATCCGCCATGAACGACCAGAACACCGCGACCGCAAACAAACTAAAGACGCTAACCCAAACGAAGAAAACACGGGCCACGATCACCGGAGCAATTCCGAGCGTGAGCAAAACCCAGAACAACGCCAGATTGGCGACGAAGAAATGATAGACAATGGGGACGAACAAGCGGCGCGGCAGCTTTGCCACCAGAGCGCCGTAGACGGGTTGCGACATAAGCAGCGCGATGAAGGTGGCGGTAAATAGCCAAGGGAGCGCTTTGGTGCCGCCCGCGATGCCCATCTGATCGCGTAACGGCCGCAACACGTAATAGCCGGCGAGCAGCGCAAAAAAATAGGCGAACGACCACAGCGCCGCCGCACGCTCCTGCGGCGTCGCCGGTACCGCCCAATCGACCCAGCGCCGCAAGGCGTTCATGGAGCGATCGAGAGCTTCTGTCTCAGTTCGGCCGCTGTTGCCTCTTGCCCATATCCGGGGCCGCCGCGCTGGAAGCGGCGGGCATCGGCGAGTTTGCCAACGACAACAGTGTCGAAACCTGCGTCGCGAATGAGCCCTTCGGCGGTCCGCACCGCTTCCGCATCATCACCGGCGATCGGTATGGCAAGTTTCGGATCGGGACGATTGGCCTGGCTGGCAAAGATCTTGTAGTTGAGGGTGTTGAAGGCGCGAACGATGCGCGCGCCCGCCAGATATTTCTGCGACACGACGCCAACTCCCTCCTTCTCAACTTCGTCGGCAATCGGCGCGCCATCACGAGCGGCGACCGCGTTGCAGGCGTCGAGCATGATTTTGCCCTTTAGTTTCGCGCCGTAGTCCTGACCGATCTGCGGCAACGCGCCATACGGAACCGCGATAAAAAGAACGTCGCCGAAAGCGATCGCCTCATCCACCGTACCTGCTTTAGCAAGTTCGCCCAAGCCAGCGACGAGGTCCTTTAGCTCTTCTGGATGGCGGGACGAGAACAGGACCGGGTGGCCCGATTTGACCCACAACGCGCCGATCGTGCTGCCAATATGGCCTGAGCCAATGACGCCTATCTTGAGCTTCGCCTGCGCTAGCGCGCGAGTAGTCGGCAAAGCCGCGCCCAAGACCAGCGCACCGCCGGCGTGCAAGAACTCGCGGCGCTTGATATTCAAAAAATCGTACGCGGGCATCGAGGCCTCCTCGCCTGCACTATCGGAGTTGTCGCGCCCGCGTGTTTCTAGGCGATCTGATGTGCGCGCGATACGGCCGCCCGGCAGATCAGGTCAGTGCTCGCGACCAGTTGAAAAGCGCGCGAACCGACCTATTCGCGGCCTTCCCCAGCTGGAGATGAGCGGAAGAGTGAGTCAGGCGCGCAGGGCTTGCTCCGCCGACATGTAGGGCAATTTCAGTGCGTTGGCGACGGCTTGATAAACAACGTGGCCGTCGTGCACGTTGAGGCCGTCGCGCAAATGCGGGTCGTCGATCAACGCCTGCCTCCAACCCTTGTCGGCTAGTGCAAGCACGAAAGACGTGGTCGCATTGCTAAGCCCAAAGGTGGACGTCCGCGCGACGGCGCCGGGCATGTTGGTCACGCAGTAGTGAACGACTTCGTCGACGACATAAGTTGGGTGCGAGTGCGTGGTCGGTCGCGAGGTCTCGGCGCAACCGCCCTGGTCGATGGCAACATCGACAATCACCGAACCGGGCTTCATAGCCTTCACCGTCTGTGCCGAAATGAGCTTTGGCGCGGTCGCGCCGGGAACCAGGACGGTAGCGATGACGAGGTCAGCGCGCCGGCACACCGTCTCGACCACATCGCGGGTTGAGAACAGCGTACGCACCCGGTTCCCGAACTGCCCGGCGAGGCGCCGTAACGCCTCGGGATTGCGGTCGAGCACCGTGACCTCGGCGCCCATGCCGGAGGCAATTAAAGCCGCGTTGCTGCCGGCAACGCCGCCGCCGAGAATGACCACACTCGCCGACGACACGCCGGGGACGCCGGCAAGGAGCACGCCGCGGCCGCCGTTTTCCTTTTCAAGGCACCGAGCGCCGACGTGGGGCGCCATGCGCCCGGCCACTTCCGACATCGGTGTAAGCAGCGGCAGCGTGCCGTGCGCGTCGGTCACCGTTTCGTAGGCGATCGCGGTGACACCCGACTGAAGCAGGTCCTCAGTCTGGGCACGGTCGGGCGCGAGATGCAGATAGGCGAATAGCACCTGAGCGCGGCGCAGCTTCTTGCGCTCGAACGCGAGCGGTTCTTTCACCTTCACCACCAACTCGGCACGGCCATAGACGGCGTCGGCATTGGCGACAATCTCGGCGCCGGCAAGTTTGTAGTCGTTGTCGGGCAAACCTGCGCCTGATCCCGCGCCGGTTTCGACCAGAACACGATGCCCCTTGTCGGCCAGCTCGCGCACCGTCGAAGGCACGAGGCCGACGCGGTATTCGTTGTCCTTGATCTCCTTGGGCACGCCGACCAGCATTGCACTCCTCTTTTTCCACCGACGCGGTAGTGCCTGCCAAGATGGCCAGAAGCAAACGCGCTACGTCACGTAAAGGCGGTTCGGCAACTCGTTCGCAAACCCGTCCGGTGGAACGTGCGCCTCGGCAACCGCGGCGCACCGCTCAATGGCAGCGGTAAAGCCCGCCGCGATGCGGCCTTCGCGCATGTGGCCGACCAGCGCGTCGACCGCCGCCTGCCACTCGACCGCGTTTACCTTTTGCGCGATGCCCTCGTCGGCGAGGATTCGCGCATAGCGCTCGGCCAATGACACGAAAATCAGCACGCCCGTCCGATGCTTGGTGTGGGCGACGCGGCGCAGGACGAATTGCTCCAGCGCCGCGCGATGCGCGCGCCCGCGCCGCAACGCGCGGGGAACGAGCGCGAGCCGCAGCGGCATCCAGGAGAAGACCAGCGCAAAAACAATGAAAACAACGAGCTGGATGAGAAAAATCCGCTGTACGCTCCATTCCGTGAATTGGATCAATGGCCACGGTGTCAATAGCGCCAACACCGTCGCCCAGATGATCGGGATATGCGCGTAATCGGACGATGCGCGCGCCAGCACGCACACGAACTGCGCGCTGGTCTTTTTCTCGGCCGCCGCGATAGCGGCGGCGACGGCGGCGTGATCCTTGGGGGTGAGCGCCATTACCAGCTCCCCGAGGCGCCGCCGCCACCGGACGATCCGCCGCCGCCCGAAAAGCCGCCACCAAAGCCGCCGCCGGAAGATCCGCCCCAGGAGCCGCCATCGTACGGGAGGAAGACCGGGCCCCCATATCCGCCGCGGCCACCGCGACCACCCGGACCATTGGCGTGCCGGATGAGATAAAAGATGATGAAGATCAGCAACACGAAAAACAGAAGAGGAAACAATTTGTCGAAGTCGCTTGCCGGACCTTCCGAGCGGACTTTCGGCTTCTGCTGCCACTCGCTCTTGTCGCCGCTCAGCACGCTGATGATGCCGTCAACACCGCGTTCAATACCGCCAGAAAAATCATTCGTTTTAAAGCGCGGGATTATCGCACTGGCGATGATGACCGAGGACAGTGCGTCGGTCAGCGTACCTTCAAGGCCGTAGCCGACTTCAATGCGCACTTTATGCTCGGATGGCGCGACCAGAAGGAGCACGCCGTTGTTCTTCTTGGCTTCACCGAGCTTCCAAAAACGGAACAGCTGGTTGGCGTAAGTCTCTATGTCACTGCCCTGCAGCGATTTGACGGTGGCGACGACGAGCTGAATGCCGGATTTGTCCTCGAGGTTCTGGAGCTTTGCTTCGACGTCGCTACGCGCCTCGGCGGTTAGGACGCCGGCCTGATCGACCACCCGGCCGCTCAGCGCGGGAAAATCGAAGGCGAGCGCGATCGAAGACAGGAAAAGGAGGAACGTCAGCGCCAAAGCGGCAGCCCGCGTCAGGCGGTGGTCATCGCCGAGAGTAAAGCGCAAAGGCGATCCGGCCTTCATGTCCGCATGTCCGCGATGCCTCGTCCGCAGGCTAAAGCCCTCAGAACTTCACTGTCGGCGGCTTTTCAGAACCTTCGCTGGCGGTGAACTCGGCCATCGGTTTGTTGCCCGAGAAAGCGGTCTTCGCCCACAGGACTGTGGGGAAGGTTCGCAACGCCGTATTATAGGCGCGCACCGCCTCGATGTAGTCGCGGCGCGCTACCGCGATGCGGTTCTCGGTTCCCTCGAGCTGCGACTGCAGCGCCAGGAAATTGGCGTTGGATTTCAGATCTGGATAGTTCTCCGACACCGCGAGCAAACGACCAAGCGCGCCAGTGAGCTGGTTTTGCGCGTCCTGGAAGGCCTTCAACTTATCCGGATCGGTCAATTGCGAAGCGTCGACCTTGATTTGTGTCGCCTTGGCGCGCGCTTCGATTACGGCAGTTAGAACGTTCTTCTCCTGCGCGGCGTAGCCCTGCACCGTGGCGACGAGGTTGGGAATAAGGTCGGCGCGGCGCTGATATTGATTCTCGACATCAGCCCAGCGCGCTTTCGCCTGCTCCTCCAACGTCGGGATGGTATTATAGCCGCAACCGGCAAGTGTGAGGGATAGAGCGACAAGGCTTAGAGCCAGGCTTGGCCAGCGCCAGATTTTGTTCATTGTCACCCCTTTCATTGGCCGAAAACATTCCGGCGCGATGAACTTATACTTCGACCGGCTCCGTTCCTACGATCTCAATGCCGAAGCCGGACAAGCCTACATAGGTCATGTGACGCGACGAGCTCAGGAGCCTGATGGAGGCGACGCCGAGGTCCTTGAGAATTTGGGCGCCCAGACCGACCTCGCGCCACTGGCGGGTGCGCGCTTCTCCCGAAGCAGTCTCATCGGATTTCGGAATTGCGACTACCGGCACGCCCGCCGCTCCATCTCGCAAAACGACCAGTACTCCCCTGCCCTCGGCTTTGAAGCGCTCCAGCGTACGGCGGATCGCTTTGGCGCCCCCAAAGACGTCGAGAATAAGATTCGCGCGATGCAGCCTAGTGAGCACGTTTCTTCCCTGGCCGATCTGACCGTAGACGAACGCCATGTGGTAAAACGGATCGAACGGAGTCTGAAAGGCGTAGCCAGTCAACGTGCCGATTTCAGAATCTACCGGGAATTCCCCCAATCGCTCGATGAGTTTGTCGCGGGCCTGACGATAAGCAATCAAGTCAGCGATGTTCACGCGGTCGATTTTGTGATGCGCGGCAAAGGCCGCGATCTCCGGCCCGCGCATGACCGTGCCGTTGTCATTCATCAACTCCGCCAGCACTCCAACTGGAGGCAGCCCGGCAAGTCGGCAAAGATCGACACACGCCTCGGTATGGCCCGAGCGCATCAGTACGCCGCCCTCTTTGGCGACCAGCGGAAAGACGTGGCCCGGCCTGACGAAATCGGACGCACCCATGTTGCCGTTGGCAAGCGCGCGCACCGTGTTAGTACGCTCCTCGGCCGAAATGCCCGTAGTCAAGCCATGCCGCACGTCGACCGAAACGGTAAAGGCGGTGCCAAGTGGCGCATCGTTGCGTGCCACCATAGGATCAAGATGGAGCCGCCGCGCCTCATCCTGCGCCACCGGAGCGCAAACAATCCCAGACGTGTGGCGGATAATGAAAGCCATCTTCTCCGGCGTGCAGAGCGATGCAGCGACGAATAAATCGCCTTCGTTTTCGCGATCGTCATCGTCGGCCACGATGACGAGCTCTCCCCGGGAGAATGCGTCAACTGCAGCGCGGATGCGTTGGTGCACGTCGTTCATTGTCCGGTTCGTTCCCAGCCGCTGTCACTTCGACGCCCGTGAAAACGGCCAAGCGGGAGGTGAACCCACCTGGCCGCGATGGCGCAGATAGTGATCGGCTAAGACGCATGCCACCATCGCTTCGCCGACCGGCACGGCCCGAATGCCGACGCAAGGATCGTGTCGGCCGGTTGTGGCGATCTCGGCATCGTGTCCGTAGCGATCGACTGTGCGGCGAGCCGTTAGGATCGAAGACGTGGGCTTGACGGCAAATCGCGCGACGATCGGCTGCCCGGTGGAAATGCCGCCCATCACGCCGCCGGCATGGTTGGAAAGAAATATCGGTTTGCCGTCATTACCCATGCGCATTTCGTCACCGTTTTCCTCGCCGGAAAGCTCAGCCGCGGCAAAGCCTGAGCCAATCTCTACGCCTTTGACCGCGTTGACGCTCATAAGAGCGCCGGCAATATCGGCGTCGAGCTTGCCGTAAATGGGAGCACCGAGACCCGGCGGCACGCCTTCGGCGATGATTTCAATGACCGCGCCGACCGAAGAACCACGCTTACGCAAGCCATCGAGATATTCCGCAAAGAATGTCGCGCGTTCGGCATCTGGACAAAAAAATGGATTGCGCTCGATTTCCTCCCAGTCCCACCTGGCGCGATCGATGCGGTGCGGGCCCATTTGCACCAGCGCGCCACGCACGCGCACGTTCGGCACGATCTTGCGGGCGATCGCACCAGCCGCGACCCGCATCGCTGTTTCACGCGCCGACTGGCGGCCGCCGCCGCGATAATCGCGCACGCCGTATTTTACGTCGTACGCATAGTCGGCGTGGCCCGGCCGATATTTGTCTTTGATGTCGGAGTAATCTTTGGTGCGCTGATCGACATTGTCGATAATAAGCGCAATCGGCGTACCGGTGGTCACCTGCTGCCCAGCCTTTTCGTCGACGAACACGCCAGACAGGATTTTAATTGCATCCGGCTCCTGCCGTTGCGTCGTGAAACGCGACTGCCCGGGACGGCGGCGATCAAGGTAAGGCTGGATATCGTCTTCGCTCAGCGGAATGCGCGGCGGACAACCATCGACCACGCAACCGATCGCGCGCCCGTGGCTTTCGCCGAAGGTCGTCACCCGAAACAAATGCCCGTAAGTGTTGAACGACATGATGCCGGAGGTAAAATCACAGCAGACTGATGCTGCAAGCGGTTATGCCATATTGTGGTGAATATTAATTCCCCGGCCTTACAGCCGGGTCCGTCTGCGACAATCTGAATTTAGGTTAAGTTGCGGAAAAGGCTGTGTTTTCACGGCCTGCTTCCGGATCACTCCTTGCCGACTGCGATGTCGGGTGCGTCGGGATGCTTCATACCGACAATGTGGTAGCCGGCGTCCACATGATGAACCTCTCCGGTGACGCCGCGTGACATGTCGGAGAGAAGGTAGGCTCCGGCCTGACCTACGTCCTCAATGGTAACATTCCGGCGTAGCGGCGAATTGTACTCGTTCCACCTGAAAATATAGCGGAGGTCGGCAATGCCGGCTGCGGCGAGCGTCTTGATCGGACCCGAAGAGATGGCGTTGACCCGGATGTTCTTCACACCGAGGTCGGCGGCCAAGTACCACACCGATGCTTCAAGCGCGGCCTTGGCGACGCCCATCACGTTGTAATGCGGCATCCACTTTTCCGCGCCGTAGTAGGTCAGCGTCAGCATGGAGCCGCCGTTGGGCATCATTTTCTCAGCGCGTTGAGCCACTGACGTAAACGAATAACAACTGACCAGCATGGTCTGCGTGAAGTTGTCCTGCGTCGTGTCGACGTAACGGCCATCGAGCTGGGCGCGGTCGGAAAAGGCTATGGCGTGGACGAGAAAATCAATACTACCCCAAGCCGATTGCAGGGCGGCGAACGCCGCGTCGATCGTTGCAGGATCGGTTACATCGCAGTGCCCAACGACGATACCGCCGACTTCCTGCGCGAGCGGCTCAACGCGCTTCTTCAGCGCATCACCCTGATAAGTGAAGGCGAGCTGGGCGCCGTGCAGGTGGCACGCTTTGGCGATGCCCCACGCCAGCGAGCGCTGGTTGGCAACCCCCATAATCAAGCCGCGCTTGCCGCGCATGAGGCCCGAGACTTCCGACATTCTCCGACCCCGTATGAGGATTTTTTCGGCGCCCGGGCTTCCTATGGCATAGGGTGGTGGGCTGCTCAAGCGCGCGACGACGGCTGACGTAGACCCCTATGCTCACGTACCTTTGCGTGGATCGTAAGCTTTTTGGCTTCGCCATTTCCGCATCAACTCTTCGAACTCAGCGTCTTCTTTACCGGGCAGCACGATGCGAACCGTTGCTAATAGGTCGCCGTGGCCAGCCTTGGCCGGGAAACCTTTGCCCTTAAGCCGGAACGTGCGGCCGCTGCTGGTTCCCGGCGGAACGGTGATTTCCACCGGCTTGTCCAGCGTCGGGACGCGAACCTTGGCCCCGAGTACGGCGTCGTAGAGCGTTAGCGGCAGATCGACCCGAACATCGGAACCATCGAGAGTGAAAGTGGGATGTGGTGCTATTGAAACCGTAATCAGAACATCGCCAGTGCCTCCCGGACCAGCCATCCCCTGGCCGCGCAGCCTGATCTGCTGGCCACTGGTGATTCCGGCAGGAATCTTGACCTCGACGTCTTTGCCCGACGGCAGCCGCAATCGCTGTGCGGTGCCTTGCGCCGCCTCCGGGAGGGAAACAGTGAATGCGACGGCCACGTCAGCCCGCGCTGGATCCTCGGCCTCAAACGCCGAACGGCCGGCGCCGCGGCGCCCACCACCGCCACCAAACGCTTCGCGGAGAATATCTTCGAAGCCACCGAAACCTGCACCTGAACCGCCGCGCCCACGCCGCGTCGCGCGGGTGAAGCCTTCGGGTCCAAAGCTGAAGGTCTCGAACTCGGCGTCCGAACCGAAGCCAGCCCCAGGGCGGGGCCCCGCCCCGGCACCAAAGCCTTCGAAGCCGCGGAATCGCGGCTTGCCCTCGGAATCGATCTCGCCCCGATCAAACGCTTGGCGCTTGGCTTCATCGCCAAGGATTTCGTAGGCCGCGTTCAGCTCGGCAAAACGCGAGGCCGCTTTCGGATCGTTTTTGTTGGCGTCGGGATGCAGCTTCTTCGCCGAACGGCGAAATGCGCTCTTGACGTCGGATGAACTTGCCTTCCGATTGAGCCCCAAGATCTCATAGGGATCACGCATCCCCAATAAACTCCGTCCCGGCTGTGGATTGGCGCCGCCGCCCGCGTCCTGACAATGTGGTTGTTTATCCAACGCCTCGCAATGCAGCAACGCATCGAGGCCGGACGAGCTATGCCGGCCTAACCTTGGCTGAGCGGCCTTAGGTTTCTAACCTCCCACTTCCCGGAGGCCATCCGGCAAGCTTCACCCTGTAACCAGGACTGGGTATTGCCGCGTGTGTAACTCGCCAGGAAGCCCCGGCATCGTAAATCGCCCTGACTATACGACTTGCCGAGGGGGGTGATATTGCCGCCGGCACCGCTATCCGGATTACTCCACGGAGTGCTGCTGTCGTTTGATTCACGTGCGATTGCATCCGAAGCAGCCGCGCGGGCATGGGCCAAATCGCTTTCGGAAGGCATTCTGGCCTCGGCAGATTGAAGCCCGCGATCAATCGACCCCGTCGCGCCAACCTGCTCGGAGGCGGCATCGTTCTTCTCGAACATGGAATTGAGCGGCAAAGAACAGCCAGGGGCCGACAGGACAGTAAGCAGCGCAATAGAGGTGGCGAGCCAAGCCGGCAGCCGAGATAGGCTTAGCCCGGCGCTTCCCCTATATAAGGGCTGACGGCTTGCGCCATGATCGTTGCACGCGAGCAACGGAGTACCCCACAGGATGTCCGAGACTGAGACGATAGAACGCCCTGGCTGGTTAACGGCCGGTGACTTCACGGACGTCGACGAACCGCTGCGGTTGTTCGCCGCCTGGTTCGCGGAGGCCAAAGGCGCGGAACCCGTCAATCCCGACGCTATGGCGCTCGCGACCGTGGATGCCGGCGGCTCGCCCAACGTGCGGATGGTTCTGCTCAAAGGTTTCGACGAACGCGGCTTCGTCTTTTATACGAACGTTGGCAGCGTCAAAGGGCTTGAGCTTGCCAACGCACCACGAGCGGCGCTGGCATTCTATTGGAAATCGCTGCAACGTCAGATCCGCATACGTGGAACGGTCGAACCGGTTTCGGCGGCTGAAGCCGACGCCTATTTTGCCACCCGATCGCGGATGGCGCAGATTGGCGCCTGGGCGAGCAAACAATCCACTGCGCTGGAAGGCCGGCTGGCATTTGAGAAGGAAGTAGCGCGCTACACGGCGAAGTACGCAATTGGAACAGTGCCGCGGCCGGAGCATTGGTCGGGCTATCGCGTAACGGCGCTCGAAATCGAGTTCTGGCAAGAACGGCCGTTTCGGCTGCACGACCGCATTTCGTTTGCCCGCTCCGGACCGGCGGATTCGTGGCGCAAGACCCGGCTTTATCCGTAAGCGCTGAAGGAGAAATTCGAGATCAGGATGACCACCAACAACCGCAAGGACAGGACACTTCTTCTCACCGGGGCGAGCCGCGGTATCGGCCACGCCACGGTGAAGCGGTTTTCCGCCGCCGGTTGGCGCGTGATTACTTGTTCACGCCATCCGTTTCCGGAAAATTGTCCTTGGGAAGCCGGTCCCGACGATCATATCCAAGTCGATTTGGCCAATACCGACAATACGGTCGCGGCCATCGCTGAAATCAAACAACGCGTCAATGGGGAATTGCACGCGCTCGTCAATAACGCCGCCATCTCACCTAAAGCGTCAGGGGGCAAACGTCTTGGCTCGATCGACACGTCGCGGGAAGATTGGCATCAAGTTTTTCAGGTGAATTTCTTCGCCCCGATCATGCTGGCCCGCGGCCTCCTCGACGAGCTCAAGGCCGCAAAAGGGTCGGTTGTTAACGTGACTTCTATTGCAGGTTCGCGTGTTCACCCGTTCGCCGGCGCTGCGTATGCGACTTCGAAGGCGGCGCTCGCAGCTCTCACGCGCGAGATGGCCGCGGATTTCGGCGCGGTGGGTGTTCGTGTCAACGCCATCGCGCCCGGTGAAATCGACACCGCGATGCTTTCTCCCGGAACGGAAAAAATCGTCGAGAATATCCCCATGCATCGCCTAGGCACGCCCGACGAGGTTGCGAAGATCATTCATGTGCTGTGTACGGAGGCGTCGTCTTACGTCAACGGTGCCGAGATTCACATCAACGGCGGCCAGCACGTTTAACCGCTCACGCTTGTTGTGCAGGCGTCTGGCCGGACACCCATCGGTCAGCGGCGCAAAAAGTCCAACACGGCGGTCTCGGCGAGGACCGCCTGGGGGATGCTGTGTCGGGCGGACCGTTCCTGCTCCTCGGCACTTTGGGTCGCCTGCAAATAAGAGCCGAGGTGCCGCGCCCGCTCGACAATTTTTCGGCCTTCGGGCAATCGCTCCGCTTCGAAACGACGCAAAGCGCCCGCGACATCATCAGCCTCGAGAGCAGCCGCCAAAGATGCGGCATCATCGGCCGCTTTTGACAGCCCGGCCGCTACGTGCGGACGCGCCACGAAAGCGGCATCGCCGATTATGGCGACGCGGCCAAACGAAAGCTGCGCAGTTTCCAGGTCATAGATGGGCTGCAGCAGGGGCTCTTTAATCAACCGCACGATCGCGCAAAATTGCGGCGCCAAGAGCCGTTCGGCCGCCGCTCGCATTGCCGCGATGGCCTCGCGCCGGATCAGGGGCGGCGGAATGGAAATCGAGTGAACGACCCCGCTTTCGTCGGTCAGGAGCCAAGTCAGCTCGCGCGCCGGATCCGCCGGGCGGTACCAAACAATGTTGTAGCGGCGGTACGCCGGCCGGAGGTCGTCGTCCGGCCCGGCGACCGGATAACCGAGGAATTGCTCGCCGGGCGGCAGGCAGAATGCCAACGCGTCAAAAAGGTCGCCGTGGATTTGTGGCGGCAGCGCACTCTCCGAAACAAGTGCCCGCCAAGCCACGTAACCCGCGTAGAGCGGAGCAACCGACGTCAAAAATTGCTGCCGCACCGTCGAGCGAAGACCATCTGCGCCGATCAGCAAGTCTGCCCGTTCGGTGCCGCCATCGCTGAAACGCGCAACGACGCCTAAATCGTCGTGCTCAACAAGTTTGAAAGCACGCCCAGGGTGAAAATGAGCATCCGGAAATGCGCCGCGCAAAATGTGATAGACGCGCTCCCATGCGGTCAACACCTGCGGACAGACGCCGCTTGCAACTAGCCGGCCCTCCCTATCGAAAATTTTGCGCGCCGAGATCGAAACACCAGTGTCGTGAGTATCCAATCCCAGGCTAGCGAGCCGCGCGATCATCTCAGGCTGCGCGACAATGCCAGCGCCCCTGCCGGCAAGGCCGCCCTCGGCGCGTTCGAAAACGTCGACTTGCCAGCCGTTCCGCCGGAGCATGAGTGCGGCCAATAGCCCACTCATTGAGCCGCCTATTACCAAGGCGCGCCTTTGGGCACGTCGCGGCATTCGGGTCCCCTCTCTAACCGGCGAGATTATTTGCCATCACTAGGGCGATTTCGATATTGTGCAAATAATCGCGGGGAAAAAACGCCATGGCCCTGACCGGGCTCGGCTCTCCGGGCCGTCCCGGAATGTCAGTGCTCTCGCTGCGTACAGGGCTGGGGAATGATCTTTTCTTTCGATCTTCTCATCAATGCCGTGATCTCCGGCATTTTGATCGGCGCGTTTTATGCCGCTGTGACCGCCGGCGTATCGCTATCGTTTGGGATTCTTGACATCGTCAATATCGCCCATCCCGCTTTTATTATTCTCGGGTCTTACATCGCCTACATCATCAACGCGCAGCTTGGATTGGATCCGATCCTCGCCAGCATCATTGTCACACCCGCGTTCTACGCGCTCGGCGCTGGCATCTATCAAATCTATTACGCGTCCTTCGAGCGACGTGGGCAGGAATCGTTGCGTGGACTCGCATTTTTCTTCGGACTCCTGTTCATCACCGAGGTCTCTCTCGTCCTCTATTTCGGCGTCGACTACCGTTACGTCGAAGCCGCCTATATCGGCCCGACCTGGCACCTCGGCGCCATTGATATTCCGCTACGCATTTTGGTGCCATGCGTAGTGTCTCTCCTGCTCATCGCTGCGCTCCAGCTTTTCTTGGTTCGCACCTTTGTCGGCCGAGCAATCATGGCGGTGGCACAGGATCAGCTTGCCCTTAAGCTCATGGCCGTCGATCCGATCCGCATCAAACGAATTGCGTTCGGCATCTCCATTGCGACGGCATCGATCGCCGGCGCATTCCTCATCGTCATCCAACCTGTCGAGCCGTCTGTCGGACGGGAATATATCGGGCGCGTATTTGCGATCTGTGTGTTGGGCGGCATGGGCAGCCTGCCCGGAACTCTCGTCGCCGCCATGCTGATCGGCATCGTCGAAAGCGTTACCTCGACATTCTACGGTCCGTCCTGGGCGCCGGCAGTTTCCTTCGGATTTCTCCTTCTCACCCTGGCGGTGCGGCCAGCCGGTTTGCTGGGACGCTGACAGTGCGGTCGTATCTGTTTCTGATCATCTGTCTTTTCGTCGCCGCTGCCGTCTTTGCCGCCGCGTTCGCGCTCGGCAACGATTATTATTTCTTCGCCGGATATGTCGTTCTGCAATATGTCGTGCTGGCAACGGCCTGGAACATTCTTGGCGGCTATTGCGGCTACGTGAACTTCGGATCGGCAGCGTTCTTTGCACTCGGAGCCTACTCCGCTGTCGCCATGCATCGCCTCCATCCTCTCCCCATTCCGGTCCTGGTGCTCATCGGCGGCGCCGTCTCCGGACTCGTCGGCTTCGGCATGGGCTACCTGACGCTAAGGCTGCGCGGGGCATTCTTCGCTATCGCGACCTTGGCTTTGGCGGTCGTCCTGCAAACGCTGGTCGTCAACTGGGACTATGTCGGCGGGTCGCGCGGCGCCTACATCGTTCGCCCGGAGTCCATCGCACCGTTCGGCAGCTATATCCGGTACCTGTTTCTGATCATGCTTTTGCTTGCGGTGGGCGCGATATTTGCCGCACGCCTGATCGAGCGCTCGCGGCTCGGGTACGGCTTCGCTACCATTCGGGACGATGAGCTGGCGGCGGAAGCCTGCGGCGTGCCGACGCTGCGGCTCAAGCTGATTGCTACCACAATCTCCGGCGCCCTGATGGGAATGGCTGGAGCACCACTTCCCTATTACATCGGCTTCTTGCAGCCTTCGTCGGCGTTCGGTCTCGATTACGCCGTCAACTCGATCGCCATGCCGTTGATCGGCGGGACGACCAGCTGGGTCGGTCCGCTGATCGGCGCCGTGCTGCTTGGTTCGCTGCAGCAAATCGCAACTGTGACGATCTCATCGGCGGTCAACCTTTTGATCGTCGGATTTCTTCTGGTTGGCTTTGTGATCGTTGCTCCCAACGGCATCATTGGCTTAGTGCATAAATACCTGCAGCACCAACCCGACGAACTGGTCGGCCGCCGTCACGTCAGCGTCGACGCCCCCGAAAGTACGACATGACGACGATTCTCGACGTCGACGGTTTGGGTAAGCGCTTCGGCGGCTTTGTAGCACTCGACGGCATTTCGCTGTCGGTGCGCGCCGGCGAGCGCTTGGGCCTGATCGGACCGAATGGGTCCGGCAAGAGCACCCTTGTCAATTGCATTTGCGGCACGCTCCACAACGAAGCCGGGATAGTGCGGTTCGATGGCCAGCCGCTCGACGGCTCGACGGCGCATGAACGAACCCGCCGCGGCCTGGCGCGCACTTTTCAGCTACCGCGGCCGTTCGTCAGTCTGAGTTTGGCGGATAATCTGCGCATTCCGCTGATGTACGCCGTGGCCGCACGCGGCGGCGCGCACCTTTCGACGTCCGAGATCGCTGAGCGATGTGTCCACCTGCTGCGCGAGGTCGGCCTTGAGCGCAAGGCCAAGCGGCTGCCGCGCGAGCTGACGCAGGTGGAAATGCGCAAGCTCGAATTGGCGCGCGCAATGGCTGCGGAGCCCAAACTATTGATCGCTGACGAATCGATGGCAGGCCTCACCCATTCGGAAGTCGAAGAAATCCTGACGCTGCTCAACCGTTTGAACGAACAACGCGTCACCGTCATCCTCATCGAGCACATCATGCGCGCAGTTATGAGCTTTTCGCAGCGCCTGGTCGTGCTGGTCTCTGGACGCAAAATCGCCGACGGCGATCCGAAGGAGGTCATGCGCGATCCGGAAGTGGAAAGGGCCTATCTTGGCCAGTAGCCTGACCATCACCGGCATTCACGCCGCTTACGGCGCGGTGCGCGTGATCGAAGACGTCACGATGAAAGTCGACGCCGGCGAGACCGTGGTGCTGCTGGGCACTAACGGTAACGGCAAATCGACCCTCATGAAGTGCGTCATGGGCATGGTCCGCCCAAGTGCCGGATCGATCATTGCCGATATCGAGGGCACTCATCACGATCTGACTAAACGCAGCACCGAAGAGATCGTCGATCTAGGTATAGCCCTGGTGCCCGAGGGACGGCGACTGTTTCCCAAGCTCACGGTCGAAGAGAATTTGCTGCTGGGTGCCTTCCGCCGCACCGCGCGGCGCGAGCTCGGCCGCAATCTCGATGTATGTTTTGAGACCTTTCCCCGCCTGGCCGAACGACGCGCGCAATTGGCCGGCAGCATGAGCGGCGGCGAACAGCAGATGCTCGCGCTCGGGCGTGCGCTGATGCTGGCGCCGAAAATCTTGCTCGTCGACGAACCTTCGGTCGGGCTCGCTCCCATCCTGGTGAGCCGCATGATCGAAGCGATCGCCAGCATGAAGGAACGTTACAATTTGACTGTCCTGATGGCCGAGCAAAACTTTACGCAGGCAATCCGCATCGCCAATCGCGGCTACGTCATCGTGCACGGCAAAATCGCCTTCGAGGGCGGCTCGGCCGAAGAACTTAATAACAACGACCTGATCAGGAAATTTTATCTCGGCCTGTGAAGCGCTGAGCCAGCTCCCTCCCCTTACAGTTCACTGCACGGGAAAATCGAAATAGGTATTTGGGAACGGCTCGCCCCCCAATGTGAAGTGCCACCATTCCTTCACATAGGACCGAAAGCCGCGGCGCTTCATAGCCGTTGCAAGCAAAGCGCGATTGGCTTTCGCCTCGGCGCTGACGCCGGCCGCGGAAGGCCACGACAGCGGACTGAAGAAATCGAACGGCGTGCCCATGTCGAGTTCGCCGTCGCCTGTGCGCACGAGCGTCAGATCGATGGTTGATCCGCGCGAGTGGCCCGACCGCGAAGAAATATAGCCATCCTGAAACAACGTGCTCTTATCGACGTGCGGGTAGAATTCTGCCTTCCCCGCAGTGTCGTTAATGTCGCGTGCCCACCGTACAAAATTAGCGACGGCGCGAGCGGGCCTGTAACAGTCGAACGCCTTAACGGCGAGCCCGCGCGGCGCGAGGTCGCGCGCGACTTCGGCCAGCGCGGCCGCCGCGGGCCTGGTCAGCAAGCAGTGAGGGGCAGCATAACCGTCGATCCGGCGGCCAACGAAGTTATGCGCGCCAGCATAGCGCATTTCTGTGACGAGCCCCGGTATCACGGTCGCGGCGTCAACAAAAGCGGCCGGCCGATCCTGCGCTGAGGCCCGCGCGCCCGCAAAGACAATCAAGCAAACGACGAGCAGGCCGCGAAGGCCGAAGCGCAAATACCCGAACCGGCCAAATTGCAAGAACTGTCTGTCTTTTTGGCGCATTTGAACTTCGCCCTGCGTGAGCAATCGCTGCTTGTCTTAAGGTGGGCGGGAACCAAACTTCCGTTCACTCGTTTTCACGACTGTTCAACGCTGTGTGAGAGCCCTTTCGACTCTGGCCACCCGCGCCCAGCTAGTGGAACTTGAAGGACCGTCGAGGCCGAGCCTGTCACGAGGCGCAATCCGGGAGAATGCAGTGAGCCATTCAATGTATGACGCGGACCGGCGCACGCACTTGAAAATCGTTATCGTCGGACTTTTTTGCGCCACTTTGGTGGCGGCAGTCGGCCTTTTTGCTCATGTCGCCCAGGTCGACGCCGGCTTTGTTCCACTCGTCAAGGCCGGCCAGCAAACCGCCCTGAGCGGACATCTTCCCGCGATCCAATAGACGCGTCGCTCACGTTTTTGGCGGCGATGCCGGCAGGGATTCGACGGCCCGGCCGGTGAACAGCACCGGCCCGGTAGGCGCCCCGGTCGGGGAACCGCCGTTCGGCTCTAGCGAGACCGCATAGTTCGCCGTTCGCAGCGTGTCGGCGTCGTAGTTGCCGGCAAGATTGCGGCTCGTGAATTCGTCGGTACCAATAACTCCAAGCGAGCGCGGGGCGCCGAGATTCTTCGAAATGAGCCACAACTCATAACTTTTTCCAGCTTCAGCGGTTGCCGATACTCTTCGTATGATCAGCGTGCGGCGCTGCATGTCGAAAGTCAGCAGGAACGCCGGCGCGTTGGGCCCCTGCTGTAACACGGCGACTAACCGATCCTGCTGCGTGCGAGGAGTAGTGTCCGAACGAGCGACCATGTTGCCCTGCCGCGGGCGCAATTGGGGTGGCATCAGCTCAGGAGCGACCTGCCACACGGCAATGTAAAGCGCCAACACCGCGGCCAATGCGCCAACCGCCAGACTGATGCGGCGCCATCGCCTCGCCCGACGTGCCAGGACCACAACGTTCGCAGTCGGTTCGACCTTTCGCGGCTTGGGCAGCTCCACCTCCGGCGCGGCGGTGGCAGGGGCCGCGGCGGTCGTCGATTTCCCGCCGTCGGCTTCCGCGGGCAGATCGGAGGCGAGCGCGGCCACCGTCGATAGCGGCGGCGGCCGGTCCGGCGCGGGATTCGTACTTTCGGCCGGCTCGATTTGACCTTTGACTTTGTCCCATACCGCCGGGGAAGGCTCCACCGCCTCCACCATCACGTTGAGCTCGCCGAGGCGCCGCTCCCATTGCTGCACCAAACTCTCGAACTTCGGATCGAACGACCGCAACGCCTCGGCGTGTTCGCGCTCTTCGCTTGAGAGCGTCCCCAACACATACTCGGCGGCGAGCGTCTCCTGGTCCTCATCGTACATGGCCACTTAAACCTCCTCCGGGCTCAGGCACCCATGCATCCACGGATTTCAAGCAGGCTGCGCCTCAACCACGTTTTGATAGTGTTCACCGGAATGTCGAGCTTTCTGGATAGTTGATCTCAACTCCAGCCGCTGTAGTACGCGAGCAATAAGATGCGCTGCTTTTCCGGATCGAGCTTGCCCAGGCAGGAAAGAAGCCGCTTCAGTTCTTCGGTCATCTCCCGCCGGGCAAGCGGTGTCGGCGTATCGGCTGCGACTTCGAGCGCTTGTGGTGCATCTTCAATCGAGACCTCGGCTTTCTTTCGCATGATATCGATCGCGCGATTGCGCGCGAGCGCCACCATCCAGGTGATCGGCGTGGCAATGGCCGGATTGAACCTATCGGCCATTGTCCAAACCTTAAGGTAAGTCTCCTGCATGACCTCCTCGGCCAATTCGGGCTTACCTAAAATACGTAGAAGGACACCGTAGAGTTTCGCTCGGGTCGCCTCGTACAGCCGCTCAAAAGCGGCCGCATCGCGCTTGGCGATGGCCGCAAGCAGCCCTACCAGTTCCGCTTGCGTTAACATGCCTTTGCCCCGGCCCCTCGGACCCCTTTGCGCAGAATCCGATTATCGCCGCGGAGGCCCGCGCTCGTCGAGAGCCAAAGCACCAGTTTTTGTGTGTGCCGACGGGCAATCGTGCCGCACGCGACACAGCGGGATTGGCGACCTGCTGTGGAATAACGCAGCTGAAAAAGGGCGGCCTTTGGCCGAGTAAGCCTAGGCCGTGACGCCGCCGCGCAGCCGCATCAGCCCGATGGCCTCAAGTTCGGACTGCTCGACCGCACTATCCGCCTCGCGCTCGCGCATCTGGTCGCGTTCGTCGAGCAACTCGGCTTTCTTGAGCTCATCCAGGGCGTCATCGAGCCCACCTTTTGCGCCCTCGAGCTGGCCACGTAGTTCATCGGCCGAGCGCTTGAGGTTCTCACGGCGAGCTATGGCGGCTTTTGCATATGTCGGGTAGGCAAAATGCGCGGGGTCGTGAATGCCAGCGCGATCCTGCTCCACGCGAATTTCCCGCTCTAAATCGCCTGCCATCCGTTCGAACTCGGCGATCATGGTTTCAATCTGCGCGACTTTGCGCCGCTTTTCGTCAACCTGAAACTTCTTGAGGCGAATAAGCGTCTCTCGGGACTTCATCGACTGTTACTCCCCCGAAGCCACGGGATCAGGCGCCGGTCAACAGCCAGCGCGGTATCTGCGAGGACGAGATAGTGGCACGATAACGTTAGCGTTCGGTTTCCATCGCCCTCGAATACGGGAGCAATCCGCACGCTTGTTGACGACGCGCTGGGAGGAAACCGGCCTAACGAAGCGCAGATGGTTACTCAGCGGTTGGGCATCTTAACGCTGTATTTACCCGAGCCATTAATCATTGGGATGTGCTTGGGAAAAACCGGCAATCGGCCGTAACAACGAGCGAGTCTGAAGATTCGGTTAGCGCCGAATTTTCATTTGGAACTTGAGTGCCCACGTGGCTAGAAAACCACTCCTCTGCAACATCTTGCAGCCGATCGCTAAGTATTTTTGGCGAGATGCTTGCAACTGGGAATCAGGTTTTGTTAACCATAGCTCGTTTATAGTCTCGAATCAGTTTGTCCCAAGGCGTTTTTCGGGGGCCGCCGCAGGGGCGTGCCGACCTTAGCCCGTGCGGCGAAGAAAGGGATTGGCATGCGCGTATTGCTGATCGAAGACGATAGCGCAACGGCGCAATCGATCGAGTTGATGCTCAAGTCCGAGAGTTTCAACGTTTACACGACCGACCTTGGGGAAGAAGGGATCGATCTCGGCAAGATCTACGACTACGACATCATTCTCCTCGACCTCAATCTTCCGGACATGTCCGGATTTGAAGTGCTACGCAGCTTGCGGGTTTCTAAAGTCAAGACGCCGATTCTGATCCTAACGGGCCTAGCCGGCATCGAGGACAAGGTCAGAGGCTTAGGTTTCGGCGCCGACGACTACATGACCAAGCCGTTCCACAAAGACGAATTGGTAGCCCGCATTCATGCCATAGTGCGCCGCTCCAAAGGGCATGCGCAGTCGGTCATCCAGACCGGCGACCTCGTGGTCAACCTCGACACCAAAACCGTCGAGGTCAACGGCGCGCGTGTGCACCTGACCGGCAAAGAATATCAGATGCTGGAGCTGCTCTCGCTGCGCAAGGGCACGACTCTCACCAAAGAGATGTTCCTCAATCACCTTTATGGCGGGATGGACGAACCGGAGCTCAAGATCATTGACGTCTTTATCTGCAAGCTGCGGAAAAAGCTCGCCAACGCCTCGAGCGGCAAAAATTACATCGAGACGGTCTGGGGCCGTGGCTACGTCCTGCGTGAACCAAACGAAGACGAAGCAAAAATTTCCGCCTGATCGGCAAAGCAAAGGTGACGAAAGGTGGCGCCCGTGGGCGCCACTTTTTTTGTTACTGCTTAGCGCCCGCCATTTACCGCGACCAACCGCGGCCGTGACAGGTTTCCACCTGCCATCCCCGATTTTGATCGTTGCGGATTCGGCGTGTAGAGCCCGCGCGATTGAGGACAGACTTTAAAGCTGTCGGTCAGGCCGACGACGGTTTCGGCAGCGCCGAGCACGAGATAGCCGTCGCCGGCAATGACTTCGGCAAGACGGTCGAGTACGTTGACCTTGGTCTCCTGATCGAAATAGATCAATACGTTCCGGCAGAAAATCAAATCAAACGTGCCGAGATCGGAGAAGTCCGACAGAAGATTGAACTGTCGGTACTTAACCATCGCGCGAATCTCGGGCGTGATTTGCCACATCTCACCATCCTGGCTGAAATATTTGATCAGGAGCTGGATCGGCAGCCCGCGTTGCACTTCGAACTGGCTGTAAAGTCCTTGCCGTGCTTTTTCCAGAATGGGATTGGAAATATCGGTGGCGATCACTTCAATCTGCCAACCAGCGAAGCGGCCATCCATCTCGCTAAGCGCCATCGCCAGCGAGTAAGGCTCCTGCCCGCTTGCGGCGGCAGCGCACCAAATGCGGAGTGCGCGTGAATGCCGCCGCGCAGCCTGAAGTGCGGGAAGCGCTGTCGTGCGAAGATTGTCGAAGGGCACCTTATCGCGAAAGAAGAATGATTCGTTCGTGGTCATTGCCTCGACGACCGCGGTCGCCAGCAATTCCGTCTTGTCGGCCTTTAGCGCGCCAATTAGCCCTGAGAGGCTGTCAAACCCCGCCTTTCGCGCGACCGGCAACAACCGGCTTTCCAGCAGATATTGCTTGTCAGCCGACAGCATCAAGCCCGAACGCCGCTTGAGCAGGCCGCGGACGAAGTCGAAATCCGCTGGCGTCATGGTGTGTCTCCTGAAAACAACCGTTCGACCACCAGACCGATTTCGGGGAGCGGGAGGACCGCGGAGCAAAGGCCCGCCTGCGCGACCGCGCGCGGCATGCCCCAGACCGCGCTTGTGGCCTCGTCTTGAGCGATGACACTGCCGCCGGCGGCCACAACCTTCTGCGCACCGTCAGCGCCGTCGGCCCCCATCCCGGTCAGGATGACGGCGAGCGTGCCGGCTCCCCAGCTCGCGGATGCGGATGCGAGCAATGGATCTACCGCCGGCTTACAAAAATTGATCGGGGGGTCGTCGCTGAGCACAATCGAAATCCCGCTTCGCCCGCGTGCGACGCGCATGTGCCTTCCCCCGGGGGCCACATAAACGCTCCCGGCAACGACAGCTTCTCCATGCTCGGCTTCGCGCACGGTTCGACCGCTGATCCGAGCCAGATGCTCAGCCAGAACGGTGGTAAAGGTCGGCGGCATGTGCTGCGTAATCAGAATCGGCGCCCGCTCAAGCGTAGCGGTCAATTGCCGGATGAGCGTAGTCAGCGCCTGAGGTCCGCCCGTCGATGATCCGATTACCAGCGCCTGGGGCAAGACACGCGCAAACGGACGCAATGCAAAGGGCGGCGTACCGGCTGCGGCCGGACCTCTATCTAGGCTGGTCTTGGCGGCTTGTGAGCGCCGCTGCGTCATCCGGGCTCGATCCCGCCCGCCCAGACTGCGAATTTTTTCAATCAGCTCGCGTTGAAATGCCGCCGAAGTCGGGGCATCGGTCGCAGTTTCCGGTTTCGGCACGTAGTCGGCCGCGCCGAGCGATAACGCGCGTAGGCTGACCTCGGCGCATCTCCGTGTCAGCGCGGAGGCCATAATGACAATGAGATTGCGCTTTTTCCTGAGCAACAAGGGCAACGCCGAAATACCGTCTAGTTCCGGCATTTCTACGTCGAGCACAACAACATCGGGATCGATGGACTCGATCTGCTCGACCGCCTCGCGCCCGGTGCGCAAAGTGGCCGCAGCGGCGAGATCGGGCTCGGCATCGATCCAACGAGCCAACAGCCGGCGCACGACGGCTGCGTCGTCGACGATCATCACGCGGATCGGCTGATCAACCGCAGATACGCTCGCAGCGGCGGAAGCAACATTACTCATTCACTCGACTTTCAGAACTCAACAGTTGAACATCGCAAGCGTACTAAGGCGCGATTCCTCGGCGAATTTACCGGGTTCAGATGAGCCCGACTTCCTGGAACTTGGCTTCGACAATATCCTTGTCGAAGGGTTTCATGATGTACTCGTTAGCGCCGGCATGGAGCGCACGCGCGATATGAGCGACGTCGTTTTCGGTTGTGCAGAACACAACTTTGGGCTTGTCCCCGCCGGGCAACCGTCGCAGCGCTCGCAAGAACTCATATCCATCCATCTTCGGCATGTTCCAATCGAGCAAGATCGCATCCGGAATTTGCTCGCGACACGCAACGATCGCTTCTTGGCCGTTCTCCGCCTCGGAAATCTCAAAATCCAGGCCTTCAAGAATCCGCCGCGCCACCTTGCGAATGACGCTTGAGTCGTCCACCACCAAACACGTCTTCATTGGTCCCTCACTTCAGAATTCGCGGGCGAGCCCGCTCGATGTTGCGATGCAGTCCCCATTAAGCCGCCGCGGCCTTTCCTCGCAGCCTCAACACTTCGTCGATATCCAGAACAACAAGTAGCTGATCGTCGAGGCGATAGACCCCGTGGGATAAGACGGCGAGCTTGCGGTCGAGATTGATCGGATTCGGTTCGAGCTCAAAATCCGCGAGTTTGAGTACCTCTCCAACCGCGTCGACCAGGAGGCCGAAGGATTTACCCTTGGCTTCAATGCCGATAGCCATCGCTTCGGTGCCATTGTTACGAGGTTGCGCGTCGAGCCGGCTACGCATCTCGATGGCCGTGACGATACGGCCGCGCAGATTTAGCACCCCGGCAATCTCAGCACCGGCGAGCGGCACGCGCGTGACGCTCGTAGGCTTGAAAACGTCCTGTACTTGCGCGATCGGCAGGCCAAACAATTGCCCGGCGATGTTGAAAGTGACGAATTCGGTAAAATGCCCGTCCTTATCCATGACGTCTCCGGATATTTCCCCTTCAGGCTGCCGCGTGCAGCTCGTCGGTTTGCTCCTTGATGGCCGCGATGAGGCCGGCGCGATCGAACTTGGCGACGAAATCATGGAATCCGGCACGACGCCCCCGCTGGATAGCGTCTGTGGAAACCATTGCCGAAAGCGCAATGACCGGGATTGCGGCAGTCTTGGGATCCTGGCGCAACGTTGTCGCCAACGCGAAACCGTCCATTTCCGGCATTTCGACATCGGTGACGACGACATCGACCGTCACACCGGAGGAGAGTTCGGCGAGCGCCTGCGTGGCCGAAGACACGGTGATAACTTGATAGCCGGCCGCCTTGATCAAAGGCGCCAACAGGTCGCGGAAAAACGCGGAGTCATCGACCAAGAGAACTTTCGGGGCGAGCGGCGCCGGCCAAGCGTCACGCCGGTCCAACCAATCAGCAAATGCCTGTGGCAAAAAGTGTCCGACGTCGATGACCTCGGTCGCTCTGCCTTTTACGACGGCAGAGCCTAAAACGCCGGGCTGTTCGCTCATGATTTCGATGTCGAGCTGTTGCTCCACGATGTCGACGATTTCATCGACGAGGAGGCCCATGGAGCGGTTGCGCTCCGAGAAGACCAGAATCGGCTGCACGCCGTCTTGTTTAATCTTAGTTTGCGTATCGATGCACAGAAGCGGCATCAGTTGGCCGCGGTATTGAAGCAGATTCTGACCGTTGGACGTTTCAATCCGTCCGCAGTCGATTTCCTCAAGCCGCGAGATCAGCGATAGCGGCACCGCTTTTGGTTGCTGCGAACCGGCGCGGAACACCAGGAGCGGCGTGAGAACTTGATTGGCGGACTCTTCGGCAGTCCTTTTCTCCGCCTCTTGCGCGCGCGCCAGGACCGGCGATGCTCGACCGAGTGCCTGAACAACCCCATTTGGATCGATAATCATGATCACCGCGCCATCGCCGAGAATAGTGGTGCCGGAAAAAGCCCCGATGTAACGCAGTTTCGATGACATCGGCTTGATTACGATTTCCTCGGTATGGAAAAGCCCATCGACGACCAGGCCGAACACCTGATTTCCCACTTGCATCACGACAACGAAGCCGTGGTCGGGCTTGCTTTGATCGAGATGCAGAACGTCGTTGAGATAGACCAGTGGCAGCAATTCTTTCCGCAGGCGGAGTACCGGCGTCTGCTTTATCCATTCGATGCGATGTGCACCGCCGGCGCGCACCAGCTCAAGCACGGAAAGTTGCGGGATCGCGAAACGTTCGCCGCTCGCTTCAACAATGAGCGCGGAAACTATCGCGAGCGTCAGCGGAATCTTTATAGAGAATGTTGTGCCTGCATTACGGATCGACTTCAACTCCACGGTGCCGCCGATCTGTTCCACATTAGCGCGCACCACGTCCATGCCAACCCCGCGGCCGGAGATGCTGGTAACATGCGCTGCCGTCGAGAATCCCGGCGTAAAAATCAAGTTGCAGATTTCTGAATCGGATTTTGCGGCAAGTTCGCTCTCGTTCAGGAAGCCGTGCTCAAGTGCGAGCGCGCGTATCCGCTGGACGTCGAGACCGCGGCCATCATCGCCAATCTCGATGATGATGTGGCCACCCTGATGGCAGGCGGATAGCTGGATCTTACCGCTACGCGGTTTGCCTTCCGCGAGTCGTTCTTCGGGACTTTCGATGCCGTGATCCGCGCAGTTGCGGACCAGGTGCGTGAGGGGATCCTTGACCATCTCCAGGACTTGACGGTCGAGTTCGGTATTCGCTCCATGCATCTCGAGTTCGATGTCTTTTCCGAGTTCGGCACAAAGATCGCGCACGATCCGCGGCAATTTTTGCCAGGCGTTGCCGATCGGCTGCATGCGCGTTTTCATCACGCCCTCTTGCAGCTCGGCGGTCACGTTTGAAAGTCGCTGCAAGGGTACGTTGAAATCCGACTCCTCGTGCCGACGAACAATCTCAAGAAGCTGGTTTCGGGTCAGGACCAGTTCGGAGACCCTGGTCATCAGGTTATCGAGCGTTTCCACCTGCACGCGAATTGAATAGTTGGCGGCCCGTTCGCGCTCGTCGCGCGGAGCATCCTTTTCGCGAGCCAAAGCTTTCGCTTCCGCCGGAACGCGAGACGGCGAACGAACTTGAGCACCGTTTGGCGCTTCAGGAGCTGGGCTGGAACGCGTGCGGGCATGTTCCGCCGAATGACGCAGCCGCTCGATGAGGTCGCTGTCGTCGCCACCCTCCTCGCCTTGCTTCTCTTCGATTTCGGCAAGGATGATTTTGATGCGATCGATGGCGGAGAGGACGAGGGTGACGGCGTCGCTAGTGACCGGCATTCCGTCGCGAAACCAACTCATCAAAGTTTCGGTCGCGTGGGCCAACGCCTCGAGCCGGGGAAGTCCGAGAAATCCACAGGTCCCCTTGATGGTATGGACGAGGCGAAAAATGTTCCCGAGGATTTCGCTGTTGTTCGACTCGTGCTCGAAGCGGACGATTTCCGCATCGACCCGCTCAAGGTTCTCGTTGGTCTCGGTGAGGAACTCCCGCAACAGGTCGTCCATACTCGCGCCTCACCAACGCAAAATTTCGCAGCTTGGCGCTCAATTCCCAGCGCCTCATGCACGCAAGCGCGTGCCCGGCCGGCGGGTGGCACACCCGACGCGCAAACAGGAGTGTGTTGGTAAAGGGTTTAATTTCGGTTGCAGGGCCGGTTCCCGGCCCACGACCACGCAGCCGGCTTTGGTTAGCGAGCGGTTAAAATGACCGTTGCGGCGTCGCCGTGGGCCGAGAGCGTAAGCCCACAGTCGCGCGCTAAGATGCCTGCATACAGAGGTTGAATCGCATGGGCATCCACCGGATGGCTCACGCTGCCCGCGAGGAGACCGCCGATCGCCGGATTCAGGCGGGTGCTTTGACCCGCCGCCGTAACCGTGAAGCCGGAAATCTGATCGCCCGCGGTAATTGGTTCGACCGTGAGCGTTCCGCCGCGTGACACAGTCCCGGCGGCAATGACCAGCATGTTCAGCAACAGCTTCACCCAATTCTTGTCCAACAGAAGCCGCGGCAAATTCCACACCAGCGCGGTTTTGCCGTCGTCGAACAACCCCCGGGAAAGCTTCTCCGCGTCGCCGAGATCGATTTGCGCGCCGGCCGACCCTGCAGCACCGAAAGCCAATCGGCAAAACTGGAGTTTTGCCGACGCCTGATAAGCGCTCTTCTTGATCAACTCGAGCGCGAAAGTCTTCGTCTCTTCGTTCTTGTCCTCCTCCATGACTTCAATGCCGTTGACGATTGCGCCAACCGGGCTGATGAGGTCATGGCAAACCCGAGAGCACAGCAATGCCGCTAGATCGAGAGCCCCAATGGCGATAGGGGCGGAAACTGGGGCGGACATGAGCTTCTCCGCTGCAACCGAGTAGCGCTGGGTGCCTGTCACAGCATACGTGATTCGGCAATCGTGCCGTATCCAACACTATGTGATACACGACGCGCGCCGTGGCATCAGGAAGCGCGGCAGCAAGGAGCGCCGTTGTCCAACTTCGATCCAGCCGACTATCCCGACGCGCTTAATGTGCTAACCGCAATCAGCATTGCCGCAGCAAACGCCATTAAAGGGACGCTCGGAAGAAGCGTTCGCACCAAGGCGGACGGCTCTCCGGTAACCTCTGCGGATGAGGCGGCGGAAGCGATCATTGCCGGCGGTCTGGCCCGTCTTGGCGACTCCTTCCCGGTAATTTCCGAAGAATCTTCTGACGGCGCGGCTCTGCTCGCCAAATCCAATTGTTATTATCTCGTTGATCCTCTCGACGGCACCAAGGAGTTTATTGCCGGCCGCGACGAATATACGGTCAACATCGCGCTTTTGTCCGAAGGCGCGCCTATCCTCGGAGTTATTACTGCGCCAGCCCTTGGCGTTATTTGGCGCGGCATTGTCGGACGAGGCGCGGAGCGGCTGGAGTTCGTTGGGGAAAAGGCGCTCTCACCGGAGCCTATTCATTCGCGTTCAGCGCCGGCGGACGAGTTCATTGTTGTGGTCAGCCGCAGCCATTTGGATGCGCCAACCGAGGCTTACCTCCAGCACTTGCCCCACACTCGCCGGATCGGGTCCGGTTCATCATTGAAATTCTGCCGTCTCGCCGAGGGCGTGGCCGATCACTATCCGCGCCTCGGCCCTACCATGGACTGGGACATAGCCGCCGGTCATGCGATTTTGGCCGCGGCCGGCGGCGTCGTCACTAGGCTTGATGGATCCCCTTTAAAGTACGGTTCGCCCAGCCTTCGCATTCCTTCCTTCCTCGCCTGGGGCGATCCGGCACGAGCCCAAAAGGCTCCGAATATTGGGTGAAAGGCCTACGGCGGCGGCGCCTTCCGAAGGCCCCTGCCAACCGGCTTTTGTTCCCGCCGCCCTGCGGTCATAGTTTTGGCGAATGGTTCACTGATTCGCGGTGGCTTCGGGGCTGGAATTGCGCGAACAGGGGCTAGCCAGGGATTGCATATGATTGCCGCGCTGAGGGTTATTCGAATTGCCCTGGTAGCGGCCGGCTTGGTTGCTGTGCCAGCTTGGGCTCAGACCATCGCGCCTCCGCCGCAGCCGATGCAACCGCGGCCCGAGCCGGCCGTTCCGGCGCAACCTCCTGCCAGCAACCGATACTCGCCAGACGAGCTTGTCGATGCCGGCCATCATTTCTTTGGTGGCGTCTCACGCGGACTGGCGACCATCGTCGAGAAGGCCGTGAGTCAATGGGGTCAGCCGAATGGGTACGTCCTCGGCGAGGAAGCGGGCGGCGCCTTTGTGGGCGGGCTTCGCTATGGTGACGGAACTCTCTACACGAAGAACGCTGGCGATGTCCGTGTGTTCTGGCAGGGCCCAACAATGGGCTTCGACATCGGCGCCGACGGCGCCCGGACCATGATGCTGGTCTATAACCTGCCGCGCACTGAAGCCATTTTCGAAAGGTTCGGTGGCATTGAAGGCTCCGCTTATTTTGTCGGTGGATTCGGCATGACGGCGCTCGGGGCAAACGACATTGTCGTAGTGCCGATCCGCGCCGGCGTCGGACTGCGGCTGGGGGCAAATCTCGGCTATCTCAAGTTCACCCCGCGTCCTACTTGGAACCCATTCTGAGGACTGCCGCCTCTGGGAAGTTCGCGCGGGGTTTGCGGCCTCGATATTTGGCGTCTGATTCTGGCGCCTTAACGCGTCCCGGTTTAGGTTAACCCTTGGTCAACGTGGTGCGGCTATGTCGGCGTGTGGCAATCTCCCGTCGGTCGGCGCCGCGTTTCAAAGAGTAGTGTGTCATGATCGAACCGATCATGTATTTCGGGATCGGGTTCCTGCTCGCGGCCTTGCTCGGGCTTCTTTTCGTCTCCCTTGTCCACAATCGTGCGGTGCGGTTGACGATGCGGCGTGTCGAAGCGGCTACGCCCGTGTCGGTCGCTGAAATTCGCGCCGACAAGGACCAGCTGCGCGCCGAGTTTGCGATGTCGACCCGTCGGCTCGAGATGAGCGTCGAGCAGATGAAGGCGAAGACGACCAATCAACTCGCCGAGCTCAGCAAGAAAAGCAACGCTATCAATCAGCTGAAGAAAGAACTGGGCGAGAAGACCACGACGATATCCGAAACCGAGACGCGTGAGAAAACCCTACGCGATCAACTGCGCGTCACCGAGGAGGAGTTTGAAAACAAATCGGTCTCGTTGCGGGAAGCGGAACGCACGCTTGCCGACAAGGAGGCGGAGCTGGTCAGGCTCAGCGCCGAGCTAAGTGAACGTTCGCTCTCGGCCGACAGTCAGCGCGTCGAGCTCGCGGCGCTGCGCACCCAGATCGAGGCGATGAAGGTGAGCGTGGCCGACTACGAGCGCGCCGTACGCGCGACGGAAGAACGGCTTGCGCGCGAACGCGGCGAAGCCGAAGCAGCGGCTAGGGAGCTGAACGAGGCGCGAAATAGGATGGCGGGACTCGCGGCGCATACCGACGACGTGGAGCGGCAATTGCTTGCTCAAACCGCCGAAACCGAAGCATTGAGCGGCCGCATCCACGAGCTCGAAGGCCGGCTCGCCGACCAGGCGCGCGCTCTTGCCGAGCGCGAGGCCGAGGCCGCCCGCGCACGCGGCGAGCTCGAGACCGCCCGCAAACTCGAGAATGACTTACGCGAACAGCTGAGCAACGCCAGCGCGCGCAGTAGCGGCGCCATTGAGCGAATGCGCTCCGAAATCAGCCAGCTCGAAGCACAGCTCGCTGCGGCCAATCAGGACCGAAGCACGTTGCAAGGTGAGATCGTGACCATGCGGCGCGAGGCGGAATCAAGCTGGGCTGCCGAGCGGGTCGAAAACGCCTTGCTGCGCGAACGCATCAACGATGTTGCCGCCGAGGTGGCCCGCCTCACCGCAGCTCTCGAGGGCCCGGGTTCGCCGATCGAGTCTATGCTCGCAGAGGCCGTGCCGGATGTAGGCGTCAGGCGGGGCACTGACACCGAGACTTATGGCGCCGCAAGTGGGCCTGGTGCCAATGTCAGTTCGCCGCAGCCGGGCAAGGGAACGCTCGCCGAGCGGATCCGCGCACTGCAATCGAGCGCTTCGCGCGCCACGACGAACTGACCTTCAAGAATTTCTCTCGCTGAGAGCTTCTTGAGAAGCGGGCTGCAGCGGTACAATAACAGATGGTGGGCGCTGTA
>CAVWBV010000026.1:0-75167 GCA_963753355.1 uncultured Alphaproteobacteria bacterium
AAGGCGGTCGGCATTCTGATGTCAGGCCCTGCGGGAGGCGTCATTGGGGGTCGCGCCGAGGGGTTGCTGTGCGGCCGGTCCAATCTCATCACCGTTGATATCGGTGGCACGTCCGCGGACATCAGCACTATTCCCGATGGCCGCATCAAGATCATGAACGCGCGCAATTCGTACGTCAGCGGCCACCCGATCCTGGTGCCTATGATCGACCTGGTATCCATCGGCGCGGGTGGCGGATCGATTGCCTACATCAATTCCGCGGGCGGCTTCCATGTCGGTCCGCGCTCCGCGGGCGCCGAGCCCGGACCCGCGTGCTACGGCAAAGGAGGCGAGGAGCCGACCGTCACCGACGCCCAGGTGGTGCTCGGCCGCCTCGACGCGGACAAGATGCTAGGCGGCGATCTGCCGCTCGATCCGGATCTTGCCTACAAGGCGGTCGAGGCGAAGGTGGCGAAACCGCTCGGCATTTCTCCGGTTGAAGCCGCGCTTGGCATCATCAAGGTCATCAACTCGAACATGGCGCTTGCCATCCGCTCGAATTCGGTGGCGCGCGGCATCGATCCGCGCGAATTCGCCCTTGTGCCGTTCGGGGGCGCCGGGCCGCTACACGGGGTTGCGCTCGCCGAAGCGATTTCGGCGAAGGACATTATCGTGCCAGTCGCCCCCGGCATCACTGCGGCAATGGGGCTGCTGCAGACGGATATGCAGTACGAGCACGCGCGATCGCTGATCGTGTCGCTGCGCCATGCGGATCAAACAGCCATTGAGCGCATGAACGCGGTCATCGACGAACTGCTGGAATTGTGCCGACGCGATCTGGAAAAGGATGGTGTCGCCGCCGATCGCCATAAGTTTCAGCGGCTGGCGGAATGCCGCTATCACGGACAAGGATTTGAACTGCGCGCGCAGCTCCCCGAGGGACGCCTCACGGCTTCCAACCTCGCGGCGGTGGTGGCAAGCTTCCACCAGCAACACCGCCTCGATTACGGGTATCATTTCGAGGACGGCGAAGTAGAACTGATAACTGTCCGCGTCATCGGCAGAGAAGACGTGGCGCCGCTTAAAGTGGCGCCCGTGGACAAAGCCGAGGGAAGCGACATTTCCGGCGCCTTCCTCTATAGCCGCCCGACGACTTTCGACGATGGGCAAACCGCCGACACTCCACGCTACGATCGGAACCGTTTGCGGGCCGGCCAACAGGTTGCCGGGCCGGCGATATTGATCCAGCACAATTCAACGACGCTTTTGCCGCCCGGCTACGTGGCCGCCGTTGCCGAGTTCGGCAACCTGCACGTCTATCGCGGAGCATGAACTAGCCAATGGCCGCAACAATTGATCCCATCACCCTGCAGGTCATTAACGGCGCGCTGCAAACCATCGCCGAGGAGATGGGGCATGTGCTGTATCGGATGTCGTTTTCCTCGATTATTCGCGAGTCGCAGGATCTAGGCGCGGGATTGTTTGACACCGAATTCAACACGCTCTGCGAATCTGAATCGACGCCGCTGCATATCGGATCGCTGCCCGGCTATCTCGCGGGCATTAAAGAAACATTGCAGGATGGCGAGTGGTACGACGGCGATCTTGTCATTCACAATCACCCGTACCACGGCTCGAGCCACTCCCCAGACATTGCGGTCGTGGTTCCGGTATTTCACGAAGGCCAGCTTATAGGCTTTTCCGCCAACACCGCGCACCATCTCGACATCGGCGCAGCGACGCCAGGCTTGATCATCGACATACCGGACGTGTTCGCAGAGGGCATGCTGTTTGCCGGGACCAAGCTTTACGATCGCGGCAAGCGCAATGAAGCGTTGTGGACCTACATCGGACGCAACAGCCGCGCGGCGCGCCAGTTACAGGACGATCTCGACGCGCAAATCGCCTCCGCGCGGCTCGGCGCCAAGCGCTTCGCCGAACTCATGGATCGTTACGGGCGGCAAGTGGTGCTCGACGCCACCAGACAATTAATGGATTACACCGAGCGCGTCCTGCGCCAGCGGATCGCCGCTATTCCCGATGGGGAATACCGGGCTGAAGGCTTTCTCGACGACGACGGCAAAAATCGCGACGTGCGCCTGCCAATCAAGGTTTGTGTCCGCGTCAAGGGCGACGGCATCGAGATCGATCTCACAGGGTCCGCGAACCAAGTCGAAACGGCATTTAACGTGCCGTTCGACGGCTCGACCAAGGTCGCCTGTTTCTGCGCCATCCGGTCACTGCTGCTCGACGCCGCGACCTCAGACGTGAAAGTGCCGTCCAATCAAGGCTCGTTCCGGCCGGTGACAGTGATCGCGCCCAAGGGTTCGATCTACAACCCGATCTATCCCGCCGCCGCCGAGGCGCGCTTTGCGCAATGCAACCGGGTGATCGACTTGATTTACAAGGCGCTGGCGCCGGTGTTGCCGAACGACATCATCGCCGGCAGCTCGGCGAGCCTGTCGTTTTGCTCGTACGCCGGCGTGCGGCCGAGCGGTGACTACTGGGTCTTTCTCGAAGTCAACGAAGGCGCGTACGGCGGCCGTCCGCGCGCGGACGGCCCAGATTGCATCGACAATCTGATGGCAAATACGCGTAACAATCCGATCGAAGATTTGGCGATGCACCTGCCGATGATTTGCGACAGGTACGAGTTGCGGGACGACGTCATGCCAGGCGCCGGCCGATGGCGCGGCGGCATCGGTGTCGTCAAGGCGCAACGGGTTTTGACCGACGCGTTCATCACCCACGAGAACGAGCGCCACTTTGATGTCCCTTGGGGAATTTTCGGCGGCAAGCCCGGTCAAGTCGGAAAGGTCGAGATCTACAACGTGGCTCGTCCGAACGACATCAAAAGCATGCCGGCGAAGTTTTCCGGACTGCGGGTAGCGGCTGGTGAGGTGCACGTCTTCTACGCCCCATGCGGTGGCGGTTTTGGCGATCCGCTTGAGCGGCCGACCGCGCAGGTGCTGGAGGACGTGCTTGATGGCTTCTGCACTGTCGACCATGCCCGCGCGGCGTACGGCGTCGTTGTCGATGCCGTGGCCGAGACCGTGGATGAGGCGGCAAGCAAGGTCTTGCGAGAGCGCATCCGCGCAGGTGCGACGAGTGCGGCGCCATTGTCGCCAGCCATTGAGCTTGCGGCAGCGCCGCCGCCGCGTGCGGCCGAACCGTCACGGCTGATGTCGAGGAGCGGGCTGAGCCCCTTGCGGGAAAGACCGCTTCGTCCCGCCACTGGCGGACATCCTTCTGACGCGCCGGGCGCCGATCGCCGCGATCGCCCGTTGAGGGAGATTATCCGCGGATTGCACGATGCCTACGGCGAGACCTGGAGCTTTGAAGTGCTGGAGCACAGCGCGAATGCGGACGCGGTCGAGGTCGTCGGCCAATTGCGCGCCAATGGCAAGAGCGTGCGCGAATCCGCAACCGCGGGGCGGGAAAATGGCGCGAGCAGCGGCGAATTGTTGCAGCAGGCGGCGGAAGAAAGTCTGCGCAAATGCGTCGAGACGCTCATGCATAACCACGTTACCGCCGGCCTGCAGCCCCGCTAACGGAAACGAGTAAGGCCGCACCTTGGAACAACGAGCGACAGATTTCGTCGAAGCGATGGCGGTGATTGCGGTCATCGGCGTGCTGGCCTTTTTGATCGGCTGGCTCGTGCGCATGCCGCAAGGCCAAAACGCGCCGGCCGGCGGTGTGACGCAGCCCGGGCATTCGCCACGCTGGTATGAGTTCACGCTTGCGCTTCTTTTGCTGGCGGCGATCGCCGCCTTCCTGATCTGGCTCATATCGAGCGGACAACAATGGGTCTGGGGCGAAACGTTCTTTGACTGGCGCTCGGATCCGCGCGCCATTGCGTTCGCAGCCATCATGATCGGCATCGGCGTCGTCGGTCTCGCCATTTCACTCGCTTACACGGTCGTTCAGTCATCGCAATCGGCGGTCGCGCCACACGCGAGGGACACGGCGCTGACGGAGTCAGCGGCAACGCCCGGCGCGGCCGCAGCGCCTACGGCTTCGCCGCTGCGACTTCTCGGATTGGTCGCGCTGGTCGTTGCAATTGTGCTGCTCTGCTGGATCGCGCTGCCGCACGCCGATCAATACGGGCTGCTTGCGCAACTTGTTTATCCAGCGAGCGTCGGTCTGGCGCTGGTGCTGGTGTTTGACAAGGCGACAAGGACTTGGGGAACCAAACGCGGTGCCGAGACATTCCGCGAGTGGCTGCTTTGCGACCTGTTCGCGTTCTTGCTTGTGCTCGCATTCCTCAACCTGCGCGGCGTTGCAAAACCCGACTCCTATACCGCCAGCTTCTGGGACCTTCTCAACCTGGTGCTGTGGTTTGCCGCTTTCTGGTCGGTCGATCGCGGCGCCGCGCGCGGCCGCTTTCTCGTCGGTTATGGCTATCTCGTTATTGTGCCGCTCTTGCTGCTGATCTGGCAGGCGGTGATGGGCACCGCGGCACCAGCCTCCTGGTGGGGGACGATGTGGCCATTTTTCATTCTTTCCGCGGTCTTCTTTGTGCTCGAAGCCATCACGCTTGTTGCGTCGAGCGGGGAACGGCAAACCCTGGCGGCGGTCAAAGACACCCTGTTCGTCATCCTTTACGCCGTTCTCCTCATTGTCGCGGCGAAATCCCATGGTTGAAGGCCGTGACTGCAAGCTTGGCGTTGCTCTTGCCGTTCGCCGCTTGTCGTGCTCCAGTCCGCCTGCCGGGACGGGTATTAAGTATCAAGGGGCCTGATTAATGACGGGGTGGCGGCTGTTTTGGGCGCTTGTCGGCTACGTGGCCTTCATTGTCATTCTCATCTTTCTGTACTTCTACAAGCCGTTCGAAGATTTCTTCACGCTCGTCATCAACGGGCTCGGCTACGACAACGCGATGTTCTGGGTGGTGCTGATCGCCGCCATCGTCGGCTTCTGCGCGTTTCATTGGCGCGCCTACCGGCTCTATATCGTGCAAAGACGCAGCCTCGACGGCATGGTCTTGGCTTCGCTGCGCGGCTCGGCTTTTATCGCCGTCCTGTTTTGCGCCGGCGCCGCAGTGCAGTCGTTATTGATCCTTTGCGTTTATTTGCTGCAGCCGGATTATTCGCTCGGCGCCGAATTCGGCAGCCGGCTTGGCGCCGTTGTCGCGCTGGTGATCCTCACCGTCTGCTTCTGCCTGATTTACTGGGTGCTCAAAGTCATCCGCCAGGCGGCGCCGGTCAGTGAGAGCGCCGATACAGGATCGTATAGATTACAATAAATAGTCCGATCATCAGCAGCGAGAATATTGTCGAGGCCGTGCCGAGCGCGAACAAGGTCGGCTGAACGCGCTGAGTGAGCGAAGCATTGATGTCGAGCGGCAGCGTGTTCGAGGCGCCGGACAAAAGCGTCGTACGGGCAAATTCGTCGTAAGACAGCGTGAAGCCGAAGAGTCCAGCCGCAACAATGCCGGGCAGGATCAGCGGCAGCGTTATCTCCTTGAACACGGTCCATTCGTCAGCACCCATATCGCGGGCGGCCTCTTCCAACCGCGCGTCAAAACGGTTGAACACCGCCATCATGACCAGGAAGCCGAACGGCAGCGTCCAGACCACGTGCACGGCGAGGCCGGACGACCACCAGTTCGGCGGAATACCGACTTGGCGCAGCAGGGTAGCCAGGCCGAGGCTGAGCAACGTGCCAGGCACCATCAGGCCGGCCATCACCGCGTAAAACAGCGCGCCCGATCCGCGGAAGCGCTTGCGGAAGGCCATGGCAAGCATGGTCGAGAACAGCGCGGTGATGATCATGACGATCACCGCGAGAATGAGCGAACGCACAAGCGAGGCTTTGAGGTCGCCGACCGCGGACGGGCCGGTCAATTTTTCCCACCAGTAGAAGCTAAAGCCGCGCATAGGGAACGTGACGCCGCCGCGCGGCCCCTGGAAGGACAGCGTGAACATCGCGAACATCGGCCCGTAAACGAAGATGAAAAAGATCACATAGTAGACGCTGAAACCCGCTTTTACGCGGGCCTTGCGCCGGCTTTCCGGTGTTGAGCGCGCCATCCTCAAAGCTCCTTGCGGATGTCGACCAGGCGCAAGATGATCACCACGCCCATCATCATCGCCACCATGAGCATGAAGGCGTTTACCGCCGCGAACGGATAGTTGCCGGTGACATAATAGGTGAGAATAACGGTGCCCGTCGTGGAGGCTTTGCCGCCGTAAACTACGACGGCGGTCGCGAATTCGCCCATGACCGCAACGAAGATGAAAATCATGCCGATGGCGACCCCCGGCAGCGACAGCGGCGCGATGATCTCGCGGAAAATCTGAAAAGGCGTAGCTCCCATGTCGCGCGCTGCTTCAAGCAGCGTGCGATCGATTTTGGCGAGCGAGAAGAAAATCGGGCCCACCGCCAGCACGACATAGAGCTGTACCAGCGCCATGGTGTAGCTGAATTCGGAATAGAGGAAGAAGCTGAGCGGCTCGTCGATGGCGCCAATCCCCAGCAGGAATATGTTGATCAATCCTTGGCGCCCGAGCATCGGCAGCCAAGAGACCGCGCGAATGAGATAACTTGTCCAAAATGGCACCATGACCAGTAGAAACAGCGCGAGCTGCCATTTGAAATTTTGCACCTGCATCGACAGGAAATACGCCATCGGATAGGCAAGGATCAGGCAAATTGCCATGGTGGTGATGGTGAAGCGAAAGGTCAGCCACAAGGTGCGGATGAAGACCGACGGCGTGAGAAAATCCGGTTTAGCGGGATCAAAGAACCCGTCGGTGGTAAAAAACGCCCGATAATTATCGATGGTGAAAGCCGGCGTCATGCCATGACCGGTCGACTTCCAAAAACTGAAAATAAAGATGCTGACGAGCGGCAGGAACAAAAACACCGCGAGCCATAAGGCCGCCGGCGCAATAAGAATCGGCACCGGGAAGCCGGGCTCGCGGCGGTATTTGCGCTTTGCGGCGTCGGTCGCGACCGGCGGCGCGCCTCCGATCAATCCGCGCGGCGGCGCGACATCGGTGAGCTTGGCGTAGCTTTCGACTGTGGTCACGGATCAATCATACGCGAAAACGCCGCCGGCTTGGAAGGCCGGCGGCGTTGCCCAACAAATGAGCTGATTAGCCTGAAATCAAGCGTTCAGGAACTCCGTCCAACGCTTGGTGAGGTAGTCGTTTTCGTCCATCACCGAATTCCAGACGGCGATCTGGAAGCGCTTCCAGTAGGAACCGCCGGTGCGGATATCGCCCTTCTTGATGATGATGGTGCCGAACGGATCGGGCAAATCCTTCGCCGCGGCCTTGCCGTCGTACCAATAGTCCCACTCGACCGGTTCGAGGTACTTCTTCGCGTTGTCGGGGATCGAGTGATAGTAGCCCTGACGCGCGACGAACGCCGCCGGCCAGCCCGCGAGCCACCAGTTGATGTACTCGTACGCCTGGTCGAGTTGCTTACCCTGAACCTTGGTGGAGATCGAGAAACCGCCGTGCCAGCCGCGCATGCCTTCCTTGAGGAATGCATACACGCAAGGCACGCCTTCGGCCTGGATCGCGGCGACCGCTGGCGACCACATGCTCTCCAGCACCACTTCGCCGTTCACCATCAGGTTGACCGACTGACCGAAGTTTTCCCAGAAGGCGCGGAAGTGCCCGGCTTTCTTGAGCGGGATGAGGTAGTCGATCATGAAGTCGATTTCGGCCTTGGTCATGTTGCCTTTGTTGACAAACTTTTTCAGGCCCATGGCTTCGATAGCCATCGCACAATCCATCACGCCGATGGACGGCACGTTGAGCAAGCCGACCTTGCCTTTCCAGTCTTTATTGAGGAGTTCGCTCCAGCTTTCGATTGGCCGTTTGGTCGCCTTCGGATTGTAGCCCAAGGAATCGGCGTTGTGCCAACCTGGAACCATCGTGATGTAACGTGACGGCTCCTGCTGCCTTTTGCCGCTTTCGTCGCAGTAGATCATCGTGTAAGGCGCAGCGCCTTGTCCGACTTGCGACTCCGGCGTCAGTTTTCCGGTCTTGGTCAGGTTGGTGACCTTGTCCCAGTCTTTTATTTTCTTGGTGTCGATAGGTTGGAAGACCTTTGCCGGCCACAAGATCGCGAGATCGTGGTAGTAGCCTTCCGCGATCTCATATTGATCGGGTTGATTGAGCATCTTGCCGATCATCTCGCCATAGCCCATCGCCTGGCCGGTGACCGAGAAGCCCAAGTCTTTCGTCGCCTTGTCTTGTATCTCGTTGATCTCGCTTACACCGAGACCAATGCTTCGCAAGCCTTCAGCTGCCGATGCTTGTCGCGAGAAGCCCCCCACCATACCGGTCGCTACACCGGCCGCTGTCGCCTTCATGAATGATCTGCGCGACCACTTACTCTTCTGCACGCGCATGCAAGTCTCCTCTGTTTGAACCACCCGACTTTGTTTGGAACGCTCGAGTTTTTGGCTGTGTTATTGAAGTCCGGAGCGGCCGCCCGCCAAAAAGCCCTTGTGCACCGCTTCAATTTACGAATGATACATTAGCGCAAGGGCCTGTCAAACCGCCGAGGGGCAGCAAAAGTGACCGTATTGATCAAGAATGGACGCGTTGTGACCGCCGTCGACGACTACCAGGCCGACATCTTCATCAACGGCTCGACGGTCGCGTTGATCGGCAAGGATCTGGTCATCGATGCGGACAAACAAATCGACGCGTCGGGCAAGCTGGTGATCCCGGGCGGCGTCGACCCGCATACGCATCTTGAATTGCCGTTCGGGGGCACAACAACCTCAGATACATTCGAGACCGGCACCCGCGCAGCCGCCCACGGCGGCACCACCTGCATCATCGATTTCGCGGTGCAAACGAAGGGCACCTCGATGCTCAAGGCGCTCGACGACTGGCATGCAAAGGCCCATGGCAAAACCGCGATCGACTATTCATTCCACATGATCGTTACCGACCTGCCGCAGGAACGCACCGGCGAGATGCGAAATCTCGCCGATAGCGGCGTCACCAGCTACAAGCTGTTCATGGCCTATCCGGGAGCACTGCTCTCGGACGACGGCACCATCTTTCGCGCGATGCGAAAGGCCGGCGAGGACGGCACGCTGGTTTGCATGCATTCGGAGAACGGCATCGTCATCGACGAACTGGTGAAGATCGCGCTCGCGCAGGGCCACGTCGAGCCGAAATATCACGCCTTGACTCGGCCCACCCGGCTGGAAGCCGAGGGCGTGCACCGCGCTTTGTCAATTGCCGAAGTCGCACGCGCGCCGGTCTACATCGTGCATTTGAGCTCCTACGACGCGTTACAGGAGTTGCGGCTCGCGCAAGCGCGCGGCGTGATGGCGCACGCGGAAACCTGCCCGCAATATTTGCTGCTCGATGTCGACCGTTACGACGAACCGGGGTTTGACGGCGCCAAATACGTGCTAACCCCGCCGCTACGGGAGAAGTGGAATCATGACGAACTCTGGGGCGGGCTGCGCTCACACGCGCTCGACGTGATTTCGACCGACCATTGCCCATTCTGCCTGAAGGAGCAAAAAGAACTGGGACGCAACGACTTCAGTAAAATACCCAACGGCGGTCCGGGCATCGAAAACCGCATGAGCCTGATCTATCACTACGGCGTGGGCCGGGGCCAAATTTCGCTCAACCGCTTCGTCGAACTGACCTCGACTTCTCCGGCGAAAATCTTCGGTCTGTTTCCGAAGAAGGGTACGATCGCCGTGGGCAGCGACGCCGACATCGTCATTTTCGATCCGGAGCGCGAAGAGACGATCAGCGCGTTCAACGGCCATACCCATCACATGAACATCGACTATAGCGCCTATGAAGGCTTCAAGGTCAAAGGCTACACCGAGACTGTCATTTCGCGCGGTAAGGTCGTAATCGAGAAGGGTAACTACGTCGGCCGCCCGGGCGACGGCGCGTTCGTCAAGCGGCGAGCCTACGGCGGGCAATACGCCAATACGCATGCGAACATGGCGCGCGATGTGCTGACGCCGCGAGCGGCGCTAGGCTCGCCGGGGCGACGATTTTCCTAAGCGTGATTTCTTGATAAGCCGCACATTGTAGCGCGCGTTTTCCGCTGGGCGGAATGTCGAGGGAGGATTTGTATGACCAAGCGACAACGAGCCGATTTGCGCGCGCGGCTGCACGCGAAGGAACTGCTCGTAGCGCCCGGCGTGTTCGATGGCATTTCTACCAGGATCGCCGATCAAATGGGTTTCGAGGCTCTGTACATGACCGGCTACGGCACGGTCGCCTCGCATTTGGGGCTTCCGGATGCCGGGATCGCGACCTATTCGGACATGGTTGGGCGCGTCGAAGTCATTGCCGGCGGGACAACGACACCGCTGATTGCCGACGGCGATACCGGCTACGGCGGGCTTCTCAATGTGCAATATACGGTGCGCGGTTACGAAGCCGCCGGCGCCGTTGCGATTCAACTCGAAGACCAGGAATTTCCCAAAAAGTGCGGCCACATGCTCGGGCGTCGCGTCGTGCCGATCGAGGACATGGTCGATAAGGTCAAAGTCGCGGTGGCGAGCCGCGAATCCAGCGATTTTTTGATCATCGCGCGCACCGACGCGCGCACAACGCTCGGGCTCGATGAGGCATTGCGCCGCGCGGACGCCTACGCCAAGGCCGGCGCCGACATTCTGTTTGTCGAGAGTCCGGAAAGCGTCGAGGAGATGCGGACTATCGGCCGGACTTTCGATCGGCCGCTTGTCGCCAACATGGTCGAAGGCGGACGCACGCCGATCCTTGATCGCAAGACACTGGAAGAGATCGGATATTCGCTTGCGATTTATCCGGCCTTTGGTTTCCTCGCCGCGGGCGACGCACTGCGTAACGTCTACAGGCAGCTGAAAGAGAAGGGCTCCAGCATTGGTTCCGACGTGCCGCTCTACAAATTCAGCGAGTTCAGCGAGATGATGGGGTTCGGCGCCGTCTCGGAATTCGACAAGACTTATCGGCGCTAGACGAGTGGCAAGTCCGGCGCTCGCTTAAGCCGCCACCAACCGGAACGACTCCCATTCGGTCGGCGTCTCTTTGAGCGCCCGTTGCCAGGAGCCGTTCGCTTCGCCGGAGCGAGGCGCAAGTCGCCGGCCGGCATAGGCAAACTCGGCCCAATTGGCGGCGAACGGGTAGGGGGACAACGCGTAAACGCCGTTGCCGCGCGGCTCGATGGTCACAGTCGCGTCCTCGGTCGCACTCAGCGGAACGTTTTCGAACCTTTGCCGCGCTCGTTCGCTCGGGTGAATGCGATTGAAATAAAGCGCAAGCGTGTCGAGGAATTGCAACTGCTTGTAGTTCTGAAACAGCTTTTTCTCGTCGATCCAAGCGGAGCACTCCGGGTCTTTGGCTAATTGCTCCTTCAGCCGTTTTTGGCGCTCAAGTTCGCCTGCGAGCATCCGGTCGGCGATCGGCCGGTCCTGCGGCGGGATATTGTTGATGAGCACGAGCTTGGAAAGGCCATAGCGGCCGTTGTAGAGGCCCCAACTGTGCATGCTCGACATCAGGCCACAATACGGATGATGCCGCTCGTTGAATTCCGGCGACCGCCGGCTGGTCACGGTTATAAGTTCCGCCGGCGTCTCGATGAGGTTATAGGGCAAGCCGGTCTTTTCGTCGGACGCCGGATCGCGGTCGAAATCCACCCAGCCGGCGTCGTGGTTGGAAACGACGTAGATCATGGGCTCGAGCGGCGACAGCGCCTCGAATTGATCGTTGCCAAAGGCACGCGCGAACTGTCCCGAAAGTGCGGTATGCTCGTACATCATAATCGCCAATCGCGGCGTACCAGCGGGAGCGGTCTGAATGATCATTGGCTGCCTCGAATTGCGATCGACTTTCGCGATCACACCGCGGATTTGCGCAAAGCCCGCGGCAGGTCGATAACCGGCCCGTTGCCGCCGGTCGCTCCACTATCTCGCCCCGTGGCGATGTGGTCAAATGGCTCAACGCACGGGGGGCATGGATGACCGCAGCGGCGCTTACACAGACGCGACTAACTTCCGATCCGGTTTCGCCGGAGCGGTTGCGCGCTGACACTGATGCGCTATTTGCGGCGCTTGATGCCGGGGGCGTCGGCATCGTGCCGCTCGACGTCGCTTACGCAGTAGTGGCGACGACCGCCGCCGGCGTGCGCCGCATTTTTGAAGTCAAACGCCGCTCTTACGACAAGCCGTCCGGCATGTTCGGCAATTGGCAACTGAGCCGCGAAATCCATCGCATGGACGACCGGCAACATGAAATTGTTCGTGAGATGATCGAGCAGGAGCGGCTGCCATTCTCCGTCGTTGCGCCGTTTCGCGCCGATCACGAGCTCCTCGCAGCCGTCGATCCCTTTGTCATTGCAAACTCGTCCAAAGCCGGCACCCTGGACATGTTGCTCAATGCCGGCCAATTCCACGACGCAATTGCGGAAGCCTCGATCGCAAAGGGCAAGGCGGTGTTCGGCTCGTCGGCGAACCTATCGCTCACCGGCAGCAAATACCGCTTTGCCGATATCGACGAGCCAGTCCGCGCCGCGGCGGCGATCCATTTCGACTACGGTCAATCCAAATTTGCGCACCCGGACGGGCTTGCCTCAACCATCATCGACTTTCGGGATTTCACCGTCGTCCGCGTCGGCCATTGCTTCGAACGCCTGAAGCGCGCGTTCGCCGACCGCTTCGGTGTCGCGCTCAAGACGAGTTAAGAAGGGGGCGGGCGTGAGCGATCCTTATCTGGAGAGGGGCTTTGGTACCGGACGCATCGGCTTCGGCAAGCGGGCCGGTGTGGTCGTCGTCGATTTTCAAAAGGGCTTTACAGAAGGCCGCTTTCCGCTTGGCGGACGCCCGATGGTCGAGCGCGCTGTTGGGAATACCGTCGCGCTCGTTACTGCGGCGCGCAAAGCGGGGTTGCCGGTTGCCTGCTGCTACACCGCTTATTCGAGCGCGCGCGACGCGCCGCTTTGGAAGATTCCTGCGGTGGTCAGCGATTTCCGACACGGCGACGTTAGCACGGAACTTGACGAGCGCATCTACGACAAGAGCTACGATATGGCCGTGTGCAAAAGCGGTGCGTCGATCTTTTTCAACACATCGGTCGCGGCCTACTTCATCAAGGACGGCGTCGATACCGTGATCGTCTCCGGCTGCAATACGTCCGGTTGCGTGCGCGCATCCATTACCGACGCCTTCTCCTACGGCTTTCGGGTGATTGTACCAGAGCCGTGCTGCGGTGACGTTGACGAGGGGCCGCATTGGGCCAACTTGCGCGACGTCGAGCGCCGCTATGCCGACGTAGTCGGATTGGAAGAAGTGCTCGCCTATATCGAGACATCGGGGCGGCGGAACAGCTGATACGCGCTTATAGCGGTGCGCGGCGCAAACTTCGACGCCGCATTTTTGCTGCGCGCGGGCGGCAGAGGACGATAGCGATGAGCCTTGAAGGAAAACGTGTTGTGGTTCTCGGCGGCAGTTCGGGTCTTGGTCTCGCCGCTGCGCAGGCCGCGGCCGCAAAGCGCGCGTCTATCGTGATCGCTTCGAGCCGCAAGGCTCGGGTGGACGAGGCGCTTGCCGCGCTGCCGGCCGGCAGCGAGGGACATGTTCTCGATCTTGCCGACGAAGCAAGCGTAAAGGCGCTTTTTGCCAAACTCGGGCGCTTCGATCATTTGCTGTTCACCGCCGGCGAAACGCTGCAGCTCGGGCCGCTGCCGGAGACCGACGTCACCGCGGCGCGCCGGTTTTTCGATTTGCGCTTCTGGGGCGCGTACATGGCCGCGAAATATGGCAGCGGCGGGATCCGGTCCGGCGGCTCCATCGTCTTTACCTCCGGCACAGCCGGTGCCCGCCCGCGATCAGGTTGGTCGCTGGGCGCGAGCGTATGCGCGGCGATGGAAGGACTGACCCGCGCGCTCGCCATCGAGTTGGCGCCGATCCGCGTCAACATCGTCGCGCCCGGCATGGTGAAGACCCCGCTTTGGGCCAACGTGCCTGGAGATCAGCGCGAGAACGTGTACCGGCAGGCTGCCGAGAAGCTTCCGGTCGGCCATGTCGGTGAAGCTGGCGAGGTCGCGCAGGCTTATGTTTATTTGATGGAACAGACCTACATCACCGGCCAAACGCTAAACGTCGACGGCGGAGGCACTCTGGTGTGACGGGCGCTCACGCGCCGAGTGCTTTGGGCATTTCGAGATGAATTTTGGTTTCCATCTGAAACCGGTGACCCAGGCGGAACAATAGCGATTCACTGAACGGCCGGCCGATAAGCTGAAACGATGTCGGCATGCCATCGGATGTAAAACCGCAAGTGACGCTGAGCGCCGGCAGCCCAAGAAAATTGATCGGCCGGGTGTTGCGCGTCAGTGCGACGACCATTTTCAAATAGGCGGGGCCGTTGCTGTAGGCGGTTTGCTCGAGCGTCGGAGTAGGAATCGGCAATACCGGCGCGAGCAGCGCGTCGACATGGCTGAATACCGCGTCGGTGAACTCCTCCAAAGCAAAGACCCGGTACTGAAGGGCGTTGATGTAATCGACGGCGGAAATGAAGAACCCGGCTTCAAGCCGCTTGCCTACCTCCTCGGAATATTCGGCTTTACGCGTTCGCTGCCATTGCCGGTGATTGGCTGCACCCTCGGACTTCATCACCAGGGGATGCAGGTCGGAGCAAAGTGAAAACGACTTCGGAATATCCACATGGATTAGCGTGCTGCCGGCCTGTCGAAAAACGTCGAGGCTAGCGGCAATCGCTTTTTGGACATCCGGATGCAAATCCTGCTCAAAGTAACCGCGTGGAATGCCGACGCGAAGTCCGGAGAGCGGTTGCTCAAGTCCCGCCTGATAATCCGGAATCGGCGTTGTTGCCGGCGTGTCATCGAGTTCGTCCGGGCCCGCGATCACTTTGAGGACTCGCGCCGCGTCTTTCACCGTGCGGGTCAGCGGCCCGACGCAATCGAACGACCACGACATCGGCATGGCGCCGCGGCGGCTCACCAATCCGTTGGTGGGAAGGCAACCGACAATGCCGTTCGCCGCGGCAGGGCACCGGATCGATCCTCCGGTGTCGGACCCGAGCGAGCCGTAAACCATGCGGCTTGCTACCGCTACGCCGGAACCGCTCGATGAGCCGCAAGGCACCCGATCGTGGCCCCACGGGTTGCGCGAGCGCGGAAGGTGAGCGTTGAAACCATGCGGTCCCATCGCGAACTCCACCATCGCCAAACCGCCGAGGTCGATTGCGCCGGCGCCGTCGAGCTTGCGTAGCGCGGTCGCTGTTGTCCTGGCCGGCTCGTTGCTGCGAATTGGCGAACCGCAGCCGGAGATGCGTCCGGCCCGGTAATACATGTCCTTGTGCGCCAGCGGCACGCCATGCAGTGCTCCGATGGTCTCACCCTTCGAGCGAACCGCATCCAACCAGCGCGCGCGGGCAAGGGCGCTTTCCCGGTCCTGCCAAACGAACGCGCGATGAACAGGTTCGAGCTTGTCGATTTGCGCGAAACACGACTCCAACACTTCGACGGACGAGACCTTACCGGTCTTGATGAGATCGGCGGTTTCGCTCAGGGACAAATTCGAAAGCCCGTCGGCGGGTTTTTGCTGCGTCATCGCCGGCCTCGTTCTTTCTAATCAAGCGCGGTGGGCACGAAGGACGGCCTGAAAATCTCCCGGATCACGGTCGAAGTCGTGCACCGTCAACGCCGCTTCGGCGGCCGTGCGCAACTGGTTTAATTCGACGGCGAGTTCCGGCCAGCGCTCCTGTGCGATCGGAACATTCTGTGTCTCGTCGTTGAGCTCTTTAAGAAGCTCGGCGTTTATCGGCATGGCAAAACTCCTTTTCCGATGCGCAGCGGCCCTAATTGAGCGGCGGCCACCGATGCGCAAATCCAAGATTATGCTGCAACGTGAAAGCAAATCGCAACAAAACATCTTCCGCAAAAGGACGGCAGACAATCTGCAAGCCGACCGGCAGGCCCGACGCCGTCCAACCGCAAGGAATTGACAGTGCCGGCAAGCCGAACAGCGACATAGTGGCGGTCGGCGCCATGTAGTCGATGATGCTTGCCATCGGCTTGCCGTCGATCAGCAGAACGTCGCTCTGGGCATTTGGAAATGCCACGATGCTGGTCGTCACGCAGATGAATACGTCGTGGTCGCGAAGGAAATGCGCCACGTTTCGCCAGATGCGGCTTCGTTCCTGCTCGGCCTGGAGTAAAGCGTCGGCGGAAACATTCTTGCCGCGTTCGATATTCCATATGACGCTCGGCGTGAGCTTTTCACGTTCGTTCTCAAGTAAGTGGCCGAGTGTGCGGTAGAGGATAGAGCCGCGCAGACGCATAAAGGCGTCCATGGCGCCGGAGAAATCCGGGCTGCACTCTTCGAGATCGCCATAAAGCCCAGCAATCTTGGCAATCGCCGCTTCAAGGACCGGCCGCACCTCGCGATCAATCGGCACCGTGCCGAGGTCGAGCTTCACAGCGATCCTCAATCCGGAAACAGGTTCAGGTTGGAAGGTGGGCGCCTCGAATTTTTCCCGTCCTAAGGAGGTGGGATCAGCCACATCACCGCCGGAAACGACCGAGAGCAAAAGCCCGACGTCTTCGACATTCCTGGCGATAATGCCGTGGACGTTCAGGTCGTCCCATAACAGCGGCTTGGCAGGATTGGCGACGCGGCCGGCGGTGGGGCGCAAGCCGACCACACCGCTCAGGCTAGCCGGCATGCGGCAAGAACCGCCGAAGTCAGTACCGTGCGCGATTGACGCCATGCCCGTGCAGACCGCGACAGCAGAGCCGCCGCTCGACCCGCCGCTCGTTCGCGTCAGGTCATAGGGATTTGCGGTCGGGCCAGCGAGGCGATTTTGGCAGGTGGCGCCGTAACCGAATTCGGGCGTCGTCGTTTTGCCAACCATTACGCCGCCGGCCTCGAGCACGCGGCTGACAAACAGCTCGTTCTCTTGGGGAACGTTGTCCGCGTAAACCAGCGATCCATAAGTCGTCCGCACTCCGGCCGTCGCGATCAGGTCCTTAAAGGCGATCGGTAGGCCGTGCAGAGGACCGCGGCGGTCGGGCGGCAGCGCATCCAGCGCCTTCGCCGCTCGTCGCGCGCCGGCCTCGTCGACCGTCATGAAGGCCTTCAGCCGATCGTCCAGAGCTTCGATGCGCTCAAGCGCGGCGCCGAGGAGATCGGCGGCGGAAATGACGCCTTGTCGGGTTTGCCGTGCCGCTTCGACGGCCGGCAGTGTCGCCAACGCCTTCAAAACTCGCCTTTGAAAAACGCAGCGACCACGCGGCAATTCTCTTCGGTGCCGTCGAACAATGTCGAATGGTTGGAGCCCTTGATGACGTGCTTCTTCGCGCCTTTGATGTGCTGGGCGATGTACTCCTGGCCGGCGCCGCTCTCGCCTTGCTGCCAGGGCGTCATAATGTCCTCGTCACCGCCAATGACGAGCGTCGGTGCGGTGATCTTCGGCAACAGCGGCCGCAAATCCATGTCGATCATGGCTTGGCAAGCGCGCTTGAACACGTCCACGCGATTGCACTTTCCCAATATGTCCTGAATCATGTCGACGGCGCGCCGTCCGTCGGGGCCGTCGAGATAACGGCGCGATAACGCCTGCATGGCGATCAACTCGGCAAGCGTGCGCGAACCAACCCCGAAGCGCTCGGCGATATCCATCCAGCCGCGAAAGGTCAGAACGCCAGCGTAGTCCAGTTTCGCGGCCGAACAATTGATCACCAGGCGCCGGGTGCGATTGGGATATTTCGCCGCGAATTGCTGCGCCACCATGCCGCCCATCGACGTGCCGTGGACATGGGCGCTCTCGAGACCGAGATGGTCCATCAATCCGGCGAGATCGTCCGCCCAAACCTCCATGTCGTAGTTCTGAAAGGGCCGTTCGGACTCGCCATAGCCGCGCATATCAAAGTCGATGCAGCGAAAGCTGCGCGAAAGGATCGGCGTCGCCGTAGCGAAATTGAAGTGCCCGAAGCCGGCGCCATGTATCTGGACAACCGGATCGCCTTCGCCGGTTTCCTGATACCAGATGCGAACACCATTAACTCTTGCGTCGGGCATATTTTCCTCCGCCCCGGACTACTCGTGGATTGGAGCGTAAAACTTTTGCGAGTCAAGCTGCAATCCCGGCTAGCGACCGTCCGGCGTGCGCAGACCGAACCACGCGTCGCGCACTTGAAAATAATGCGTAGACGGATCGTAGACTGTTACCGGCAGGCGCAATTCCCGCGCTGAAAGCCGTCCGACCGCTGAAAGCAAGTAGTAGGACGCAACCACGCGGTCGTGTTGAGCGACAATGAGCGCTACGCGAGCATTCACCAACGCCTGTTCGGCGTTGAGCACATCGAGCGTGGTGCGCTGACCGGCCTGCGCTTCGTTGCGAACGCCAGTGAGCGCCCGTTCCGCGGCATTGTTCTGACGGATGGCGGCTTCGATCTGCGCCTTCGCCGCCTCCAGTTGGCCCCAGGCTTGTACGATATTGGCGCGGGTCTGGTCGCGGAGTTGGTCGGCATTCAGCCGCTGCTGGCCGACGGTCTCCTTGTCGAGACGAATGGCGGAATATTCCGCCCCGCCTTGATAGATCGGGACCGAGAGGTTGAGCTGGACGGTTCCAAGAAAGAGGTTGGGCTGCAGAATGGTCGGGTAGTTTTGTTGGGTTACGCTGCCCTGCAGAGCCAGCGTCGGCCAAAGCGCGCCCTCGGCGATCTTAACCTGCAGCTGCGCGACGTCGACGCCGTAAAGCGCGGCGGTCACTGCGGGGTTCTCCGCCAGGCCGACGGCGATTGCGGCGTTCAGCACATTCGGTGAGAGGCGGTCGACCGGGGATGCCGGCGCGAGATTCGCCGGCTCAACGCCGATCACGCGCCGATAATTGGCGCGAGTCGTCATCAAGGTTGACTCGGCTGAATGCAAACTCGCTTCGCCGGCCGCCAATTGCGCTTCCGCTTGGGCTACGTCCGTCGTAGTCACCTGGCCGGCGGCAAAACGGTTCTGGGTATCTGTGAGCGTCCGCTGCAAGACGCGGATGTTGTTCTGCTGCACCTCAAGGTTCGCGGTGTCCCGCGACATGTCCATGTACGCCGTCGCCGCCGCAAGCAGCACCGATTCTTCCATCATCCGCATCGTCTCGCGCGCCGCGGAAACCTGGCTCTCGGCTTTGCGAACGGTATTGGCGGTGCGCTGACCGTTAAACAGCGTCTGCGTGCCGTTCAGTCCGATCGAACTTGGAGTGGTATAGCCCTTGATCGAAAACGCAACGCCGTTCGGCAGGCCCGGCGGGATCGGCGGCAGCACCTCGGTAGTGTTGGTGAATTGTTCACCGACCGAGGCGGTAGCTGACAGCGTCGGCCGGTAACCCGACAGTGCCTGAGAGACGCCTTCGTCATTTTGCCGGACTATGGCGCGCTGGGCGTTGAGCTGCGGATTGCTTTCGTATGCCTTCGCCAACGCCGACTGCATGGTCTCGGCCGCAAGTTGCCGCGGCGCCAGCGCAGCAAGCGCCAGACCTACGCAACACGCCAAAACGCTCGCGCGCCTGAACCGTCTTTTCGGCCGGATTTGCGAGCGTTGCTGAGCCTCGAAACCGATAACGCTACGCTTCACTACCAGCCCCAATCTACGCGGCGGCAGAGTAACTTGGGGGTACCCGCCTTACAAGCTTGCTTGTGAGGCTCGTTATCACCGCGATTTCGCGCTGCGAGCATTCGCAATTCGCGGATTCCGAGCGAAACGCTGGCGAGGAACAGCGGCAAGAGGAAGTAAAGCGCGCGAAAAGTCAACAATGCCGCCAGCAGTGCTTCTCTCGGAAATTGTGGCAATCCCAGCAGCATTGTCGCCTCGATGACTCCGAGGCCGGCTGGCGCGTGACTAACGGTCCCGAGTAGCGTGGCCGTGAGGAATACGACAATGATGTTGGGGAGTTCCACTGGGGGCAGAGTGGGCAACAAAACAAACATGGCGAGCGTGACCATTATGAGATCGAGCACTCCGATACCGATCTGCAAAACGGTCAAGCGAAAATTGGGTAATTCGATACGCCAGCCGGAACGGCCGACGGCACGCGGCGCCGGTGCGAGCCACAGCAAATAACAACCGATGCAGACCAGGCCGGCCAATCCAATTCCGCGATTGACCGACGGCGGCAAATGATCGACTGCTGTTGCCGCCTCTGGAATGTAGGCGGCAGTCACTCCGAGAAGAAAAACATTTCCTAGCCAGAAAGTGATGCCAGTCAAAACGGCGATCTTGGCGATGTCGGAAACAGTTAAGCCCCAGCCCGAATAGATGCGCAGCCTGATCAAGCCGCCGGTCAGAATCGCGGCGCCGAGATTGTGACCGATAGTCGAACTTGTGAAACTCGCCAATGCAGCCACGGAGTAGGGGACGTTTTGGCGGCCAATGATGTGCAGCGCGAACAGATCGTAGAAAGTCAGGGCGACGTAAGCTGCCGCGACGAGTGCGCCGGCGATGACCAGTTTTTGCACGGATTGGTCAGCAATCGCGGCGAGGACTTTTTCGAATTCCATACCGCGCAGCAGTTCATAAAGGGTATAGCCGGCGATCCCGAGTATCGCGACGCTGATGGCGGCGCCGATCGTGCTGCGGCCTAATCGGGAAGTCAGCGTCTGCGCGATCGTAGTGGTCACGTCTCTCCGGCGTGCGGCGCTGAAATTTCCAGCCAAAGACGGCCATGCGCGTCACAGGGAAACTCTCATTTGCATGTAACAGCAATGTTACGAACCAAATAATTAAATCGCTGTCGGCCGATCAGCCGTCACACGACTGAGACATGAAATGGCAATTGTTGTCGCATCCGATTCGATCAGAAGAGGAGCGGCGCCGCCGACCCTTGATGCGAATACTTGTTGCTACAGATGCCTGGCATCCCCAGGTCAACGGCGTTGTACGCACGCTCGGGTCTTTGGCCCGCGCGGCGAATAAGCTCGGAACTAAGATCGATTTTCTTACCCCGGAGGGCTTTCCGTCTTTTCAGCTGCCGACTTATCCGGGGCTCAAGCTCGCGGTGCCGGGGCGGCGCGGCATAGAACAGCGCATCGAAGCAAAGAAGCTTGACGCGATACATATTGCTACCGAAGGACCGATCGGTTTCGCCGTACGCGCGTACTGCCGCCGCCACGGACGCCGCTTTACCACAAGCTATACGACGCGCTTTCCCGAATACATTTCCGCGCGGCTGCCGATTCCGGCGCAATTGGTTTATGCGGTACTGCGATGGTTTCACTCCGCCGCGACCGTGACCATGGTCGCGACCCCCTCGTTGATGAAAGAGCTTGCCGATCGTGGCTTTGGCAATCTCGGAATGTGGACGCGCGGTGTCGACATCGATCTGTTCCGCCCCGACCGTGCCGTCGACCTGAACTTTCCACGGCCGATTTTCATGACCGTAGGCCGCGTCGCCGTCGAAAAGAATCTCGAAGCCTTCCTATCGCTCGATCTGCCGGGCACGAAAGTCGTGATCGGCAGCGGGCCGGAAGAGGCGAAATTGCGTCACAACTTTTCGAACGCCAAATTTTTAGGTCCGCTGGAAAACGGCACGCTCGCCGGCCACCTCGCGGCCGCGGACGTTTTCGTTTTTCCCAGCCGCACAGACACTTTCGGCATTGTGCAACTTGAGGCGCTGGCGAGCGGCGTACCGATCGCGGCTTTTCCCGTCACCGGCCCGAAGGACGTGGTGGCCGGCCATCCGGTCGGAGTTCTAGACGAAGATCTCCGGGGCGCCTGCCTGCAAGCACTCGAACTGTCGCGCGAAGCGTGCCGCCAGTTTGCGCTCAATTATTCCTGGGAGAACAGCGCGCGCCAGTTCGTCAATCATGCGCGCAAGGTCGCGAACGATACTTTCGACATCGAAACGGCAGCGAGGGCAGCGGAAGAAGCCGCTCCCGTTTGAACCATTGCCGGCAAGCTACTGCGAGGAGGAACCAGAGATGACCAACCTATCCCATACCGAGCTCGACAAGCAGATGGTGACCACGGCTTACGCCCGCTGGGCTCCGGTTTATGACCTGGTGTTTGGCCCGGTCTTCGAGCGCGGCCGGGAAGCCGCAATCGCAGCAGCGGAGCAGGTCGGCGGGCGAATTCTTGAAGTCGGCGTCGGTACCGGCATCTCGCTGCCCCGTTACTCGGCTAACTGCCGGCTCTGCGGCGTCGACATTTCCGAACCGATGTTGCGCAAGGCGCAGGGCCGCGTCAGTGAGTTCGGCTTGGACAATGTCGAAGGCCTTTGGGTGATGGATGCCGAGCATATGTCCTTCCCGGACGACTCGTTCGACGTTGTGGTGGCGCAGTACGTCGTCACGACGGCACCCAACCCGGAGGCGACCCTCGATGAGTTCGCCCGAGTTTTGAAACCGGGCGGAGAGATTGTGCTGGTCAGCCGCGTCGGTGCCGAGGCGGGGCTGCGGCGGGTGCTGGAGCATTGGTTTGCGCCGGCCGCGCGCAAGCTCGGCTGGCGGACGGAATTCTCCTTCGAGCGTTATGAGAGGTGGGCGGCGGGCACAAAGAATGTTCGCCTGCTCGAACGCCGCGCCGTGCCGCCGCTCGGGCATTTCTCGCTCATTCGTTTCACCAAAGGCGACGACGTTCGCCAAGCACAGCCGCGCGCTTCGGCCGTCGCTTAGCCGCGTGCTGAAAGCCGCTGCCGCGGCGGCGCGGACTCAGGCCGTGTTCCTGTCATACCGGATTCACGGAATCGCCATACCCAGAAGCGATGAGCCAAGAAGGGGCAGTCATGGAAGGTTTTCTCACCGCATTGCGGACCCAACGCTGGGATGATCATCGCTACTATCATCACAGTCGGATCAATCAATCGCTTCACCTGGTGAGCGCGCTTAGCTTTTTGTTTGCATACGTGATGATTTTCAAGGATCCCGCCATCGCGGCGCTGGCGGGGTGGCTGGTGGCGATGACGACGCGCCAATGCGGTCATTTTTTCTTCGAGCCCAAAGATTACGATAACGTCAATCACGCCAGTCACGAATATAAAGAAGAGATCAAGGTCGGATATAACCTGCGCCGGAAGGTCGTGCTGCTAACGATCTGGGCGTTGTCGCCCCTGCCACTGTTCTTCAACTCGACGTTCTTCGGCGTCTTTGAGCCTGCGGCAGGCGTCTCCGATTTCATCCACCACGTTGCAATAATCTGGCTCGTGATCGGCGCGGGCGGTCTTGTCTTCCGCACCGTACAACTATTCTTCATCAAAGACGTACAAACCGGCCTGGTGTGGGCGACCAAAATTCTCACCGACCCGTTTCACGATATCAAACTTTATCACAAGGCGCCGTTTGCCCTGTTGCGCGGCGAGTTGATCGATCCGAACATCGGCCACGAAGTGGCCGATTGGGAAGAACACGACGCGGAAGAGGCGCCGCGCCTGACCTGAGCGGGTTGGCGATTGCTCTTCGAACGTCGGGTTGCTCGGCTATCGCGGCCTGATGGGCATCAGGCGATGGGCGAGCATCTCGCGCAGGATGGTTCGCTTGATCCAGCGATTGGTCAGTGTGGGATCGTCCCACCACCAACCGTCGTCGTGCATCTTTTTTGCTGCAGCAAGGAAACGGCCCGCGACTGCGGCGAAATCAGCGTCCGTATAATCCAGGCTGAAGATAAAGCGTCCTGTTCCGATCCAGCTCAACGCCAGACCCTCGCAGCGCAGGTAGTATTGCAGCATCCAATTGTACCGCGACGGTTGGGCATAGAAGACGGTCCAGATCGAAGACAAATTCGCAATCACGACCGGCAACCCGGCCTTTTGCAATCGTTCGTTAAGCGCCTGCGCCCGGTCGTTCCAAACACCGTCAAGATCGCGATAGGTCGCACGCACCGCCGGCTTCTTCAGGTGCCCCAGAAATTCGTTCATCGCCGCCATGACATAAGGGTGCGAGTTGAAAGTGCCGCGGGCGAAACAGATGTCGGCGGGACGGTCGTCGCGAAAACGCTTCATCAGGTCGCGGCGCCCGCACACCACGCCGACCGGGAGCCCGCCGCCGAGCGACTTGCCGTAGGTGACGATATCGGCGCGCACGCCGAAATATTCTTGCGCGCCGCCGAGTGCCAGCCGAAAGCCGACGAACACCTCGTCGAAGATCAGCACAATCTTGCGTTCGGTGCACACCCGGCGCAGTTCCTTGAGCCAAGCCGCGTACCCTTCCCTGTCGAAATGGCCGCCGCGGCTACTGTCGACCAGCGAGGAATCACTCGGCGCAGAAGCATTCGGATGCAGCGCCTGCAGAGGATTGACCAGCACGCAGGCGATGTCGCGCCGCGAGCTGATCACTCCCAGCGCCTTCTCCGACATATCGCGCAACGTGTAGGTTTCGTGCGCGGGCAGGGGATTGCCTACGCCCGGCTGCACGTCGCCCCACCAGCCATGATAAGCCCCGCAAAATCGCACCAGATGCGATCGGCGGGTGTGGTAGCGGGCGAGCCGCACGGCCTGCATCACCGCTTCAGTGCCCGACATGTGGAACGAGACCTCGTCCAAACCGGAGATCTCCTTCAGCATCTCGACGTTTTCGGCGATCACAGGATGATAAGGGCCGAGAACCGGGCCGAGATCGTGCATTCGCGCCGCGGCTCGCTCGATGGCGTCCTTGTAGAACTCATAGCCCAACAAGTTCGCGCCGTAAGAGCCGCTGACGTCGTACAAGTGGTTGCCGTCGAGGTCGGTCACCTGCACGCCTTCGCTCGCCTTCACGAAGGCGGCGGAAGGCAGGTGGCGGCTCACGTAGTCGCGGTATTGAAACGGCACTCGGTAGGCGTCGGTGAATTGCAGGTCGGAAATGCTTTCCGCCGCCTCTGCCGTGGCGCGAATCGTTTCGGCAAAACGCGTCTGGTAGTGGCTGGACAGGCGTTCAAATCCATTCCGCCGGCGCGCCGCGATATAGGCTGGCGCGCCGTCCGAGCAGAAAAACCGCGTTTCGTCATACGCATAGAATGGGATCAGGGCCGCCAAGCGGCGCGCCATTCGCGCGTGCCCGGCAACCGATCGATGCTTGGCTTTCGACAAATCGAGACGCTGGCGCAGTCGTGCCAGGGAGTCGGCCAGCGTTGCCCCGCCAACTCCATAAAGCGCCAGTGTGGCCGCCTTCCACATCGAATCGCGGTTTACGCGCGGGAATTGACAGTCCCATGACGATCCGCGCGAAAATGCTCCGAGTGCTGGCGCAGGAGGACATTAATTTCCTCCTGACCAATCGCATTCCCCGGCGACTCGCCACTCAATTCATGGGTTGGTTCAGCCGCATCGAACATCCGCTTGTGCGTGAAGCATCGATCGCGGTTTGGCGTTTGTTCAGCGACCTCGACCTGCGCGAGGCGCGAAAGACTCAGTTCAAAAGCCTGCACGATTGTTTTGTCCGCGAGCTGAAAGAGGGATCGCGGCCAATCGAAAGGGGGACGGACATTCTGGTCAGCCCCTGCGACGCCATGGTGGGAGCCTGCGGCGCCATCGCCGGCACCACGGTGTTCCAGGCGAAGGGCTTTCCCTACGCGCTGCACGATCTATTGCCCGATAAGGATCTGGTCGAGATCTATCGCGACGGTTGCTATGCGACGTTGCGGCTGACATCGGCCATGTATCATCGCTTCCATGCGCCCCATGATTGCCGAGTCGCGCAGGTGGTCTACATTTCCGGCGATACCTGGAACGTGAATCCGATTGCGCTTAACCGGGTAGAGCAGCTGTTCTGCAAGAACGAACGCGCGGTGATATCGACGCACCTCGGAGGGAGCGGCGCGCGGGTTACGCTGGTGGCAGTCGCGGCGATTTTGGTTGCCAGTATTCGCCTGCACTGCCTTGAGGGTCCGCTCGCGGTACGGCAGCGACAAGCGAACGTCATCGCTTGCGATGCCCATTTTCAGAAAGGCCAGGAGATGGGCTGGTTCGAGCATGGCTCGACCATTCTTGTCTTCGCGCCGAAAGGCTTTTCGCTCTGCGATAACGTGAGCGACGGCACCCACATCCGCATGGGCGAACCGCTGATGAGAATGGGCGCTAGCGCTTAGCGATGAACGTCAACGGATAGCGTATGTCGCAAAGGACTTATCCAGCGGCCTTCTGCGGGGGCATCAGCGCGTCGTCGAGTTCGCGCGCCCGTGCATAAGCGGGCCGGCTGGAGATTCGCTTCCAGTAGCTTTCGAAGGCTGGACGTTTGTCAAAGGTGTTAAACATCAGGCCGAAGCCGACCTGCGAGCCGACATAGACATCGGCCGCCGTGAAATTGTCGCCGAGCAGATACGGCGCTTGCGAAACCGCTTGCTCAAGCGCGTTCATGACCAGCGCAAAATTGCCGTAGCCGACCGAACCTTGCCGTTCTGCCGGTACGTCAAAGCCGAAAGTCTTGTTGGTGACCGCGGACTCGACCGGCCCGGCGGCGAAGAACATCCAGCGATAATACGGGGCGCGCAGACGGTCGCCGGGGGGCGGCGCCAAACGCGCCTGCGGGAATGCGTCGGCGAGGTATGCGCAAATAGCGGCGGCCTCGGTGACGACCGCGTCGCCGTGGCGGAGCGCCGGTACTTTTCCCATCGGATTGATGGCAAGATATGCGGGCTCTTTCATTGTCGTGCCGTAATGCATCACTTCGGTCCGGTAGGGCTGACCGACTTCCTCCAGCATCCAGCGCACGATGCGTCCCCGCGATCTCGGGTTGGTGTAGAAAACGAGTTCGTCGGCCATCGCATCTTCCTTTCTCGCGTTCTTGGAAGCGCCGCACTATGGAGCGCCCGCCCGCACCGGGCAATACCCGTGCTTTACGGCGACGAAAGTAGTCAATTCGCGATGGCTGCGCCGAAAATCGAAATTCAATCAGGTGCCCGAAGGCGATAGCCGACCCCGGTTTCGGTGAGGACATATTGCGGCCGCTCCGGGTCGGACTCTATTTTCTGCCGCAGCTGACGGACGTAGACACGTAAGTATTGGGCGTCGGTCAGGTTGTCCCACAGCGTTCCCAGCAGAAACTTGTGGGTGAGCACCTTGCCGGCGTGCTGCACGAGCAGGCGCAGCAGGTCGTATTCCTTCGGTGATAATTTCACGTCCCGATCGCCGACCTTGACGATGCGGCGGACGAGATCGACCGAAAGATCGCCGACGCGGAACACCGGCCGCTCGCCCTGAATCTGAAGCTGGTGACGAAGTGCTGCGCGCATCCGGGCGAGCAGCTCGTCCATTCCGAACGGCTTTGTGACGTAGTCATCGGCGCCGAGATCGAGCGCCTCGACTTTGCCGCTCTCATCGTCGCGGCTCGACAACACCACGATAGGCACGCTTTCGTTGCGAGCGCGGATTGTTCGCAAGAGCTCGTGACCATGCGTATCGGGCAAGCCGAGATCGAGAATGATCAAATCCGGGGCTTGGCCAAGAAGTTCGAGCGCGGTCTTGGCGTTGGGTGCTTCAAGCGTCTGATAGCCTTGGGCGGTCAGGCCCATACGCAGGAGTTTGCGGATGGGCGGCTCGTCGTCGATCACCAGGACGCGTAGCGGAGCGGCGCTCATGCGGCGGCATCCAAGGGTTGCCGCGCCCGCGGAATTGGCAAGCTGATGGTGAAGACCGCTCCCGTGCGGTCCGTGCGATTGGCCGCCATGATCGTGCCGTGCATCGCCTCGACAAATCCTCGCGAGATGGCAAGGCCCAATCCGGTACCGGCGCGAACCTGATCGATCTTTTGCGCCCGATAAAACTTATCAAAGATGTGATCGAGATCAGTCGTCGGAATGCCGCTTCCCTCATCGAGAATTTGCAGGGAGACGGAGTCACCGGTCCGCCAACTCTGGATGCGGACCGTCGTTTCCGGCGGGGCATATTTAGCGGCATTGTCGAGAAGATTGAATAGGACCTGCTCGAATAATACCGCATCAAGTTCGAGCATGGGCAAATCAGGTGCGAGCTCAAGCTCAACCTTATGATGCGCGAGTATTCGGCTCGCCCGGCGCAAGGCGCTGCCAACGATCTCGCCGAGATCGTGCAAGGCGACGTTCGGGGCGATAGCGCCGGACTCAAGCTTGGTCATATCCAGGAGGTTGGCGATGAACCGGTTAAGCCGCTCGGATTCGTCGATGATGGTCGACAGCAAATCGGCCTTCTCGGCATCGTTGAGCTTGCCGCCGAGATCGCGCAATGTGCTGGCCGCGCCGAGCACTGCGGCCAGGGGAGTCTTAAGGTCGTGTGAGATCGAGGTCAGAAGGGCAGAGCGCAGACGTTCCGTTTCGGCGGCGCGTTCGACCCTATCCATTTCTTCGACAAGCCGTACACGCTCGATGGCGAGCGCGCCCTGGTCGCGCAAGGCGTCCAGTAGACGCCGCTGATCGGGCGTAAACAGCGGGCCCGGTTTATCACTATCTATTCCCATCACGCCAATGGCGCCGCGCCCGGTGTGCATCGGTAGGAAAAGCCGCTTGGCGCCGGGCAAGGTATCGGAGCCGCGGCCGGCGGTGCGGTCATTTTCCCAAGCCCATTTGGCGGCTGCGATGTCCGCCTCATCGAGGATATCTTCGGGGGGATAGCCCGTCTTGACCGTGATCGTGCCGGCCTCCGGCAACAATAGGACGACCCGGACCTTGAGCATTAATGCGGTTTGATAAGCCGTCGCCCAAAGTACGTCGTCGAGCGTGCCGGCTCCCGCGAGTTTGCGGCTGAACGAATATAATGACTCGGTGGTGCGGGCTCGGTCTAGAGCCGCCATCGCCAAAGTGCGGCCGCGCGCCGCGACGCCAGAGACGATGATGGCGACCAGCGTGAACAGCCCGAAGGCGACCAGATTGGCTGGATCGGTGATAGTCAGGGTGTAGACCGGCGGCAGAAAGAAAAAATTGTAGGCGAGCGCCGAGGCGAGGCTGGCAAACAGCGAGGGCCACAATCCGAAACGGACGGCGATCGCAACGATGGCGGTCAAGAAGACGAGGTCGACGTTTCCCACGCCAACCCATCTTTCGATCAGCATGCCGAAGCCGAGCGCCGCCGCTATGGCCACCGACGCCGCTAGGTAGGGCCCCGGATCGAATGTCTCGTTGCGCTCCGCGGTGCGAACCGATTTTTTCGGAATGCGCTCACTGGTGATCGCGTCGCCGGCAATGACGTGAACGCTGATATTCCCGGAACGGCGGACAAGATCGTGGACGACCGAGCCGTGCAAGATCTCAAACCATCGGGTGCGCGCCGATTTGCCGATGACGATTTGCGTTACGTTATGGGCTTGCGCGTAGCCGATGACATCGTCGGCGATGTTGCGGTTGCCTCCCGGCAGAGTGACCGGTTCGCCGCCAAGCGCCTCAGCAAGGCGCAGCGTGTCGGCGATGCGGTCGCGCTGCTCCTCTGTGAGTTGCACCGCGCGCCGGCCCTCGACGTGGAGCGCGATCCAGGGCCCGTGCAGCCGGTCAGCCAGACGTTTGGAATAGCGCACCAGTCCCGCGCAGCGTGGATCCTCGCTGATGCAGACCAGAATGCGTTCGCCAGCGGGCCACGGACCCTGGATGGCGTGCGCCTGCATCTCGCTGAGTAATTGTTCGTCGACGCGCTCAGCGGTACGACGCAAGGCAAGTTCGCGGAGCGCAGTTAAGTTGGCGGGCGAAAAGAAATGTTCGAGGGCGCGTTCCGCATTTTTGGGGACGTAGACTTTTCCGTCTTTCAGACGCTGGATCAGATCTTCGGGCGTGAGATCGACAAGTTCGACCGCGTCGGCGCGGTCGAAAACCGCATCCGGTACGGTCTCGCGCACGCGCACATGAGTGATCTGCGCCACGACGTCGTTGAGACTTTCAATATGCTGGATATTGACTGTGGTGAAAACGTCGATGCCGTGGCGCATCAGTTCGTCGACATCGAGGTAGCGCTTGGGGTGTCGGCTGCCTTCCACATTGGTGTGCGCAAGCTCATCGACCAGCACGATTTGCGGCCGGCGCGCAATGATTGCGTCGAGGTCCATTTCCTCGAGCCACTGTCCTTTATATTCCAGACCGCGGCGCGGAATTATCTCCAGTCCCTCGAGCAGCGCCTCGGTTTCCCGTCGTCCATGCGTCTCAACGATGCCGATAACGACGTCGTAGCCATCGCGCTTTCGGGCGTGGGCTTGATGGAGCATTTCGTAAGTCTTGCCGACCCCGGGAGCCGCGCCGACAAAGATTCTAAGCTTGCCGACGCGGCTTTCTTCGCGGCGAGCCGCTTCGAGCAGAGCTTCCGGCGAGGGCCGATGATCGGAATCGCGTCGCTGATCCGTCATACCTGATCAGCTCTCTGGAAGGACCTCGCTATCCGGCGGACAATTCGTCGAGCGCGAGATTGAGCTTCAGCACATTAACCCGCGGCTCGCCCAAGAGACCGAGGAAGCGATCCTCGACATGATCGACGACGAGCTGGTGAACTTGATTTTCCGTCAAGTTGCGGGCTTTGGCAACTCGCGGAACCTGAAAAAAGGCAGCCTCCGGCGAAATCTCCGGGTCAAGCCCGCTGGCCGATGTGGTGACCAGGTCGGCCGGAACGGGCATTGAGGGGTTCTCCTGCCGGAGCTTCTCCATGTCGGCCTTGACGCGGTCGATCAGTGCCTTGTTCGAAGGGCCGAGATTCGATCCACCGGAATTGCCGGCGTTATATGGCGCAGAAATGGTTTTGCTTGCGTCGTTCGGATCGGGAGCCGTAGTGGCCGAGGGACGGCCGTGGAAGTATTTGTCGCTCGTGAAGTTCTGCCCAATGAGCGCGGAACCGATAACGTGGCCGTTACGCTCAATGAGGCTTCCTTCCGCCTGATGCGGAAAAAGAACTTGCGCGATTCCAGTCAACGCCAGCGGGTAAACCAAGCCGGTGATAACGGTGAGGGCGACGAGGATCACGATCGCCGGACGGATTTCGCGCAGCATCAGACTTCTCCTCAGGCCAGGTGCAAGGCCGTAACCGCAAGGTCAATGGCCTTGATGCCGATAAAAGGAATGATCACGCCGCCGCCGCCATAAATCCACAAATTGCGCCGGAGCAAGGCAGCGGCGCCGATGGCGCGATAGCGCACGCCCTTGAGTGACAGCGGAATGAGCGCGATGATGATCAGCGCATTGAAGATAATGGCCGAAAGAATGGCGCTCTCCGGCGTCGCCAAGCGCATGATGTTGAGCGTTTGCAGCTGCGGGTAGAACGCCACGAACATCGCCGGGATGATGGCGAAGTATTTTGCGACGTCGTTGGCAATCGAGAAGGTAGTGAGTGCGCCGCGCGTCATTAAAAGCTGCTTGCCGATTTCGACGATCTCGATGAGCTTGGTCGGGTTGGAGTCGAGATCGACCATATTACCGGCCTCGCGCGCGGCCTGCGTCCCGGTGTTCATGGCAACGCCGACGTCAGCCTGCGCCAATGCCGGCGCGTCGTTGGTGCCGTCGCCACACATGGCGACAAGCTTCCCCTTTGCTTGCTCGTCGCGAATAAGACGCAGCTTTTCCTCGGGCGTCGCCTGGGCGAGGAAATCATCGACGCCCGCTTCAGCGGCGATCGCCGCCGCGGTGGTTGGATTGTCGCCGGTTATCATGATGGTGCGAATGCCCATGCGGCGTAGCTCGGCGAAGCGCTCGCGGATGCCGCCTTTGACAATGTCTTTGAGCTGAATGACGCCGAGGAGCCGATCGTCTTTCGCAACTGCCAGAGGTGTGCCGCCGGATTTGGCGATCGCGTCAGCGATCGCATTAACTTCGCGCAACATTTCGGCACTCACACTTGGACGCAGTGCCTGAACGGCGCCGCCGGCGGCCACCGCGAATGGTGACGTATTGAGGTAATTCAGAATCGCGTCCAGGGCACCTTTGCGCACCCACGATGAACCGATCTCCACCCCGCTCATGCGTGTTTGCGCGGAGAAGGGAATGAAGTTTGCCCGCATTTCGGCAAGCTCGCGTCCGCGAATGCCGTACTTTTCCTTGGCCAGTATGACGATTGAGCGGCCTTCGGGCGTTTCGTCCGCGAGCGAGGCGAGTTGCGCGGCGTCCGCAAGTTCCTGCTCGGTCACGCCGCGAACCGGTTTGAACTCGGTGGCCTGGCGGTTGCCGAGCGTGATGGTGCCGGTTTTATCGAGAAGGAGGGTATCGACGTCGCCAGCCGCCTCGACGGCGCGGCCGGACATCGCCAGCACGTTGAACCGCACCAGCCGGTCCATGCCGGCAATGCCGATGGCAGACAAGAGCGCGCCGATCGTGGTTGGAATCAGAGTGACGAACAGCGCCACCAGGATGACGACGGAGATCGAGCTGCCCGCGTAGTACACGTAACTGGGGATAGTCGCCGTGGCGAATACGAAAATGATTGTAAGGCCAATCAACAAGATGTTGAGCGCGATTTCGTTCGGCGTCTTCTGCCGTTCCGCGCCTTCGACCAAGCGGATCATGCGATCGAGAAAGGTGGACCCGGGCGCCGCGGTGATGCGCACACGAATCCAGTCCGATAGCACTTGCGTGCCGCCGGTCACTGCGGAGCGGTCACCGCCTGACTCACGGATGACGGGCGCGGATTCGCCCGTGATCGCGGCCTCGTTTACCGAGGCCATGCCTTCGATGACTTCACCGTCGGAGGGGATCAGGTCGCCGGCCTCGACCAGAACGAGGTCGCCGACCTGTAATTTCGTGCTTGGCACCAGCCGGAACTTCTGATCGTCGGCGCCGGTGATCAGCTTAGCTTGCGTCTCGGTGCGCTGCCGCCGCAACGTGTCGGCTTGCGCTTTGCCGCGGCCCTCGGCGACGGCTTCGGCGAAGTTGGCAAACAACACCGTGAACCACAGCCAGAGAATGATCTGAAACTCGAAAACGATATGCTCGCCGCCGATGAAGAGATCGCGGATCAAAATGACGGTGGTCAGCGCGGTGACGATCTCGAGGACGAACATCACCGGATTTTTGATCAGCGTACGCGGGTTAAGCTTGACGAAGGCGGAGCCGATCGCGGGCACCACGATCTTCGCGTCAGACAGCGCCGACACAGGCATGCGCTTGCGCAGGGTCGAGGTTTCCATAGCGAATGCTCCGACTAGTTTGCGGCCGAGAAGAGGGTGCCGGCGTTGATCGCCAGTTGTTCGACGATCGGGCCGAGCGCCAACGCCGGGAAGAACGTGAGCCCGCCGACGATGACGATGACACCTACGAGCAGCCCGACAAACAGGCCGCCCGTTGTCGGGAACGTCCCTGCGGATGCGGGTATAGATTTTTTGGCGGCGAGCGAGCCGGCAATCGCCATGGCCGGGACGATCATCAAGAACCGGCCGACAAACATCGCAACCGCACCAGTGATGTTATAGAAGGCGGTATTGGCGCTCAGGCCTGCAAACGCCGAGCCGTTGTTGCCATCCTGCGAGACGTAGGCATACAGCACCTCGGTAAAGCCGTGCGGTCCCGGGTTGTTCATGGCGGCGACGGCCGACGGCACCAGCATGGCCACCGCGGTCCAGCCGAGATACATCAGCGGCAGAACCAGGATGGCGAGCATCGCCATCTTGACTTCCTTGGCTTCGATCTTCTTGCCGACATATTCGGGGGTTCGGCCGACCATTAGGCCGGCGACGAACACCGAGATGATCGCAAACAGCAGCATGCCGTAGAGGCCCGAGCCGACACCGCCGACGATAACTTCGCCAAGTTGAATGTTAATGAGAGGGATCATACCGCCCAGCGCGGTGAACAGAATCGTGCATGGCGTTGACCGCGCCGCAAGAAGCAGCGGTGGTAATCACGGCGAATAACGCAGAGGCAACAATCCCAAAGCGGACTTCCTTGCCCTCCAGATTGCCGCCCGTGAGACCAAGCGCACTGAGAGCGTCGTTGCCGTGCGCCTCGGCCGCATAGCAGGTGATGACGCCCGCGATAAACAAAACGCCCATCGCGGCGAGGATGGCCCAACCTTGCTTTTGGTTGCCCACCATGCGGCCGAACACATTGGTCAGCGCCGCCCCGAGTGCAAAAATCGAGATCATCTGGATGAAGTTCGACAACGCGGTCGGATTCTCGAACGGGTGCGAAGCGTTAGCGTTGAAAAAGCCGCCGCCATTGGTGCCCAACATCTTGATCGCGATTTGCGAAGCGACTGGTCCGACGGCAATGGTCTGCTTGGCGCCTTCAAGAGTGGTAGCGTCGATGTAAGGGCCGAGTGTCTGCGGTATGCCCTGCCAGATTAGGAACAAGGCATACGGAACGCAAATTGGAATGAGGACGTAGAGCGTAACACGCGTAATATCGACCCAGAAATTGCCGACACTGCGCACCGAGTGACGTGCAAAGCCGCGGATGAGCGCGATTGCCAGAACAATGCCGGTCGCCGCCGAGAGGTAGTTTTGGTGCGTCAGGCCGAGCATCTGCACGAGGTAGGACATCGTGCTCTCGCCGCCGTAGTTCTGCCAGTTGGTGTTGGTAATGAAACTGATGGCGGTGTTGAATGACAGATCGGGGGCGACCGCGGACTGTTCAGCCGGATTGAACGGCAACCAGCCTTGCAGGCGCATCAGCAAGTAAAGGATGAGAAATCCGCCGACATGAAACAAAAGCATGGCGACAGTGTAGGTCACGGCATGCTGTTCGTTCTGTTCGTTGACGCCTGCAATTTTGTAGATTCCGACTTCAATCGGGCGCAAGAGCGGCGACAGAAACGTGCGCTCGCCGGAGAAGACGCGAGTCATGTAAGCGCCCAGCACGGGCGTAATAGCCACGATGATCGCGCAATAGAGCAGAATCTGAGCCCAGCCGATGGCAGTCATGGTCGCGCTTCCTTCAAAACTGCTCAGGCTTGAGCAGCGCGTAAGTCAGATAAATGAGCAATGCCACAGTGACGAAGCCGGCGAGCGAATAATCAAAAATCATGTCACTCACCCTCGCTAAAGCAGGTCGCAGGCGTAGACATAGGCAATCGACAACGTGAAGAAGACGAAGCCGATCGCCAACATAGCGGCGTCCATCATATGACTGCTCCGATTGCGAACGGGCTGTGTAGAATGCCTTGCGGGCACGGCCCAGCTTTGATGTGGGTCAAGCCGCGCGCGAATTCTGGTTACCTAGGTCGCAAGTCTCCTCTAGGAATTCGAGAGAGCCCGAGGTGAAAAACTATAGGAATTCCATAAAAATCCGCGGCGACCGGCCGGAAAGGCTGCGATGGCAGGCGCTTCGGTTGTGGAAGCGACGGCGCGCTCACAAACGCTAGTCGAGTACGCTCTTTTGCGAGCGTCGTTGTCAGAAACGCTGTGAAAGGCCTGCATAGACCTGGACCGCCGGTGTTGCGCTGGTGAGGCCAAAATTGGCGCCGACGTCGACCTGGGTATTCGGCAGGAACACCCACGATAGTGCGACGTCAAAGCTCATGAGCGTGGCCGTGGCAGTCGGATCGGCGTTGTAGTCCGACCAGAGCTCAACATAGGCCGTTACGTTTTTCACCACCTCCCGACTGAGGTTCACGTCAAAGACGTAGTTGCCGTGATAGTCGTTGGTGAGGCTGTCCTTGAGGACATCGATCTCCGGTACCAACAAAAGGGTAAAGCTGTTCGGCAAGCTGAATCCGACCGGGCCGATCAGGCCGCCTTCGACCGCGCCGTTGCCGATGCCGATCGGCGCCGAAGGGGCTTTGACATAGGGTATTATCGCCGCGGCAGTGTCGCCGCCGTCGTTCCCCCAGAGGTTAATTTTCGAACGCAGATAAGTATCGCCGATACCCCGCAGCGTGGCCGATGGTCCGCCGACGGTGCTGTAAGTGTGAACGCCGGCGAAGGGTACGTTGACTTCAAGGTCGGCGTTGTTGGTCACGCCAACTTTGAACGTCGGGTTCGGCACAAGCAAAGTGTCGGTGCGGGTCGTGCCGCTGACTTGATGGGTGAAATTGACCAGATCGGTTTCGTATTGGAAGTGGCCGGCATCCACCGTGTACGGCACATTCGATTTCGTCGGCCGGTCGGTGCTGAAACTGCGCATCTGATCGGGAGGAACCGGATTTAAAAGCCAGTATTGGTTCTTGTCTGGTTTGGCTTTGCTAGTGCTTGCCGTCCGAGCCTTTTTAATGACGGGCTTGTCATTGACGGCCGATTGATCAGCGAGCGCGCCGCTCGCCCAACTGCTGATGAGGCACAAAACAAATGCGGGCGCGATCGAAGTAATAGCGCGCATTAGTCCCCCCGACCGAAGCTGCGTTGCTTCTTGAGCTTCTGGCGACTCTAAAAAAATGTGCTAAAAGTATACACTTGCCCATGCTTTTTGGAAATTGATTTACAAACTGGCAGAAAGTCGGGGCTTGCGCGACCATGCGCGAGCTCGCAAAGCGCCGCTAATGTCTCGCCAGAGGAACCTCGCCACCCGTGTCCGCAATATGAACCATTTGAGCCAAGCAAGACGCCCCCCTGCTTTTGGCAGTTCCGCCCACAACCAAAACGGCCAAGACCATCATGACAGCCGAAATGGCCGATCGCTTTGGGCTGCTCTTGAACAGAGTCGTCATATTAATTCCCGACGAAAGAAGCACCGGATGGGCTTGCGTACGATGTGAAATGCGGGCTCTAAGAATTCCAGATCAAAGATTCTGACCGGCATAAGGGCGGAATAAAAATTGCCCACGAATAGCTGACGCGGTGACATAGCGACCCAGGACTCTACTCCTTGGGGAGTCACTGTTACTTATTTTATAGCGTCGCCGCCCCTCTAGCTTCTTTATGGCGACCCCCTCAATTTTGTTAGCAGCTAACGTTACAGCGCGAGATGCATCGATGCCGAGCGCAGAACAAAATGCTGACTTTGAACGGCTTGACGAAGAATTGTCCCAGGCTCGAGCGGCCGAACCCGATCTGATACGCAAAGTGGTCGAGCGCGTAGGCGCGCGAATCGAAATGCTGCGGCGGTCCGGAAGGCCCATTCGCATTGATCGCTTGATCGAATTCGGCGGGTTTACTGAAGCTGCGCTGGCCTTGATCGAGCTGGAACTTCCGGCCTGGACGGTTCGGCGGCTCGTGCATGAGAATGGCGAGTGGCTTTGCTCGCTGTCCCGCCAGCCGAACATTCCGATTGCTTTCGACGAAGTTGTCGAGACAGGGCATGAGGCGTTGCCGTTGGCGATCTTGAGGGCTGTTGTGGAGGCCTGCCGCCGCAGAACTATTGCTGGCGCCAAACCAATCTCGACCGTGCCGCTACTTGCGCAGAAATTCGGTTTGTCGCTCTGCTGCGACAACTTTGCATGACCGGCGCCGGAAAACCCTCGTTAACGCTCCTATACCTGCTTTATGAGATCGGCCAAGCCGTCGTCTCGAATTCTTATGCCGTCGGCGGCACGTTACTGACGCGTGCAGATCCGATGGGAAGCGATTATGAGCTTTGACGCCAGACGCAATGGCTGTCGGGTGATCGGCGAGAGTGCCGCGGTTCGAAAGTTCCCGCGGCGGCCCAACGGCGGCGTTCTCAGCGAATCGATCCCGCTGTTCTTCATCGGCCGCAATGGATTAGGCTTTTGGGTTGCCCGTGAGGCACAGGGTCGAACCGGCGGCGTGTTCCTGTTCAGGCGGTCGGCCTTGCGGTTCGCGAACAGAAACTGCGCGCCTGCCGGCTGCGCCACCATGGCTCTCGACGCGCGCCTGGAGCTCGACGTGGAAAACCAAGGCAACCCAATAGCTTCATGGCTTATCGCGATTGCGTCTCGACTGGGTAATCTCATTCCGAAATATCCGCCACCAATCACAACGGGACAACGCAACTTTGAAAAAGGAAAATGGCGATGATCCAGGAAAAGCAAAACAGAGCCGCCTTCGTGGTTGCGGTCGCCGCTCTTTATGCTGGGTCAAGACTTGCGCGGAAATTGGGTGGTGCGAGAGCAAAAGGGCGCTCGCGGCGGTTTGTTTGTCGATCGCGAGGCGGCACTGCGCTTCATCCGCACAGAAACCGGAAGACAGCCGCAGGCTATCGTGATGGTCTCAGGGATTCTCGAACTCGACACGGGCTGCGAAGCTAATGCTGTGGCTCGAGCCGATAGCGCTCTCAACTCTCAACCTTTGCGCCGAACTGGTTAAATACGATGAGCACCGAGAAAAATTTGGCGGACAAGACGTGGGCGGTTGCGGTGCCTGCCGGCGTATGCCGCCGCGCTCCGGCGTCGACGGCCGCGATGCGCGCGTTGGGGTTTTGGCGCCAATTGCGCGCGGCGTTTGCCGATCATTACCGGCCGGAACGGCATTACATGCGCGGCCCCGGCCCCAAATGGCGGGCAACACGTCGCGCGACTGCACTGACGCGCTAGCCCGCCGTTCGGCCGCTATCAATCCGGCTGGTAGGGAAACCACCAAAAGCCGCGCAAAAATCCCTCGCGCTTATTGGCTTCGGGAACCGCTTTCGCCTCTGCGGTGCCGACATCGAGGGTCTGCTCCGGAAGCGGAGCCGTTCGATTCCACCAGCCGCCGCCGAGCGACTGATATAGCGCCACCGTATCAGACAGACGGGCGGCACGCGCCTGCACCACCTGAATGACCGCCTGCAAATAGGTCTGCTGAGCGGTGAGCAATATCAAAATATTGGCGTAGCCGGTCTGCATTTGCTGTTGCGCGAGATCGAAGCTGATTTTCGACGCGGTCTCAAAACCGCGCGCCGCCTTGAGCGCGTCCGCGTCGTTTTGCAGGGCGCGTAGCGCATCAGTGACGTTCTGCACGGCGCCGACCACCGTGCCGCGATAGCTCCACGCCGCCGCGTTATAGGTATCCTTGCTTTCCTGCAGTTCGTGGAAAAGGGTACCGCCGTCGAACAATGTCTGCGCGGCGTTTCCGGCGACCGTGAAGAACAGGTTTTGCGGGGCGAGCAGGCCGGCCAGCGCCGTATTCATGTAGCCGACATTTCCGCTGATGGTGAAATTCGGAAGGATGGTTGCGATAGCAACGCCGATCTGGGCGCTCGCGGCGTGTAGTGTTTCCTGTGAGGCACGGATATCCGGCCTTTGCTCGATCAACTTCGAGGGCAGGGTGATTGGCAGGTCGACCGGCAAATGCAGGTCATCGAGCCTGAATGTCTCATGCGGTTCCTCGCCGGCATAAGCTCCTGCAAGAGCCGAGAGCAGGTCGCGGTTCTGTTGCAGAGCCTTGCGTAGCGGCGGCAATGTTGCCGCCGCTTGTGCCAGCGCCGCTTCCTGCAAGGCGACCTCGTTGCGGTTGGTATAGCCCGTCTCCAATTGCCGCTTCAGAATGTCGAGCATCTTCGTATTGATACCGATCAGCTGATTGGTGGCGTCGATTTGGGCGCGGAGCGAGGCCTCGTTGATTGCCGCCACGGCGATGTTGGAAACGAGCGTGAGATAGGCGGCCTCGACCTGAAATCGCTGATTGTCGGCTTGGGCCTTCAACAATTCGACCGTACGCCTATTAAGTCCCCAAACATCCAGCGTGTAGTTTACCTGTAGCTGCGCCGTGTGGAGCTGGTAGACCAGATTATTGTTTGCCGGCACCGGGGTTAACGCCGTCGAAGTTTGATTATAGGTCGGATTGAAGTTGCCTTCGACTAGCGGAAAGAACTTCCCTTCCTGTGCGTAGACCGCCTGGTTGGCTGCCCGCAGAGTCGCCATCGCCGATTGCAGGTTAGGGTTATTATTCAACGCCCGCTGGATCAGCGTGTTAAGCGCTTTCGACCGGAACAGCGTCCACCATTCCTGCGGAATGTCGCGGCCCTGGACGAAGTGCTGTGACTGCCCGGTCGGCGCACTAACGGAGGATGTCTGCGGCGCTAGCGGCTCCTCGGTGTAGCGAGCCACGTCCGGGGGCGCCGGATGGAGAAAGTCGGGGCCGACCGCGCAACCAGTTAAAATTATTGCCGCCGCGAAAACGGCGACAGCCCGATTGAACCGCCTGAGCGACGGATTCGACATGAGCAAATGACTAATGACTGATACTGAGGAACGACTGGTGGCGCCAACGCCTGGTCTTGTCTGCCATTATTGACAAAATGCTCCGCTCTGGCTGTGCTCGCACTGCCACAGTGCACATGTTTCAGTGCGGATTTACACTGATATCTTTGACAGTCGTGAGAGTGGGTACCGGGCGGAACGCAAGTGCGGGCGGCACCGACGGTGTTCGGTTTGCCGCTGCAAACGTAGCCAGAAAATAGCAAGGTAGAAGCTTCATGATCGGCATCGAACCTTCATGATAAGGTATTATCGAATCGCGCGGTGCGGCCCTCTTCTCGTTAGAAACGCTCCAACGTCGTCCAAGCCACGATCTGTGACCAAGTCCTGTGATTAGTGACAGTAGACGGCCCGGTTACGCAGTGGCCATTTGCCGGACATTTTGATTTATCTAGGTCGGTACGCATGACGAACAGCCGTACGAGGGCGCTGGTTGCCGTCGCCCTTATCGTGTTCGGGCTTGCCGGCTACAGCGCGTGGCGCTTGAAAGCCGGCTCGACGCCCGAGCTTAGCGCCACGACCAGCGCCAGCGCGGAGCAGAGCGCCGCACCGAACGCGCCCGCGCGCGAGCGCAACAGCGTCGATCTTTCCGATTCACAGCTCGCATCCGTGAAAGTCGAAGCCGTCGAAGCCCACGAATTCCCTATCGAGAAAGAGGCGATCGGCAGTATCGATTTCGACGAAGACATGGCGGTGCAAGTGTTCACGCCCTATCAGGGGCGCATCATCGCACTCTATGCCTCGGTCGGCGATGATGTGAAGAAAGGCCAGACCCTCTTCACTATCGACAGCCCCGATTTGTTGCAGGCGGAATCCACGCTGATTGCCGCCGCCGGCGTGCTGGAATTGACGACGCGGAATCTGACGCGCCTGCGCGAGCTGTATAAAACGCTGGCCGTGTCGCAGCACGATCTCGAACAGGCAACCTCGGATCAGCAAACCGCGGAAGGCAATTTGCGGGCGGCGCGAGACGCGGTCCGCATCTTCGGCAAGCCCGATGTTGACATCGACGCCATTGTCGCCGCCCGGGCCGCGGATCCGACGCTAATCGTGCCAAGCCCGATTAATGGGCGCATCACTCAGCGCAATGCCGCGCCGGGACTTTTCGTGCAGCCGGCCAACCCGCCTCCGCCTTATGTCGTCGCCAACATCGATACGATGTGGATGTTGGCGGAAGTTCCGGAAGCCGATAGCCCGGCATTTCGCGTCGGCCAGCATGTCGCAGTCCGGATCGCCGCTTTTCCAGGCCGCAAGTTCGATGCGACCGTCACGACTATCGGCGCAATGGTGGATCAGACCACCCGGCGCGTTCTGGTGCGCTCCGAGATCGCCGATCCCGCGCATGAATTGCGCTCGGGGATGTTTGCGAATTTCACTATCAGCGTCGCTGCTCCGGTGCGATCGCCGGCAATACCGCTCGATGGAGTGGTTCGCGAAGGCGACGGCACGATGACGGTGTGGGTGACGACCGATCGCCGCCGCTTCACCAAGCGTACCGTGGACATTGGCCAGCAGCGCGACGGGCTGCGGCAGATTCTCAGAGGCGTTCAAGTCGGCGAGCTGGTGGCGACCGACGGTGCGATTTTTCTCAGCAATATGCTGGCGATCGCCGGGAACTAATGCAGCTTGGGGGGCGCGCCCACGCTTAAAGGCTAAGGTCTGTCGTGCTGAAGGGTATTCTGGCGTTCGGGCTCACGCGGCGGGCGATCGTTTTGCTCGGCCTCCTGGTCTTTATCGTGGCCGGGCTCGTTGCCTTCTCCAAGCTCATTATTGAAGCCTATCCCAATCCGGCGCCGGTCATTCTGGAAATAACCGCGCAGGCGGCCGGACTCTCGGCCGAGGAGATGGAGCGGTACTACACCGTGCCGATGGAGGTGGGGCTCTATGTGACTCCAGGTGTCGACAACATCCGGTCGACGTCCTTCTACGGCCTGTCCTTTGTCCGTGTGACCTTCAAATACGGCATCGACTATTATTTCGCCTACACGCAGGCGCAAATGAACCTGCAGCAGAACGTCAGCCTGCCGGGTGGCCAGTCACCGGTCATTCAGCAATCGAGCCTGGTGGGAGAGGTGTTCCGCTATCAGGTCGTCGGTCCACCGCATTTCGGGCTGACCAATCTGCGCACAGTTCAGGATTGGATCGTCACGCGGCGCCTCTACACGGTGCCCGGTGTCGTCGCCGTAAATTCCTGGGGTGGCACGACCAAGCAATACGACGTGGACGTCGATCTGCATAAGCTCGACGCTTACAACGTAACTATCCCGCAGGTGATCGGCGCGCTTGGCAACGCCAACGTCAATATCGGCGGACGCGAGATCACCATCGGCCAGCAGTCGGTGAACATTCGCGGCATCGGCCTGATGGATTCGGGCGGCGATGCCGACCTGACGCAGGGCTGGCGCGTAAACGACATCGAGAATGTCGTGTTGGCGCAGGCCAACGGTGTTCCCATCCAGGTCAAGGATGTTGCAAAAGTCTCGGTCGGTTACGTGCCGCGGCTGGGCATCGCCGGCAAGGACCATGACAGCGACGTGGCATTGGCCATCGTGGTCATGGGCCGAACCTATCACACCAATGACGTCATTCCACGCATCAAGGCGAAGATCGATCAATTGAACTCGGACGGCAGTCTGCCGCCCGGGGTCAGACTGGTGCCGTATTACGACCGCTCAACGCTGGTGTCGGTGACCACCCACACGGTATTGCACAACCTGATCTTCGGTTGCTTGCTGGTTTTTGTCATCCAGTGGGTGTTCCTCGGCAATTTGCGCAGCGCCATTATCGTCGGCGTCAACATTCCGTTCGCACTGTTTTTCGCGGTCATCATTATGGTCCTCATGGGCCAAGACGCGAATCTTTTGTCGGTCGGCGCAGTCGACTTTGGCATCATTGTTGATTCGGCGGTCATCCTCATTGAGAACATTTACAGGAATTTTCAACACCCCGCGGAGCGGCAGAGTCTGTTGCAGCATCTTGCCGAAGGGCGCTTCGGCGACGATCCGACGCGAAATGCGGGAGCGAGCGAAACGGTGCATTGGAACGACCGATTGCGTTTGATCCTCGCAAGCTCCCTGCAGGTCGACAAGGCAATCTTCTTCTCGGCGACCATTACGGTGGCGGCGTTCGTTCCGTTGTTCACCATGCAGGGTGTCGAAGGCCAAATTTTCAGTCCCATGGCGCGAACCTACGGTTTGGCGTTGCTGGGCGCTTTGCTCTCAACCTTCACCGTTACTCCGGTGCTGGCGTCTTTCCTCCTGCCCGAACATGTTGAGGAGACGGAAACGATCGTTGTCCGCGCGCTACGCCGGATTTACGTGCCGATCCTGCATTGGTCGCTCGATCACCGCAAAACGATGCTCGCCACGGCCGTCGGTTTCCTCGTGGTCGTCGGCGCTTTGCTGACGCAGCTCGGCAGCGAGTTCTTGCCGGCTCTCGAGGAAGGCAATTTGTGGATTCGCGCGTCAATGCCGCCCACCATAGGACTGGAAGCAGGCGAGCCGGCGACAGCAAAAATGCGCGAGATTTTGCTTCGCCATTCCGAAGTCATTACCGCGGTGTCGCAGCACGGCCGGCCCGACGACGGCAGCGACGCGTCGTCGTTCTCGAATGTCGAACTTTTTGTGCCGCTAAAACCCTACGATCAGTGGCCGACGGGTTTTACCAAAGACATGCTCGTCGCGCAGTTGCAGAAGGAATTTAACGACGAACTGCCCGGCATCGATTTCAACTTCTCGCAATACATTCAGGACAACATCGAGGAAGCTCTCTCGGGCGTGAAGGGCGCCAACTCGGTGAAAATCATCGGCCGCGATTTGCCAACAATCGAGCGGCTCGCCGACGAAGTGATGCGGCAGATGCAGCAGGTAAAAGGCGTGACGGACCTCGGAATATTCCATGTCCTCGGCCAGCCGAATTTGAACATCAAAGTAAATCGCGAAAAAGCCGCTCGTTATGGTCTTAATACCGGGGATGTGACCACCGTGGTGCAGGCGGCGCTGGGCGGAACTACCGCGACGACGTTGCTCGAGGGCGATCGGCAATTTGCGGTTTCGGTTCGTCTGCCGCCCGAATATCGCTCAAGCCTTGAAGCGGCAAGAAGCCTCAAAGTCGCTTATCAGACACCGAGCGGAACCAACGCCTACATTCCCTTGACCGAGCTCGCCGATATTTCGCTCGACACCGGCGCTTCCTATATCTACCACGAGTCCGGAGAGCGCTACATTCCGGTAAAATTCAGCGTGCGCGATCGCGATCTGGCCGGAGCTGTCGCCGAAGCGCAGCGGCGGATCGCGGCAAACGTAAAGCTGCCGGGCGGATACCGCATTGTCTGGGCCGGCGAGTTTGAAGACTTGCAGAATGCGCAGGCGCGGCTGGCGATCATCGTGCCGATCAGCCTGCTGCTGATTGTCGTGCTTCTATACGGCTTGTTCAATTCGTTGCGCGACAGTTTGATGGTGCTTGCCGGCATTCCGTTTGCAGCCGGCGGTGGGATACTGGCGCTTTATCTGTCCGGGCTACATTTTAGTATTTCGGCCGCCGTCGGGTTCATTTCGCTATTTGGCGTTTCAGTGATGAATGGAATCCTGGTCATGACGTATTTTAACGAAACGAAGGCGGCCGGCGTCGGAACGGTGGACGCCATGTTTCACGCCGCCTCACAACGCATGCGACCGATGCTGATGACGGCCTTATCTGCGTGTATTGGCCTTTTGCCCGCGGCCGTCTCGACCGGCATTGGCAGCCAAGTGCAGCGTCCGCTTGCCACGGTCGTCGTCGGCGGAATGTTAGTCGGTCCGATCATCCTTCTGGTTGTTGTACCGGCAATTCAGGTCATGTTCCTTGGTCGCGAAGAAAGCGCCGGCGGCGCCGAGCGGCCGCAGCCGGCCGAGTGAGCGCGACATGATCGTCAAGCGTCGGATGAAACTGAAATTCGTTTCTTTGTCGCTGACGCTTGTTTTTGCTGCGGCTTTGGCAACGAGCGCGGCAGCAGAGGATGCCGCTCCGCAACCGTCGAGCGATGCGAAAGCGACCAGCTCTCCGGCGCACGCACCCAACTCGTTACCGGCCGGCAACAATTCGAACGCGCCCTCCGGCGGGTCAAACACCGAGGATATCGATACGCGCATCACAGTGCAGCCGCGCGGGCCATCGTCTGGAAAACCGGGCAGGGTGGGGAGCACAACGAGCCCGATTGTGCCGCTTAAACTGATCAATCCGCATCGGCGCACGTTTTCTCCATCGCGGGCGGCCAATCGCTTGACGCCAAACGCGTCGGGCATTCCGGGCGTTCAGCGTCAGAATGTGCAGCAAAATCTAGGTGAGCATTTCGAATACGAAGGTTTGATACAGAGACCTGCCATTGCAGGGACGAGTGGAGCGGGAAGCGGAGGCGTTGGGCTCGGACAGGGAAGCACTCTCGGTCGCTCACCGACGGTTCAATCGACTGTCACTTCCCCGCTCGCCGGCGGTGCGAAGACCCTCATTCGCGGCGGAATTGGCGGTCCAAGCTTAAATCATCACGCGAGCCCGCTCGGCGGCCCGGCGCGAACCGTGACCGGAATCAACGGAACGTCGATCCGCGCGAGTCACTAGGATTGTGTCTTTCTTGATTCCCGACCTGCCGTTGCTGCGACCCGCTAATTTCCAATTGGACTCAGCCTACTGTTGCCAGCGAATTGGGCAAATGGCGTGTGAATACGGCTGATCCGGCGGCGGTTTTTGCCGGAGAGCATCCAAAATGTGCTCAATTTATATGCGCCGCACCAATTATATATATGCGATCTATATTTTTGGCCCCCAGTGCTCTATATTGGAGTGGTTCCAACCTACTGTGGCTGGACCTGGGAGAAAAGATCGTGTCCTGGATCCATTTGGATAGGGCGCGGCAAGCGAGCGCTCCGGGACAAGAAACCCCGGCGAGCGTCTCGCCGGGTCTCCGTGTGCTTGGCAATACGCTCCGAGTGGCCTTCATTGTTTGTTTGCTGGTGCTGACCGTGCGGGTCAGCATGCCGCAGAACGAAACCCTATGGACGGTCTACGATACGCCCGGCGATTTGGTGCGCTTGGCGCTTGGTTTTGCAGTCTGCGTCTGGGTTGCGATTTAGCTTTTCCGGCGGCCCAAGGATGCCAATAGCTACCGCATGTGGACCTACTTCGGTCTGATCGGTGTACCGTTCGCCGTCATTTGTCTTTTCGCCATCTGGTAGCTCCCGACATCCCGTCGTCCGCTCCGGCGGTTGCGCGGTTTGCACGCTAGCCCGGCGCTATGGGTGATGATGCGAACGCGTCGGCGAACTCGCGCCGCGCGGCCAATGACGGATACAGATAAAGATCCATCAGCTCGATACGTTGTTTTTTGATCCGGTCGTTGAAAACATCATCGGCCTGCGATTTGGCATTCGGAAATCGCTTGCCCCACCCGGCGAAATCGCGCGCCAACACCTCCAACGACATGACAATGACTGCGATTGCGATGAAGACTTCGTTGGCGCGCTTGGCGCCGCGCGATCTGGATGCATGCGCGAACGCCAGCGTCAACTCGCGGTCACTTTCGATGATGCCGCGAGCCTGAGACCTCCACAGCATGTCGGGCAGACCGGCAAACCCGTGGATGGTATGATAACTCTCGATCAGCGTGCGGCATTTGCCGGAGAGATCTACTGGCAGAAAGGTAAAATTCGATTTCGATTCGACGGCGCCGTCCGCGCTGGGACTGACTTCGCGATTACTGGTGACGTCCTCGGTCATTGGGGGGCAGGACCATTGAAACCTGAAGGCAGTGTAGCTCTTCAACGGTAATGGTTCGATATTGGTTTTGGTGGGATAAAATATAAAAAATATAGCTTGGCCACGCTCCCCGAGCGGCGGGGAGATTGCGGGCCGCCGGCGTTGCGCGGCTTCGAATCAATCTTGCTTCGGCGCGTATTGTAGTAGCTACTGTGGCCGAACTGTAACAGCGCAGCGAGATTTCGGCCGAATCGGCGCTTTGTTTGTTACGGTAACGGCCTGATTTGGTTGCGATTTTGCGGGACGGTGACGTTGAATGAGTGCATTAACGTGCCGAGAGCCTCCACGTCGCAGTTCAAATAGCTTCGAAAACCCAGGAAGCCTAAGGCTACAGCCCGTAATCTTGCGCTGACAGCGCGGGCAATTTTTTAGTTATTAAAAATCACTTCCGCCCATATCGATTTCCTGCGCCCGGCACTGCGAAAAATCACATCGGTCCGTTGATCTACGTCAAAATCGAGTGGATCCCCGCCAGTTCATGATGCTGGCGGGATGGAAAATTGGGGGTGGGGGTCATGAAGCGATCGTTTTTCATAGTCGGAATTTTGCTGGTGGTTGCGGCGTCCACCTCCAACCGCTCCACAGCGGCGGATGCATTCGGCGCGTGGACCGACGGACTTCCCGCCGGCTGGGTCGAGCAGGCGGTATGCGATCCGTATATCGATTACGGATGCGTTGCTAACAATCGCATGGTGACGGCTGCGAAGGCGGCGGCAGCGGCGAACGGATATTGCGATCCCTACGTGAACTACAAATGTCTTGACGCTTATCTCGGTGACAATTTTTTCACGCGCTTCTATCGGTACTACGAGTTGGAATGGGGCAAGGGGGTGGCGCCCACCGACCCGCACGCACCGGCCGGCAGCCGCTCCGACGCCGCTTGGCCGCCGACGCCGGAGTCTTCTCCACCGATGCCGTTCGCCGAATGGCCATATGGCGGCACGCAGAATATCGGCAAAACGTTGCCGAATTCGGTGGATTCGCCGCTAATGGTTGCGCTCGGCAATACGCAGCTCGGCAACGCCATGAGCGATGCCCATGTCCAAGTCTATGGTTGGATCAATGGCGGCGGCAATTTAAGCACGAATAACGTCAAACCAGGCGGCAATGCACCGGCGGCATACGATTACACGCCCAACACTGTTCAGCTCGATCAGGCTGTTGTTTACATCGAGCGATTGCCCGATGAAGTGCAGAACGATCACTTCGATTGGGGCTTCCGCATTGCCAACCTCTATGGCGAGAATTACCGGTATACGATTGCCTACGGCTTGTTCAGCAATCAGCTGCTTAACAAAAACCAAGTCTACGGCTTTGACATGCCGATGGTGTACACGGACTTCTATTTCCCAGTCATGCAGGGTTTCAATTTGCGCGTCGGCCGCTTCATCTCGATCCCGGATATCGAGGCCCAACTCGCGCCGAACAATTACACCTACGTCCACTCATTGACCTACTCGTTTGACAACTACACCAATACCGGCATTCAGGGTACGCTGGCTGTCACCAAGAACTGGATCGTCCAGATGGGCTTGACCGTCGGCAGCGACACCATGCCGTGGAACGCGGGTGCGCGCATTTCCAACCCCTACGTTCTCGCGGGAAATGCCGATCCGCTCTATCCCGGCACGTCAATGCTCAAGGATCCAGGCGCCGTACCGTCGGTTACGCTGGGAGTACGCTGGACCAGTGATGACGGAAGGGATGATCTGAACGTGGTCGCCGATGCGATCAACGGCGGGCAGTGGGGTTACAATAACCTGCAATGGTATGGCTTCACCTATTACCATAAGCTGAGCGACTACTGGCACTTGGCTGTTGAAATGTACAATCTTCACGAGAACAATGTGCCGAACAACACCAATCCAACAGCTCAGGCGATCATTGCCGGTGGCGGCACGCCGTTCAGCCCTCAATTTATCCCGTTCAATGCTCCAGGCACCGCGATCTGTTCGACTACGACGGTGCTGACCTGCAACACCGATACTCAATCTTTTCTTATGTACCTCAACTATTCGCCGAACAAATTGAACAACTTTTCACTCCGTGCCGAATGGTACGATGACCGGGAGGGTCAGCGGACAGGAGTTGCCACTACTTACATCGACATCGGGGCGTCTTGGCAGCACTGGTTATCACCGCAGATCGAGATTCGCCCCGAAATCGCCTATTATCGGTCTCTCAACGCACCGGCGTTCAACGGCGACGCCAATGCCGGAATTGCGCCCACCAGGAATTATGCTGTCATCGCGGCCAGCGACATCATCATCCACTTCTGAGCATACTCACACGTGGAGTACGGTTTTGGACGAAGCTAGCGCGCAATCAATACGAAGCGCACACACGGATTTTATTGTTTTCTTATTTTGACGCCTCGACACCAATCTCGATTTCATATGGGCATCTTGGGAATATGCGCCGACGTGCCGGCCGGGCGTGTCCAGAGCTCAAAACTGAGCGCTTCGGAAAGGCAAAGAGGTGTCAACTCTTCAAGCCCGGCGCGGCGCGCGCGGGCTGTCTGAAGGTCTTCGTGAAGTCAACGTCAAGGAGCGGCTCCGTCCTCGCTGGGCGTGGTGGCAGGACTTCTTATCCGCCAACGCCATGCCGGTCGTCGCGACGCTGGCATTGGTGTGGCTTGCCACCATCGCTCTCGTTGTCATCAAGCAATTCGCCGCGTTCGATCCGATAACGCTCATCTATCTGTTGCCTGTCGTCGTTGCGGCAACGCGATGGGGCATTGTGTCCGCCGTTATCGCGGCGGTTGCTGGCGCGGCGGCGACAGACTTCTTCTTCATTCCGCCCTCTACACGTTCTGGATTCGCAACCCGCAAAATGTCGTCGATCTTATTCTCTTCCTCGTCGTAGCGCTGGTCACTGGCAACCTGGCCGCCCGCTTGAAGAAAGAAGCGCTCATTATAGGCCGTCGCGAAAAACAAATCCGCGAACTGCACGATTTTTCGCAGCGGCTCGCCACCTGCCTCACCGGTCGCGATTTGATTTTTGCGGTACAAGATTATCTTTCCAAAGCGCTCCGCCATCGCGCCGCGCTTATTGCGACCCAGCCAGACCGTGACGATCAAAATATAGCCGGTCCGGAAGTTCGCCGCCGGGCGTTGGAGCTTATCGCGGCGAAGGATCGTGCATCCTCGACCTTGGTTGCCTCGCAAGACGGCAAGGCGTGGCTGCTCCGCATTATTTCGCCCGAAATCCTTGGTTATCGCGCCATCGCGGTTGAGCTCGAGGTTCGCCCCAGCGAGGGGCTCGCGGAAGTCGCCGAGCGTATTGAACGATTGCTGGAAGAGGCGATGGCGACTCTGCGTCATTTGAACGTGAAAGAAGCGATCGATCAGGCGACCATAAGCTATCGGACCGAGTCCCTCCGCGACGCGCTCATCGGCGGCGTCTCCCACGAATTGCGCACGCCGCTTGCCGCTATTTTGGGAAGCTGCAGCGTTCTCAATGAAATGCCGACAATCGCCAGCAACGGACGGGCCGCGGCGCTGGTGTCGTCGATTGACGACCAGGCGTCTCAGCTCGACAGCGAAATTCGTAATTTGCTCGATGCCACTCGCGTGAGCGCGAAAGGCGTGCGTCTGCAATTGATCTGGACCGACCCGCACGACATCGTCAGCGCGGCCGTTAAGCAAAAGCAGCGTAGGCTCTCCTCGCATCGCCTCAGCCTTGATCTCGCGCGCGAGCTGCCACTGATTCACGTCGATGCCGTGCTGGTTGAGCAAGCCCTCGGTCAGCTTTTGGACAATGCGGCAAAGTATTCGCCAGTAGGAAGCGAGATTGTCGTCAGCGGGCGTTGCGAACAAGGCGACGTGGTACTGGCGGTGACCGATCAAGGAAGTGGATTGACGGCGGACGAGCAGGGTCAGCTGGGCAAGCGCTCATTTCGTGGTCGCCTCCGGTCGGCAGATGCCGGTGGTTCGGGTCTCGGCCTTTGGATCGCCAACGCCTTCGTCACTGCCAACGGCGGCAGTCTGCACGCCGAGAGCCGAGGTACGAATTTCGGGTCGACTCTGTCGTTGCGCCTGCCGTCCGCTGCGCGGGACATGGCGGAATTAGCGGAGGCCATTGATGACCAAGGTTCTGGTCATCGACGATGAGCCGCAGATCAGACGTTGTCTGCGCGGCGGCTACGAATTGCACGGCTTCTCGGTGTTCGAGGCTGAAAATGCGGCCGCCGGGCTTCGTTCGGCGACTATGGACAGCCCCGATCTGATCGTTCTCGACCTCGATCTGCCGGATCTCAATGGCGCTGAGGTTCTTGAGCGCCTTCGTTCATGGTCGGACGTCCCGGTTATCGTGCTTTCGATTCAGGATGAAGAGCGCGAAAAAGTCCGCCTGCTGAACGGCGGCGCTGACGACTATATCGTCAAGCCTTTTGGAATTTCGGAACTGCTGGCAAGGAGCGAAGCCGTCTTGCGCCGGCAAGTGCGGAACGCCGAGAAACAGCCGGTGGTGAAAGCAGGACCGCTCTCAGTTGATCTGATGTCGAGAATGGTGACGCTCGACGGGCGGCGATTGCAATTGACGCGAAAAGAATATGCGCTCCTTCACGGCTTGGCAGCGCATGCCGGATTAGTCGTTACCCACCAGCAACTCATCGGCGAGATTTGGGGCAATCACGCCAGCAACATCCAGTATCTTCGCATTCTGGTGCGCAAGCTGCGGCAAAAGATCGAGATCGATCCGACAAATCCGCAATTGATCATCAGCGAATCCGGCATCGGGTACCGCCTGGAACGTGGCGCCTCGGCAAAGTCTGATGATCGTCATCGCTATTCTTCCGACGCCGCTTGTCCAACGTGAGACTCGACCGGCCGCGTCATCGGCCGGCCTCACGGTTCGATGAGACGTCCGCTATTGGCTTTGATGACAGCCTCGGTCCGGGTCGCGGCGCCCAGTTTTGTGCGCGCATTGTCGATGTGAAAATCGACCGTTCGCTTGGTCAGGCCGACAATTTGCGCAATTTCCGAAGATGTTTTGCCGCGCGCCGCCCAGGTGAGCACCTCCACCTCGCGGTCGTTCAATTTGGCAAGCTTCGGCAATAACCCGGTTCGGGCAACACCGGCCAAACGGGCCGCGATAATGGTGTCGAGCACGTCGAAATCGATCGGCTTGGTGACGTAATCGTCGGCCCCTAATCGCCGGCCCTTGAGCTCATTATCGCGGTCGGTAAGCGCGGTGAGGAACACAAAAGGCATTTTCTCGAACCGCGGCGCGAGCCCTATAAGCCGCTCCAACACTTCAAATCCCGACATCACGGGCATGCTGATATCGGAGAGCACGAGGTCAGGCATGGTTTTGAGGATGGCGGCAAGGCCTTCGCGGCCGTCATGCGCCAACGTGACGGTGTACCCGCGATCGACCAACTCCTCGGCGATCAAGGCAGCGGTCTCTTTGTCGTCCTCAATGCACAGTATGGTCTTTTGGGTGTCGGTCATGGTCGGGCCAGGGCTTTCACACGGTGGTTAGCTTTTACCCGGACACGACGGACAACATGTTCGCCGCCGGGATAGCGCCTTCGGCGCTGGCGGCTTGGTATATTGGTATATAGAGTCTGCCTGGACAGGGTACTGCGAACAATCGCAGTTTCCGGGCGCCAGTTTTGCACCGATGGTTCGCGCTCATGCGGCAGCCGTACTCTATTCGCGTTCATCTCACCGGCGTGTTTCTAATCTTCTTTTTGCTGGTCGTGGTCCTCGGGTCGTTCAGCATTTGGCGGTTGAACAACTTCAATCATCTATCCGCCGACGTCACGGAGCTGTGGTTGCCCGAAACCCGTGTGCTAGGCGACCTTAACAATTTTACCTCCGACTTTCGCGCCTTCGAAGGCGGCAACCTCCTGTCGTCGGATGCAGCCGAAAGCGCGGCAAGCGAAAGGCGAATGGCGGCGCTCGATCATTCTATTGCCGACGCCGAACGCGCGTTCGAGCGAATTCGGCACGATGCGACCGAGACCGAATTATACAATCAGTTCAAAGCGCACTGGGAGGAGTATCGGAAAATCGTCGATCAAATGCTTGTGCTATCGCGGAGTGACCGCAAGGCAGAAGCGCTCTCAATGTATGGAACTGCCTCTCGTGCGCCCTATGATGCGGCAAGCGATGCGCTCGATCGGCTCACAGACCTTGCCGTTGGCAACGCGCAGAATGCAAGCGATCGCCTGGGCGCTGCGTATCGGCAGGCCTTTTGGCTCATCCTGCTGGGCATTGTGGTTGGGGGCGTAATGGTCGTTGCCGCGCTCATCCACGTCACGCGTTCAATCTCTTCTCCGCTTTTGAATTTGGCGGAACGCATGCGTCAGCTCGCGGCGAACGACACGGATACCGAGATTCCCGAGACTGAGCGGCGCGACGAGATCGGCGAGATGGCACAGGCAACGGTGGTTTTTCGCAACAATGCCATCGAACTGATGCGAAGCCAGCGCATTTTGGCGCGCCAGGCCGCGATGCTGGAAGAGCAACTGGCGCAGGAGCAGCATCTTGCCCTGCTGCAGCGGAATTTCGTGTCCATGGCTTCTCACGAGTTCCGTACGCCGCTGACGATCATCGACGGACATGCGGGTCGGCTGAGTAAAATGAAAGATTCGATGAGCCCCGATCAGATTGACGAACGGGCAGGCAAAATCCGGGCGGCGGTGCTGCGCGTCACCCATTTGATCGACAATCTCTTGAACTCCGCGCGGTTGATCGACGGCGGCGCCGAGCTCTATTTCCAGCCGACCGAAATGGACGTCGCATCGCTGTTGCACGAAGTCTGTCAGCTACATCGGGAGATGGTGCCAAGCGCGCAAATCATTGAGCGGTTCTCGCCGACGGTGCCGCTGCCTGTTACCGGTGATGTGAAGCTGCTGTTTCAGGTTTTCAGCAACTTATTGTCCAACGCAGTAAAGTATTCGCCTGCTGGTGGCGCGATTGAAGTCGAGGCGCGCGTCGTCGGTGATGCCGTTGTAGTGGCTGTTGTCGACCACGGAATAGGCATACCTGCCGCGGACCTCAATCGCTTGTTCGAGCGCTATCACCGTGGCAGCAATGTCTCCGGTATAGTGGGTACGGGCGTCGGGCTTTATCTCGTCAAGATGGCACTTGATCTCCATGGCGGCCGTATCGACGTGCGGAGTAAAGAGGGTGAAAGCTCGCGCTTCACTGTCACGCTTCCGGTCACCATTACCGCGGCGGCCAAGGAACAGCCACCAATGACGCGACAAGAGCGGGTGCTGGTCGATGCACCATCGATTACGGTTCCTTCGGACGGAATGACATGAAAACAACTGCGTTTATCGTGGCCACGGTCTTTATGCTGAATTTCAACGCTTTCGCGGCTCCGCTCGCGCCGTTGACGACGCCGCCATCGTTGCTGCGCCACGCGGATTGGCAAACGCCGGAGCAGCTGCCGCGACGGCTGCGGAATCACTGCGCCTACGACGTTGAGAGCGGCCGGCCCTATTGCTCGGACCACTGCGGGTTCAACTATCAAGTCTACGCCTGTTCGCCCGGTTCGTTCGGTTGCTGCCGGCCCGGCTTTGGCTATTGCGACTGGCGCGGCGTGCTGCGCTGCCATCCTTAAGAGCGCACGGATAGCCCATCATTACACATTCGGATGCGGCCCGCGTTCGCTTGGCCGGTTTTTCGGATTTTCGAACATTTCAACAGCGACCGTCGGTAGATGCATAGGGAGAAGAGAAAATGGAAGAACAAGCGCGCTCTGCTGCCGGCTTGCCGGGCCGAAATGATGTGCCTCCGGTTACCTACGATCGCCCGCCGGCTTACCGGGGAATGATCACCGAAAAAGACGTCGTCGTGCCGATGCGCGACGGCGTCAACCTTTCGGTCGACATCTATCGGCCCGATGCGGACGAAAAATTTCCGGCGTTGCTCGCGTTCGCGATTTACAACAAGGATTTTCAGGGGCCCGACATTAAAGATGTTTTGCCGCCGCAGCCAAGCTGGTCGTCGTTGTGGATGGGCCCGATTGAAGCCGGCGATACCAAGTACCTCACTTCCCGTGGTTACGTACATATCATCGGCTCGCCGCGCGGCGTCGGTAAATCCGACGGCGGCGGCAGCCGGGAATGGGACAGTTACGACCTGATCGAATGGATCGCTAAGCAGCCCTGGTGCGACGGCAATGTCGGCATGGTGGGAATTTCCGGATTTGGCGCGGAGCAATTTCACGTGGCGCGGCAGAACCCGCCGCACCTGAAGGCGATCTTCCCTTACGATCCGCGCGGTGCCTACGGCACGCTTGGCAGTTTTCGCGAAGAATATCCCGGCGCGATGCTGCATCTGTTTCGCTATCTGGTCGCGCACTTCTCCGCGATTCATCAGAACAAGGGGAAGCCCGGGCCGCTGCCGCCCGAGAAGGAGGCGCACTGGCGGGAGGCAATGAACAATCCCGACTACAAGATGTATCCGCACCTCTACAACGTGATCGCCCAGCGCGGCCAGCACATGCCGCCCATTTTCGAGATGCTCATCGATCCCTACGATAAGGAAGAAGTCGTACGCGCGGCAGAGCAATCCTTCGAGCGCATCAAGATCCCCGCCTACACCGGCGCCGGTTGGTACGGCTACACCTACAAAACCCACCTCAACGGCGCGCAGAGCTATTTCGAGAAAATCAAAGCGCCGAAGAAGCTGCTTTTTGCTGGGCCTACTCACCTGGAGCGCCCGTTCCATACCATGCACGCCGAAATTCTGCGTTGGTACGACCATTGGTTAAAGGGCATTGATACCGGGATCATGGACGAGCCGTCGGTGCGCTACTGGCTCATGGGAGCTAACGAATGGCGCAGCGGCGCTGACTGGCCACTGCCGGAAACGCAGTGGACAAAATTCTATCTCAATAGCTGGGAGCGCTTGCAGGTGCATCCATTCGTTCCCGCCAGCGCCGAGGAGGAATTGCCGCCCGATGCTTTCGTGCAGATGCCGCCGACGCAGACGAACAAGATAGCGAAATTACGCTACCTGACCGAGCCGCTGCCGTACGATATCGTCATGGTCGGGCCCTCGGTGCTGAATCTGTTCGCCGCCATCGATCAGGACGACACGAATTGGATCGTCACGCTAAAGGATGTGGGTCCGGACGTGTCAGTCCGAACCGTGCGCGAAGGCGAGCGCGAGATCCCAGAAGATTTGCGGGAACGGGAGCTGACGCGCGGCTGGCTCAAAGCGTCGCACCGCGCTCTCGATGCGGCGCGATCAAAGCCGTGGCGCCCTTGGCACCCGCTGACCCGAAGCGCGCAGGAGAAGGTCGTTCCCGGGGAAATCACGGAGTACAACATTGAAATCATGGCCACGGCGAATCTATTTCGCCGCGGACACCGTATTTGCCTGGAGATCGCCAGCGCCGACATGCCGACGGGCGTGGCCGGCGCGACCAACGTCGAATACATCGCGCCGCACGTTTGCAGCAGCAAAACGACGTTGCACAAGATTTATCACGACGAGCGCCGGCCTTCCCACCTGTTGTTGCCGGTCATCCCGCAATGACGATTAGTTAAATTGCGAATGGATTTGTTAGGCCCCGACTGACCATGGCGGGGCAAAACCGGCGGGTGCGCATGCCTGTTAGCGGGCCGTTCGCCGTGGCGTGCTGAAATGCGGTCATGGACACGGGTGGACTCTGGTTTCAGGCATGCGACCTTTAATCGTCTTTGCCGCCCTGGCGATGGTGGCGGGCATGGTCATTCCGCGCTACGCTTCGCAAATGGGCGCGGCGACGGCGTCGCGACCGGCTCCAGCCCCGGCTTCGGCTCCGGTACCGGCTGGAAACGTGTCCAGTTACGCGCGGTCTGTCGTCGTGCCGCGCGATGCGCGTGGCCACTTTCAGGTCGACGCGCGGGTTGACGGCCGGCTTCTCAACTTCATGGTCGATACCGGCGCGTCGGTAATTGCATTAACCGCCAGTGACGCTGCGCGGCTCGGCATTCACCCGTCAGCCGGCGAATTCGTGGCCGAAGTGAGAACCGCGAACGGTACTGTCCGCGCGGCGCCGACACGGCTCGATGCCGTGGAAATCGGCGATCTGGTGGTCCGCGACGTGGCGGCACTCGTGCTTCCGGACGAAGCTTTGAGCGACAACCTCCTCGGCCTTTCGTTTTTGTCGCGATTGAAGCGCTTTGAATACAGCGACGGCAAGCTAGTCCTTGAACAATAAGTGGCGCGGACATTGGTTAACCATTTTGCGAAGGACGCGGTAGCACGCTCAACCGTTAACTCTGTGCGCCAGCGAGTCTTCTTTTCGCGCAACGAAAAATCAATGCCTTTCACGTATTGGTAACGAATAGTATCTGCGGCGACAGCGAAACTGGATTGCGCAAGCGAGGCGAGTAGCGTGCTGCGAAGTCTGACCGGATTTATTCAACCGCGCGCACCGCGCGTTTTTCGGTTCGCGCGCGCGAGCGAGGCGACGACGGCCGTCGAGTTCGCGCTTATTGCGCCTGCGTTTCTGGCCACCTTGATCGCAGTGTTTCAAACCTGCATCTTTCTGTTTGCGCAGACCGTTTTGCAGAACGCGGCCAATCAGGCCGGCCGGTACTTTCTCACCGGACAAGCGCAGAACGCCGGCTGCACGGCGACCCAGATCATTAACGGCGGCTGCGGCACGCTGGCAGGGGTATGCCCGGCCGCGATGTTTAGCTGCGGCAACATGTATCTGGTGGTGCAGAATTACTCGTCATTTGCTTCCGCCAATACATCGTCACCGAGCATGTATAGCGGGACCACACCGGTCACCACCTACGCCTACGATCCCGGCACACCGGGCGACATCATGGTCGTGCAGCTTATTTATGCGTGGCCGGTGATCGGCGGACCGTTGGGGTTCACACTTGCCAACCTGCCGAACGGATCTGCGGAAATGGTGGGCGTCAGTGTTTTCCGGGTCGAGCCCTATTGATGGCCATGATGATCGAATTCGCAGTAGGCCGACTGATGGCCATGATGATGGGAAATCCCGTGTGCCGGCGTTTTCTGGCATCGCAACGCGGCGTCGCCGCGATCGAATTCGCCATGATCATGCCGGTTCTGCTCATCCTCTTTCTGAGTTCGTTCGATGTGGGCAACGCGATTATCGTTTATCTGAAAGTGCGCACAGCGACCTACGAGCTCGCCGCCATCACCAATCAATATGGCACCGGCAGCACTGCCCAGATCTCGACGTCGACCATGTCCGCCATAACATCGGCGACCAGCCAGGTGATGGCGCCATATTCCAGCTCATCCACTGCCGTCACCATTTCGCAGATAAAAGCGACCTCCGCTAACGCGGCGACGGTGAGTTGGAGCTACACGGTCAATGGCACGGCGCTCTCGGGCACTTACACCGGCCTGCCGGCCAATATGGCCAAGAATTCGTGCAACAAAACATACCCTTGTTATTTTATCTTGTCCTCGGTGGCGTACACCTACACTCCGTTGTTTGGTCACTATATGACCGGCCCGCTGACCCTTTCCGATACGCTGTTGGTGACGCCGCGCGTCAGTACCTGCGTGCAATACAACGGTACACCTGCCACCTGCTGACGACGGCACTAAGTGCCGGATTTGCCGCCCGACAGCGGAGTGAGCAGCGGCCTCAGGAACGGCTCATATGCCCGCCAACGCCCGACGGAGCTTTGGTAGAGCGGTTGGCGTACCTGTACGGCGCTGGCGGTGCGAACGGGTCGCTCGGTTTTGTGAAACGAAAGACAGCGCGAATCCCATTCAAGTCCGCAATGGGAAATGATCCGGCGCGCTTGCCCCGGCAGATCGTTGATGACGTCTTCATATTGAACTTCGAGAATCCGGTTGGCCAGCAAGACGCGATGCCAATATGCCATCAGCGCCTGGTAGGCGCAGTGGTACCGCCCGAGCTCCGCCAAATCGTAAGTAAAGTTCTGTTCGGCGGTGAACAGCTTGGAAAAACAGGAAAGGCACGTGTCAATTGGATTTCGAGATACATGGATGATCGACGCATTTGGCAGCGCCAAGTGAATAAGACCAAGCAGCCGAAAATTTCCTGGCATTTTATCGACCGCGCGCTTTGCAGCTGGCGCAAGTTCATGAATTTGCGCCAAGTAGCGCGCACCGAGATCTTGAAAATCGGCGCCGGCCATTGCTCTAATCGTTTCAGGGAAATGCGCTGAGGTGCCAATCTGCGTTCTTATCTCCTTGGCGGCCGCTTCAAAATGATCGAGCTCGCCGGCGGCGAATACGTCCGGATGGCTTGCAAGTATTTGTTCGATTAGAGTCGTTCCCGATCGGGGCATTCCCACAATGAACACTGGAACTCGAGAAGAATGACCGGCGTGCTGCCACCGCCGCATTAGACCTGCCGCGAAGGCTGATTGAATACGGTCAAATGCTCTTAGCTCGGCCGCTTCGTCATAGTCGATTTGGCTACGTTTGAGCGCGTTGCCGGCACGCCAATGGTTAAACGCCTTCTCGCGTTGCCCGATGTCATCGTACGCTTTGCCAAGTGCGAAATGCAGATCGAGGCGACCGTCGATGGAAAGCTGCGCAGCGTCTTTGGCGAGTTCCTCCAACGCTGTGAGACGAGGATCGCCGGTTACGTAGGGCGACAATTCACCAAGATAGCGGCGGTGTTTGATGTTTCGCGGCGCCAGGCGGAGCGCCCGTTCTAGAGCGGCGCGGCTTTCCGCTACGCGACCCAGCTCCATTAACACCGATCCAAGGTTGCCGTGCGCCAGCTCAGAATCGGGCGCGAGGGCGATTGCTCGAGGATAGGCAGCTGCCGCCTCACCAAGCTTGCCTTGGTCATTGAGCGCCGCGCCGAGATTGACGTGGGCGGCGGCAAGTTTCGGATTAAGTTTGATGGCTTGGCGATCCGCGACCGCCGCTTCAGCCGGTTTCCGATCGTCGCGCAGCGCCGCGCCGAGGTTGGCGTAAGCATCGGCAAAGTCGGGCTTGATACGAATGGCTTGGCGGTAGGACCCAATAGCTTCGTCGAACCGGCGACATTCGTGAAGCACAGCGCCGAGATTAAAATGAAACACCGCTTTTTCCGGTTCGAGTTGAATTGCCTGTCGAAACGCGGCAATAGCTTCAGGAATCTTGCCCTGCGCTCGCAACGCTATGCCATGATCGGAATGAGCGTCGGCATCTGAACTACTGGCGAACGCCTGGCGCTCCGCTGCACTCGATTCGGTGAATCCGCCCGGAATTTGCGTTGTTGCCAATGCAAGCTTGGCGGCCGCACGGCGCTGATGCCGGTTCATGCGCGCGCCCCTCGTGTGGCCCTCGCATCTTGCCCTGCACGATGTGTCGCCCCGAACGATTAAGAATATATCTACATTGGAAATCTGCTGATTTGTAAACGGGTCTTGCGCCAGCGCGAACGCGATCTCGAAAGCCGGCGCGCCCGCGGACGCCAATGTCTTGGGGTAGTTTGAGGAGTGAACGTCGGCGCTTACCGCCGACGCCTTCTGTCAGTGAGAAAGGGCCGCGAGGTTTCCGACGGGCGGCCGCCGAAGCGTTTTATTGGGAGATATGCGCGGTGGCGACCGCCTGCTCGAACATCGTCACCAGCGCGTTCTGAATATCGGTCGGCGTCGACGCCGTGTAGAAAAAGCCGGTCGATGCGCAGGCCTGCAGGTTGGTTGCATACGTACCGTTCTGAACGTTGGTATTGGCGTAGCCGTCCTCGTTATCGGCGAAACTGGAATTCGGATCGACGATGGCTCCGTAAGGGATGTAAAGAACGGCGACCGTTATTCCGGCGTTCTTCAACGCCGCACAATAGTCGGTGTTGTCTTCGCTGTTGGGCGGGATGCCGGTCGAAGAGTTCTGATACGGGGAAGTCGCGTTGGACGTCCAGTTCTGCGATCCCCAGTTTCCGCCCGACTGCGTTTGATAGTCCTGCGAGCCGTCGCTGACGATAAATACATATGGCAGCGTGTTCGTGGGGCCGGATCCGGTCCCGACCGAGTTGATGTAACTCGACATGGTCGACAGCGCATTCTCGAAGTGCGTGCCGCCCGACCCAAGCGTGGTGTTCACGCCAGTATCCAACAGGGTCGCCAATTGCTGAGCGAAGGTGGTGATGGTGCTGCCGCTGAGGCTGCTGGTCAGGCCGACCGAGCAGGAGTTGCTTTTGTTGACGTCGCCGGTGGCTGTGCTGCCGGGGCTGCACATTTTTTGGATGAAGGGAAACAGCCCCACCCGGAATTGATTCGATATTCCGGTGGCGCCCTCCGTGGATATCGCCTGCGTCAGCAGCGCCGTTACCGCATAGCCGACGGCATCGGCGCGCAATTGGATGCAGGACGTCGTTCCTGCGGTTGCGCAAGTGGAGACCTGTGAGTTGGTCCAATTCACCGAGCTGCCGTTGGTCGTATTAGTCGTGCCGGCCGTGAAAGAGGTCGGCGTGGTCCCAAGCCGCGAAATAATGAATCCCTGGCAATAGCCGCCGGGATTTGCGTTCGTGCTTGCGCCGACCGCAGGGGTCGGTCCTTGGGTCGATTGGCCGCAAGCGCCTTGCGACGTGAAATGGCAGGCGAACTGACAACCGCCGGCATATTCGCCGAGGTTATCGGGATTGACCGCCATGAGCCGCTGCTGTTCTGAGGTCGTCGACGGAAAGCTCATCGATCCGGAGACGTCCAGCATCAGATAGAAATCGATGTAGGTGGGCAGCGTGAAGCTCGCGGTAGAAGAGCCCTTAACGGTGATGCTCGAATAGCCCATAATTTTCAAAAAGTACGTCGGCACCGCATAGGTAAAATTCGCGGTGGCGCTAACCGACTGTCCGGTCTTCGTAACAGTGGGGGTGGGGGAGAGCGATACGCCGGTGAAAGCGGTGGTGTCCTCGTTGAAAAAATTCGTCAAATAAGTCGAGCCGCCGGAAACGCTGCCGCTGCCAGTCATGGCCTTGGCAGTGGTGACGATCGGCGAGTTATTCGAGACCGTCGCGAGCGTGGCCGCGTCGGCTGCTGCCTGAAGCTTGGTCTTGATCATCGACGCGTACGAGTAGTCGATGACGCAACCAACCGCGCTGATGATCGGCAGCGCCGCGATGGCGAATATGATGGCGGAGTTGCCGCGCGTCGCCGTGCCAAACTCGCCGGCCAACGTACGAATCCGGGCGAAGGAAATCGCCAGACTTTTGCAAGCTGATCTCAACATGGGCGCCTACTCCAAGAGGGCGCTTCTATGCTGAAAGTGCTAGAATACTGTTACTTCGATCGTGGACGCTGACGCTTTGGGCGCGCGTTTTCCAAACATTAACCATGTCGCCTGGGCGCGGGCCGCTTTGCGGAGTGAAAGCACGAAACTGAAGCCCCTACTGAAGTCGACCGGGCGCCTGACGATCCGAGTTCAGAGGTAGCCGGCGTGCATTTCAGCCGCGAATCGCGCCGGGTCGCCCTGCCAGGCGATCCGGCCATGATCGAGCAGATAAAGCCGATCCGAATGCGGTAACGCGAACGTTACGTTCTGCTCGGCGAGCAGTAAGGTCAGCGACCGCTCCTTGCGCAGCCGCTCTATCGCCTTGGAGATCTGGCCGAGGATCACCGGCGCGAGCCCGAGCGTCGGCTCGTCGAGGATGAGTAGTTTCGGCTGCATCATGAGCGCCCGGCCCAGCGTGAGCATTTGCTGTTCGCCACCGGAGAGGGTTCGCGCTGCCTGGGCGTGCCGCTGTTCGAGGATTGGAAAAAGATCGAACACCCAGGCCAGCTGCCGCCGCCGCTCGCTGGCGCTCAAATGCCCGCCGCCGAGATCGAGATTCTCGCGCACGCTCATATAGCCAAACAGCTCGCGCGTTTCCGGACAATGCACGATGCCCCCGCGGGCGATGGCGGCGGCTGTCCGCTTGCGCAGCTCCGTGCCGGCAAAGCGGATTGCGCCACGATAGGGGACGAGGCCGGAAATGGCGTTGAAGAGCGTGGTTTTGCCGGCGCCGTTTAGCCCGACGATGGAGACGAATTCGTCTTGATGGACCCGCAAGTCGACGCGTTCCAGCGCTTGCGCCTTGCCGTAGAAGACATCGACAAACTCGATATCCAGCAAAGTGGCCGCTTCGCTGCGCCGGTCCTTGCGCTCGACCGCTTCGATGGCGCCGCCGAGATACACCCGACGCACCGTCTCGTTCTGCATCACTTCGTCGGCGCTACCCTCGGCGATGCGCTCGCCCAGATACATGGCGATGACGCGATCGGCGAGAGCCGCGACACTCTTGACGCTGTGATCGACCAACAGCACGGCTCGCCCGTCGTCGCGTAAACTGCGGATGAGATCGGAAAATGTTTTGATCTCGGCAGCCGTTAGACCGGCGAACGGCTCGTCGATCAGCACGACCTTTGGATCGCGCGCAATCGCTTTCGCCACCTCCATCCGGCGCAAGTCGGCGAAGGGCAGGGTCCAGGGATGGCGGCGCAAGACTTCGCCGAGGCCAACGCGCTCGGCGATCGCTCGGGCTCGCTCCGTCACCGAGGCTTCCGTCGCCAGCCGCAGCAGCGAATCTGGTAGCATCGCCAATTTGATGTTTTCCAGAACGGTCTGCCGCTGCAGCGGACGCGAGTGCTGGAATACGATGCTGATGCCGGCGCGGGCGATCCGGTGGGTCGGCCAGCCGGCAATCTCGGTCCCTTCGAGCGTGATAGTTCCGGCGTTCGCCCGCTGGATTCCCATGATCAGCGACATGACGGTCGACTTTCCCGAACCGTTAGGGCCGATCAGGCCGACGATTTCACCGGCGCGCAGATCGAAGCTCATGTTCTTGACGGCAATAACGCCGCCAAAGCGCTTGTTGAGTTCGCTGACCCGCAAACTTACTGCGCCGGTCATTCGCGCTCACCGCGATGCAAGGCGTAGCCAAGCAAGCCTTCGGGAAAGAACAAAATGACCGCCAGTGCCACGGCAGACACGACGAAGGTGTTGAGCTGCCCGAGCGGGCGGAGAAATTCGTTGGCGACAATCAGGAACACAGCTCCAAGCGCGGCGCCGAGGATGGTGCGGCGCCCGCCGAGCACCGCCGCGATGATGATTTGCACCGCGATCGAGAGGTCGATGACGGTGTTGATCGAAGCGGTGCCCATATAGAAAATCAGCATGGCGCCGGCGGTGCCGGAAAACAGCGCGCTAACGCAGAACGCCGCGATCTTGTGCTTGGTGACGTTGAAGCCAAGCGCTGACGCTTCGACCGCGTCCTGACCGCTTGCTTGCAGAATGAGGCCCACAGCCGAGCGCGACAGGCCGTAAAGCAGTACGGCGCAGATCGTCAGGAAAGCGAGCGCGTACCAGTAGTTGATCTTCTCGTCGATCGACAGCACATCCGGCACCGTCATGCCGATCTCACCGCCGGTCACGCCGGCGAAAATCACGATGAAGTTTTGCAACAGCAAAACGGCGACCAACGTCACCAGGCCGAAATAAGGTCCGCGCAACCGCAACGCCGGAACCGCCAGGAGAATGCCGCCAATGACGGCAGCCAACGCACCAGAGACGACGCAGACCGGGATCGGCAAGCCGAATTCACTGTTGAGAATGGCCGCGGTGTAGGCGCCAAGGCCGATCAGGAAAGTCGGGCCAAAATTCACCTCGCCGGCAAAGCCGAACAGGAGGTCCCAGGCCATGGCGAAGACGCCGAAATAATAAGCCGCAGTCAGCACGCCGAGCAGATAGGCCGAAAGCCAGAGCGGGAGCAGTGCCGCGATGACAACCACCGCCGCTCCGATCCACAGCACCCGTGAGCGAAGGAAGATCACGTGCGCTCCTATCGCCGTCCGAGCAGGCCCTGCGGCCGCACATAGACCACAAGCACCAGCAAAATGAGAGCCGGTATCGGACGCAATGTCGGCGCCACCAAATACGCCGTCATCGTCTCCAGATAACCGACCACGTAAGCCGCGATCAGTGAACCGGAAACGCTGCCAAGTCCGCCAAGGACGACGATCGAAAACGCGCTCGCCGTGAGCTGTCCGGTGTTGGCGGTGCTAACCCCGAGGAAAGAAGCGAGTAGGACGCCGGCGATGCCGGCGAGCAAGCCGTAAATCGTCCACGCGACGAAATAAATTTGCGTCAGTTCATAGCCGAGCAGTGTCACGCCGCGCGGGTTCATCGAGGCGCCGAGCAGCGCTTTGCCGGTACGGGTTCGATTGACCAGAAGCCAAAGCAGTCCGATGAGCGCCCAGGCAATGACGGCGATCAGGATTTCGTTGGTCGGCGTTCGGACGCCGAGAATGTTCACCACGCCGGCGATGAGTGGCCTTATCGTCACCGGGTTGTCGCTGAACAGATAAGCCATACCGACCTGGATCATGATGCCCCAGAGCAGCGTGCCGGTGAGCACAAAGATCTCGGTTTCCTCGGGCCTGATGGCGCGTGATCGCTGGATCGGACGAACCACGATCAGATAAGTCGCGTAAGCTGTCGCCAGTCCGGCCAAGATGCCGAGGCCGGTCCCGGCGTAGCTGCTAAGACCAAACTCCGCCGCCGCCGCCCATCCCACCAAGGCGGCGACAACCATAATGCCGCCATGCGCGAGATTGAGAACGCCGGAGACACCGAAAATCAGCGTGAAGCCAACGGCGGCCAGCCCGTACAGTGAGCTGATCGCAAACCCGTCAACGAGGATTTGGACCGCTCGCATAGTTTAGCTGGATCGCACGCTGGACGCGGAAGCCAGGGCCGAAGGAGGAAATCGGCCCAACGCGTCGCCTCCTAATTTGCCGAGGCGTGCAGCTTGATAAACGACGGGAAGGCGATTTTGCCGTTGGCCCTGTCGCGCGGCCACACACACATTTGCTTGCCGTCTTGCCATTGAATGGCAATGGTCGTGACCAGACCCGGCCCGTACTTCAACGCGTGCGTGTACAGATTGTCGCGGCCATAAAACTGAATGCGCCCCATGGTGCCGAGGTGGTCGGTTGCTTCGAGGGCGGTGACAAGCTTTTCCGGGTCGGTCGCGCCACCCGCCCGCTCGATCGCTTCGGCAATAACGTGGACCATGTCGAAGCTGGCATACCCGGTGTAAGACGGCGTAACGCCGAAGCGTTTCTCGTACTCGGTCACAAACGGCACTGTTGAAGGTGTCAACGCCACTCCGGGCGCCGCGGCTGTATCAGTGATCACGCCTTCGGCTGCGCCATTGGTGTCTTTCCAGAACGTGCTGGTGGTGGCCTGCGAGCTTTGGCCGATCATCGGGATTGGCACCTGCTGGTCGTGCCATTGCACGGTCGGCTGCACGCCGACATGGCTGATGCCGGTGACGATCACGTCGGGGTGGGAATCCTCGATCTGATTGAAGATCGGCGTGAAGTCGCTGGTGTCGGGATTGAAACGGATGTGGTCGAGCACTTTCACACCGATCTTCGGCAGACACTCCAGGTAAGCTTCGTCGAGCGGCTTGGTCCAGGCGGCGTCCTCGCTCATGACCACCGCCGTCGATATGTGACGGGGACCGACAAATTCATCCTTGGTGTAGTCGCAAACCGCTTGCGCGATGAACGCGGACGTCAACCAGCCGTGAAACGTGTATTTGTAGTGATCGTAGTCATCGTGCACCGCCTTGGAGATCAAATTGCTGGCGGCGCCGGGCGTGATAAACGGCATGTGCAGCCGCGCCGACCACGGTTCGATCGCGAGCACGACCTCGCTGATATAGCTGCCAATCACTGCGACAACCTTGTCCTGGCTGACGGCGCGCTGAAAGGCGCGCACGGCGTCGGCGGCGGACGAGTGGTCGTCATAAGTAATAACCTCAACCTTGCGGCCGTTGACCCCGCCCTTGGCGTTGATCTCGTCCGCGGCCATCACCGCGGCCTTGGTGAGGGATGCGCCGGCGACCGCGGATTCCTCGCCAATGACGCCGATTTTGATTGTGTCGCCCGACTGTGCAAAGGCGCAGAACGGCAAAAGCCCTACGGCGCAAACAGCCCCGGCGAGAAGCCCGTGGCGGGCTCCGGTCAGGATGGTCATCGCTTCCTCCCAGATTTCATCACGGCCGATCGGGTGATTTGGTCCGCATTTCGGCGCTGTTTCTGCGGTAAAGCTATAGGAAGCGCCCACGGCTTACAAACATGGCGCAATGGCGCATGTTCCAACCGGTCGCCGGCGTTTTTGTCGGCGGCGCAAATGCTGTATGAAGTGGCGCGGCGCGGGTGTAGCTCAATGGTAGAGCAGAAGCCTTCCAAGCTTATGACGAGGGTTCGATTCCCTTCACCCGCTCCAATCCTTTCAAGCGCTTAGCCGGTGCTGTGCAAAAATTTGAGACTCGGCTTGGCTACTTTTTTGAGACTTTTGCCCCACTTTCGTTCTCCGAGCGCATCCGCCGTCGCCCTCGCAGTCTCGCCGTATCAGTGTTGCGCACCGCCTCAATATCGACTGGCGCGTACGTCTGGTGGAGCTTGTTTGATCGCCCAATAGAATTGGCGAGCTTGGCGGCCAATCCGAGGGGTCCGGCATCACCGGCAATTGCCTCGATCACGCCAGAGCGCCGCATGTCCATCAGGCGACGCTTGTCGCCACGGAAGGCGAGGTCGCGCACAGCCGCAAAATCGTGGGCCAATGGTTCTCGGCCGTACGCGCCTCCGGATCTCGTGCGAAAAAGTACGGCGTCAGGATGATGAGGAAAGCGATCAAATATCGGCGAATCACGGCGCGGTGACGATCAAGCTGAACAAGACTGGGACCGAACGCGCCTATTAGACGGGCCACGGATCGACTTGGGTAGCGCAGTTTGCGAGCGACCTAAAAGATGGCGTGTTTTTATAACGAGAGTCGGGGGTCGGGGATGCCGCGTCATTGAATGCCCTGAGAGTGAGCCAATTGAGGTCAGCACAGGTGTCGACATCGTCTGCAAAAACCGTCATTGAGCAGGCGGTTTCAGTTGCGATGTTCCTGCTGATAAGAGCCAATGCCGAAGGAAGCCTTCGTCACTTGTTGGCGTTCGCCCCAGGCGAACCTTGTGGCCGAATGCCTGGGCGTTCGCGAGGCGATGAGCTGCGAGCTTCGAGGCGGGTCGCCGTCAGTTTCCCGAAGGTGGAGGCGTCGACAGCCAATCAACTAAAGGGCGCCCGCATCTCCGCCCCTCATCGGTTTTTCGTTCGCCGCCTATGGCGGCAATAGCGTCTTGGAGGCATACCCATGAATGAGGATCAGACGCGCGAAGGTATCCTCGATCGCTACAGTACCCACGCAGTCCTCAATCAGGCGAAGTCGGCATCCGGCTTCAACGCATTTACTGGGGACGCCGTTCTGCGGGCGGCGATAGAGCGCGAGGCGCCCTGGGCTGCGGACCGCTGCGAAGCGCTGGGAGCGGTCGCCGGCGACGAGTATGTGCAGGAACTCGCCCGTCTCGCCAACCGCCACCTCCCCGAACTCAAAACGCACGACCGCTTCGGCAACCGCATAGACTGGGTCGATTTCCATCCGAGCTGGCACCAACTGATGTCGCTGGCCTGGAAGCACGAAGTCCCGAACCTCGCCTGGCGCACCAACCAGAAGAATGGCCACTACGCCCGCGCGGTATTGTCCTACGTCTGGAACCAGATCGAGCAAGGGACTGGCTGCCCGACCGGGATGGCCTACGCCTCCTATGCCGGCTTCGAAGCGGAGCCCGCGCTTGCGATCTGGGCAGCGAAGGTCAAGGGTACCGAGTACGAGAACAGCAGGCGCGAGGTCGCCGACAAACCCTCGGTCGTCATCGGCTATGCGATGACGGAGAAACAAGGCGGATCGGACCTCCGCGAGACGCAGACCACGGCCCGTTTCTCCCACTCGGATGACTACCACGGCAAAACCGCGCACTGGTATGAACTCACCGGCCACAAGTGGTTTTGCTCGGTCCCACAGTCCGACGGATTCTTCACGCTCGCCAAAGTGGACGGCGGCGTGACTTGCTTTTTTCTGCCGCGTACTCTGCCGAACGGCAGCTTCAATCGCTTCTTCGTGCAGCGGCTGAAGGACAAGGCCGGCAACAAGTCGAACGCATCCAGCGAGGTCGAGTACGCGGGAACGATGGCGATCCGCGTCGGCGAGGAAGGCCACGGCATCCGCGAGATCCTTTCGCATGCGCATCTCACACGCCTCGACTTCGCGATCGGCTCGGCCGGCCTGATGCGTCAGTGCCTCACCCTGGCTCTGCACCACACCACAACGCGTAAAGCCTTCGGGACTTCCATCGCGGACCGGCCGATGATGACCAACGTACTGGCCGACATGGCAGTCGAGGTCGAAGCCGCAACGCTGATGGCGCTGCGCATCGCCAAGGCCACTGACAAAATGTCGGAAGTCGAACACGAACGTTTGCTGGCGCGCGTGGCGACACCAGCGGCCAAGTTCTTCAACTGCTCGCGCGCTCCGTCGATCGCCTACGAAGCACTACAGTGTCACGGCGGCAACGGCTTCATCGAAGAAAACCCGATGGCACGCCTCTACCGGGAAGCGCCCCTGAACAGTGTCTGGGAGGGGACTGCCAACATGATGTGCATGGATGTTAGGCGCGCGATGGCCAAGGATCCGCGAACGATCCAGGCACTGTTCGACGAGACGCGCCCACTGCTCGGGCAGGATGACCGCTTCGATGCGTTGGTCATATACACGGAGGGTCTTATTCGCCACGCCGGCGACGACGAGTTCGTTGCCCGTCAAATGACGGAAGCAGTCGCGCGTCTCCTGCAAGGCACCGAACTCATGCGCCACAGCACGCAAAACGTGGTGGACGTGTTTCTCACTACTCGCGTTCCAAACGGGACCGGCTCATGGGGGTCGCACTACGGCACGCTAGCTTTGTCGGTCAATCAGGCAGAGGCACACACGATTATGCGCCGAGCCGTGGTCGCCGGCTGACGATCCGCAGGCGCCGCCAAGCTGCCGCCGGAGCTGTGACTCGCATAGCGAGCGGTGCTGCTCAGTCCTCAGTAGCGCGAACCAGACGCCACCGTGCCACGCGACGGCACGGTCCGCGTTGCATCATCGTCGACGTCAACGAAGGTGACGTCGCTGCCCTGTTGGCCAGGAGCTACTTGCTCGAAGAAGCGAGCCGTGACTAAGCAGCAATCAAGGCTGCCATCGAGGGCCTCTTGTCCGACGTAGTGTTCGAATTAGGGACTGAGAGGTCCGCCGCAATAAAGTTGAGAAACGCGTCACAGCCCGACTGCGTGAGGCGTGACGAACCCGGCAGGTCACCGTCGAAGTGAGATCGGAACACCGATCCCGAGGCAGCCGGATGGGCGGCCCACCCTTATCGCTGGCTCGATATTTATGCCCGCAGCTCCATTTTTTCGGTCTGGGCTGGGGCTTCGAGCGCAAATCTTGCGTTAGGCGCGTTTGGCCCGGAAAAGGAGCGCCCGCAGCTCCATTTTTCGGTCTGGGCTGGGCGCTTTCGAGGGCAAATCGCGCGTTAAGCGCGTTTGGGCCGGAAAACGTAAGCGCGTAAAGGGCCGTTTTGCTGTGCGGATGTCGATTTTGCACCATCCAGCATTCGCAGTGGTCATCGCCGGCACATGCTCGCCGTCGTTAATGGCCAACGTGCAAGCTGGAGCGAAGGGCAGTCCGCAAGCGGTGCACAAACGACATTTACAACGCGAGCCGTTTTTTGGACACCTCGCCGGCGTGGCGGCAGCCTGGGTTTGGCCAATGCGACCAGCCGATGCAGAGTGAGTTGCCGCCCTGCATCTACCCGACGTTACCAGCAGGGTCACCGCCGTTGTAAGAAGCATGTTAGATCTCGCAGCCGGGCGAGCTTCTCACATACGCGATCATGCGACTTAAAGCGGAGTCCAAGCAATGGATCACCCGGCGATAGCACCTGTCCGGCAGGCGTTCGTTTGATTTCCCCGGCTGGTGCAGGCGTCAAGATACGGCCTTGAACTGAGCTCTCGCCAGTGCCGGAGAAAATTGGTTTACTTGACCGGGTTACGGGTACTGGGCATTAAGAGCTCTAAATATCGGTTAGTCTTGGGGTTCAATGTGAACGTGCCGGGGGGCGTTACCATATCGACCGCATTGTCCGAGACCGGTGACGGGGCAGGGGGGGCGAAATGAGAAGGCGTGTTTCCGGCAAGGGGACGAAAGGCGGCGAGTTGTCGAGTAAAGCAAAGCCGTCCACGACCAATGCTCGCGACGAGCTGGCGGAGGCCCAGGCAAAGGTCAAGTTGGCTGAAGCCCAGCTTGAGTCATTGCGCCAGCGAGCGCGCTATCTTGAGCAGATTGCCGATGCCGCCGAGCAAGAGCCAAGCGTAAGCAAGCGCGATGTCGCAAAGGCGGCCGCTTGGGTGGCGCCGATAATATTTGCGGTGAATGTGCCAAATTCTGTATTTGCCGCACCGTCGGTGAGCCCGGTTTCAGCGCCAACTGGGGCGCCCACATCTGCCCCGACATCAGCGCCAACGCGTGCGCCCACGGCAGCGCCGACTTCTGCGCCTACGGCAGCACCGAGTTCTGCGCCCACGGCAGCGCCGACTTCTGCGCCGACGGGCCTGCCGGCGCCGACCGCGGCACCGACAGCGACGTGATGCAGGGATCCGGACAGGTCGGTAAAATTGTCCGGCGACCGGCGGCGTAAGTTTTGAGCTGGGCGTAGGTCAGTATGACTGCCGATCCGCGAACCGAGACAGCCTCTTGCGTTCCGCAGATTGATAATCGCCTCCCCATGGAGGGCGCGCGACCGCATCGAAGCCTCAACATCCGAGAATTCGCAGTCGCCGACGAAGTAGTCCTGATTTTGCCGAGCGCGGGCCCGGATACCGGCGATTCTGCTCGAGCGGTGACGCTTAACAGGTCAAGTCGAGCGATCTGGCAGCTTTGCGACGGAAGCCACACTATCGGCGAAATTACTCTAGCGTTGGCCGCTCGATTTTCAGTCGACCAAAAGGTCCTCTCAGCCCAAGTGCTCGATACGATAGCAAATTTTTCCCAGTTGGGGCTTATCCACAAGCTCGCCAAAAAGCCGGTGGCGTCATGCATGACATTTGTAATCGGCATCGAAGATAAGCCGTACTTCCGGTGGCAGACGGCATTGTTTCTTGAATCCTTTAGCGGGAAGTTGCCGCCTGGCTCGCAAACACTCGTCGTAGTTTGCAACGATGGCGAGGCCATATCGGATGAACTCGCCCAAATCCTTGCCTGTTATGGAACGAAGTTCGCCAAAGCCAGAAATCATGCGAAGAGCCACCCGCTCGATGCCGGCGCAGAGGCCGGATCGCATCACGGCGCGTTAAACCGCATTGAAGCGCTTTCCGTTGCAGCGGGCTCCGCCGACGATGACGATATCATTTGTTTGCTGGACAGCGATACGTTCCTCTATCGCGATCTCAATCTGGAGATACTGCCGGAAGGATGCGCGCTGCCGTGGAATTGGCATATCGACCAGACGAATTTCTTTTCGACAATTCCAGATAATGGCGGTAGCGAAATCGATCTGCAAAAGCTTCTCCAGGCCATCGGTTATAATGGCGACTTCAAGCCGGGCGGCGTCAATGTCTTCGTGACCGGAGCAGTCGCCCGGAACAAGAAATTCATCGCTGACTGCTTCCGCTTCGCCCAAGTGTTGTTCCTTCTTGGCCGAATCGCCGGGCTGAAAAAAGTCTGGATCGCCGAAATGCCGTGCTTTGCTCTGGCGCTGACGGCGAATCGCATTCCCTACGATTTGCTGCGTGACCAGGAATTCCTGGTTCCCTCCTGCGACGAGCGGTCCATTCCCAAGGGTTCGATCTATCATTACTACAGCGATCCGGCCGACTTCGGCCGAGCGGCATTTTTCGGCTCGAAATGGCACAAGCAGGCCTATCGCGACCGGAATTTTCTCCGCTCCGACTACCGAATGTTTCTGGCGGCGGCGACATCAGAACATGCCACAGAGCATGAACGGTATTTCTTCGAGTTAGCCGAGCGCGCGCGCAACCGCGTCTATATGCATCGCACCCCGGACCACCTTTTCGGGCTGGAGCGCAAAGGCCGCGACAAGGTACCCCTGCTCGGGCTTGGGTTCTTAAAGACGACGATCGATCCGAGATTGCACGCGCGTTTGCTGCATCATTTCCGATTAAACCTTCACCGGTTCAAATCTGAGCCGCCAAACGAATTCCTCCGGACGGAATGCAAATCGGCGTTCCCTTCACTGCTTTACCAAGATGAAGAATTCAATCAATTACTCCTCGATGAGCTGCAAGAGCTTCACGAGCAATGGAGCGGCCTGTCACTTAAAAAAGCGGCTTGCTACGGGATTCGTGTTTACCAACCGGGTAGCTACCTCTACAACCATTCCGACCGTCTCACGCACGTTGTGAGCTCGACCATTTGCGTCGACCATTCGCTGCGCAACCGATGGCCGCTGTACGTTGAGGATCTGGACGGCCATCCTCACGAAATCGCCGTCGAGCCCGGCGAAATGGTGTTTTTTGAAGGCGCCAGACTGAAGCACGGTCGACCATACGCGTTGGATGGCGAATACTACGCCAATATCTTTGTGCACTACACGCCCAAAGACTTGACGTTCGACCCGGCCGAGCCACGCGTTATCTAGTCCGATCGGTCGCTGTCGTGCAATTACTCATCTATGACGTTTATCGACACGGTCGGGCCGGTCTCAGCAATCTGATAATGTCGTTCGAGCTGGCGGTTATCCTGTCGCGCTTGACGGATCGGCTTTTGGTGCTGCGCGGCAATGCGACGCCGACGGCCAACGTCGTCAAGTATGATGGCGTGGTCCGTAACTCCTATCCGAGCAAAATAAGCGACCTTATCGATCTCGGCGTACCCTGGATAAACGCCGAAAACATCAATCTCAGTGGCTTTGCGCCGCACGAACTTTGTCCGCACCCGGCGTGGGATTGCGTTTTCTATTTTCCTGACTGGCTGGCTATCGACACTGAAGACATCCGAGCCTTTGCCGGCCGCCGCGAGCTCTTCGTAACGGCAGCACAAGATTTGGCCAACGTTCCGGCGCTGTCGCTTTCAGGCGGTGAGCACAATACGCTTAGCTTCTACTCCTATTTCTTCTATCTTGATGGAAGCGCGCAATCGCAAGCAGTGGATGCGCTTCGCAACATGAGGCCGAAGACGGCGTATGCAGCCTTCGCGCGCCGTGTGGCAAAGGACCTTGGCGATTTCAATGCCGTTCACATTCGCCGCGGGGATTTCAAGAAGACCAAGGGCGTAACGACGCTGGTCCGTACGCCGGAGGAGGTGATCACCGGCCTCGATCAGCAATTTGGCAGAGAGGATCGTTTGGTTATCTTGACCGACGAAGCCGATGATCCGTTCTTCGAGCCGGTCAAGGCCGCCTTTAAAGATCACCTTTTTCTCGATCGCCATGTGCTGGCCGATTACGGACGCGACTTTCTGGACCTCCCGGCGCACGACAGCATTTCGCTCGCATATATTTCTCAGCTCATCGCTTCTCAATCGCAAGATTTCATCGGCAGCATGCACAGCACGTTTACCGCGCTCATCCAGCGGATGCGCGGCAACAGCGGTCTGGAAGAGAACTTCAAATTTCTCTGGAACGAGCTGCCGACCGAGGGAGCCGTCATTGAGCCCGGAAGCCATCCTATCGCCGATGAAATCCGGCTGGAAAAGGGCATCATGGTTCCTGAGCGCGAAGGCCCTTACTCGTGGAACCGCTTCAACCGACGGGCTAACCCGGCATGGATGCGCGAATGGCCCGAAAGCGTTTCACTAGGACGGGAGATGGTGGAGCGCGCGGACCAGGCCGGCGGCGCGTGCAGCATCAACCCTGCGCCGCCGCCGACCTTGGCTAAGTCGCGAGGCAAGCCGAGCATTTCTTCGCGCGACGACGAGCTTGAATTTATCGTCTCTTTTCTCGGCCACTGCATAATTGCCGGGAGCAACCGGCCCGATTTCGCCCTGGCAATGCGAAACCTGTTTGCGATGATGGTCCTTCCCTACCAACCGCAATCGAGCGGCGAAGTGCGGGTCGAGGCTATTGGCGAGCAAATCGAGTTGTTGGTGAATGGCCGAGCGATGAGCGAGATGCCTTTGGGATCAAGCTTTTTGCGTCGTTTCTATCGGCAGGTCGTGACGTTGTTCATCGACGTGCACCCACAGCTGACCTGGCTGCACGCCGGCGCGGTCGCTGCTAACGATCGGGCTATCATTCTGCCCGGCGAATGGGCCCGAGGGAAAAGCTCGCTAGTCATCGAATTATACCACCGCGGTCGGTCTTTCCTCTCCTACTTATATCGTGCCCCTTGACCCAAGTGCGGCTACGGTGATGCCTTTTCCGAGCACGCCGCAGATCCGCTTCAACGTTGACAAGAATTTGCGGCGTGAGGACATGGGCAGCGTCGCCAAATCCGCATTGGCACTTGATCCTGCCAAGTTGGCAAAAGGCCCGCAGCGACCGGCGATGATCGTATTTCCTTACTTTGGCGTCGGCGCAACCGCAAAGCTCATTCCAATATCGGCCGGTCAAGCGGTTGGAAAATTGCTGCAGAACTGCTTGAATTTGTCAAAAATGACGATGCCATCATTCGGCGACTGTGCGCCGTCGTGAAGAATTTGCCGACGTATGATCTGCATTTTGGCAACGCGGCGGAGGGCGCTTGCTTGTTGATCCAGACCTACGATCTGCTGGCACTGCCACGAG
>CAVWBV010000027.1:0-116692 GCA_963753355.1 uncultured Alphaproteobacteria bacterium
TCCCGTGTGAAGGGAACGCTCTCCCGCTGAGCTAAGCGCCCGTCTCCACTTCGGTTTACGGCTGCGCCCGCGAAAGAGTCAAGGCGCGCATGCCGCGCTTCACTGCAGCGCTGCCGCGAGTTCGCGCGCACCGGATTTCCTGCTTTCCTCGTCCATGCGCGCGTCGGTCGCGGCGATGAGCTTGCCTGCGACGTTGTTGCGCTGCGCTACCGGATTATCGAGATAACCGCTGCGCTGAAAAAAATTGGCGGTCGGCACCTTGCCGCGCCATTCCGCCGGCAAAGTGACCATATCGAACCCGTTGCCGTCACCAGTCAGGTTCATCATTTCCAGATCGGCCGCGGTCAACGTTGCGTCATAGCCCTTGCGTCGCGCGAAGATGACCGAATCCAGGAGCTTTTGTGTCTGCAGCAACGGCCCGAGATCGACATCCAGATTTATCGCATGGATGGCGAGACCTTTCGAGGTGCTCGCTAGCCTTTCGTGCTCGCCCCACGCGTCCGGCACGCTCGTCGAATAGCTTACCATTTTGCGCAGAACGCCGATTTTGTCGTCGAGCGCCTGTCTTTCGCCATCCGGAAGTTCGGCAGCGCGCAACGTGAGCTTTCTCACAAACTGATTGCCCTTTTCTGCAACAATCTCGACCGTGTTGGTCGCCAGCAGCTGATTGTAGCCAAGCGCAGTCGTGATCGCGCGCGCTTTCCTGTTGTATTCGAGTCCAGCCTCCACATCATATCCGCCGTTGCCGCCGGCTTCGAAGCCGTAGATGCGCACGATCTGGTCTCTGGTAAGCCCCGCCGAGAGCGCCGCCCGCGCATAAGCGTGCTTGAACTCGCTTTCGCTGCGCGGCAGGCGTGGCACGAATTTAAACTCTCGCTGGGCCGCGGCGAGAAAATCGGACACGACCGGCACATAGGGCGGCGGTGGATTTTCCTGCGGCTTGAGAGGATCGCGTGGCCGCGGCGGACCGGAATAGACCGGAGGCTGGGTCAGCACGTAATCGTCGAGCAAAATCTGCTCGTGGTTCGCGCGCTTGCTGATCCGCAGGTGGCGCTTTTCGCTAATCCCAGTCCAATAGGCTTCGGCCACTGCCGCGTAGCGTTGCCGCGCCTCCAAATATTCCGCTAAGGCGCGTCGATATTCCACAACAGCGGATTCAAGGTCGGTGGAGGTTATGGCAGGTGACGCGCCAGCGATTTGATCTTGCACGGCCCATCCGGCCCGGAGCGCCGCGGGCGAAAGCACCAGGAAAGCCGCAAGCAGAGCAATCAGCCGGAGAGACGCAAAGGACATGCGATCTCACTCCATTAGACGAAACTAGCGGCGTTCGCGCCGGGACCGGTTTCCGCGGCCCTGCTGCCGCTCCCCACCGCCACGTTGGTTGCGATCGAACCGCTGGTGGTTAAATCCACGCGCTCGTTGGCGCTCCCGCGTCATCCGCCGGCCGATATTGTGCGCGGCAAACAATCGTTGCAACACGCCGCGGTCGCGCGCCGCTTCCTGCGGCGGAATCTGAAATGGCACTGCCTGCAATCTGCCGCCCGGTCCAGCGCGAAAGGCAAATGCGGTTGAGCCTTGATTCAAGACGCCGAGCTGGCCTCCTTGCGGGTTGAAAACGTCGATCTGACCGACATGGCCATCCGTGTCCGGATAAAGCTTGACTCGAGGTTCCTCGGTTCCGGTCGCGGCGGGCCCCTGCGGAACGTCAACCACACCCGTCGTACCGCGAATCCCGAGTGTCGCGACCGGTGTCGTAATCTTCATTGTGCCAGTCTTTGCGACGAGGCTCGCGACAAAAGCCGCCGTTCCAACCTCAACCGCAATAGACGCCGAGTTGTTATGTCCGCCCTCGGCGTAGACAAATTCGTTGACCACAATGCGCGTGTTAGCGGAGAGACTAAAGGTCGTCTGGTCGTCGAATGTTACGCCTAATGCGGAGTTGGGGCCGGTCGAAAGAGTGTCGTTCTTGAAAATGGGGTCTCTGACTTTCAGGGCGGCTGCCGCTGCGTTCCCCCGTGTCACCGACGCCTCGCCCTGCAAAGTGCCAACTTGGCCTATCTCACTCGCCTGATCGGGCTGAGCAGCTTGGCGCATACCGGTTTGTGGACCGCCCGCAGGGTCCTGAGCACTCGCCGCAAAGCGCCACGCCATAGGCAAGGGCAGCGGGCAAAACGCCGCCATCCCACCGATAAACTTGAGGAATTGTCGCCGCTTCATGTCCACGTCTGGGCACGATCGGCCAAGCATCCCGGCCCCGCCCCACATTCCAGGCCCAAATAGAACGCAGTCTTACGGCAATTTGTTGATTGCGACCGCACGTTCAAAGCCCGCGCTTTCACTGCCCGGCGCCTCTTTGCGAATGATAAACCACTAAGAACGAATTCACTAAGCCCTTGATCGGCTTCACATGCCCGATTCGCCGCCAATTTGGAAAGCGCCCGGATAGCCGAACGGCCTCGGTCCCGAGGGAGCGGGGCCAAGGCCGTTCATGTGCCGGAAGGCGCCCCATTTACGCCCCACCCCGACACTTTAACGATGATGCCAAAGCGAAGTTGATTGATAGTTACGATGCCGTTCGCCGCTGCGGCAGCGCATTGCACTCAGCCCGGAGCGCGCGAAAAACTCTTTTCCTGCAATTCGCCAAGATATTGCTGCCAATAGCTTTCGTGATTGCGTCCGAGTTCCAATAAGTAGTCCCATGTGAAAATGCCGGTTGAATGCAGATCGTCGAACACCAGCCGCACGGCGTAGTTTCCAACCGGATGCAGTTCGCTGATTTGTACGTCGCGCTTACCAGCGACAACGCGCCGTTCAGCCGCCGAATGCCCCTGCACCTCGGCGCTAGGACTGCGAACGCGCAAATATTCCGCCGAAAGCTCGTAGCTTTCGCCATCATCGAAACTGATAACAAAAATCTTGCGATCCTTGCGCAACCGCAACTCTGTCGGCCAGGCGCTGCTGCTTGCCATAAGGTTCACCGGCGATTAGAGCGGGTGTTGCGGACGCACACACTAGCAGGTTTAGCTCTATTCTGCGGCTTGAGCGGCGCCACCATGAGCTTTCGACCAGCCTGCCGGATCCTTCATGAATTTCTCTGCTTCCTTGAGCTTCGCTTTGTCAAACCTGCCTGACTTCTTCGCTGCTTCGAGAACGTCCCACCACGTCGCGAGCGCATGAAGAGTCACGCCAAGATCGCTTAGGATCTTTTTGCCTTCTGGGAAGATGTCGTAGAAGAACACGACGAAGCAGTGCTCGACGACCGCCCCGGCGCTTCGTAAAGCTTCGCAAAAATTGACCTTGCTGCGACCATCAGTGGTCATGTCCTCGACCAGCAGCACACGGTCGCCAGGTTCGATGTGCCCTTCGATCTGGGCGTTGCGCCCGAAGCCCTTCGGCTTTTTGCGCACATATTGCATCGGCAACATCAGCTTGTCGGCCATCCAGGCGGCAAACGGTATCCCCGCGGTTTCGCCGCCGGCCACCGCGTCGAATTGCTCAAAGCCAGCGTCGCGTTCAATGGTCGCGGCGCCGAACTCGATCAGCGTTCGCCGCACGCGTGGAAATGAAATGAGCCGCCGGCAATCGGTGTACACCGGACTTGCCCATCCGGAGGTGAAGATGAAAGGCTTGTCGGCCATAAACCGGACCGCCTCCACTTCGATGAGCATTTTTGCCGTCAGCTCGGCGATCGATTTCTTGTCGGCAAATCCACTCATCAAACGGCCTCGCTCACTCGCCACGCGATGGTTTCGCCGCCGCGATAAACCAGCGCCCGTTCGTCCGCGCCGGAGACCTTGATTTCAACGGGCGCAGTCCACGGCGTTTTTTCCAGCACAATTCTGTCCTCGTTCGGCGGCAAGCGATAATGCCTCGGTCCGTTGAGCGAAGCAAAAGCCTCTAGCTTATCGAGAGCACCTTCTTCTTCGAATACCTGGGCATAGGTCGCAAGCGCCACGGGAGCGTTGAAGATCCCCGGCACCGCGGCGACCGCAATTTTCCTAGCGAACGGGTGCGGCGCGGAATCCGTACCGAGAAAGTAGCACGGCGCGCCCGACGTAGCCGCTCGGCGCAAGGCCGCGCGATCGGCGGCGGCTTTAATGACGGGCATCGCGTACATCATCGGCTTAAGCCCGCCGCCAATCCAATCGGTGCGGGTGAGCATCAAATGATAGGGCGTAATCGTCCCACCGACCTGGGGAGCAGCACTGGCCACGAATTCGGCTCCAGTTTTAGACGACAAGTGCTCGAGCACCATGCGCAGCGCCGGGAATTGTTTCGTCCATTTGGACAACCGGCGATCGATGAAAGCAGCCTCGCGATCGAAAATATCGACGTCATCGGCGACCTCTTCGCCGTGCATCAAGAGCGGCATGTCGATTTTCTCCATGCGCTCAAACACCCGGACGACGTTACGATAATCGGTCACGCCGGCAGTCGAGTTGGTCGTGGCGTTGGCCGGATAAAGCTTGACTGCCGCGAACACCCCCTCCCCGAAACCGCGTTCCACGTCGTCAGGATCGGTCTGATCGGTCAGATAGCAGGTCATCAACGGCTTAAAACGCGAGCCGGGAGGCAGCGCGGCTTCGACGCGCGTTCGATAAGCCGCCGCGTCTCCCGCTGTGCACACGGGCGGAACGAGGTTCGGCATCAGGGTGGCGCGGCCAAAATCTTTTGCCGAATACGGCAAGACGGCTTTGAGCATTTCGCCGTCGCGCACATGCAGGTGCCAATCGTCGGGCCTGCGGATGGTAATGCGGGCGTTCATTCGCGCACCACTAATCAGGGAAAAACGCGGTCCGCAATGGTTCCGCTCCTTGAGTCAACAAGGCTTTCCCTGCGGGTGCAGGCTTTCGTTAGCCGAGCCGGCCGAAATGCGGGCCGCTAACTGCTGGCGTAACTACCGCGCGACCGCTAAAACGCCTTTTAGTCGGGCGGCCGGCCTCTGATCAGCAACGGTGCAACAGCGGCGCGTTATCGTAAGCGAGGGACGCTTTCATTCTGCACGACTAGACGGCCGGAGATCGCGGCGTGACCCCGAGAATCTACGCTGACACGTTAAAATTGGCGCTGCTGGTGGTCGCGGTGGCGCTCATTCCTCTTTTGATCTGGTATTTGTTCAATCTCATCCTGATCGTGTTCGGCTCCGTCATCCTCGCGATGCTGCTGCGGCTCGGCGCGCAGCCGTTCATGCGCTGGCTATCGATCCCGGAGCCACTGGCGCTGCTCGTCTCCGGCCTGCTTGTGCTGTTCGTCATCGGCGGCACCGGATATCTGTTCGGAACACGGATCTCCGACGAGTTTCAGGACGTCCTGCAACGCGCGACTTCGGCAAGCGCCGCCATTCAATCCAGCTTGCGCGGATCGGACTTCGGCAACTTCCTCCTGCAACACTTCTCCGGCGACAGCATTTCGGTCACCGGCGTGCTCTCCGGCGTGCTGCGGGTGAGTACGAGCTTTCTCGAAGCTTTCATCATCATGATAATCAGCGGGATTTATCTGGCGGCACAGCCGAGGCTCTACCGAAAAGGCCTCATTTGGTTATTCCCACCCGCCAAGCATGTGCGCGCCGCAGAAATCATCGACGGCGTCGGTGAAGCATTGCGGCTTTGGCTCCTCGGCCAGCTCATTCAGATGGTTTTGATTGGAGCGCTGGTGATGTTTGCCGTCTGGCTGATCGGCGTCCCCTCTTCACTGGCGCTCGGCCTCATCGCCGGAATCGGCGAATTCATTCCCTATCTCGGGCCTATCCTTGCGGCCATTCCCGCAATCCTGGTTGCGCTCACCAAAAGTCCTGAACTCACGTTATGGACTTTGGTGGCTTACCTGATCATTCACCAGATTGAGGGACAGATCCTCGCGCCCCTTATTCAACACCGGATGGTCTCAATTCCTCCTGCCGTCATGCTTCTCGGCATCGCCGGGCTGACTTATCTGTTCGGCGGCGTCGCTGTCATTTTCGCCGCCCCCATCGCGGTCGTTATATTTACCGCCGTAAACCTGCTTTACGTGAGGGATACGCTCCACGAAAGGACCGAGCTCATTCGCAAACTGGAATGACGCAAATCCGCAACTTCGGTTAACCGCTGTTGTAGATGTACCGGGCGGCTTGGCGCATCGCTCACGGCGGCCCTCTGAATCCCGGTGTTTTTTGGTCCGCGCCGCCCTGATGACGGCCCACCGGGGGCCGAATTGGCAATAGTGCCTTTAGGAAGGCGGTGCTAAATTGTCGTTAGGAATGGGCCTGAACAGAGATTTAGTGGGGGCTAGTCATGACCGCGCAACCCAAGTCCGCGGATCTCAAGGCGAGCGCGCCGATCGCGGGTGACAAAGTCATCAACTTGGCGCTCCAGGGCGGCGGCAGCCACGGCGCGTTTACATGGGGCGTGCTCGATCGCCTGCTCGATGACGAACGGATAGGTTTCGACGGCGTTACCGCGACAAGCGCCGGCGGCGTGAACGCCGTTTTGCTCGCCGACGGACTGGCGCGAGGCGGCCGTGCCGGAGCGAAGGAGGTGATGCGGACCTTTTGGAAGAAGATGTCGGACACGACATCGGCCAGCATCATTGCGCCCTCCTTCATCGACAAGATGAACCCGAACTTCGGGCTTGAAAATTCGCCCGGCTACGTGATGGTCGACATCATCAGCCGCTTCATGTCGCCCTATCAGCTCAATCCATTCGACGCGAACCCGATGCGGGATTTGCTCAATGAAGTGGTCGACTTTGAATTGGTGCGCACACAAAAAGTGCTTAAAGTTTTCCTCTCCGCAACCAACGTACGCACTGGGAAGGTCGGAGTTTTCACCAACAAGGACATCACCGCCGATCACGTGCTCGCCTCGGCTTGCCTGCCCTTCATGATGCGGGCACCGATAATCGACGGCGACGCATATTGGGACGGCGGGTTCATGGGCAACCCAGCCATTTTTCCAGTTATCTATGGCTGCGAATCACCGGATGTCCTTTTGGTTCACCTGACGCCGACCGAGCGTCCTGAACTCCCGACCAATTCCCGAGCGATCCTCAACCGCATGCAGGAGATCAGCTTCAATTCATCCTTGATGCGGGAAATGCGCGCCGTCGCTTTTGTCACTCAGCTTATTGACGAAGGCAAACTCGCCGGCGGCAAACGCATGTTCATTCACATAATCGAAGCCGAGGATATTATCAGGGACCTTTCCGGTTCGAGCAAAATGAATGCGGAATGGAAATTCCTTACGCACCTTTTCGACCTTGGCCGTGAGCGCGCGGGCGCATGGATTGCGGCCAACTACGATCGGCTCGGCGTCGAAACGACGGCCGATATCAAAGCGAGATATTTGTAATTCCAGAGGCGGCCCCGGCGACGGGTCCAAAGCCCGTTAGCGCTCGCCTCCACAATGCCGGAAAGCGCGTCTTATTTTTCGGTCGGTGTTTCTACGGGGCCGTTGGCCTTCCGCCACGCGCCAAATCCCCCGGCGATGTGCGCTACCGGGCGCAAACCCATTTGCGACGCGGTTTGTGCCGCAAGTGCCGAACGCCAGCCGCCGGCGCAGAAGAAAACGAAGCGCTTGTCTTCGGCAAAGATCTTTTTGTGGTACGGGCTCGCGGGATCAATCCAGAACTCGAGCATGCCACGCGGGCAGTGAAACGCGCCGGGCACCCTTCCTTCGCGATCGAGCTCGCGGGGATCGCGAATATCGACAAAAACCACATCGTCCTTGCCATGAAGGCTCAAAGCCTTCTCGATCGGCAGCGTTTCAATTTCACGCTCGGCGGCATCGACCAGGGCGCGAAAGCCTGTGGTGATATTTTGCGGCATGGCACGGTCTACTTCAGGTCGTCAGGGTTGCACCCGCGGCAGTGTATAGTCTCACGCCCTTGCAGGCGAGACGGCAAGCGGTACCGGCCGTACGTCTGGTGAAGATGGTCGGAGTGGCAGGATTTGAACCTGCGACCCCCTCGTCCCGAACGAGGTGCGCTACCAGACTGCGCTACACTCCGACAAGGCGGCGCTTATACAATTCGCCCTGCGGGGCTGCAAGCAGGCGCCATTTCCGCTATCTAAGCACCGTAGGAATGCGATGACAGTCCCGCTGAAGACACCCGTGTTGAAGGCCGGCGCCGCGGCCGTCGAGGAGGCGAAGCGCCTGCTCGCCGCCGGCAGCCTGGTGGCGTTCCCGACGGAGACCGTTTACGGGCTTGGCGCGGACGCCACCAACGGCCGTGCGGTTGCGCGGCTTTACGAGGCTAAGGGACGCCCGGCATTCAATCCGCTCATTGCCCACGTGGTGGATCTGAAAGCAGCACAGGCTTTGGGCCGGCTCAATGCCAAGGCGCTGCGGCTCGCCAAAGCGTTCTGGCCGGGGCCCCTCACCATGGTCTTGCCCAAAGCCGCCAGGTGCCGAGTGGCCGAACTCGCGACGGCCGGTCTCGATACCATCGCGGTCCGTGTCCCAAACCATCAGGTTGCCCGCGACATTCTCGCGAGTTTCGGCAAACCGGTGGTCGCGCCGTCCGCGAACCGGTCCGGTCATGTGTCGCCGACACGCGCGGAACACGTGCAGGCGGACTTAGCCGGACGCATCGACTTGATCGTCGATGGCGGCGCAACTCCGGTCGGCGTGGAATCGACCATCGTCGCCTGTCTCCAAGAGCCGGTGCTGTTGCGGCCCGGCGGCGTGACGCGCGCGGCCATCGAGCGCGTATTGGGGCAAAAGCTTGCCTACGCGCCATCTGGATTCGTTCGCGGCAAGGATGCGCCGCTCGCGCCCGGAATGCTTCCTTCGCATTATGCGCCGCGCACGCGCCTTCGGCTCAACGCCGACCGCGTCGCTCCCGGAGAGGTTCTGCTCGCGTTCGGTAAAGAAATTCCGGCAGGCGGCAAGACGGCTGAAAAAGTTCTCAATCTCTCGGCACGAGGCGATCTGATCGAAGCTGCCGCCAATCTGTTCTCGCACTTGCGTGCACTCGACGCATTAGGTGCGACAACGATCGCGGTTGTGCCGATACCCGCCGAAGGTCTCGGCGAGGCGATCAACGATCGGCTCGCGCGTGCTGCGGTTCCACGTCCCGCAAGCGCCACCGATGCTCGATAAATCGTCACCGGCTCCAGATGTAGCGCTGCTCGCGCGTTTTGCTGCGATAGTCGGCGACAAATACGCCATCACCGATCCGCAGGCGCAGGCGCCTTATGTCGTCGAGATGCGAGACCTGTACCGCGGCCGCACGCCGATGGTGCTGCGGCCGGGCTCGGTTGCCGAGGTGTCGCAGATTCTCAAGCTCGCCAACGAAACTTCGACGCCGATCGTGCCGCAGGGCGGCAACACCGGTCTGGTCGGTGGACAGATCGCGTTCGACAACGAAATCGTCCTGTCGCTGACACGGCTCGACCGCATTCGCGAAGTCGACCCGGCTTCGAACACGTTGACCTGCGAGGCCGGCGTAACCTTACAGCGCGCGCGCGAAGCCGCAGCTGAAGTGGATCGGCTCTACCCGCAATTGCTGCCGTCGGAAGGCAGTTGCACCATCGGCGGCAATCTTTCGACCAATGCCGGCGGCACTGCCGCGGTCGCCTACGGCATCGCCCGGTCTCATGTGCTCGGGATCGAGGTTGTGCTCGCGGACGGCCGCCTTCTCGACAACCTCAACAAGCTGAAGAAGGACAATACCGGTTACGACCTGAAAAACCTTTTTGTTGGCGCCGAAGGAACACTTGGAGTGATCACGGCGGCCGTGCTGCGTCTCGTACCACGGCCGAACGCCGTCGAAACCGCCTTCGTCGGCTTGCCGAGCGCGCAAGCCGCGCTCTCACTCTTTGGGATCGCGAACGAAAACGCTGCGGGCGGCGTCACAAGCTTCGAACTGATGACGCGGCTTGGGCTCGAAATGGTCTTCCGCCACGCGGCCGGGTGCCGCGATCCGCTGCAGAAGGCTTATCCCTGGTACGTCCTCATCGAGCTTTCGTCGCAAGGCAAAACTGGTTTACGGGACGTACTGGAGGAGATCCTCGCCGAGGGACTTAAACGCGGTCTCATCCTCGATGCCGCGATTGCCGACAGTCTCGAACAGTCCAAAGCGTTCTGGCGTCTGCGCGAGATGTTTGGAGAAGTGCAGCGTCACGAAGGCGGTTCGATCAAACACGATGTTTCCGTGCCCGTTGCCGCAGTGCCGGACTTTATTGCGGAGGCCAATGCGGCGGTGGCTGCGTTAATTCCCGAGGCGCGCCCCGTGCCGTTCGGTCACCTCGGGGACGGCAACGTTCACTATAATGTGAGCCAGCCGCTCGGCGCAGATCGGAAGGAATTTCTTGCGCGCTGGGACGAGGTGAACACCGCCGTTTTTGCCGTCGTGAAAAAATTTGGCGGCTCGATCTCGGCCGAGCACGGAGTCGGCGTGATGAAGCGCGATCTGCTGCCGAGCGTGAAGGACCCGGTCGCGCTCGACCTCATGCGCAGGATCAAGCACCTGCTGGATCCAAATAATATTCTTAACCCCGGCAAGGTGCTCTAGCGTCGCGCCACGGCCGGGGTTGGCCCGGCCGTGGCAGATTTGCTCAATGCAGCGCTCTTGCGGCTAGCCGCTCAGCAATGCGATTACCAGCGATCCCACCGGTGCCATCGATGCCAGGGGTGCCACTGCCACTGGTGCCACGGATGCGGTCCCAAATGATGCCAGCGGTGCCACCCCCATCCGATGCGCCATCCCCAGCCAACCCGGGTGGTGCCATCCCCAGTGACGGCCATGCCAATGGTGGCCCGGTGCCCACCGCACGTCTTCAACGTTGGTCGAGATTTGTTTTTCGGCAGCCGCCAGTCCATTCACCGGCATTGCCGCCGATGCCTGGCCGATTGCGAAGCTTGATCCAAGCAATCCCAGCGCTATGGCAGTCATTCTCAGCCTAGTCACGACAACTACTCCAATCAGAGCCAGAGACATCGCTACCCTCACACGTCCGCTATGGCTGAAAGCTGAAGGTGTTGTTGCCCAATGTTAATCAACCCGCCTCGGGAAGATGTCGAGGACACCAGGATGACGGCAGCCTGCCGCGTGGTAACTTCGTAGACGAAAATGATGGCCGCTACTCGTAAGTCGTAGGCGTTCTTTCTCTGACGGTCAGGGGAGTCGTTATTGACCTGTGCCAGCACGCGCGAGCGAACATATCCGGCACGGCCTTACGTTGCGGTCAGCGCCGCCGTTTTCCGGAATCGTCACGTGCTCATCGTCCGGCGCGCGCATCCGCCGACGGCCGGCCTCTACACTCTCCCCGGCGGGGTCGTCGAACTCGGCGAGACACTCGTTGAGGCGGCAACGCGTGAGGTGCGGGAGGAGACCGGTCTCGAAATCGAGCCGTTGATGCTTGTCGGTTACCGCCAACTCATTGCCCGCGACGCGGATGGCCGGGTCGAGCGCCACTTTGTCATTTTGCCGTTCGCAGCGCGCTGGCTTGCCGGCGAAATATCACTGAACGAGGAACTGGCCGAAGCGCACTGGCTTGAACCGTCCGAGCTTTCCGGCCTTGCAACCACCGAGGGATTGGCCGAAATCGTGACCACGGCCTGGGAGAAACTAGGCCGTCCCTCCTAACGGCGCCCCAACTATGCCGTAGCTTTGCAATTGGTAGCGCAAATCTCGATCGTTTATGTTTGAACCAGATCCATGCTTCGAATTTTGATCGCGCTTTCATTTTCGGTTTGTTTCGTCGCGGGGCTCGCGCATGCCCAGTCCTGGATGTCGCCCGTTGCCCCGGCGGCGCCAAGACCGCAGCCGCAACTCCAGCCCAAGGCCCAGCCCGCGCAGCCTCCCGCTCAATCTCCCGGCCAGACCCAAAATGCCGTTGCAAATCCGCCGGGCCCGGTGCCGTACGATCGCGATTTGCAGCGGCTTTCCGAAATCCTCGGCTCGCTTCACTTCTTGCGCGCTATCTGCGGCTCAAACGAAGGACAGAAGTGGCGCATCGAAGCCCAAGCCATGATTGATGCGGAAGCGCCGGCCGGAGAGCGGCGCGAACAGATGATCGCGAGTTTCAACCGGGGCTACCGAGCCTTCGAGCAGAGCTATCGCACCTGTACCCCGGCCGCCGATTTCGCCATTCGGCGCTACCTCGAGGAAGGCGCTAAAATCGCGCGGGAAATCACCGCCCGCTATGCCAATTAAGCGCGCGCATTAACCCTTCCCCAAGGTTCGAGCTTACGCTAAATCTTGGCGTGCTAACCTCACCTCTCTGGGCAGGGATGGCGCCGGGCTGCGGCGATCTGAGAATTCCAATGAGTTTTGCAACGTCGACGTTGGCGGCACGGGGCGCCGTTGCCGATGAAGATCAGAAGCGACTGGCGCTGGCCTATTTGCAAGATGCATGGGCCGAAGCGCATCACGAGGGAATTGAGGGCGACTGCCTGGCGCAAACCGCGCTTTTTCTCGCCCTGGCCGAATTGATCTCCACTTACGGCGAAGAAGCCACCGCGCGGTATGCGGCCGGCCTCGCCCCCCGCATCAGCAACGGCGAGTTTTCGGTCGAAATCTCGCGGCAGTAACGCTTTCCCCCACAATCCGAACCCTTGAGCGAAGCCCGGCTGCGCCTTAGTTTGGCGGCATGGCCGAAGCATCCGCTCGAATGAAAGCCGCCCTTCTTCCTGATCGCGGCGTGGTCAAGGTCGCCGGCGAGGATGCGCGAGCTTTCCTCCACGGGCTCGTCAGCGCCAATATTCACACCCTTGTGCCGGGGGCAGCGCGTTTTGGCGCGCTCTTGTCCCCGCAAGGCAAGATCTTCGCTGATTTCATTATTGTCGAGGCGCCGGCGCAGGCCGGCGGCGGATTTTTCCTCGATGTACCGCGCGATCTTGCCGGCCCTTTGGTGGACAAGCTCAACCTCTACAAGCTGCGTTCGCGGCTGGTGGCGGAGAACCTATCCGAGGTCATTGGCGTATTGGCGGCCTGGGATGGAGCAGGAACGACTGTCATTGGTCTAGCCTATCCGGACCCGCGGCTCCCCGCCCTCGGGCTCCGCGTCATGCTGCCGCCGCACCGCGCAGCCGACGCCATGGCCGATCTCGGCGCAGCCGCAGTCGACGCACATGAGTATGAGGCGCACCGCATTGCCCTTGGCATTCCGCGCGGCGGCCCCGACTTCAAATACGGCGATGCCTTCCCGCACGAGAGTGACATGGATCAGCTCGGCGGCGTGGATTTCGCCAAAGGCTGTTACGTCGGCCAAGAGGTAGTGTCGCGCATGGAGCATCGGGGTATCGCCCGCACGCGGGTTCTGCCGATCCGGTATCGCGGCGCGACCCCGCAGCCCGGCGAACCGATCATGTCCGGTCGGCGCCAAATCGGCACTATGGGCTCGGCGAGCGGCGGTCAGGGCCTCGCGCTGTTGAGGATAGACCGCATGGCCGATGCGCTGAGCGAAGGCGAGCCGTTTCTCGCCGCAGGTATTGCGGTCGAACCGCTGAAGCCCGACTGGGCGCATTTTGCCGTTCCCGACGGCATTAAAGCCGCCGAATGAGCGAACAATCCGACCTCGTCCGCTGTCCGTGGCCCAAGGACGATCCGCTTTACCTCGCCTATCACGACGACGAATGGGGCGTCCCCGAATTCGACGATCGCGCGCTGTACGAGAAGCTCGTGCTCGACGGGTTTCAGGCCGGACTGTCGTGGATCACCATCCTGCGAAAACGCGAGAATTTTCGCCGTGCCTTTGACGGTTTCTCGCCGGAGAAAATCGCGCGCTACCGCCCTGCCAAGGTCGAGCGGCTGATGCAGGACGCCGGCATCGTCCGCAACCGGGCCAAAATCGAAGGCACAGTCCTCTCCGCCAAAGCCTGGCTCAAGGTAATGGACGGTGGTCCCGGCTTCTCCAAGCTGCTGTGGGATTTCGTCGACGGGAAGCCGAAGATCAATCACTTTAAGACAATCCGCCAAATTCCCGCTGAGACTGCGATCTCGCGTGCGATGTCAAAGGAACTTGCGCAGCGCGGGTTCAAGTTCTGCGGCCCGACCATCGTCTATGCCTTCATGCAGGCGGTCGGCATGGTCAACGATCACCTGGTGACGTGCCATCGCCACGCCGCGGCGCAGCGGTCTGCCAGGAAATAATAATCCGAGTTTTTGCCAGCTTCGATTGAGCCGGCTAGTGGCTGGCTTTTTTTGCTGCGAAAAACGGAATTTTCAAACCATTCCGTTGCGCCAAATTGATGCGCGAGAAAGTCATCCCCAATGCGATCGCAATGCCCTCAATAACAAATTGAAGTGCAGACGACAGGCCCAGCATTTGCAGCGTCTGGCCAAGCTGGGTGAGAAAGAGCGCGGCGCCGGCAACCGCGATCATACTGCCGATGCCCCCCGTCATCGCCGTACCGCCAAGGACGGCGGCGGCGATCGGCGCCAATAGGTACGGCTCGCCGACCTTAAGCGTCGGGTTACGGATGAAGGCGGAAACGAGAATCCCGGCAATGCCGTAAAGGAATGCAGCGACCGTGAACGCCGCCATTTGGTAGAGCGCGACATTCAGGCCGGCCACCCAGGCCGCGCGCGGGTTGGCCCCGACGGCCGAGAAATGCCTGCCAACCGCCGTCTTGCGAAGCACCAGATTGAGAATGATGGCGAGCGCCGCCACGATCCAAACTGAAAAGTTCAGATCGAGAAAACGCGCATCGCCCCAAGCCGCCATAGCAGGGGGCACGCGCGCTTCTTGCGGCAACGATTCCCGGTACCACAACGTCAGGCCACTCGTTATCGCGCCGACAGCGAGCGTGACAATCAAAGCATTGAGCTCGAACACCGCCACGAGGAGTCCGTTGATGAAACCAATGACCATGGAAAAGAAAAGCGCGGCCAGAACCGCGGCTAACATGGCATCGTTACGGCCGCCGGAAAAACCCAGAATGATCGTGCTCGACAGCGTAATCACCGCTGGAATCGAAAGATCGATGCCGCGGGCCATCAGAACCAGCGTTTCGCCGATGGCGACGATTGCCAGAAAAGCCGCCAGCGGGATGATGGCAAGGAAGGTGGACGGGAGCAGGCTGCGCGGCGCGACGAGCGCGCAGAAACATATGAGGCCGATCATTGCGATCCAGATTGCTGCGAAGCGCATCTGCGGTGGCCGCCAATGGAGTGCCGTTATGCTCGGCAGCCTTGGAGTTTCGCCCCGTGTTTCGGCGGATTCGGTCATGACGCTTGGGTGACGCCGGCAAGCCGGCCGAGCGCGGTCCGGATGTTGGTGAAGACACGCCGGATCGGCTGCAATCCCGAATAGAGCGCCACGGCGAACAACGTCAACGCTCCGCTGGTCATGATGCCGGCGCCGGTATTGAGCGCCAGCAAGGCGATAATGTTGACTGTCAGCGTAAAAAACAGGGCGCCCAGCAGCGCGCCGACAAAAGAGCCGCGGCCGCCGGTCAGCGCGGCACCGCCAAGGACCGCCGCGGCGATGCTGGTCAATGTGTAGCTCGAGCCGATGATCGGACTGCCGACGCCGACCTCCGACCCGACAAACAAGCCGCTAATAGCGGCAATCACGGCGGACAGAAGGTAGGCTCTCATCTGGACGAAATCGACGCGCACGCCATTGCGCTTGGCGGCTTCTTCGCGGAATCCGACCGCGCGCATTTTTAGACCGCTGCGCGTGCGATAGAGCCAGATATCGCCGCCGATCGCGGCGAGGAGAATGAGCAAGAACGAAACCGGGATGAAGCCGATCCGGGTTTGAAAGAAATCGACGAAATCTTCGCTGATAACGCCGAACGGTGAAGGCCGAAGATAAAGCGCGATACCCTGTACCACGCTGAGCATCGCGATGGTCGTAATCACCGAATTGATGCCGACGTAGCGAACCAACGCGCCATTGCTCAACCCGACCAGCACGCCGACGGCCAAGCAACCCAGCGAACCGAAAAGAATGAACCCGGGCCCCACGTCCTCGGCGATGAGGAACGAGCCGATGACCACGACCAGGCTTATGACCGCGCCGACCGAAACATCGAAACCCCGGACCATGAGCACGTTGAACTGCGCCATGGTCACCAAAGCCAGCGGCGCGGTGGCGAGCAGAATATGTTTAATATTCAGCGGCGTGAAGAAGGCATCGGTGCGCGCCGTTGCGTAGCCGCCGACCGCGAGCGTAAGCAACAGCAGGAACAATAACGGCACCCACCATTGATTACTGCCGCCGGCAACGAGCTGGCGAAAGCTAGCCACGGAAAGCCAACCGTATTGAGCCTCTCGCACTCGTTCCTTGGCGCTTGCAGCGACTTCCCTTGAGCGCAGGAATGAGGACACAATGCTCTCTTCGGAGACCTCGCGCCCGCTGAGTTCACGGATCACCCGCCCACGCGAGAACACCAGCACACGATCGCACAACCCGGCCAACTCCATAGCGTCAGACGAATTGATAACGCAGGCGACGCCCTCATCGGCTTTGGCGCGGATTGCACGGTAAATGTCAAACCGCGCCTTCGCGTCGACCCCTTGGGTCGGCTCGTCGATCAATAACGCCCTCGCCTCGTAGAGGAAGCTGCGCGACAAAACCGCCTTCTGCTGATTTCCCCCCGAAAGGCCCCCTATCGGCTGATCGAGATCGGCGGTGACGATGTTGAGCTTCTCGATCAACGTCAGCGTCTTCGCCCGCTCTTGGGATGCAGAGATAAAACCGAAGGTTGAGAAGTCATCGAGCACTTGAACAGTCATATTCTCGCGCACGCCGAGACCGGCGAAAATCAATTCCGCCGCGCGGTCCGCGCTTAGTGAGAGAATGCCGGCGTTCAGCGCCTCCCGCGGTGTTGAAAGTTTGGCCGGTCGGCCACCGCAAATGACAGCACCGGCCGCAGGCTCGAGACCACCCAGCGCCCGTAGCGCCTCGCGTTGTCCGTTGCCCTCAGAACCCGCGAATCCAAGGACCTCGCCGCGCCGGACGTCGAACGCCACGTCGTGAAACCGCGCAGCGCTCAATCCCTTCGTCGAAAGCACGATATCTTGCGACGCGAGGCCCGATCTCACCGGGTACTCCATTTCAATCGGGCGGCCCACCATCAGGGCAATCAGATCGTTCTCGGAAAGCTTTTCATTGACGTCGTAGGTGCCCTGCCCCTCGCCATCGCGCAGGATCGTCACGCGGTTGGCAAGCGCCAAAATCTCGGGCAAGCGGTGGCTCACGTATACGACGGCAGCGCCGCCGGCCACGATGCGACGAACAATCTCGGTCAGCTTTTCTACGCCGGATATATCGAGGCTCGAAGTAGGCTCGTCGAGCAGTAGGACCCGTGGATTAGCAGACAGCGCCTTGACGATTTCCAGAAACTGCCGCTGCGAGGCATTCAATTCCCCGACGATGGCGCTCGGCGAGATGTTGAGATCATACGATGCCAATTGCCGCGCTGCCCACTCGAGCTTGCCGCCGAGCGTCACTGGACCTTTGGTGGTGCCGAGCAGAAGATTTTCCGCGACGCTTAATTCGCGCACCAGCAAATCGTCCTGGTAAACGACCGCCAAGCCGAGTTCGCGCGCTTGCAACGGGTCCGCCGCCGGCAGTTCCTTACCCATTATCCGGACGCGGCCATCGTCGGCGCTCACCGAGCCGGCGGCAATCCCGAGCAAAGTGCTTTTGCCCGAACCATTCTCGCCGAGAACGGCGTGAATTTCCCCGGGCAGACATTCGAAATCGACCCCGTTGAGCGCCTGCACGCCGGGATAGCGTTTGCAGATGCCGGAAAGCACAAGCGAGGCGGACGTCATTGGTGTCACACCAGCAGTCGCCCGGATTCGGCGTCAGGCCGAATGAAAAAGCGGGAAACAGCTTTCCCGCTTCCAAAGTCGGCGGCAAGCGGGACGCGGCACAAGGTTCGCGCCCCGAAGACTTACGCGCATGCTGCTTCTTCTTATTTCGCCAGATCCCTATTGCTTGGAGAACATCTGCTTCATCATGTCGTTGTCGACCAGGGTCGTCAGCGACGCGCTTTCCGGAATATCCGCATTGCACTGGCCTTTCATGACCGGGTGCATTTTGAAAGGCACGTTGATGCTCGCAGGAACATCCTTGCCCTCCTTCTTCATCATTGCCGCGGTCAAGGCGAACCGCGCCTGGTCATTTTGGCCGTTCGAGTAGAAGATCTTGAAATTGGGATCATTGGCTTTTTCCCAATCGCAGATCACGCCCATCTCGTCGGTGCGCAACGAAACAATGAGGTCCGGCGCTTTTTTGGCCGCTTCGTAGGCTCGCAGCCCGCCGCGGAAGCCGTCGGCATATTCGAACAATACCGCGTCAACACTGCCGTATTGGGCCAGGAAGCCCGACATCGCCTTGAACGAACCCTCCTGGGTCCAGTTGGTGTCGGCTTTGCCGAGAAGTTTCAGTTTGCTGTTCTTGGCAATCTCCTGTTCGGAGCATTTCTGCCAGCCGGCGCTCAGTCCGTTGCCGGGCGTGCCGCCGAGCTCTACGATCGTGGTCGTATCTTTCTTGGAGTTTTCCTCGACCATTTTCACGAAATCGGTGCCGAGCGCACACAGGTCTTCGGCAATCGAGGTCACGAAATCCTTGCCGGCCTTGCCGCCAACATAGGTACCGTTATGCAGGACCACGAGGATACCGGCCTCGGAAGCCTCCTTGACGGTCGGCAACAGTGCCGGGCCGGCGTCGGCGAAGATGACAATGACGTCGACCTTTTGGGCGATAAACGCGCGCATATCCGAGATCGCTTTGGTGGCGTCACCGCCCGCCGAGGTGTAGATGATCTTTTTGATGCTCGGATAAGTCAGCGCCTGCTCGATGAATTCCATCTTGGTGACTTGGCGCCAGACGTTTTCGCCAAATCCGTCGGCGTAAGCGACCGTCAGATTGCCGTGCCCGGTTTCGCAAACGTTGTTCTTCCAGCATTCGAGCGCGAGCTTGCGCTGCTCCGGCGTCAAATCCATCGCCGCGTGCTTGATGGCCTCGACGATAACCGGCGAGACGTTGTCGGTGGTCCCCACTGATTTCAGCATCAGTTCATTGGCGTCGCGCGCATTCGATGGTGCACTCCACGCCAATAGAACCGCGGCCGCTATCGGCACGGCCCAATGACGCACTCCCCTGAACTCCCAGTTCATTTTTCGTCCTCCCTTTGAATAACTCTTGTGTCGAGCGCTTCGAATTCGCGCTTCTATTTGTTTTTCAACCACGGATATCGCGCGGTGTCTTTGCCGGCGTAATCCGGATCGAGATAGATGAAGCAGCGCTGGATCTTCCAGTCGCGAATTTCGAACACGTCGCACCAGCGCCCGGCGCCGTGCTCGGGCGAACCTGCTCGCCACGGCCCGTCGCGATGCTCGCCTTCACTCGTGCCTTCACAGACGACGACGTCGCTGCCGGAAAAGATGAAGTTGAAATGCGAATAGTGGTGCAGGATCCATTTCAGCGTGGCGCCGACATCGCCGAAACATTTGCCGATTTCTTCTTTGCCGTTAGCCATGCCCCATTTGGGGAAATAAAGCTGCGCATCGTCAGAAAACAAATCGAGGATGCTGCCGCCGTCTGATGTCTTTCCAGCTTTATCGAAAGCCTTCAGATATTCGATGATGACCGATTTTCGTTGTTCGTCGGTCATGGTTTGTTTGGAAACCGCCATAAAATTCCTCCCTGCCCGCTTTTTTGCCGAACCTATTTGGTTAGCTTCTTGCGCTCTTTGTGAACCGCGGCCGCGGCGAGATAGGACAAAGCCAGGATCGGCCCGATCGTGGCGCCACCGGCCCAATAGGCGCGCGCCGACGCCGAGGCGACGCAATTACCGACGCCGTAGAGACCGGGAATGGGCTTGTCCTGGTCGTCGACCACCTGGCCGGAGGTGTTAGTCTTGGGACCGCCCTTGGTGTCGAGATTGCCTCCGGTGAGCAGCGCCGCGTAGTACGGCCCCTGCTCCGAGATCGGATACATCGTCGGGTTTGGCGCCGAAGGCGACGGGGCGACCGAACCGTTGAACAACAGCTCCACCTGACGCTCGCCGCGGTGGAAATCAAAATCCCGGCCGCCCGACGCGAAGCCATTGAACCGCTGAACAGTCGCAGCCAAAGTCTTTTCGAACTCCGGCGCGAGTTTGAGCCCGCCAGTGGCCTTTTCGTAGCGGGCTAGGCGCGCGGCGATGGCGCGGGTCAACTCGCCAAGCGTGGCGCCTTTGATCACATGGGCCTCATCCGTGCCGGGCGGAACGATGAAGCGGCCATATTCGTCGCTGGCGCTGTGATCCTGGCTGCGTTGATCCCAAATCGCGATCAGCAGCAGGTTCGGGTACTCGCCGCGGGCCCCGTCCCATTGGAAGAACGTTTGCGCCATCTCGTTGTAAGCAAGCTTTTCATTGGCGACCCGACGGCCTTCCTTGTTCACGTAGATCATCGAGTCGCCCGACGGCGAAAACGTGCCGATCAGTCCCGGATCTCGCGCCATCGCTTTTTCGAACACGATGGGGCACATCCACGCGTAATTCATGTTCCGGAGCTGCGCGCCAAGCGCGCTGGCGACGTAAACGAAGTCGCCTTCATTGCTCAGCGCGGCGCAACCGCCATAAACCGGTGCACTGAGATAGTTCTTCCGCAGCTCCACATTGTGGGTGAAGCCGCCGGTGCAGAAAACGACGGCCTTCCGCGCCAGAAGGCGCTTTTTGCCTTTGGCGCTGTCGGCCTCAACGCCGATGATTTCGCCCTTGGAATTTCTGATCACACGCTGGACACGATGACCGGTACGAATGTCCACGCCATCGCGTTTTGCCGCCTCCGACATGGTGCGCACCGCAACTTCGCCGCCATCCGACATGGTTTCGCGCGCGCCCTTGGGGAGCAGCACGCGTCCCTTGGGCGCTTTGTCTTCCGGCAGTTCGGCCCAATAATCCGGCACGAAATCGCAGTGGCGATACTCGAGCGCGCCTTTGTCACTCAATAGCTCCGTCGCGGTCGAAGCGTTGTCGTAGATCGCCTCGTATTGCGAGTATTCCCACTCCGGCATGCCGAAGCGCGGAGCATCGGCGTTATACATTTCCGGACGCGACAGCCGCGCCATGTAGCGGATGCAATCTTTCTTGGGATCCTTCGTGCCGGCCTTGCGCATGGCGGCGTTGTTGGGCACCCAATACCAAAAGGCGGCTTTGGTCGTCGTGCCGCCGAGTTTGTTCGCCTTTTCCAGCACCAAGACCTTGTTGCCGTGCCAGCGGCTGAACAGCGCCGTGGCCAAACCGGCCACCCCACTGCCGACGACGACGACGTCGAACTCGGCGTCAAATTTGCCTTTGGCAGTTGCCGGCGCCGAACTTTTTCGCGCGATGCTGGCCACAGCGATCCTCCCTGATTTTTGAGGACATTGCCGCCAAGACCGGATCGCAATCTTTCAAATTCCTGAATTTATGGGATTCTGAAATGCCGAAGAAAAACCGGAAGATGGCGTTGTCACCTCAGGCTTAACCCGATAAAGTCCGCATTAATTACAGAATAATGGGAAACGTCGAGCGAGCCGGCAGTCACCCAATTCGCAAATTAGTTGGGCGATTGCCTCGGGCGGGACAACGATGGCGCAGCCCGCAAGTCGGCAGCCACCATGGGCTATGTTTCGCGGTCTTGAACAATTCGAGACCCGGGGCGAAACAAGCGGCGTTGGTTATTGCATCGCCGGGCCGAAGCCGTACGCACTCGAGTTCTCCAACACCGCCGACGTAATCTGTCTGTTGCTCGGCGACATCAACAGCAACACCAAGTTTGAAGATGACAGCGAGCAATCGCTCGTTTTCTTGAACGAGTCCACCGCCTTCCATCCGCGTGTCGGCAATGTCCGGGTCCGCGCCGACGAGGTCAGGCATGGATTTGTCGCCTTCAGTTACGAAGATAATTTCCAGCGCCTGATCGATGATCGCGGCATCGAGAAACAACGTCTGGATGGAAGCCGAAACAACATTCGCAGCGACGCCATCAAATTTCTGGCGCGTTATGCCAAGGAGCGGCTGCGAAAGCACGGCCGCCTGCAGCCGCTCGAGCTTCAGTTCCTTGCTCTCGGGACTTACGTCGAAACGATGCGCCAACTCGAAACCGTATCGACCGTGCCGCGCGGCGCGCTGTCCGACCGCGAATTCGCGCTGCTTTGCGATTACATTGAAGGAAATCTCGAAGACAAGCTTACTTGCGCCGACCTGTCGCGGACAATGAACCTGCCGCTGCGCATGATCCATGACAGCGTCAAGCTTCGGACCGGACGGTCGCCCTATAATCTGATCATCGAAAGGCGAATTGCCCGCGCTTGCGAGATGTTGCGCAATTCAACCGCATCAATCGCGGAAATCGCGTGCGCCAGCGGCTTTTCGTCCCAGCAGCATCTGACCGCAACGCTGTCGCGCAAATTGGGCCGCACGCCCCGGCGCCTGCGATACGATACCTGATCGGCGCGGCAGGTATTACGCACTTGCCGCGCGGCGTCGCGCGACGCTGAAAAAGATCGCAGCGAGCAGAGTAAGCGTGCCAATGACAACGTAATGCACCGAAGAGTTGGCATCGATAAAGGAAGAGGCGCTCGAAGTTGCCTGCACCAGCACTGCGCCAAAAAACGTACTGATGAACGAACCACGCCCACCCGCCACGCTGGCGCCGCCTAAAACCACGACCGTGATGCTCATCAGCGTGTAATCGGTGCCGGTCGACGGCGAGCCGATACCGACCTGGCCGGCAAGCATCAGGCCGCCAATGCCGGTCAGAAATCCGGAGATGACGAACGCAAGCCAGGTCAGACGCCGACTATCGATGCCGAGCCGGTGGCTGGCAAGCGCGCTCGAGCCGACGGCGCGGAAACTGCGGCCGAACGCAGTCCGAAGCAGGACCCACTCGGCGACCACGACCATCACCAGCGCCAGTGCCAGCCCAGCCGGTACCAAGCCGAGCGGAAATTGGGCGATGTCGGAAATGGCGTCGTCGATCGTACCGGCGGCGACCGGCCGCAACAGCAGGGAAACTCCCTGCAATCCAATGAAAGTCGCGATCGTGACCACGATCGCCGGAAGACGAAGCGACGTAATCAACAGACCCTGCAAAAGCCCGAAGGCCGAAGTGAATAAAAGGACCAACAGCACGCCGGCCGCGAGCGGGCCGGTCTCGACGCCATCAGGCGCGAGAAAGGAGGCAAGAACCACGCAGAAGCCCGCCAACGGGCCGATGGAAAGATCGATGCTGCCGACCAGCACGGTCGCCAGCTGTGCGCTCGACAGAAACGTCAGGATGCCGAGAAATGTCAGAATGCTTTTAATGCTGAACGCCGACAGAAAATAGCCGTTCAGCGCCTCGGTGCCACCCAGAATGATCAAGGTCAAGACCGCGAGAATGAGCGCAGGAAAGTGGTCGCCGGAATAAAATCTGCGCCAAGCACTTTCGCTCTTGGCAGCAACGGCTTTGCTCGTGCGCGATACGGTCGCGGTGAGGTTTGCCTTGGTGATCGCGGCGTCGGTGACGTCGTCGCCTGCAAGCTCGTCGACGATCCTACCTCGAGCGAAGATCAGCACGCGGTCACAAATGCCCTCTAGCTCAATTCCGTCGGAGGAGGAGACCAGGACCGCCATGCCCTGCTCGGCAAAGGCGCGCAGGCGCTGATAGATCTCGCCGCGCGCGCCGATGTCGACCCCCTTGGTCGGCTCGTCGACCAGAAGCACGGTGGGCTTCGCTGCAATTTCGCGGCCGAACAATGCCTTTTGCTGATTACCGCCGGACAGCTCGTTGAGCTTCGATTCGATTGAGGCCGCGCGAACGCGCAAGCCTTCGCTGATATTTTTTGCCTTGGCGGCTTCGGTGGCGCGATCGACGATGCCAAGCCGCGCGATTTCATTCAGGAAACCCAAACTGTAATTTTCACGCAAAGTCAGATTGAGAAAAACGCCCTCGCTGTGGCGGTCGTCGGGAATGAAGCCGACACCGGCACGGCGAAATGCGCCGGGGAGTCCCCGGCAATCTTGACGGCATTTATGCGCACTTCGCCGCCGAGGCGGCGGTCGATTCCCGCGGCGGTGCGAATGAACTCGCGCTGGCCCTCGCCTTCTATTCCGGCGAGGCCGACGATTTCGCCGGCGCGCGCGGTCAGATCGACCTGATCGAAACCTCGCCCGCTTAGCCCTTCAACAGTAAAAAGCGGAGCACCCATTGACTTGCCCTTGGCCGGGAAAATCTGGCCAAGCGGGCGGCCGGCAATCAGCGAAACGATTTCCGCCGACGTGATCGTTTGTGCAGGGCGGCTATCGATAATTTCGCCGTCACGCATCACCGAGATGCGATCGGCCAGTTCATCGACTTCGTGTAACCGATGAGACACATAGACAATGCCAACGCCGTCGCGCTTCAACTCACTGATCAGGTTGAACAGCTTGCGCACGTCGGCCTGCTGCAACGGCTCCGTCGGCTCGTCGAGAAAGAGGACTCTTGGTCGGCTGGCGAGGGCGCAGGCGATCTCGACGACGTGCCGCTGCGCCAACGAGAGCTCGCCTACTCTCTTATTGAGCGGCATCAAGAGCTCGGCGGTGGCTATCCGCCCCAGAATTCGCTCGGCTTCGGCGTTGCCGCAAGCCGCAGCCAGCGACGGTGCCGCAAGCTGCAAATTCTCCAGCACGGTCAGGTCATCCGCCAACGCCGGGTGCTGATAGACAACCGATACCCCGTCCTCGCGCATCTGGCGCGGGCTTGGCGCTTCGACGTAGTTGCCGGCGTAATAAATTGCACCGCCATCGGCCTGGAGCACGCCCGCGGCAATGCCGATCAGCGTTGATTTGCCGGCGCCGTTTTCGCCAACGATGGCATGCACCTCGCCCGGCATGACCAGGACGTCTACGCCTTTGAGCGCCTGCACCGGCCCGAAGCCTTTGCGTATGCCCACGAGCGTCATCACCGGCACGCGCGCAGTGACGGCTGGCACCGGGTTGTCCACGACGCTATGCACGGCGCAGCCGCCGGGTAATTTCCGGAAGCGCAACACCGCTTAGCACGATGATTGCGTCGGCCAGATCCTCAGAGGATCCCCCAAAGCCGAGCGCAGTCACCAACTGTGCCAGGTAAGTGAGAAAAAAAGCGCCAACCACGGTGGCGATCACGCTTCCCTTGGTAAGACCGCCGAGAGGGTTGCCGCCGACCACCACCGCGGCAATGGTGCCAAGAAGATACGGCAGGCCGCACAATACTGTTGGCGAGACCAGATAGCCCGAAAGCATAATTGCCGCGATTGCATACATCAGCCCCGCAACCGCGTAGGTCAGGATACTATAAGCCTTCAGCGGCACTCCAACGGTGTGCGCAGCCGGCGGATTGACCCCCACGGCAATGAACCGCCGTCCAACGGTTGTGAAAGTCAGAACAAATACCGTTGCTCCCGCAACCAGCAGCAGCACCCATACCATTGTCGGCACAAACAAAAATTGCCCGACAAAGAAAGCGACCATCATGGTAGGCGACTGAACCGATGCCCCAGTCGAAACGTAATAGGTCAGACCGAACAGAATCGCATTCATGCCAATAGTGGTGACCAGCGAGGGAACGTTCAGCAGGGTGACGATCAGACCGGTGACGGCGCCGAACGCCGCGCCGACCGCAAGACCCGCGACGATAAAGGAGATCACCACGGCCGGATCGGTCGACGAATCCGGGAGCTTAGTAACAATGACGGCGACGAACGACATGATGCCGGCGGTCGACAGATCGAGCCCACGCTGCTGGATGACGAGATGCTGTCCAATGGAGGCGACAGCCAAAATCGCAAAATACGGCAAGGTTGAAAGAATCGCGGCAACGCTGACGGTCGAGGGCGCCGTGATCCCGCCGATCAATACCAAGAGCGCCGTGGCGATCAGAGCCTTGGCGGCAAGCGGAAGCTCAGTGAGATCCTTGTTTAATCCGGGGACTCGCAGACGGATTGAATTCTGCTCCGCCATTGTTTCAACCCGCCCCCACTTCCCGACCGCACCCGCCAACCTTCCAGCAAGGTTCAGCAAGCAAACGGCAGCGTCAAGCCGCTGCGCAACCAACGTACCTAAAAGATCGCCCGGACCTCCTGCGAGGACCGGGCGATCGGTTCGGCCTGATGCGAGCGGTCTTACTTGCCGCCCAGCGCCTTTACCTGGAGCTCCTTGGTCAGCATCGACGACGGGATCGAATCCATTGGCATCGACTTGTCGCACTTCAATGCCAGCTTCGGATCCTTCGAAGTCGTGTCCTCGGAGAACGGAAGCGTGATGAGACTCGGCTCATCGTTGTCCATGCCTTGAGCGGCGGCAACAGCCTTACGCAAGGCATTGCGCACCATCCAGGTGTGGGCGTCGATACTCATCATCTTCATTTCCGGATGTTCGGCCGTTATGCAGCTCAGATCCATAAGCGACTGACCGACATACGCCGGGATCGGTTTGCCGGCCGCGACGAAAGCGCGGATCGGGCCGACCGTCTCGCTATAGATGCCGTCGATCTGCGGATATTTGGCGATCAGCGCCGCAGTCTTTTGCTGCGCGACGGCCGGATCCCACATCGTCGGCACCGGTTCGGCTTCCAGAACCTTGATGCCCGGATATTTAGCAAAGACAGGCTTCCAGCCGGTGACCTGAGCCGCCGTCATCGGATTGCCCGGTGTGCCGCCGAACATGATGATGTTGCCCTTGCCATTGAGCGTCTTCGCCAACCATTCCGCGGCCTGTGCGCCGACCTCAGCCTGGCTTTCGGTGACGCGATCAATGTAGTCCTTGCCCAGACCCGGGAAGCCTTCGCCGGTCGAGAACGGAATTGTCGCGATACCGGCCTGGGTCGCTTCGCGGGTAGCTTTCAGGATCGCCGGACCGGTGTCGAGGAACGCGACGATAACATCGAACTTCTGCGCGATCAGGCCCTCAATATCAGCGATTTGTTTTTCCGGCTTGAACTCACCGTCGGTGTAACGCGCCTCAGTGATGTTCTTGCACTTCGAAGCTTCATCTTCGAACTCGACGCGCTGGATGTGGCGCCAGTAGTTGCCGCCCCAGCCATCCGACAGTGCGACCTTGAGCGGCTTGGTGCCGCAAAATTTCGACATCGGTTGGAAGTCGGCGACAGTGCCCTTCTTCTCAGGATAAAGCTTGGCTTTCATAACGTCGGCATAACCGAACGTTGCTACGGCCAAGACCAAGCCGAGCGTCGATATGCCAAATGTTAGACTGCGTGGTGACAGCATGAACTCCTCCCCTTTGCATCTCGTCCGCTTATCGCGCGGCCCCAATTTAGGAGCTGCGTGTGGCTTATCGGCCAAACTTCCGAGATGACCTTGTGCGCCAAAACAATACTCTGCTTTCACAGCAGGTGCCAAGGTCTGAAGGCCTGACAACGTCGGCGGAATCGCACAAAAACTTGATGTCATTAATTGTGGGCCACGGCCCTTTCGGCGGTGGGCCAAGAGCCACGCGTCGGTTAACGCAAACGGCTTGTTTGGTCCTTTTCGGGACTACTCATCAAAAGCACCTCACGCCGCAGTTGCGACCCGTGAAACGGTCTTCGGCTTGCGCCGCGCAAGAGGAGGCTGGCATAATGCGCTTACCGCAGTACAACAGTCCAACGGCACTCAGCCGGTAAAAACTCCACTGGGAGGGGAACGATGAAAAAGAGCACCGATCACATTCTAACTACCCATACCGGCAGCTTGCCGCGCGGTGCCGAGCTTAATGACTTGCTGATTGCCGATGAAGCCGGCGAAAAGGTCGATAAGGCCAAACTCAACAAGCTGATCGACGACCGGGTCGCCTACGTAATGGAGAAGCAGCGCTGGGCTGGCGTGAGCGTCGCCAACGACGGGGAGCAGGGCCGCGTCGGCTTTCAAACCTACTTGCCGAAACGCATGACCGGTTTTGGCGGTGAATCCAAGCGGCCCTTCGGGCAAGAATGGGTTCAGCTGCCGCTGTTCACCCAAAAGTTCATGTCGCGCCTGCCGAAGACCGGAAAGGTGTTCGGCTGTCCGGAAGCGATCGCGGACATCAAGTACGTCGACAAAGAGGCCATCAAGATCGAGCTGGCGCGTTTCAAGCGCCACGCCGACGCGGTGAAGCCGCCCTTCCCGGAAATGTTCTTCGCCGAGCCGTCACCCGGCATCGTCGCGACGACCATGCTCAACGCTCATTACAAGACCTATGAAGAGTATCTCGACGTTATCGCGGCCGTACTCCATTACGAATACAAAGCAGTCGTCGATGCCGGCTACGTCCTGCAGATCGATGCGCCGGATCTGGCGATGGAACGCGTTCTGTTGTTCCAGGACAAGACCGACGCCGAATTCGTCAAGCTTACCGAGCTTCACATCGCTTCGATCAACAAAGCAATCGAAGGATTGCCGCGCGACCGCGTACGGCTGCATATCTGCTGGGGGAACTGGGAAGGTCCGCACATCTTCGACATCGGCCTCGAACCGCTGCTGCAAGCGTTCTATCAGGCCAAAGTCGGCGCGCTCTCGATCGAGTTCGCCAATGCGCGTCGTCAGCACGAATACGCCGCGCTGAAAAAGCACAAATTCCCGGACAACATGATCCTCATACCCGGCGTGATCGATTCCAAGATCAACCTGGTCGAGCATCCGGAAGTGGTCGCGCAGCGGATCGAGACTGCCGTGGCGGCGATCGGCGATCGCGAGCGGGTCATTGCCGGCGTCGATTGCGGCTTCGGTACATTTGCCGGCTGGGAATGGGTCGCCGAGGATGTGGTCTGGCTGAAGCTCAAGACGCTCCGCGAGGGCGCGGAAATTGCCAGCGCGCGGTTGTGGGGCAAGAAAGCGGCGGCATAAACGGAGCGCTGTCCCGGGCACGGCTGCACTTTGCCGCGATGCGGCAAGGTGCAGTAAGCTCAAGGCCGTGCCCGCTACCTCATATCGCGCCAAACCGGCCACGGTTCGTGTTGAGCACGCGCGCGCCTGGCAGCGGATGCTGTCAGGGCGGCGACTCGATTTGCTCGACCCGTCGCCCCTCGACATCGAGATTGAGGATATTGCTCACGGGTTAGCGCGTGTGGCGCGCTGGAACGGACAGACCAGCGGAGCGCACATTTATTCGGTCGCGCAGCACTGTCTCCTGGTCGAAGCACTGGCGCGCGGTCGCGTGCCGCGGCTCGACCGAGGCCGACGTCTCGCCGTGCTGCTGCACGATGCTCCGGAGTATGTGATCGGCGACATGATCTCGCCGTTCAAGGTTGTTATCGGCGATGCTTACAAGGCGGTCGAACGGCGGCTCCTGGAGGCGATTCACCGGCGCTTCGGGCTCCCGGTAAGGAATGCTCCTGAACTCGAACACCTTATAAAGATATCTGACCGTTCAGCCGCGTATCTGGAGGCCACGCGCCTTGCAGGCTTCAGCGCCGCCGAAGCGCGGCGGTTTTTTGGGCGATCACCGGCGATTGCCACAACGGTGGAGCGGGATTACCTCAAGCCGTGGCCGGCCGAGACCGCACAGAAGCGCTACGTCGAACAATTCAAGACCTTGATTAGTGAGTAGATGTCAAACCAACGCCGCCGAGAATTGCTACACACTCCTCCCTCGCAACTTTAACGTCCATGATCCACGTCTGCTCTCTCGCCCGCTTGCATGAAACCGTCGAGGAGACCGGCGCGCTGCACGTTGTGTCGCTGATCGCGGATGAGGTGGCAATTGACCGGCCGCGAGCGATTGTCGCCGAGAATCATCTTTGGTTGCGGCTACACGATATCTCCTCACCGCTTGAGGGTTACGTCATGCCGGACGAGCAGCACATCGCCGATCTTCTGAGTTTCGTGCGCCGCTGGGACCGCCGCGCCCCTTTGGTTGTGCATTGTTACGCTGGAATAAGCCGTTCGACCGCGAGCGCCTTCGCCAGCGTGTGTGCGCTCAATCCGCATCGCGACGAAGGTAGCATCGCACAAGCGCTGCGGCTCGCCTCGCCAACGGCAACGCCGAACATCAGGATCGTGTCGCTCGCCGACCGGCTGCTCGGACGCCGGGGCCGTATGGTGGCCGCGATCGAAACCATCGGCCGCGGAGTTCTTGCGACTGAAGGCACTCCGTTCCGGCTCGATTTGGAATAGGCCGAAGCGTCAGTCCTCGATCGCCGGGCGCAACGTTGCGATCGGCGTCGAGCGTGTCGGCGCTGAAGGCGGTGGCGGCCGGACTGATGCCTGGGCCGTCGCAGGTGGCTGGGCCGTGGTTGGTGAGGAGACTGTGGGAGCTGCTTGCGCCGTAGTGACGGATGCCTCAACTGTGGCAGGTTCCGGCACCGCGGTGGGCGCTTGCGCCGCAGTGACAGGCGCCGGCATAGACGTCGGCGGGATGGTGCGTGCCCGCGCCGCCACAGATGCTGGAGCTATCGCAAGTGCCGGGCCCGCGACCGGCGCAACGGCGCGAGGTGGTGCCGCGACGGGTGCTCGCGTCGACGAGTGCGTCATCAGTTCTGCGCGCGGATTGTGCTGCTGAAAGTCGCAGTAGGCAAAGCCAAATCCAGAAACGGATCCGCGAAAGCTTTTGTAATCAATTTTTTGCACGCGAAAGCACGGTTCAATGGGCAGGCCGGATAAATGCGCGCAGATCGAACCGCTTTCCACTCTGAGCGTATTCGGAGGCAAGGTGGCGAACCGCATCTCGCCGCGACCGCCGGGGCGAATGGTGCCGATCACCGAGCCGTCGTCGAGAATGCGACCCATGCCGACCGTGCCGTCGAAGCAGTTGTAGGCGAAAAGCTTGCCGACCACGAAGGCCTTCGCCTGCTCCGGTCCAAGCTCTTCGGCAAAAGCCGCCCCGGCCCCAAATACGCCGGCGCAGAGGACGGCAACACGCAGCAACATTGAACACCCCACTTTGCCCCAGATGGGTAGATGTTTTAACTCCGATTTTACCACAACCGCCCCTGCCGCGCTGCAAATCGTTCGGAAAATTTCTGCACTGGTTATCGAACTTTTACCACAATGCGTCCGCGCACCTGTCCGTCGAGGATGCGAGCTCCGGCTTCGATGACGTTCGCAAGACCGATTTCGGATGTCATCGCCGCAATCTTGCCGCGGTCGAGCTCGGTCTCCAGCCGTCCCCAGGCTTGCTGCCGCAAGTCCATTGGACACATCACTGAATCGATCCCGACTAATGTGACCCCGCGGAGAATGAAAGGCGCCACGCTGGTAGGCAGATCCATTCCTCCGGCAAGCCCGCACGCGGCCACCGCGCCGCCATAACGCGTCATTGAAAGTACGTTGGCGAGCGTGGTCGAGCCGACCGCATCGATGGCGCCGGCCCATCGCTCTTTGCCGAGCGCACGCGGCGGTCCGGCTAATTCCCTACGCTCGATAATGTCCGTAGCGCCTAGTGCCTTCAGATAATCGGTCTCCGAGGGGCGCCCCGTGGAGGCGATCACCGCGTAGCCGAGCTTAGCCAGGATCGCGATCGCGACCGAACCAACGCCGCCAGCAGCACCAGTAACGATCACCGGCCCACGCGACGGCGTGACGCCGGCGCGCTCCAACGCGATGACCGCAAGCATTGCGGTATAGCCGGCAGTGCCTATGGCCATTGCGTCCCGGGCGCTCATCGTCCCTGGTAAACGCACCAGCCAGTCGCCGTTGATGCGAGCCTTCTCGGCATAGGCACCGAGGTGTGTTTCGCCGAGCCCCCAACCGTTGAGGATCACCTTGTCGCCCTGCTTCCAGGCAGGATGCGACGAGGATTCGACCGTCCCGGCGAAATCGATGCCCGGAATCATCGGAAAGCGGCGCACCACCGGCGCCTTGCCGGTGAGCGCCAGACCGTCTTTGTAATTTACGGTCGACCAGTCGACTGCGACGGTAACGTCGCCTTCCATGAGGTTCTTCGCATCGAATTCGGCGAGCCGTACGTCCTGCCCGCTCTCCGCCTTGTCGATGACGATCGCGCGAAATGTTGTCACCATTCACTCCAGCTACATCGCCGCGTTTACGCCGCCCCAGACCTATCTTCGGCGCGCTGGAGTTTGGAAGACGCGCATGCCCTGCACAAGGCCCGCGTCTTAGAGTTTCGCTGTGCGAGAGATTCTTTCAGCGGGAGCACGCTGCGCGTCGGCGGTACCGCTCAGCGTTGCGGCGTCCGCGTTCGGAACGTTAACGCTGATAGGCTTACCGGCACTCGGCACGCTGCCCCAGATCGGATCATCCGAACCGTCGCCCCATGCGCGGGGACGATAGAACGTATGGACACCGAGCTTGTATACCCGTGCCATCTCATGCACCCAGCTCGGATGCACCCAGTAGGCGTGATAGTGAGTCGCGTGACCGACTTCGGCCAGCCAAATCTTGCCGTCGAGCGTATCCTTGGCGATGCGCTTTGCCTGCGCCCACATTTCCGGCTCGTCAATGCGGCTCAGATTTTTGCCTTCGCAAGCAAACGTGAACTGACAGGCAAGATGCCGGTTCGCATTTTGATAAACCACACCGCACACATTATTGGGGTAGCGGCCGGAGAAGACGCGGTTCATTACGACTTGAGCCACGGCCATCTGACCACGGACGGGTTCGCCGCGCGCCTCGAAATAGACTGCGTCGGCGAGGCATTTTTCCGCTTTGGCGCGCGGTTTGCCTTCCAGGCTCAGACGTTCTGCCGGGCTTTTGAAAACGCTTGCCTCGTCTTTGCCCGACAAGGTTTCGTCGTCAGCGCCGGACTCCGCACCGAGCGGAAGGGCGGCGACTTTGAAGTGCGAGTCGGTTGCGGGCAAAGCCGCGACCGGTTCCGCGCCGGGCTGCCATTGTTGCAACGCGCCGCGTAGTCCCATTGCGGTAACGCCGAAATAAAGCCGTTCGTTGCGCTCGGCGGGAGACTGCTCGAAGAAGGATGGAGACCCAAGCTCCGGCTGCGCGTCATCACGACTGCCTTCCGCGGCGGCCGGGATTTCCGGCGGCCGGTCGGCGAGGAGCGCATCATCCTCTGCCTCTGCGTCGTGCACATCCTGCTGCAGCGCCAGCGCATCGGAGTTGGTTTGCAGCGACGCCGTCGTTTCGCCGTTCCTCTCCGCATTTTTTGGCCGGGGGATTTTTGGTGGCGTCGGCGTGATCGGCGAGCGGGAGGCCGGCACGTTGACTGGTTGCGCAGCCGGCACGCTTTCCGGATTGCTTGAGCTCGGAGCGCCCTGTGGCAGCGGCAGGCGGTCGCCTTTGAGACGCCGATTGACGATCGGATATTCGATCGGCAGCGCGGGGCGCGCCATTGTCGGCTCGTCAACCGACCATGTTTTGACGTCAAGCGCTTGAGGATTGAAGCTAACCGGCTGGGTTGCGGGCGGCGCCGGAACCGCCGTTCCCAGCGGCCGGGAAAAGCTCAAAGTCGCGACATTGATCGTACCGGAACGCGGTGCCGAGAAGTGTTCATGCGTGCCTTCGGAAATAATCGGCTGATGCACGAAAAACCCGGCGAGATCCTGATAGCCAATTGGACTGGGTGCAAAGCCGGCGCAAATTGCGCTCAGCAACAGCGGCCCCGAGAACGCGCCCGTGGGCCGAGTACGCGACGACGCAACCATCACCCCTCACGCGTAAGTTCGTTACCCGACGCGTCCCTGGTACTTAACCAAGCGCTACTACAGCGGCACGAATGCGACACGTTCTAATATTGTCGGGTTAACCTTGCGGAGCCGTTAATTCAGGACGAAACGGCCACACACGACCGGTGCAGGCGTTCGTGGCCGTTACGTCTTGTTAACCAAATGACAGATGTGGCCAGCAGCGAAGAGGGGTTTGCAAATCAAAGCAGGTCGTTTCGGCCCGTACCGAAATGCCGCGGCGCGAATTTACGCGGTCGACGCCGCCTCTTTGCCCAGCGCCGCTTGCGCGGCGGCGAGACGTGCAATCGGCACTCGAAATGGCGAGCACGACACGTAGTCGAGGCCGACCTCGTGGCAAAAGGCAACGGAGGCAGGATCACCGCCGTGCTCGCCGCAAATGCCGAGCTTGATCTTTGGCCGCGTCTTACGGCCCCGCTCGGTGGCAATGCGCACGAGCTCGCCGACACCTTCGCGATCAATCGATACGAATGGATCGGCCGGCAAAATGCCCTTTGCGGTGTAAATACCTAAAAAGCTTGCCGCGTCGTCGCGGCTTATGCCCAATGCAGTCTGCGTGAGATCGTTCGTACCGAATGAGAAGAATTCGGCCGTCTCCGCGATTTCGCCGGCCTTGAGCGCGGCACGCGGCAATTCGATCATGGTGCCGACCTGGTATTTGACGGCGGCTTTGGTTTCGGCGGCGACCGTCTGCGCCATGGCGTCGATACGCTCCTTGACGAGGTCGAGCTCGGCTTTGCTGGCGATCAGCGGCACCATGATTTCCGGCGCTACCGCCGCGCCAGTGCGACCCACTTCAACGACCGCCTCGAAAATGGCGCGCGCCTGCATTTCCGCGATTTCTGGATAGGCAATTGCCAGCCGGCAGCCGCGGAAACCGAGCATCGGATTGAATTCGCTCAACTCCCGCGCCCGGTCGACAAGTTTCTTCGGGTCGGCGCCCATTGCTTCAGCGACTTCGGTGATCTCTTTGTCGCCGTGCGGCAGAAACTCGTGCAGCGGCGGATCAAGCAGCCGGATGGTCACCGGCAAATTGCCCATGATTTTGAAAAGCTCGACAAAGTCTTCACGCTGCATCGGAAGAAGCTTGGCGAGGGCGGCGCGGCGGGCTGTTTCGTCCTCTGCCAAAATCATCTCTCGGACCGCGCGGATTCGATCCTCGTCAAAGAACATATGCTCTGTGCGGCAAAGTCCGATGCCCTCTGCGCCGAACCTGATTGCGCTGCGCGCATCCGCGGGAGTGTCGGCATTGGCACGCACTTTGAGCTTGCGCGCGGCGTCGGCCCATTTCATCAGCGTTCCGAATTCGCCCGCGAGCGCCGGCTCGCGCATCGGCACTTCGCCGGCCAATATTTGTCCGGTCGAGCCGTCGATAGTCAGCGTATCGCCCTTCTTTAACGTCGTACCGCCTGCGCTCATCGTCTGCGAACGATAATCGACGCGCAGCGTGCCGGCGCCGGCGACACAGGGCTTGCCCATGCCGCGCGCCACCACGGCGGCGTGAGAGGTCATGCCGCCGCGCGTAGTCAAAATTCCTTCGGCAGCGTGCATGCCGTGAATGTCTTCGGGCGAGGTCTCCACTCGCACCAGGATCACCTTGTGGCCTTGGCTCTTGAGCAGTTCGGCGTCTTCCGACGAAAACACGATCTCGCCGCAAGCGGCCCCAGGCGACGCCGGTAGACCTGTGGCGATGACGACGCGTTCGGCCGCCGGATCGATGGTCGGGTGCAGCAGTTGATCAAGCGCTGCCGGATCGACGCGCATCACTGCCTCGCCCCGGCTGATCAGCCGCTCCTGCGCCAGTTCGACGGCGATGCGTATCGCCGCCTTGGCAGTACGTTTGCCGTTGCGCGTTTGCAACATCCACAACTTACCCTGCTCGACGGTGAATTCGAGGTCCTGCATGTCGCGATAGTGCTTTTCCAGAATGGCTTCGATGCGCTTGAGCTCAGCGAATGCCTGCGGCAGCGCCCCCTCCATCGAGGGCTTTTCCGAGCCTGAAGCTTCGCGCGCGGCTTCTGTGATTTCTTGCGGTGTGCGGATTCCGGCGACCACGTCTTCGCCCTGGGCGTTGATGAGAAATTCGCCGTAGAGCTTTTTTTCTCCGGTTGACGGATTGCGGGTGAAGGCGACGCCCGTAGCAGAGGTCTCGCCCATATTGCCGAAGACCATGCCCTGAACGTTGACCGCAGTGCCCCAACTTTCCGGAATATTGTGCAGACGGCGATAGGTCATCGCGCGCTGATTCATCCAGGAACCGAAGACCGCCCCGATGGCTCCCCACAATTGCGCATGCGGATCCTGCGGGAAGGGCTTTCCGCTTTCCTTCTCTACGCGCTCTTTGAAAAGCCGTACCACTTGCTCCCAATCGTCCGCTTCAAGATCTGTGTCCAGCGTGTAGCCGCTGCGCTCCTTGTGCTCGTCGAGAATTTCTTCAAAACAATGATGAGCGATGCCGAGTACCACGTCGGCGTACATGGTGATGAAGCGTCGATAACTGTCGAAGGCAAAGCGCCGGTCGCCGGATTTTTCGGCAAGCGCGGCGACGGTCGTGTCGTTGAGACCAAGATTGAGAACGGTGTCCATCATGCCCGGCATCGAGGCGCGTCCGCCGGACCGCACGGAGACAAGCAGCGGATTTGAGCCGTCGCCGAATTTCTTTCCAGTAACGCGACCGACCTCTAATAACGCAGCTTCGACTTGCGATCGCAAATCCTTCGGGTAATTTTTGCCGTTCTCGTAGAAGTAGGTGCAGACCTCGGTGGTGATGGTGAAACCCGGCGGGACCGGAAGGCCGAGATGGGCCATTTCGGCCAGGCCCGCACCTTTACCGCCGAGAAGATTGCGCATGTTGGCGCGACCTTCGGCTTTGCCGCCGCCGAAAGCGTAGACCCATCTGCCTTTGCGCTGGCCGCCAGCGGCCTTTTGCCGCTGCGGCGCAACACGACCGCGGGCCTGCACATTATGCGCTGCTGCCCGCGTCGACTTTTTCGCCGGCCGACGCGTTATTTTTGCACGCGCTTTTGCCATCAGATTATTACCCTAATCTGCCGCACGCTTTGAGAACACGCGCGTCTATCAATGCCAGTTGACAAAATGATGGACGGCGTTGAGGCCGACCAAACCTACGAAAATGAGATAGATCGCGACAATATAGTTCAGCAATCGCGGGATAATGAGGATGAGGATTCCGGCAAGAATAGCGACGAGCGGGGTGATGTGGGCGGCGGTGACGACCATGAACTATCCTCGGCGTTCAAGACAACATTGGGTGGGACTGAAAAACGCGGCAGGCGAAACTTGCCTATGCGGCACAACTAAGAACGCGCAACAAGGCCTTAAGTTCTAGCAGGATTCGCGAAATTGAGCACCGCCGGGCAGTATTCACAGGCAGCCGGCCCGCAGAATCATCCTTCGATTTTGGAAAAATCGGCGACGGCGCGGGTTGCTGCACGGATTTCGTTCAGAAGCTTCAGCCGATTCTCACGCACCTTTTTATCATCGACGTTGACCGTGACTCTGTCGAAGAAGGTGTCGACATGCGGCCACAGTCGCGCCATCGCGTGCATGGCGGCTTCGAAATCTTCCTCTTCGGCGGCGCGGCCAGCCTCGGCCTTGGCCGTGTCAATAGCTTGCGCCAACGCTTTCTCTTCAGATTGCTCGTAGAGCTTTGCGACTGGAGCACCAGTATACGGGCGACCGTCTTTCTTTTCCTCGATGCGGATGATGTTGGTCGCCCGCTTATATCCGGCGAGCAGATTTTTTCCATCCCCAGTATCGAGAAATTTCGCCAATGCTTCGACGCGGCGCACTATAAGCAGAAGATCATCCTGACCCTCCAGTGCGAATACCGCGTCCACGAGATCGTGGCGCGCGCCCTTTTCGCGGAGCTGAACTTTGAGGCGGTCGGCAAAAAAAGACAAAAGATCGCTTGGCAGCAGCGACTGGCTGGCTTGGCGGCGCGCAAATCGCGGGCCGAAAATTCAACGCAGCGAAGTACGCGAAACCGAATAGCATTGTCTAGAACGATGGTGATGACGCCCAACGCAGCCCTTCGCAGTGCGTACGGATCCTTGCTTCCAGTCGGCTTTTCACCAACACCCCAAAATCCGACCAGCGTATCAATCTTGTCGGCCAACGCGACCGCGACCGACACCGGCTCGCTCGGCACCAGATCGCCTGGTCCCTTCGGTCGGTAATGATCCTCGATGGCGTGCGCGACCGCTTCGTCCTCCCCCTGCTCTTCGGCGTAATATTTCCCCATCGTGCCTTGCAGCTCGGGGAATTCGCCGACTGCCTCGGTCAACAAATCGGCCTTACACAGCCGCGCCGCGCGGCGCGCCTTGTTAATTTCAGCGCCGACAAGCGGCGCAAGCTCGGCGGCGAGACGCTCGATCCGCTCGATCCGCTCCCATTGGGAACCGAGCTTTTCGTGAAAGACGATGTCCTTGAATTTCGGCAGCCGATCTTCCAGCCGAGTCTTCAAATCTGTCTCGTAGAAAAATTTTGCGTCGGACAGACGCGCACGAATGACGCGCTCATTGCCGGCGACAATCGCCTTGCCGCCATCGTCGGCTTCGATGTTGGAGACCAGAATGAACTTGTCGACCAGCTTGGCGTGCGCGGTGTCGCGCAAGACGAAGCACTTTTGATTGTTGCGAATGGTGGCGCGGATCATTTCGCCCGGAATTTGCAGAAATTCCTGATCGAACGAGCCCATCAGCACCACGGGCCATTCGACAAGGCCGGCGACTTCAGCGAGCAAGCCTTCATCCTCGACAAGCTCAAGTCCCTGGGCAAACGCGAGCTGTTTAGCCTCGGTCAAAATGATATCGCGGCGGCGTTCGGCGTCCGGCACCACCTTCGCCTTGTCGAGTTTTTGCAAATAGTCCTCGAGGTGGCGCACGGTGAACGGTTGCGGCGCCATGAAGCGGTGACCGCGGGTTTCGTTGCCGGCGAAAATACCGCCGATCGTGAACGGTACGATGTCCGGCTCTTCGGTCTCTGGACCGAACGTCGCGACGATGGAATGCAGCGGCCGCACCCAATTGAGCGCGCCCGGTTGCGCCGATGACGCACCCCAGCGCATGGATTTCGGCCAGGGAAACTTTTCAATCACGTCGGGCAAGATTCCGCCAATGACCTCGATCGCCCCGCGTCCCGGCTTCTCGATCACCGCGACATAGAAATCGCCCTTCTTGTCGGGTTGCACTTTGGCGTCGTTAATCGACTTCAAGCCGGCGCTTTTTAGAAAGCCGGCGACGGCCGCCTCCGGCGCGCCGACGCGCGGGCCTTTTTTCTCCTCCCGCACGTCGGGCTGGCGTGCCGGCACGCCCTGCACCGCGAGCGTAAGTCGCCGCGGCGTCACGAAGGCGCGCGCTCCCTCGTAGACGAGACCCGCATCCACCAGGCGGTCGGTTACGAGTTTCCGCAAATCCTCCGCCGCGCGCGCCTGCATGCGCGCCGGGATTTCCTCTGAGAAAAGCTCGAGCAGAAGGTCAGGCATTAAGGCAAATGCTTATGCGAACCGTCGCACATCGGCTTTTTCGACGAGCGCTTGCAGGCGCAAAACCACGCCTCCTCGCCGGACGCCGATTTATATTCCATCGGGGTAAAGCCGGTGCCCTTGTGCGAGCCGTCGCAAAACGGCTGCGACTTCGAGCGACCGCAGGCGCACCACCAATAACTCTTTTCCGGCTCGATCTTGACCGGTATCGGCCGCCGTCCGCCGATTTCAGGCATTGTGCTCATATATTTCTACCTCCACCCTCTGTCGCCAACCAAGCTTCGCCGCAGGCCTTCGCGAGCTCGCGCACGCGCAAAATATAGCTCTGCCGTTCGGTGACCGAAATCACGCCGCGCGCATCGAGAAGATTGAAGACGTGACTTGCCTTGATGCATTGATCGTAGGCCGGCAGCGCCATCAGATGCCGGCCGCTGTTTGTGCGGTCGTCTTCGCCTTGCCAGCCGGCGTCGAGGTATCTCTTGCAAGCGGCTTCCGCCATGCGGAACTGTTCAAACAGCATGTCGGTATCGGCATATTCGAAATTGTGCCGAGAATATTCCTGCTCTGCTTGCAGGAACACGTCGCCGTACGTCACCTTTTGCGCGCCGTCGCGGCCGTTGAAGTTGAGCGCAAAGACGTTATCGACGCCCTGCACGTACATGGCTAGACGCTCCAGCCCATAGGTGAGTTCGCCCGAAACCGGCGCGCACTCGAACCCGGCGACCTGCTGGAAGTAAGTGAACTGCGAGACTTCCATCCCGTCGCACCAGCACTCCCAGCCTAGACCCCAAGCGCCGAGCGTCGAGCTTTCCCAGTCGTCCTCGACGAACCGGATATCGTGGCGCGCCGGATCGATGCCGATGGCATAGAGCGATTTGAGGTAAAGCTCCTGCAAGTCGTCCGGCGACGGCTTCACGATGACCTGGAGTTGGTAATAGTGCTGGAGACGATTGGGGTTCTCGCCGTAGCGCCCATCTTTAGGCCGGCGAGACGGCTGCACGTACGCGGCATTCCATGGCCTCGGCCCAAGAGCCCGCAAGGTCGTAGCCGGGTGAAAGGTGCCGGCGCCGACCTCCATGTCATAAGGCTGCAAGATGAGGCAGCCCCAATCCGCCCAATACCGCTGCAACGCCAGAATGAGCCCCTGGAATGAACGTTCGGGACGCAGGTACGGCGGGGAATCGTCGTTCATGCGACGTTGTTGGTGAAAGGACGCCTCGCGGTCAAGCGCCTCTCGCGGGGACGTATAAGGCGTGGCCAGCGACTTAGCCCACTACAGGCGTTAGCCCGGACGGTACTCGCCCGTGTGCGGATCACGCTTCAGCTTTGGCAGCGTACCGCGGTCGATGGGTTCCGCCGTGGCGCGAGCGCGCACCCGGTCGAGTTCGGCGTTGACGCGCCTCACCTCCTTGGCGCACCAGCGCACTAAAGCCGCCGCTCCCACCATTCCTATGGCCAAGGCAAGCACGGGGGGCATGATGTCCTCCGCTATTCCTTTTCTGGCAATCCGCGGCCGGTGAACCGACCGCTAAAAAAACAAGCGTCAGAGGCCATAACGCGCCCACAACGCCCGTGTTTCAAGCGCCGAAATTATGTCCCCGGCAAGGCCACCCGGCGTCAACTCAACGCGAGCAGAACCGAAAATGCGGCGGCTGAAGAAGCTTCGGTCGCCTGCGATCACCGGGGTGACGACTTTTTCCCCGAAACGCTCGCGCAAGGTGGAACGCAACTCGCCGATGCCGTCGATCAGACCAAGTTCGAGCGCCCGGTTGCCCGTCCAATATTCGCCCGAGAACAGTTCGTCCTCGGGGCCTTTGAGCTTAATACCGCGCCGCGATTTCACCAGCGCAATGAAACCCTCGTGGATCTCCTGCTGAAGCTTTTTTAGCCGCTCCACGTCGCCGGCGTTTTCGGGCAAAAACGGATCCAGCATCGCCTTGTGCTCGCCCGACGTGTACAGCCGGCGCTCGATTCCAACCTTGGCTATCAGCTTGTCGAAGCCGAACGAGCCGCCAACCACGCCAATCGAACCAACAATGGAATATGGATCGGCGACAATCTCATCGGCGGCGCACGCGATCATGTAGCCTCCAGAGGCGGCGGCATCCTCGACGAACGCGATGACGTTGCGCTTCTTTTCCTGAGCAAGTTCGCGAATTCGGCGCCAGATCAGGTGCGACTGGGTCGGCGATCCGCCGGGTGAGTTGATGGACAGTGCGACGGCGGCAGCGTTACGCGTGGCGAAAGCCCGCTCGAGCATGCGTGCGACGCCCGCGAGTGAGAGGCCGGGCCGAAGCGGTGTTGAAAAGCCAATAACGCCCGTGAGGCGGACTATCGGCACGACCGGACGGCGTCCGCGAAAGGGGAAACGTACCCACGATGGCAATCCAGTCAAAAGCGGCTCCCGCCTGCTCGCGGGCGTTCGGCCCGCTGCGCTTCAATCATCACGCCAGATAAGCAATAGCCGCACGGGGCTCAAGTAACTGTTCCTTAAAGGCCTGCGCTGCTTCCTCATCTCTCGCACCGGGACGAAGGATATTGCGCCATGAAAGTATGGCTGTTGTCGATGCTGATCGGCCTTATCGTCGGGTCGTCTTATTTTCCCGTACGCCGGGAAGCCACGCCGCCCTCGGATTCAACAGCCGTGTAACTGGATCGATCAGCGTCAGACAGAGCTTTACACTTAGCCAAGCGGCAAGGCGGCGGCGGCACGTAACACTGCCTCGGCCTCCGCAGTCGGCTTCCCCGCCCGATCGGCCAGGAAAAAGCTGGGCAACAACGAGAATGGCGCGCGGCTCGACTTGACCCCGCGAACCAGAACACGAATCGCGGGCGTGTCTGGCTTCGGATGGATCGGCAGCACGGCGATTGCGCCAAAACCCTCCGAAATTTCCGCCATAACCGTGTCCAAAGCATCGGCCCGCCAGATCAACGTCACTGCGCCGTCCGGCCGAAGCAGCCGAGAGGCTGTCTTCAGCCAGGACGCGAGCGTGTCGCCGGCAGCGTTGTGCGCCAGCCGGCGCCCCCCGTGCGGTGAAGGGTTTTCCGGCGCATTGAACGGCGGGTTCATGATCACATGGTCCGCCACGCCGGGCTGCAATCTTGCCACCGCGAAAGCGGCGACGCTCGCGCCGACATCAAGATGCACGGCGGTGACGCGTCCGGCCAAGCCGTTGCGCGCCGCATTTGCGCCCGCAAGCGTCACCAACGCGGAATCCGTCTCGACCAGAGTAACGGCGAGATTGTCAACACGGTGAGCAACCGCGAGCCCCGCCGTACCAACTCCGGCTCCGAGATCAATCAGATGCTCGCCGGCATGCACCGAGCAAGCCGCAGCCAAAAGGATCGCATCGTGCCCGAAGCGGTGGCCTTGGCGTGGCTGACGCAGGAGAAGCCGGCCGCCGAGCGCGGCATCTTCAGTGGTCTCAGCGGCTGGATCAGCCGCCATCTCGACGAATCTCGTTGCCGAAGCCGGCATCTTCAAGCAGCGCGCGCGCCGTATCGAGTCGGTCTTCTTCAACCAGAATGCGGCGCGGGAAAATCCCGATTGATCCTTCAAGCACGCTCATATTCGTATCGACCAGCATGTGATGGATATGCGCGCCCTTGAGCAACGCTTCAATGGCCGAGATCAGCACGGGATCGTTGGTGCGAACGAGCTCACGCATAATTCAAATCCGCCGTCGTTCCTCACCGGGCGCGCGCAAGGCGAGATAGGCGAGCAATTTGAGCTCGCGGCGGCCGCGCGTCACGGTGTCAAGAATTAGCCCGCACGCGAAGCAAAGAAACGCGAGCAGCATAAGGCCGGTGGAGAGAACGGCGGTCGGCAGGCGCGGAACCAGTCCCTCGTGCACATAGGTGATGAAAATGGGAATGGCCAATCCGATCGAGATGATGGCGAGCGCAAGTCCCACTGCGCCGAACAACGACAACGGCCGCTCGGCGCGATACAATCTGAAAACCGTCCAGAGGATGCGAAAGCCGTCGCTCCACGTGGACAGTTTCGAAGCCGATCCGCTTGCTCTTGAATAGTAAGGTGTCGCAATTTCGCCAACCGGAAGTTCAAGCTCGAGAGCGTGAACGGTCAATTCGGTCTCAATTTCAAAGCCGCCCGAAAGCACCGGAAAGGACTTTACGAACCGCCGCGAGAACACGCGGTATCCCGATAACATGTCGGTGAACGAACGCCCGAAAACGTGGGCGACAAACCCTGTGAGCAGCCGGTTGCCAAGCCGATGGCCGGGCCGAAAGGCCGCCGGATCGCGGTCCACGCGGGTACCTACGATCATGTCGAGGCGCTCGTCGACGAGCTTTGTCACCATCGCGCGAGCACTGGCGGCGTCGTACGTGGCATCGCCGTCAACCAGCACGTAAACGTCGGCTTCGACATCGTTGAACATGCGCCGCACCACGTGACCCTTGCCCTGATTGGTCTCGCGGCGAACGACGGCGCCGGCTGTCCCGGCGGCAGCAACGGTGCCGTCGGTCGAATTATTATCGTAGACATAGACGACTGCATCCGGCAGCCCGCTCCGGAAGTCGGCAACCACCTTAGCGATCGCGCGTTCCTCGTTGCAGCAGGGCACCAGGACCGCCACCTCATAGGGCACAACGGCTATGCCCGCGGCTCGGCGCTGATCGCTTGACATTGCCTCTCTCCGCCGCCACGTCGGGTGGCGTGATCAACACTGACGCAACGAGAACGGCCGCCGACATGACCCTGGGCGTAGACCGCCGACACACTTGCTGCGTCACCATAGCGTTTCTATGCTCATCCGTCTTGGCGGAGAAGGTTTTGGCGGAGAAGGTTTAAGTGGCCGTTATTGTCCCCTTTGAAAGCCCGGGTAAACCAGCGAGTGACCCGCTGGTCGACTTGCTCACCCCGGATATGGAGCGAGTGAACGCAGTCATTCTCACGCGCACCGGCTCCGACGTGACGATGATTCCGGAAGTCGCCAATCATCTCATCAATTCCGGGGGGAAGCGGCTGCGGCCAATGCTGACATTGGCCCTCGCCCGGCTCACCGGCTATGCCGGCGAAAATCATATAAAGCTCGCGGCGGCCGTGGAGTTCATGCACACGGCGACGCTGCTGCACGACGATGTGGTTGACGAGAGCGAGCTGCGGCGAGGTCGCCTCGCCGCGCGAATGCTCTGGGGCAACGAGGCAAGCGTGCTGGTCGGCGACTTCCTTCTTGGCCAAGCGTTCAAGATGATGGTCGAGGTCGGCAACCTCAAAGCGCTGGAAATACTGTCGTCGGCGGCCGCCGTTATCGCCGAGGGCGAGGTTATGCAGCTCGCCGCGGCCAAAAACACGGCGACGACCGAAGATGAATACATCGCTGTCATCCGCGCCAAAACTGCCGAACTGTTTGCCGCCGCCTGCGAGGTCGGGCCGGTGCTGTCCGGCAGGCAACGCGACGAGCAGGCCGCCTGCCGGTCGTTCGGCATGAATCTCGGCATCGCGTTCCAGCTGATCGACGACGTCCTCGACTACGGCGGGGCGGCGGCGAAGCTCGGCAAGAACGTCGGCGATGATTTCCGCGAGGGCAAGATCACGCTACCGGTCGTACTGGCCTTCCGCCGCGGCGGCGATAGCGAACGTGAATTCTGGCGCCGCACGCTGGAACGCGGCGAAACAACCGACGCCGACCTCGAGCATGCAATCGGCCTGATGAGCAAGCACCGAGCGCTCGAGGATACGATCGGGCGCGCGCATCACTACGGTGCCATCGCCCGCGACGCGCTGGCATTGTTCCCCAACTCGACAATGAAATCGGCACTAGCCGAGACCGTGGACTTTTGCGTGAGCCGCACGCATTAGCTGTTACGGCGTGTTCTCAGAGTACCGTCGGGCGTACCCACCACTGCGGATATTTGCCGCGCAGCGCTTTGGCCGCTCTCTCCGCCGCAGCGTCAGAGCCATAAAGCGCAAAGCACGTCGCGCCGGACCCGGACATCCGCGCCAGTTCGCATCCCGCTCCCTCCCGCAACGCTGCGAGCACATTTGCAATTACGGGCGCGAGCGCAATGGCCGGCCGCTCCAGATCGTTGGACTGCGCCAGGAGAAATTGCAGCAGCGCCTCGTGTGTCGGAAGCGTGCCGAGTATCGCGTGCTCACCCGGCGGGGATGGTGACGAAGCCGTCGCCCAACTGGCAAAAACTTCTTTGGTCGCGACGGCGACGCCCGGATTGACCAGCACTGCGGGGAGCGCCGGCAAGGTGAGCGGCGCCGACAAAATCTCGCCGAGACCGCGCATGATTCGCGGACGCGGATCGAGGCAGACGGGCACGTCGGCGCCGGTCGCGCGAGCGGCGGCAAAAAGCTCCGGATCGTCGGGCGTCAGTCCGTTGGCTCGCGCGATAAGGCGTAGCGCCGCGGCGGCATCGGCCGATCCGCCGCCAAGTCCGGCCGCAACGGGTAACTGTTTTTCCAGCCGGAACGCGCCGAGTGCAAGACCATTATGGCGCGCTGTCATTTCGCGCGCCGCTTTGAGGACAAGATTGCTGTCGGCGGCGCCGGCTTTTGCCGCCATTGGTCCGTTGACTGCCAACGTCAATTCACGGTCCGGCGAAAAGTGCAACCGGTCACCGAATTCGGCGAACGCAACCAGGCTTTCAATCTCGTGATATCCGTCGCTGCGGCGGCCCAGCACGCGCAGCGTTAGATTGATTTTTGCCGGCGCGCTTTCAACCAGCCGAGCAGACGAGCCGGGACTCACCCGCCGCTGCCGGCCTTCTTGGTCTTCGCCGCATCGGCGGCAGAAGACGTGTCGTCAGGCAATCCGGCTTTGAGCTTTTCTTCGATCTTCGGCAGGTCTTCCGGCTCGGGTTTCAGGTCCTTGGCGTGCGACCACTGGAAATGAGCTTCCAGCACCCTGCCCACTCGCCAATAGGCATCACCAAGGTGATCGTTGATGGTGGGGTCATCCGGCTTGAGCTCGACAGCACGCTCCAGTTCCTTGACCGCCTCGGGGTAATTGCCAATGCGGAAATTGGCCCATCCCAGTGAGTCAACGATGTAGCCGTCATCCGGTCGCTGCTCGACGGCGCGGCGGATCATGTTCATTCCGTCTTCGAGGTTGGTCCCCTGATCGATCCATGAGTACCCGAGGTAATTGAGCACCAACGGCTGATCCGGGTACAGCTCGAGTGCTTTCTTCAGATCGGCTTCAGCCTTCGGCCATTGTTTGGACCGCTCGTAACAGATGCCGCGAAAATAGAACAGGACCCAATTGGATTTTTCGGGCACCCCAATGCTTATAATGGCCTTGCTGTAAACGTCGCCGCATTGCGCGAAATCCTTGCGGCCGCGCAGAATATTGGCAAGGGCAATAATGGCTTCGGTATCTTTTGGATTTTCCGCGATCAGTTTTTCGAGCCGTTTCTTCGCTTCATCGGTCCGATCGAGCGTGTCCAAATCGGAAGCAATCTGGATTTCGGCGTTGCGATGCAGCGGCGACGACGGTGGAATCCGGTCGTAAATCTTGATCGCGAGATCGGGCTTCTTGAGCGACTCGTAGAGATCAGCCAGCGACAACAGCGCCATGGCGTGATTCGGCTCGAGATAAAGCGCGAGTTGCAAATAGATCAGTGCGAGATCCTCGCCGCCGCGATGACCGATAGAAGCGCCAAGCCCATACAGCGCTTCAGCCGCGCCGAGCTGCGGTGAATCCACCAGCGGCGACAATTTATCGCCGGCCTGCACCTCCTTCATCTCTTCGGTGATGATGGGATGATTGGGGACGGCCTTACTGAATTCCTCGTAGATTTTCAGCGCGTCGTCCTTGCCGCCAGCGCGGGACAGGTAGCGCCCGTACGCTTCAACCGTGCGCAGCGCCAATGGATCGGATTTGTAGGCGCGCTCGTAACGCTTACCGGCATCTTTGCGATTGTTGGCGAGGTCGAGGATCAATCCGCTGTGAAGATCTTTGAAGATGCCATACCAGTCCGGCCCGGTAAGGTGATCAAGCGTGTCAATCGCCGAGCGCGTATCGCCGCTCCCCGCCGAAGACCACGCGGAAAGCAGCGCCGCCGTCAGGTCGGTGACCGGTCCGCGCACCGATTGCGCGAAGTTCTGCCGGGCCAGCGCGTATTGCTTCTGCTTGAGAGCCCGCACGCCGATGACGAGACGCGCGATCCGGTCGCTGCGGTCGATCTGGATCAACCGGTCGGCAAGCCTGCCGGCCTCGTCAATGTCGCCGTCGGTCAATACGGAGAGGAAAGTACGGCTGATGAGATCGGTGTTGCGCGGGTCGCTCTTGAGGACGTTGAGATAGTAGGCCGCTGCCGTCGTCGAGTCGCGCTCAACGCCGGCGTGGCGCGCCGCCAAGTAGCTGCCGGCAGCCGTCGTATGGGCGAGTTCCTGCGGTGTCGGCGTCTCGGCTGCGAACGCGGATGGCAGGCTCAAAAGCACGACCGCGCCAACAATGGCGGCGTGCCGGTGCAGCGGCAAAGAACTCACGATAGCTCCATTTGGCGAACCGGGGCGGCACTGGAATCAACGGCCGCGGATTTGGCGCGAGAATGGCCCTTTTACCGGACTCCCGCAAGAACGTAGGCCTCTATGCCGCAAGGGAGGCAAAATCGCGGCAATCAGCGGGGGTAATGGCTGCAAGTCGTCCAGCCCTTTCACATATTCGGATAATTCGGGCCGCCGCCTCCCTCCGGCGGTACCCAATTAATGTTCTGATTGGGATCCTTGATGTCGCAGGTTTTGCAGTGGACGCAGTTCTGCGCATTGATCACGTAACGCGGTTGTCCGCCTTCCTCCACCCATTCATAGACACCGGCCGGGCAATAGCGCGCCGACGGACCCGCATAGACGTCGTGCTCTGACGCCTTTTGCAACGCGCGGTCACGTACAATCAGATGCACCGGCTGGTCTTCTTCGTGATTGGTGTTCGAGAGATAAACCGAGGACAGCCGATCGAAGGTCAACTTGCCGTCGGCCTTTGGATAAGCGATCGGCCGGCAATCCGCCGCGGGCTTCAGCGTGGCAAAGTCGGGCTTGCCGTGCTTGAGCGTGCCGAAGGGCGAAAACGCAATTGTGTTGGCCCACATGTCGGCGGCGCCGAGCGCGACGCCTGCAACAGTGCCGAGCTTCGACCACAACGGCTTGGCATTGCGCACACGCCAGAGGTCTTTGCCGATAGCCGAGCTTCGCCACGCATCGTCATACTCGGAGAGTTCGTCGTGCGTACGGCCCGCGGCCAGGGCTGCCGCGACACGCTCCGCCGCAAGCATGCCGGAGAGTATGGCGTTATGGCTTCCCTTGATGCGCGGCACGTTCATGAAACCGGCCGCGCAGCCGATCAGCGCACCGCCGGGAAAAGTAAGCTTGGGCACCGACTGCCAGCCCCCTTCCGTGAGAGCGCGCGCGCCGTAGCAAATGCGCTTTCCCCCGGCGAAGGTGTCGCGGATGAGTGGATGCGTTTTAAACCGCTGAAACTCCTCGAACGGCGATAGATACGGATTATCGTAATTGAGATGAACGACGAAGCCGACCGCCACCAGATTGTCGGCGAAGTGATAAAGAAACGATCCGCCACCGGTGCTGTTACCAAGTGGCCAGCCCGCCGTGTGCTGCACCAGCCCCTTGCGGAAATTCTCCGGCGTGACTTGCCATAGCTCTTTCAGTCCGATGCCGTACTTCTGCGGCTGCCGGTCGCGATGAAGCGCAAAACACTCGATCAACCCTTTGGCGAGGCTACCGCGCGCGCCCTCGGCTACGAGCGTGTATTTGGCTCGCAATTCCATGCCGCGGGTGAAGCCGTCTTTGTGGTGGCCATCCTTGGCAATGCCCATGTCGCCGGTCGCAATGCCCTTGACGATCCCGTTTTCGAAAAGAGTCTCGGCAGCGGCGAAGCCCGGGTAAATTTCCACCCCCAATGCTTCCGCTTTTTGCGCCAGGTAGCGGCAGACATCGCCAAGCGAAACAATGAAGTTGCCGTGATTGCTCATCAGCGGTGGCATTAAGAAATTCGGCACACGCACCGCACCGGAGGGGCCGAGGAAGTAAAACCGGTCATCGGTGACCGCCGTGTGCATGGGCGTTGTTTCGTTACGCCATTCGGGAAGAAGAGCGTCCATTCCGACCGGATCAATGACCGCACCGGACAAAATGTGCGCGCCGACTTCGGAGCCTTTCTCTACGACCACAACCGATATCTCGGGCGACAGCTGCTTGAGCTTGATCGCGGCGGCGAGGCCGGCCGAACCGGCGCCGACGATGACGACGTCGAATTCCATCGCTTCGCGGCTGGGAACCTCAGTCTCGCTCATGGCCCGCTCCTTGATCCACTCCGAAGCCGATATTGCATCCGTTCATCCCTCGCATAGACTAATAGGATCGTCCATAAACCCGACCACCGTGACGCCCGCAGCCAAACATGTGCGCGACCTTATTGCGTTTTACCTCGACGCCGGGGTCGACAGCGCCGTGGGCGAAGAGCCTGTCAACTACTTTGCGGATCGGCCGGAACCGACCGCGTCTCCACCGGCGACCAAACGAGCACAGCCGCTGTTCCGCGACGCGCCGTCTTCTCCGACGACGCCCCCGAAAGGGACCGGAAACGGCACGGCGGATGTCCCCCGCGCTCCCACTCCTGTACCGGTCGTCTCGCCTGACGCAGCCGTAATGGCGGCCAGGGAGGCCGCCCGAAATGCGCAAAATCTCGACGAGCTGCGCGCACTTCTGGACAGCTTCGAAGGCTGCATGCTGCGCGCAACCGCGACCCAGCTCGTATTCGCCTCCGGCACCCCGGGTGCCCGTGTGATGTTCGTCGGTGAAGCGCCGGGTCGCGATGAAGACATCGCCGGCGAACCGTTCGTCGGCCGCTCCGGAAAATTGCTCGACCTCATGCTGCAGGCAATCGGGCTCGACCGAACCAAAGCCTACATTGCCAACGTTGTCCCTTGGCGCCCGCCTGGCAACCGCACGCCCACGCCGCACGAAACCGCGATTTGCCTGCCATTCATCCGGCGACAAATCGAGCTTGCGAACCCGGACATCCTGGTTTGCCTCGGTCAACCGTCAACGCAGACGCTGCTTGGAACCAGGGAGGGAATTACACGAACCCGCGGGCGGTGGTTCAAGTTCGATACCGGCACCCGCGAAATACGCGCCCTGCCGACCTTTCACCCGGCTTTCCTGTTGCGCAGTCCGCTGCAGAAGCGGTTCGTCTGGCGGGACTTGTTGGCGCTAAAGCGGGCGTTGGCCGCGTAGCCGGGCAGTGTTCCTAACGGCCCCAGGCTTTTCGAGCGCCTGCCGCTTTAGTGTGGATTGGGCAGCATTGCAGCCTTGCGCGCAGGCCGGATCATGCCCCAACCGATACGCAGCGGCGGCAACCTGCCGCGAACCGGCCGCGCGAAAGTCTCCGGCACCTCACTCACAAGATCGGGAAACAGCGCTCTGATTTTGGGCGGCGGTTCCGGTGTGGTCTCGGACGCCGGCCACACGACAACGGCGCCTTCCTTGCGGATATCTTCGGCAGTGACGGAGCGCGAACCGGCGATGTCATCGCCGAAATACACGCCCGGCCTGCTCGGCGCGGCGATTGCTACCAAAGCCGCGGTATCCTTATCGCCACCCACGACCGCAAGCGGACGCCCGGTGCGCCGCTCGAAGCTTTCAGCGAAGAAGCGGCCCATCGCGCGTGATGGCTGTGCGACGCTAAGATCGACGCCGCTCGTCCACGGCAATACAACGATGGCCGCAAGCGCCAGGAATGGCGGAACAAGCAGCAACCCGATCCAGGCGTAGCCAAGAACATACTGATGGCGAAGCTCGATTTGCTCACCGGCAATGACAATGCAAGCGAGCCCTGAGAGCACCAGAAGCGGCGCCGCGCCGCCGACCGGCCAGCCGAGATCGAGAAATACAGTCACTATTGTGGCCAGAAGCGCCGGAACAACCGCGAAGACCTTGACGTAGATCGCCGCCGATCGGGCCGCCTGCGCGCCGAGAATCACCGGCGCATGGCCGCCGCCAGCCGCGGGCCAAAATCGCGCCAGCACCAGCAAAACAACCAGCCCCGCATGAGCGAGGATAAGTGCGGCGAGGAGCCATAGCCACTTGGATGTATTGACCGTCGCCATTTCGGCATCGCGCAGACGCGCGAGAGCCGGCATCAGGCCAACGTCGGCGCGCTCGAGCCACACTGAATAGGCGAATAACCCGGCGAGAAATAAACCCGCGGCAACCCACGCCTCGATTTGGCCGATCACAACGTTGGCGCGCCGGCTGAACGCCGTGAACCAGGTCATCACAACAAGGAGAACAAGCCCGCTGTAACTGGTCAAAAGCAAAAGCGCTGCCGCGGCCCCGACCGCGTACCAATCGCGGGGCCGTCCTTCAAACACGGCGCGCCAATAAAACAAGAGCGCCGCCGACCAAAGTGCCATTGCGAGCGTGCCCGGGCCAAAACTCGGCGTGGGCACCGTGAAGACGGAAACGCCAGCCATCAGCAGCACCGCCATGGCGGCATGCGTTTCGCCCACAATGGTGCGGCCAAGCGCGTAGACACACCAGTAGGTCGCGATCAGGCACAGTTGCGAGAGCGCATAAACGCCCGGGAGGCCCCCGAGCCGAAACGCAATTTCTGCGACCCAATAAGCGAGCGGCGGTCCGAAGCGGCCGTCAAGCGGAAAGCTGTGCCCCAGCGCCAGTACTTGCGGCAGCCCGCTTGGCGGCGCGGCATAGAACAAGACCGGGACGAGAAACCACAAAACTGCTTGCGCCAGCGTCGCCAGCCAAAACACTAGCGTCGGCCGCGAACGCAACGCTTCGACATAAATCGAGACCTGAAACATCGAGGCCCTTAATTGCGATCCGCCTGACGCCAGCGACGCGCGCTCCGCGCCGACCGAAAAATCGGCGGATGCTTCCATGACCCGTCGCTGTCTCGAATTCGAGCGCCGCTTGCGGCTCGACAGCTATAGCGGCAACACGGCGGCGACAAGATCGTCGGCGCTGGCCTCCAGTTGGCCCCAAGCCCCAGCGACCGGCGCGAACGAGCGGCGATGATGAACCGTCGGCCCGAGCCGATCGAGCGCGGCAAAATGCTCGGGCACGCTGTAACCCATATGCCGCTCGAAGCCGTAACCTGGGTGCGCGGCACCGAGACAAGCCATCAGGCGATCGCGCGTCACTTTGGCGACAATCGAAGCCGCCGCAATGGAGGCGACGAGGCCGTCGCCGCCGATCACGGCCTGGCAGTCGCAACTGCACTCGATACGATCGCGACCGTCGACAAATACGAGGTGCGGCCTGACCGGCAGCGCGGCAACCGCCCGCGCCAGCGCCCATAACGAAGCGCGCAGAATATTGTCACGATCGATGCGCCAAGGCGGCGCCATCGCCACCGCCACCTGCGCGCGCGCGCAAATACGTTCGTAAAGCACTTCGCGCCGCTCGGGCGTCAGTCGTTTCGAGTCGTCGAGGCCGCGTGGAACGTTATCAGGATCGAGAATGACCGCCGCGGCGACCACTGGCCCGGCGAGTGGTCCCCTGCCTGCTTCGTCACAGCCCGCCACCGGCCACACACCCCTCTTAAGCGCAGTACGCTCGCGCCGAAACGTCGGCCGCAAAACTTCTTCGTTGAGCGGCAGGCGCGGTGCGGCGGCTTGCTTTCGAGTCATGCGCCACGTTTGACCATGGCCGCACGCCGTTCGCAATGCGCGGAGAACCCGGAAGCGGAACCGTGTGGAAAGATCTTCTCGGCAATCGCGGCCCTGGTCGGAGCAAAAACCTCCGCGCCCGCGCGCGCCTACACGTCAAAAGAGATCGAGCTGCGCCGAGGCCGGCTGCGGCGGCCGGAAGTGCTCGGTGGTGATCGGTGCGCTTTTCACGTTCAAGCCGAGCCTCTCGCAGGCAACCTCGAAACGGCGCCCTATCATCCAGGCGATCGGACCCTTGCCTGTCATGCGGGTGCCGAATGTAGAATCGTAATCCTTGCCGCCGCGCATATCCTGGATCAGCTTGAAGACATGGCGATGGCGGTCCGGAAAATTCGCCAACAGCCACTCGCGAAACAAGTCGCGCACTTCGAGCGGCAAGCGGAGCAGCACATAGCCGGCATTGCGCACGCCGGTCGCAGCGACCGCTTCGAGGATGCGCTCGATTTCGGCGTCATTGATGGCCGGAATGACCGGCGCCACCATGGTTGAGGTTGGAATGCCCGCGTTCACCAGCTGCCGCAGCGCTTCGAGACGGCGCGGCGGAGATGGCGCCCGCGGCTCCATGATGCGCGCAAGCCTGGCATCAAGCGTGGTGATTGAGACGGCGACTTTGACAAGATTGCGCCTCGCCATCCGGGCAAGAATATCGAGGTCCCGCAATATCAACGCCGATTTGGTTACAATGCCGACAGGGTGACCGGTCCGCTCCAGCACTTCCAGAATGCCGCGAATGACTTTGTAGCGGCGCTCTATCGGTTGATACGGATCGGTGTTGGTACCGATCGCTATGATCTTCGGTACGTATCCGGGCGCCGACAATTCGAGCTCAAGCAGCTCCGGGGCGTTGGGTTTCATGAACAGGTTTGTCTCGAAGTCGAGACCGGGTGAAAGCCCGAGGTAGGCGTGGGTCGGCCGCGCAAAACAATAGACGCAACCGTGCTCGCACCCGCGGTAAGGGTTGATGGAACGGTCGAAGGAAATGTCGGGCGAGTCGTTGCGGGTGATGATCCGCCGGGTCGCATCTACCGTCACGGTGGTCTTGAACGGGGGCAAATCATCCAGGCTTTGCCAGCCGTCGTCGAACGCAATGCGCGCGATTGGCTCGTAACGCCCCGACGTATTCGAGTGGGCTCCCCTGCCCCGCCGACGATCACGATCAACATTCGTCCGCGGCTCCAACACCGGAACGTGAGAGTTGGGCGGCAAACGTCGTACTGAAGACGAACGGGCGCTCATGGGCTCTAACATAGGGCGACCCTTGGAACAAAACAAGAACAACGAGGAAAAGACGTAAAATCTCTGGAAAATCAACCGCATCTCGGCATAGTCACTGGGAATTCGATACCCGAAGCTCCTCGCGGCCCGATGCTGAGCGTCATCATTCCGACCCGCGATTCCGAACGCGCTTTAGTGCGGACGCTGGCTTCGCTGGTGTCCGGGGCCGCGGCAGGTCTAATCACCGAGGTCTTAATCGCGGACTCCGGCTCGCAAGATCAGACCGTCGCGGCAGCGGACCACGCGGGCTCCACCGTTTTGAGCGACACAGGTCCGCTAGGCGGGCAGTTGAGAGCGGCGGCCGGGGCCGCGCGTGCGCCTTGGCTTCTCTTTCTTCGGCCGGGCGCCGTTCTCGAGCCTTCGTGGACGGCGGAGGTGAGGCACTTCGTCGAGCTGGGAAGTGGGCAAACAGCGGCGGCTTTCCGCCACGTAGCACCCCGGCGCAGCGGTTGGCGAGCACTCGCCGCGCTTGCGGCCACGGCCTTTGGCGGCAGACCGCAGCCGCGGCAAGGTTTGTTGATTGCGAAGCAATTGTATCAGCAGACTGGCGGTCATTCGGCATCCGCCGCCGATCCTGAAACTGAGTACCTAAAGCGGCTCGGCCGCCGGCAAATCCGCACGCTGTCGACGACAGTTCATTATTTCGATTGACGGCAGGCCGACCCGCCGCGCGCGATGCTTGACTAAGTCAAGTATCTGACCGACCCTTCCGGACTATGGCTCGGATCGCGCGCATCGCTGCCGTACGCCGCTTCAACCGCTTCTACACGCGGCAGATCGGCGTGCTGCGGAAGACCTTTCTCGACAGCCCCTATTCGCTTGCCGAAGCGCGGGTCTTGTACGAGATCGCGAATGGTCGCTCCATGACGGCAAGCGAGATCGGGCGCAAGCTCGATCTCGATGCCGGATACCTGAGCCGGACGCTGCGCAATTTTGAGAAGCGCGGCTTGGTCGTACGGAAGAAATCCGCGCGCGACGCCCGGCAAAGCCACCTTACGCTTTCGCCGCGAGGCCGCCGCGCGTTCGCACCACTCGAAGCGCGTTCGCAACACGATGCCGCAGCGATGCTGGAAAAGCTCGTACCCGCGAACCGCGCGCGCTTGATCGAAGCGATGCAGACGATCGAGACGCTGCTTGCGGGCGAGGCGGCGAAAAAGCGAGCGCCCGGCTATACGTTGCGCGCGCCGATGCCCGGCGATTTTGGCTGGGTGATCAAACGCCACGCCGAGCTCTACGGCCAGGAATATGGTTGGAAAGAGCCATTCGAGGGACTGTGTGCGCAAATCGTCGCCGATTACGCCAACAAAAAAGATTCCGATTACGAGCGTTGCTGGATCGCCGAGATCGATAGTGAAAATGTCGGCTGCATTTTTCTGGCAAAGGAGTCGGCGACAGTCGCCCGGATCCGTCTTTTGCTCGTCGAACCCAAAGCACGCGGGCTCGGTGTCGGCGCCCGGCTCGTTGAGGAGTGCATTAGCTTCGCCCGCCGCGCCGGCTACAAGAAAATCACCTTGTGGACACACAGTGTGCTGACCGCGGCGAGGAACATCTACCGGAAATCAGGCTTTAAGCTCGTGCGCACCGAACGGCACCGGAGCTGGGGCCGCTCGGTGGTGAGCGAACATTGGGATTTGGAATTGTAGTGTGAGCTAAACGGTCGCCCCACTCGCCTTTGGCCGCCGCAAATGCTCATCGAGCCGCGGCATGATCTCGACGAAGTTGCACGGCCCATAGCGATAATCGAGCTGATGGACCAAAATCTCGTCCCAGGCGTCACGGCAAGCGCCGGGTGAGCCCGGCAGACAGAAGATGTAGGTCGAGCCGGCGACACCGGCGGTGGCCCGTGATTGAATTGCCGAAGTCCCGATTTTGGGAAAGCTCACTACTAGAAAAAGCGCCGAAAAAGCATCCATCTTTTTTTCGAACAGCGGCTCGACCGCTTCGGGCGTAACATCGCGGCCGGTAAAGCCGGTGCCGCCCGTGGTGATGATGACATCGATCCTTGGATCGGCGATCCAGCCTTTCACACGTCCCTGAATGGACGCCACGTCGTCTTTAACGATGCTTCGCTCGGCCACCAGATGGCCGGCGGCGACAATACGCTGCACCAGGAGCGCACCCGATTTGTCGTCTTTCAAGTTGCGCGTGTCGGACACGGTCAGTACCGCGATTTTCAGCGGTACGAATTCCCTGCTCTCATCGAGCCCTGGCATGGCTACACCTGTACGCAACACAATTCCGATCCGCAACCATCAACTCACGGGCGCGGATGCGGGCGATAATACACTAAAGCGCGCTGGCTGACATGGTATCGCAAGCGCCCACTTTGCCCTGCTGGAAACCTTGCATGAACCAGTGTTTTCGCTGCTCGGAAGTGCCGTGCGTGAAGGCGTCGGGCACGACATAGCCTTGCGTTTCTTTTTGCAGTCGATCGTCGCCGATGGCGGAAGCGGTCTGTAGCGCCTGATCGACGTCGCCGGGGTCGAGGAAGGAATGCTTTTGCTGGGCCCTGTTTGCCCAAACGCCGGCAAAACAATCGGCCTGGAGTTCGACCCGGACCTGGAGGCGATTTGCTTCGGATTTGCCTGCAGAGGCCTGCTGCATCTGCATCACACGCGGAAGAATACCCAACTGGTTCTGCACGTGGTGACCGACTTCATGGGCGATCACATAGGCCTCGGAAAATTTGCAGGCGTTCGCGCCAGTGCAACCGCCGAACTTGTTCTGCAAATCGTTGAAGAAAGACGTATCGAGATAAATGCGCTGATCGTTCGGACAGTAGAATGGTCCCATAGCCGACTTGGCAAACGCGCAGGGGGTCGGTTCCGAGCCGGCAAACAGACGCAGCTTCGGTGGTTGATAGGTTTTGCCTGCCGCCGCGAAAATCTCCCCCCAGCGGTCCTCGGTGTCTCCGAGCACCATGGCGACGAATTTGCCGGTGGGATCCTGCGGGGTGCCGGCGGTGACCGGTGGCGCAGCATTGGTCGATTGCGACTGCGATCCGCCGGATAGTATCTGCGCGCCGTTTAACAGCGCGCTCGGGTCAATGCCAAAGTACCAGCTGATCAGCCCGATAACGATGATCGTCCCGATGCCAAGGCCGCCCGCGCCGCCCGGCAGGCCGCCGCGCGAGGCGCTTTGTTCCCGATCGTCCTCGACATTGTCGCTGGGGCGAAAGTCATCGGTACGCATATCTCCGTCTCCCCGTCAAAAACGCTTCGCGGTGTCTTCACCCGCGCACGTTTGCGCGAAATTAACCAATCGTTTCCGCATTTTATCCGTCGCTAATCATATGCGCAGTTAAGCCGATTTTTACCTCGATGCGGCATGATCCGTTTGTCGGTTGTAGGTCCCGCGTCGCCGATCGCGTCGCCTGAGTCAGAGTTTTGAGTCATGGTTGTGTCGCGTCGCGGGGCGTCCGGAGGGGCGCCCCGCGTGAGTTTTCCGTCCGCCGCATCAGCTCGCATCCTCGTTGGCGATTGCGTTGCAGAGATGGCGAAACTTCCGGCAGCCAGCGTCGACCTGATATTCGCCGATCCGCCTTACAATCTCCAGCTCCAGCGCGAGCTCAAGCGCCCGGATGATTCCACCGTCGACGCCGTCGATGACGCCTGGGACCAATTCGCGAGCTTCGCCGCCTATGACGATTTCACCCGCGCTTGGCTCGCCTCTTGCCGCCGGGTGATGAAGCCGAGCGCGACGCTCTGGGTGATCGGCTCGTACCACAATATCTTCCGCGTCGGCACGATCCTTCAGGACCTCGGCTTCTGGATTTTGAACGACATCGTCTGGCGCAAGTCCAACCCGATGCCAAATTTTCGCGGCCGACGTTTCACCAACGCGCATGAGACGCTGATCTGGGCGGCACGCGAGCCGGATGGGCGGGGCTACACCTTCAACTACGAAGCGCTCAAAGCGGGCAACGACGACATTCAGATGCGCTCGGACTGGTTCATTCCATTGTGCACCGGAGAAGAACGGCTCAAAGGGGCGGACGGCAAGAAGCTGCACCCGACACAAAAGCCGGAAGCACTGCTCGGGCGCGTCATGCTTGCCGCATCGCAACCTGACGACCTCGTGCTCGACCCGTTCTGCGGTACCGGAACGACGGGAGCGGTCGCCCGTCGGCTGCGGCGACGATTTATCGGCATTGAGCGGGAGGCCGCTTACGCCGCCGCTGCCGAGCGGCGCATCGCCGAGGCCGAACCGTTGCCCGAGCCGTCGCTCGCCTCATTCATGACGGCGCGTGAGGCGCCACGCGTGCCATTTACCACCTTGCTGGAGCGAGGACTGGTGGCGCCTGGCATTACACTGGTAGACGCCAAACGACGGCATTCGGCGGTCGTCCGCGCCGACGGTGCGTTGGCGCTTGGGCAATCGGTAGGCTCGATCCATCGCATTGGCGCGCTGGCCCAAGGCCTCGAAGCCTGCAACGGCTGGACGTTTTGGCACGTCGAGACGCCGAAAGGTCTGACGGTGATCGACACACTGCGCGCGCAAGTGCGCGCGGAGATGGGCGTTCAGCGCGCCGCCACCACCATGATTTCGACTTTGTAGTCCGGCGAGGCGAGCTTGGCCTCGACGGTCGCGCGCGCCGGAGCATTGCCCGGCGACACCCAGGCATCCCACACTCCATTCATCTCGGCGAAGTTCCCCATGTCGGTGATCCAGATATTCGCGGAGAGCACTTTGCTCTTGTCGCTGCCGACCTGGGCCAGAAAGCCGTCGATCTGCGAAAGAATGTTTTTGGTCTGCTCGGCCGTGCTCTTGCCGTTGGGCGTATCGGCGACGATGCCGGCGAGATAGACGGTGTCGCCGTGGACCACGGCCTTGCTCATGCGCGGGCCGGTTTCGTGGCGTTCTATTTTCATTGCTTACTCCTCCGTGAAATGTTCATCGGTTCGATTTTCGCGGATTCCATGCGCGATAACTTTTCGCATCAGGCTCGGGAAAGCCTCCTCGGCGATGGCAGCCATCGGGATCCAACGCGTGCCCGCCGGCGCCGGCACCCGCGCGGCCACTCTCCTCCAGTAGACCGAAAGCTCTAGCGGAAAATGCGTGAAGACGTGCCGGACGGGGGTCGCGACGCGACGCCATTCGCAGGGGCCGCCCCGCGCGGAAGAAAAAAAGCGCGGCGCGTCGTTCGACGCCTGCGCCTCGTCGAAATCTGCCGTCCAATCGGACGTCGGCACCTCGGTCATGCCGCCAAGAAGTCCCTTCGCCGGCCGGGTTCGCACCAGGAGAAAGCCGTCGTCCCGAAGCGCGACGAAGGCCGCGCCACGGCGAAGTGAGCCTTCGCGCTTTGGCTTTCGGCGTGGGAATTGTGCCGGGTTTCCGGTCCGGCGACCGGCGCAGCCTTCCATCCACGGGCATAGCGCGCAGGCCGGACTCTTCGGTGTGCAGATGGTCGCGCCGAGATCCATCATCGCCTGGGCGAAGTCACCGGCGCGTCGGCGGGGCGTTAGACCCCGCGCCAAGTGCTGCAATTCCGCTTTGGCCTGAGGCAGCGGCGCCGCTACGGCAAATAAGCGGGCGATGACCCGCTCGATATTCCCGTCGACCGGCGTCGCCGGCACATCGAATGCAATGGCCGCAATGGCCGCGGCGGTATATGGCCCGATGCCCGGGAGTTCGCGCAAAGCGCTCTCGCTCGGTGGAAATTGGCCGCCATGCCGCTCGACGACGGCGCAGGCGCAGGCATGCAGGTTGCGGGCACGGGCGTAGTAGCCGAGGCCGGCCCAAGCACTGAGAACCTCCGAGAAAGGAGCGGCCGCCAGTTCGTGCACATTTTTCCAGCGAGCCAAGAACTTTGCGAAATACGGCGCGACCGCCTTCACTGTCGTTTGTTGCAGCATGATTTCCGAGAGCCACACCCGGTAAGGGTCGGCGGCTTCGCCCGGGGCGGCGCGCCATGGCAGCTTCCGGCGATGGCGGTCATACCAAGCGAGTAGCGTTGCCCAATGCGGGCATGACTTGGCTGGCGCGCGCTTGCGGCGCTGTCGCTTCGATGTCTTGCCTGCTACCCTCATGCTCTGCCTCGCGCCGCAGGGATGACAGAGCGCCCCGCCATGAACAAGCCGTCACGCGTCTTTGCGAAACCCTTGCGAGAGCTCGTTGGCAAAATCGTCGGCGAAGCTTTTACGCGGCAGGGGTTTGCATCGGCCGAACTGGTGACGCGCTGGGCCGAGATCGTCGGCACCGAGATCGCGGTGCACAGCGAGCCAATCAAGATCCAGTGGTCGCGCGGCACCGACCCGCAAATCCGGAGTCCGGGAACGCTGGTACTGCGTGTCGAAGGGCCGGCGGCAATCGAAATCCAGCACCAGGGCGCCGTGATCTGCGAACGGGTGAATCGTTTCTTTGGCTGGCGCGCCGTTGAGCGGCTTGCCTTCCGACAATCGCCTCTACGGCGCAGCGCAAGCGGACCCACTCGCCGAAACGATGCCGCAGCCGCGGCGCAATATGCCGCAACCATGCTCAAGGTCGAGGACGAGGAATTGCGCCAGGCGCTCGGCCGTCTTCTCGCCGGCGTCAAGGGCAGCTAAGCGCTGTCCTGCCATTAAGCCGCCCTGAAAACCGCGGCAGATGCGGGTCTTGGCGGGAAGACGGCGCGGTGCCACATTCCAACGCCATATTGCGAAACCAGACAGGAGCCGACCTTGATGCTCAGCCGTCGCCGAACACTGGTGGCCTTTCCGGCCGCTGCCCTCCTTGGCACGGCGGCGACGTTACGCCTTGCCACGTTTGCCAAGGCCGACTCAGAACCTGACCAGGCCGAGCTGGCGAAAGCGGGCCCAGACGGCGATGTCGTACTCGGCTCCGACAAAGCGCCGGTCACCATCATCGAATACGCTTCGATGACTTGTCCGCACTGCGCGCACTTCTCAACCACGACTTTTCCGGAGTTGCAGAAGCGCTACATCGATACCGGCAAGGTGCGTTTCATTTTCCGCGAATTCCCGCTCGATGCGCTGGCCGCTGCTGGTTTCATGCTGGCGCGGTGCGCCGGGAAAGACAAATTCATGCCGATCGTGGAGACCTTGTTCGCCAAGCAGCAGGAGTGGATGGTCGAAAAGCCGGTGCCGGCGCTACGCGACATCTCCAAGCAATTCGGTTTCACCCAGCAATCATTCGACGAGTGCCTGGCGAATCAAAAGGTGCTCGACGGCATTCAAGACGTGCGCGACCGGGCCGCGGAGAAGCTCGGAGTGAACTCCACGCCTACCTTTTTCATCAACGGCAAGAAGCTGACCGGCGACCAGTCCATCGACTCTTTGACCAAAGAGATAAGCCCGTATCTCAAGGAGGGATAAGGGTTTTTTGGCCTTCAGGACTTTGCCGGAGGCCCCCGCCAGAACCTGCCTGCCAGGTCTACTCGACGCGAAGCTTTGAATAACCCGGATGGCCTGTTGCGCTCGATGGCGCGGCGATTCATTCTCCGCGCCGATGCGGCATCGCTTAACTCACCCGCCGGGTGCGAGGCGTTGGCGATTCGCTTTGTCGCCGCAGCGAAGCAAATGGACGTAACAAGCGAATGAAGCTCACGCGGCTGCGCCTGATCGGTTTTAAATCCTTCGTCGAGCCAACCGACTTCGAAATTGAACCCGGACTAACCGGCGTCGTCGGTCCGAACGGCTGCGGCAAGTCGAATCTCGTGGAAGCCGTCCGCTGGGTGATGGGCGAGTCCTCCTACAAGGCGATGCGCGCCGGCGAAATGGACGACGTCATTTTCTCCGGCAATACCGACCGTCCGTCACGCAACCATGCCGAAGTCAGCGTCCTGATCGATAACAGCGACCGAACGGCCCCGTCCGCGTTCAACGATACCGAGGCGCTGGAAGTGTCGCGCCGCATCATGCGCGAGCACGGGTCAGTGTTTCGGGTTAACGGCCGCGAAGTGCGTGCGCGTGATGTCACCGTCCTTTTTGCCGATGCCTCCACCGGCTCTCGCTCGCCGGCGCTCGTCCATCAGGGGCGTATCGGCGAGATCATCCAGGCACGGCCCGATCAACGCCGGCGGGTCCTTGAAGAAGCCGCCGGCATTTCAGGCCTGCATGCCCGGCGTCACGAGGCCGAGCTTCGCCTGAAGGCCGCCGAACATAATCTGACCCGCGTGGAAGACGTGATCGGGCAGCTTGCCACCCAGGTTGCCTCACTCAAGACCCAGGCCCGCCAGGCCGTCCGATACCGCAACGTCTCCGAGCAAGTGCGCCGCACCGACGCCTTGCTCCTGCACGTGCGCTGGACGATGGCAAAGGCGGAACTTGCCGATAGGGAGCGAACAAAGGATGACGCGGTTCGCTTGGTTGCGGGACGCACCGGCGAGCAGACGACCGCGGCGACACGGCAGGCGCATGCCGCCGCGGCGCTACCATCTTTGCGGGAGGCCGAGGCGAGAGCAGCCGCAGGCTTGCAGCGTCTCATCATCGCCCGCGACGGCCTCGAGCGCGAAGAACTACGGGCCAAGCAACGAATTGGCGAACTCGATAATCGGCTCCAGCAGTTTGCCGCGGACCTTCAGCGCGAGCGCGCGCTCGCCGGCGATGCTTCGGCCGCGTTGGAGCGTTTGGCCGGGGAAGAAAAGTCTCTAGCGCAGAAGGCGCAAGCGAGCGCCGAAAGGCTCGGCGGCGTCAACGAACGCGTAGCAGTGGCGGACACAGCTTTAGCTGCTTCGGAAAAGTCGTTTGCCGAACTGACCCGGGCGCTGGCTGATCTGACCGCCCGCCGCCGTCAGCTCCAGGCGGCTGCGATTGATCAAGAGCAGCGCATTGCGCGACTGACAACCGAACTCGCCGAAGTCGAAGCCGGGCTAGCAGACGCGGAGGGCCATAGCTTAGACGCGACGCCGCTGGCCGATGCGCTTGCAACGGCCCAGGCCGAAGCTGCGAAGGCCGAAAGTGCCGCCCGTGCCGCCGAATCCGAGCATGCCCAAGCGCGGGGGAATATCGACGGCGTGCGCGCCCCTCTGCTTGCAGCCGAACAACGCGTCCAGCGGTTGGAGACCGAAGCAAAGACGATCCGCAAGTTGCTCGCTGTAGAGACCAAAAATCTTTGGCCGCCGGTGATGGACGCGCTTACTGTCACTGAAGGGTACGAGAAGGCGCTCGGTGCCGCGCTTGGGGATGACCTCGACGCACCGGCCGACCAGAACGCGCCAATGCGCTGGGCCGGGGCCGCTGTCGATCCCTCCGACCCTCAGCTTCCCGAAGGCGTTACCGCTCTATCCGCCTTCGTAAATGTCCCAGCCGAACTTGCCCGCCGTCTCGCCCAGATCGGCGTGGTCGAACGCGCAGACGGCGGAAGGCTCGCGGCATCGCTCAAACCTGGGCAACGCCTGGTGTCCCGCGAGGGAGATCTGTGGCGCTGGGACGGTTTCGCGGCAGCTGCACACGCCCCGACCGGCGCGGCCCGGCGGCTCGCCGAGCGGGGGCGCCTGCAGACCATCGAAGGAGAGGTCGCGACCGCGCGCGCCGAAGCCGACGCGAAGCGGAAGCTCGTACAAGTCGCCGAAGCATCACTCGCGGTGGCAAACACCGCTGAAACCGAGGCGCGCGCGTTTGCACGTAAGGCCCAGGAAGCGGTGGACGGGGCGCGCGAAAATTATGCCGCCGCCGAGCGCGAGAGCAGCCGCCACACGGCACGGATGTCCGCCCTCAGCGAGGCGAGGCAGCGCATTGCCACGAGCCGGGACGAGGCTATTGCAGGACACCGCGAAAACGAAAGCGCACTGGCGGCGCTCCCTGATGCGGTAGAGCTTGAAGACAGACTGGCGCAGGTCGGAAAAGTGATCGCGGGGGACCGCGAGGCGTTGGCCGCGGTCCGTGTGGAGTCGCAGGCCATTACCCGCGAGGCAGAGCTTGCCGCACAACGCCTGCAAACCATTGCTGCCGAACAGGCGGCCTGGGATGAACGCAACCAAAGCGCTGCCGCGCAAATTGCCACCCTCGGTCAGCGGGCCGAAGAGGCGAAACGAGAGCGCGCAGAACTTGAAAGCGCACCGGAGAAATTCGCCGGGCAGCGTCACGCCTTGATTGGCGAGATCGAAACCGCGTCCGCCACGCGCCGCGCCGCCGCCGACCGCTTGGCGGAAGCAGAAACGGAACAATCCGCTGCGGACAAGGCGGCACGCGTAGCGCTTGAAGCCGTCGGCGAGGCCCGCGCCGAAGCCGCACGCGCCGAGGAGCGCTGCGACGGCGCCCGGCGCCGTGTTGCCGACATTGAGCACGAAATTCGAGACTTGCTTGATGTCGATCCGGCAGGAGCCGCCGAAGTTGCCGAGATCAAGCAAGGCGAAGAGACACCGCCGATCGCGGACGTCGAAGCGAAACTCGACCGGCTGCGCCGTGAGCGTGAGCGCCTCGGTTCAGTGAACTTGCTGGCTGAGCAAGAACTCCGGGAACTCGAGACTCAGCACGGCAAGCTTACCGCGGAACGCGACGACCTTGTTGAGGCGATCCGGCGCCTGCGCCAGGGCATCCAAAGCCTCAACCACGAAGCTCGCGACCGGCTGCTCTCGTCGTTTGCCACGGTGAATGAGCATTTCAAGAAGCTGTTCACCGAGCTGTTCGGCGGCGGCAACGCGGAATTACATCTCATCGAGAGCGACGATCCGCTGGAGGCCGGGCTCGAAATCATGGCCAAACCGCCGGGGAAAAAACTGGTGACGCTGTCGCTACTGTCCGGCGGCGAACAGGCGCTCACGGCGCTCGCGCTGATCTTCGCGGTGTTCCTGACCAATCCCGCGCCGATCTGCGTGCTCGACGAAGTCGACGCGCCGCTTGACGATTACAACGTGGAGCGGTTTTGCGATCTGCTCGACGAGATGGCCCGATCCACTGAAACCCGGTTCATCATCATCACGCATAACCCCATCACCATGGCGCGGATGAATCGGCTATTCGGCGTCACCATGGCTGAGCGCGGCGTTTCCCAGCTTGTTTCCGTGGATCTCGAAGGCGCCGTGAAGCTACGCGAAGCGAGCTGAACCACCTGCGCATGGCAACCCCTCGGCGACGAAGGCAAGACTATAACCTTCGCCGCTCGAGAAGCGGCGAAGGTTATTTAGCCCGGTGACCGCGAAGTACGTTTTGCCTTGCGCTTGAACGCCGGACCGCGTGCAAGCGGCGAGTTAAGCGTCTTTCAATTTGAAGAGCCGCCGCGCGTTGGTGCGGCCGATCTTGAGGCGGTCGGCCTCGCTGATCGGGCAGGCGTCAAACCAGTCCGTCGCATGGTCGACGTTCTCAAACGGCCAGTCGACCGAAAACATGATGCGATCAGCCCCCAGAACCAGCATTGCGTCCAACAAGGACTGGCTGTTGAAATTGCCTGACGTGGTGACATGGAAGTTGGCCGCGAAATAGTCGCGGATGCGTTTCTTCGCCGGATAAGCGTTGCGCGCCTCGATCCACCCATTGGCATTGTCGATACGCCACATGCCGTACGGCAAATTCTCGCCGAGATGGCCGAGAATGATCGACAGTCGCGGATGCTCGTCGAACAGGCCGGAACCCATGAGCCGCAGCGCATGCACCGCGGTCTCCTGGCCGAATGCCCAAACTGGACCGAGCAACCATGGATGCCCGTCATAAACCTGTGCATCGCGCGGCAGCGGATTGCGCGGATGCAGGTATAACGGCACGTCTAGCTTTTCCACCGTCGCCCAGAACGGACGGTACTGCGGTAGGTCGTAATAGAGCGTCTTGTCGCCTTCAAGCTGTGAGAATCCGTTCACCAGCGCGCCGCGGAAACCCAAATCCTTCACGCAGCGCTCCAATTCGCGAATAGCGAGCGCCGGGTCCTGCATCGGCAGCGCTGCAAGGGCCTGGAAGCGATCCGGCCGCTTGTGCACCTGCTCGGCAAGATGATCATTGGCTTTTCGCGCGATCTCATTGGCGCGTGCCGGATCGGGAATGCCTTGTATGGCGGGCGCATTGAGCGACAGCACCATCATTTCGATGCCGTGCTTGTCCATCAGCCCCAGACGCTGGTCGTGTATATCCAGGAGACGGCCCTTCAGCTCATTCCAGACCTTATCGGGAAACGGCGTGCCGAAGTTGCTGGAGGTCTCCTCGATAGCAATGTGTTCTTCGAGCGCAATCTTTCCCTGCATTATCCTCCCTCCGGGCCGTTACATCGGCGCATAACCGCGCATTAAGCCTAACTCAAGCGCAACCGCAACCGCCGCCGCAAGCGCCCTCGCCCGGCATGCTTTTGGCGGGTGGGAAGAAGGGCGACTAAAGCCGTGTCCCATTACGGGGCAACGGCTGCATCTCGTTTCGCCGACGGCAAGGGCCGCTAGTACCGCATGAATACTCACCAGGGCTACACGCTCGCCTCGCGGTCCCAGACCGGTAGCCTGCTGCGCACCTGGTCGGTGCTGTCGCGCGGCACCTTTTCGGCGGCGATCTTCCTGTACGACTTCGTTCTGATCGTTGCCATGTCATGCTTTACCGGCATCGCCTACCACCTCGTCGTTTACGGCAACAACGGCGACGTCAACTCCTTCGTCCAAGGCGGGGCGCTGGCCGCCTGCATCTTTACGGTTTCAAACCTGTTCCGGCGCGAGTACCGGCTACCGAATTTCTTTTCCTTCAAATTGCACGGCCGCCGCACAGTGCAATTGTGGAACGTCACGCTGGTTTGCCTGCTCATGCTCGGCTTCTTGGCGCAGATCAGCATGGAATACTCGCGCGGCTGGATTGTCCTGTTCTACGCCGCAACGCTCGTCGCCTTGATCGTCTCGCGCTACGCCGTTGTGCGCATCAGCACCATAGCTCGCGCCGCCGGCCTGATTTCGGCGCAACGCATCTTTCTGATCGGCACCGGCGCAGACGTTGGAGCTTTCATTAATCGCTACGAGCCGTGGACAATCGGCATCAACATAGTGGGCTGCCGATTTCTCACCCCGGTCATGGCGAGCGCCGCTGCCGAGGAGCGCCGCGACAGCCTCGACCGCGATCTCGCCGAGGCGGTCGCCAGCGTGCGGAGCCTCACGCCGGACGCGGTCTTCGTGCTGCTCCCCTGGTCGGCCATCGGAATGATAGAGCGCTGCGCCGATACGTTTCTGACGCTCCCCGTGGAAATCCATCTCGGGCCGGAGCACGTGCTGCACAAATTCGACGAGGTCAAACTATCGACGCTGGGGCCAGTCTCGAGCCTTCAAATCACGCGCCGGCCGCTTTCGCGCTTCGAAATTCTGCAAAAGCGGATGTTCGATCTTGCCGTTGCGGCGGCGGCACTCATCGCGGCGACCCCGCTTCTCCTCGCAGTCGCCATTCTCATTCGCCTTGATAGCCGCGGGCCGATTTTCTTCGCTCAGCGCCGATACGGATTCAATCAGCAGCCGTTCCACATTATCAAGTTCCGCACGATGCACAGCGTCGACGACGGCAGCCGGCAGGCGGTCCGCGGCGATCCGCGCCTCACCCGGATCGGCGGCTTTTTGCGTCGCTGGAATATCGACGAGATACCGCAGCTCTTCAATGTGCTCACTGGTGAAATGTCGCTGGTGGGGCCGAGGCCGCATCCGCTGCCGCTTGACCAGGAATATCAGCGGCGCATTTCGCTTTATGCGCGCCGGCACAACGTCAAACCCGGCATCACCGGTTGGGCGCAAGTCCACGGCTGCCGCGGCGAAACCGACACCGACGAAAAAATGCGCAGCCGCATCGCGTACGACCTCGCCTACATCGACAATTGGTCGATGTGGCTTGACCTACGGATCATCGTCCGCACGCTCCTTTCGCGAACCGCTTATCGCAACGCGTATTAAGCCGCCGAACCGGCCGGCTTTGGTTTAACTGGCCAGGACGTAAAGCGCGAACACCGCACTCATTGCGACGAGCGCGGTGGAGACCCACAGTGTCCCAATGATCAGCCACAGCGGATGCGGGCTATTGTGACTTGCCGGCGGCCCTGCCCAAGATTGCAGCGCCGGCTCGGCCCGGCACAAGGTGTCGGCCGCCCGTTCTATTGCAGCGATATCGCGCGCGAATTGTTCGCCGTCCTCGGCCGCGATACAGCCGAAATTTGTCTCGGCGGGGCGGACGACGTTGTTTTGCTCTAAATCGAGCGTCTGCGCGCCGCCCAAAATGCTGGGCACCTCGGCATGGTCCTTGAAACGAGAGCGCGGATGAGGATCCGGCATTGTGCTAACCCTCCTTTGCCGACGCCCGATTCCCTAGATGAGAAGCGGCGGCGACGCGACGCGCATCACCGGCTAACCTTAACGGCTCCAACAATTCGTCATATTTTGAGAGCGTTTGGAGCGCCGAGCGGCTGCTTCTGTTGCGGCCTCTCCCGCGGAGGAGTTTGCAGATGAGCACCTCAACACTGATCGTCCTGGCCGTAATTGTTGTCGTCGTCTTGTGGGTCATCACTGTCTACAACGGCCTCGTGACCATGCGGCAGCGGGTCAACCAGAGTTTTGCCGATATCGACGTCCAGCTGCGCCAGCGACATGACCTCATTCCCAATCTCGTCGAGACGGTGAAGGGTTATGCCGCGCACGAGCGCGGCACGCTCGACGAGGTGGTAAAAGCGCGCAATGCCGCGGCGACGGCGCAAGGGCCGGCACAGCAGGCCGCTGCCGAAAATATGTTGTCGGGGGCGTTGCGCCAGCTTTTTGCGCTCTCCGAAGCCTATCCTGACCTGAAGGCCAACGCCAATTTTCAGCAATTGCAAGCCGAGCTCGGCGATCTCGAGAATAAGATCGCGGCGTCCAGGCGGTTCTTCAACAATGCAGTGCAGGAATACAATACCGCGACACAGAGGTTCCCGGCCGCACTGTTCGCGTCGACGCTAGGCTTTGCGCCCAAGGAGTTTTTCGACCTCGGCGATGACCGCAAAACCGTAGGCGAGGCTCCTGCAAGTCAAGTTTTAGAACGTTGCGGTTTTCGTGGAAGTGATTGGGAAGCCTCCCGATGGCGGCCTACGGTCTCTACAGCCACATCCAATCCAACCGCCGCCGCTCGATTGCGCTTCTCGTTGGCCTGTTCTTCCTTGTCTATCTTCTTGTTTACGCTGGCGCGCTGACCGCGGAAGCGCTGTCCGTCAATGCGGACATTGACGTACTGTTGCGATTGGCCTGGAGGGATTTGATCGCTGCAGCGCCGCTCGCCACGTTGGGCACGGCACTGTGGGTGGTCATCGCCTATTATTTTCATCAGAGCATGATCGACGCGATCACCGGCGGCCGGGAGGTCAGTCGGACTGAACAGCCACGACTGTACAACATACTGGAAAATCTGTGCATTTCACGCGGCATCACCATGCCGAAACTCAAGGTGATGGACAGTGAGGCACTCAATGCATTCGCGACCGGTATGAATGAAAGACAGTATTCGATCACTGTGACCTCAGGGCTCTTGAACCTGCTCGACGACGCCGAAATCGAATCGGTGCTCGGGCATGAGCTGACCCATATCCGTAACGGCGACGTGCGAATGATGGTCGTCGCCGTCATCATTGCCGGTGCTATTTCGTTCTTCGCCGAATTGTTCTTCAGGATGTGGTTCTACGGCGGTTTTCGCGGCCCGCGATCGTCGGACGATCGCCGCGGCGGCGGCGCCGCGCTAGTTATACTGATTGCCATCGCGCTAATCGTGGTCGCTTACGTTCTCTCTTTCGTCATTCGACTTGCGTTGTCGCGGTCGCGTGAATTGCTCGCGGACGCCGGCTCGGTGGAGCTCACCAAAAACCCCGACGCCATGATTTCGGCGTTGCGTAAAATCGAGGGCCGCGGGGAATTGCCGGGAGCTACATCCGCTGTGATGGAAATGTGCATCGACAATCCGCGCCAGGGCTTCGGCGAATTGTTCGATACACATCCATCGGTCGAGAGCCGCGTCGCTGCATTGGTTAAATTCGCCGGCGGGCACGATCGAGGGCCAATCGCGCTGCCGTCGCCGGCAAGTGGCGTAGACGCCAATGATTCGGCCGAATCGGGCCCATGGAGTTCGGCGGCGCAAAGCGGACCCTGGAATCCGCCGCGGCGGGGAGCCGGCGAATCGCCTGTGGAAACCGAGGAACCTACGAAAGGCTCCGGTCCGTGGGGCCCGCACGAAAGGAACCCTCAATAAGCCCTGCGAAATCGCGGCTTCATCGTGTCAAACGCGCGCGCTTCAAATTGCAGAGTCGGCCGAAACGTAACTTCGGCCGCATACACGCTCTCAAACGTAAGACTTCCAAACGGATCACGGGGTGTGTAGAACAAACGCACGGGGAAATCAGCGTGATGCGCCCGATTCGGCCGCAGTCATCCGGTGCAATGAGGCAGAACGACTCGGCGAGACTCGCGGCGCAGCGCCGCCAGTGAGGTATGGCCATGTCTAAGCCGACAGTGATCGTAGTGGGTGCAGATAAGGGAGGCGTGGGCAAAACCACGGTTGCCCGCACGCTGCTCGACTACTTCACGGCACATCACCTCCCGACACGAGCGTTCGATACCGAGTCTCCCAAAGGCACACTGAAGCGTTTTCATCCAGAAGATTGCGACATCGTCGATGTCACGTCGGTCGCCGACCAGATGCGTATTTTCGACACGCTGACGAGCGCCGACGCGTCGGTGACGGTAATCGACGTGCGCGCCGGTCTGTTGTCGCCCACTCTTCGGGCGTTGCGCGACATCGGCTTCCTCGACGCGGTGAGGAAGGGACAGCTTAACTTCATTATCTTTCACATTCTCGGATCCTCAATCGCTTCGCTCAACGAGATCGAGGACACCGCCGCGTTCGCCGTGGACAGCAAGTACTTCCTGGTGAAGAACTTCATTAACAACACGAGCTTCTTCGAGTGGGACCAGGCTACGCACGCCTCGTATTTCCGCAAACTCAAGGACGCCATCGAAATCACCATCCCCAAGCTCAACGAGATGGCCTACGAACAGGTGGAACTCGCTTCGGTGCCGTTCCTCACCTTCGTCGCCAACAAAGGGGCCAAGGGTGATTCCGCGAATTATTCGTTCGTGTTGCGCGGCTACGTGCGGCACTGGCTCGGCAACGTATGGGGCGAGTACGACCGTATTAAGCTCAATGAACTCGTGACGAGCAGCGCCGCGCCCGCACAGGCGCCACGGGTGCAAGTGGTCGGCCGATCGTAAGCCCGGCGCGCGCAGGATTCGCGACCGCGGCTATACCGCAGTGAAATTTGGAAACGCTAAGATGCGCTTGCTGTAACGATGCAGCCAGCCCCAATATACATTATCGCGTCGCCGCGGCCCCGGGTCGGCAAGACGTTGCTTGCGCGGCTCTTGATCGAGTTTCTTTATTCGCGAAGCCGGCCGCTTGTGGGATACGACCTTAATCCACGAGAGTCGCTGCTCGCGGAACGGTTTCCCAAGCTGGTTTGGCCGGTCGACATCACCAGTACACGCGGCCAGATGGAATTGTTCGACCGCCTGATCGCCGATACGGCGAGCACGAAGATCATCGATCTCGGCTCCCCGCTGTTCGACCATTTTTTCGATGTCATCCGCGAGATCGGCTTTATCCCGGAAGCCCGCCGGTTGTCGATGGAGCCGATCGTATTGTTCATCGCAGATCCGGCGCAGACGACGGTGCGCAGCTATGCCGAGTTGCGAAGCCGGCTCGCGGTCACAACTGTACCGGTGCATAATGAGTCGGTATCACTCATGTTCGCCAAAGAGGATTTTCCGGGGAGCGGCCCCGAATCCGGCATGATCCGCATTCCGCGGCTGTCTGCAATTGTCCGCGGCGTTATCGACCGGGCCAGTTTTTCGTTCGGCGCTTACCTGGAAAGGCGCCAAGGCGGGCCGACGGAAATCCATGAATGGATCGCCCAGATTTTCAACGAATTTCGCGACTTGGAGCTGCGGCTGCTCATGGGCCGGGTAAACTTGTCGCTCGGCCGCGGCGGCAGGCGGACAGATCAATCGGCCGGCTAACTTCCCGGCAGGCCGAGCGCGGCTCACATACGCGCTAATGTCCCTCAAAGCTGACGAGCGTGCGTACCGGAACTCCGAGCTTGCGGATTTTTTCGGCGCCGCCCAAGTCCGGGAGATCAATGATGAAGCAGGCAGCCAAAACGTCGGCGCCGATTTGCTTCAACAACTTGCAGGCCGCTTCGGCGGTCCCCCCAGTCGCCACCAAATCGTCGACTAGAACGACGCGCTCGCCCCTAAGCACGGCATCTTCGTGCATCTCCATTTCGTCGATACCATACTCGAGCGAATACCCAATGCTGACGCGCTTAAACGGCAGCTTGCCTTTCTTGCGGATCGGCACGAAACCCGCGGAAACCTGGTGAGCGACGGCACCGCCCAGAATAAAGCCGCGCGCTTCAATTCCGGCGACCTTGTCGATCTTGCTGCCGGCCCAAGGCTGCACCAGTTCGTCGACCGCGCGGCGAAAACTGCGCGCGTTGCCCAAAAGGGTCGTTATGTCCCGAAATATGATGCCCGGCTTGGGGTAATCGGGAATGTTGCGGATTGCGGCCTTTAGGTCGCTTTCAAGCGTGGCAGTCGTCATTATCGGGCAACCTTTCGTCCGCAATCTTCGCGCGTCGCGGAGTGGGTTTTACAGTGGCAAACGTGACCCGCGCAATCGCAGCGGCGTCGCAACGATAACAGCGCGCGCGCTCGACCCGAGGCGCGACCGCGCCCTTTAGCGGCGCAGAACGAAAAGTTGTTCGCCGGAGCGGGTTAGACGTCAGTGGCCGAGCGAACCGAGAAAGCCGCCCAGCGCTCCGCCGACGGCACCGCCTACGGTCCCACCAACGGCATCGCCGACGGCGCCCCCAACTCCGTCGGCGTGATCGCCGCCCTTGGCGCCAGCGCCTTTGCCGCCAAGACCCTTTGCCGCCAAATCTTTCGCGCCACCCTTACCGCCAGTCTGGCTCGTAGGCGCTTTTGGCCCCTTCTTATCGTCCGCCAGCGCCGAGAACGATCCGGCGAAAACGGAAAATGCAGCAGCAACAAGCACTAGGCGCGTCGCTGATTTCATAGCTGGTTGCCCCCTCTTGAACGCAGGCGCCTTAAGGCGCTCACTACAATCAATGACCCTACCATCCAAGCATAGCTCATTTCGCGCACGCGCGCCACGATGCGATCAGTTTCGCCTTAGCCAATGCGACCGGAAGCAGCCGGAAGATTAGCGGTTTTAGCTTTTGGGGTATTCCGTGGGCGGTCGCGGCTCGAGCAACTCCGGATGATGGAGAACGTCGTGCCAGACTTTCTTTTTCGTGAAATAGAGCAATCCGGTCAGCACAATGAGAAAAACAAATACCTGGAAGCCAAGCCGCTTGCGCTCATCGAGCTTGGGTTCTGAAGCCCAAGCTAAAAACGCGGCAACGTCGCGCCCATACTGATCGGCCGTCGTCGGCGTGCCATCGGTGTATTCGACCTGACCATCGCTGAGCGGCTTCGGCATGCCGATGGCATGTCCGGGAAAATATTTGTTGTATTGCGCCCCCGGCGGCAGCGTGACGCCGGCCGGCGGATCTTCATAACCGTTGAGAATCCCGTGAATGTAATCGGGGCCTTCCTCCTGGTACTGCGTGAACGCATCAATAATGAACCAGGGGAAACCGCGCTCATACGAGCGCGCCTTGGCTAGAACCGACATGTCGGGCGGCAGCGCGCCGCCATTGGCATTCCGGGCAGCCTGATCGTTCGCAAATGGCGGCGGGAATCGATCGGAGATTTTGCCCGGCCGCTGAAACATTTCGCCTTGATCGTTCGGGCCGGCCGTCACCTGGAAAGTCGCCGCTATCGCCGCGGCCTGTGCTTCGGTGAAGCTTGGCCCCCCCGGATCGGCAAGATTGCGAAATGCCAGAAGCTTCAGACTGTGGCAGTTAGAGCAAACCTCGCGGTAGATCTTAAATCCGCGCTGCAGCTGCTGGGTATCATAAAGGCCGAACGGCCCCGAAAACGACCAGCGCTGCTCGGGCGGAGCTTCGGCTTCCTGCGCGTAGGCCGCGCGCATGCCAAAACCGGCAACGGCGGCAAGGAACGCGAGACCAAATGCAGTGCGGCGGCAAGCGTTCATGGTCGCGCTCCTAAGCCTTCACTGGAGGCGGCGCCGAAGCACCAACCGACAAGCCCTCGCGCAAAACCAATTCGGAAATCGAGTTCGGCAGCGGCTTCGTTTTTTCAAACAGTCCGAGCAGCGGCAGTATGATCAACAAAAACACGAAGTAGTAGGCCGTGAGGATGCGCGCCGCGATCACGTAGCCGCCCTCCGGGGGTTGTGAGCCTAAGTAACCAAGGCCGATGACCACCAGGAAGAACACGATCAAGAACTGCCGATAGAGAGGACGGTAATTCGCCGAGCGGACGCGCGACGTATCGAGCCAGGGCAGGAAGGCGAGCAGAACGATGGACGCAAGAAGCGCGATGACGCCGAAAAGCTTGCTCGGGATCGCGCGCAGAATGGCGTAGAACGGCAGATAGTACCATTCCGGTACGATGTGGGTCGGCGTTTGACCGGGATTGGCAGGAATATAGTTGTCGGAATGCCCGAGGTAGTTTGGGATGTAGAAGATGAACCAGGCGAAGAACAGGCAGAACACGCCGATGAAGAAAGCGTCCTTGATAGTTGCATACGGCGTGAACGCAACGGTGTCCTTTTTCGTCTTCGGCTCTACTCCCGTCGGATTATTTTGCCCGACCATATGCAACGCCCAAACATGCAGCACTACGACGCCCGCGATGACAAACGGCAGCAGGTAGTGCAGCGAATAAAAGCAATTCAGCGTTGGATTGCCGACGGCGAAGCCGCCCCACAGCCAGGTGACGATCGGATTTCCGACCAACGGGATCGCGGAGAACAGATTGGTGATCACCGTGGCGGCCCAGAAGCTCATTTGCCCCCAGGGCAGCACGTAACCCATGAACCCTGTCATCACCATCAAGAGGAACAGGATGACGCCGAGAATCCACAACACCTCGCGCGGCTCCTTGTACGAGCCGTAATACATGCCGCGCACAATATGGGCATAGACGGCGACAAAGAAGAAAGCCGCGCCATTGGCGTGCAGATAGCGCAGCAGCCAGCCGTAGTTGACGTCTCGCATGATCGCTTCGACGGAATTGAACGCGAAGTCGACATGCGGCGTGTAATGCATCGCCAAGACGATGCCGGTTATCATCTGCACGCCGAGCATGAACGTCAGAATGCCGCCGAACGTCCACCAGTAATTCAGGTTACGCGGCGTCGGATAAACGATGAAGGATGAGTAGACGAGGCCGGCGATCGGCAGCCGCCGTTCGAGCCAGCGCATGAAGGGGTGTTCTGGTTTGTAGACCGAATGTTCGCTCATGCTCGAACCTTGTCGTTGGCGGGCGACAGCGGCGTCGCGTCGCCCGATCGCGGCAGCGAAAACCAACCGATGGAAACCGCGCCGCCAAACCCCGGTGCGGAGATCATCCTCACCCTTCGTCCCTCGTCGTCTTGCCGGTTACGCCGTCCACGCTGCGAGCCGCCCTGGAAGGCCCGTGCCGCGGTGGTTGGCCTGGCCGCATGCAATCTGGGGGAGACCAATGCGGCCAATCCGGCGGGGTTCTATTGGCACCCTTACCGCGATAGCGCAAGTGCGCCAACGAAGCGAACCGAGCCCCGCGGCTACAAGGCCAAACCGCCCCTTTCGCGCGCGGCGGAATTGCGCAAAGGGTTGAGTCGTAGCCTCGCGACCACGTTGATTCTATGCGGATCGCCCTTTACCAGCCCGATATTCCACAAAACGCGGGAACTATTTTGCGCTTTTGCGCGTGCTTCGACATTGAAGCCCACATTATCGAACCGGCGGGCTTTCCGGTGAGCGACCGTGCCTTCCGCCGCGCCGGCATGGACTACCTCGATGCCGTCAGGATGAAACGGCATCGGTCGTGGCTGGATTTTGAAGCGTGGCGCCGGACCAATGGTAGCCGTCTCCTCTTGTTCACAACGGCCGGGACCCTGTCCTATCTGGATTTTGGTTACCACTCAGACGACATTCTCTTATTCGGGCGCGAATCTGCCGGCGTACGACCTGAGGTCCATGCAGCGGCAAACGCGCGCTTGGTCATTCCGATGTGCACGGGATTGCGTTCACTGAATGTGGCGGTGACCGCCGCCATGGCCGTTGGCGAGGCGATGCGGCAAACGAAACACAGCGTGCAAAAAACCTAGCGTTCGATCGGAGAACCGTTGGCTGCACGGTCATCAGCCGCAAGGTTCGCTATGCCGCCACCACGCCGGGGCGTCCGCCTTCGACCGCGAAGGCTTTGAAGGTCGAAATATCCGCGTTCGGATTGGTGGCATCGGAGACGACCTGCATGCGCACCTGCATTTGCTTTGGCACGAGATCGATCGCGACATAACCGCGACGGCGGCTGTCGAAGAAATGAATGTAGGGATTGTTCGCAACCGCTCGCGCGATCGGCTCGTACGGCGGCCCGTAAGAAGATATGGATGTGCCGACAAATTCAGTCGCCACGACGGGCGACGCAGAATCGTCGAAATCGAGCCGCAGGTCATTGGCGAAAAATGAATGTGCGTCACCGCCAATCACGACCGGATTTGATACCTGGCTGTCGTGAATGCGTTTGAGCAGTCGAGATCGGTTGGCTGGATAACCGTCCCAATCGTCAGTCGAGAAGTCATAACTATCGTCTTGCTTGATGCCCAACTGCGCCATCAGCACGTCCTGCGCGATCACATTCCAATGGGCTTTGGAACGAGCAAGATTGCCGTAAAGCCAGGCTTCCTGCGCGAAGCCGAGCATGGTTCTGCCCGAATCGTTTCGCTCCGGGCAGCTTACGTTGGATTCAAGATGAGTGCCGCCCTTGTCGGGCGGCGCGTAACAGGCCTCGCGTGAGCGATATTGCCGCCCGTCGATCATGGAAAATTCAGCGAGATCGCCGAAGGTGAAGCGATCATAGATGCGCATGACCGCGCCCTCCGGTTGGGAGATAATGGGACGCACCGGCATGTGCTCGTAGAATGCCCTATACGCCGCCGCGCGTCGGTTTAGAAATTGCTCCGGATCGTCGAAGAACTTCGACCACTTGTCGGCATAGTCGTCTTGCACTTCGTGGTCGTCCCACGTGACCAAGGCCGGGGCTTTGGCGTGCAGCGACTGAAGATCGGGATCAAGCTTATATTGCGCGTGGCGATTGCGGTAAGTCGGCAGCGTGGAGGCTTCGATACCGTCCGAGTGCCGGCGTACAATCGGCCGCCGCTCTTCCACGTACTCGTAAATGTAATCGCCAAGAAACAGAACGAAATCCGGATTTTCATCCGCAAGATGGCGGTATGCGGAAAAATAACCGTGCTCGTAATTAGAGCACGAGACGAAGCCGAATTTCAGCCGCTCAAGCGCGCTGCCCGGCTTAGGCAACGTGACTGCGCGCCCGATGCGGCTCGACGCGTTCCCACTCGTGAAGTGGTACCAGTAAGGCCGTGCGGGCTCCAACCCGGCAACGTCGAGATGCACCGAATACGCAAAAGCCTGCTCGGCAATCGCTTCGCCGCGTCGCACGATACTGCGCAGACCGGAATCGCTTGCGATCTCGTAGCCGACGGTGACGTCGCCACCATGCATGCCGCCCGGCGTCGCCGGATCCGTAGATAGCGGATCGGGCGCCAGCCGGGTCCAGAGCACAAAGCCGTCTGCGCGCGGCGCGCCCGCAGCGACGCCCAAGCTGAACGGATCGCCGGCGCGCCAGGCCTGGGCAGCGGCGTGACGTAACAAATAGGGCCCAGCTATGAGCGCCGCGCCGGCGCCGGCTGTGCCTTTCAATAGGAGGCGGCGCGAAAAACGGCTTACAGTGGATGGCACGGCGTTGTTGCCTTGAGCTCGCGTATTCCCCGTCACAATTCAATATATACGCCCGGGAATGTGACAGTCTGGACAAGCTTCGCCGTGACTTGCCATTGTGGCTGGCGCCGCCCTCAATGAGTTTCCAGCCGTGGATGCTAACCCCATAGAAACACGCAAGAATCAGGCGCGTGCCTGGTTCGAGACGTTGCGCGATCGGCTGGTGGCCGCCTTCGAGGGGCTAGAAGATTCCCTCCCCGTCGATGGGCCCCTTGGCGATCGGTCCCCCGGCCGCTTTGAGCGCAAGCCTTGGACGCGAACCGATCATACCGGGTCGCCGGGGGGTGGCGGCGTTATGGCGACGATGACGGGCCGCGTGTTCGAGAAAGTGGGCGTTCACGTCTCCACCGTCTTCGGTGAGTTTCCGCCCGAGTTCCGCAAAGATATTCCCGGCGCCGGCGACGATCCGCGTTTTTTCGCGACCGGCGTCTCTCTGATCGCACACATGCAAAACCCGCATGTGCCGGCCGTCCACATGAATACGCGGCATGTGGTGACCACCAAGGCGTGGTTCGGCGGCGGCGCAGATTTAACTCCAGTGCTCGCGCGCCGCCGCAGCCAGGACGACCCAGACACGATCACCTTCCACGCCGCCATGAAAGAGGCGTGCGATGCACACGCAGCCGTCGCCCCGTACGATAAGTTCAAGACATGGTGCGACGAATATTTTTTTCTCAAGCACCGCGGCGAGGCGCGCGGGATCGGTGGCATCTTCTACGACTGGCTCGAGTCAGGCGACTTCGATGCCGACTTTGCTTTCACTCAAACGGTCGGCCGCGCCTTCCTCTCCGTTTATCCTGAACTGGTGCGCAGAAACTTCAAAAAAGCCTGGACCGAAGCGGAGCGCGAGGAGCAACTCATTCGCAGGGGACGCTACGTCGAGTTTAATTTGCTCTACGACCGCGGGACGGTCTTCGGCCTGCGCACCGGCGGCAACGTCGAATTGATTTTGTCGTCGCTGCCGCCGGTAGTGAAGTGGCCGTAGTTCCTACTTTCCGACCAACATCAAAGGAGATTTCATGAAACTCGTCCGTTACGGCCTGCCCGGCCGGGAAAAGCCCGGCATGCTCGATGCTCAAGGCCGCATCCGCGATTTATCCAAGATCGTTCCGGATATCGCGGGCGAGGTGCTCTCGCCGAAGGGCCTCGCCAAGTTGCGCAAGCTCAACCCCGAGAAGCTTCCATTGGTGAAGGGCAAGCCGCGGCTTGGGCCGTGCATTGGCAGAATCGGCAATTTTATCGGCATCGGCCTGAATTATTCCGATCACGCCGCCGAAGCCGGCATGCCGGTGCCGAAGGAGCCGATCTTTTTCAACAAAGCGCCGACTTCGGTGTGCGGACCGAATGACGACACCATGACTCCCAAGGAGTCGACAAAGCTCGATTACGAAGTCGAGCTCGGCGTCGTCATCGGCAGCTACGCTCGCTACCTGGCCAAGAATAAAGCGATGGAAGCGGTCGCCGGTTATTGCCTCGCCAACGATGTCTCCGAGCGATACTTTCAGATCGAAAGAAGCGGCGGCCAATGGGGCAAAGGCAAAGGCTGCGAAACTTTTGGTCCGCTCGGACCGTGGTTTGTCACCAAGGACGAAATTCGTGACCCGCAGCGTCTCGACATGTGGCTCACGGTCAACGGCGAGACACGGCAGAAAGGCACCACCGCCACCATGGTGTTCGGGGTCGCCCATCTTGTCTGGTACTGTTCGCAGTTCTTCGTCATGGAACCCGGCGACGTAATCATCACCGGCACGCCGCCGGGCGTGGGCATGGGGATCAAACCCGAACCTAAATTTCTGAAACCCGGCGACGTGGTGCGGCTCGGCATCGATGGGCTCGGCGAGCAACAGCAGAAGATCGTTAAGTTCAAGATGTGACCGAGGCCCCCGGCAGGCAACACCGTCGGCTCGCGCAACCGCTCACAACGAAAGGCCCGAGCATGAAACTCGGCTTCTTCACTATGCCAATCCATCCGTTGGATAAGGACTGGCGGCAGTCGCTGCGCGAGGACCGGGAAGCCTTCCTGCTCGCCGACCAACTCGGCTTTGCCGAGGGTTATGTCGGCGAGCACGCCACCGACCGGGCGGAGAACATCACCTCAAGTGCGATGTTCATTTCAAGCCTGGCCGACGCGACCCGCACCATCAAGCTCGGCACCGGCACGATCAACATGCCGAATACGCATCCGGTCGCAACCGCATCGCAAATCGCCATGTTGGACCACATGCTTGATGGCCGTTTCATCTTCGGCATCAGCCCGGGCGGGCTTCTTTCCGACGCCGAAGCGTTCGGCAACCTGGACGCAGACCGTAATGCCATGTTCGTCGAGGCGATAAATGCGGTGCTGAAAATCTGGGCGGGTGAGCCGCCTTACGACATCGAAGGCAAATATTGGAACATCAAGATCGAGCGGCAAGCGATGCTCGACATCGGCCAAGGCTTTCTGCCGCGACCCCTGCAAAAACCGCATCCGCCTATTGTAGTGACGGTGGTCGCGCCGTTCTCCAAAGGAGTGACCGAAGCTGCGGCGCGGGGCTGGGATCCCATCTCCGCGAACTTTTTGATGCCGGAGTGGGTCAGGAGCCATTGGGGAAAATACGTCGAGGGTTGCCAGCGCGTCGGTCGCCCGGCCGATCCGGCGAATTGGCGTGTCGCCAGAAGCATATTCGTCGCTGACGATGACCGTACCGCGGCCGCCTATGCGACCGATGCCAACAGCCCCTACCGCTTCTACTACAGCCAGCTGTTGACCAAGCTGAAAAAGGGCGGTCGGGTCGATGCGTTCAAGGCGCGGCGCGATCAACCCGATGCCGAAGTTACACTCGACGGTGTTTGCGACGCCCTCGTCATCCATGGGTCGGCGGAGAAGGTCGTGGATGAAATTTTGAGTTTCCGCGATTACATCGGCGACTTCGGCACCCTTCTCATTGCCGGCAAGGACTGGCGCGATCCGGCGCTTGCTAAACGCTCCATGGTGTTGATGGCGGAGAAGGTGTTGCCCAAGATCAATGCCGCGATCAAAGCATGAACGGCAGCGTCAACTCCGCCGGATAGAGATTATTTGATCGCCTGCGGATTTAGCGGCGAGCCGGTGCCGCCGGTAATGATCAGCGGCGCGCCGCAGAAGAAGAACTCATAGACTCCGTCGGCCGCGCAATCCTCCGCCAGCTCCTTGACGTAAAACATCTCTCCCATAGTCAACCCCATGGCCGGGATCACCACCCAATGCCACGGCTGGTTGACTTCCGTGGTTTCATTCGGACGAACCTCTACGCCCCACGTATCGGAGCAGATCGCGGCAATTTCCTTTTCCTGCGACCAATAACAATTCTCGAATTTGACGCCTGGCGCAGGGCCGCCCGCGTAGGCCCCCCATTGTTTTTCGTGAAAACAGCGCTCCATCTGGCCGGTGCGCAGGACCACAAAATCGCCGCGCCGGATTTCGACGTTCTCTTTCTTGGCGCACTCGTCGAGTTCGTCGTTGCTAATCGCATCGCCATCCCGGAGCCAAGGCACACCGCGGAATCGAGCGATGTCGAGCAACACACCGCGGCCAACCATCTTGTTTCGGGTGTGCTCGATGCCGAGCTTGTGCAGGCCGCTTAAATCAGCTTCGCGAGCGTCGAAGCCGTTATACATTTTGTCTTCGTAGAAGATGTGCCCGAGTGAATCCCAGTGCGTCGCGCATTGCACCGGGAGATTAATGGCGTCGTCGGCGTAACGGATGTTCGGCACTTTCTCGTACCGGCCGGCGACCGCGTCGGTGCCGGTCGCGAGCATGGTGTGGATCGGATTCCAGCGATTGCCGAACAAACCGGTCTGCGGGCCGTTGCGGTCGAGCGGAATGCCGAGCGCAAAGATCTTGCCAATGCGGATCAAGCCGGCGGCGCGGACGATGTCTTCGGGCTTGACGTGATTGAGCGTGCCGATCTGGTCGTCTTTGCCCCAACGTCCCCAGTTCTTGAGCTTCCCAGTCGCCTCCGCGATCGCCTTCTTGCCGACGGTCATATTCATCCGGACGTTTCCTTCCACGCTGACTTGCCGGGCCTTTCTTGCCAGATTTCGACAGCAGGGGCGACAGGCAACGCTGCCTGTCGCCCCGCCAACAAAGCAAAATTTGGGGAAGGAAAAAGCCCGTCCGCGCGCGCGTGAGCCGGAGCGGAAGAGATTACGCTTCCGCGCCGGCGAGCTGCGGGCGTGAAGCGGACGAGTCGGATGGCTTCTTCGGCTCAAGCGCGTTCGCCACCGCCTCTTCGACGCGTTCGAGCCAAATGAACTCCATCTCGCGACGCGCCACGTCGGGAATGTCGTCAAAGTCGCGCTTGTTGCGCGCCGGCAGCATGACCCGCCGGATGCCCGCCGAGTGCGCGGCGACGACCTTCTCCTTGATGCCGCCGACCGGAAGCACCAACCCACGCAGGCTGATCTCGCCCGTCATAGCAGTGTCGTTCCGCACGGTGCGGTCGGTCATCAGCGAGGTCAGCGCCATGAACATGGCGACGCCGGCGCTCGGCCCATCCTTGGGGATGGCGCCGGCGGGAACGTGGACGTGAATGTCGCTCTTCTCGAAGCGAGCCGGGTCGATGCCGAGAGCGGTTGCGCGATTCTTGACGATCGACAAAGCCGCCTGAGCGCTTTCCTTCATCACGTCACCAAGCTGACCGGTGAGAATGAGCCGGCCCGAACCGGGCACGCGCGTCGCCTCGATGAAGAGGATATCGCCCCCGACCGGCGTCCAGGCGAGGCCCGTGGCCACACCCGGTACGCTTAAGCGCATCGCGGTCTCGCTCTCGAATTTGGGCGGCGCCGAGAATTGCGACCAGGTCACCGCGGCTGATGCGGATCGGCCCGCTGCCGCCTTCGGCAATGCGCACGGCGGCATGCCGTAGCGCCTGACCGATCAGTCGCTCCAGATTACGGACGCCGGCTTCGCGGGTGTAATTCTGGATGATATCGCGGATCGCTTCGTCGGCAAGCTCGACCTGTCCGGGCTTGAGTCCATTGGCCTCCATCTGCCGGCGGACCAGATAACGGTGCGCAATCTCGAGCTTCTCGTGGGCGGTATAGCCGGCGAGGCTGATGATTTCCATGCGGTCGCGCAGCGGACCGGGAATGGTGTCGAGCATATTGGCCGTGGTGATGAACACCACGCGGCTCAAGTCGAACGGCACGGCGAGATAGTTGTCGCGGAACGTGTTGTTCTGCTCGGGATCAAGCACTTCAAGCAGCGCCGCTCCCGGATCGCCTTGAATGCCGGCGCCGAGCTTGTCGATCTCGTCGAGCATCATCACGCAGTTTCGCGTGCCGGCCTTGCGGATCGCCTGGATGATGTTGCCCGGCAGCGCGCCGATATAGGTGCGGCGGTGGCCGCGGATTTCCGCCTCGTCGTGGACGCCGCCCAGACTCACGCGCACGAACTTTCGGTCCATGGCGCGGGCGATCGATTGGCCGAGCGATGTTTTGCCGACGCCGGGCGGTCCGACGAAGCAAAGGATCGGGGCCTTTCCCTGAGGCGCAAGCTTGCGCACAGCGAGATATTCGATGATTCGCCGCTTGATCTTCTCGAGATCGTAGTGGTCTTCGTCGAGAATGCGGCGCGCTTGTGCGATGTCGATCGGCTTTTCCTCGGGCAGCGTCCAGGGCAGCTCGATCAGCCAATCGAGATAGGTCCGCACCATGCCGTATTCGCCTGCGGCCTCCGGCATGCGTTGCAGCCGGCGCAATTCCTTGCGCGTCTGCTCCTCGACCTCTTTCGGCATTCCGGCATTGGTAATCGCCTTGTCGAGCTCGGCCATTTCAGCGGCCTTGCCCTCTTCGCCTTCGCCGAGCTGGCGCTGGATGGCCGCCATTTGCTCGCGCAACAGCGCCTCGCGCTGACGTTCGTCCAGCGCGGCCTTGGTCTGCCGGCCTATCTCCTGCGACAGCCGCAGCACCTCGATGCGGTGTGCGAGCATGCGCGAAACCTTGTCGATGCGCGCAGACACATCGATCGTCTCGAGAATTTCCTGCTTCTCCTCCGGCTTCACGTCCATATAGGCGACGGCGAGGTCGGCGAGCGCGGATGGCGTCTCGATCTGTTGGACCGCGGCCAGCAACTCGGGCGGCGCCTGCGGCAGCAGCTGAATGGCCTCCAGCGTTTGCGCTTTCAAATTAACGAAGCGCGCCTCGATCTCCGCCGAACGATCTTCGGGCTCCTCAATGCGCAGCACTCGGGCGACAAAGAACGGCCAGCCACTGAGATATTCCACGATCTGGAAGCGCTGTTCTCCCTGACAGATCAAATGATGGGAACCGTCCGGCGCGGTGAGGTAGCGCACCACGTTGGCAATCGTGCCCATGCGGTGCATGTCGGCGGGGCTTGGATCGGCGATGTCGGCGGCGCGCTGCAGCAGGATGCCGACCTCTTTCTGGTCGCGCACCGCCTGCTGGGCAGCGGCGATCGATTTGGCGCGGCCGACGGTGATCGGCAGGGCCAAGCCGGGAAAGAGCACGGTGTTGCGCACTGGTACGATAATCAACGCGTCAGGCGGCAACGGCGGCAGCGTTGTCTGCCCGGCCGGCCCTTCGGCCGGTGCGTTTTTCGCGAGCATTTCGTTATCAGCCACGGGCGGCCTCCGCCTTCTGCAAGGTGACGACCAGACAGCCGTCGACGATAGCGCGCCGGACGCCGCTATAGCGGCCTGCCGGCAAGCGCACACGGCGGTAAAAACGGCCTTGCGGAAGCTCAAGCCGGTGAATGGCAGCAGTCCGCAGCACGGGCGGATAAGTTCGGGTTCCGGCAATTACCAAATGATCGTCCTCGATGACCGCCTCGGCTTTTTCGGCATCGACGCCGGGCAAGGCGATCAGCGCCACGACCTCGAGTTCAGTTTCCAAAATATCGACCGGAGGCTCCCAAGCGGGCTGGCGCTCCCGCAAACCCGCCGGCCGGAACAGCTCGCGATGCATCCGCTCGGTGCGCGCGAGCATCTCGCACGCTTCCGACCACATCCAATCTCGGGCCGTATCACGGGCCATGGGCCGTTCCCTCCAGCTTGGTTGCCATATGTGTGCAGTCTAGTGTCACAATTCAACGCCGTCGCCCCGGGAAGCCAAGACGTGTTAAAATCGACTTCGCAAAATAACCGGGGCGACATCATGCGCACCTTGGCGTTACTGCTTGCAATCGTCGCCGGCTCGATCTTGTCCGCAGCCGCTGAGGAAAGCCTCACCCCCGGCCAAACCGTCATCCGCTCCCAGGAAGAAGCCTTCAGCCGCGACGATGCCGCGGCGGCCTACACCTTCGCTGCTTCCGGCATCAAAAGCATGTTCCAGACGCCGGATGTTTTCATGGCCATGGTGCGCAACGGGTACGCTCCAGTCTATCGGCATCGCAGTTTCGAGTTCGGCGAAGCCGCGACGTATGAAGGGAAGCTCTACCAGCAAGTCCACATCATCGATGCGAATGGCGACGCCTGGGAGGCGTTGTACACGCTGGAGCCGCAAGAGGACGGGACTTTCAAGATCAGTGGGTGCGTCTTGAAAAAGGCTGCTACCTCCTAGCGCTTTCCAGTCTTTAAGTCTGACAAACGGCATCGCGAGAAAAGCCGGCTAGTGGGAGGAAATCATGAACACCTCGGCTGTCATTGCCGCTGCCGCGCTCTTGTGCGCATGCCGGCTCTCTGCGCAGGCCCAGGAGAAGATCTCCGACGGAGTGGTCAAGATCGGCCTGATTGAGGATATGTCGAGCATTTATGCCGACATCACCGGCATCGGCGCCGTAACTGCGGCCAAGATGGCGGCCGATGATTTCGGCGGCAAAGTGCTCGGCAAGCCGGTCGAAATCGTTTCCGCGGATCATCAGAATAAAGCCGACATCGCCTCGTCTACGGCTCGGGAATGGTTCGAACTCAGAACACGTCGACGCGCTCATGGATGTAGCCGCATCGGCCACCGCGCTTGCCGCCATCGATGTCGCCAAGGCCAAGGACAAGATTGTGGTGGTCAGCGGTCCTGGCGCCGCACGTATCACCAACGAAGCTTGTACGCCGATCTCGGTACACTACGCCTACGACAACTACGCCCTATCGCACGGCACGGCGTCGGCCATGGTCAAGTCCGGCTACGACAGCTGGTTCTTCCTTACGGCCGATTACGCGTTTGGCCATGATCTCGAACAGAATACCGCTGCAGTCGTAAAGGCGAGCGGCGGCCAAGTGCTCGGCGACGTGCGCGTACCGATCAACACCTCGGATTTCTCCTCCGCGCTGTTGCAGGCGCAAGCCTCCAAGGCCAAGGTCGTAGGCCTCGCCAATGCAGGCGCCGACACGACCAACGCTATAAAACAGGCGGCCGAATTCGGCTTGGTGCGCGGCGGCCAGAGGCTCGCCGGCCTTCTGATTTTCATCAACGACGTCAACACGCTCGGCTTACAAACGGCGCAGGGCATGTTGCTGACCAACGCTTTCTATTGGGACCGCAACGATAAATCGCGCGCCTGGGCGCGGCGCTACTTTCAGCACATGAACCGCATGCCGAACATGGTGCAGGCCGGCATCTACTCGGCGACCACGCATTATCTTGCCGCCGTTGCCGCCGCCGGAACTGACGAAACTCAGGCGGTTATGGACAAAATGCGTTCGATGCCGATCAACGATTTCTTCGCGAAAGGCGGAAAAATCCGCGCTGACGGCCGGATGGTCCACGACATGTATCTGTATGAAGTCAAGAAGCCGGGCGAATCCAAGGAGCCATGGGACTATTACAAGCTTGTCGCGACGATCCCGGCCGATCAGGCGTTCCTGCCGCTGTCCGAATCGAAATGTCCGCTGGTGAAGAACTAGGGGCGAGCCGGCACCGCTTTGCTCGCGTCGCGTCCATTTCATTGCTCGACTTTATGACCGTTCGCCCAAGAGCGATTCCGCCATCTCGCGCAGCTTGACCCGCTGCACTTTCGGACCGTTCGGACTGTCAGCGACGGGAAAATGGTCCACAATCACAATCCGCTCCGGAACCTTGAAACGCGCCAGCCGCTGCAGACATTGCGTTCGCAATGTACTTTCCTGCTGCGCCGCGCCTTCGCGCAGTTGCACGAAAGCAACGGGCAGCGGATCGCCTTTGCACGCGGCTGCCACCACCTGAACGGCGGCAACGCCGGGCAACGCCTGGATCACGGCCTCAATTTCCTCGGGACTGACGAGAAATCCGCCAAGGCGCATGGCGTCGCCAAGCCGCGCTTCGTAGATAAAGCCAGCGCCATCGAGGCGGCCGAGATCGCCGGTGCGGAACATCCCGTCGGCGCCGATGGCGCGCTCGGTTGCGGCCGGGTTTTCCAGATAGCCGACAAAGCGCGACGGCGCGTCGATCCACAATTCGCCCGACGCACCGGCCGCGAGTGCAACGCGGGTCTCTGGATCGCGAACCGCAAGCCGCGTCCGCCCGCTCACCGGCACGCCACCGCCAAGCAGCCGGTTGTCCCTTTCCGCGATTGAGAAGAGCGCCTGCACCTCCGAAGAGCCGTACAACCCATGGGGCCGCAGGCCCGCGGCCTCGGCGGCGGCAATCGAGGACGCGGCGGTCGAGTGGAAAGCCGCGAAACCGGAAAAGCGGACCGAGTCAAAAGCGCGACCGCCGGACGCGGCGGCGATACGGCCGAAGATGTCGTCGCCCCCAAACAAATGCGTGACCCGATGCTCGCGGATCAACGCCGCCGCCAGCGCCCCGTCAAACTGGGCATGGCACACAATATGGGCGCCGCCGGCAATTGCCGCCATCGCGGCGGCATTGCCGAAAGTGCCGCAGAACGGCACGGCGCCGAGCAGCACGGCGTCGCGCGCTTCAAGTCCGATGCGGCGCGCAACATCGACGCCGTGCCCGGCAATGGCTTGTTGATCGTGCAGAACCAGTTTTGGCCCGCTGGTCGTGCCTGAAGTCGTGAAGGTGAGGCAAGGCGCCTCGGGGGTTGCTGCATCCGGCCCCGCTTCCGTGTCCAGGCCCGCGAGCGGCAGCACCGCCAAACCGACGACATCGGTCACACCCGCCGGCGCGGACAGTGCAAGCACGCTGCGTAAGTCCGCGGGATCGCCGCTCGGCAAGCTAGCGAGGATCGCCGGAAAATCGACCGGAGCAAAATCCCAGTCGGTGACCAGAGCCACGGCCCGCGAGCGACGGAGCAGATTGCCCACCTCAGCGGCGCGAAAGCGGGTGTTGACATGTACGGCGAGCGCGCCGAGCCGCGCGCATGCAAAAATCGCAGCGAGATAGCCGGCACCGTTTGGCAGCCACAACGCCACCCGCGCGCCAGCTCCGATGCCGGCTTTGCGGAGCCCGGCGGCGGCACGCAGGACGCGCCGTTGAAAAGCCCGCCGGTCCAGTGTGCCCGTCGCATCGGTTACAAAAGGAGCCGCCGGATCGCGGCCGGACCACGCCAAAAGGTCGGTCAGCGTGCGCGGATAATCGGGTCCATAAAGCGTCCGCATCGGCCAAAGTCCGTCACGGGGTTGCGCGCCGCGCTTTAGCGAACGCTAGCGGTAACGCGTTCCGCGGCACGTACGCCCGCCGCCAACGCACGAACCAGATCGGCAACCGACTTGGCGGTGGCCGCTGTCGGACTGCCCGCGCTGTCGAGACTACCGCGCACCGCTTCGACCAAGGCCGAACCAACCACCACTCCATCGGCGTCCCGCGCAATGGCGCGCGCCTGCTCGGCCGTGCGCACGCCAAAGCCGACGCAAACCGGCAAGTTGGTGTGGCGTTTGATGCGCGCGACCGCTTGCGCGACCTTACCGCTGTCGGGCGCGGCGGAGCCGGTGATGCCGGTGATCGAGACGTAATAGATGAAGCCCGACGTGTTGCGCAGCACCGCGGGCAACCGCTTGTCGTCAGTGGTGGGAGTGGCGAGCCGGACGAAATTCAATCCCGCCTCGCGCGCCGGCAGGCATAATTCCTGATCTTCCTCGGGCGGGAGGTCGACGATAATCAGGCCGTCGACACCGGCATTCTTGGCATCGGCCAAGAACTTATCGATGCCGTAGACGTAAATGGGATTGTAGTAGCCCATCAGAACAATCGGCGTCGCGCCATCGGCGCTGCGAAACTCGCGGACCAGCGCGAGCGTGCGCTTCATGTTCTGGCCCGACTTGAATGCGCGCAAACCGGCGGCCTGGATAGCCGGCCCATCCGCCGTCGGGTCGGTGAACGGCATGCCCAATTCGATGACATCAGCACCGGCGCCTGGCAGCACCTTGAGGATTGCCAGCGAGTGCTCGTAGTCAGGATCGCCGGCCATGACGAAAGTCACGAGCGCCGCGCGGCATTCTTCCTTCAGCGCGGCAAAGCGGCGGTCGATGCGGGTGCTCATGAATCCAGGGGCCTCATCGCGTCCGGTTTTCCAGATGGCGCGCAACCGTATCGAGATCCTTGTCGCCGCGGCCGGACAAATTGACCACCATCAGGTGATCGGCGGGCTTCCTCGGCGCGAGTTCGAGCACCTTGGCGATAGCGTGCGCCGGTTCGAGCGCCGGGATAATACCCTCCAGCTTGGAGAGAAGCTGGAAGGCCGCGAGCGCTTCGTCGTCGGTCGCCGAAAGGAAGGTTACGCGGCCGACATCGTTGAGCCAGGCGTGCTCGGGCCCAACGCCCGGATAATCGAGGCCGGCCGATATTGAGTGGGCTTCGTTGATCTGCCCGTCGTCATCCATCAGCAGATAGGTGCGGTTGCCGTGCAGCACGCCGGGTCGGCCGCCGGCGATCGATGCGGCATGCTGACCGCTGTCGAGCCCGTGACCCGCCGCCTCGACGCCGTAAATTTCTATTCCGCGGTCGTCGAGAAAGGGATGAAACAGGCCCATGGCGTTCGAACCGCCGCCGATGCAGGCGATCAGTGAATCCGGCAACCGTCCTTCGGCAGCCAGCATCTGCTCACGGGTTTCGTTGCCGATGATGGATTGAAAATCCCGGACCATCATCGGGTACGGATGCGGACCGGCGACTGTGCCGATGCAGTAAAACGTGCTCTCGACATTGGTCACCCAGTCGCGCAGCGCCTCATTCATCGCGTCCTTGAGGGTTTTTGCGCCAGACTGCACCGGCACGACCTTGGCGCCGAGCATGTGCATGCGAAAGACATTCGTCTTTTGCCGCTCGACATCGACGGCGCCCATGTAAACGATGCATTCGAGACCGAAGCGCGCGCAGAGGGTTGCGGTGGCAACGCCGTGCATTCCGGCGCCGGTTTCGGCGATGATGCGCTTCTTCCCCATGCGCTGCGCGAGCAGAATTTGCCCGAGCACATTATTGACCTTGTGCGCGCCGGTATGATTGAGCTCCTCGCGCTTCAGATAAATCTTGGCGCCGCCACAATGGGCGGTGAGGCGTTCGGCGAAATAGAGCGGCGACGGCCGCCCGACATAGTGCGCCAGGTAGCCGTCCATCTCCTTCTGAAATTCGGGTCGGCTTTGGCCGCGGCGTAAGCCTGCTCCAATTGCAAAATCAGCGGCATCAACGTCTCGGCGACAAAGCGGCCGCCGTAAAGGCCGAAATGACCTTGATCGTCCGGTCCGGTGCGAAACGAATTGGGCTGGGTGATGTTCATGCCGGACTCGCGGCGGGTTTTGCCGCCCGGCGTTTTTCGCCTTCGCGCGCCGCCCGCACGAAGGCGCGGATCTTGCCAAGATCCTTTTCTCCCGGAGCACGCTCTACTCCGGAGGACACATCGACGCCGGGCGCCGAGGTGACCCGCATCGCCTCGGCGACATTTGCCGCGTTGAGTCCGCCGGAAAGCATGAACGGCACTCCGGGATGGAGATCTTGCAGAAGGTGCCAGTCGAACGGCTTACCGAGCCCGCCAGGCCGGGTAGCCGCTAGCGGCGCGCGCGCGTCGAACAACAGGCGATCCACCAGAGGGGCATAAACGGCCGCAGCAGCCACGTCGGCCCTTTGCTCGACCGGGATGGCCTTCATCACCGGCAGGCCAAAGCGCATTTTGATTGCCGCTATCCGGTCGGGCTGTTCCTTGCCGTGAAGTTGCAGCATATCCGGCTGCAACGCCCTGACGACTGCATCGAGCAGCGCATCGTCGGCGTCCACGGTGAGCGCCACCTTTTGCGCCCGCCCGTCCACCTGCGCGTGGAGTGTCCTCGCCATATCGATTGATATGTGGCGTGGCGAAGGCGGAAAGAACACAAAGCCGACCATATCGGCGCCGGTGTTGATCGCTGCATCGACCGCTTCTGGCGTCGACAAGCCACAGATTTTGACCGTAAGCGTCATTTGACCACGAACATCATGAGCCCGGTTCTTGGGCGCCCGCTTTGGGTGCCGTCCGCGAATGGCGCCCTTTTACATCTCGCCAATAATCTTGTCTTGTCCGAACGATAGAAGGGCTAGGCCGCCGGTGGCCGCAATTGCGGGCGCGGCTGCGGCGGCGGCTGTCGGAAACCAGGCGCGGAGGCCCCTTCCCTGCCCTCCATAGCCGCGATCTTCCCGCGCACGCTCCGCAGTTACCCCTCAAGGCGCCTGGCCATCCGTCGCCGCCTGCCGTGGCGCAACCAGGTCGCGGCGCCACCGATAAACACGCCGACAATGAGCAGGATAAAGATGAGCGCAAACAGCGGCAGCGTGACCGAAACAGCCGGCTCACTGCCGGCAAACGGATCCAGCGAGATCGTTACCGAATGCCGATTGGCGACCGCCAACGCGATCATAACAAGGGCGAGCGGAATGAGAACGATCGCCGTGAGGATCTTTCGGAGCAAGATGGACTTCGCTCATAATGAGCGGATCAGGCAGTCGCGACCTGATTTAGCCGCTCGCGCATTTCCTTGCCGGTCTTAAAGAACGGCACGCATTTTTGATCAACGGCGACGTGAGCGCCGGTGCGCGGATTGCGCCCGGTGCGCGCCGGGCGCTGCTTTACCGAGAACGCGCCGAAGCCGCGCAACTCGACGCGATCGCCTCGCGCCATCGCCGCGGTGATTTCGCCGAGGATGGCATTGACGATCTTTTCGACGTCACGCTGATAAAGATGCGGGTTTTGCCCGGAAATGCGTTGCACAAGTTCGGACTTGATCATGGCGGGCCTACGCGTTTTTCAGTTAGCCCCGGCAGGGTGCCAAAGGGCCAATAAACCGTCAAGATTGAGCCGTTCGACCGCCTGCACCGCGCCCCACTCGTGAAGGCCGCGGGCGAGCTTTGAAAATCCGGCGGCATCGAGCGCCGCCGCGGCTGCCGCGTGCAGGAACGGAAGGTCGCTGAAACGCCGGTGCAGCTCAAAATCGCGCACCGGCAGTTTGTCGTTGATGTTCTTTTCCTTCGCCAGCCAGGCGATACCGGTTCGCTCGTCGCCAAGCTCGTCGACAAGCTTCAGCCCAATACCCTGGTGGCCGGTGAAGACCCGGCCGTCGGCGACCGCCTGCAATTCTTCATCGTTGAGATGCCGGCGATCCTGCACCAGGCCGCGGAACCAGGCATATGAATCCTTGATGATCGATTCGATCGCGGCACGCGCCTCGGGAGAGGTCGGCTCGAACCCGCTCGGCGCGGCCTTAAGCGGCGAGGATTTGATCGACTCTACTTTAACGCCGAGTTTGTCGAGCAGATCGGTGAAGTTCGGATATTGAAATAGGACACCGATCGAGCCCACAAGCGAAGTCTGTTTGGCGACGATGTGATCGCCGGCGATCGCCGTGATGTAACCGCCCGAGGCGGCAAGCCCGTCGACCACAATCACCAGCGGCTTGCGCTCCTTGAGCCGCATCAACGCGTCATAGAGCTGTTCCGATCCGGCAGTGGTGCCGCCGGGGCTGTCGACGTGCACGATCACGGCACGAGCCGCTTTTGATTGGCCCAAGCGCTCGAGCTGCTGCACTCTTTCTTCGTCGTCTCGGATCAATCCCTGGATCGTCACCCGGGCGATATAGTCGCCGATCCCGGGGAACCCGCCGCGACGGCCTAGAAACGCGGCCGCGCCGACGACGACAACCACTATGAAGAGAACCGCGAGCACCCGCCAAAACGTAAGCTTGCGCCGCATACGGCGACGATCAACGATCAGGTCAGCGTCAAGCGACATCGGCCAAATCCTCGTTAACGAAGTGCTTGTTCAAACAAGTCCTCGTTCAACTTTCGCCAGTCTTTTCGCCGGGCCGGAGCCAAGGACTCGGAATGGCGGCTCGCATTACTCGCTCTCGCTTTCCTCTTCCTTTTCGCCCTGCTCCTCTTTCTCGTCCTCCTCGCCCTTACGCTTGAGCGCGGTGCCGAGAATGTCGCCCAGAGTGGCGCCCGAATCGGACGAGCCGTATTGAGCGATAGCCTCTTTTTCCTCAGCGACTTCGAGCGCCTTTATCGAAACCGAAATCTTGCGCGCGCGGCGATCGAACTGAGTGACGCGCGCATCGACCTTCTCGCCGACGGCGAAACGATCGGGGCGCTGCTCGGAGCGATCCCGCGCCAACTCCGAGCGCTTGATGAAGGCGGAGAAATCGGTGCCGACGATCCTCACCTCGAGACCGCCCTCTTTCACCTCAAGCACTTCGCAAGTGACGACCGAGCCTTTCTTGAGATCGCCGGCCGGCTCTACGGGAGCCTCTCCGTCTTCGGCCAGTTGTTTGATGCCGAGCGAGATCCGCTCTTTCTCGACATCGACGTCGAGCACCTTGGCTTTGACCTTGTCACCCTTCTTGTATTCCTCGATCACCTGCTCGCCGGGACGTTTCCAATCGAGATCGGATAGGTGCACCATGCCATCGACATCGCCGTCGAGGCCGAGGAACAGGCCGAATTCGGTCTTGTTCTTGACTTCGCCTTCGACCAGCGACCCGGCAGGATATTTTTCAACGAATACCTCCCACGGATTGCGCATGGTCTGCTTGAGCCCGAGCGAGATCCGGCGCTTGACCGGATCGACTTCAAGGACCTGCACTTCAACTTCCTGAGAAGTCGATACGATCTTGCCGGGGTGCACGTTCTTCTTGGTCCACGACATTTCCGAAACGTGGATCAGTCCCTCGATGCCCGGCTCGAGTTCGACGAACGCGCCATAGTCGGTAATGTTGGTCACGCGGCCTTTGAAGCGAGCGCCCACCGGGTACTTGCCCTCAATGCCATGCCAGGGATCCTCAAGAAGCTGCTTCATGCCGAGCGAGATGCGATGGGTCTCGTGGTTGATCTTGATGATCTTGACCTTGACCTGCTGGCCGATGTTGAGGACCTCGGACGGATGATTGACGCGCCGCCAAGCGATGTCGGTGACGTGCAGGAGGCCATCGATGCCGCCGAGATCGACGAACGCGCCATAGTCGGTGATATTCTTCACCGCTCCGTCGATGACTTGACCCTCTTCGAGATTCTGCACCAGCTCATGGCGCTGCTCGGCGCGGGTTTCTTCCAGAACCGTGCGCCGCGACACCACGATGTTGCCGCGCCGGCGATCCATCTTGAGGATTTGGAACGGTTGCTGCTGGTTCATAAGCGGTGAAACGTCACGAATGGGCCGGATGTCGACCTGCGAGCGCGGCAAGAAGGCCACCGCACCGTCGAGATCGACGGTGAACCCGCCCTTCACCTGGTTGAAAATGACACCAGAAACCTTTTCGTTGTTTTGGAACGCCTTCTCCAGCTTGCCCCAGCTTTCTTCGCGGCGCGCTTTATCGCGCGAAAGGACTGCCTCGCCGAGCGCGTTCTCAATTCGCTCGAGATAAACCTCGACGGTATCGCCGAGTTTGATTTCGGTGCCGCGTCCCGGTCCGGTAAACTCCCGCAGGGCGACGCGGCCTTCGGTCTTCAGTCCGACATCGATGACGGCTACATCCTTTTCGATGCCTACGACCGTTCCCTTGACGACGGATCCTTCCTGCAAATTGCCATTGCCGAACAATTCCTCGATCATGCTGGCGAAGTCTTCGCGCGACGGCGCGGCGGTGGAAACCTGAGCCATAAGTTCTCCTAGCCCACTGGAAATAAAACTACCCTAAACGCGCGGCAGCCGCCGGTTGAGCCGGCGGTTGGGGCCAATGCCAGACGGTCGGGACAAAAATCTTAACCGCGCCGCACTCGGAGCCTGAACGGGCATTCCTCCAATGACGAAGGCGCGGTTAGCGTCGCCTTCGGCCCGTTCGGACGGCTTCGATGATCTCGATAGCGGCCCGGAATGCGGCGTCTATATCCAAATGCGTGGTATCGAGCAAGTGTGCGTCGGGCGCGGCTTTGAGCGGGGCCGCAGTCCGCCTTGAATCGCGCTCGTCCCGGCGCAACAAATCGGCCAACACCTCATCCTTGCTGGCCTTTTCGCCGCGGGATTGAAGTTCACGGGTGCGCCGTACGGCTCGCACTTCCGGACTGGCGGTGACAAATAATTTGATGTCGGCGCCCGGAGCAATGACCGTGCCGATATCGCGGCCGTCGAGCACCGCTCCGGGCGGTTTGGTCGCGAACTGCCGCTGGTAATTCATTAAAGCTTGACGTACCTCGGGGATCGCCGCGACGACCGAAGCGGCTTCGGTAATCGTCTGCGCCTTCAGCGCTTGTTCATCGAATTTGACCGGGTCGAGCGCCACTGCTGCGGCCGTCGCCTCCTCAACATTGTCCGGCGAGTGGCCGCCATCCAGTACGGCCTTGGCCACGGCCCGGTAGATGAGGCCAGTATCGAGGTGATGAAGCCCATATACGTCGGCGATACGTCTCGCGATCGTGCCCTTGCCCGAAGCGGCCGGACCATCGATGGCAATGATCATGAGCGTTCCCGCTTTCGGCTCCGGGCAGCATCCGGCTCACGTTGTCGGTGGACTGCGAAGCTGTTAGAGCGAACATCGATTAGGGCAGTTCGGCGAGGACACAGCAAGTCGTCATCGTTGCGGCAAGCCGAATGGGTTCGGCTGCGCTTGCGTCTCGGCCTGACTTGTACGAGCGTGCGCCAACCGATATCCGGGGTGCCTCTGACTGCGCAGTTATTATCCGGTTCCGCTCTCAAACGCGCACCAAATCCGATTAGCAACGAAAAATGATTACATCATTTAGCGAGATTTGCCGAATAGCGCGCCGCTTGCAAAAGACGCGGCAACGGGGATGACGCGGTCACAACCTGGTGGCGTATATCGATGGTGGCCGTGCGGCGACTGTTAAAGCAAAAAGCGTGGGCGCGAAGGACGGTTGGGGTATTGGCCGCCGAATATTTGCGTCTCGTCTGGCGAACCAGCCGCTTTGCGATGGAGCCGGCCGACCCTTATCGCATGTATGAAACCGACCAGCCGGTCATCATCGGGATGTGGCACGGTCAGCATTTTCTGCTGCCATTCCTTCGCCGGCACTATCGTTTCAAAGTTTTGATTTCACGCCACACGGACGGCGAGATCAACGCGATCGCCGCCGAGCGGCTCGGCATCGGCACCGTTCGCGGCTCTGGCGATCATGGACGGCAATTCTACGCCAAGGGCGGAGTAGCCGGCTTCAAAGAAATGATCGAGTCGCTCGCGGAAGGCTGGAACATGGCCCTGACTGCCGACATTCCAAAAGTTTCTCGTGTGGCCGGATTGGGCATTGTCAAATTGGCGCAAATTTCCGGCCGGCCGATCTTTCCGGTATCGTTGACGACCAGCCGCCGGATCGTGCTCGACAATTGGGATCGCTCGGAAATTAACCTGCCCTTCAGCCGAGGCGCAATTGTCATCGGCGATCCGATCCGGGTTCCGCCCGATGCAGACGCGGCAACGTTAGAACGGATGCGAAGCGAACTCGAAAGCGCTCTCAATGCGGCCTCCAACCGTGCTCACATCCTCGCCGATCGGCGATCGGCGATCGCGGCTGGACAGTCCTTAGGAACGGCTTGAGATTGCATGCCGGGTATGAATAATAGCGGTGTCTAACCAAGTGGTACGCGATTGAGCGATCAGCCAGCAGCAGCGGCGAAGCCCGCGGCAGTTATCGACGATGTTCGATCGATAATTGCGAAGTCGCTTAATATTTCCGTCGATCGGCTGACGCCGGAAACACACCTCGATGAATTGGGCGCCGAATCACTCGACGTAATCGAAATCGTCTTTGCCCTCGAAGAGAAATTCGACATCACCATTCCGCTGAAGGCCGACGAGGCGACGCGGCTGGCAACCTCCGACAAGGGCGGCGGCCAGGAAATGCCGTTTTCGACGGTCGGCGACGTTGCGGAAATCGTAGAAAAACTGGTTGCGGCGAAGACGTCGAAAGCCGCTCAATGAACCGGGTCGTCGTGACCGGCATCGGCGTTGTTTCGCCGGTGGGCAGCACGCGCGAAGAGTTCTGGTCGGGTCTGGTGGAAGCACGATCCGGAATCGGCCCGATTACCCGAATCCCCACAGAGCGTTTGAACATACGAATCGCCGCGGAGGTGCGCGACTTCGACCCCGCCCAGCATTTTGACTCCAAAAGGCTGGGAATGATGGATCGCTTCTCGCAATTCGCCGTGGTTGCCGCGCGCGCGGCGGTCGAAGACGCGCAACTGGATATTACCGAAGAGATTGCGCTTAGCGCAGCGACGATCGTCGGCAATGGCGCCGGCGGGATGAACACGCTCGACGACGCCTTCTTGCGGCTCTACGGACAAAATAGTTCGCGCTCCCATCCGCTGACTATTCCGCGATTGATGGCGAACGCGCCGAGCAGCCTCATCTCCATGGATCTCGGCCTAAAAGGCCCGACCTTCACTATCGCATCGGCATGCGCCTCGGGGACGCACGCTATCGGCCAAGCGTTCCAGATGGTGCGAACGGGGCAGGCGCAAGTAGCGCTTGCCGGCGGAACCGAGGCCTGCATCACCGTCGGCACGATGAAAGCTTGGGAGGCGCTGCGGGTTATGAGCGCCGATACCTGCCGGCCGTTCTCGCGCAATCGAAGTGGGCTGGTGCTTGGCGAGGGTGGGGCGATCTTCGTCCTCGAGCCCCGCGAGCACGCTGCAGCGCGCGGTGCGCTGATCTACGGCGAGATCAAGGGATTTGGAATGAGCGCCGACGCCGGCGACATAACTGCCATCGATCCTAGCGGCGCCGCGCGGGCGATAAGCGCAGCCTTGACGGATGCGAAAGTCAATCCGGATGAGATGGATTACGTCAACGCCCATGGCACCGCCACTGCGTTAAACGACAAAGGCGAAACCATTGCGCTGCATAAAGCGTTTGGCGACAGCGCCGAGCGCCTGGCGGTCTCCTCGAGTAAAGCCGTGCTGGGCCACAGTTTAGGAGCCGCGGGCGCGCTGGAATTCGCCGCCACGGCGCTCGCGCTACACCACCAGATCATTCCGCCGACGGCGAATTTCGAGGAGCCCGATCCGGATTGCGATCTGGACTATGTGCCCAATACCGCGCGCAACGCACCTCTTGAGCTCGCAATGTCCAGCTCCTTCGCATTTGGCGGCTTGAACGCAGTGCTCGTACTCGGCCGCGCTTGAACATCGAGCCGAGCCACACCGAGCTTGTCATCCCGCTCACGCAAAATCAGCGCCGAGCCCTCTCATTAAACGCGTAAAGCCGGGAAAACTCGTGGCGATGAAGCTTGCGTCGTCCACCTGGACCGCCTGCTCGCTAGCGAGCCCGATGACCAATCCGGACATGGCGATGCGGTGATCCATGTGGGTCATCACCCGGCCGCCGCCGCGGGCGCGTCCTCGTCCGCGCATGATGAGGTCATCGCCTTCGATTTCGACCTCGACGCCGTTGGTCCGCAGCATCGCGGCTGTCGCTGCGAGCCTGTCGGATTCCTTGACGCGCAGCTCTTTCAAGCCGCGCATTCGTGTCTCGCCCTCCGCGAACGAAGCGGCCACAGCGAGGATTGGATATTCGTCGATCATCGCCGGGGCGCGGTAAGCCGGGACGTCGACGCCGCGCAACACGGCGGAGCGGATGCGCAGGTCGGCGACCTCCTCCCCGCCTTCAATGCGGGTGTCGACGCGCTCGATCGACGCCCCCATTTCGCCAAGCGTTGTGAGCAGCCCGGTGCGTAACGGGTTCATCATCACGCCATCGAGAATGATGTCCGAGCCCGGCGTAATAATTGCAGCGACCAGCGGGAAAGCGGCTGAAGATGGATCGGCAGGCACGACAATGGGCGCGGGGACAAGTTCGGGCTGGCCGGTGAGCGTCACGCGCCTGCCGCTCCCCAGATTGCCCTCCGGCTCGACGCGTACATCCGCACCGAAATATGCCAGCATCTTTTCGGTGTGGTCGCGCGTCGCCTCGCTCTCAACGACGACCGTTTGTCCGGGCGCTGAAAGTCCGGCGAGAAGAACGGCCGACTTCAGCTGTGCCGAGGGAACCGGCGGCTCGAACACAATTGGTATGGGATCGGAGGCCCCCGTCAGCGTTACCGGCAGACGTCCATCCGCAGCAGTCTGCGTCCGCGCGCCGATCCGATGAAGCGGCTCGAGCACCCGCTGCATCGGCCGCCGGCGCAACGATGCGTCACCATCAAAAATCGCTGTGATTGGACAGCCCCCGACTGCGCCTAGCATCAGTCGGCAACCCGTTCCGGAATTTCCGAAATCGAGCGGGCGCCCAGGCTCGGCGAAACCTCCAACGCCTACGCCGTGAATATCCCATTTGCCTCCAGCGCGCCGGTTGACGATGGCGCCAAGCGCGGTCACCGCTTTGGCGGTATTGAGCACGTCGTCACCTTCAAGAAGCCCGCTGATACTGCATTCACCGACCGTCAGCGCGCCGAGTATCACCGCCCGGTGCGAGATCGATTTGTCACCGGGTACACGCACGCGCCCCTTCAGCGGACCGCCGCGGCGTGCACTAAGCGATGCGCGTTCAGTCATGCCGAAACCTGACGCGGAGCCGCCCCGCCTGCGATCTGGCTCCACTGCCGAGCGCCAAGCTTGCGCGCTGAGCGATGCCCTTCCAAAGTCGCTTCGTACACCGTCCGCGGGGCAACAGCGCAACCGATAGACTCGACGCTGCGGCCTCGCTCGCGCAGCAAATGATAAAGGGAGTTTTCAGAGCTTCGCGCCGTCGCCATCACAATCGCGTCGGCGTTGATCGGGCGAGCGCGCGCGGGCTGATAAATGTTGACGATTTCCACTTCCCGGCCGCTGATGCGCTTGACCGCATGATCGGCGATCATTTCGACTTCCGCTTCGTAGAGGTAGGTCAAAATCCAGTGCAGATAGACTTCGGCTGCCGTCTCCATGCCGATCATCGGCCATTTTGTCAGCAGCCTCACCTTGCAACCCAGTTTTGCCAATTTGACCGCGGTGAGCGGCGCGGCTACGTCCGCAAGCTCGTCGATGACCAGCACCTCTCCCGAAACTTTCACCTTGTCGAGAGCGACTTCATCCCACGTCAAGCAGCGACCCGTCTCCCAGCCCGGAATTGGCTTGCCCGTCTGTCCTTGAAATCCGTCCTTGCGGTAACGGGCGCCGGTAGCAACGACAATGTGATCCGGCCGTTCCGCGGAAAGCACGTCATCAATGTTCTCGGCCGTCACCGGACTATCAGTTTTGATTATGGCGCCGTTGCCGCTCGCCTGCGCGGCAAGCCACGTTGCGATCGTCCCGTATTGCTGCCGGTTAGGCAGCGCCCCATAAGCGCGCACGTGCCCGCCCACATGCCGCTCGCCCTCATAGACGACGACATCATGGCCTCGCGCCGCCGCCACGCGAGCGAACTCCAGACCGGCGGGGCCAGCGCCGACGACAACCACCCGCTTTGAGGACGAGGCCTTTGTCGTCGCGCTTGTGCCCCACACCCCCTCGCGCCCGACAACGGGGTTATAGGCGCATTGGACGCGACTGCCGCGGATTACCGCGCGCCAACAATAATTGGCGGCAACGCAGCGGCGAATGTCGGCCACGCGCCCCGCTTTGACTTTTGTCATCCACTGTTCGTCGGCAATCATTTGCCGAGCCAGCAGAATGGCATCCGCATCGCCAGAGCTGACAAGCTCCTCGGCGACGCCCGGATGGCTTACCCGTCCGACCAGCAGGACCGGCTTGGTGGACACGGATTTTATTGCGCGGGTGTACTGACGTTCCCAGCCTTCATCGAACGTCATCGGCGTATGGATCCAGGAGTGGTGCACTCCGGCAGAGACGCTCACATAGTCGATGTCGGTCGCCTTTTCGAAATCGGCATGAATGCGCTTAATATCTTCGATCTCGAGATCGCCTTCCCAAAAGGACGTCGAGTTAATGCGGTAGCCGATGAACGGCCGGTCACCGATCCTTTTGCGGATGCGACGCATCGCTTCGATGGAAAACCGCAGCCGATTTTCGTACGAGCCGCCCCAACGGTCCTTGCGGTGATTGTAGAAGGGCGAAAGGAACTGCCAGGGCAGGTAGCCGTGGGCGACGTGAAATTCGACGCCGTCGAGCCCGGCTGAGATTGCGCGCTTGGCGGCATCCTCGAAGCATTGCAGGATGTATTCGATCTCGTGCTCTTCCAGCTCCTTGGGCGTTGGTCCGCCGGGAATTTCGCCGGCAGGCATCTGGCTCGGCGCGAGCATATAGGGATCGTATTCGTAGGGATCGCGAGCCGGATCGGTTTTTAAGAAAGGCGTCGGCGACCGAAGTCCGAGGTGCAGGAGCTGCACTGAAAGCGCGCAGCCGTGCCGCTTCACAGCTCTTGCAACGTTGGCCAGTCCTTCGAGCTGCGCGTCGTTCCAAAGTCCGGGAAAGCCCATCGGGGTATAGATTGTGTTCTTGTCGATCAGGTGACCACCAAGAATGATCATTCCCAAACCGGTCTTGGCGCGCTCCTCGTAATAGGCGACCGCTTGTTCGGTGAAGATTCCCTCGTGCGGCGAGCGCACCCACGTCGGACACACCGGGGCGAAAGCCACGCGATTCGGAAGGGTGGTGTTTCTGATCCGCAGCGACGAAAACAAATGAGGATAAGTATCGGTACTCATTTCACGGTCCCCAGACGCGATTATTCTTGCGCAATGGCACGGGTCCGGGCCTTTCGGCCGCTAGGCGTCGCCTTTTGCTCTCGCCAAACCCCATCGGCCAGTCTCCACGCCCTTGTCCCGCAGGTCCGGGGTGTGGGTGCATTCTTCCTCGGGTAGGAAATATTCAACCTCGCGATTGTCGTTCACGAATTCGAGCTCCGGCCGCCATCATCGATACCTTCGCTTTTGGGCCGCCGAAATTCAGAATTGTATTCTGCCAATGCGTCTTTAGTGCTTTCGAACTGCCCGATAACCCAATTGGCCGGCGATGCGACGCCGACCCCGACGATTCGAAAAAGCTTGGTCATTTACATCTCGCTGGTCCGGCGCCGGTACAATGACGTCGAAATGCTTCGACTTATAAGCTAAATCACGTCGTGCGGTAGCCGCTACGATCGGGCTTTGGGCGCGCTCAGGTTCGCGTAAAGTCGCCGCTTCGGCGCCATCGCCAGCCGTTCATGGGCTATTGACAGGGGCGGCGCGACTAGCCAAGTGAAGCTGCCAAATTGAAGGATTTCGGCTGTGGCGAAAGCGGAACTCGGCACCAAGCGCGTCTGTCCCGAGACTGGACGCAAGTTTTACGATCTGAATAAGGACCCGGTGATTTCGCCGTACACCGGTAAGGTGGTGCCGGTAGAGACTCCAGTCGCGCGCGCGCGGCCGGAAGCCGCGCCTGCCGCGGCCGCGCCGCGTCCAGCACCCGCCCCTGCTGAGGAAGCCGTGACGCCCGAGCCGCAGGAAGCCGAATTCGTATCGCTGGAGGAAGCCGAAGCCGAGTCGCAAGGAGCCAAGGCGCCGGTGGAAACTGCCGAGCCTGACCTCGAAGAGGAAGTCGAGATAGATGAAAATCTCGACGACTCCACATTTATCGAGGAGCAGGAGGAAGAAGACGCCGATGTGACCGATATCATCGGCAGCGATATCGAAAACGAGGAGGAAGGGTAACCGGAAGTCGGTAATCGGGAATCACTAATCAGCACAGACCCAATTTTTTGCGACTACTGACTACCGACATCTGACTTCTTACGGGGCCATAGCTCAGTTGGGAGAGCGCTTGAATGGCATTCAAGAGGTCGGGGGTTCGACTCCCCCTGGCTCCACCAAGTCCCACGACGTTAATCCTTTGCATAGAGCGCAGTGCGGGCGGCATCACAAGATGATGCGGAGATAGGGATCGATCGCGCCCTTCCACTGACCCGGGTAGCCGAGCGACACTTCGTGGAAAGCAACGGCGTCCTGCTCGAAGTTATTGCGGACGTGCAAGTGCCCGTAAATGACCGAGACCGCGCGAAAGCGCCGATGCCATCCCTCGGTCAATCTTGTTCCGCACCAGGGCGAAAATCGCGGAATGCGCGGCAGCACTGCGTGGTGATACTCGAGCGGATAGTGATTCACCAACACGGTGGCAAAATCCGGCGGCAGCGCCGCGAGCCGCTTTTCAGTCGCCGCCACGCGCGCCGCGCACCAGGCAGCGCGATCGGCATGCGGTGCGGGATGCAGCAGCGCTTCGTCGGCGCAAACTACCCCCGTTTCGGCCGCCCAGTCGACCACATCGGCCGCCGCAACATCATCCGGCCGGTACGTGTAGTCATACAGCAGGAATAATGGCGCGATGACGATCGGCCGGTCGCCGGCTGGCCAGATTGGATACGGATCTTCCGGCGTTACCACACCCAACGAGCGCGCCAAGGCGACCATGGCGTTGTAGCGCGATTCGCCGGCGGCGGCGTCGGCGGCTCCTGGCTTCCCACTCGTCGTCCATAACTCGTGATTGCCCGGGACCCAGATCAGCTTAGCAAAGCGCTCCGACAGAACGCCGAACGCGTGCGCAACCTGCTCCTCGGTATCGCCGACATCGCCGGCGATAATGAGCCAATCGTCGGGACGATCGAGCAGAGAGCGAAGCGCATTGCGATTGAGCGAATGGCTGACGTGAAGATCGCCAATGGCCAGCAGGTTCATCTGTCCGGGCTATCGATCGCAGGCTGCAAAGGCCAAATCCGCAACTGCTTGAAACGCCAAAGCAACGTCAGTGGTTTGGGAAGGACCGGGGACTTATTCTCCAGCCATTAGACTGAAACCTTGCTCCATCCGCTCGGGCTGGCTTTGCTGCTCGTCAAAGCCGGTTTCTGTCGGCTCTACGGCCGTGCCGCGGCCTTCATTCCATTGCAAAATCAACCCGAGGAGGCGTCCCACGTCAAAGCGGTGATTATTGAGCATTTCGGTATGCCCATAAGGCAGCACATGAGCGACGGGCGGATTTGCCAGAATTCTTTGCCAGGGCTTGCCCTGTCCGAAAAACGGCGGAACGGATTCAGCGTTAAGGATCAGCTCCACACTTCCAAAAAAAGGCTTCGGAATAAATTTGGAAAGCGCGGTTATTGAAGCCATCGCAGTTATCACCGCGTTGTGCAGCTGCTCGGCATCATTAGCGTCGAACGGCAATTCCAAATACCAGGTGTCGGACATCTCCAGCAGCGTCCGGCGCGTATAGTCGTAGAGCTGCCGGGTCGTTTCTTCCGTCACCTCGGTTGGTACTTTGCGAAATGGAACGTGCGGCGGGTCAATCAAGATAAGCGGGCCCATTTCGCATCCGCGGTTGAGCAACTCAGAAGCAACCTCGAGGGCAATAAGCGTTCCCCAGCATTGACCCACAATGACCAGCGGCCCGGTCGTCGTGACGCTGAGAATGTCCGCCAGATAGTCGCTTGCCATTTCCGCCACAGTCTCGCGCGGCTCGCTGCCATCAAAGCCTTTGGCATTGATAATGTAAACCGGCTGATCGGGGCCAAGGACGCGCGAGAAAGTCGTGCCAATCGGCATAAATCCGGTGTTGCCGTGCAGCAAAAAAAGCGGAGGCTTGCGACCCTCTGCGCGGATCGGAATGATCATTAACCGACTCCTTGTGCACGCGCGAGTTGGTCTAGCTTCTGCGCCAATTTCTCTACGGTCGGCGCCTCGATGAGAATGTTCATTTCGGCTTTGATGGCGAAAACCTTTTCGATCTCGGCGAAAATCGACGCCGCCAGCAGCGAGCTGCCGCCGAGATCCTCATAAGCATCGTTTATTCCGATGGAACCTATCCCGAGCGCGTGTTGCCAGATCGCTGCCAACTTCTGTTCCGTCGCCGTGCGCGGCGCGACGTAAGCAGATATGAGAAAAAATTCATCCCGCGACGTCGGAGCGCTTACGGCTGACATGCGACTGAGTTCCTGGCGGCCTTTCGCCGGCCGATTCCGAGGCGTCGTGATACAGTACTTCTCCGATCGACACCAGCGCACCTCCGGGCGAAGACGTCGAACGTTCCGTGCAAGTTTAATTGCAGTTGCGCCGAACAATCATCGCGCATTGCGTCGTGATTAAAGAATGTTGATCACACGCCCGCGGGTCCACCCGCGCCGCCTCCCCCGGGGCCGCGCGGACCGCCGCCTCGGGGACCGCCGCCGGGTCCCCATCCTGGGCCGCGGGGACGGCCGCCCGGCCCGAGCCCGCCGCCTCCAGCCGCACGCGGTCCGCCGCCCGGACCAAATCCTCCCGCCCTAATTGCCGAAGGCGCCGGGAGGCGACTGGTTTGAGCAGGACCGATTCTGTTCCAGATCCCGCTGTCAATCTTCCAGACGCCGTCGACCTTTTGCCATACCAAAATGTACTTGGCCTTGATCTGCTGCCCACGTCCGGCGGCTTGCGGTCCAGGGTTTGGGGATGCGAGCTGTAAGCTCATGATGCCGACGGCCCGCAACGCATTTTCGCTAAGCGCCTTGACGCTGACGGAGTCAAAAGACAGGCCCTGAATTCGTCGGTTCCTTTCCCAGAATTGCGCAACATTGCCTTTGCCGGTAATGACGTTCGAATTCGGCGGACAAATCACGGCATCGTTCGTGAACATGCCGCCGACCGCCGCATAGTCGCGGGCTTTAAGCGCTTCCGTAAATTGTCTGCTCAGCGCTTCTATTGTTGCAATTTCATCACCGTCGCCCATCGACTACTCCCGATTTTTTGATGGCAGAATGTTGCGGCAGGCCGTCTGCTTTGGCAAGCCAATTCAAAATACTCATTCGCAGTTCCGCGCAAGACGCCCGCTTCAAACACTGGTTCCATGCTCGAATGACGATTCCCATACTCGCGGGAGGGTTCTCGTAAATGCTCGCCGCGCACGAAGGAAGCCTCCCTCCACCGCGCCATATAACGGCCGTGAACATTGTCACTCAGATATGAGTAGAAAAGTGTTCATCTAGCCACAGGCGTGATTGCGACGCCGGCGTATCCTCGCTGGCCGTTCGAAAACGGGCGGATTGCGAAAGCCGCACGACCGGAGCCTTGCGTGGACCAGCGGCCATGTGCGATTACGTGGAAGTTTCGTCGAAGCAATAACGATCAAGGTTTCACGCCTATTTTTTTGGAGAGACCCAATGGCTGCTCGGCGGCTTGTTGTCGGCGTTTTGTGCATTGCCGCGCTGGCCGCCTGGTACTTCACCTCCAGTGCCGACTCTGTTGCTGAGGGCGCCCGGCCATTCGGCATGCAAGTTGCCGGACAACGGCGGACATACATTTTGGCGACACCCCAGGCTTCCGGACCACTGCCCACACTTATCTTCCTGCATGGAAAAGGCAGCAGCGCGCTGCGAGCGCGGTATATGGGATTTGAGCAACTGGGCGAGCGCGAGCATTTCGTTACTGTTTTACCCGATGGGCTTGGCGGCGAATGGAACGTCTTTCCGCCTGGCTTCCGCGACCGCAGCGGCTTGTTCACGAACGGCGCCGACAACACCTTCATCAAGCAACTAGTGGCCGATCTCGTGCGCCGCGGAGTTGCCGATCCCAACCGAATTTATCTGAGCGGCATCTCGAATGGCGGCGTGATGGCACTGCGCCTGGCATGCGATACACCCGAACTGTTCGCGGCGGTCGGCGTATTTTTGGCGTCGATGCCCGATTACGCCGGTCAGGATTGCCACCCGACAAAGCCGATTGCGTTTATGATGGTGAATGGCACCGCTGACCCGATCATGCCCTACGACGGCGGCAGCACGGCCGCAGGCCTGAAGGTATGGGGAACGGAGCGAACGTTGACGTTTTTCCGCAAGCTCAACGGTTGCACCATGGCACCGAAGCGTTCCGAGGTGCGGCAATCGGACTATGGCGGAGCACCGCCGATCGTAGTCGATCGCTGGGCGGGATGTTCGGGCGCGCCGATCGTTCTTTACAGTGTAGTTGGTGGTGGCCATCGTCCGCCGGGCGGGCCCGGCACGGGCGGAGGATTCGGCACCGCGCAGACGCTCTGGGATTTCTTCCACGGTAAGACCATGGCCGCGGCGGCGAACAATTAACTGGCGCCGCCAGCGCTCCTAGCGGAATAACGCGTTCCGGTTTTCGACGTCGGGTACACAATGCAGGTTCAAGCGAGCGCGCCGCAGATAGCGATTCGCAGGACGGACCAAGCCTTCGATTTCGAAGGACCCACCGCGCTTCGGAAATCGTACATCATCGCGTCCTTGCCCCGCTCCGGCAGTCAATTCCTGTCAGGCGAGCTTTGGAAAACCGGCGTGCTCGGGGCGCCTTGCGAGTATTTGTTTCCCGCTTACGACATGCGACCGATGATGAACCGGCTGCGCGCGATGTCCCCTGCCGACTACGTCGCCAAGCTTGTCGCTTGCCGCACCTCGCCGAACGGGATTTTCGGCATGAACGTTCATATTCAGCATTTCAGCCATTTTCTTCGCGGCTATCCTGCCTTGCTCGACGTGTTGGCGCCCGTGACCTTCGTTCACACCACGCGGCGCAACAAAATCGCGCAAGCTGTGTCCATGGCGAAGGCTTATCAGACGAGCACGTGGACGTCGCTGCAAGCCAGGGGCGGATCGTCACCGACCACTTACAATCGCGAGCTCATCGAAAGATGTATCGACGATCTCGCGCAACAGGAGGAGGAATGGGGGCAATGGTTCACCGAACACGGCGTCCACCCGTTCAGGCTTGTCTACGAAGATTTTGCCGCCGACCGGTCCGGGACGGTTCAAGCCATTGTTGCGTTACTCGGCGCTGAAGGCGACGAGCGCACGGCAATTGAAATTCCGCCGTTCGAAAAACAAGGCGATGGAACTAATGCGGAATGGATTGCCCGGTTCGAAGTAGAGACCAAAAGCGGTGCCGCCATCACACCGGCTCAGCCGAGCGCTGCGGCGGCAGAGCGCGCCCCTCTGTCAGCCGGCAGCCGCATCGCCGACACCCACACGCCGTCCTCAGAGTTCGGAGATCTCTACGACCGTCACATCAATCATTTGCCGCGCGCGGGCCGTCCTTCGGCAGCGTATGTCGACATTATTCGCTCACGGCAACTCTTCAAAGTAATCGTCCAGCAAAACCGCGCGCTATTCGAAAATGCGCGCATATTGGAGCTGCCGGCGGGCGACGGCCGCTGGGGATTGGCCGCGCTCGACGCCGGCGCCGCGCACGTGACCTGCGTCGAGCCGTTGCCGCGCGTAGCGGACCGCGCCGCTAAAGCGTTCGCCGATGCGCCTCCAGGATCATACGAGATCGTCAACGCCGACATTTTCTCGGCGCTTGCACGTTTCGAGCCGGATTCGTTCGACCTCATAATGTGCGTCCGGTTTTTTGAACGGTTCGATCCGCAGCAAATGTTCCGCGAATGGCAGCATCTTCAGCCGCCATTCATCATCCTGGACACCAACGTTGCGCCCGGCCGCGGGCCAGTACTGCGTTTCACACTACAGATGCCGGAGATCGCCGGAGGCAACGTGGCTCGGCGGAGCAACATCAGCGGTAATATCATCTCGATCCCTACAGGGGACCTGATCGCGTTCTTGTGCGACTTCTTTGGCTTTCACTGCCATCCCGTTGACTGGAATGCATTGGGCATTACCGACTGGACCGGCATTCACGACTACGAGCAGGGGCGAAGGCAAACTTTCCTGCTGGAGCGGGCGTCGTAGTTCCGTCCCCGACTGCGGACGCGTTGTTGGTCCGCCGCCCACCAAGTATTCTTGTTGCTACAGTTCTTGCGGGTCGACCGAGCGCGGCACAATGCGAAACCCCTCGCCGCTTTCGCCTACCACCGCGACCGATAGAATATGTTCGGGTGTCGTTGGTAAGGACTCAAAATGCCAACGCTGCGAATCGTCACGGTCGCCAGCGTTCCGCAAGAAAACAATGCGGATCGGCGCGAGGGTAAAGGCAAACGAGTCGAGTGGTGTGTCAAACCCGGTACCGATCGCCTTGAGGTACGCTTCCTTAAGGGTCCAGAAGCGAAAAAAGCAGATCGTGCGATCCGAAGCAGGCGTCGAACGCAAGATTTCGATTTCCGGAGCCGCAAAATAGTTCTCTGCGACCTTAAAATCCGCCTTGGTGGCGTCGATTTTCTCGACATCGACACCAATATGGGCGCGCGAGACGATAGCGGCAGCCACCAGACCGCGGGTGTGCGCGAGGTTGAAATCGATCTCCGGATGCGGGAAGTGTTCGGCCATTACAGGTTTGCCAAATTCGCCAATATCGAACCGCCATTGCTGTGCCGGCCGCTGGAGATGGAACGCGAGCATGCGGCGCAACAACGCATGCGCTGCAATGAAATCGATCCGGTCATGATCGAGACGGAAGCGGCTCGCGCGCTCGCGTTCTTCGGCGTCAAGAATCCCGAGCCAGCGGGCACAGTCATCCGGGCGGACATTTTCGGTCGGCATCCACCAAACGAATGCGTCACCGGCGACGCGTGGCCCGGATTTCGGATTTGCCTGAGCGGCCGCGCGTTTCAAAGCCCCAAAAAAACCCCGGTTGCTTGGGAAGTCGGCTTCGACCGACGCGCTTGTAGGTAGCGCAGGTCGGTCTCCAAATTGCCGCGCTGCGTACACCCAGTCGTTTCGAGGCCGCGATCACGCCGCGGTCGGCGATTTGTGTACAGGACATGCCACATGTCGTATAGTAATTTCTTGATTTTTCTAAGATTTTGTGAAAACCGAGATTTTAAAGGTTTCCGCTCAACGCGGAATCGGATCAAAGACTATGCGCGCTAGGCTCGTACTTCTGGCGGTGGCGTTGCTGCTGGGCGGCGGGACGTTCTACTTCTGGCAAGCCGGATGGCCGACACCAAGCTGGATTGAAGCTGGCAAGGCCGCGCCGGGTCAGCGCGTTGCCGCAGCTTCCGACGAAACCCCACCCCTGGCCACGCCGACCGGTCGTGCCTTGCCTTCCGATGACAAAGCCTCAGGGGTCGCGCGCGTCGGGGTGACGCCGGTGCGCAAGAGCGAAGTCCCGATTTACCTTTCCGGCATCGGCACGGTTCAGGCCTATTACAAGGTCGACGTTACGTCTCAGGTTGACGGCGTGATCACCAAGATGCCGTTCCAGGAAGGTCAAGACGTCAAGATCGGCGATACGCTGGTTGAGATCGACCCGACGATCTATCAGGCGAGGCTGGACCTGGCGAAGGCTCAGCGGGATCGCGCAGCTGTCCAGCTCGAGAACTCCAAAACCAATCTGTGGCGCGATGAAGAGCTGCTCAAGCACGACTTCGCCTCACAGAAACAGACCGACCAGGAGCGGATGCTCGTCGGCCAATACTCCGCGGAAGTCGCTCAATACGAAGCGGAGATGAAATACGCGCAGGCGCGGCTCGACTACGCGACCATCAAGTCTCCGATCAATGGCCGCATCAGCATCCGCTCGGTCGATCCCGGAAATCTCGTTCGCGCTGGCCAGGAAACAATCCTCGCCACAGTCGTCCAGCTCAAGCCGATTTCGGTTCTCATAACGGTCTCGGCGAAAGAACTCGAACGACATGGTGCTTCGCTCGGCATCACCAGCTTGCCGGTATTTGCCTACGCCGAGAACGGAATCACCCCGCTCGGCCGCGGCGAAGTTCAAACGGTCAACGTCGTGGTGAGCCAGAACAGCGGGACGATCACCCTGAAAGCCAGTTTTCCCAACGAACAGGAAAAGCTCTGGCCCGGTGACTTTGTCGATTGCCGGATCGTGGTCGAGAAGCGCAATGACGGCCTTACGGTACCGAGCGCCGCCGTGCATCAAGGCCCCAAAGGCGATTACGTCTGGGTTGTCGGCTCCGACAGTACTGTCGTGATACGGCCTGTTCGGGTGCGGCAATCGCTCGGCGGCACCTCGCTGATCGAGGGACGCATTCAAGAGGGCGACAATGTCGTGCTTGATGGCTATCAGCGGCTGCAGGCCGGAAGCCGAGTAAGCATCATCCCGGAGGCGACGGACGTCGGATCGAGAGCCTCCGTTACCGAATGAATGTTTCTGCGCCATTCATTGTGAGGCCGATCGCAACGACTTTGCTGGTTATCGCCGTCGTTCTGGTCGGACTGCTCGGCTACAGGCAATTATCGGTAGCGGCGCTCCCGACCGTTGAGTTTCCCACCATCCAGGTCAGCACCGCCTGGCCCGGCGCCTCGCCCGACGTCATCCAAAGTTCGATCTCCGCGCCGCTCGAGCATTTCCTGGGTCGAATTTCGGGGCTGTCGCTGATGAGTTCGTCGAGCTCCTACGGCAGGAGCGACATCACGCTGCAATTCAAATTATCGAAAAGTCTCGCCTCGGCATCGCTCGACGTCCAGGCAGCGATCAATGCCGCCACCGGATGGGTGCCGGTGAATGAACTGCCCTTCCCGCCGATTTATCATCAGTTCAATCCGGCCGACATGCCCGTGCTGGTCATCGCCCTGACCTCGGACACGATGCCGCTCTACGCGGTCACCGAATATGCGGCGACCGCGCTTGTTCCGCGTTTAGCAGAGGTCGATGGCGTCGGCGAAGTCTCTCCGGAAGGAGCTGCGGCGCGCGCGGTGCGGTTGCAAGTCAACCCTCGCCAATTGTCGGCACTCGGCCTGTCGCTGGAAGATGTTCGCCGCGCCATCGAAACCAGCACCACCGACCTGCCCAAGGGTCAAATCGACGGTCCGCGGCAAACGCTCGAGGTCGGCGCCAACGATCAATTATTCGCAGCCAAAGACTTCCGCGATGCGATCATCGCGTATCGCAACGGCGCCCCGGTGAAATTCACCGATATCGGCCAAGCCATCGACGGCCTTGAGAATGACAAGGTCGCCGCCTGGTACAACGGCAAGCCGGCCCTGATCCTCAACGTCAAGCGCCAGCCCGGCGCTAACATCATCGCGGTAGTCGATGCGATCAAGGCGCTGCTGCCGGCGATCCAAAAGACGTCGCCGCGCGGACTGTCCATCGATATCGCAGCCGACCGCACCACCACCATCCGCACCGCTGTGTACGACGTGCAGCAGACACTCGCCATCACAGTAGCGCTCGTCATCCTCGTCATCTTCCTGTTTCTGCGCAAATTTTGGGCGACGCTCATTCCCAGCGTCACGTTGCCTGCAACGCTGATCGCGACATTCGGCGTGATGGCCGCCCTGGGCTTCAGTCTCGACAATATTTCGCTGATGGCGCTGAGCATCGCATCGGGATTCATCGTCGACGATGCCATCGTGATGATCGAGAATATCGTGCGCTACATCGAAGCCGGTGAGCGGCCGATCGACGCCGCCCTCAAGGGGTCGCGGCAGATCGGCTTTACGATCGTGTCGCTGACGATATCCCTGGTCGCAGTGTTCATCCCGCTGCTGCTGATGGGCGGTGTCGTCGGCCGGCTTTTCCGCGAATTCTCGATTACCCTTTCGGTCGCGATCGTCATCTCCGGCATTCTGTCGCTGGTCTTGACGCCCATGATGTGCGCGACGCTGCTTAGGCGGCGGGATGCCGCCGAGGAAGGTTGGTTCTATCGAAAAACCGAGCGCGCCTTCGATGCGATGCGCGCAGTCTATGAGGCGGGCCTGATTTGGTCGCTGCGCCACAGGACGCTGACGCTCGTGCTGACGATCCTGACTTTCGTCGCCAGTATCTGGCTCTATGTCCTGGTTCCGAAAGGCTTTGTGCCCGAGCAGGATACCGGCCTCATCGGCGGCGTCACCGACGCGGCGCAGGACGTCTCGTTCGAGAACATGTCTCTCTTGCAACGGCGCCTCGCCGAGATCATCGCCCGCGACCCCGACGTCGTTAGCGTTTCGAGCTTCGTCGGAATCGGCGAAGACAATCCAACCGTCAATAGTGGCCGGCTCTACATCGACATCGGACCTCCGGATCGCCGAAGCGCTTCAGCCGATGAAATCATGCAGCGGCTGCATCAGGCGGTCGCCGAAGTTCACGATATCTCGCTGCACCTGCAACCCGTGCAGGATATTCAGATTGAGAGCCGGCTCACTCGCACGCGCTACCAGTACGTGCTTCAGCACCTCGACGCGAACGAACTGCGGCGATGGTCCGACAAATTCCTGCGCGAGCTGCAGAAACAGCCGGAACTGGCCGACGTCACCACGGACCAGCAAGACCTCGGCCAGCAGATGATGATCGATATAAATCGCGACGCCGCCGCACGCTTCGGCCTCGACGTCTCGACTATCGTTCAGGACCTGTACGACGCATTCGGCCAGCGCCAGATCGCCACTATTTACGGGCCGGTTTATCAGTACAAAGTCATCGTCGAGGTCGCTCCGGAATATCGCAACACCACCGATGCACTCGCCAGCATCTATTCCAGGAAAGAAACCACCCGGCCGGCGGTGAACGACTCCCCAACCACGCCGTCTTCGGGCGCCGCAAAACAACCACCGCCGGTGCCGCTATCGACGTTCACCAAGCTCGATAAACGCCTGGCGCCCCTGATAATTACGCACCAAAACGAATTTCCCGCGGTCGCGCTGTCCTTCAATCTCGCTCCCGGCGTCTCGCTCAGCCAAGCGCTCGATGCGGTGCGGCGCAGCCAAGCCGCAATCGGCCTCCCCGATGCAATCGAGGGAACCATGGTCGGCAGCGCCGCCGAATTCGTCTCCTCGGTGAAAAGCGAGCCGTTCCTGATCCTCGCCGCGGTCATCGCCGTCTACATCGTGCTCGGCGTGCTTTACGAAAGCTACATCCACCCCATCACCATCCTGGCGACACTGCCGTCTGCGGGCATCGGCGCCCTGCTGGCGATGATGCTGTTCCATCAGGACCTGAATTTGGTGTCGCTGATCGGCATCATTCTGCTGATCGGGATCGTCAAAAAGAACGGAATCATGATGGTCGACTTCGCGCTCGCCGCCGAGCGCCAAGAAGGCTTGGCGCCCGAACAGTCGATCTATCAGGCTTGCCTATTGCGTTTCCGCCCGATCATGATGACCACCATGGCGGCGCTGTTGGGCGCCCTCCCACTTGCGGTTGGCACCGGCACGGGATCAGAACTACGCCGGCCCCTTGGCATCGTCGTCGTCGGCGGTCTCCTGGTTTCGCAATTTCTCACGCTGTATGCGACGCCCGTCGTCTACTTGGCGTTTGCGCGGATCGAGCAACGCTTTTCGCGAAAATCTCGCACCGGGACCGGCGCGCAGCCGCCACCGGTCAATATCGAGCGGCCACAGGACATCGAGGCATGAACTTCTCGGCACCCTTCGTGCGCCGGCCGATTGCAACGACGCTCTTGAGCGTCGCTCTCGCACTGTCGGGCGTAGTCGCCTATTTGCGATTGCCGATCGCTTCGTTGCCGCTGCTCGAGCGTCCGGTCATCACGGTTTTTGCCACGTTACCCGGGGCAAGTTCCGACACGGTTGCTTCGTCGGTCTCTGCGCCGCTTGAACATCAACTTGGTTTGATCTCCGGCATCAAAGAAATGCGCGCACGGAGCATCAACGGGACTTGCACGATATCGATGGAGTTTGGGCTCGAAAAAGACCTCGACGAGGCTGCCGGCGCGGTACAGGCGGCGATCAATGCCGCGGCGCCTTGGCTACCGAAGAACATGCCACAGCCTCCGACTTACGCCAAAGCGAACGCCAACGGCTTTCCGGTGATGGCGCTAGCGCTTACGTCCGATGCTTACGACCTGCCGGCGATTTTCGAGTATGCCGACACCGTAGTCGCGCAAAGAGTATCGCAGATCGACGGCGTCGCCGCGGTTTTTATCGGCGGCGGCGGTAGACCGGCTGTCCGCATTGAAGCCAACCCCCGTTCAATCGCGGATATGGGCCTGTCGCTTGAAAAAGTCAGAGCGGCCGTCAGCGCGGCGACGGTCGACAAGCCCAAGGGCGAGATAACCGACGGCGCGCACGCGATATCCCTCGCCGCCAACGACCAGCTTTACCAAGCGTCTGACTATCGCGACGTCGTCGTTGGAATGAAAAACGGCGCCCCGATCAAGCTGCGCGACGTGGCGGATGTCAACGACAGCGTCATTAATCTGGATCGCGCCGCCTGGTTCAACGGCGAACCTGCCCTCGTCATGTCCATAATCAAGACGCCTGATGCCAACGTCGTCAAAACGGTCGACGACATTCTCGCGGTGATGCCGCAACTGGAACGATGGATACCGCCGTCGATCAAGGTTCACGTCGTTTACGACCGCACCCTGCTCATTCGCGCCGCCATCTCCGACGTTCAGTTCACCATGATGGTCGCGCTCATCCTTGTCGTGCTGGTCATCGCTTTGTTCCTCCGCCGCCTTTGGGCGACAGTCATTCCCGTTGTCAGCATCCCGCTCTCTATCGCCGCAACGCTGGTAGCGATGTATTTCCTCGATTTCAGCATCGACAATATTTCGCTGATGGCTCTGACGATCGCCATCGGATTTGTGATCGACGATGCGGTCATCATCATCGAAAATATCACCCGCCTCATTCAGGAGGGCGAACAGCCGATCGATGCCGCCCTGAAGGGAACGCGGCAGATGGGCTTTACCGTCGCCTCGATCACCTTGGCGCTGATTGCCGGTCTCGTCCCGGTCCTGTTCATGCCCGACATTGTCGGCCGTCTGTTTCGCGAATTGGGCGTCACCCTGTTCGTGGCCATTGTGGCTTCGGCCATCATCTCATTGACCCTGACGCCAATGATGTGCGGCCAGCTTCTCGGCCCGCGCGAACAAACCGAGCCGGGCCGCATCAACCGCTTTTGCGGACACGCGATCGACCGGGTGGCCGGCTGGTATGTCGCGAGCCTCGCCTCGGCACTGCGCTTCCGTTGGGTCACGCTGCTCGGCGCGGTCGCGCTGACCGCGGCGACGATTGCGTTGTACGTAAACTTACCCAAAGGTTTTTTGCCGACCCAGGACACTGGCATTTTGCGGATCAGGACCGTGACACTCTCCAGCACGTCGTTCGAGGCTATGGAGGGATTACAGCAATCGGCCGCTTCGCTGATCGGGGAGGATCCAGCTGTGGAAAGCGTTTCCTCGGCGATCGGTCGTGGGGTCATGAGCGTCGGCACGATGCTGATAAATCTAAAGCCGCTGAGCGTTCGTAAGGAATTGGTTGAAGAGGTGATCGATCGACTGCGCGGCAAAATGGCTAAGCTTCACGGCATCCGGACTTTCTTTATTCCGGCACAGGATGTGCAGATCGGCGTCGGCGGCATCAACCGCTATCAGTATGCCGTGACCGGATTGAACCAGGATGAGGTCGTCCGCTGGGGCCGAGCCCTGTTGCAGCACATTCGCCGTATGCCCCAAGTGGCAGACGCGATTTGGAACTACGACGTCAGCGGCATCGAGCAGAGCTTGCTGATCAATCGGGCGCGCGCCGCCGAGGCCGGCGTCAGCATCGCCGATATCGACAACGTGCTTTACGATTGGCTTGGACAACGCCAGATCGGCACGATCCGCCTCCCTATAAACTTCCACCGCCTCGTGCTCGAGGTCGAACCGCGCTTCAGGGACGAGCCTACGGATTTGGCTCATGTGCTGCTCGAGCAAGGGGTACCCGCAGATGTCGTCAGCATGCGCCGCCGCGCTCATACGCCGATGTGGATCAGTCACTTTTCGCAGCTTCCCGGCATCGTGATTGGATTTAACACCCCACTGGGGGTTTCTATCGGCCAAGCCCAAGCGGCGATCAGGCAGGTCGAACGCGATATCGGTCTGCCACCCGACATCAGGACTGAATTCAGAGGTGAGGCGCGCGAGGCTGAAACCACAAGGCAAATCCAGCCGTTGCTATTCCTCGCCGCCACCGTCGCCGTCTATATCATCCTGGGAAT
>CAVWBV010000028.1:0-23861 GCA_963753355.1 uncultured Alphaproteobacteria bacterium
CGGCACCGGGGCTCCATCCTTTTTTGGGCCCTGCCCCGCAAAATTCCCGCTTGCGCTTGATCGGCGGCCCCCGCAGATGGATACACCTGCAACAACGGTAAGTGACCCTCCGGGCCATGGGCGAGGACATCCCCTACAATAAGGCCTTCGACCTTATTCCCGGACGAGCAACCGAAGTCGCGCCCGGCGTGCGGGCCTTGGTCGCAAACAATCCCGGTCCGTTTACCTACAAAGGAACTGTCAGCTACATCATTGGTCGCGGCGACGTCGCGATCGTCGATCCCGGGCCGGAGAACGACGCCCACGTTGCCGCGCTGCTCGATGCCGTGCGCGGCGAGAACGTGACCGCGATATTCGTCACTCATACGCATCGCGATCATTCGCCCGCGACGCCCAGGGTCAAGGGAGCGACCGGCGCCACGGTTTATGCCGAAGGGCCGCATCGTGCCGCGCGGCCACTCCATATCGGCGAAACGGCGGCGCTCGATGCGAGCGGCGACACCGCCTTTCGTCCCGATGTTGCACTGACCGATCTGCAAACCGTAACGGGCAAAGGCTGGACCATCGAAGCGCTAACTACGCCGGGGCATACTGCGAACCACATGGCATACGCGTTCCGCGAAGCGGATTTGATTTTCTCCGGCGATCACGTGATGGCGTGGTCAACTCCCATCGTTGCACCGCCAGACGGAGCCATGAGCGATTACATGGCTTCGCTGGCGAAACTGGCGCAGCGTAGCGAACCTGTTTATCTGCCCGGCCACGGCGGGCCAGTGCGCGATGCGCCGCGTTTTGTGCAAAGCTATATCGGGCACCGCAAAGCGCGCGAAAACTCGATCCTCCACAGGCTCGACAAAGGCGCCGCCGATATTCCGACGCTCGTGCGTGCGATCTATATCGGGCTCGATCCGCGTCTCAGCGGAGCGGCCGCCCTGTCTCTCCTCGCGCATCTCGAGGATTTGGTAGCGCGTGGCCTCGTTGCGACCGATGGCGCGCCGACCATTGGCGGCGTTTATCGTTTGGCCGAATTGCCCCGCCCGGCCGGCTGAGCCGGCTTCGCGTCGGGTTGTTTCTTCTCGGGCGTAGGCGTCGCTAGCAAATCATCAATATCGTCGATCAGCAAACGCACGCGCGCCGCATTTGCCCCGAGATCGTGTCGCCCGTAGCGCGAAGCCGACCGCACGTCGATGCGGGCGCCTTCGGGCGCGGCGCGCACGCGCACTACCACGTCATCGCGGAAGCCGAGAATGGGCGTGCGCGCAATCGCCTCGATGAGCCCCTCGCGTGGCGGAGCCACCTGCGGCGGACGTGCGTCGACGACACGCCATTTGCGTTTGGTCACAATCTTGAGCGCCGCGTCATAGGCTTGCAGCGGGGAGGAGTCGGTCACATCGGGCTCGATGTCGGAATACGCTTCGCGCTGCTGCTCGGCGGAATAGATGCCCGCATAGTTCACTGGATTGGCGTCGCGCGGGCGTAGCCGAGCAATCGCCTCAAAACGGGGCGGGTCGATTGGATCTGTGGTGACGTCATAGATTGCCGGCAGGCGATAGGCCTTGACGCCGAGGTAAACCGGATACGCAATCAGCGCGACGCCGACGAGCAATCCGGTGACCGCCTCGCCAATGCCGCTAATGCCTTCCCGCCAGATCGCCACGCCGGCCGCGAACGCGAGCAGGATCGCAACGACGGCAAGGACCAAGGCGCCCGCCAACGTAGATAACGCCGGCACGATTTCCAGCGCGCCCGAGCGCACAATAATGACGCCGATCAGCGTCGCGGCGAGCGAGAACAACGCGAGCCGCCGCGCCCAAATGGCAAGCCGCGATTTCGGCTGCGCGGCGAGACGGCGGCGCGCCATACTGTTATCTCGCCGGCGCCGCGCGCTTGCGCTTTGACTTTGTCTTGCCGCGCTTTATGCCGGCCATCAACTCGAGCACGGCGCAGGTCGAAGCCGTGTCCTGCATGGCATATCCCGTCGACAGCGCGGCCGCGTAGATCGGCAATGTGGCGGAGAATAATGGGGTCGGCGCGCCGAGCGATTGCGCAAAACTGCCGATGATGTCCATGTCTTTTTTCCAGATCGCAACCTTCATCGTCGGCTTGTCGTAGCGGCCCTTTACCATCATCGGCGCACGAATTCGGAATATCTCGGAATTGCCGGCGCCCACCTTGATTTCGTCGTAGATAAGCTGCGGCGGCAAGCCGGATTTCATCCCGAGCACCAAAGCTTCGGCACTTGCGACGTTATGGATCGCGACCAGGAGATTGGCGATGTATTTTATGCGGCTGCCATTGCCGAACTCACCCAAGTCGCGCACCACTCGCGTAAAGCCCCCGAACAACGGGCGCAGCTTTTTGATCTCGGCCGCGTCGCCGGAGGCATAAACGACGAGGTCCTTTACCTCGGCTTGAACGCCCGTCCCGCTGACCGGGCAATCGAGCAAAACATGACCGGCCTTGCGCAGCGCCGCCTGCGCCGCAAGCTTGTCTTCCAGCTTGAATGTCGATGACTCGATCACCACGCGACGGGGCACGTCGGCTTTGACAATGGCTGCAACTGTCTCCGAGAGCGCCTCGGGATTTGGCAGGCTCAAAATCAGCGTCGACGCCTCGCGGGCAACCTCCCCGGCATCCGAGCGGATATCGACTCCAGCCTTGGCCATCGCACGCCGCCGATCGGGGGCGACGTCATAGCCGACAACCCGCCAATTGGCGGCGACGAGGTTGCGCGCGAAAGCACCGCCCATGATACCGAGACCGACGATCCCGACGGTGCCCCTTCTTCTTGTAGCCATCCCTATGCCCTTGCTCAGTTGGCGGAGTACCCGCCGGTCACATGCCCTTAATATTCGTCGCGACTGACGAATATGATTTTGCCTCGCGCTTGGTTGTCATGCCGGCCGTCGCCGCCTTGTATTTCTTGAAGTGATTGGTCGCCGTGTGCGCCCCAGCGGCGGCGGCATCGTTATAGACCTCATAGATGAAGACGTGGTTCGGATCTTTCTGCGACACCGCGATATCCAATTCGCGGCAACCCGGCTCTTTTACCGACGCTTCGGCGTTCTCCTTGAGCGCGGCAAGGAATTTGTCAATTTGGCCAGGCATGACGTCATATTCGACCGCATTGACAAGGAACGGTCCAGTTTGCGCCAAGGCCGGGTCGTTGTGCAGCGGCAACAACGGCCACGCCATCATCGAGAGCGCAACAGAGGCAATCATGGTAATCGATTTCAACATGACCCGTTTCCTCCGGCTTTATGGGGGCGCTGCATTGCCGCCACGCCCCCGCATTTACACGTTCACAGCGAACCTTCGAGAAACCGCATCAGCCTTGGAATCACCAAGGCGCTGTAGCTGTGCGGCTCGCTTTCGAACGGGTCCGACGCCCAAAAATGCCCAGCGCCGGGAACGATGATCCGCCGCACAAAGAAGCCCGCTTGGGTGAGTGCGACGAGAAATGCGCCCGACTGGCTCGGCGAATCGACAATGTCGTCGTCGGTACCGTGAATCAGCAAGAATTTGACCCGGTTGCGATCGATGGTAGCGAAGCTGATCGGCGACGCTTCGAAATAGACGCGCCGGTTCTGCATCGGTGACACGCCAAGAAACTTCTCCACGATCTTATCGTTCGGACGCGTGGTGAGATCGTGCATCCATTGGGCGTGCATGTCGTAGACACCATAGAAGCCGATGACGGCTTTGACATCCGCGGCTACGGCAGCATTGGCGTCGTCCCGATAAGCCGTGTTGAATTGGTCGCCCGCGAGCGCGGTCAGCGAGGCAAGATGCGCGCCTGCAGAATCGCCAACGAGAGCGATGCGGTCCGGATCGAGATCGAACTCCGCGGCCTTGGCCCGTACAAACTGAATAGCGGCTTTGACGTCATACACCGCCGCCGGATAAGTGCCTGGCTTACCTAACCGGTACTCGACGGCGAAAACCGCGTAGCCGGCGCGCGCCAGAAACAAGCCCCAGTAACGGTAAAACTGGCGGCTGCCGACTTGCCAGCCACCGCCATGTATCGCAACTAACACCGGCGCTTTGGTGCGGCCTTTGGGCAGGTAGAGATCGCCGACCAGTTTGACCCCGTCGTGCTCGGCAAACACGAGGTCCGGCCGGCTTGTCATTTCATATTCCGCTCCGGACGCGTTATTAATTGACATCATTACCGCCATTACCGCCACAAAAGTTAGGATAGCCCGCATCGTCCCAACCTCCGCCGCGTTTCCTCTAAAGGGGAGAAAGCGGTAGCAATTTTCCGTGCGGCTCGAAAGCCTACCACCAAGCGTGAAAATGGTGCAGCGGCCCGTGGCCGGCGCCGATGGCGAGACGATCCGCTGCCACGATCGCCGCGCTGACGTACTCCTTGGCTTGCCGCGCGGCGGTTTCCAGCGGCAGTCCCTTGGCGAGGCCGGCCGCAATTGCCGACGACAACGTACAACCTGTTCCATGGGTGTTCTTGGTCGCCACGCGCGGCGCCGCAAGCCGAATGCAACGCCCGGCTTCGATGAGCAAATCGACGCTCTCGGCGCCGCTACCATGGCCGCCTTTGATGAGAACCGCCTCGGGACCTTGCGCCAGCAGTTTCTCCCCCTGCGCCCGCATCTCGTCTTCGTCGTTGGCAAGCGCGACATCGAGTAGGCCCGCGGCCTCCGGCAGATTGGGCGTCAGGAGCCGCACGCGCGACAGTAACACCCGCAAGCGGGTACCATCCGCGCGCAGCAAGCGGTCACCCGAGCTTGCGGCCATGACCGGATCAAGCACGACGTTGGACGGCCGGTGGCGATCGAGGGCCTCGGCCACGGCGTCGATCGCGGCGACGCCCGGAAGCATACCGATCTTCACGGCTCCGACTTCAAGATCGGAAAAGACGGCATCGATTTGCGCCGCAATGAACGCGGCCGGTACCTCGTGGATGCCGAAAACGCCCTTGGTGTTTTGCGCGGTGACCGCGGTGACGACAGCGGCGCCATACACACCGAGCGCCGAAAAGGTCTTTAGATCCGCCTCGATGCCGGCGCCGCCGCTGGAATCCGAGCCCGCAATTGTGACTGCGATCGGCACGCCGCGCCCTTTTTGTTCGCGGTTCAGCGTCGAGCCCTGCTCGCTGCCGCGCTGAAATCTCGCCATTGGCTTCCGCGTTGCAACCATTGCGGAGATTTAGTGGCGCGGGCCTCAAACCGCCAGCCGATCTTCCGAGTGACAGCGGTAGAAACGGCGCGCCGGCGATACTCAGGTTCGCCGCTTCGCCAGCATGCTGTCGACGACCTCGCGCAGCGTGCGGGCCGCCATCGCGGGATTGCGCGCGCTTGATAATGCCGAGATGACGGCAATGCCATCGGCGCCTGCGGCGATGACCGCGCCGGCATTGCTGGCGTCGATCCCGGCAATCCCGACAATGGGCAACGCCGGCGCGCGCCGGCGCAAGGCCCCGGCAACCCGGCTAAATCCATCCGTACCGATCGGCGGCGTCTTCTGCTCCTTCGACAAGGTGGCGTAGATTCCCCCGACGCCCGCATAATCGACAAGGCCGACCGGCGCCGCCTCGGCCGCGGCAACCGTCTTGATTGACACGCCGATGATTGCGTCCCGGCCCAGTAAGCGCCGCGCGTCTTCGGGCGCCATATCCTCAGGCCCGACGTGAACCCCGTCGGCCCCGGCAGCGAGCGCAACATCGACCCGATCGTTGACGACAAACGCGACATTCAATGGCACCAAAGCCGCCTTAACGGCGCGTGCCACCTCGATCATGGCGCGGGTGTCGCTTTTCTTGTCGCGCAATTGCACAAGCGTCGCTCCGCCTGCCGCAACGGCGCGGGCGAGGTCGAGCAAATCGTGCCCCCCGGCGCGCTCGGGATCGAGAATGGCGTTCAGCCGCAAATCGAGTGGTGCCCGCATGCCCGTTCGGATTTCAAGGATGCCGTCCAGTGGCTCTTTGCAATTTAGCAGGTATTATCGGCGCCCTCGGTCCAAATTAGCTTCCAATGTCCGAGGTGGAGACGCGGATGGTTCCTTTCTTCGTTCAGATCAAATGTCAGCTCGGCAAGTCCTACGAGGTGGCGAACCGGCTGGCCGACGCTGAAATCGCCTCGGAGATCTATTCGACTGCCGGTGATTTCGACCTGCTGGTGAAGTTTTATGTAGAACAGACCACGGACATTGGCCACTTCGTCGCGGAGAAAGTGCAAACCATACTTGGCGTGCAGGACACGCGCACCATCATCACGTTCAAGGCTTTTGGGGGCGCTTAGCGGGCCGCGTCGGCCCTTCCCGCGCTGGCAAGGCGTAGATATACGTGGCCATTGCGTCGCGGTCCGCCTTATCGATTTGCTCAAGATTGCGTACGACGTCGGCCATGGCGCCGCCGGCAAAGTCTCCAGATGGGGTCATGCCGTCCCCAAGAAAGCTGGCGATATCCTTCTCCGACCACGCCGGATCGTGATGCTGTAATCCTGTGGGCGTAATGTTCGGCACCCAACCCTTGCCCTCCGGCGCCGGTCCACCTGCGAAACGCTGGCGGTCCACAACGGCGCCGAGAAAATTCCGCGGACTGTGACATTCGGCACAATGCCCCGGCGCGTTCACAAGGTAAGCGCCGCGATTCAATTGGGCGGATTTCGTCGCGTCGGGCACAAAAGGCCCGCCGTGGAAGAATAAAAGCTTCCACACTCCGACCAGCCGGCGCACGTTGAATGGAAATACCAAATCGTGCCGGCGCGGCCGCCCCGAAACCGGCGGCAGTGTTTTCAGAAAGGCAAACAGATCGCGCACATCGGTAAGCCGCATCTGCCGGTACGAGGTGTAGGGAAATGCCGGAAACAGATGCCTGCCCCGCCGCGACGTGCCCTTCCAAAGCGCGGTAACGAAGTCCGCTTCGCTCCATGCACCGATCCCGTCGGCCGGATCCGGCGAAATGTTCGGAACGAAAAAAGTGCCAAACGGCGAAGGCAAAGCAAGGCCGCCGCCAAGCCGCGTCTCGTCGCGTTTTTTTGCATCATTGTTCGGCGTCGCGTGACATGACGCGCAGCCACCGACGTGAAACATCGTCCGCCCATTATCGACGTTCGGCGTGTACGGCGGCAAATCGGCTGCTGTCACGGTCGCAGGGATAGTCAAAACCCAAAATAGTATCGCAATTGCGGCGACACCGATCGCGGCGCCGAGCACGAACCTATTCATCGGGTGTGCGCGTCCGCCTGTTTGGCAAACTCAGCCGCGCGTCAGCTCTTCTTGAGGCGATAGTCTTGATGGCATCCGCCGCAGCCATTCTTGCCGATATTGCCGAATGCCGCCTTGAACGTATCAAGGTCCTTGACGCTTGCACCGGCCGCCTTGGCATCGGCGCCAAACTTTTCGAAGCGCGACTTGAAGTCGTTCATGTCCTGCCAGACCTTTGGACTGGCGGTATACGGGTCATCGGCCGTCGGCTCATCGTTCGAATTCGGCGGAAACAGCGCGGGCGCCTTCGACGCGGTGTCTGCGAAGGTCGCGAAGATTTTTTGCGCCTTGGCAACATCGAACGGCTCATCTCCCTTGGCCATGGCGCCGCCAATCTTGGCCTGATCGCCCATACCCCTCATCAGGTCCTTGCGTTCCTTGATGGGGTCCTGGGCGGCGGCGACTGTGATGCCGAGAGCGAATACCGTAACGGAGAGTAAGATACGCATCATGCGATGATCCTTCGGTTCTTGCGGTATCGGTGGACGGCGCAATTGAGCGGATTCGGTGGGCCTTGGAAGAATACAGGGAATAAAAGCGGCGATAAATCACGAAACCGGGACTAGCCCCGCGCGTATAATGGCTAGCAAGCCCCAGGCATTATCCGCCAATGAAAACCCTTTACCGCTATCGCAAGGAACGGCATTACCCCAAACCGCCGGAAGCTATTTGGCCTTGCGTCGCCGACACCGCACGCATCAACGAGCTGTCCGGGTCGCCTCCATATCAAGTCGAGGAGCGGATGGACGCGCAGGGACGCATTAATCGCGTTGCCACCGCGAGCCTCGGCCCGTTGCGAATCAGATGGCAAGAGGGCTTCAGCGAGTGGGAGGAAAATCGGCGGCTCATACAAACCCGTCATTTTCTCAACGGCCCGATCCGCCGCTTTGAAGCCGCGGTCGAACTTCATCCCGATGACACCGGCACGCGGATAGTCTTTTCCTCGGAGATCGAGTGTGTCGGCGTCCTGGGTTTACTGGCAAAACTCTCAGGCCAGATCGACCGTGAGGGCGATAAGCGCCTGGCGGCCGTCGAAAAGCTCATTGCTGAATCGGAAATACCCGGCCCTATGCGCGGCGCCCATGCTCACGAAGCGGCCAAGCCCGCCGCGCGCCGGCGCCTCGCGGCACTGATCGGCGACCTCGAAAACGATCCGGCAAGTCACGGCCTTGCGCCGCGGCTCTCAGACTTCCTTCTCCACGCGTCTATCGTGGCGCTACGCGCCGTTCGTCCTCTGGCGTTGGCGCGCTCCTGGAAAGTACCGGCGGACGATGTGGTCGAACTATTCCTCGCCGCACAGCGGCGCGGCATTGTCGCCATGAGCTGGGACTTGTTGTGCTCGCGCTGTCGCGGCGCGAAGTTGAGCGTCAAGAACTTGCACGAACTGCCGGAGGGCGCACACTGTTCATCCTGCAACATCGATTACGGCCGCGACTTCACGCGCAATGTGGAATTGACCTTCCATCCGGAGCCGTGGCTGCGGCCGCTGCCCAAAGGCGAACTCTGTCTGCTTGGCCAGGGCAGCACCCCGCACGTGAAATTCCAGGGTGAAGTGCCGGCACGCGCGACAAAGAACTTTCCGCTGCACGTCGGTCCCGGTCCTTTCCGCTTTCGCACCATCGAGGCCGGGGGCGAAACCGATGTCGCGATCGGAGAAGATGGCGTCATACCCGAAGTCACGGCGCGCGGTGACAAGATGACCCTGAGCGGCGGCCGCGCGGGCGAGTTGACCGCCCATAACGACACTGACAGGCCGCTGATCTTTGTGGTTGAGAGCCGGGCCTGGACCTCGGAGGCACTCACCGGAGAACGGGTAATCGCCATGGCCGCTTTCCGGCGGCTGTGTCCCGAACAGCTTTTGCGACCCGGCGATGAAGTCGAGATCGGGCGGATCGCGATGATGTTCACCGACCTTCAGGGCTCGACCAGACTGTACGACGATCTCGGCGATGCCTCCGCCTACCGTCTCGTGCGCGATCATTTTGCCTTTTTGTCGGAGCGGGTGGAGCGTCATCACGGTTTCATCGTCAAGACCGTGGGGGACGCGGTGATGGCCGCATTTCACGATCCGGCCGATGCCGTCCGCGCCGCGCTCTCGATCCAAGACGAGGTCGAAAACTTCAATCACGAGCGCAGCGACGCCGGCATTGTATTGAAGCTCGGCTTGCACGGCGGAACGTGTATCGCCGTTACCGCGGGCAGCGTGCTCGACTACTTTGGCTCGGTGGTGAACACCGCTTCGCGGCTTGAGCACCAGTGTCGCGGCGGCGAAGTGATTGTCTCCGAAGCGGTCTTGGCCGATGCCGAGGCGCGCGAAGCGCTCACCGGCCGAGCTCTCATCGAAGATAGCGCGACGCTGCGGGGCCTGAGCGAGCCGGTGCGTTTTGTTCGCGTCGCCGGCCGATCGCCGCCGCTATAGGAGTTCGCCGGCGACCGTGAAAAAGTTGTCGTGCGAGCAAATCACCTCGAACCCACGCCGGTAGCTCGACAGGTAATCCTGCACAGCGCGGAACTCGTGCAGTACCGAGCCGAATTCGTCGAACATCAGGATGGTGCCGGTCGGCAGAATCGGGTCGAGTTTGGTGAGGCAGTAAAGCGCCGACGAATATAGATCGCAGTCGATGTTGACGACGGGCCTGTTGCGCGGTTTGAACCGCGCGACAAATCCGGGAAGCGTGTCCTGAAACATTCCGGCGACGAACTGAACACGCGAATCGCGAGTTTCCGGCATACGACCGCCGGTGTCGAAGTGCCCTCTGGGGTAATCGCTGTCCCAATCTTCCGGCAGACCGGTGAAACAATCGAAACCGAAAAATCGGCTTTCAGGCGCCCGGTTTTGTTCGGCGAAATAGAGGATGCTGTGGCCGCGATGGACCCCGAATTCAAGATAGTCGACGGCGCCCGCGCAACGATCTGCGATGAAGGACCACATTTCCTCGCGGGTGGCGAACGCCGGCACGGTCGCGTGTCTTTGCTTGAAGTTTTCGAGCAGCGGCTGCCGGTTCAGCCTGTCGACGGACGCACTGTACGGCATCCGGCGTGCGTAATTATTCCTGAACGCGTTGGTTAGAACGCGCCGCGTCTGTTTGGCATGGTTTAGCAACGACATCGCTTTTCCCCGATTTTCCGCCGCGGCGTCGCATATGGCGACACACGCAAGCCGCCGAGCAACGCGAGAGCTTCGGGCAATTTCTTACCATCCGCGGCACTCCGCGCGATTTAACATCGGCCATCAACCTTAATATTGCCGCCAGCGGCAGCCGGGCGGTTCCGGTCTCAAGTTGAATTCAAAGCCGCAACGAAACGTTGCTTGATGACGTGACCGTCGCGAAGCGGCAGCACCCGGGGCACGTCCTCGGCCTTGATCCGTGCGTCGAAAAGAAGCGGTCCTTCGCCGGCATGCAGTAATGCGCGGACGCCGGCGGTCTCCTCGAGACGTGAAACCACCGCCGCGTGTTTGAAACGGCACGCAACCGCCACTCCGGTAAGATCGACCCCCGACAGCGTGTGGCTTGGCTGCATGCCGGTTTCACCGTAATGGGCATTGTCGAGCACGACGATGGAAAGATTGTTCGGTTGCTTGACGCCGATCGTAGCGAGGCTTCCGAGACCCATGAGCATTTCGCCGTCGCCAGTGATGACGGCTACGCGGCGATCGGGCCGCGCCAAGGCCAGTCCGAGCCCGATCATCGCAGCGCCGCCCATTGCGCCCCAAAGGTAGAAATTCAGCGGATGGTCGCCAGCTGCGGCGACGTCGTAGGTCGCCGAGCCCAGCCCGCAGACGACAAGGAGATTCTGGCGATCGGCCAGAAGCGTCGCCACAAAATCCCGCCGATCCAGCATCATCGCGTCCATTGTTTGGGGCCGATCAGACGTTGAGACAGCAAGACCGCAGCTTGAACATTGCGCTCGAATGCAATGTTGCAGGCGGCGCCGACGATCTCGCCGACGGCATCGGCCCGATCGACGCGATGAACAAGAAAGCCACAGAGCCTCAGGACGTCTTCGGTGATCGTGCCCATAGGCACTTGCCACGGATTGAATTCCCCGAACTCGCCGCGCATGGTCACGAGTATGACGCAGGGGAAGCCGCAATTGCGGAGTAGCGAAAACATATTGATGCAATTGCCAACGCCGCTCGATTGCATCAGCAACGCCGCGCGCTGGCCGCCGAGCGATGCGCCGGCGATTAAGCCGACGCCCTCTTCCTCAGTGGTCAACACCACGTCGGCAATACCCGGATCGTCGCGGCAAAGCGCGATTAGACGGCTATGGCCGGCGTCGGGCACATGACCCACCTGGCGAATGCCGACGCGCCGGAAATGGGCGTGAATCGCGTCGGGCCATGATATCGCGATGTTTGTGGAGTGGGCCAATAAAGGTCCCGCCGTTATTGCGACTGCGGGATCATTCAGCAGCCCGCATCCCGGTCGGCCGGCTTTTTCCGCGGCGCGGTCCCAATTGGGCAATATAGCGCGCGATGACGTAGAAAACCGGCGTGAAGATCAGGCCGAAGGCCGTAACGCCGATCATGCCGGCAAACACCGCGGTCCCCAGCGCCTGGCGCAATTCAGCGCCTGCTCCAACGGCCCAAACAAGCGGCGTGACGCCGAGGATAAAGGCGAACGAAGTCATCAGGATCGGACGAAGCCGCAGCCGGGTGGCTTCGACCGCCGCCTCCCACCTGCTGCGGCCCTGGTCTTCAAGCTGGCGGGCAAACTCGACAATCAAGATGGCGTTCTTGGCCGCGAGCCCGATCAGCACCACGAAGCCGACCTGAGTGAGGATGTTGTTGTCCTGTCCGCGCAGAATGACGCCGGTGATCGCAGCCACAAGGCACATCGGCACAATCAAGATCACCGCGAGCGGCAAAGTGAGGCTCTCGTATTGCGCCGCAAGCACAAGAAACACGAAGACCACGGCGAGCACGAAAGCAAACATCGCGGTATTGCCAGCCTTGATCTGCTGGTAAGCGAGCGACGTCCACTCGGTGGCGAAACCCTCCGGCAAGGTCTCGGCCGCGAGCTTGTTCATGATGTCGATGCCTTGCCCCTGCGAATAGCCGGGCGCGGCCGCGCCATCGAGCTCGGCGCACGGATAGAGATTGTAGTGCGGCACGCGGAACGGTCCGGAAATATCGGTGACGGTGGTGAATGAGCCAAGCGGTACGGTATCGCCGCTGGAATTGCGAACCCGGATCTTGAGCACGTCGGCAATATTGCGGCGGTCTTCCTCGCGCGCTTGCGCCGTGACACGGAACGTGCGCCCGAACAGATTGAAGTCGTTGACGTATGCCGAGCCGATGAACACCTGCAGCGCGTTGAAAACGTCCTGCACGTTGACGCCGAGCAACTGCGCCTTGGTGCGATCGATGTTCAGATAGACTTGCGGTGTCGACGTTTCGAACAGCGTGAAGACGGTCGCTACGCCCGGCGTCTGCGATGCGCGCGTCATCAGTTCAGTTGTCGCCTGCCGCAGTGCCGCGGAGCCAAGACCGGCCCGGTCTTCCACAATCATGCGAAAACCGCCGGAATTGCTGATGCCCCGGACCGGCGGCGGCAGCACGGCGACGAAGAAACCGTCCTGAATTTTCGACAGCCGGCGATTTAACTCGGCCTGGATGGCGGCGGCCGACTGTCGTGGATCGCGCGCACGCGCGGCAAACGAATCCAGCACCAGGAAGATCGCGCCCGCGTTCGGCGAATTGGTAAATGTCGCGCCGGAAAACCCGACGACATTCACCCCGTGCGCCACGCCGGGTACGCCAAGCGCAATGTCTAGTGCGCGCTGTTGCGCGGCGTCGGTGCGCGCCAGCGACGCGCCCGGCGGAAGCTGGACCACGACAATCATGTAGCCGGCGTCGATCTGCGGGATAAAGCCGACCGGCGTCTGGCGGAATTGATTGAGACCGAAGCCGATCACGACGAGGTAGACGACGACCATGATCGCGGCACGGCGTACGGTCCGCGTGGCGAGCCACGAAACGCCCGTGCCCAATGCGTTGAAGCCGCGATTGAAAATCGCGAAGAAGCCGTGGATCGGCCGCTCCCACCAGCGGTCGCGGTGGCCAGAGGCATGCGGTTTAAGCAGCAGCGCGCACATCGCCGGCGAAAGCGTGAGCGAAACTATAAGCGAGATCACGGTCGCGCCGGCAATGGTCAGCGCAAACTGCCTGTAAAACTGTCCCGATATTCCGGTGATGAATACCGACGGCACGAAGACGGCGCAGAGGACGAGCGCGATGGCAACAAGCGCCGAGCCGACCTCGTCCATGCTCTTGCGCGCCGCTTCGCGCGGCGCCAGGCCGGCGGCGATATTGCGTTCGACGTTCTCAACGACAACGATCGCGTCGTCAACGACAATGCCGATCGCCAGCACCAGCCCAAACAAAGACAGGTTATTGAGCGTGAAGCCGAACGCGGCCATGAAGAAAAAAGTGGCGATCAGCGAGACCGGGATGGCGACAAGCGGAATGATTGCCGCTCGCCACGTCTGCAGAAACAAAATGACCACCAGCACGACAAGGATGGTGGCTTCGCCGATGGTTTCAATGACGGCGTCGACGGATTGCTGGATGAATTGTGTCGGGTTGAAGAAGATGTCGTATTTGACGCCTTGCGGAAAGCGATTCGACAGCTCGGCCATCAAGCTCTTGACGGCCTCGGCGGTGGCCAGTGCATTGGAGCCGGGCCGCTGGAAAATCGCCAGCGCCACCGCCGGATCGTGATCGAGATAGGAATTGGACGAATAGTCGAGCGCCGCCAGCTCCACTTTGGCGACGTCTTTCAGACGCACCACCGCTCCGGGCGTCTCCTTCACCACGATGGAGGCAAATTCGTCCGGGTCGGCGAGACGTCCAAGCGTTTGCACGGCAATCTGGAAAGCACCCTGATGCGCAGTCGGCGGCTGATCAAGCATGCCGGATGCGACCTGAATATTCTGACCCTGCAGCGCGTTGACCACGTCGGTCGCCGTCATGCCAAGCGACTGCAAGCGATCGGGATCGATCCATACGCGCATCGAATAATCGCGCGCTCCGAAGACGATGATCGACCCTACGCCATCGACGCGCGTGACCGCGTCGGTCACCTCGAGCGTCGCGTAATTGGAAATGAAAAGCGCGCTGCGCGAATGATCCGGCGAGTAAAGATGCACGACCATCATCAGGTCGGGCGAGCTCTTTTGCACGGTGACGCCGATGTTGCGCACGTCGGCGGGCAACCGCGGCTGCGCGATGGCCACGCGGTTCTGCACCTGCACCTGAGCGATGTCGAGATTGGTGCCGAGATCGAAACTGACCGCGATCGAGAAGCGCCCGTCCGCGGTCGAGTTGGACGCCATATAGATCATGTTCTCGACGCCGTTGATCTGCTCCTCCATCGGCGTCACCACGGTCGACGCCACGACTTCGGCGCTCGCTCCGGGATATTGACCCGTGACGCTGATCAAAGGCGGCGCGATTTCCGGGTATTGCGCAATCGGCAGGCGGAAGAACGACACGGAGCCGAGAATGACGAAAATGACCGAGATCACCGCCGCAAAGATCGGCCGATCGATGAAAAAATGCGAAATGCGCATGCGGCTAGTTCGCCTTCGCTTGCGCCGCGTCTTTCGGCGCAGATGACGCCGCAGGCGTGCCTTTTTCTTCCACCGTCACCTTGATGCCAGGCCGGGCGCGCATCAGGCCGTTGACAATCACGCGGTCCGTGGGCGCCAAACCTTCCTTGATCACACGCAGGTCGTCGTCGATTTTTCCGGGAACTACATATTTCTGCCGGACGACGCCGCCGTCGTCGACGACCAGCACGTACTTGCGGGATTGTTCGGTGCCGATGGCCGCATCGGGAATTAGCAGCGCGGTAAATGCGTGCGACCCCGGCACCCGGATGCGGCCGAACATGCCCGGCGTGAAAATGCCGTCCGGATTGGCAAAGACAGCGCGACCGCGGATTGTGCCCGAAGAGCGGTCGATGGCGTTGTCAATGAAGTCCATCTTGCCGGAGTGAGCAAAGTCGGGTTCGTCAATCAGCTTGAGCGTGACCGCAACGGCGCCTTGGCCACTGCTCATCTGCCCGTTGGTACCGGCAAAGCGCTGATAACGCAGGTACGAAGCCTCGTCGAACGTGAATTCGAAGCGAATGGGGTCGACCGACACGATGGTCGCCAGCAGCGTCGTGTTGCTGCCATTGCCGCCGGTCACCAAATTTCCGACCGAGACGCGCCGATCGCCGATACGGCCATCAATGGGCGCGCGCAATTCCGAATATTCATTCAAATCGAGCTCGGCTGAATGAACCATCGCTTCCTGCGCAGCGACGGAAGCTTCCGCGACGCTTTTGGCTTGCTTGCGCTGGTCGAAAGTCTGCTCGGTGATTGTCTTGTTCTGTACCAGTTCTTTGCCGCGGGCGAGGTCAGCTTCGGTAAAGGCGAGATTGGCGCGGGCCTGGGCGAGATTGGCGCGCATCTGGTCGAGCGCGATCTGGAATGGTTTGTGGTCGATGACAAACAAAAGGTCACCCTTTTTGACCATTTGCCCGTCGGTGAAATGAATTGCCGAAAGATATCCGGAGACGCGGGAGCGCACCTCAACCGAATCGACAGCAACAAACCGGCCGACGTACTCGTCCTGGTCGATGACGCTGCGTTGGACCGGCCGCGCGACCGTGACGGTCGGCGGCGGCAGGGCGGCGGATTGCTGCTGCCCTTGGCCGCAGCCGGCGATAAGCCCCAGCGACAGCAGCAAAAGCCCTGCCCGCCATCCCCGCTGAACCTTCGCCATGGGTCTCCTTCGCCCTCGCTGCTCCGGCAGAATAGGCGATTGCCACCACCGGCGGCACTCAAAATCGGCGCTCTTCCCCGCCGAACGGACGCCCCATATATACCGCCCGGCTCCAGCCGATGGCTCGACGCCGGCAGAACAAGGCCAATCCAGTGAAAATACTGCCTCTCAGCGACGCAGGCCTGGCCGGCGGGCGGCCTGTGATCTCATCTGCACCGTCGGAAGTGCCGCCTGAAGATCAGGCGCTGCTCGATGCCTATTCGCGCGCCGTCATCGACGTCGTCGACCGGGTCGGTCCGGCCGTTGTCGGCCTCTCGGTGCGCGACGAAACGATCCAAGCCGCGTCCGGCCGTGGCGGACGCTCTCGAGGCGGGACCGGCTCCGGCGTCATCGTCGCGCCCGACGGACTTATTCTGACCAATAGTCACGTGGCCGGCGCCGCGGGCTCAAAGCCGGTGATCGAAGTATCGACCGCGGAGGGCCAACGGCTTACGGCACAACTCATCGGCGACGACCCGGATACCGATCTTGCCCTTCTGCGCGTCGATCAACCGGTCACCCTGTCCGCCGCGCGGCTTGGCGACTCCAAGCGTCTCAAGCGCGGTCAATTGGTGATTGCAATCGGCAATCCGCTGGGTTTCGAATCGACGGTGACCACGGGAGTCGTCTCGGCGCTCGGCCGCTCACTGCGGGCGCGCACCGGCCGCCTCATCGACGATGTGATTCAGACGGACGCCGCGCTCAATCCCGGCAATTCGGGCGGTCCGCTCGTCGCTTCCAGCGGCGAGATTGTCGGCGTCAACACCGCCGTGATCATGGGCGCGCAGGGGATTTGTTTCGCCGTCGCTGCGAATACCGCGAGCTTCGTGCTGGGCGAACTGGTGCGCCACGGCCGTGTCCGCCGTGCTTTCATCGGATTGTCGGCGCAGCAAACTGCGCTGCCGCCACGGCTGCGCCACGCCGCCGGCCTTGAACAACAGAGCGCGGTGATGGTCAGCACCGTCGAACCGGGCGGTTCCGTCGATCGCGCCGGACTGAAGCGCGGTGACGTCGTGCTTGCGCTGGACGGAAACATCATTACCGGCGCTGATGATCTTGTGCGCCTGCTGACCGGCGAAAAAATTGGCAAGCGCGTCGCGCTCGACGTTCTGCGCGGCAGCGAACGGCTGACAATCTCAGTCGTACCGCAAGAGCGTAAGCGCGCGAACGAGTAAGGCCCATTGACTGCGGTTCTGCCGCGAAGCGCGCCGCGGAAGCGGCGCACTTTTCCTTCTCATCGCCATTCCCCGGTGCATCGCGCATTGCTATGTTGGGGCGCTGTCGAATGAGTGGGGGGAGTAAAATGATTAATCGCCGGTACGCGGTAGGCTTATTGACCGCAGCATTGCTTGGCTGCGTTCTGCAAATTTCCACTGTGCGCGCCGATCAGGCGTTCCAGCGATTTTTCCCGTTTCTTATCGATCTGGATGGCTGGCAAGGCAAAAAGCCCGACGGCATCTCCATGGAGATGCCGGGCAACTCCATGATCACCGCTACCCGTGAATATCAGCGTGGACCAGCCCGCTTTCACGCCCAGGTGCTGGTTGGCGCAGCAGCAAAGGGCGCGTTGGCGGTTGCCCAGACCGGAATGAAGATTGAAACCAGCGATGGCCGAATGAGTACGTCGCCCATTGACGGGTTCCAGGTCACAAGGACGTTCAACTTCAAGGACAAATCCGGCGCAATTCTTATCGCTCTTGGCAACAACAGCGTGTTCAGCGTCTCCTTCAATGGCATTGCTGACGATGAAGCGCTCGGGATCGCCAAAAAATTTGACTGGAAGGCAATCCAGGCCGCGGCCAAGTAACGTCACAGGTCATGCTTGACGTTTTGAGAACGCCGCCCGAGCGTTTCGCCGATCTACCCGGTTTTCTGTGGCTGCCGCAGAGCCGCGGCGACATTCCGGGCTTTAGCGGCTTGTCCATTTCCTATCTCGACGAGGGACCGAAGACGGCGCCCGTTTTCTTATGCCTGCACGGACAGCCGACCTGGAGCTATCTGTATCGGCGGATGATCCCGTTTCTCCTGGCGACGGGAAGCCGCGTGGTAGCGCCAGACCTATTCGGGTTTGGACGCTCGGACAAACCGGCCCATGAGTTTGTCTACACATTCGATTTCCATCGCGACAGCCTTCTCGGCTTCGTTCGCGCGCTTGATTTGAGCGACGTGACGCTGGTCGTGCAAGATTGGGGCGGCCTGCTCGGCCTGACGCTGCCGATGGAAATGCCCGAGCGTTTTAGCCGATTGATCGTGATGAACACCGCACTGCCGACCGGCGACGTTCCCCTGCCCCAAGGATTTTTGGACTGGCGGGCCTTTTCCAACGGCTATCCTGACATGGCCATCGGCAAATTGTTGGCGCGCGCCTGCCCGCATCTTTCGTCCGCCGAAACGCTCGCCTACGATGCGCCTTATCCCGACGCGCGCTTTAAAGCCGGCGTGCGCCGCTTTCCCAACCTGGTGCCGGAATTTCCCGACAGCGCCGGAGCGGAGATCGGGCGCGCGGCCCGCGACTTCTGGCGCAACGACTGGCTCGGGCAAAGCGTAATGGCAATCGGCATGACCGACCCGGTCCTGGGACCGCCGGTTATGCGCGCACTGCATCGCGACATTCGCGGCTGCCCGCCGCCGCTCGAATTCACCGAGGCCGGACATTTCGTGCAGGAATGGGGCGATAATGTTGCTCCGGCGGCGCTTGCCGTCTTACAGCGCGACCATTCCTCAAACTAATCGGGCGCGACGGGAGGCGAAGTGCCTTCGAATGTGTCTGCCGACGGGGCCGTCATCGGTCTCGCGCGACCGCGAATGACGGGAAGCCATTGCCGTCCGAACAGCGCAAGCACCAGCGCGCCGTAGACGGCCCCGCCGAGCAGGGCGAGGACCACCAATTCCGCGACATTCCTGAACCGCGACAACGAGGATAACGGCTGCGCGGCGAGCGGATAGACAAACAATAGCACCAGCGCCATCGCTATGCCGGCGGCGATAAGTTTCACGACGGACGACCTCAGTCTCGCGTCGGAGGCGATAAAGCCCTTACGTGCCGCCAGATAAAGAACGATGACGAAATTGATCCATGCGCCAATCGAGGTCGCCAGCGCGAGCCCGACCTGCGCCAGTGCGCCCATCAGCGCTACCTTAAAAACGATATTGACCGCAGTTCCGAGCAAGGCAGCCTTCATCGGGGTCAACGTATCGCCGCGCGCGAGAAACGGCGCAACGACGCTGCGGATGAGCACAAAGGGAATGAGGCCGATGGTGTAGGCCATCAGCGTCAGCGCCGCCGCGTGCGCATCGTCCGCGGTGAAACGTCCGCGCATGAACAAGCCGCGCATGATGACTTCCGGCGCGACCAGGAAAGCCACGATGCACGGAATAGCCAGCAACAGGGCGAATTCGATGGCGCGGTTCTGTGCCGCGTGGGCTCCTGCCTCGTCTCCGGCCGCGATCCTTCGCGTCATCTCCGGCAGCAGCACCGTACCCACTGCAATGCCGATCACACCGATCGGCAGTTGGTCGATCCGGTCCGCATAGTACAGCGCGGAAATGGCGCCGGTCGCCAGGAAGCTGGCGATGATCGTGTCGGCAAATAATGCGAGCTGAGTGCCCGCTGAACCGACGGTCGCCGGAATGAGCGCCTTGAAGAACTTGCGCACATCGGCATCGAGACGCAGCGCCCGAAAGCCGGTGAACGCTCCGGCGCGCAGCGTGTCGCCGCCCACCAGCAAAGCTTGAAGAATGCCCGAGATGAGCACGCCCCACGCCGCCGCGTAGGCAACTCCGCCAAACAACGCAGCCGACGCAAGCGTCGCCATCATCGACAAGTTAAGGAGGATAGGCGCCGCGGCAGCAGCAGCAAATCGATGCAAGGCATTGAGGATACCGCCCCACAAAGTGACGAGCGTGATGAGCAGAAGATAAGGAAACGTGATTCGGGTGAGCGATACCGCCAGCTCGAATTCGCGTGGCTCCCGCGAGAAGCCAGGCGCCAGCAAGTCGATCACTTGCGGCGTGAAGAAGAGAGCAAGCGCCAGGAGAACGACCTGGCTCGCCAGCAACAATGTGAAGATGCGGTCGCCGAACATGCGGGCGGATTCCGCTCCGCCTTGCGTGCGGACACGCGCATAGGCCGGAATGAAGGCGGCATTAAAGGCGCCTTCGGCAAAGATGGCGCGGAAGTGGTTGGGCAGCCGAAAGGCGACGAAGAAAGCGTCGGCAACAGGTCCGGCGCCGAGAAACGCGGCCAGCATGATGTCACGGATAAAGCCGGTTAGCCGCGAGAGGAGAGTGAGCCCGCCGACCGTGAGAATCCGTTCGATCATGCGGCCGTTTATAGCCTGCTTCGCCCAGCGCCGCAGGGACATTTAGCGCTTCAATTGGCGGCTTTTTACACGAACGCGGGGCCCGCTTCGGCAAGAATCAAGTTTAATTCCCGAGTGCCCGGCAAACCGCGTCGATAATCCGATCTTGCACAGGCTCTTCGAGATAGGCGTAAATCGGCAGGCTGATAACCTCTTCGCAGATCCGCTCGCTGACCGGAACCCCGCCCTCCGCGACCGGAAAAGTGCGGTACGCATTTTGGAGGTGCAACGGCTTGGCATAGTAGATCGCGGTCGGAATGCCCCGCGCCTTGAGCGTTTCAGCGAGCGCATTCCGGCGCCCCGCCGGCACCCGGATTGTATATTGCGCCCACACCGAGGTTGCTTCGCTGCCGACACGCGGCAGCGTGGCGCAGCCTTCGAGCGCTGTCTCATAACGCCGCGCAATGACGTTTCGGGCGGTGATTTCCTCCGGAAAAATCTTCAGCTTCTCGAGCAGGATTGCCGCCTGGACCGTATCGAGACGGCCGGTCAGGCCGATGCGTTCGGCATCGTACTTGTCGGTGCCCTGGCCGTGGACGCGCAGGCTTTTGATGCAGACCGCGAGATCATCGTCAGCGGTAAACACCGCACCGCCATCGCCGTAACAGCCAAGCGGCTTTGCTGGAAAAAAGCTCGTCGCCGTTGCTGGACATACGGCGCCGAGCTCGCGGCCCTTATACGTCGCGCCAAAAGCTTGCGCCGCGTCATCAAGGATGTGCATGCCGTGCGCTGCTGCGATGGCCGCAAGCGCGTCGTGATCCGCCGGAAGACCGAACAAGTCGACGGCAATGATCGCGCGCGGCCGCAGTCCGCGCCGCTTTGCTGTTGTGATCGCCCGTTCGCAACTTGCGGGGTCGAGGTTGAATGTCTCAGCTTCAACGTCGGCAAAAACCGGCGTCGCGCCGCAAAGCGCGACGACTTCGGCGGTGGCGCAAAAGGTAAACGCCGGGCAAATCACTGCGTCCCCCGGACTGATCCGCCATGCCATCAGCACCAGCAACAGTGCGTCGGTGCCGCTCGAGCAGGCGATCGCATGGCGCGCGCCGCAGAACGCCGCTAGCTCCTTCTCGAGGGCTTCCACTTCCGGCCCCTGGATGAACTGACAGTGCTGCAATACTCGAGAAATCGCGTCGTCGACGGCGCGCCCCAGCCGGCGTCGTTGCGCGGCTACATCGATAAACGGGATTGGACGCTCGGCCACGCGCGTAGGCTTATTCATCAGGGCTCGCCGCTCGCATTGCGGCTTGTTTTCAGCCGGCGACACGGCGCGGCGCCTTGCGCTGCGCCAAACTTGACTGTAGCGGCCGCGCGTTGAGGCAGCGGATCGCTATCTCGAGGCTGGCGACGCCTTCCTCGCCGGTGACAGCGGGCATGCGGCCGCTGCGAATGGAATCGACGAATGCAATCAGTTCGGCACGCAATGGCTCGGCATAACCCACTGACAAATGGCGCATCGAATAGCTGCCGTCCGCCTGAAAGCCGAAGCATTCCGTGACTTGCATCGTCAGCAGGTCGGCTATCAAATATTTGTCCCGCGTGGCGACATGGATGGTGCGCGCCTTGAATGGCGTCAACCAATTCGTGTTGATGTGGGCGAGCACGCCCGAGGCCGTGCGAAATTGCAATAACGCAATGTCCTCGCGCTCGGCCACCGCGCTCGACAATTGCGGCTGAATTTCCACGATCTCCAAATCGGTAAACCAGCGAATGAGATCGATGTCGTGTACCGCCAGGTCGATGACGACGCCGACGTTCGACATGCGCGGCGGGAATGGGCCGACGCGCGTTATCGCGATCGAGAGGATGTCCTGATCCTTTATCGCCCGTTTGATCAATTCCACAGCCGGATTGAAACGCTCGACATGACCGACCATCAGCGTGACATCGGCGCGCCGCGCGGCGGCAACAATGGCGCGACCTTCCTCCACGCTTGGCGCGATCGGCTTCTCGACCAGGACATTCACGCCGCGGGAGATGCATTCCAGCGTCAAATCGTGATGAAGATGGGTGGGCGCCGCTATGGTGAGGGCATCGACGCCCTTGCGCAGCAGTCCGTCCATGTCGGCGAATGCCGCGCAGCCAAGCGAGCGAGCCACGAATTCCCGTTGCTTGATGTCGGGATCGGCAACCCCGACGAGCTGGACACCAGCCATGTCGGAAAAAACGCGGGCATGATTGCTGCCCATCACGCCGACACCAACGACCCCGACTTTCAATGGTCTCTCGGCCCCCGCTCCGACCCGCTCAGTCATAATTCGAAGGGCCCCCCTCGCGACAACGTGCTTCGCCCCAACTCTCCCCTAGCATGCTCCACATCGACTGGCGACCCAATCGCCGGGGCGGTGGAACACGTTTTACTGCAAAAGCTTACGCCTCGAAGCCGGAAACTTCGGGAACCACGCCGATGCGCAACATCAACGGGCGACCCGGTGAAAATCGCCGTAAAATAGCCGAAGGAGGAGCCCTCATGCGCTTGGCAACCGTTTTGTCGATCTTATGGCTTGGACTTGCAGCCACGCTTTTTCCGGCGCTAGCCGACGAGGACGGGCAAGCCTACGGGCCGCAGCTGGAAGGCTTCGAATATCCCTGGCCAGTCGGCCACTTTTCATTCATGTCGCAAGGCCAAACGTTGGACATGGCCTACATGGACGTGAAGCCAACGTCGGCCTCGAACGGTGAGACCGCGCTACTGTTGCACGGCAAGAACTTCTGTGCGGCGACGTGGCAGGAAACCATCGCGGCTTTGGCCGCTCACGGCTATCGGGTGATTGCTCCAGATCAGATCGGGTTCTGCAAATCGACCAAACCCGCGCACTACCAATACACCTTCCAGCAGCTTGCCGGGAACACGCACGCGCTGATCGCCTCGCTTGGCATCGATCGAGTGACGCTTATCGGCCATTCCATCGGCGGAATGCTGAGCATGCGCTACGCGCTCACTTTCCCGGCTGACGTCAAGCTTCTTGTCCTCGTCGATCCCATCGGCCTCGAAGATTGGAAAGCGAAAGGAGTGCCCTGGCAAAACGTCGACGCCTGGTATCAGCAAGAACTCAAGACAACGGCAACAACCATTCGCGATTATCAGCGCACAACTTATTACGCGGGAACGTGGAATGAGAGATATGAGCCCTGGGTGCAAATGTTGGCCGGGCTCTATCGTGGACCCGGGCATGACATCGTCGCCTGGAACGCGGCGCTGACCGACGAATGGCGTTCACCCAGCCGGTTTATTACGAACTCGAGCAAATCGCGATGCCCGTCCGCCTGATAGTCGGAGACAAAGACACGACCGCGATTGGCAAGAGCCTCGCCCCACCCGCCGTCCGCACCACGCCGGCAACTACCCCGTACTCGGGAAAGCCGCGGCGGCGCGGATGCCCCATGCAAAACTCGTCGAGTTTCCGGATTTGGTCACGCGCCGCAAATCCAGGCGCCAGCGGTGTTCCACAAGGCGCTTTTCG
>CAVWBV010000029.1:0-46129 GCA_963753355.1 uncultured Alphaproteobacteria bacterium
TAGGACTCGAACCTACGAAGGCGTAAGCCAGCGGATTTACAGTCCGCCCCCTTTGCCGCTCGGGACACTCCCCCGGGTGGCGCTTAACTAAGGGGATGCAACATCTTAGGCAATAGCGGCGTGGCGTGCGCTTTTCGGGCGGTCGAACAGTTAGCGGGGGAATTCCCCACAGATCGCCCAAGAAATTGTGCATAGCGCGTCGTGTCGCTTGACCGAATCACGCTATACGCGGGACGCTTAACTGCGCGAGAGCCGCGTGCTGTTCGCCTCGCCACAATCAGTATTTTTTATGCTGCATCTTGTGGGTGGCGGCTTGCCAACTACTGACCCTGTAGGCGAACTCGGATTTTGGGTAAGGGCGCGGCGGTATCGGGATCGCGCCACCGAAAACCTTCATCTTGCCGAGACCGCGCCGAGTTTCGACGTGCGCCAGCGGTACTTCAAGGTTGCGCGCCATTATCTGCATATGGCCGAACTTGAGGAACGCGACGCCAAGCGCGTGGCTGAGAAAGTGCTGTTGGCTCAAACCGCCGATCACAACGCAGCGGCCGCCGATCAGGCCGCGCCCCCGGCCCATCAGGCAGCGGAGCCCGCCGTCCCGGCCGAGCGCGCAGCCTGAAGGCGAGTGCATCTTTTCATTCTGGAAGTTGTCGCGCGCTTGGCGGTGCTTCAGCCTGCGTCTGAGTGTTTGCGGGTATACGGCCAGAGCGACTTCAAGGTGGCGACCTCCTTACTCATCTTCGCCACCTCCGGCGTCGTTCCTTGCATGGTTTCCCATATTTCGTCGACGTCCGACGTTACGGCGTGAACGGCCGCGACAAGACGCGCCACGTCGCGCCGGAGCGCCTCGAGTTTCTCGTCGCTGCTCATATCGTCCCAATCAGTGGGCATGGATCTAACACTCTCCGTCCGAGGGAGCAGCAAATGAAGACCGCGACGACGCGCGACCCGCCGAACCCAAGCGCGCGTGCGATTGTAGCTGAGTCGTTGCTTGTGCTTAGAGGCTGTGAAGGCAGCGCCGTGGTTTTCCCGTCATTTGCATTCGGATAACGGGTGTTACCGCCACAATTCGCCCGGCCTCAAGGATGAACAAAACCTGTCAAAAGTCCTTGCAAATGCACGCTTAAACGTCTCGTCTACTGTAGCGAATAAACCCTATTTTTAGCCTGTTATTTAAGCTGATCTTAGACCGTCAGCGGTAGGGTCGCGCTATGGCGGGAAACAGGGCCCGTCGCGACTAAAAAAGAATTTTGGGAAAGGCGTCTACTCATGAAAGCCGTCGTCAAGACGGTCGAGCCGGCTGAGCGCGAGGCGCGGTTCGACCATATTCAGCCACACTATCTTGAGGCGCTCACTTTGGTCGAGCGCCTGCATCGGCGGTTGCTCGACGTTATCAAGGATGAATTCGACCGCCGTGGCCGCGCCGACATCAATTCTGTCCAGGCGCTACTTCTCTACAACATCGGCGACAAGGAGCTCACCGCGGGCGAATTGCGCACGCGCGGCTACTATCTCGGCTCCAACGTCTCCTACAATCTGAAGAAGCTCGTCGAAATGGGCTTTCTCGATCATCAACGCTCGCGCATCGACCGGCGTTCGGTGCGCATCAAGCTCACCGACAAGGGCCGCGAGGTGCGTGACATCGTCGACGCGCTTTACCACAAGCACGTGCGGACCGTGGAGCAAGTGGGCGGCATCAACGCCGACGAGTTCAGCGTCCTCAACAAGGCTTTGCATCGGCTGGAGCGTTTTTGGACCGACCAGATTCTCTACCGGCTCTAAGCGGCCGCTTCCTTCTGCGGCGCAAACTTCAAGCCCCGGCTCAGCGCCGGGGCTTTTTTTAAGTTCCGCGGCATCTCAAGGGGTGCCCTGTCGGACCCTGACGGCCTTGTGCTATTTCGCAGTTGGCCAAATTCGGCCCACATGCTGTGCATGGGTGGATTTCGATGAGGGACAAAAATCAGCGGGGCGGCCGTCAGACAGACCGGCGCAATTTTCTCATGCGGCTTGGCACCGCCGGAGCGGCGCTTGCTGCCGCGCAGTTGGCCGGTCGCACGGCGTTGGCCGAGGATCAGGCGCTTGATGCGCTGATCGGGGATACGCAGCGCGGGCAGTACGGCCAATCCTTCGATGATGCGTCGCGCACCATCCACATGCCGACGCCATCGGAACCGACGGTTTCGGCGGCGACCGCGCACACCACCGAAAAGGCCATTGAGCACTATGCCGACGTTGTTGGGCGCGGCGGCTGGCCGCAAGTACCCTCGGTCAGCGTGTTGCGCCTCGGCGACCGATCCCCGAGCGTGCCGGCGCTCCGCGCCCGGCTCGCCGCCTCAGGCGACATCGATCCAAACGCGGTCGGCAACGAAATTTACAATTCCTACGTGGAGGCGGCGGTGCGCCGCTTTCAGGCCCGCCATGGCCTGTCGACCGATGGAGTTATTCGCGGGGAAACCCTGGCCGCGCTAAACGTGCCCGCGCCGGCGCGCCTCGCCCAACTCAAAGTCAACCTGACTCGCCTTCGCGCCTTGAGCACGAATTTGAGTCCGCGCTACGTCGTCTGCAATTTGCCGGCGGCGCGCATTGAAGCCATTGAGAACGGCGCCGCGGTCTCCCGCCACACCGCGGTTGTTGGCAAGCCCGACCGCGCTTCACCCGAAATCAATTCGAAAATCATCCAGATCAACTTCAATCCGTACTGGACGGTCCCTCCTTCGATTGTGCAAAAGGATCTGATCCCGAAAATGCAGGCCACGCCGGACTATTTGTCCAGCAACCACATTCGTATTTACGATGCCGCCCACCGCGAGCTCGAGCCGTCGCAGATCAATTGGTATTCGGAAGACGCTACCCATTATTCGTTCAAGCAGGATCCCGGGAGCTTCAATTCGCTCGGCTCGATCCGCATCAATTTTCCCAGTCAGTACGGCGTCTACATGCACGATACGCCGCTTAAGAATTTGTTCGGCGACGACTTCCGTTTTCATTCCTCCGGCTGCGTTCGCGTGCAGAATGTCCGGCAGCTCGTCGCCTGGTTGCTCGAAGGCACGAAAGGCTGGTCGCTTGGGGATATCGACCGCGTCATCAAGTCCGGCGACCAGAAGAACGTCGAACTGAAGAAGCCGGTGCCGCTGCACTGGGTCTACATTACCGGATGGGCGACCGAAGACGGGGTGGTGCAGTTCCGCGAGGATATTTACGGCAAGGACGGCATCTCCGGCGTGCAGGCGGCTACCAGCAATCTCTAGGCGTACGTCGTCGGCATTGCTATTCGCGGGAAAAGGTAGGCACGGCACCGACGTCAGCCTGCGCCTGCTGGCGGCCCACCGGTCCTGCGCTTCCGGTTCTTAGTCCCTAAATATAGGAGCCATCGCGGCAAATGCTGCCAGACCTTGCGCTACGCCGCCGGTATGCTATCGGCGAGCCCTTGCGTCAGGGAACGACCTCAAGCCGCCGGCAAGGAAGGATTTCGCATGTCAGTCGCCCGTGGTGCCGAACTTCCGGCCGAAGCCTTCTTTTCTTCATCGCTTGGCGAAAGCGACCCGGAAATTGCCAAGGCGATCGATGGCGAACTCAACCGCCAGCGTCACGAGATCGAGCTGATCGCGTCCGAAAACATCGTCAGCCGTGCGGTATTGGAAGCCCAAGGCTCGGTCCTGACGAACAAATATGCGGAGGGTTTACCCGGCAAGCGCTATTACGGCGGCTGCCAGTTCGTCGACGTTGCCGAGCAGATCGCTATTGACCGGGCAAAAAAACTGTTCGGCTGCGCTTTTGCCAACGTTCAACCGCATTCCGGGGCTTCCGCCAACGCCGAAGTCTTCATGGCTTTGATGCAGCCCGGCGATACTTTCATGGGCCTCAATTTGGCCGCCGGCGGGCATCTGACCCATGGCTCGGCGGTCAATTTGTCCGGGCGGTGGTTCAAGCCCGTGCCCTACGGCGTCCGCCGCGACGATCATTTGATCGATATGGATGCAGTCGAGCGGCTGGCACTCGAGCATCGGCCAAAGGTGATCATCACCGGCGGCTCTGCCTATCCCCGCATTATCGATTTTCGCGCGTTTCGTGCGATCGCCGATAAGGTTGGCGCCTATCTCATGGTCGACATGGCGCATTTCGCTGGCCTCGTCGCCGGCGGCGTGCATCCGAGCCCGCTACCGCACGCCCACGTCGTCACCACGACGACCCACAAGACGCTAAGGGGACCCCGCGGCGGCGCCATTCTGTCCAATGACGAGGAATTGGGGAAGAAACTGAATTCGGCGGTGTTCCCGGGAATGCAGGGCGGCCCGCTCATGCACGTCATTGCCGCCAAGGCCGTGGCGTTCGGCGAGGCGTTGCGCCCGTCGTTCAGAATTTACGCGAAGAACGTCATCGAGAACGCGAAGGCGCTGGCCGAAACGCTGAAATCAAGCGGGCTCGATATCGTATCCGGCGGCACCGACACCCACCTGATGCTGGTCGACCTGCGTAAGAAAGGCCTGACCGGCAAGGTCGCCGAAGCCGCGCTCGAGCGGGCGCTGATCACCTGTAACAAGAACGGCATACCCTTTGACCCGGAGAAACCAACGGTCACGTCGGGAATCCGTCTGGGCACGCCGGCGGGCACGACCCGCGGCTTCGGCATTGGCGAATTCCGGCAAATCGGCGAGATGATAGCAGAGGTTCTTGATGCGCTTTCGCGCAATAAGTCTGACGCCGCGCCGGCGGCGGAGGCGAGCGTGCGGGATAAGGTCAAGCGACTTACCGACCGGTTTCCGATTTATCAGAACTGAGCGCAGGGGCGGGGAATGCGCTGTCCGAGTTGTGGAAGTCTCGACACCCAGGTCAAGGACTCACGGCCGACCGAAGATTCGTCGGTGATCCGCCGCCGCCGCATCTGCCTATCCTGCAATTTCCGCTTTACGACTTTCGAGCGCGTTCAATTGCGCGAGCTGATCGTGATCAAGCGCAACGGGCGCCGCGTGCCGTTCGATCGCGACAAACTTCTTCGCTCGGTGCAAATCGCACTGCGCAAGCGCCCGGTCGAGCCGGAGCGCATCGACCAAATGGTCTCGAAAATCGTGCGCGAGCTTGAAAGCCAGGGCGAAAGCGAGATTTCCTCGGAAGCGATCGGCGAAACGGTCATGGCCTATTTGCGCGACCTCGACGATGTTGCGTATGTGCGGTTCGCCTCGGTCTATCGCAATTTCCGCGAAGCCAAGGATTTTGAGACCGCGCTCGCCGAATTATCGGGCGAAGAGGCCGCCGAGTGAGCGCGGCGACACAAAGGCCAATGGCATGCCGGAGAAGAATTGGGACAGGGTGCCGATCGACGCGCAAAGCGTCGACGCGCCGCTGTCACGGTCGGCCATCTTTCTCGTCGTCACCGTAGCGAGCGAACCAAACGCTCTCGCTAAAGTCTGTTCAGCGCTCGATGGGCTCGACGATCTCATCAAAACCGTCGGGTTTCGCGACCTGGCGGCGCGACTATCGTGCATCGTTGGAATTGGTCGCGATCTTTGGGATCGCCTGCATCTCGTCAGCCGGCCGCTGGAGCTTAAACAATTTGCGCCCATCAAGGGTCCAGTGCATGCGGCGCCGTCGACGCCTGGCGATCTTCTCTTCCATATCCGGTCCGAGCGTCCCGATCTGTGCTTTGAATTGGAGCGCCTTCTGCTCGATAGTCTAGGCGCCTCCGTGACTGTCATCGATGAAGTTTCAGGCTTTCGCTATTTTGATGCACGGGACCTCCTTGGCTTCGTTGACGGCACGGCAAATCCGACCGGCCTCGATCTGCCCGCTTCGGCCCTGGTCGGTGACGAAGACGCGGACTTCGTAGGAGGCAGTTATGTCGTTGTGCAGAAATATCTGCACGATCTCACCAGCTGGGCGCAGGTTCCCACGCCCGTTCAGGAAAGCATCATTGGTCGAACGAAAATAGACAATGTCGAAATCGACGACGACGACGCGCCGCGCAAATCGCACAAGTCGCTTGCGACTATCGTCGACGCCGCAGGCCGCGAGTACGATATTTTGCGCGACAACATGCCGTTCGGTCGCCCGGGTCGCGGGGAATTCGGTACTTATTTTATCGGTTACTCTCGATACCTGTGGGTTATCGAAAAGATGCTGCAACGGATGTATATCGGCGATCCGCCCGGTGCTTATGACCGGTTGCTCGATTTCTCGAAACCGCAAACCGGCGCAACATTCTTCGCCCCCTCTCGTCCGACGCTGCAAAAACTCGCGCAAGCGGCGCAGATGAAACTTGCGGGTGCTGGTTTGGCTGGGGCCTGACTGGTGGATCGCATCCCGGACGCTGATCGGCGGTACATGGCATTGGCGCTGACGCTGGGACGGCGCGGGCTGGGGCGGACCTGGCCTAATCCCGCGGTCGGTGCAGTCATTGTTAAAGATGGCGTGATCGTTGGGCGCGGTTGGACGCAGCCTGGAGGCCGCCCCCACGCTGAAATCGAGGCTTTGCGGCGCGCCGGTAAAGCTGCTCTGGGCGCCACGCTCTACGTCACGCTCGAGCCGTGCTCGCATCACGGTAAAACGCCGCCATGCGTGGACGCCGTCGTCGCGGCTGGCATAAAGCGCGTGGTGTCGGCGCTGGAAGATCCCAATCCAAAGGTCGCCGGAGAAGGGCACAGGCGGTTGGCCGCGGCAGGGATCGACGTCGATATCGGCATTGGCGCGAAAGAGGCGCGCCGCGATCATGCCGGGCACATCCGGCGCATGCGCGATGGCCGTCCCAACGTAATGCTCAAGCTTGCGATTTCGGCGGATGGCAAAGTTGCCGCCGCCGGGCGGCGGACGCTTGCGATCACCGGCGGCGAAGTGCGCGATCGCGTGCACCTTCTGCGCGCGCAAAACGACGCCATCATGGTCGGCATTGGTACGGCGCTGGCGGATGATCCGCAGCTGACCTGCCGACTTCCGGGTATGGAGAAAGATTCGCCGGTCCGTGTCCTGCTCGACGGAAGGCTGCGGTTGCCCGCGAGTTCTCGCTTGGCGCAAACCGCACGCGAGGTGCCGGTGTGGGTGATCGGCGGTTCAGACGCGCCCCTGTCGCGGGAACAGACCCTATCGGCGGCCGGAGCGCATATCTTGCGAGTGCCCCGCCGGGACGGCCAGCTCGATATGTCGGCGGTGCTGAAAGTCCTCGCGGAGCGCGGCATAACGCGTCTCATGGTGGAGGGCGGCCCGACATTGGCGGCGTCCCTCGTCGCGGCCGATCTGGTCGACGAAGCAATTCTGTTCCGGTCTGCGAAGATCGTGGGCGACGATGGAATTAACGCGCTAGAGAGGTTGCCACTGTCTACCCTGATCGACTCACCGAGGCTCGGACGGCTAAAAAGTGAGCCGTTGGGCGCCGATTTCTTGGATGTTTTCGAGCGAAAGTGACGAGAGTGTTCACAGGCATTGTCAATGACATAGGCGAGATTCTTGAGACCGATGAGCAGGACGAGGGGCTGCGTCGGCTCAGCATTGCCTGCGGCTACGATCCACAAACTATCGCCTTGGGCGCGTCGATCGCCTGCTCTGGACCCTGCCTGACTGTCGTTGAGCGGGGACGACGGAGCAACCGGGCCTTCTTCGCTGTCGACGTGGCGGCGGAGACCCTGCGCGTGACAACGGCTGGCTCCTGGAAGCGCGGTACAAAACTTAATCTCGAGCGTTCGCTCCGCAACGGCGACGAACTTGGCGGACATTTGGTCAGCGGTCACGTCGACGGCATTGCCGAACTTGTCGACCGCGAGGATCTGCCGCAAATGGCGCGACTTACATTGCGCGTGCCGAAGCCGCTGTCGCGCTTTATCGCCCCTAAAGGCTCAGTCGCGCTCGACGGCGTTTCGCTGACAGTCAATGAGGTCGCCGACGACCAATTTTCCGTGCTGATCATACCGCACACGCTGGAAGTCACGACCTTCGGCGCACTGCAGGCCGGATCGCGGGTGAACCTCGAAGTCGATCAGATGGCGCGCTACGCGGCGCGGCTCGCGGAAGCGGTGCGTCCGGCCAACTGACGCAAGGAAAACAGCGGGCCTGCCGTCCTTGTTAGCGCCGTCTTGGCTTGCTACGACCGCTGCGCTTTAAGGAGCACAGCGATGGCCGGGCCGCGGCGGGGCAAGCGCGAGACGAGCGACATCAAAGGTGCGCGCATACTCCTCGTTGAGGCGCGCTATTACGACGACATTGCCGATTTGCTCCTTGCGGGCGCCATGAAGGAACTGGAGGGCGCAGGCGCCGATGTGGAGCGCATCTCCGTCCCTGGGTCACTCGAGATTCCGATCGCGATTGCGCTGGCGCTCGATGCTGCGACGAAAAAACGCCGCCCCTATGAGGGCGTCGTGGCGCTGGGCTGCGTCATTCGCGGCGACACCGTTCACTTCGAAATCGTTTCCAATGAATCGGCGCGCGGCCTGATGGACCTCGCTGTTGCCCGCAACGTGCCGATCGGTAACGGCATAATAACCGTCAATACCGAAGCGCAGGCATTCGCCCGCGCCCGAACGGAAGAGCAGGACAAGGGCGGCAACGCTGCCCGCGCGGCGCTCGCGCTTGTGCGCCTCGACCGGCATTTGCGGAAACGGTAAGCGCGTGCCCGCTGGACCCAAAGCCGGAGCCAAGGACAGGCGCAAGGCCAACAAGCGCGGCGCGGCGCGGCTTGCGGCCGTACAGGCGCTTTATCAAATGGACCTCGCCGGCACAGGGCTTAACGAGATTTTGGCCGAGTTTGAAAATCATTGGCTTGGCGCTGAGGTGGAGGGCGCGAATTATCTGCCCGCCGAAGCGGCATTTTTTCGCGACATTGTCGGCGGTGTTGTGCGCGAGCAGACCAAGCTCGATCCGCGGATCGATGCCGCCTTGAGCCGGGGCTGGCCTCTCAAACGCATCGAAGCCGTGTTACGCGCGGTCCTGCGGGCGGGTGCTTACGAGCTTACGTGCCGCCGCGATATTCCCGCGCGCGTTGTTACTTCCGAGTATGTCGACGTCGCGTCGGCATTCGTCGAGGAGGACGAGACCGGGATGGTCAATGCTGTGCTCGATCAGCTTGCTCGCGAGCTGCGCACCGACGAGTTTGACGGCGCCGCGCGTTAGGGTCCGCTCGTCTGTTGGCCGGTTCTGTCAGCGCCTCGGCGCACCGCAGGAGGAGGGGAGTGATCTTCTCGGCTTGTTTGTCTCCAATAGCTGTGATCATGGCCCGTTCGACACCCATCACCAGCCGGTGGGCCCGCAACAAAGCCGTCCGGCCCCGGCGGGTGAGTTCGCTCCGCAGAATGCGGCCGTGCCCCGGATCCGCCGTACGGACCACAAGGTTTTCGCGCTCGAGATTGGCGAGAATTCCCTGCATCGTTTGCGGTGTCACGAAAGCGGCGCGCGCCAGACTCGCATTCGAAATGCCGGCGTCCAATTCGACCGCCGAGAGAACGGCATATTGCGGAGCTGTCAGTCCAAGCGGACGCAGCGTCTCATCCATGCGGGCGCGGAGCGCGTGTTGCGCGCGTTTGATCGCGTAGCCGAAACGCTTCGCCATCGGCTCCGGCATGCCGCCGCTTGACATATCAGGCTCCTGATATAACGTGTAAGGATCCTGATAATATTGCATGGAGCGCCGCGGATGGCCAGCCAAAATGCTGAGATTGCTGAGGCACTTGCCTTCTTTCGGGCGAAGAAGCGCGCTTATGCCAGTCCGATGGAAGTGGCCCATGCGCTGCGGGAAGGATCGACCGGCATCCGCCTGGTCGACGTGCGCAATCCGGTTGGTCCAATCCCGACGACAATCAAAGGCGCGGTCTGGATACCGGAACGGGAGATCGCGCGCCGGCTCGATGAGCTTCCCCGTGACCGGACTATCGTCCTGGTCTGTTGGGACGTGTGGTGCAGTCTCGCGACGTCAGCGGCCATACCGCTTCTGGAAAACGGGTTTGTCGCCAAAGAGCTCAACGGCGGCATAAAAGCGTGGCAAACGCTTCAGCTTCCGGAGGTTCCGCTGAACGCCGCGGCATAGCCGGGCCAGCTAGCGCAGGCGAACGGCAGCGCAGTGGGACTGCGGAAATTCGACGAGGAATTCCATGCTACGCTGTCGGCTGCGAGGTGGTAGTCCGGCACCCGCGCGAGAAAACGGCGCATGGCGACTTCCGTGACCAATCTCGCCATCTGTGCACCCAAACAGAAATGCTTGCCGGAGCCAAAACCCAAATGCCCCAATGGGCGGCGATCGATATCGAAGACGTCCGGATTGGGAAACTTGCGTTCGTCACGATTAGCCGAGCCGAATGCCAGCACAACCTTGTCGCCGGCGCGAATCGTTTTCCCGTGCAAGCTCACGTCACGCGTCGCCGCGCGCTTGAAGCGCTGCGCTGAAGTATTGAAGCGCAGCGATTCCTCAATGGCCGGTGCGGTGAGCGCCGGATCTGCGGTGACGCGCCGCCTCGCGTCCGGATAGTCGCAGAGATTGAGCGCGAACACGCTCATGAAGCTCGACAACAATTCGACGCCCGCCATGACGAAAGTCGCCGTGGTCAGCACGACCTCACGTTCGGAAAGCCGATCGCCGTCGATTTCGGCTTCAGCTAAATGCGTGATCAGGTCGTCAGTTGGATTGGCGCGTCGCGCCGCGACTTCGGCGGCGAGGAAATCGGTCATGTCCTTGAATGCGGCGATGTGTTCCGGCGTGCGTCCCTTCACGCTCTTGTCGGTCGAGACGGCGAGAATGACCTTGCGCCGGATGTCCGCGTGATTGCGATCAGGCAGCCCCATGGTGCGGAACAGGAGCCCGACCGTGATCTGACTGGAAAAGTCGTTGACGAACTCGAACGTCTTTTGCTCGACAATGCGGTCAAGCGCCCGATCGGCAATTTCCAGCGTCGGGCCGATCAGCCGGTCGAGATTGCGTTTGAGAAACGCCGCTTGGCTGAGCGCACGCAGGCGATCGTGACGGGGCGGATCAGTAGTCCCCAGTGTGGCGCCAGCGCGCCCGGGAAGCTCATCGATCATATTGCCCTGCGACGAGGAGAAGGTCTCCCAGTCGCGCGACGCCTCAACGACGTCGTCGTAGCGCGACAGTATCCAGAGCTGCGCGCTATCGCTCCAGTAGCAGGGGTGCTTGGCGCGCAGCTCCGCGTAGTACGGAAACGGATCGGCATCGATTACGGGCGAGTAGAGGTCGAAAGCTTCCATGGCATTTCCTCGCGGTCGAGGCGCTGATAAACCCATAGCACAGCCCGTGGAGCGGATTTGACATTCGCTAACGGGCGGGCCGCGACCTCGCGAAGCGAATGTCAAATGCATGATGGCCTACCGAACCGGGATGCGAATGTTAGAAGCGGACCACTAGCGAGTGCCAACGCGATGCCGGGAAAAGTTAAACCTTCGGCTGAGGAGCGCCTGATTGCGCGCCATTTCCGGCCGCTCGCAACCCATCCTGGCGCGTTCGACCTTGCCGATGATGCCGCGGCGATCACACCGCCGCCAGGCTGCGATCTTGTGCTGACGACCGACGGGGTGATTTCTGGCGTGCACGTGTTTGCCGACGATCCGCCGGACCTGATTGCGCGCAAGGCGCTCCGTATGAATCTCTCCGATCTCGCCGCCAAGGGCGCAACGCCGTTGGGTTTTCTGCTAGCGCTGTCGCTCCCGGCCGACACGAAAAGCGCGTGGATCGCCGCCTTCGCCCGCGGCCTCGGCGAAGACGCGAAGCACTATGGGTGTCCGCTGCTCGGTGGTGACACCGACCGCACGCCTGGGCCGGCGGCGGTCTCCATCGCGGCATTCGGCGCCGTGCCGCGCGGCAAGATGGTACGGCGCTCGAGCGCCAAAGCCGGTGACGTCGTGGTCGTTACCGGCAACATCGGCGACGCCGCGCTCGGCCTCAAGCTGCGCCGGGATGCGCACCTCGCCGGGGACTGGCATCTCACTAAAGCTGAGGCCGCGCAGCTTGTCGGGCGTTATCGGCTGCCACAGCCGCGCAACACGCTGGCGAACGCGATCTTGCGATACGCGTCGGCGGCGATTGACGTCTCCGATGGACTAGCGGGCGATTTCGATAAGTTATGCCGGCGTTCGACAGTGGCGGCCGACATCGACGTGACGCAAATCCCTCTCTCCAAGGCCGCGCGCAAGGCACTCACTATTGTGCCCGGGCTGATGGAAACGGTGTTGACGGGCGGTGACGACTTCGAGATTGCGATGACAATCGCGCCGAAAAGGCTGGCCGCTTTTCGGCGCGCGGCGAAGACAGCGGGCGTGCCGGTCACCGAGGTCGGACGCGTCAGGAGGGGTGGGGGCGCCCGTTTCATCCAAAACGACAAACCGCTCGCGTTTGCGCAAGCCGCCTACAGTCATTTTTAGGAAAGCTCGTTATCGCGCGGAAAGCGAAGCGATTGCTCCGTCGCGTTGCTCCTCGCAATGACGGGATTATCTTCTCCGTGAAATTGGCTGGTATTCGCGCCGCGGCGAGCCGGTATAGAGCTGCCGGGGGCGGCCGAGTTTCTGGTGCGGGTCTTCGATCATTTCCTTCCACTGGGCGATCCACCCGACTGTCCGCGCCAGCGCGAACAGCACCGTGAACATGGAGGTCGGAAAGCCCATGGCCCGCAAAGTGATGCCCGAATAAAAATCCACGTTCGGATAAAGCCGCTTTTGGATGAAATACTCATCGCTCAAAGCGATGCGTTCGAGTTCGAGTGCCACGTCCAGCAGAGGATCGTTGATACCGAGTTCGTGCAGAACCTCATGGCAGGTTTTCTGCATGATCTTGGCGCGCGGGTCGTAGTGCTTGTAGACCCGGTGGCCAAAGCCCATCAGCCGGAAGGAGTCGTTGGGATCCTTGGAGCGCTTTACGAATTCGGGAATGCGGTCGACCGTCCCGATTTCGCCAAGCATTTTCAGCGCCGCTTCGTTGGCGCCGCCGTGCGCGGGTCCCCACAGACAAGCGATGCCGGCGGCAATGCAGGCGAAAGGATTTGCCCCGGTCGAGCCGGCAAGCCGAACGGTCGAGGTCGAAGCGTTCTGCTCGTGGTCGGCGTGCAGCGTAAAAATCCGGTCCATCGCGCGGGCTACGACCGGATTGGCCTTGTACTCCTCACAGGGCACCGCAAAGCACATCCGCAAAAAATTGGACGCGTAGTCGAGATCGTTCTTCGGATACATGAACGGCTGGCCGACCGAATATTTGTAGGCCATGGCCGCCAGCGTCGGCATTTTCGCGATCATACGGATCGATGCGATCATGCGCTGGGTCGGATCGGTGATGTCCGTGGAGTCGTGATAGAAGGCGGAAAGCGCACCGACGCAGCCGACCATAACGGCCATCGGATGAGCGTCACGGCGGAAGCCCTGAAAAAACCGGGTCATCTGCTCGTGGACCATGGTGTGATGGACCACGCGGTCGTCGAAATTTTCCTTCTGCGCGGCGGTCGGCAGTTCGCCGTACAGCAGCAAGTAGCAGGTCTCGAGAAAATCACCGTGCTCGGCGAGGTCGTCTATCGGATAACCGCGATAGAGCAGGACGCCCTCATCCCCGTCGATATACGTGATCTTGGATTCGCAGGAGGCGGTCGAGGTAAAGCCGGGATCGTAGGTGAAGATGCCAACCTCGCCGTAGAGCTTGCTGACGTCCACCACTTCGGGACCGATCGTCCCTTGGTACATGGGAAACGACCAATCTTTGTCGCCCAGCGTCAGCTTGGCGGTTTTGGTGTTGGCGCCGGTTTTCGCATCCATGATGGGATCCTTGCTGTCTCGCGGCCTCAACGTTGCGGTGCACGCGGCCTAAAAGCTCGAACGCAGACGCAGCGCCGTCAATCAGGCTCTATCGCCGTAGCGCAGGGCAGTGTGCACTGCAAGAAAATAGGCTCGAATCGTGACTTCCGCTAGCCGGGACTAGCCGGCCGTGGTCTGCGCGTGGCTACTGCCGTCCGCGCCATCTTGATCGCCAAGACGCGCCAGGCTCTCCGCCTTGCCCAGAACCGTCAGCACTTCGAAGATGCCGGGGGACGTCGTCCGGCCGGTCAGCGCGCCTCGCATCGGCTGTGCGACGGCGCCGAGTTTGATCCCGCGCTGTTCGGCGAACATTCGCACCGCTAGTTCCGTGGCCTCCACCGTCCAAGGCTCTATATCGCCCAGCTTGCCAACGACCTCGCGCAGTATCGCTCTGCTTTCGGGCGTGAGAAGCGCGGCGGCCTTGTCGTCGAGACGGAGCGGGCGGTCGGCAAGTAAAAAATACGCGCCGTCAATGAGATCGACCAGGGTTTTGGCGCGCTCCCTCAAGCTTGGCATGGCTTGCAGCCATTGTTCGCGAAGCCGGGAAGTCATCTTTGCTGCAATGGCGACGCCTCCGGCGATGTGCGGCAATAGGCGTTCGATGGCGTCGAGCAAGGCGTCGTCGGCGCTGCTTCGAATGTAGTGCCCGTTCAGGTTTTCGAGCTTGGCGAAATCGAAACGCGCAGGTGCGCGACCGATTTGCGGCAAATCGAACGCAGCGATCATTTCCTCGGTCGAGAAAATTTCCTGGTCGCCATGACTCCAGCCGAGCCGCACCAAGTAATTACGCAGCGCCGCGGGCAGGTAGCCCATGGCGCGGTAGGCATCGACCCCGAGCGCGCCATGCCGCTTCGAAAGCTTTGAACCGTCTGGGCCGTGGATCAGCGGTATGTGCGCCATGATTGGAACCGGCCAGCCGAGCGCATCATAAATCTGCTTCTGCCGCGCAGCGTTGGTCAGATGGTCATCGCCGCGAATGACGTGGGTGACTTCCATGTCGTGATCGTCGACCACGACGGCGAGCATGTAGGTCGGCGTGCCGTCGGAACGAAGCAGCACGAGGTCGTCGAGATTTTCGTTCTGCCAGACGACGCGGCCCTGAACCTGATCGTCGATCACGGTTTCGCCGCTCAGCGGCGCCTTGAGCCTGATCGCCGGCTTTACTCCAGCCGGAGCTTCGCCGGGGTCACGATCGCGCCAACGGCCGTCGTAAAGCCGGGAGCGGCCCTCGCTCCGCGCCGCCTCGCGCATCTGCTTAAGTTCCTCGGCGCTGGCGTAGCAGCGGTAGGCGTAGCCGGAGGCCAGGAGTCGCTCGGCGACTTCTCGGTGCCGTGCTGCGCGGGCGAATTGGCAGACCGGTTCACCGTCCCAATCGATGCCGAGCCAGGAGAGCCCGTCCAGAATGGCGTCGATTGCGGCTTGCGTCGAGCGCTCGCGATCGGTGTCCTCGATACGCAGGAGCATCTTGCCGCCGCGCCCGCGCGCGTAAAGCCAGTTGAACAATGCCGTGCGCGCCCCCCCGATATGGAGGAATCCGGTCGGCGAGGGGGCGAAACGGGCGACGATGCTCATGCTTTCAGGTCCGAACGCGCGCTGGTCTACCACAATCGTGGAGCAAAGCGAGTTAACGCAAAGTCCCGGCCTTCCTTGTGGACTTGACCAAGCGCGTCAATTTGTTCAATGCGGGCGCCAGAGGCCTACGCGGCCCGCGAAGGAAGCGAGCACTCATGACGGTTGCGGAAACGCCGGCAAGAACGGCGGGTCAAGATTTCATCCGCGATATTGTCAGCGCCGATCTGGCCGCAGGCCGGGTGAAGTCGATTGTCACTCGCTTCCCACCGGAACCGAATGGCTATCTGCACATCGGCCACGCCAAATCGATCTGTCTGAATTTCGGTGTGGCGCAGGAATTCGGCGGCCATTGCAGCCTGCGCTACGACGACACCAACCCGACCAAGGAAGCGCAGGAATATATCGACGCCATCGAGCGCGACGTGCGCTGGCTCGGCTTTGATTGGGGAAAGCATCTTCATCACGCATCCGATTATTTCGAACAGCTTTACGAATGGGCGGAACATTTGATCCGTGCCGGCAAAGCTTTTGTCGACGATCAGACCCAGGAGGAATTGCGGCTCACGCGCGGCACGTTGACCGAAGCGGGCACCGAAAGTCCGTATCGCAACCGCCCCGTGGAAGAGAGTCTCGACCTTTTCCGCCGCATGCGCGCCGGCGAGTTTCCGAATGGCGCGCGGGTTCTGCGGGCGAAGATCGACATGGGATCGGGAAATATCAATTTGCGCGATCCGGTGCTCTATCGCATTTTGCACGCAGAGCATCCTCGCACCGGCGCAAAGTGGTGCATCTATCCGAGCTACGACTTCGCTCACGGGCAATCCGACGCCATCGAAGGCGTTACCCATTCGATCTGCACGCTGGAGTTCGAGGATCATCGTCCGCTTTATGACTGGTTGATCGACAACCTGCCGGTACCGTCGCGTCCGCATCAGTACGAGTTCGCGAGGCTTAATCTCACTTACACGGTGCTGTCCAAGCGGGTGCTCACCGAACTGGTGCGCGGCGGCCATGTCGCCGGCTGGGACGATCCCCGCATGCCGACGCTTGCCGGCCTGCGCCGCCGCGGCGTCCCGCCTGCCGCCGTCCGCGATTTCATCAAGCGGATTGGAGTTGCGAAAGCCAACAGTGTCGTCGACGCCGCGATGTTCGAATTTGCCATCCGTGAGCAACTCAACAAGACTGCGCAACGCCGAATGGCAGTGCTGCGGCCGCTGAAAGTCGTGATCGAAAATTATCCGGACCAGAAAGACGAGCAGGTCGAGGCGCTCAACCACCCCGAGGATTCGGCAGCGGGAACCCGGCAGGTTCCGTTCGGACGCGAGATCTTCATCGAGCACGACGATTTTATGGAGAATCCGCCGAAGAAATTTTTTCGGTTGGCGCCGGGCCGCGAGGTACGGCTGCGCTACGCGTATTTCATTACGTGCCGTGAAGTCGTGAAAAATCCGGCCGGTGAGGTGATCGAGCTACGTTGCACTTACGATCCGGCGACCCGCGGCGGCAACGCGCCGGACGACCGCAAGGTGAAGGCGACACTGCACTGGGTCTCAGCGCTGGCGGCGGTGCGGGCGACCGTGCGCCTCTACAATCCGCTATTCTTGGAGCCGGATCCTCCGGCCAAGGATTTGGGGTCGGAGCTCAACCCGCAATCCCTCGAAATCCTCGAAGATGCCCGCATCGAACCCTCCTTGGCGCAAAATTCCGACGAACCCGTGCAGTTCGAACGGCTAGGCTATTTTCGTCACGATCCGGTCTCTACGCCTGCGCGGCCGGTGTTCAATCGCACCGTCGGCTTGCGCGATAGCTACGCCAAAGTTGCCGGCGCGAACTGATGACAGCGAACAACAATACGGCACGGCGCGCGTCGTCGCCCTTGAGCCATGCGCGGCTCATCTTGACACGCATCGGATCTAATCTTCAGCTCTGGATTGTCGCTCTCTTCCGCAAACCGAAGGCAAAAACGCCGCGCATTGGCGTCGGCCCGGTCGTACTTCTTGTCGGCTTAATTACGGTCATTATCGCATCCATGTTTCTGCTCGACGCTCCGGCAAGCGAATGGGCCCGGCAACTTCCCCCTTGGGTAGCGGTGACGGGCGACGAGATTTCCAATTTCGCGCTCGGCAGCCGGTTTTCCTACCCGCTCGGACTTTTCATCCTGCTGCTCGCCGCCCTGACAAGGCCATCGCTGCCGCTTAGTACACGAGGCGTTTTGGAAATCTTTGCCGCGCGGGCGGGGTTTTTATTTATCGCGATCGGGCTGCCGGGCTTGTTCGACACGGTGGTCAAGCGGCTAATCGGGCGAGCGCGGCCGTATGTTGGCGCGCACGACGATCCGTTCGCTTACAAGCCGTTCATTTGGCGGCCCGACTACGCCAGCATGCCGTCGGGTCATTCGACCACGGCGGCTGCGGCCGCCATCGCCATCGGTGCCATCTGGCCGCAGGCCCGTCCGGTCGTGTGGCTATATGCCCTGATCATCATGTCGGCCCGCGTCGTGATGAACGTGCATCATCCGAGCGACGTGATCGCTGGCGCGCTGGTCGGGGTCATCGGAGCACTAATGATCCGTCGCTGGTTCGCGGCGCGGCGGCTGGTGTTCTTCGCCCACGACTTAAGAGCGTTCCCGGGACCGTCCTGGCGCCGCATCAGAGCCACGGTCCGCCGTGTTATGGTCGACGTGCCGACGCGCGCGGCCTAGCTTGGGCACCGCGCCTGCGGCTTCCCATTCTGCGCGACTAATCAATCACCTTCCAGTTGCCGTAATAGATGAACTTAAAGCTGTGGGTCAGATATCGGGTGATGGCGATCACGCCTCGCATTATAGCGGGAAAGGGCGTCGGGCGAATGATATCCACAAACAGGCAGTAGCGCGGCTGTTCGGTCTCGTTGGCCGACAGGTGCAGCAAGGTGTCGTCGAAAATGAACAGCTTGTGCTCGCGCCAAGAGCTGGTGGTTTCGCCGACGACGATATAGGCGGAATCATCGTTCATGTCGTTGAGGTTATAGAGAACCCGTAGCGACGCCCGCAGATAGCCAAAGTGCTTGGAGGTCGTCACTCTTCGATTAAAGATCGAAACGCCGATGGTCTGGATGTATTTCCAGGGCTGGTGGAATGCGGGCACCTTCAGGGAAGCGTTGAGGTTCACGCCGTACCAGCGGAAGAAGAGCATCGTTCGCCGGTTTTCCTTGGCGCGCTCCTCTAGTTGACGAACAAGATCGGCGCTGTTTGCAGCCTGAATCAGACGTTTTATCTCGTCCTGATGCTCGGGCGGCAAGTCCGCCAACTGATAGACGCCTTTGTTCACGTACGGCAATGACAGCAGATCGAGTAGGCAATTGAGCGGAGACAGCAACCAGGTCCCGACACCGTTGCCGATCCAATAGCGCCGAAGGAGTTCGAGTGTGAATGGACGATTGCGGCTCACGTCGTAGCCGCCGCAGATTGCGAACACGAGCGCGATCCTGGGGAAGAAGTAAGCAAAGGGCGCCAGCACACAGAGCGGAAACAACACGCGCCTTACGGCAAGCTTTACAATCCTTTTAAGACGTACTTTGCCTCTCCACGTCTCCGCGACTGTGACACTCATGGGCGCCCTACTCTGACTACTCGGAAGTGACCGGCACCGCGGGTGCAAGCGGGACCGCGCGGCGGATGCCAACTTGCAATATAACCACGTTCAGAGCTGAGCTGCCATGCCCCGCCGCCTCGAGGCGGCGGTCCGGGGGATTTTAGGACAAGTGCTGCCACAAGCCGCCTAATCGCCATCGCGTGCGGCGTCGGCAAGCGCCGCAAACCCCCGTTCGAGATCGGCGATAAGATCTTCGACGGATTCCAGTCCGATGTGGAAGCGCACCGTTGGGCCGCCCGGCTCCCAGCGCGTCGCGGTGCGGATATTCGTGCAATCGAACGGGATGGCGAGGCTTTCAAAACCGCCCCACGACGCGCCGATTCCGAACAGTTCGAGCGCGTCAAGAAACGCGTAAACCGCCCGCTGTGGCACCGGCTTGAACACGATGCTGAAAAGGCCGCAGGCGCCCGTAAAGTCCCGCTTCCAGATCATGTGGCCGGTATGGCTTGGCAGCGCGGGGTGAAGGAGCTTTAAGATTTCGGGCCGCTGTTCCAGCCAGCGCGCCACTGTGAGGCCGGAGCGGTAGTGCCGATCGAGCCTTACCGCGAGCGTCCGGATGCCGCGTAGCGCGAGATAAACGTCGTCGGGGCCAACACAGAGGCCATTTTGTCCGACGAAATTCTTCAGGTCGGCGACCCTGTCCTTGTTGGCCGCCACGCTTCCAATCGACACGTCGGCGTGCCCGCCAAAGTACTTGGTGCCGGCGTGGATGACGAGGTCGACGCCGGCGTCGAGCGCGCGGAAGTAGAGCGGCGTCGCCCAGGTATTGTCCATCAGCACGGCCGCGCCTCTGGCGTGCGCCGCCGCCGCAATAGCCGGGATGTCCTGCATTTCGAAACTGAGCGATCCCGGCGCCTCGACGAAAACCGCGCTCGTGTTCTCGCGCATCAATCCGGCGATTGAGCCGCCGAGCAGGGGATCGTAATAGGTGGTCGTCACACCAAAGCGCGTGAGCGTCCGGTCGCAAAACATCCGCGTCGGGCCATACACGCTGTCGCTGACCAGGATGCTGTCGCCGGCCTTGACCACCGAGAGCAGCGCCGCCGAGATCGCCGCAAGGCCGGAGGGCAACAGCGACACGCCGGCACATGATGGGCCTTCGAGTTCTTGCAAGGCAACTTCGAGTGCCTCGGTCGTCGGCGTGCCGCGGCGGCCGTACTGATAGGGCGCCCGATGAGCGACGAAATCCTCGGCGCTCGGGTACAGCACGGTGGAGGCGTGATAAACCGGCGGATTGACGAAGCCGTAGTACGAGAAAGGATCTCGGCCTGCATTGACCACACGCGTATCTTGATGCGTGTCCGCGGAATGCCCGTCCTTCTTGCGGTTACCTTGGCTCATTATTGTGCGCTAGCCTCCGGGTGCGTCCTTGTAGGGCTTCATGGCGCCCGCATGGCGACCGTGGATGCAATTACTTCGGCATCACGGCTTGCCGTCAACCCTTGACCTTGTAAACCGATCGTTCTCTAGATGCCGCGGGACAATGGCATCGCTTCGTTGGATTTGACTGGGCACGGGCGGCAGCCTGCGCGAAAGGCTTGATCATGAAACGTCTGGCAACGGCAATCGCTTTGGCCAGCCTGTCGCTATTAGCGACGCGAGCAAGCTCGGCGGCGACGCTCGATGCGGTCAAGGAGCGCGGCCAGCTTATTTGCGGCGCGAACGGCACGCTGGCGGGCTTTGGCATGCCGGATCCGCAGGGCAACTGGACAGGCTTCGACGTTGATTTTTGCCGTGCCGTTGCGGCTGCGATTTTCAACGATCCGACTAAAGTGAAGTTCGTGCCGTTGACCGCGAAGGATCGGTTCACCGCTTTGCAATCAGGCGAGGTGGACGTGCTTTCACGCAATACCACCTGGACACTGTCCCGCGACACCTCGCTGGGGCTCGATTTCGTAGCCGTGAACTTTTACGACGGTCAGGGCTTCATGGTGCACAAGGCGTTGAAGGTCAGCTCGGCGCTGGAGCTCGATGACGCCACGATCTGCGTGCAGCAGGGCACCACGACCGAGCTCAACCTCGCCGATTATTTTCGCTCGCACCGCATGAGCCTCAAATCGGTCACGTTCGCTACCGGCGACGAGGCACTCAAGGCGTATGAATCGGGCCGTTGCGATTCGTATACGACGGATGCGTCCGGCCTGTACGGTGAACGCCTGCAGCTTTCCGATCCCGGCCAAAGCATCGTGCTGCCGGAAATTATTTCCAAGGAGCCGCTGAGCGCGGTGGTGCGCCAGGACGACAACCGGTGGAGCGATATCGTGCGTTGGACCCATTTTGCCATGGTCGACGCTGAAGAGCTCGGGGTCACCAAGGGGAACGTCGACGAAAAGAAAAAATCGGATGATCCGGAGGCCAAGCGGCTACTCGGCACCGAAGGCCAATACGGCGAGGCGCTGGGTCTCACCAACGATTGGGCCTATCGCATCCTTAAGCACGTCGGCAATTACGGTGAGAGTTTCGAGCGGAATCTCGGGCAAGGGTCGCCGCTGAAGATTGCCCGTGGACTTAACGCGCTGTGGATGAAGGGTGGGCTGCAGTACGCACCGCCGATACGTTAAGTCCTTCAACGCCGCCCGGCTTTCGTGTAGGCGGCTTGGCCGATGCCGATAAGTTCTTCAACGGTGCCGCAAGGGCAGACCCGGCGTCCGCGCAGGCGCGTCGGTCTTTTGGCCGCTCAGGCCGCGTTGGCCGTTGTTATCTGCGCATTGATTGGCGCCGCCGCGTTCAATGTTGCCCAAAATCTTTCGCGTGCCCACATCGCCTCCGGCTTCGGCTTTTGGAACAACACCGCCGGATTCGACATCAGCCAAACTCTCATCGGCTATTCGGCGAATGCGTCTACCTTCGGCCGGGCGTTCTGGGTCGGTCTTCTCAACACGCTGGTTGTCGCGGCACTGGGGATCATATTCGCAACCGTCATTGGCTTTCTGATCGGTCTTGGCCGGCTTTCCTCCAACTGGCTGGTCGGCCGGCTTTGCGGCGGCTACGTGGAAGTGATCCGCAATATACCGCTCTTGCTGCAATTGTTGTTTTGGTACAACGCCGTGCTCAAGACGCTACCGGATTTGCGCGGCAGCTTGAGACTTCCGGGCGGCGCCATTCTCAATAATCGCGGCCTGTTCCTGCCGCGCATGGATTTTGGCATTTCGTTCGTCGCCGCGCTCATCGCAATACTCGCTGCGATCGTCGCAGCAATGGCGCTGCGGACTTGGGCGCGCCGGCGCTTTGAACTCACCGGGAAGCCGCCACCGGTCGCGTTGCCGATGCTCGGTCTGGTCATCGGTTTTCCGCTAATTGCTTTGGCAATAACCGGTGTCCCGCTTCGGCTAGGCGAATTGCACGTCAGCCGCTTCAATGTCAGCGGCGGTGTCGAAATCCTCCCGGAATTCGCCGCGTTGGTCGTTGCGCTGAGCCTCTACACGGCAGCGTTCATTGCCGAAGTGGTGCGCGCCGGCATCCAGTCGGTCGCGCATGGCCAGATAGAGGCCGCGCAATCACTCGGCTTGCGAGCGGGCGCGACGCTTCGCCTGGTCGTCATTCCGCAGGCGATGCGAGTGATCATCCCGCCGCTGACAAGTCAGTACCTCAATCTTCTCAAAAACTCCTCGCTTGCGGTCGCCATCGGCTATCCGGATCTCGTTCAGGTCTTTGCCGGCAGCGTTCTCAACATCACCGGGCAGGCGGTCGAGGTGATCGCAATAACAATGGCGGTTTATCTCGCCATCAGCCTGTTCGTCTCACTTTTGATGAACCTCTACGACCGCAGGACGAGCTTCGTCGATCATTGATCGGAATGAGCGCGACAGACGACGATTTCAGCAACTACCGGCGGAATGGCGTGCAACGACCACCGTCGGCCGCGCCACGCGGTGTGGCCGATTGGATGCGGCAAAATCTTTTCTCCAGCCCTTTGAATGCGGCGCTCACGCTCGGCTGTCTGCTGTTGGTCGCCTGGGCGGTTCCGCCGCTGATCCGCTTTTTCCTCCTCGACGCGATCTGGTCGGGAGCGGATCGGGACGCGTGCATGAAGTCAGCGACCTCGGGCGCTTGCTGGGCCTTTGTGCGCGTCTGGTTTTCTTATTTTGTTTACGGCTTTTATCCCGCCGGTGAACGATGGCGGGTCGATCTCTTCTTCGCCGCTCTCGCCTTCGGACTCGTTTGGCTTGGGTGGCTAAAGGCGCCGCGGCGAGCTCTCGGCGCGATCTATTTCTTCGTTCTCCTGCCTCTCTTCTCCTTCGTGTTGCTGCGCGGCGCTCCACCGATCGGTATTCCCGTCGTTCCCACCGCTTTGTGGGGTGGCATTCTGGTGACTATGGTGGTGGCCACGGTGGGCATCGTTGTGTCGCTGCCGCTCGGCACCCTGCTGGCGCTCGCGCGTCGTTCCAAAATCCCGCTGGTACGGTGGATTGCCGTGGGCTTCATCGAATTCGTTCGCGGCGTGCCGCTGATTACAGTCCTGTTCATGGCGAGCGTCATGTTGCCGCTCTTCGTCCCGGAGAAATTCGCCCCGGACAAGCTCATTCGTGCGCTCATCGGCGTCGCCCTTTTTGCTTCGGCGTACATGGCCGAGGTGGTGCGGGGAGGGCTCGCCGCAGTGCCCTCTGGCCAATATCAGGCGGCGCGGGCACTTGGGCTCGGTTACTGGCGGACGATGGGTCTTGTGGTTGTGCCGCAGGCGTTGCGTGTCACCTTGCCGAATATTGTCAGTATCTTTATCGGCCTGTTCAAGGACACGACACTGGTTTTTGTCGTTGGCATTTTCGATTTTCTCGGCACCGTCGAAACGGCGCGGGGCGACCCGCAATGGGCCGCGCCGAATATCACGATCACAGGCTACGTTTTCGCTGCGGCGTTTTATTTTATTTGCTGCTATGCCATGTCGCGTTACGCCCACGGCGTAGAACGCCGTTTGTCCCGGTCGCGAGGAGCCTTGAAAAGACCTTGATGAACACAGCCGAGAACCAAGCAGCCATCAAGATCGCGGGCCTGAACAAATGGTACGGGGACTTCCACGTGTTGCGCGATATCGATCTTATCGTGCAGCGCGGCGAGCGGATCGTTATCTGTGGGCCTTCAGGCAGCGGCAAGTCGACGCTGCTCCGCTGCATCAACCGGCTTGAGGATTGGCAACGTGGCAGTATCGTCGTGGACGGAATAGAGCTGACCGACGACCGCAAGCGGATACTTGCGGTACGGCGCGATGTCGGAATGGTGTTTCAGCAGTTCAACCTGTTTCCGCATCTCACCGTCCTGGAAAACTGCACGCTGGCGCCGATCTGGGTGAGGCGCATGCCGAAGCGCGAAGCGGAGGCATTGGCGCGGAATTATCTCGACAGGGTCAAGATCCCCGAGCAGGCGGACAAGTATCCGGCACGACTATCAGGCGGACAGCAGCAACGGGTCGCGATCGCGCGGGCGTTGTGCATGAACCCCAACATCATGCTGTTCGATGAGCCAACCTCGGCGCTCGATCCGGAAATGGTGAAAGAGGTGCTCGACACCATGATCGAGCTAGCGGAGGACGGGATAACGATGCTGGTCGTGTCCCACGAGATGGGGTTTGCACGAAAGGTCGCCAACCGGGTGCTGTTCATGGACGAGGGACAGGTGCTCGAGAGCGCAGATCCAAAGACTTTTTTCGAGCGCCCCCAGCACGCGCGGGCACGCGCGTTCCTGACGCAGATCCTGCACTAAGGAGATGGGCGGCGACGCAGACGGCCACGACCGCCCGTCGGTAACAGTTCAGGCGGCGACGGAAGAATCTTCCGTCTCGGGAGGCGCGGCCGCCAATTCTTCGGCGGCGGCGGCATCGGCTTCGAACTTGCGGATCATCGAAGGGATTTCCGAGGCCGGTCGCGGCGGGCTGATGAGGTAGCCCTGGACCTGGGCACAACCTTCGTCTTCCAGGCAGCGCAGCTGCTCCAAAGTTTCAACCCCTTCGGCGACGGTGGTCATGCCGAAGCTGCGACCGAGGTCGTTGATGGCGCGAACAATCTTCAGGCTGTCGAACCCGTTCGTGATGTCGCCGACGAATGCCCGGTCGATCTTGACTTTATCAAACCGGAAGCTGCGCAGATAACTCAAGCTTGAATAGCCGGTGCCGAAGTCGTCCATCGAAATCGCGACGCCGAGTTCGCGCAGCTCGTGCAATAGTGCGAGGCTGGTTTCGGTTCTTTCGAGAAGCACGGACTCGGTGATTTCGAGCTCGAGCCGGCGAGCCGGCAGGCCGGATTCGGCTAGCGCTTCTTCGACGGCCCGGGGCAGGCCGCTATACTTAAACTGAACGGGCGAAAGATTGACGGCGACTTTCACGTCGTCGGGCCATTTCATGGCTTCCATGCAAGCCTGACGCAACACCCATTCGCCAAGCGTGACGATCAAGCCGATTTCTTCCGCAAGCGGAATAAATTGCGCGGGGGAGATGAACCCTTTGTCGGGATGTCGCCAGCGCAGCAACGCTTCCAGGCAGGTTATCCGCTTTTCCGTAACATCGATCAGCGGCTGGTAATAAACCTCAAAAGCGTTCTCGATATCGGCGGTCCGTAAAAGCAATTCCATGTCGCGGCGCGCCTGGGCGGTTTCGTCCATTTGCGCTTCGAAGAACCGGTAAGTGCCGCGGCCCTCAGCTTTCGCGCAGTACATGGCAAGATCGGCGCGCTTGAGCAGATCCTCCGGCTTGTTATCGCCTTCGGACGCAACCGCGATGCCGACGCTGGCGCCGATGTTGAGCTGGTTGCCATCGACCTGGTAGGGACGGCCAATCAGTTCGATGAGTCGGTTCGCGAGCATGGCCGCGCCTTTCGGCTGGTCGGCGTCGAATTGGATGATCGCGAATTCGTCTCCGCCGAGGCGTGCAACGCGGTCGCTGTCGCGAACGCTCTCGATCAAACGGTGCGCGACGCATTTGAGCAGACCGTCCCCGGTCGAATGGCCGAGCGTATCATTAATGCTCTTGAAGCCGTCGAGATCGACGAACAACACCGCAACCTCGGTGCAGGTCGGCTGCGCCAACGCGTGCTCGAGGTGCTGGCGAAGCAGGACACGGTTGGCAAGTCCGGTGAGGCTATCATGATGCGCGAGATAATGAATCTCGGCTTGCGAGCGTTCGCGCTCGGCGATTTCCTTCTTTAGGGCTTCATTGGTCTCGACCAACTCGGCCATGCGCTCCGCGATGCGTTGCTCGAGTGTACCGTTGAGCGCCTGCAGTGCGTTGTTGGCCTGATCGAGCTCATCCTTTGCCCTTTTTCGATCCAGCTGCGTCTTGATGCGCGCTAGGGCCGCAATGAAATCGACCGGCTTGGTAATGTAGTCGTTGGCGCCGGCTTCGAGGGACTCGGCGACATCCGAACCGTCTGCCTTGGCCGTCACCATGATGACCGGAAGCTGCATGGGAGCATGTCGCGCTCGTACGCGTTTAAGCACTTCGACGCCGTCGAGACCCGGCATCATGACGTCGAGCAGAACAAGATCGAAATGGCTGGTGCCGATCAAATCCAGCGCACGCTCACCGGATTCAGCCTCGACGATAAGAAATCCTTGGCGTCCCAACCGGCGCGCCAGTACCGCGCGATTGTCTGCGATGTCGTCGACGATCAGGAGCGTTGGCTTACTGTCCATTTGCCTATGTCTCTTGGTTTAACTGATCTAACTAATCCGACGTGCGTTCAGATAAATCGGCCGCGGATAGACGACGAAATCCCCCAAGCAACCGGCGCATATATAGATCGTCCGAGTTAACGCGGACTTATGCGGATCGCTAGGGCGACAGCGGGATGTTCGGTCAGATCGGCTTTTAACACTGGCAAAAGCAGGTGTTTGCAGTTCTTAAACGCTGTTTCGCTGTCGCATTTGGCGACCGTCATCCTTAAATAACCACGAGCGGCGCAACGCTATTTTCACAATAAAACTTAGCTCGCTTTTAGGCAGAGCTGTGTAGGTTTGCCCACAAATTAAGTAACGGTCTTTTTGGGGGCGCTTGTGACCGACATCTCCGCCGCGCCGAATTCACCACCATTGACTAAGATTTTGTTGGTGGAAGATAGCGACGCCAATCGCGACATGCTGACTCGCCGGCTCGAGCGTCGCGGCTTTCGAGTTTGCGGTGCTGCCGATGGGCCGACCGGCGTGGCCATGGCGGCCTCTGAAATTCCCGATCTGATCCTCATGGACGTCGCGCTTGGCGCCATGGACGGTTGGGAGGCGACGCGACGCATAAAAGCCAATTCGAAAACCGGGAATATTCCGATCATCGCGCTTACCGCACATGCACTTGCGACCGACCGCGACAAGAGCGTCGAAGTGGGATGCTCGGATTTTGATACCAAGCCGGTCGACCTTTTGAGGCTTCTCGGAAAAGTCGAGAAGTGCCTCGCCAAAAAAAAAATGATGAGTAACGGGCCGGCACCCGCGGCAGATAACCCATCGGCGTCACAATCAGGCGCGCCAGCAAGGCCGCTTGCGATTCCTATGCCGGCCGTCGACGCGAGCTGCGACATTGATCCCGCGCTCGCGCTCACCGGCAGCATGCGGGATTTTCGCGACCTGCGCGGCAAAGATCTGATCGCCCGCGTTGGCAATTTTTACGAATGGCAACGCTTGCGCCGCAACCAGGGCCTTTGGCCGTATTCCAAGGCGACCGAACAGGCGCCGCTCGCGGTTACCGCCGCGCGCGACGACAGCGGATTGCGGTTTTCCGGACTGAACTTCGCCACGCAGGACTATCTGGGTTTGTCGTCCGACCCGGAAATCAAAGAGGTCGCCAAGGCCGTCGTCGACGAATATGGCGTGCACAGCGCCGGATCGTCGGCGCTCGCGGGCAACACCAAATATTCGCTGCGCCTCGAGCAAACGATTTCCGAATTTCTCAACCTTGAGCACACGGTTTTATACCCGACCGGCTGGGCCGCCGGTTACGGCGTCATCAAGGGTTTAGTGCGGCCGAATGATCACGTAGTTCTCGACGGTTTGGCGCACGCGTGCCTACAGGAGGGCGCCTATTCGTCGACCAGCAATGTGCATCTGCACGGCCACCTCAACGTCGACTCGGTTCGCCGCCATCTAAAACGCATCCGGGCCAAGGATGCCGAAAACGGCATCATGGTGGTAACCGAAAGCCTGTTTTCCATGGATTCGGATTCACCTGATTTGCGCACCATGCAGGAGCTTTGCCGCGAATACGACGCGACTCTGATGGTCGACGTCGCGCACGATCTCGGGGCGATGGGCCAGAGCGGGCGCGGCTTTATCGGCATGCAGGGGATGTCCGGGCAAATCGACATTGTGATGGGAAGCTTCTCGAAAACTTTCGCGTCCAACGGGGGTTTTGTCGCCTGCAACTCGCCGGCCGTGAAGCAATATTTGAAGTTCTACGGATGCTCTGTGACGTTCTCGAATGCACTGTCGCCGGTGCAGGCCGCGACCGTGACCAAGGCCTTTGAGATCGTAAAGTCCGAAAAAGGCGAGCAGCTTCGGTGGAAATTGTTAAAGCGCGTCGTACAGATGCGCGATGCTTTGACGGCAGTCGGACTAAGCGTTATCGGCGATCCGTCGGCAATCGTTCCGGTGTTGGTTGGCGACGAAGCCTTGGCGCGCATGGTCAGCCGTCGACTGCCGGAACTCGAAGTGATCGCAAACCTCGTCGAGTATCCAGCCGTGGCGAAGGGAAACGCGCGGTTCCGGCTGCAAATGATGCCCACCCACACCGAGGAAAACGTCATGGAACTGGCGGCGAGACTGCGCGCGGCCGTCGATCTCACCCAACCCGAGTACGAAGAATATCGGGCGACTGCGCCACAAGAACGTCAGGTCGCTCGCGCCGTTGCGTGAGGCGGACAAACGCGGATTACGAGGTAGCGATGTTTAGCGACAAGCTGATCAGGATCATCGACTGGTTCATTCCAGTCGAGTTGCGGATCAACACCGCAAATCTGTGGCGGGCCCGCATTTTCGTCATCAGCCATTTGATCGGACCGTTCAGCGCCATCGCCATTCTCGGCTATCTGTATCGTTCGGTGGCGGTGCACGATTTCGTGTTCTGGCTGATCTGTTCGTTGTGCGGCGCATTCTGGCTGCTGCCTTTTGCTCTCAAACGGATGCAAACGCTGACCTGGCTTGCGTTATTCTCGTTCTGCGACCTCACCTTCGTCAGCTTTCTCGGCTCCTTTTTCTATGGGGGAGTGAGCTCGCCCTTTTTGCCGTGGGTGCTGGTCGCGCTGTTGATCGGCTTCTTCTATCTCGGTGACCGGGCTTTTCTGGTCGTCAGTATCTTCGGCGCGCATCTCGCCGCCTTTTGCGCGGCTTATTTGCTCAATGGATCTTTTCCGGAACGCGTCCCGGTCGAAGAGCTGTCCACCGTGGGCATGATCTCGGCGCTATGTGCGACGCTCTACAGTTCGATGATGGCGATCTACTATGCCTACGTGGCGATGGACCAATCGGCGCTTCGCCAGGAGATCGAAAAGCATTTGGTGACGGCAGCGAAGTTGCGGCAAGCCAAGGAAGACGCCGAAAGCGCAGACGAGGCAAAAGCGGTTTTTCTTGCCAAGATGAACCATCAGCTGCGCACGCCATTGAACGCGATCATCGGCTACAGCGAAATCCTGTTGGAAGAGATCGAGCCCAACGCAAATTCGGCGGATGAAGCTGATCTCAGAACCATCAACAGTTCCGGCCGGCATTTGTTGTCACTGGTTTCCGACGTGCTCTACATGCCCAAGATCGAAGCGGACAACGTCGAGGTTTCGCTACGCCCGGTCGATCTCGATCGCTGCCTCGATGAAGTGACGTCCACCTGCCGCAACCTCGTGTCGCAAAACGGCAACGAGTTTATTCTGGAAAGATCCGGCAAGCTGGGAATCATTCAAACCGATGAAACCCGCCTGCGCCAGATTCTAATTAACCTGCTCGGCAATGCCGGCAAGTTCACCAAAAACGGCAAGGTGCTGTTGCGGGCAACGCGAGCGACCGCGCCCAAACAGGCGCAAGTCGTCATCTCGGTCGAAGACAATGGCATCGGCATTCCGCCGGAAGCGATCGCCGGATTGTTTACAAATTTCAATCAAGCCAGTGCCGTAACCACAAAGTCATACGGCGGATCGGGGCTAGGTCTGGCCGTAAGCCATAATCTCGCGCAACTGCTGAACGGTGATCTGCTCGTCGACAGCGAGCCCGGGCGCGGATCGATCTTTACCGTGCGATTGCCCGTCGCGTCGCCGGCAATGGCCACGGCGGCTTGAACGGCATGCAAGCAGCGGGAACGGGTACTGTTATGCAAAACTCCCTCAAGACACTCGCGGCGCGGGTCAATTCCGCGGTTGATTGGTTCATCCCCGAGAAGCTGAAGTCGTCCCCCGACCTCCTGCAGGGCGTGCGGATGTTTTTGTTCAGCCATTTGTTTGGTCCGTTTCTCGGCCATACAATTTCGCTGTACATGCTCTACATCCAGGGTGGGGCGGATCTGTCGTGGTGGATCTTTTTCCTCGCCATTACGGCGTTCTGGCCGTTCCCGTTCGTGCTCCGGATCACCGGCTGGTATGTGCCGTTGGCACTGCTTTCGATCCAAAACCTGATGTTCTGCGTGTTTTGGGGATGTTACCAGTACGGTGGAGTCAGTTCGCCGATTTTGCCGTGGCTGGTCACGGTCCCATTGCTGGCATTCTTTTATCTGCCGGAGCGCAAGACCAGAATCATCGTCAGCTTGCTGATTGTCGCGAACCTCTCGGTGTTTTACGGAATGTACTCCGCGGTAGGGTTCAGGCCGACCGTGTCGCTGGGCGACCTCGTGGTGCTGGGCCTAATTTCCACGTTCTGCGCCAGCGTCTACGTTTCGATGATGGCGCTCTATTACGCCAACATCGTTTCTTCTCAAGCCGAGCTTGAACAGGAAGTCGACCGCCATAAGGCGACTGCGCATCAGCTTCGCGAAGCCACTCTGCAAGTGGAGCGGGCGATGCTGGCGAAATCCGAGTTCCTCGCGAAAATGAGCCACGAACTGCGCAATCCGCTCAATTCGATCATTGGCTACAGCGAGATTCTGATCGAGGGGCTCGATCCGTCCAAAGACCAAAAGTACCGCGATTTGACATCCATCCGAAGCGCGGGACACCGGCTGCTGGAACTGATCAACGATCTGCTCGACCTGTCGAAGCTTGAAGCCGGCAAGATGGAGTTGCATTCGGATAGGATCAACTTCAACGATCTGTTCGATGAATTGGCCGCGAAATGGGCCTCCGTGGTTGCCGAGAGCGGTAACAGATTCAAGGTTGAGCCGGCGCCGGCGACGGAAATCATCTGCGACGCGCCGAAGCTCCGTCGCGTAATCGAAAATCTATTGAGCAATGCGGCGAAGTTCACGAAAGGCGGCTGCATACTTTTGACCGCCTCGATCGAGGCCGGCACGTTGACAGTGGTCGTCGAAGACTCCGGAGTTGGTATCGCGGAGAGCGAGATTGAGGGATTGTTCGAAACTTTCGGCAATTCCGACCAGGAGACCGCCAGCAATTATGGCGATGACGTTCGGCTCGGCTTACCGCTCGCTCATCGTTATTGCAGGCTGATGGGCGGCGAGCTGTCAGTGAAAAGCAAGCTGGGATTAGGCTCCCGCTTCATTCTCAGAGTCCCGGTCCAGCTGGTCGCCGACCAAATAAAAATGCCGAGCGAGAAGCAGACTATGGGACGCGCGGCTTGAAAACTCCGTGCAGCTAATGCTGTACGTACGTAACGCTAACCCGCCGGCAGGCGACCGCGCGCACTACCTTTCAGCTGAGCTTGAACAGTGACCGCTCTTTGGCGCGCTAGAAGCGGTAATTGACGCCGGCGGTGATCTGATTGATTTGCTGGTGCATGACCGCCGTAAAAGACACGCCCGGCGAAGCAGTGAAAGTCGTAGGCTTGTTCGGGGTGTCGATGAATGCGTACTCTACTCTGACCGACCAATTCGGCGAAAGGGCGGTGATCCGACCTGCTTTTTGGCATCGAGGAGGACCGATATGCCGAGGAAACCAGATCATCATCGAAAGTTGGCGGCGCCACTTCAATACAATCAGGCCGAATGAATTCGCTCGGCTAGAAGCCACCAGCAACCGAGGTGTTCGTGCCAGCATTCGCCGCGTGGCCGGCCGCGCTACGTCAACAGGCCAACGCTAAACTAACATTCCACCTGGACCGCTCGAGGGGGTCCGATCAACAGGGCGAGGAGGGAGGTGGTACGCCATGACGGTAAGCAACGTTCTCGCGCGGGGCTGAGCAAATCCCGATCAGTACCGAAAGTTGACGCCAACAATAGCGATCTGTACCTGCTGAGTGATGTTGAATGGGCCGCTACCTCCGCCTGCCGCCGGGCTATCGATGAAAATCCTCGTGCTGGTGCCGAAGTCCATGTAGTCGTATTCCACGAACACCGACCAATGGGGCGCAAACACGTATTCAAGCCCGCCGCCGACAGTCCAACCATTAGCAGCGTAGCTGGAAGCGGAGACCGGGCCGACCGCGAGGAGAGGCGAGCTGATGTTCGTTGTGTTGATGTTGTCTTGCGCCCAGGCGGCGCCGCCTTTGGCGTAGAGCAAGGTCGATGGCATGGCGACGAAACCGATCCGGCCGGTCAACGTGGCGAGCCACGGAATGACGCTTTTATTCGTTACGCCCGGAACTTCCAGATTCGGGCCAGTGCCGCTTACGGTAGAGCCGTCGAACATACCGGCAATGCCGACGACGATGGAATTATACTGGTAGTCGCAGCCGACCTGGCCGCCGCCAACGAAGCCAGAACCGTTACCGTTGCCGACAGAGACCATGTTTGTTGGGTCGAAGCCCGATATTGTGTTCCAGCCGCCGCCGATGTTGCCGCCGATGTAGCAGCCGGTCCAAGTCGGGGGAGGCGGAAGGGCGAATTGAGGTGAAGGCGTCGGCGGCAATGCTATGTCGGCAGCCATCGCACCGCTTGCGACGCAACAACATGCCGTGCCGAGCAATAATTTAAAAAGGTTTCTCACTGGCGGACTCACACCACTTCATCGCATTCCGACGATAGGAAACTCCTTTAACCTTAAATTTCTGTTACGCCGTTCCCGCTTTTTGCGTTCAACTCGCAAGGTTACCGAGTTGTAATCGGACGGTGCTTTACCTGACGAAACTTTAACTTGTTTAGAATTGACGCCAGTCCTCTACTTCGCGCACGACGACGGGCGACTTCGGACCATGGAGGACCACGTGTTCAGACCCTTGGTGATCGGGACGGCCGCGCTGGCTATCGCCGGATCTTCAATCGTTTTTGCGCAGCAGCGCTATTTCGGACCGAGAGGATACGGCGATGCCGCGTCTCGCTTCGAACATCGTCACCATCTAAGCGCCGAGGACATGGCCGCGTTCGCCGACGCGCGAATTGCGGCGCTCAGGGCGGGTCTCGAACTCACCCCCGAACAAGTAAAAAACTGGCCGGGGTTCGAACAGGCCCTGCGCGATTTGGCGCAACTGCGCATTGAGTGCAGGAAAGCGCGCGAGAATGCCGAGCAGGGCGCAACGCCGACGACACCGTTCGATCGCCTCGCGCAGCGCGCCGACCGCATGGCGAAAACAAGCGCGGCGCTGAAACATCTCGCCGACGCTGGCGCTCCGCTTTATCAAAGCCTCAATGACGCTCAAAAGAATCGGTTCAAGATGTTGGCGCATATGTTGCAGCCGCACCGACACAGATTCGCGTTCAACCAGGGTGGCGGGCCTGGCGGCTGGCAGCAGCATTTCGGTCCGGGCGGGTGGCGCCGGGGCGAGTGGCGCTCACAGGAGCAGCAATTCGGCCAAAACGACGAAACGCCGGACAATCAACCACACGCCTATAGGGAAGGCGGCAACGACGGTTCCGAACTCTAGGATTTGACGTAGGCAAGCATCCGCTGACACCCTCTGCGGCGGACACTACTGCGAAAGCCGCGGTTGGCTTGCCGCGGCTTTCGTATGCCGGCCGCTTCGCATCTCATGCCAGCGTCGCTTCGAGGAAGCGGCTAGTCTCGCTCCACCGGAAGGTCCGGGCGCGAGCCCCATTCCGCCCACGACCCGTCGTAAAGTCCCTTCGGTTCTTTGCCGATGGACCCAAGGGCGAAGCTAAGGATAGCAGCGGTAATGCCGGAGCCGCAGGTGGTAATGGTCGGCTTTTCCAAATCCACGCCGCTTTCCTTGAATGCCTTTTCGATTCGGGCGCGCGGTGCGAGCCGGCCATTCTCAAGGAGCCTATCGAACGGCACATTGAATGAGCTGGGCATATGGCCTGCGCGCAGGCCGGGACGCGGCTCCGGCGCCGTGCCGGAAAACCGTTCAGCCGACCTCGCGTCGACTAGCTGCGCGCTACCGTCGGTCAACGCCATGCGCACGTCGCCGAGCGTGGCGACGGCACCGACGTTCATTTCGGCATGGAATGTTCTCGGCGACCGGTTTGCGGCGCTCTGTTCAAGCGGCCGGCCCTCGGCTTTCCACTTTGGCAGGCCGCCGTCGAGGATGAAAACCTCTTTCGCTCCGAAAATGCGAAAGGTCCACCACACGCGCGGCGCGGAATAGAAACCGATATTGTCATACACGACCACCGTATCCCCATCGCCAACTCCCAACGCACCGACCGCCTCGCTAAAGTGCGCTGGGCCGGTGAGCATGTGCGGCAGGTCGCTAGAATGATCGGCGATCGCGTCGATATCGAAAAGGATGGCGCCCGGAATATGGCCTTCCAAATATTCCGCGCGGGCCTTATTCGGCTTGCCCGGTGAAGGATAGGAGGCGTCCACTGCGACCAAACTTTTGTCGTTTAGGCGACCGGCAAGCTGATCGGTCGAAATGAGCCAGCGGTTTGACGGCGGAAAGTCGATTGGTTTGGGCACGCATAATCTCCGAGCGGGGGTAACGCTTTCGGCCGGGCAATGTTCACAAATAGGGAATGTTCAGCTGTTGACGCCGTTCGAGCCATGCGGGGACCGGTAAATTTTTCTCACGCAAAAACTGCGGATTGAACAGCTTTGACTGATAGCGCGTGCCGTAGTCGGCGAGAATGGTGACAATAGTCCGGCCGGGTCCAAGTTCCTTTGCCAGGCGAACCGCACCCGCGACATTGATCCCCGAAGAGCCGCCGAGGCAGAGGCCTTCGTGCTCGAGCAAATCAAAGATGATAGGCAGCGCTTCTTCATCGGGAATTTGATAGGCGAGGTCTATCGGCGCGCCTTCAAGGTTCTTGGTGATGCGCCCTTGGCCGATGCCTTCGGTAATCGAAGAACCGTGGGATTTCAGTTCGCCGGTCGTGTAGTAACTGTAGAGCGCGGCGCCCATCGGGTCGGCGAGCGCAATTCGCGTCGCGCTCTTGAAGGATTTCAATGCCATGGCGATGCCGGCGAGCGTCCCGCCAGTGCCGACCGCGCAGACGAAGCCGTCGACTTCACCGGCGGTCTGCCGCCAGATTTCCGGTCCGGTCGTCTCCACATGCCCTTGGCGATTGGCGACATTGTCGAACTGATTGGCCCAGATCGCGCCGTTCGGTTCGGTTTTCGCCAATTGCTCCGCGAGCCGGCCCGAAAGCTTCACGTAGTTGTTGGGATTTGAATAGGGCACCGCCGGCACTTCAACGAGTTCAGCGCCGCAAAGCCGGAGCGCATCTTTTTTTTCCTGGCTTTGCGTTTCGGGGATGACGATGACCGAGCGAAATCCCAAGGCGTTGCCGACAAGAGCAAGACCGATTCCGGTGTTGCCCGCGGTGCCTTCGACGACCACGCCTCCCGGCTTCAGCTGTCCCTTTTTCACGGCGTCCTGAATGATGAACAACGCGGCCCGGTCCTTGACCGACTGTCCCGGGTTCATGAATTCGGCTTTGCCCAAAATCGTACAGCCGGTGGCAGCCGAGACGCGTTGCAGCTTGATCAACGGCGTATTGCCGATCGCCTCGATGATGCCGTTGCTGAATTGCATCGTTTCCAAATCCTAAATGCCACGGACCTTAGAAGACTAAGCCCTTGAGAACAAGGTGAGATCAAGGATGCGCGCCGCGCAATATTTCGGAAACCATAGCGGCGCGTGGCGGGCGTCGGGGGACGTCAATTCACGGTTTATTTGCGGCAACGAAGTACTTCGGAGTCTCCGCATCTGCGTCGTTTTTCGATACGACCAGTCCGGTGGGGAGCGATGAACCTCGACGTCAACACGCTATTTCTCGTCACCGTGTACGTGGAGGTAATCCTCGGATTACTCCTCCTGTTCGCCTGGGCACAAAATACCGCGGTGACCGCAGTAGCCTGGTGGGGCTTCTCGGATTTGTTGCGCGCTGGCTCGATCATGCTGTTTGGCCAGTACGGCCAAGTGCCCGATTTTATCTCTATCGATCTCGCCAACGCGTTATTGTTCACGGGATTTGCTTTGACGTGGACGGGAACGCGCGTCTTCGATCATCGCAAGCCTAGACCCGTATTGATGTTCGCCGGCGCGGCGCTGTGGCTGATCGTTAGTCACGTGCCGTGGTTCTCCGGCGCCTTTGACCTTCGCGTGCTCGTCAGCTGCGGTATTATCACCGCCTATATTTGGGCTACGGCGTACGAATTCTGGCGGGGCCGCACTGAGGCGCTGGTTTCGCGCTGGCCGGCGATATTTCTGCTGTTTGCGAACGGCGCACTTTATTTGCTGCGCACGCCGCTCGGCGCCATGCTGCCCGGATTGCCGACGACGAACGAAGTCTTCGACAGCGTCTGGCTCACGGTGCTCAGCTTCCAAGCGCTTTTGTTCACCATCGCTATCGCTTTCATTCTCTTGGCCATGGCCAAGGAGCGAACCGAGCAGGGCCACAAGACCGCCGCCCTCGTCGATCCCCTGACCGGCATCGCCAACCGCCGCGCTTTTTTGCAGGACGGCGAAGCGGAGCTCAAACGCCAGGCGGTCAACCCGCGACCCTTGGCGGTGATGCTGCTCGACCTCGACAACTTCAAGTCGATCAACGATCGCTTCGGCCATGCCGTCGGCGATCGGGTGCTGAAAATCTTTGCCGAGGTGACCAGCGGCTGCATGCGTCACATCGATCTGTTCGGCCGCGTGGGGGGCGAGGAATTTGCGGCGGTGCTGCGCGACACTCCGCGCGAGCGCGCTTCGGCGGTTGCCGAACAGATACGGCTCGGCTTTGCCGAGGCCACCCGCGATGTCGATGGCGCGCCTGTCGTCGCCACGGTGAGCATTGGCATCGTCATCACCTACGACGCCATGCTGGACCTGCCGGCCTTGCTGGCTCAGGCCGACCACGCGCTTTACCGGGCCAAGGATTCCGGCCGCAATCGGGTGGAGATTGCTTCGATCGAGCTCATCCTGGATCGCGCAGCCCGCGGCGCTGCCGAACTCCGGGCCGTGATCGGCGGTAAGTCCGCCAAGCCGACCGCCAAATCCGCCGCATAATTCCGCTTCGCGCCGATCTTCCCGCGTTGCCGGCGCAAGCACGGCGACGTGCCCGGCCGTCGCAACGGCGCGGGCGGGTTCATCTTTCTCCGTAGGTTTGCTAGAGTGGCAAGCGAAAGCCTTTTGTGCCTCCGGGAGATTCCTATGCTCGACGTCAGCAAACGACCAGAAACGGCCCCGTTCGACACCGCTCGGCTCGACCGGCTGATGGATGATGCTGGTATCGACGTGCTTCTGGCGACGTCCAAACACAACGTCCAATACCTCCTTGGCGGGCATCGCTCGTTCTTCTTCGACAACATGGATGCGATGGGCATCAGCCGCTATCTGCCCGTGTTCGTGTATCTGAAAGGTGCGCCGCAAAGCGCCGGCTATTTCGGGCACGGCATGGAGACGTACGACGCGCAGGTGCGGCCGTTCTGGGTTTCCGAGGTCAACACCAAGAGCGGCGGCTCGGTCGATGTGATGCAGAAGGCCGCCGACTATGTGAAAAGTCTCACGGCAAAGCCGCGCCGCATCGGAGTCGAACTGGCATTTTTGCCGGCGGATTCCGCGGCCACGTTGCGCAAGGTATTTCCGGATGCCGAACTCAAGGACGCGCTGTTCGTTCTTGAGCGGCTGCGGGCCCACAAAACCCCCGCTGAGCTCGAGAAGCTGCGGCTCGCGTCCGAACTCGTAATCAACTCCATGCTCGCGGTGATCCAGAGCCACGGGGAGGGGTCAACCAAGGCGGAACTGGCTGAGGCGCTGCGGCGCGAAGAAACGTCACGTGGTTTGACATTTGATTATTGTTTGATCACTGCCGGATCGAGTTTGAACCGCGCGCCGTCCGATCAGCGCTGGGGCAAGGGCGATCCGCTTTCAGTCGATTCCGGCGGTAACTATCACGGCTACATCGGTGATCTGGCCCGCATGGGGATTGTCGGCGACCCCGACTCCGAATTGCAGGATTTGCTCGCCGAGATTGAGGCTACGCAACAGGCTGCGTTTGCACCAATCAAACCTGGCGTCAACGGCGCAGAGATTTATGCGGCAGCCGAACCGATCATCAGAAAATCAAAGTCTCACAACCACTACGAGTTTCTCGCCCACGGCATGGGGCTCGTCAGTCACGAAGCGCCGCGCTTGACTAATTCCGGCCCGGTCCCGTACGACGCCTATGATGCGCAGCGGCCGCTGGAAACCGGCATGGTCGTCTCGGTGGAGACGACGCTGCAGCATCCACGCCGTGGCTTTATCAAGCTTGAGGACACCGTGGCCGTCACGGCGACAGGTCATGAGATTTACGGCAACCGAGCGCGCGGCTGGAATCGGGCGGGCGCCTGATTTTTTCTTCCGAGGACGCCCGGCGCCCGCTTGACCGCGGCCGAAATCGCTCGACCGCGACGATCCTAAACGGCTTGTGAGCCTGCGTCTGTGCGAAGATCCGCTGAGCGAGGCCCGGCATGATTTTTGATTGTCATGCGCCGGGGCTAAAACCGGCGTGACCAGAGGGGTTTCGCAATGGACGAGGTGTCCGGCACCGCAGGAAAGCCGACGGGCAAGGCCGGCGAGAAGACACCCGAGCACCGCGGTGAAACGAGGCCGCATGCCCATTCGTTTCTGGCGCTCACGGCGCTCGGCGTCGTGTTCGGCGATATCGGCACCAGTCCGCTCTACACGTTCTCTACGACACTGAACGCGACCGGCCACGCGCCGAACGCAACCGAAGTGCTGGGGATCGTGTCGCTCACGTTCTGGGCGCTGATGATCCTCATTACCGTGAAGTACGTTACCTTCGTTCTTCGTGCAGACAATGACGGTGAGGGCGGCATCCTGGCGCTCTTGTCATTGGTCGAACGCGACGAAGGAGTGGGACAGCACGTCAAGCTTCCTTTCGTCGTCCTGCTCGGCATCATCGGCGCAGCTCTTCTTTACGGCGACGGCGTTATCACGCCGGCGATTTCTGTTCTCTCGGCGATCGAGGGGTTAAAGTTCAGCCCCAGCGCAGCGGATTTTGTGGTTCCTGCGACGCTCGTCATTTTGGTCGGGCTGTTCGCTATTCAGTATCGCGGCACCGGGAGCGTCGGGCGCCTCTTCGGTCCGGTGATGGTCGTCTGGTTTCTCGTCATCGGGATCCTTGGTCTCGTCAACATCATTCAGCAGCCTGGAATTCTTTGGGCACTCGATCCCATGGCGGCAGTGCACTTTGCGGCTCAAAGTCCGTTCACGCTGTTCGTTGTGCTCGGCGGTGTTTTCCTGGCGCTGACCGGAGGTGAAGCTCTCTATGCCGACATGGGTCACGTCGGCACCCGCGCCATCCGGCAGGCCTGGTTCGGGCTCGTCTTTCCTGCGCTCATTTTGAGTTATTTCGGCCAGGGCGCGCATGTCCTGGTCGATCCGAAGGCCGTCGCCAATCCCTTCTATAGTTTGGCGCCGTCCTGGGCGCTTATCCCGATGGTGATCCTGGCCACGCTGGCCACGATCATCGCCTCGCAAGCGCTGATTTCCGGCGTGTTCTCGATGACGCGGCAGGCCATTCAGATGGGGCTTTGCCCGCGGTCCATGATCGTGCCGACGTCGAGCGATGAAGCCGGGCAGGTCTATCTCCCGACGGCGAATTGGCTCCTCATGGCCGGCACGCTTTTGGTCGTGGTCATGTTCAAAAGCTCGGATGCGCTCGCTTCCGCCTACGGCATAGCCGTCTCTGGCACCATGTTGGTGACGACCATGCTGCTTTATCGTGTGGCCGTTCACCGATGGAAGTGGCCGCCTGTCGTCGCGGGCCTGGTCATTTTTGTGATTGGCGGGGTCGAAGCCGTTTTTCTTGTCTCCAACTCGCTCAAGATTGTGCAGGGCGGATGGTTTCCGCTCGTCATCGGCGCTGTGATCGCGACGTTGATGCTGTGCTGGCGCAAAGGCACGCTGGTCATGCGCCAGCGGCTCCTGGAAATGTCGATACTGCCGCTCGACCGTTTCCTCGGTTATGTCGACGATTTGGTGATCGGCCGCGCGCCAGGTCTGGGTGTGTGGCTCACCAAGGTCGAGCATGGCGCTTCACCTATGTTGATCCGCCACCTCCAGCACAATCGCGTTTTTCACGAGCGCGTCCTGCTCTTGGGTTATGCATTTGAGCGCCGCCCTCGCGTTCCGTTCGCTGAACGGCACAAAGTCGAGAATGTCGGACACGGCTTCTATCGCGGCCGGGTGCGGCTCGGATTCATGCAACCGCCCGACATTCCCCGCACTCTTGAGAATTTCCGCATGCTTGGCTTCGATTGCGATCTCGAACACAAGCACTATTACGTGGCGCACGAGACGATCGTCCGGCGCGAGAAGGGTTCTGCCATGGGCCGCATTCCCTTTGCGATCTTTTCGTTCCTCAGCAAGATTGCGAGCCGCGCTCCGAACTATTTCAAGATACCGAACGATGGGGTGATCGAGGTCGGATTTCGCATCGAAATCTAACTTCGCTTGACAAGACGTCGCTAAAGCGGCGCACTCAGCGGCGATACGAGACATCGGGAGGAAAAACCGTGCGTTTTGTCGTAACCTTTGGCGTTGCCGCTTTTGCCGTTGCGCTCCATTGGTCGCCTGCATCCGCGGAAATGTCCGGCGGCAAGGTCAAGGTGGGCGTACTGACCGATCTGTCGGGCCCGTACGAGCAGAACTCAGGCCAAGGGGTGGTCGAGGCCGCAAAGATGGCGGCGGAGGAATTCAGCGGCAAGGTCAACGGCGTGCCCATCGAAATCGTATCCGCCGATCACCAGAACAAGCCCGACATTGGCGCAGCCATCGCCCGCCGCTGGTTCGACCTCGAAGGCGTTGACGCCGTTGCCGATCTGGTCAATTCGGCCGTCGGATTTGCCGTCCTGGAAGTTGCCAAGGCCAACAACAAGGCTGTGCTGCTGACCAGCGCGGGTTCAGCCGACTTTACCGGCAAAGCCTGCGCACCGAATAATTCGGTGCATTGGGTCTACGACACTTATGAAATGGGTTCCGCGATCGGGCAGGCGTTGCCGCAACTCGGAAAAACCTGGTTCTTCGTTACCGCGGACTATGTGTTCGGCCGCGCGCTGCAAGATGGCGCTACCGCCTTTATCGAAAAGAATGGCGGCAAAGTTTTAGGCTCGGTGCGGCATCCGCTCGGCACAAGCGACTTTTCGTCGTTCATGCTGCAGGCGCAGGCATCGAAGGCCGATGTCGTCGCCATCGCGAACGGTGGTGACGACGCTATCAACGCGGTCAAAACCGCGCGCGAATTCGCCCTCACCGACAAACAAAAGGTGGTGCCGTTCGGACTGGATTCGCTCCCCGCAATCCACGCCACCAGCCTGCCGCTGGCTCAAGGCATGATGTATGTGTCGCCCTGGCTGCCCGACCGCGACGACGCGGCGAAGGCGTTCTTTGCAAAATTTCTGGAGCGTCGCAAAACCGCGCCATCCACCTTCCAGGTTGGGACGTACTCCGCGGTTCGCAGCTATCTCAAAGCGATCGAGGCGACCAACTCCGACGATCCGAAAGTCGTCATTGCCAAGATGCGCGAGATGCCGGTGAATGATGCGTTCACGTCGAATGGCCACCTGCGGCCCGACGGGCGCATGGTGCACGACGTCTATCTGGTGCAGATCAAATCGCCGGCGGAATCGCAGGGCGAGTGGGATTTGCTGAAACTCGTCGCCACCATCCCGGGCGACAAGGCGTTCCGCCCGCTGGACGCGGGCGGCTGTCCGGCGCTAGCAAATTAACGCGGCAGTCCCGCCCGTGCCGGATTCTTACGATGAACTCGAGACGCGCGCGCCTGACGCGCGCGAGCGCGAGCAGTTCTCAGCGCTGCCCGGCTTGATCGCGCGCGCCATGAGTGCGCTGGGCTGGGGCGAGCAGCTTGCCGGCGTGGATTCAAAATCAGTCACATCCCGCGCAGCGCTTGGCAGACTGCCCATCCTGCGCAAATCGGAATTAAAGGAGCGCCAAACCGCGCGGCCGCCCTTCGGCGGATTTGCCATGACCGCGCCGGGCAGGCTCAAGCGTCTGTTGGTCTCGCCGGGGCCGATCTTCGAGCCTGAAGGCCATGGCCGGGATTTTTGGAATTCGGCGCGCGCACTTTTTGCCGCCGGCTTTCGCCCAGGCGATGTCGTCCACAATAGCTTTGCCTACCACCTCACGCCTGGCGGCTTCATTCTCGAAGCCGGCGCGCATGCGCTCGGCTGTGCCGTCATTCCCGGTGGGGTCGGCAACACCGAGCAGCAAATCGAGGCGATCGCTCACCTCAAGCCGAATGGCTACACCGGCACCCCGGATTTCCTAAAAATCCTGCTCGATGCGGGAGAAAAAGCTGGCAAGGATTTGTCGTCGATCAAACGCGCCCTGGTGTCAGGCGCTGCGCTACCATCATCGCTGCGTTCTGAACTCGGTTCCCGCGGCGTTGCGGTGCTGCAATGCTACGCCACGGCCGAATTGGGTGTGATTGCTTACGAGACGCCGGCACTCGAAGGCATGGTGGTGAACGAGAGCGTCATTGTCGAGATCGTGAGACCCGGCACCGGCGATCCGGTCGGCGAAGGCGAGGTGGGCGAGGTAGTCGTCACCTCATTCAATTCCGATTATCCAATGATCCGGCTCGCGACCGGCGACCTTTCCGCCGTGCTTGCCGGCCGTTCGCCGTGCGGCCGCACCAACATGCGCATCAAAGGGTGGATGGGCCGCGCCGACCAGACCACAAAGGTCAAGGGCATGTTCGTGCATCCGAGCCAGGTTGCCGAGGTGGCTAAGCGCCACCCGGAACTGGGGCGGTTACGTCTGCGCGTCATGCGGCAAGGCGAGCAGGATGCAATGATGCTTGCCGCCGAATGTCCGGCGCCGACAACCGGGCTCGCGGACGCCGTTGCGGCGAGCTTGCAATCGGTGACCAAGCTCAAAGGCGCCGTAGAACTTGTCGCGCCGGGGAGCCTGCCGAACGACGGCAAAATCATCGCTGACGAACGGCCGGTGGGGTAGGGCGCTTAGCTCCCCCGAAATTTCGCCTTGCGCTTGGCGTGAAAGGCTTCGACGCCTTCGCGGAAGTCGTCGGATTGGCGCAAGCGGCTGTAGCCATGGCCCTCTAGTTCGATCGCTACGGAAAGAGTGGCGTCCTCCGTGTCGTTGAGGAGCTTCTTGGCGGTGCGCTGGGCAATCGGCGAGAAGCCGCGCAATTCATCGACCAAGGCGTCGGTTGTTTTCTCTAGTTCGCTGTCAGGAACGCATTCTGTGACAATGCCCCAATCGAGCGCCTGCTTCGCCGGGATGCGCTTCGAGCGCATGACGATGTCCTTGGTCCGGGCGATGCCGACGATCTTCTGCAACCGCGCCGAGCCCCCCGAACCTGGAATCTGACCGAGCCGCTGCTCGGGCAATGCGTAGAAGCACGTCTCCGACGCAATGCGGAAATCGCAGGCGAGCGAGATTTCGAAACCGACGCCGAAGCAATAGCCCCGGTTGGCGGCGATCACTGGTTTTGCGCAGCGGGCCGGTGCGGCGATATTCCAGGCGAGCTTTGACACGTGCTCGGGTGACGCTTCGAGGAAACCCTTGATGTTGCCACCGGAGGAAAAATGCTCACCGACAGCACGGAGCACAATCACGCGCACGCGCGTCTCCTCGTCGAGTGCCTCGAACACAAGCCGAAGCTGATCACGCTGTCCCATCTCGATGATGTTGAACGGCGGCCGATCGAGGATCACATCTGCGCGTTCGCGTCCGGCATCGATCTCGACACGAAAGCCGTCGAGACTTGCTAATCGCGTGTCGGCAAAGGTAATCGAAGTACTCATGCGTTGTATCCTGCTTGAGGGTCGGAAGACTCCGGCCGGTATTCGCCGGCGACGAGCTTGCGGCGAAGCAATTTACCGACCGGGGATTTCGGGATTTCAGTGACGAATTCGTAGCGGCGCGGGCGCTTGAAATTAGCAAGCCCCGAGCTTTTGCAAAAGGCATCAAGCTCGCCCGCCTGCACTGTGGCGCGGCGCTTGACGAAGGCGCAGACGATCTTGCCCCAGCGTTCGTCGGGGAGGCCGGCTACCGCAACTTCGGCGACGGCGGGATGCAGAGATAGGCAGCTTTCGATTTCGACCGGCGAGACATTCTCGCCGCCGGTAATGATCAGATCATCTACCCGGCCGGTGACGAATAGGTCGCCGTCGGCGTCCACTCGTCCGGTATCGCCGGTGAAATACCAGCCGTCGCGGATCGCGGCCGCATCCGCTTCAGGCCGGCGCCAATAGCCTTCGAAGGATTCATCGCCGGCGAGTAGCGCTGCGATTTCGCCTTCCTCGCCTGCCGGCGCGACCTCGTTGGCGTTGGCAGCGCCGAGGCGCACCACGCGCACCATCTGATTAATACCGGCGCGGCCGGACGAACCGGGCTTTTTGGCGGCGTTCTGGTCGACGGTGAAGGTGTAGATCTCGGTGCTGCCGTAGTGATTGACGAACAAGTCAGGCCGGAACGCAGCTTCGAGCTTTTGTAGCAGCGCATCGGTCATCGGCGCGCCCGCGAAGCCGAGTTTGCGCACCGAACGCACATCCGCGCCGGCAAAAGCCGGGTGATGCACGAGGTCGTGGTAGAGCGTCGGCACCAGATAAAGGTTGCTGATGCACTCGGCTGTTATCAGCGCGAGCGCACGAGCGGCATCGAATTGCGGCACGCAGACGAAGGTGCCGCCGACCAGCGACATCGCCAGCAACGAGCGCACGCCCATGGTGTGGTAGAGCGGCATGACGCCGAGCGTGCGCTCGCCGCTTCCGTAAAGGTTCTGCGCCACGTGGGCGATGGCGGCCGCGCGCTCGGTTATGTGGCGGCGGGGCACGCCCTTCGGCCGCGACGTCGTGCCCGAGGTGTAGAGCATCAGCGACCAGGCGTCGGCTTTGACGCGCGGAGACGCATCGGCCGCCTTGGTCGCGACGAGTTGCGCAAAGTCGAGGTCGGCAGCATTGGCGACCGAGATCGCAATGCGCGGCAGATGAGCGGCCCGTTTGGCGCCTACGATCGCCGCGGCGGAGACATCCTGGTAGGCGACGGCGCGGGCTTCGGCATTCTCGATGTAAAAGTCGATCTCGTCATTCTTGGCGCGCCAGTTGACGGGGGTGACAATGATTCCGGCGAATTGGCAGGCCCAATGAATGGTGGCGGCTTGCCAATTGTTCTGAAGCACGGTGACGAGATGGTCGCCGGGCTTGAACCCGATTTCGTCGAAAGCGGCAACGAGCGCGGAAATCTTGCCGAACCATTCCCGGTAGGTCAGACGCTCCGCGCCGTCGACGATTGCGAGCGCTTCGGGATCGCGCACTACGCTCGCGACAAAGCTCGTGCCTAGATCAAGCACGCTTTTCATCCTCGCGCCGCGGCCGTATGGCGTTCACGATCGATCTTATGCCGGCGCGGTGGCGGGTCCGCACGCCGAGACCGTCGACGACGCGTCCGTGCTTCGATGCTTTAAGCCAATGAAATAGCAAGACTATGCATTGAGCTTGTGTTTGGCTCCCCGGGCCGAGGTGCCCTGGGCTAGCAACATCAATAGCATACGCTGTCAAACCATCCTAAAAGTCGGTACTGACGCCAAAGGACTTTTCGTCCGAGTGTCAAACCACCCGATCGGATTTTGGCCGATCACCATCGCCACTCCGGCGATCAGGGTCGTCACTATCACCAGGTCGGAAAAGAAGAAGGCTCCGCAACGTGTTGGCAGCGCTGCGGGCCGAGATTTTTCGACAACATCCCGCGCACTAATCCCCCGAACGTCCCCAGCCCGAACGATCCGC
>CAVWBV010000030.1:0-17493 GCA_963753355.1 uncultured Alphaproteobacteria bacterium
ACGCTTTGCAACCTCAGGGAGGAGGCCCCACCAAGCGAAGGCCGACGCCTTTCAGCGGCCCTATTCCGGCTTTTTGGTCAACCATCGGCCCGGTAACGATTTGACAGGCGGGGTGGCATTACCCATGTTCCGGCGGCCGGGAACCGGCAAAAAGCCCCAAAAATCGGCAAAAATAATCTGGAATCAGTGGGATAGGATGAACCTCGTCGTAGTGAAATCGCCCGCCAAGGCGAAAACGATCAATAAGTACCTCGGCCGCGGCTATGAGGTTCTGGCCTCGTTCGGCCATGTCCGCGACCTTCCGGCGAAGAATGGCTCGGTCGATCCTGACGCGGATTTCCGGATGATCTGGGAAGTCGACGCAAAGGCCCAAAAGCGACTCAACGATATCGCGCAGGCGGCCAAGAGGGCCGACAGGCTCATTCTGGCGACCGACCCCGACCGCGAAGGCGAAGCCATTTCCTGGCACGTGCTCGAGGTTCTCAAGCAGAAGAAAGCGCTGAACGGCCAGCCGATCGACCGCGTCGTCTTCAATGCCGTCACCAAACAGGCGGTGAACGAGGCGATGGCGAACCCGCGGCGCATCGACCAGGCTTTGGTCGACGCCTATCTCGCTCGCCGTGCGCTCGATTACCTGGTGGGATTTACGCTTTCGCCGGTGTTATGGCGGAAACTTCCGGGCGCCCGTTCGGCGGGACGCGTCCAGTCGGTAGCGCTGCGTCTGGTTTGCGACCGCGAGCTTGAAATCGAAAAATTCGTTCGCCGCGAATATTGGTCTTTGGTCGCTACGCTGGCGACCCCGCGCCAGGAAACCTTTGAGGCGCGGCTCGTCGGCGCCGACGGCAAAAAACTTCAGCGCCTCGACATTGGCTCGGGCGAAGAGGCCGAAGCCCTCAAGCGAGCGCTCGATAGTGCGGCTTTCACCGTCGACGCGGTGGAAGCAAAGCCGGTCAGACGACATCCGCAGCCACCGTTCACCACCTCGACCCTTCAGCAGGAAGCGAGCCGCAAGCTTGGTTTTGCACCGGCCCACACCATGCGCGTCGCGCAGCGGCTCTACGAAGGCATCGACATCGGCGGCGAGACCATCGGACTCATCACCTATATGCGAACCGACGGCGTTCAGATCGCAGGCGAAGCGATCAGCGCGGTGCGCCGCGTGATCGAGGCGGATCTCGGCGCGCGGTATGTCCCGCACGCGCCGCGCCAATACCAGACCAAAGCCAAGAATGCGCAAGAGGCACACGAAGCCATCCGGCCGACGGATGCCGCCCGCCGCCCGGCGGAAGTCAAGAGTTCCCTCGATGCCGATCAAGCAAAACTCTACGAACTGATCTGGCTGCGCACCGTGGCGAGCCAAATGGAATCGGCGGAACTCGAGCGCACCACCGTCGACATAACTGCGAAAGTCGCGGCACGCCTTCTCGAATTGCGCGCCACCGGCAGCGTAGTGAAATTCGATGGATTCCTGGCGCTTTATCAGGAAGGCCAGGACGAAGATTCGGACGAGGAAGGTGCACGGCGTCTGCCGGCAATGAGCGCAGGCGAGCCGCTGACCAAGCGCGAGATTGCCGCAACTCAGCACTCCACCGAGCCGCCGCCGCGCTACTCGGAAGCTTCGCTGGTCAAACGGTTGGAAGAGCTCGGTATCGGCCGCCCGTCAACCTATGCTTCGATATTGCAGGTCCTAAAGGACCGCAAATACGTGCGGCTCGACAAGCGGCGGCTCTACCCCGAGGACCGCGGCCGGATCGTGGTCGCGTTCCTTGAAAGCTTTTTCGCCAAATACGTCGAATATGATTTCACCGCAGGCCTTGAGGAACAGCTCGATCTGATCTCCAACAATGAGGCGGCGTGGCGCGACGTGCTGCGCGACTTCTGGCGCGGCTTCATCGGCGCCGTCGATGAAATCAAGGATCTGAAAATCTCGGCGGTGATCGACGCGCTCGATGAATTGCTGGGGCCGCATCTCTTCCCGCCCCGTGCGGACGGCACCGATCCACGCAAATGTCCCAATTGCGAAAACGGCCGGCTGACGCTCAAGCTGTCGCGGTTCGGCGCATTTATCGGCTGTTCCACCTATCCGGAATGCCGCTACATCCGTTCGCTCTCGTCATCCGCAGACGGCTCAGGCGACATCGGCACCAAGAAGCTTGGCGCAGATCCCGATACCGGCCTCGAGGTTACGCTGCGCAGTGGTCGTTTCGGTCCTTACGTCCAGCTTGGCGAGGCGAGCGAAGGTGAAAAGCCCAAGCGTGCCGGTCTGCCGAAAGGCACCGTCGTCGAGGAAGTCGACCTCGATCGCGCGCTCGCGCTGCTCTCGCTGCCGCGGGACGTCGGCCGCCACCCGGAGGATGGCGAATCCATCCGTGCCGGCATTGGCCGCTTCGGACCGTACGTACAGCACGGTAAGACCTACGCCAGTCTCGAAGAGGGCGACGATGTCTTTCACATCGGCCTCAATCGTGCGGTGACCCTGCTCGCCGAAAAGCGGGCTAAACCATCGCGTTTTCGCCGCTTCGGTGGCGACCCCGGGCGTCCGTTGGGCGACCATCCGGACAAGGGCGGCCCGATTGTCGCAAAGAACGGCCGCTACGGACCTTATGTCAGCCACGACGGTGTTAATGCCACGCTGCCGCAGGACAAGACGCCCGAGACCGTCACGCTCGCCGAAGCGGCCGCGCTGCTCGACGCCAGGGCCGGACGTGGGCCGGCACCGAACGCTCGCCGGCGCAAGACACCGCGGCCTTCTCCCGGAACAGCACGGCACATAAAGGCCTCCTCGAAACGAGGTGGTCCGGCGACAGCCAAGAAAAAACCTGCCACTACGAAATCTGCACGAAAGTCTCCGCCTGCCGCCGAATAACAACCGGCGGCGGCCGCGAATACGGCCAATGAGCCGCCCATGAAACGTTCTTCTTCCCTTCCCTCGCGCGACGAGCTGCTGACCTTTATTCGCGAGCATACCGGCAAGGTCGGTACCCGCGAGATCGCTCGCGCGTTCGGCGCCAAAAACGCCGACCGCGCGACACTCAAACGCATGCTGCGCGAACTCGCCGACGACGGTCACATTGAACGGCTCCGCAAACGATTGCACCGCGGCAGCGTATTACCCCCCGTGGTCGTTGCCGATATTGTCAGCCGGGACAGCGACGGCGAACTGTTGGCACGTCCGACCGAATGGGACGAGACTGCGCATGGAGCAGCGCCCGTTATCCGTATCCTGGTTTCGCGCCGCGAACGTTCCGGAGCACCCGGCGTTGGCGACCGGGCACTGCTGCGCGTCGAGCGAAGCGGCGACGAGGAGACAACCGCGCGCGTCATCAAGCTGATCGACCGCGCCAGGCACCGCGCGCTCGGAATTTTTCGTGGCATGCCAAGTGGCGGCGGGCGACTAGTACCGATCGACAAAAAACAGCTCGGCCGTGAACTCACAATCGCCAGCAGCGACACGGCGGGCGCGACCGACGCCGATCTCGTCGCCGTCGAGGTCGCGCGGCACGGCCGGTTCGGTTTGCCGTCGGCTAAAGTAGTCGAACGGCTCGGATCGCTGAAGAGCGAGCGTGCCGTCAGCCTCATTGCTATCCACGCCCACGGCATTCCGCATGTATTTTCGCAGGCTGCGCTCGCGGAAATAGACGCGTGCGCTCCAGCGGCCCTGGACGGCCGCGAGGATCGGCGGGAGGTGCCATTCGTCACCATCGATCCGCCGGATGCCAAAGACCACGACGATGCCGTCCACGCGACGCAAGATCCGGACCCGCGCAACCGCGGCGGCTTTATTGTCAGCGTCGCCATTGCCGACGTCGCCCATTACGTGCGTCCGGGTGCCGCGCTCGACCGCACTGCCGCCGAACGCGGCAATTCAGTTTATTTTCCCGATCGCGTCGTGCCGATGCTGCCGGAGCGCATCTCAAACGTGCTGTGCTCGCTGCGCGAGCACGAAGACCGTCCGGCGCTCGCGGTACGCATGGTGATCGGCGCCGATGGCCGCAAGCGCTCGCATACGTTTCACCGGGTGCTAATGCGCTCCGCCGCGCGGCTTCATTATGAACAAGCGCAGCTTGCGATTTCCGGCCGGACGGATGAAGTCACCGAGCCTCTGGTCGAGCCGATTCTCCAGCCACTTTACGCCGCCTACCGCGCCGTGAGCCGGGCGCGTGACGAGCGCGGCCCACTCGATCTCGACTTGCCAGAACGCAAAATCGTGCTGAAATCCGACGGCACGGTCGATCGTATCGTCATGCCGGCACGCCTGGAATCGCACCGGCTGATCGAAGAGTTCATGATCCTCGCTAACGTCGCCGCGGCGGAAACCTGCGAGCGCGGCCGCGTCCCTTTCATTTACCGTGTCCACGACGAACCGACGCCGGAGAAGCTCGTCGCGTTGCGGGAATTCCTGGCGACGCTCGATATTTCCATCGCCAAAGGCGGAGTGCTCCGACCCGATGCCTTCAACCGCATCCTGCAACGGGTGAAGGGCCGCGATACCGAGCGGCTGGTCAACGAGGTGGTATTGCGCAGCCAGGCGCAGGCGGAATATTCGCCGGAAAATTTCGGCCACTTCGGCCTCAACTTGCGGCGCTATGCTCACTTTACTTCACCGATACGCCGCTACGCCGATTTGGTTGTGCACCGGGCGATCATTCACGCGCTCAAGCTTGGTTCGGACGGCCTTCCGCCAGACACGGACGTGCGCTCACTTGCCGAAGTCGCGGCAAATATCTCGGCCACCGAGCGGCGCGCCATGAAGGCTGAGCGTGAAACCGCCGACCGTTTGATTGCGCATTTCCTCGCCGACCGAGTCGGCGCAGTTTTCGACGGGCATATTTCCGGCGTGACCCGCGCCGGCTTGTTCGTCGAACTCGACGAAACCGGCGCCGACGGTTTGGTTCTCGCGCGTCATATCGGCGACGAGTATTTCCGCTTCAACGAGGCCGGTCGCGCGATGGTCGGCCGCTCCGCAACATACCGGCTTGGCGATCCGGTGACTGTGGAATTGGTCGAGGCCGCGCCGGTCGCCGGCGCGCTGCGATTTAAGCTCGTGGGCAATACCGGCGCCGCAGCGCACCCGCGACAGGCAAAGACTCCGTCGCGGGCAAAGCGGCACGGAAAGCGCGGTAGAAAAAATGATTGACGAACCTCCGACGCCGGCCGGCGACACCACGGCCGACAGAACCAGCCGCCTGACCGAAGCCGCGCGCGATCAATCCTTCAGCAATGTCAGACCGAGGGATTCGGCCACCCTCATTCTGATCGATCGCAATCACCCCGTACCGAAAGTCCTGTTCGGGCGGCGGCACGAAAGTCATCGGTTTTTGCCCGGTAAGTTCGTCTTCCCAGGCGGACGCGTCGAACCCACGGACCGCGCGATGCCGGTCGCCGCTCCCCTCAACGAACACGCCACCGAGCTATTGATGCGCCGGGTCCAGCGGCCGAGCGCGGCCAAGGCTGCTACGCTTGCCCTTGCTGCGGTGCGCGAAACCTACGAGGAAACCGGATTGATGCTCGGCGTTAAGGCCGCCGGGAAAATCGCGACACCGTCGGCCGAGTGGCAGGCTTTCGCGGATTTCGGCGTGCTTCCCGATTTGAGCCCGATCCACTTTGTCTTCCGGGCGATCACGCCACCGCGGCGGCCGCGGCGTTTCGACAGTCGTTTCTTTGCCGCTGATATGTCGGCCGTGGTTTATCGCGCCGAGGGATTTGTCGGTCCGCAAGCGGAACTTGTCGAACTCGTGTGGTTACCGATTACCGAGGCCCGCCAGCTTGATATTCCGACCATCACTGCGGTGGCGCTCGAGGAATTGCAGGAACGCATCGCCGCCGGGATGAGCCACGATCATCCGGTGCCATTCTACCACATGGTGCGTAAGCGCTTTATTCGCGAGGTGTTGTGACCTCCGCCAGACGCCGGCGTGAGGCCTTTCTTGACTTTGCCGGCTTCGCGACTAGTTTGGCGGCCAACAACGGATGATATCGAGGTCCGATCATGGCCAAAGCGACGACAATCAAGGTTAAGCTCGTGTCCAGCGCCGACACCGGCTTTTATTACGTGACGCGCAAGAACTCGCGCACCATGACCGACAAGCTGGTCAAGAAGAAATATGATCCGGTCGCCAAGAAGCACGTGGAGTTTCGTGAGGCGAAGATCAAATAGTGACACGCATCAGATGCGTTGCATGGCCCGGCCGAGTGCCGGGCTTTTTGCTTCTAAAGTGGACCTGAAAGATATCCGTGCGCAACGTGGGTTGGTGGCCGGCCCGGAGCGACGTTATGAGGAGGCCACTCGCACCGCCCCCCAGGCCGGCCGAACCCCACGGACCCAGGAGATGCGGCGGACCTGAGCACTCCGTAGGGCTATCCGATGCGCTCCACCTTCCCGCGGGCCTTAAGCAGCCGGAAGGTGATCGCCGATTGTTTTTGATTACCCCACGTAAAAGTAGCGCAACGGCCGGCGAATGCAATCGCCAAACGCAGCAGAGGGCCTCGAACGAGCCTTCAGGCGGCTTCCGGTACCACCCGGTTTCGGCCCTCGCGCTTGGCGCGATAAAGCGCTTGATCCGCGCGCTTGAGCAAGCTCGCCGAGCCGTCGTCGGCTCCGCGTAAAGCCGCAAGGCCGATGGAAAGCGTCACCGGAATGCTGCGCTCTCCCTGATTGATGGAGAAAGGCTCGGCCGCAATCCGCCGGCGCAACCGCTCGGCGACCATGGCGGCCACGGTCAAATCGGTTTCCGGCATGACGATCACGAATTCCTCGCCGCCGCTGCGGCAAGCGAGATCGATGCCGCGGATCGAGCGTTTGATGCGCAATGCGAACTCGCGCAGCACGTCGTCGCCAGCATCGTGGCCATAGGTGTCGTTGACCGATTTGAAATGATCGATGTCGAGCTCCATCAGCGATAGCGGCTTGCCTCGCCCGACCGCCTGTTCGATCAAGGCCGACAGGTGATTTTCCATGTAGCGGCGATTGAAGAGGCCGGTTAGCGCATCGGTGATCGCCATCTCGATGGAGACTTGCACGTTATCGCGCAGGCGCTCGGTATAGCGCCGCCGCCGCACCTGGCTGCGCGCTCGCGCCAAGAGCTCGTTCTTGTCTATCGGCCGCATCAGATAATCGTTCACGCCGATTTCCAAACCACGCAGCATGCGTGCGTTGTCCTCGGGCTCCGTGATCGCGAGAATTGGCACATTGCGGGTGCGGTCGAGCGAACGGATCTGGCTGCAGAGCCGCAAGGCATCAAAGTTTTCCAGCCCCAGCGACACAATGACCAGGTCGAAATTGCCGTCGGCGGCGCGGAATAACGCTTCCCGCGGATCGGCCTCGATCTCGACGGTATGCTCAGTACCGAGAACGCCAGCGATACGTTCAAACGATGAGCGCCGGTCGTCGACGACCAGAACGCGGCCGCCCCGGCCGTCATCGGCGACAGCTTCGCGTTCCGGCGACCGGATACCAATCTCGCGCGTTGTGACCGCGCGCATGCGCAGTTCGTCCGTCACCATTTTCAGACGCGAAAGCGAACGCACGCGAGCGATCAGGACCGGCTCGGAAATCGGCTTGGTGAGAAAATCATCAGCACCAGCTTCAAGTCCACGCACGCGATCGGACGGCTGATCGAGCGAAGTGACGATGACCACCGGAATATGGTGGGTGGCCGGATTAGTCTTCAGGCGACGGCAGACTTCGAAGCCGTCCATGTCCGGCATCACCGCGTCGAGCAGAACAAGATCACATTCGGCGCGTTCGCAGATGGTCAAGGCTTCGCTGCCGCTCATCGCCGCCGTCACGTCGAAATACTCGGCAGACAGGCGCGCTTCCAAAAGCTTGACGTTCGCGGCGACGTCGTCGACGACGAGAACACGGGCGGTCATGCGCGGTCCTTGGGATTGTCAAGAAAGCGGCGGATCGTCTCGATGAATTTTCCGACTGAGATCGGCTTCGACAGATAAGCCTCGCAACCGCCTTCGCGGATTCGTTCCTCGTCGCCCTTCATTGCAAAGGCGGTCACCGCGACCACCGGAATAGCTTTCAAGTCGTCATCTTCCTTAAGCCACTTCGTGACCTCGAGCCCCGACACCTCGGGAAGCTGGATGTCCATGAGAATGAGATCAGGCCGATGCTGGCGCGCGAGGTCGAGCGCTTCGATGCCGTTACGAGTCGCCACAGTGTTGTAGCCGTGAGCTTCCAATAGGTCGTGGAAGAGCTTCATGTTGAGCTCGTTGTCCTCCACAATCAGGACCGTCTTGGCCATCCCGTCCCCTTGCCCGGAAGCCCCGGCCGAAACGCTTTACCTGACCCGGCCAGATGCAACCGCCGCAACGAGTGAAACTAGCTTCGATATATTACGGAAAGGAAAATAGGACCGCATGAAATCGGCATCACGGGGGGCCAAAGAAGCGGCGGAAATGCTGGCAGTTCAGGCGCTTGCCTTCATAGGCGAGGAGCCTGAACGACTGACCGGGTTCCTTGCGGCAAGTGGGCTCGAAGTCGGGCAAATCCGCGATGCCGCGCGCGAGCCCCGCTTTCTTGTCGGAGTGCTCGAGCATATGCTTGCCGACAAGTCGTTCTTGCTTGCGTTCGCCGCGAGCGCGGGTGTCGACCCAGCCGCGATCGGGCGGGCCCGTGACGAACTCGCCAATGACGGAAAACGCGGATTGCCGTGAGCGCATTTTGCCGCGATTGCCTCTCTGACGCCGCCTTCGGGGCGAAGCGCTGCATCGCTTGCGGATCGCCGCGTGTGTTGGGCCACGATGAACTCGCCGAGCTTGCCATCGCGCACGTCGATTGTGACGCGTTTTACGCGACCATCGAAAAACGCGACGACCCCTCGCTCGCTGCCGAGCCGGTTATCGTCGGAGGCGGACGTCGTGGGGTGGTCGCGGCGGCCTGCTACGTGGCCCGCACTTACGGGGTGAAGTCCGCCATGCCGATGTTTGAAGCGCTTCGGCTGTGCCCCCACGCCCGCGTCGTGCGACCGAATATGGAGAAATACGTCCAGGTCGGACGCGAGGTGCGCCGGATGATGTTGGCGCTGACCCCCTCGGTCGAACCGCTGTCGATCGACGAGGCCTTTGTCGACCTGTCCGGCACCGCGCGCCTTCACGGCCTGACGCCCGCCAAGGTGCTGGCGCGATTCGCGCTCGACGTAGAAAGGAAATTGGCGATCACGGTGTCAGTTGGACTTTCCTGCAACAAATTCCTCGCCAAGGTCGCCTCCGATCTCGATAAGCCGCGTGGATTTGCCGTCCTCAGCGGGGACGAGGCGCAAAATTTTCTTGCTTCCAAGCCGGTCGGTTTCATCTTCGGCGTAGGCAAGGTCAGCGCGCAGCGGCTTGCGCGCGACGGCTTTCGCCAAATCGCCGACTTGCAAAAGGCGAGCGCGATCGAGCTGGCGCGCCGCTACGGAGAAGAGGGGCGTCGCCTCGCCCGTCTCGCCCGCGGCATCGATTCGCGCAAAGTCGATCCCGAGCGCGAAACCAAGAGCGTTTCGTCGGAAACGACCTTCGACGAGGACATTTCCCAATTTCAAAGGCTGGAGCGGATTCTCTGGGGCGAAACCGAGACCGTTTCCGCCCGACTGAAGCAAAAGGACCTAGCCGGCGCGACGGTTACGCTCAAACTCAAGACTGCCGATTTCAAGATTTGCACGCGCGCCCTTTCATTCGGCGCGCGCACGCAATTGGCGCTGAAGATTTTCGCCGCGGCGCGTGAGCTGCTGCTACGCGAAATCGACGGAACGAAATTCCGCCTGCTTGGCGTCGGCGTTAGTGCCCTCGCCGACGCCGAGGAGGCCGACCCGGCCGATTTTGTCGATCGGCGCGCGGCCGAGGCGGAACACGCCGTCGATCGCGTCCGCGCGCGGTTCGGCGATGAAGCAGTGCTGCGGGGTCTGGCGTTCGACGAAGGGCGAAAAACCTAAATTGTCAGGCTAGCGACAGGGCTTTGCTTCCTTGAATTCCAGCGTCGTCAGCGTGCCGATAACGGTGAAGTCGTTGTAGTCGAGCGACAGCGCCCGGGACAGGCCATTTTCGTAGAGTTCGAAACTTATCGAATAGACCGGCGTCTGCTCGCCGTTCTGTTCGGCCTTGCTCTTGTCGAAATAGCTTATCGTAACCGGCCATCGCAATACACCGGCGAGCTTCGGCTCGTTCGCCGCGGCGTCCTCGTGCTTGCGCTCATCGGTGGTGAGTTTACGGCCGATGACGGTCAGCGTGTTATAAACCTTTTCGCCGGTATCCGATCCGTCGAAAACCGGAAAGTCGAGAATGGTCTTGCCGGCCCGCGCGGCCTCGATAACCCGCAGCATATGTTGTGTCGGGAACACGACCGCCGCATCCAGATCAACGACCTTCTGTTCCGGCTTGACCAGATCGACGGCGGTCGCAGCAGCGCCGTGCTTGGCGTGACCGTCCACTGAATCGACCAAGTTTTGGTCAAGGAAATTCTGCGACGCAAATTTGAAGTTCTTTGCATCGCCCCCCTCCCAGGTCGTCGACCGCAGGTCACTGGTGGTGGTTTTGCCTTCCCCGGAATCGAGCTCCGACACCTGACGGAATTGAAGGCTGTAACCGTCGCAGGCATTCCCGGCAAAATCGTAGAGAATCCGCCCGCGAACGCCGACCACCTGAGAGTTGCCGCGAGCTTCGCCGAGCGCGAGGTCGTAGACCGCACGATGCGGCAGCAACACCGGCGGCTTGTCTTGCGCCTGCGTCTCGGCACCAAGTGCCGTTGCAAGCATCATGGCGCAAATCAACGTGGCACCGCGAAGTGCAAGCGGGCGAGCCGTAGCCATGAGATCGTCGCGCTCCGTTGCCGACTAAGCTTCGCCCCTGCCCGCTCCAGCGAATTCTCCGGACTTCGTGTTGCGGCGTCGCGGAAACATAAGGAGCTTCGTTCGCACCCGCAACTGGCGCCCCTACCGTCGGCCCGGCTTGCGCGTCATCTGCCATAAGTGCGAAAACCCGCGTTGCAAAACCATATGGAGGAATGCAAATGGCGGGTGCGGTGGAAAAGAAATTGCGTGAACTCGGCATTGAACTGACGCATCCGGCTGCGCCGTCGGCCAATTATGTTCCATTCGTGCGAACCGGCAATCTGCTTATGGTATCCGGACAGCTTTGCCTTGATTCCGGCAAACTCGTTGCGAAGGGGCAATTAGGTGGCGGTGTTTCAATTGAGGACGGCCAAAAGGCGGCGCGGGCCTGTGCGGTCAACCTGCTCGCTCAAGTGAAAGTCGCGGTCGGCGATCTCGATAACGTGTCGCGCGTTGTACGTCTTGGCGGCTTCGTTAATTCCGCGCCGGGATTTCTCGAAGGTCCCAAGGTCATGAACGGGGCATCCGATCTGATGGTCGAGGCCTTCGGCGACAAGGGGCGACATTCCCGCTCGACAGTCGGCGTCGCGGCGTTGCCACAGAACGCGGCCGTCGAGGTCGAAGGCGTGTTCGAAGTGTCCTGAAGGTGCGGCCCGCTTCCGATTGGTTGACCGCGAGAGCAATCGCCCACCGCGGCCTGCACGATGCTTTTATTGGTACGGTTGAAAATACCGCGGGCGCCGTGCAAGCGGCGCTCGCCGCGGGTTACGGCGTCGAAGTCGATTTGCAGATCAGCGCTGACGGCGAGGCCATGGTCCACCATGACGCGGTGCTCGGCCGGCTCACCGAGGGCGACGGCCGGCTGGACCAATTGACCGCCGCCGAGCTTGCGCGCGTCAAATTCCGGCAGAGTGCGGAACGGATGCTTACACTCGCCGAGTTATGCGATCTGGTCGGCGGCCGCGCCGTATTGTTGCTCGAACTGAAAAGCCGCTTTGACGGCGATGAGCGGCTCGCCGCGCGAGTCGCCAGAATCCTGGCAGGATACAAGGGCCCGGTCGCGCCGATGTCATTCGATCCGCATCAACTGCGAACTCTGCGGAAAAAAGCCCCGAAACTCCCCCGCGGCATCGTTGCCGCCAAGTACAAACCGCATCCCTACTGGGATCAGATGCCACCTGCCCTGCGTTACGGCATGGGATCGTTGCTTCCAGCCGTGCCGGCACGCCCGCAATTTGTCGCTTATATGAAGGATAATCTGCCAGCGCTGGCGCCTTGGGTTGCCCGGCATATTTTGTGCTTGCCCCTTCTTACTTGGGTGGTGCGGACCGAAGCCGAGCGCCAACGCGCTATGCGTTACGCCGATCAGATCATCTTCGAAGGCTTTCGCCCATGAGCGGCGGCACAGACGAGAGCGAGACACGGCCGGATCGCTCCTGCGGGAATGCGGGAGCGTTGACCGGCATCGCGGTGAGGACAATCGCCGACATCGAAGCCGCAGAGTGGGATGCTTGCGCCAACCCCAGGGCCGTACCCGATAATGGAAATCCCATTGCCACCACTCAACCGATGTCTCAGGATGATGCTTTTAACCCTTTCATTTCTCATGCTTTTCTTGCGGCACTGGAAGCTTCGAAATCGGTTGGCGGACACTCGGGTTGGCTCGCTCGGCATCTCGTGTTGAAAAATGCGGACAAGACCGTCGCAGCTGTCGCGCCGTGCTACCTGAAAAGCCATTCCCGCGGCGAATACGTTTTCGACTACGGTTGGGCGGAGGCGTACGAGCGCGCCGGCGGCAGCTACTACCCCAAGCTGCAAGTCGCAGTACCCTTCACTCCGGCTACCGGGCGGCGGTTACTGGTGCGGCCCAGCGTCAACCGGGACGAAGTTCGCCATGCGCTCGCGGGAGGTCTGGTCGAACTGTGCCGCATTGACCACGCTTCCGGCGTTCACGTCACTTTCGCGGCTGAAGACGACTATCGCTTTCTTGGCGAGCTGGGATTCTTGCAGCGCACCGACCAACAATTCCATTGGGAAAATCCCGGCTACCAAAGCTTCGACGATTTTCTCGCCGCGCTCGCCGCGCGCAAACGCAAGACCATCCGCCGCGAGCGGCAAGATGCTCTGCAAAACGGCATAACGGTGCATTGGTTGACGGGGCGCGATCTGACCGAAGACGCCTGGGATCATTTCTTCGCGTTCTACATGGAGACGGGCTCGCGCAAATGGGGCCGTCCCTATCTCACCCGGCCGTTCTTTTCTTTGGTCACCGAAGCCATGCGCGACCGAATTCTATTGGTCATGGCCAAGCGCGCGGGGCGGTGGATCGCCGGTGCGCTCAATTTCATCGGTTCGCACACTCTCTTCGGACGCCATTGGGGCGCCGTCGAGCATCATCCGTTCCTGCATTTCGAGCTTTGCTACTATCAGGCGATCGAATATGCGATCGCCAACAAGCTCCGGCACGTTGAAGCCGGCGCGCAGGGCGAGCACAAGATCGCTCGCGGCTACATGCCGAAGACCACTTTCTCCGCGCACTATATCGCCGATCCGGCATTGCGCCGGGCCATCGCCGATTATCTCAGGCGCGAACGCGCTTACGTGGCGGCCGCAGGCGAAGAGCTTGCCGCCAGCGGACCCTACCGGCAAGATGCCGCCATCGAAGCGGAATAACAAAGGGCGGAAGATGGAAACGCCAGCCTACGATTCGAATAATATTTTTGCCAAGATTTTGCGCGGCGAGTTGCCCGCCCATAAGGTTTACGAGAACGACAAAGTCTTTGCTTTTCTCGACATCATGCCGCGCGCGCCGGGGCACACGCTGGTCATCCCCAAAGCGCCGGCGCGAAATATCCTCGATATCGCGCCCGAAGCGCTTGCCGAGCTCGCTAAAGCCACACAGACCATCGCGCGCGCCGTGGTGAAAACGTTTTCCGCCGACGGACTTACCATCCAACAATTCAACGAAGCGGCTGGCGGTCAAGTCGTGTTCCACCTGCACGTCCACGTCATCCCGCGGAAAATTGGGATCGCCCTCAAGCCGCCGGCGTCGTTCAAGGAAGATCCGGCAGTGCTTTCGGATCAGGCGCTAAAGCTGGCAGCTGCGCTCAAGGAAACGTAAGTCAATTCCGCGCCTACTTCATGCGCGAAACAGCACATCCTTGATCAAACAGCGGGAAACGGCGTCAGCGGCCGCGTGCGACGCGCTCGATTTCGGAGCGCACCAGCCGTTCGACAAGGCCGGGAAGATTATCGTCCAGCCAAGTCTTCAGCATCGGCCGCAGCATCTCGCGAACGAGATCTTCCAGGGTGCGCGCGTTTTGCACCAAAACGGTCTGTGCCAATGCGTTGAACGCCGAATCCACGGCCGCCGACGTGGCGCCGGAAAGAAGTTGCCCGCGTTCGCTAACGCCCGGAACGCCGACTCGCGCTCCTTCGGCGAAGCTCTCGGGCTCGGGAAAGTCAACAGTCGCGGCCGCGAAGCTCAATTCGTCCTCCACTTCCGAAATCTCGTCCAACAACGGCTCGGATTCAGCCTCATCGGATTGCGAGGGGATCGCAACCTGCTCTACCGGCGCCGGCTCAGCCATGCGAGTTGGCTCACGCATGCGCACCGGCTCACGCACGGGCGCCGCGTCGGCAAACGTCGGGGATGTCATGGACTCCGTGAGATCGAGAATATCAGGATCCTGAAGACCCGAGCTCCCCAAATCCTCGGCTTCCGCTTCCACCTCGGGCGGTGCTGGCTCAGGCTCCACTGTCGGCGGTGAAACGGGCGCAGCCGCGCCAGGCCGTGACGACGAGGCCCGCGACGCCGGCTTTGGCGCGTCGGCGGGTCTCGCAGACGGCTTGCTGGCATCGTCATCAGCGATAATCCGGCGAATGGAGGCGAGAATCTCCTCCATCGAAGGTTCTTGGGATTTCGCCGGCTGCGTCATGCCCGCTTCCTTGACCAATACTTCATCTCCACAGGCAGGTCCCAGACCCCCAAAGGCCTGCGGAGGCCGTCAGTCCAAATCACACATGCAAATTATGCAATGGCGATGCGGAATATGTCACAGGAAAACCGAACGCAACTTACGCTTTTTCAACCGGACTAACGACCGTCGGGATTACGCACGCCGGCCCAAGCATCGCGAATTTGCTGGTAGTGCACCATTGGATCGTAAATCACAACATTGAGGCCCAGCCGCTGCATCGACAGCGCGCCGACCGCGGCCAAAAGCGTATAGGACGCCACGACGCGATCGTGCTGAGCCGTCACTAGCGCCACGCGGGCGTTGACCAGTTCCTGCTGCGCATTGAGGACGTCGAGGGTTGTGCGCTGCCCGACGCGCGCTTCCTCACGCACGCCGTTGAGCGCGATTTCCGCAGCATTGACTTGGGCGGTGGTCGACTCAATCTGCGCCTTGGCGGCATCGAGTTGACCCCAGCTTTGCACGACCGTGGCGCGCGCTTGGTCGCGATTGATGTCGAGTGCCAGCCGCTGTTGCCCCAACGTTTCCTTGCTTTGCCGGATGGCGGAGTATTCGCCTCCGCCTTGGTAGATCGGGACGGTCAGCTGGCCGATAACGGAAGCTTGCGTTGAGCGCACTTCTTCGAACGCGGGATACATGCCGTACGAGCCGGACGCCGTGACCGACAAATTTGGATAAAGCGCGCCCTCGCTTATTTTCACGCCAAGTGCGGCAACATCGACACCGTACATCGCCGCGAGGACAGAGGGACTGAGCGCTTGACCTTGCGCAATTGCCTTCGGCAGCGTGCCTGGCGAAAGCCGATCAACCGGCGTTCCCGCCGCAAGCTTTCCCGGATTTACTCCTATCACACGACGATAATTTGCCTGCGAGGTGACCAAGTTCGATTGTGCGCCCAACAGCGCCGATCGCCCGGCGGCGAGCCGCGATTCCGACTGGGCGACGTCGGTACGCGTCACCTCGCCGACATTGAACCGATCGCGGGTCTGCTTAAGCTGCTCGGTGAGGACCTGGACGTTGCTTTGATTGAGCTCGAGGATCGCTCCATCGCGCAACACGTTCATATAGGCGGTTGCTGCATCCAGCAGCACTTGCTGCTCGGTGACGCGCAACGTCTCGCGCGCAGCATCGACCTGGCTTTCGGCTTGGCGGGTGCGGTTGCCGGTTTGAAAACCGTTGAAAAGAGTTTGTGTGCCGGTGAGCCCCACCTGACGCGAGATAAACTGATTCCCGTACGAGGTGGTGGTAAGCAGGCCCGCTATGGGGAATTGCTGCGTGGCGTTCTCGTAATTGTAACCGCCCGCCGCCGTGACGCTGATCTTGGGTCGATATCCCGACAGGGCCTGCGGTACGTTCTCGTCGATGACGCGAAGCGCCGCTCGCTGCGAATTAAGGGACGGATTGTTCTGGTAGGCTTGAACGATCGCCCATTCAAGCGTGTCAGCCGCAGCCTGCGAGCAAAGCATCGCCGTTGTCGCAACAGCCAAACAAAGGCCGGCGACGACCCCCAGATACGCCCGCACTCCTCTTCTAACCATGAGACGAGCGCTGCCCTTCCCACGTCGTTGCAAACGACGCCTCCCGCGCCGGCCGGACTCGGCCGTCACAGCCGCCAACTGGAACATTATGCGGCCAGCGGCGTGGGTGAAACCCCTGAAACCTGGCTTGTTGATAGAATTCGGACGGTTGGCACATATGCGCCACAGGTCGACACCGCTCCCTGTGGAGGAGCCGTTTCCCTGTGGGATGGCGGCCGCGTAGTTCAGTTAGAAAACGAACTGCAGCGGTGCCTTAAATCCCGGCAATATGGTTGCCGCGGCATCGAATAAGGGACGCCCCACCAACGAACCCTCGCTAACCCGATAAATCGTTCCCTTACAGGCCGGGGGGCGCCCGCCGACGCCGATTAGCCATCCCTCGGGCTTGAGCTGACCGGCAAAGGCCTCCGGTACGACTTCGGCCGCGCCATTGAGCAGGATCCCGTCGTACGGCCCGCCCGCAGGCCACCCCGCGGCGAGCGGCCCAACAACAACCTCGGCATTTGTGGCCCCAATTGCCGCAAGTGCCGCCTTCGCCGCAGCCGCGAGATCGGGATCCTCCTCGAGGGCGACCACCGAGGCGCCGAGGCGGGCCAATAGAGCAGCGGCATATCCCGTCGCGGATCCGACATCGAGGAGACGCTCGCTGGCGCGAACGTGCGCTGCCTGGAGGAGCTTCGCCAGGACCATCGGTCTGAGTATGGCGCGGCCCTTCCCGACCGGAATATCCGCATCGGCATAGGCAAGTGGCGCGAGCTTAGCAGGCAGAAATTGCTCGCGCGGCACCGTCAACATGGCGTCCAGCAGCGCGGCGTCCGTCACGTCGGCGGTTCGGATTTGCCCGTCCACCATTAATCGGCGCGCAGTTGTGGCGTCGAACATCCGTTAGCTTCCAAGTTGGCGCTAAGCCTTGTGCGAGAGCGAGCCGGAAAAGGCAAGGGAGCGGTTTTTGGTAACCCCACCGAGGATAGAACCCCGAAGCATAACGGTATATCGGGGTTACATGACGGTCCGTGCCGTTGTCGGACACGCGGGCTTCCTTTATAGACTGCCGCTCGGGCGACGGCGGCTCATCCTGCCGAAAACGACCCAACGGCCACGTGGCGGAGTGGTTACGCAGCGGTCTGCAAAACCGTTTACCCCGGTTCAATTCCGGGCGTGGCC
>CAVWBV010000031.1:0-142897 GCA_963753355.1 uncultured Alphaproteobacteria bacterium
CAGCGACGAGCACGAGGAGCTCGGTCGCTATGGCCTTGGTCTTCAACGCAGCCGCGGCGACTTTGAACGGTTTGCCGGCATGGACCTGAAGAACAAGCGCGCCCATCCCGACGTTTATCTGGGGCGCAATCCGGATCCGATTACGATCAAGCGTGAAGAAGACTGGGCGGCGTGTGTGACGATTGCGGAATTCAACGAAACCGGGAAAACGTTTGGTACGTGACCGGGGGCATACAAGCAATCGGCGATAAAAGCCGTCGAGCCGGTCTAATTCGCGCATTTGCAAAGCCGGCGAAAGCCCCGGCCGACGGTCAGGGCAACGTTGCCAATTCGACATCAGGCATCGTGCAAGCAACGGATCGATCTGGTCCATAATCGCGCCTGACCAAAGTTCGGCACCGGTTCTACTCAAGTGCGATGGATCAACCAAGCCAATGCCGTCGACGTGTGGCAGTAACAAGCGAAGACCTGACGAACGGGCGATCTCGGTCGCATAGGGCTCGACATCGAGCGCGTTACTCGGGGCAGCAGTCAGGACGATGCAATTCCGCGTCAGTTTTAGCGTTGCGAAGAGGCGCCGCGCGTTGCTGAGATCTTCGGGCAGCGGGTGCTTGTCGAGGAGCACCAGTTTTTTCGCTGTGAGGGGCATTTCCGGGGCATCGGCCGGCACGAAGCCATCGAGCACCCAGGAACCGTCTTGCGTCGAACGGTAGATGGTGCGGAACGCAGGACCGCAGCTGACTAAGCGCAATTGGCAAATACGCGGCTGCAAGGCATTGAACGCTTTTTTGCTCAGATAGTCCCACCATGCCGGCAGTCTCGCCAATGGACGCTGCCACGCAGGCTTGTCCTCCTCGCTGGTAACTTCCCCAGGCGCCGAGCGAAAGCTGGTGAAAAATGGATTGGTGTCGATGACCAGGAAATCCGGCGCCAGCTCGTACTTTTTGATGAGATCGAGGGCGAACTCGACGCCGTCGGCATAGCCAAAGCCCATGAGATAAAACGGGATCGAGCGAGCGGCAAAGTAGTTCTTGGCGGCATCGGTCGAGAACCCGTATTGCAGCCTGCTGCTTCCGAGAAACAAGACTTTGGCGCGCCGGAGATTGCGCACCGCTTGCGGTTCCAGATCGAAATAATAGGCGCCGTGCTCGTAGTCGCCGTATTGATCGGACGTGCAGTAGGCAAGGAAAGTTCCTGGCGTGCGATTGAGCGTACAGCCGAGAACGTCATGCCCCCAATTGAACAACCGATAGCCGAAACCGCCCGCCGCCGCGGCGAGTGCGAACAGCGCAAGGTAACTCAGCAACCTGTTAAATGTCGGCACGGTCAGAACCTGAAGTACAAAAACGCCGTCGGCTTGGTCAGCGTTCCGGCGACCGCAATGCCGAACATGCAGCCCAAGGCAAGCGCCCAAACCGTATTCGGTCGCCACCGCAAACCACTGGCCCTCAGCTTGTACCCTTGGAAGGCTAGAATCTCTTGGGTGTTCGGTGCGAGCAAAGCTATCGCTGCCAGCGCCGCAATGCCGACGGCTACCTCATAGACGTTGGCAATAGTCGGCCTGCCAAATCCTTCAAGCCCAATCATGCTCTTCCATATGGCCAGTGCGGCGGGGAGGGTGTCGGCGCGGAACGGCACCCAGGCAAACACCACGAGGAGCAGCGTCAGCAACTTGGCGATCGCCCGCGGCGGGACGATTTTCGGCTTCGCTGCGACATCCGTCCACAAGTGATTGAGCACAAGGCCGATGCCGTGAATGGCGCCCCATAACGCAAAATTAATTCCGGCGCCGTGCCAGATGCCGCCAAGCAGCATGGTGACGAGGATATTGAATTGACGCCGCAGCCGACCCCGCCGATTACCGCCCAGCGGAATGTACAAGTCATCGCGCAGAAAGCGTGACAGCGTCATGTGCCAGCGCCGCCAAAACTCGATCAGCGAACAGGCTTTGTACGGTGAATTGAAGTTCAGCGGGAACGTGATCCCCATCATCAGCGCTAGCCCGATGGCCATGTCGGAATAGCCGGAAAAATCGAAGTAGATCTGGAAGCTGTAGCTTAAGACCCCGATCCAGGCATCAGCAAAGCCGATCGGCATCCCAGCACTGGCCGAGCGAAACGGTGCTTCGACGTAGGGGGCGACGGCGTCGGCGATCATGACCTTCTTGAATAGGCCGACGGTAAAATAGGACAGCCCGTACGCAATCGAGTTTAGCCGCGGCCGAAAGGTCTGCGGATCGTCGAATTGCGGCATGATCTCGCCGTGGTGCAGAATCGGGCCGGCGATAAGGTGGGGAAAGTAGGTGACGAACAAGCCGTACTTGAGCGGTTCGTACTCGCGCGCCTGTCGGCGATAGGTATCGACCAGGAAAGCGATTTGTGTGAGCGTGTAGAACGAAATGCCAATCGGCAGCGAAATGTTGAATTGAGGCGTCGGCGCGCTCGTTAATGCGCTAAATGTTTGCAGCAAGACTGCCGCATACTTGAAGTAGCCGAGCATCGCTAAATTACCGGCAATACCAAGCGTCAGCAGCCATCTGTTGCGGTAGCGCAACAAAGAGCGGCCTATGCAGAAGTTAAAAGCGGCAGATACGACAACGATGGGAACGAGACGAAACGGATCGCTCCAGCCATAAAATACTAATGAGCAAAGAAGCGTCCAGGTAATGGCGAGCTGGTAGCGACGAAGCCACCCGAATAGAAGAAATCCGCTCAACACAATTGGAAAAAAGACAAAGATAAAGGGCGCGGAATTAAACAGCATATCGACATTCACGCTGTGCGTGAGCACGCGCCATTCAAGTTTCGGTAGTCGTTGGACGCGAGGCGGCCTGGTATTGTACTCTTGTGAGCTTAAGGGCTATCGCACGGATAGCAAAGCGTCCACGCCGGCGCGATCGCATTTGCAAATGGCGACGAGTTTTGGATGTTCTACACGGTTTTCAGTACGAATCTTGCGCCGCGGATACAGTGGCAGTCCGACCTTTTGGAATATTCATGGAGGCGGGTCGCGCAAGAAGGAGTACTGGTTCGGCTGGTCGCGACCGACGATCCGGGCAAGCTGCCGCAACAGAAATACGCAGAATGTGTGGCGACCCGGTGCTGGGACAGCCATCCGGATACTGGCGATGCCTATCCGATCTACAATAAGCCCGCGTCGCTCCTGGAATGGCTGTTCCGCGACCGTCCGGAAGGCACGGTGCTGCTCATCGATCCGGATTGCATATTCCGCGCGCCGCTAAATCGGCACGTGGCGCCCGGATTTCCAGTGGCACAGGACTGGGTTAACCAGCCCATGCGCAAGCCGGGCAGCCGGTATCCCTTCGGTCTGCCGGCGGAGTTTGCATTTCTCAATGATCATTGCGCGCGGGTCGATCTGAGCACAACGGCGGTGATGATCCCGACGCTCATCCATACCAGCGACCTGCGCAAAGTTTGCGCGCGGTGGCTGGAATTGTGCGGGATAGTGCGGCAGTACTGTCGTAATTCTCAAGGACTGCCGATCTGGGAGGCGGATATGTATGCCTATCTTGTCGCCTGCGCGGAGTATCGGCTGCAGCATGAACCGGCGTCGCTTGGCATCTGCACAAACTGGCGTCCGCAGGACGCCCCCGAAGCGCCGATCGTGCATTATTGTCAGGCCATATTTGACCGCGATGGCCACGAGATCTTCAGCAAATTTAGTTATCAGCCGTGGACCCGCATCGACACCTTGGGCGAACCCGAGCTCGATTACAGCCGTGACCTCGTCGCTATCATCAATGATTATGTCGATGAGACGAACGGCAAGCTCGGAAAAATAACATTCAATCAGCGTCCCAGGCGGCGTGAAGGTGTGATGGAGGGCCGAGTGCTCGATGAGATTCTTCTCGAGGTGCCGAGTGAAGGGCGTAGCATTTGGGTCAACGCCTCGGGAAAGGTCACTTGGGATCTCTTTGATGGCGAACTCACGATCGGGCAAATAAAATCGGAGCTGGCGAGACGCTTTCAGGCTGACGAGCGCAAAGTGGGCGCTGATGTTATTTCGCTCGTCGAGCAACTTCACCAATATGGCTATCTGGAGATCCGCTAGCCTCTAGCTCTCGGATTTGGCCGCTGCCGTTCCTCCCCTCCAGAACACCGCGAGATGACGCGACCACCAGCGCCGATCGGCCATGTTTCTGCACAGACGACGCCGCAATTCGGCGCTGGAGAGCTCGCGATTAAGACACATCAATACGCGCAAAGGCGGATCGCTGATCTTTAGTAGGCCGGTGTTCCTGGTCAGGAAGTAAGCCCATTGGAAAGCAAGGCGGGCGCGCCAACCGGCATTGAAGGTAGGTGATACCGGTCTGCCAAAGACCTCTGCAGCGGCAATGCGGTGAAAATTCAGCGCTGTGCTTGCGCCGATCCCCGCAAATCGATTTTCGACCTCTGGCCAGTCAATGCTATCCGGCCATCGCCGGCACATAAGCGAAATCTCAATCAGAGAACGCAGCATCAATCGGCCGTAGATGAAACCGTGGTTGCGATGCAACTGGGCGTGACCGACGTTGATAATAATCTGATGAGTTCGAAGACGGAACTGCGAATACAGCACCCTCGCGCCTTAACACGATTGCGTGTTTGAGAACGTCCGCCGCTGGCAGGAGGTGCCGATACGGGTAAGCGACGACGTCGCGATGCAAATCGATCGGCGCGGCACCGGAGTTCGGAAAAAGTACTGCCGAGCTGTGGTCCTCCGGGTGGCGCGGGGAGGAATTGGCAACGTATCCCCATGCTTGGAGACGCTTGATGCACTCAGCGCTACGGGTGGCCGGAACCAAGATGTCGAGATCGCTGATGATGCGGCCAGCCGGGTCGTCGTAGAGATCGGCCAAAAGTGCACCGCCGCCCTTGAAGAAAACCGGCGTAACGCCGATTTCGTTGAGCGCCGCCGCTATTGTTATGCATTCAAGTTTGATTTGCGCATTGCGCATGCCGTTCAAGCGATGGACGGCGCGAAAATAGCGGTGAACCGCATCGGGCAGGTGCCTCTGCAGCCCGAGTTGATCGAGACGCGTTACCACCGAGGGCGCCACCAGTTGGTCGGTCGCCAGATCGACGAATTCCATCCAAGCAAAGGATGGTGACGCTATAATTTTGGCGACAAGAGAACGCGCCTCTTCGCTCATCGAGGGGGATAGAACGGCGCAAAGAAAGTCGAATCCCGATAAGCGCTTTCCTATCCAAGGATCGGCCGAGACCAAGGATCGTCCATTCACGGCAGATGCCTCGGATAACAGCCATGAACCTGGGCTGCTGCAACATCGGCTGCGCACGGGCCGCGATCGGTCTTGCCGCACACAGGGGATCATCCCTTGGCAAAGTTAGCTTCGTCTGTGTCTAGCAGCTACCGGACGAAGATGGAATATCCGCACCGAACTATCCGCATTCAACATCCAGGGACGGGAGGCGGATACGACGCCACATCGCTCTTCGCGCCCTGACCTGTCAGTCTTTTTTCGGAGCTTTTGCTTTGTGCTCAATGCTTTTGTGCTCAGGAGAAAAGTTCACTTTTAGTTTGTCCGCCGCGAATGCTGCTTTGGAGGGCAAATCTCGCGTTATGCGCGGTTGGTCCGGAAAACGTGAGCGCTTAAAGGCCCATTTTGCTGTGCCATAACTCATTTCCTGCTCGAGCAAGAATTCCGGTTACACTGTGACATTTGGCTGTGACGCGTTTCACCTGCCTCCTTTGTGTTCCTCATAAATCATTAGGATCGCGGCCTTGCCGCCACGGAGCTCGGCCGGCAATAGAGTCGGCCGGTATTCTCCGTTACACCGTCACATGTTGAGCGTGACGCGTTTCATGACATATCGAGGCTGCCACCGGCGCATCCTGGGCCGAGAGTGCAAAGTAACAACGTCACGCCCCGCCTAACCCGCACTCACCACCAGTGACCCTTCACATTCTCAGCCAAGGCAGCTTGTGTCGGAAAAGTAGACCGTGACTGCCGAGTTAAGGGCACCCCGATCGGGGACAGCGGTCTCCAGGTGCGCGACCAGCTTCTGTCGCTCCCTCAGATCGGTCCCAGCCATAACAACCAACCGCGCTGCCCGCGCCGGCGTCAATCGCGCAGCCGACCGTCCTCGCCGTGCTTGTGCCCATGAGCAGCACCGATGAGTTACGCCTCGGATCGAAATCGTTCACGGGAATCATAAGCCTATGAGCCGTTCGCTCTCATTCCAAAGCCGCGCGGCCGTTTCATCGTCTTGAGCCGCCGCATCGGGCTGCCGCTCGCGACAGTCGCTGAAGTACTTCCCGCTGATATCGAGGCCGGGAGAGGATGCGAGGTAGACCGGCGTCTCGGCGCCGCGCTCAACAGAGATGGCCGCGACCAGCTTGGCGAGGGCAATGCCCAAACGCCAGATGCCGCGATTGTTTCCGCCGAAGGCGCTCGCAACGAAGCCGGGGTGCAGGCAATTCGCCGTGACCCCGGTCCCCTCGAGGCGTCGCGCGAGTTCGCGGGTGAACAAAATATTGGCAAGCTTTGAGCGTTGGTATGCCTTCCAGCCGCGGTAATGTCTTGAGCACTGCAAATCCTCAAAGTCGAGGTGAGAGCCGCGATTTGCCTCAGACGCTACGTTAACGACGCGCGCCGGCGCTGAGGCAATCAGTCAATCGCGTAGAAGCGCCGTCAGCCGAAAATAGCCCATGTGGTTGAGGGCAAAAGTCAGTTCAAGTCCGTCGGGCGTAGTGTTGCGATCCGCAAATACCGCACCCGCATTGTTGACCAAGACGTCTATCCGCGCGGCCGTGTTGAGCAGAACGTCGGCTACGCGGCGGATCTCGTCAGGCCGCGAAAGGTCCGCATAGTGCATTTCAACCGCAACGCCAGGTACTTCGGCGCGCAAGCGGGAAATTGCGGCCACGCCTTTGTCGCGGTTGCGCCCAACGAACACAAGCCGAGCGCCGAGTGCGCCGATCCGCCTAGCGGTCTCAAGCCCGATCCCGCTGGTAGCGCCTGTGATGACGCAGGTTTTTCCTCTCATGCTCTCTACGCTACTGCGCTGCATTTGCCCGAATCTGCCAATGCGAAGCATTAACCCACGATACAATGCCGTGCGCCGACCTAACCATGGATTCGACCACGAGCGGCACGCTCATTGGGCGCAACTCGGTTCGCCATAACGCTGCCGCTACCGCATCGAGTGCATCGCAGGCGCTTGATAAAAGCTGCTATCGGTGCGTCGAGCTTGAACCCAAATCCCGCGAGCCGACATCAGCACGCGATAGACAGACCGTAGCGTTAGGATAAGAACGAACCATTAGAAGCATGGCGATGTTCGAATTGCTCAAATCCGTCCATGGGGACAATCTAAGCCTCGGTAAGTCTATCTGGCGGAAGTCGGTTTAACGAAATTGCGGCGTTCATCTTGAAAAGTTCGGCTGGAGTGTGCGCCGACTTTTGCAACGGACCGGAGGGCAAAATGGTTTCAAGAATCGCTTCGTGTTTCTGTGGTCAACTGAAAGTTCAGTGCGAGGGCGACCCGGTCAGAGTATCGGTTTGCTGCTGTGGGGCGTGTCAGAATCGGACAGGCTCCGTGTATGGTGTTGGCGCATATTTTCCGCAGAATCAGGTTACCTCGATCGCGGGGCAGGACAAGACGTTTACGCGGACGTCCGACGCAGGGCGGTGGGTCCGCCAATATTTTTGCCCTGAATGCGGATCCACGGTTCACTGGGAGGCGGAGTTCCGGCCGGGGATTATTGGAGTCGCAATCGGCGGGCGCGCAGCGTCGCCGGCATTTCAATGCCAAGTGCCTTCGCGGTAAGCACTTCGCGAAAGCCGTCCGCTTCTGATCCGACAATCCCAATGAATTAGGCAATCGGTGTTTATGTGTAGAATTGGATGACCAGCCGTCCTCTCGTGCCACCAGCTTCCAGCCGGCGATGGGCATCGGCCGCCCTTTCCGGCGGATAGACCTCTGCCACGCGAAGCGTGATTTTGCCGGCATCGACCTGTTGCCGAAGCCGATCGAGCTTCTCGAATTCCTGCGCGTAGGAGCGCACAAAGGTTGTCGTGAAGCGGATATTCCGCTGCGGGATGCCCTGGAAACCGCGGATGGACGTGAAGGTGCCGCCGTCACCAACCGCGGGGATAACAAGCTCATTAAGCACCGCTCCGTCCGCGAGCCCATCGACTCCTTGAGGGAAGTGTTTGCGAATGCGCGATGCCACATCATCGCCCCTTCGAACCACGACGTCGGCGCCAAGCGACGCAACCAGCTTTTCGTCTTTCTCAGACGCATCGGCTATGACCGTCAGACCCTCGGCTTTGGCAAGTTGGATGACATAGCCGCCATAAGCGCCCGCGGCGCCGGTCACGGCGATGACTTGGCCTGGAGACAGCTTGAGCAGGTCGAGCGATAAGCGCGCCGTCAACCCGTTCATCGGCAAGGTCGCGGCCTCGGGATCGGTCTTTCCGGCTGGGGCGCGCACGACCGATCGGGCATCAAGCACAATTTGCTCGCGATACGCGCCGTGGCTTCCCTTCGGCACCACGATCGCCATGACGGCGTCGCCAAGCTTGAGTTTGTCGGGCACGCCGCTTCCAACTTCATCGACGATTCCCGCCGCCTCCATTCCCGGCACGTAGGGCGGCGGATCAGCCTTCTGCTGTTCGGCGCGCGCGCCGTTGCGGGCCATGACGTCGGTCGGGTTGACCGTCGCCGCATGGACGCGGATCCGCACCTCTCCTGGGCCGGCGTGAACTTCGGGTAATTCAACCACCTGGAGAACTTCAGGACCGCCGTGAGTGAATAGTCCAACTGCCCGCATGGTTTCTTCCTTTGTCCGATAGCCGGTCCCAGTCTTTCCCCCGGTCCCGTTTATACCGATGTCGAAACGTGAAAGAGGAGGGCACCCGGTACGGTGTGTGATGGCATTGCGGCGGGCCTCCGTTGCGCGTCCCAATAGTGTCAACTTTTGCCCCAAAAGGCACGTTTTGAGCGGGGAAAAAGTCTCAACCTGCGTCGATCTCTTGAACGGTTTTCCAAATGCGTTCCAAGCTTATGACGAGGCTTCGATTCCCTTCAGCCGCTCCGATCCTTTAGACGGGTAGGACGTGTCTTCGCGCCCGGGCGTTTTCGCTCAGTGGATAAAGAGCGCGCGTAGCGATTGCGGTTTGTCGTCGCGCAGCCAGGTGATGTCGCTGATGTGCCAGTCGTTCTTGACCTTGACGAGGTCGAGAACGATCGTGGCCGGCTGATCGAGATTGACGAACTTGACCGTCGCCTTCGCCTTACCGGGTCCGGCGTCGGCGACATCGATGTCGAACTTGTCGATATTCCAGTCCTGCGCATCGATAAACGGATCGCCGTCGAGCTGGCCGACCTCGCCGTGACGCGCGGCCTTTTTTCGGTCCTTGATAATAAGCGTGGCAAGCGACGGCTCGAAATAGCTCCGAACCGCACGTTCGCTGTCGAGCTGAAGTCCTTGGGCGCCGCTGCCCTTATAAGTGTCATAGATGCGGGTAACGAAGGCGATGGCTGAACTGTCCGCCGCCGACACCGGCGCGGCGAAAAGGGTGAGGGCGGCGGTCATCAGCGTCCGCCGCGTCGGGCCGGCAGCGGTAAACGGCGCCAACGATTCTTTTTGATCTATCGGTTGGGTCATGTGGGTTACCGAAGGTAGGTTCGGGCTTGCTTTGACTGTCGGCCCGAGGCATTTGAACAGCGCCTAGGAGTGTAGCTCAATGGCTAGAGCACCGGTCTCCAAAACCGGGGGTTGGGGGTTCGAGTCCCTCCACTCCTGCCACCGTTGAATGAAATCAACGGGTTGGAGGCCGGTTTAGCCACCTTCGGCTTCCCTGGACACTCGGCGAACCGCTTATGACGTGCGTCGCGGCCATGCGCAGGTGGGGACAGTCGGGCGCCTGCTGCCCACGAGCTTACTGCGCGACCTTGCCCGTGATTCCGTAACGCCCCGGCGCAATGACGCCGTTCGGATCGAGAGCCGCCTTGATTCCAGCACAGGCGTCGCGAAACGCTGGCATTGCCTGCCGCATGTGGAAGTCGTGATAGTCGATCGGCGCCCGGCCGACGAACACACCCCGGGCGCCGACCGCCTCGGACAGCTTGCGATAACAGGCATCGGCGCGGTGGCGCTCGTCGGCGTCCTCGCGGTTGAACGTGATGACATGCAGGCCGCGGGCGAAGCGGGCGCTGCAGACGTTCATCACCGTGTAATCAAGTCCGAATTCCTCATAGATGGCGCGGCAAAGGCGCTGGAATTCGTTCGCGACGTTGCCCTCCATCGGCGTGCCGGGCAGGAACCAGATATTGCCGCCGCCCGGCCGCCATTTCAGAAGCCCGAGCTCGCCCAGACTTGGCACTCCCGAAAAAGCGTTGATCGCGACTTGCAGAGGCGGGATCGCGGCGGCGTCTTCGTGCGAGATGTAGCGCGCCTTGCCGCTTTGCAGGAACATGTCCCTGACGCGCTGGATTTGCGGCTCCATGGCAGCGGCGCTCGGTCCATAGAAAGCGCCGGACACGTTCCAGGCGCCGAGGCCGTGACTTTCACGAAGCTTCCGCCGTCCCTCGTCGGAAATCGCACGCCGCCCCTGGCTGGCGCGATATTCCGGACTCTCGCCCTCCGAGCCGCAGAGATACAGATCGTTCGAGACCCGGAACAGCGTCGGCACGAAATTCGACAGTTTCAATGGCCGGCAAAGTTCGACGATTGTTTCCAGATCGTCATCATCCGGAAAGATGAAGTGAAACGAACGTATTGCCGGAGGTCGTGGCAGCAGCCATACGCCCATTCGGGTGACGATGCCGTAATTCGACTGCGTGAATAGTCCGTCGAGAATCGGTCCGAAGCTGTATTTCGAGGTGTGCCAGTTGATCAGATCCTTGGCATCGAGCGCGCCGTCGCCGGTGCGCAGAACCTCGCCATTGCCGAGCACGATCTCCAGTCCGCAGGAAAAACCGAAATGATCGAAATACGGTGAGTAACCGGCGCCCTTGTCGAGCGCGTTTCCGATCATGCCGCCCTGCGGCGGCCCTGAGGTGACGTCGAGCATCAGCCGGTTACCGCGCCGCACCAGCTCGTCGTAGAGCGCCTGATAGCTGACGCCAGGTTCGACGACCGCAAAGGCGAGCTTTTCGTTGATGTCGAGAATGCGGTTCATGCGGCGGCCGAGATCGACCACAACCTGGTCCGCGGTCGCCGCAGAGCGCGAGCCTAACCCGATGTTGTTGCCGGTGCTGATCGGATAAAGCGCGACGTGATGGGCATTCGCGGCACGGACGATCGCCTGAACGTCGGCGGTCGAGCCGGGATAGACGACGCCGGTCGGCGGCTTGTCACCGCCCGGCATAGTGTTCTCCCCGTAGCGCTGGATGGTTTCGTGCGAGCGGTTGATGCCCTCTGCTCCAAGCGCGGCGGAAACCTCTGAGAAAAACGAGTTGAGATCGGTTGCGCTCATAGTGGCCCCTTCAGCAAAAACTTTCCCTCAAATACCGGCACGCGTCACCAGACCCCAGCGGCGTTCGGATCGACCGGCGATGACGGCGTTCCAATGCCAGCCGTAGCCGCTTCAGGCTCGGGAAAGGGTTCACGCAGCTTGCGGCGCAAAAGAGCGGGCGGCTGCGGCCCGCCGGTCGCCCAGTCCAGCAGCTCGACGGTATGCACAACAGGCAGATCGGTGTAGCGGCCGATCTGCACCATGCAGCCGAGATTGCCGGCAGCGACAATGTCGGGATCGACGCTTCCGATATGGGCGGCCTTGCGTTCGCCGAGCGTCGCCGCGATCTCCGGCTGAAGCAGATTGTAGGTGCCGGCAGAACCGCAGCAGAAATGCTTCTCCGGCACCTCGATGACGTTGAATCCGCCGCGCGACAGCAACTGGCGCGGTGCGCTCGCTATCCGCTGCCCGTGCTGTAGCGAGCAGGCATCGTGATAGGCGATGCGATAAGGCTTCGCCGTGCCTTTCGGCAAATCAAGCGCGGCGAGAAATTCGGTTATATCTTTGGTCAGTGCGGCGAAGCGGCGTGCGTTCTCGCTGCCGACCAGATGACCATAATCCTTGACCGTGGTGCCGCAGCCCGAGGCGTTGACGATCACGGCATCGAGAGTCTCGAGCTCTGCGCCGAGCGCCGCGATGTTGGCTGCTGCAAGTGCGCGGCCTTGTTCGGCACGTCCCATATGCAGCGGCAGTGCGCCACAGCAGCCGATGCCGGACGCGATGACAATTTCGCAGCCGTGGCGCTGCAAGATCCGGATGGTGGCCGCGTTGATATCCCGATTGAGCGCCTGCTGGGCACAGCCGGGCAGGAGTGCCACCCGCTCGCGCTTTGTGCCAATCGGCGGGAGGACGGAGGGACTTACGATCTCGCCCGCGGAATTTTGACGATGTGCGAGAGTGACCAAATTGCGGAGCCGCCGTGGTAGCAGCCCGGCAATTGGGCGTGCGATTGCCGCGAGCGACAGCGCCGCAGCGAAGCGGCGCGGATAGGGCAACAGGCTCGCGAGCAGCGACCGCAGAATGCGCTCGTCGAGCGGTCGGCGGTAATTCGCCTCGATGTAAGCGCGCCCGATATCGATCAGATGCGCATAGTCCACTTTAACGGCGCATGTGGTCACGCACGACAGGCAGGATAGACAGCGATCGAGATGATGCACGGTCTTGGCGTCCGGCGGGCCGCCTTTTTCGAGCATCGCTCGTATCAGGTCGATCCGGCCGCGCGGTGAATCGTTCTCGTCGCGAAACAGAACGTAAGTTGGACAGGTTGCCGTGCAAAACCCGTAGTGCACACAGGTTTTCAGGATCCCGTCGGCCTCTGCGATTTCCGGTTGCGCGAGCTGTTCGAGCGTGAAAGCGGTTTGCAAGTGATGACCAAAATTCCTGCCGGCAAACGCGCCGGCGATTTACTGTCTTGCTGCTGGCACGAGCTTTAAGTTTGCCAAAAGCGCGCGAAGTGAGGGCACGGCCATTGGGCCTGACGATCGCGCTGGGTTGGTGCGCATTTGCCTTTAGGTCCCTGCAGCAGTTCTCGCGTTGTACCGCTTTCGCCAAAACCGGAACATGTCATTTTCAAGCGGCGTCGAATAATCGGCGGCTATGTCCTGTCCTAGGAGCCCGTTCTTTAATAATCTACTGTCTCGATAAAGATCCAGTGCGGACGACGCAATGGGATCGGAGACTGAAATGAAATCAATTCGAGTTCACGAATTCGGCGGTCCTGAGGTTTTGAAACTGGAGGACGTGCCCACGCCAAAGCCTTCAGCGGGCGAGGTGCTGGTGCGAGTTCATGCGGCAGGCGTCAATCCCTATGACACTTATATGCGCGCGGGTACGTACGCCGTAAAGCCGACGCTTCCCTATACTCCCGGGTCGGATGCCGCCGGCGTCGTCGACGCGGTTGGCGAAGGTGTTACAAAGGTGAAACGGGGTGATCGCGTATACACCGCCCGGACCATTAGCGGTGCGTATGCGGAATATGCGCTGGCTCTCGCAGCGCAAGTCCATCCTCTTCCTGCGAACATTGATTTCAAGCAAGGCGCTGGAATCTGGGTACCCTATGGCACCGCCTATCACGCGTTATATCACTCGGCCAAAGCGCATGCTTCCGAGACTGTCCTGATACACGGCGCAAGTGGCGGTGTAGGGACCGCGGCGGTCCAGATCGCGCGCGCTATGGGTTTAGGGGTTCTTGGTACTGCCGGGACGCCGCAAGGCCTTGATCTGGCCAAACGCGAGGGCGCCCATCAAGTTTTTGATCACCGTAAATCCGGGTATCAGCAAGAGATTCTCCGAGCGACGGGGAACGGCGGCGTGGACATCATTCTGGAAATGCTCGCCAATGTTAACCTCGCGCACGACACCACGCTTTTGGCCAACAATGGTCGCGTGATCGTCATCGGCAGTCGCGGTGAAGTTACCATCAATCCTCGCGAACTGATGGGCCGTCGCGCGTCTATTCGTGCGTTGGTGCTCTGGAGTATTACGCCGCAGGAAGAGGCAGAAATCCATGCGGGGATTTTTGCAGGACTAGAGAACGGCACTTTGCGCCCGGTTGTCGGCAAGGAAATGCCACTCGCCGAGGCAGCGCGCGCCCACAAGGAGATCCTTGAACCCGGATCGGCGGGCAAGCTCGTGCTGGTGTGCTGAATGTCCGCGGTAGCAGTTCATTGCCGCACGAACGATGCTGCCGGTATTCCCCAACTCATCCTTGATGTGGATCGCAAGCTAATCCAATGAAGGCGGCGGTTGTTCGAAGCTGGGGCGAGGCATTCGTCATCGAAGATCGCCCGACCCCTGAGCCAATGCCTGGCGAAGCTGTCATGCAGATCCACGCTGCCGGCGTGGGGTTGACGTTACTCAACATGCGCAGCGGCCGGTTCGGCGGCACAACGCCCCGCATCATGGGGCATGAACTGGCTGGCGACATTGTCGCCGTCGGCAAAGGTGTGACCAATGTAAAGATCGGCGATCGCGCCGCGGTTTATTTCTACCTCGTGTGCGGACATTGCCGCTGGTGCCGCGGCGGCCGAGAGACGCTCTGCGAAAATTTCGGCGGTTATGTCGGGGTTCACCGCGACGGCGGGTTGGCCGAATTTGTCGCGCTCCCGAGCGGAAATTACCTGAAAATTCCGGACGCACTGGACTACGAGTCCGCTGCAGTCGCCGCCGACGCGGTCAACACGAACTGGCACTGCATGCGCGAGCGGGCGTGTATCAATCCTCATGACACCGTTTTGCTGATCGGCGCTGGCGGCGGTCTCGGCGTGCACGGTGTGCAAGTCGCCAAATGTTTCGGCGCGCGGGTCATCGCCGCCGACATTTCCGAGGAGAAACTCGATTTGGCGAAACGGTGGGGCGCCGATGACACCATTAATGTGCGCGCCACGGACGATGTAGCCGAGGAGGTAAAACGCTTAACCGGCAACCGAGGCGTTCAAGCTGCGATCGATTTCGTCGGCCACGGTGAAACATTCCAGTCTGCAATCGACAGCCTCGCCACCGGCGGTCGGGCCGTTATCGTCGGCGCCGGACGCGGCAGCGTCACGTTTGATCCGCTTGGTCTCATTCTTCACGAGCAGGTTATTACCGGTTCGCGCCATTCCACGCGGGCCGAGTTCATCGAGACAATGAGCATAATGGCCAGAGGGCTGGTCAAACCTGTTATTGGAAAACGCGTGCATTTTACGGAAATCGAGACACTGTTCGACGATCTCAAAAACGAACGATTGCTGGGTCGGGGCGCCGTTACCTACGAATGAGCCGCGCGCTTGTCGAACGAGCTAGGTCGCAAATGCCCGTGAAAATGAACTTTTGAAAATACTTGGCTTTTGGATTGCTCATTATGCTTTTATCGAAGTAGGACCCTTCAGAAAATCTGGCTGTCCCATAACCTTTCGATGTTGGGTATTTCTCCGGAGCGTTTTCTCCTGGAGGCAACAGTTACGGCGGCAGGGCCGGGTTCGCGCATACTTGGTGATTTAGTGTGTTAGGCCGCGCGACGGGTCACCTCGTCATTGGGTTTCTCGAGCGTGTTTGGGCCTTAAAAAGTCTCCAGAACGTTGGTTATGGGGTCAAAGTCCGTCCACTCCGGCGATTTCCGCTAGTCACTTGACGGTTGCCCTGGCCGGCAGTACGTAAGCGGCATCGTCTGCGGCCCGATGTCGGACTTCCGCGGCGAACATTTCCCCAAAGGATCAGCCGTGTTGGCCTTCTCCTGAGTAAGGGTTGGGGAACGACTATTTAGACGCCAATGGCAAAGATCGATCCGTTCAAGTTCCTGCAAGAAGTGCGAGCCGAGGGCCAAAAGGTCACCTGGCCGACGCGCAAGGAGACGACCGTGACCACCATGATGGTGTTTGTCATGGTTTTCGTCGCTTCGATTTTCTTCCTCCTCGCGGATCAAATTATGCGACTTGGCGTGAGCTTTCTCCTCGGCATCAGCTCTTGAGCAAATCTTAGGCCCCCAACGCCAGCAATCGACGACCCGGATTTTACCCATGACCACCCGATGGTACGCCGTCCACGCTTACTCGAATTTTGAGAACAAGGTCGCGGATTCCATCCGCGAGCAGGCTAAGCAGCGCGGGCTTGCCGGCCAGTTCGAGCAAATACTCGTGCCCAAGGAAAAGGTCGTCGAAGTGCGGCGCGGCCGCAAAGTCGACGCCGAGCGCAAATTCTTTCCCGGCTACGTGCTGGTGAAGATGGAGCTGACCGACGAGGCTTATCATCTGATCAAGAATACGCCGAAGGTCACGGGCTTCCTCGGGTCCGACAACAAGCCGATGCCGCTGTCGGATGCCGAAGCCGACCGTATCATCCATCAGGTTCAAGAAGGCATCGAGCGGCCGAAGCCGTCGGTATCTTTCGAGGTCGGCGAGCAGGTTCGGGTCTCCGACGGCCCGTTTGCATCGTTCAACGGCACCGTGGAAGAGGTGGACGAGGGCCGCTCACGGCTCAAAGTGGCCGTCTCGATCTTCGGTCGCGCCACGCCGGTGGAGCTGGAATTCGGACAGGTGGAGAAGTTATAGACTTCGTGAAGTGAAACAGGTGGGAGGCGAGGGCGGTTGCCAGCCGTCAAGAGCCGCACCACTGAAGGAGTAGTGAATGGCAAAGAAAATCACCGGCTACGTCAAATTGCAGGTGCCGGCCGGGGCGGCCAATCCGTCCCCGCCGATCGGCCCCGCACTCGGCCAGCGCGGACTCAACATCATGGAGTTCTGCAAGGCCTTCAACGCACAGACGCAGAAGCTCGAGAAGGGTACACCCATCCCGGTCACGATCACGGTCTACGCCGACCGCACGTTTTCGTTCGAGTTGCGCACGCCGCCGGTTTCGCACTTTCTCAAGAAAGCGGCGAACCTTGAAAGCGGGTCGAAGACGCCCGGCCGCGACGTCGCCGGCTCCGTCACCAAGGCGCAGGTGCGTGAAATCGCCGAGCAGAAAATGAAAGATTTGAACTGCGATACCATCGAGTCGGCGATGCGCATGATCGAGGGTTCGGCGCGCTCCATGGGGCTAGAGGTGAAATCATGAGTGTCGGCAAGCGCACGCGCACCGCGCGCGAAGGCGTCGATCGCGAGAAGCTCTATCCGCTGACCGACGCAGTAAAGATGGTCAAGGAACGCGCCAAGGCGAAGTTCGACGAAACCATCGAAGTGGCGATGAATCTCGGCATCGACCCGCGGCACGCCGATCAGGCCGTCCGCGGTGTGGTCAACCTGCCGAACGGCACCGGACGAAATGTGCGCGTTGCCGTATTCGCGCGCGGGGTCAAGGCGGATGAAGCCAAGGCCGCAGGCGCGGATGTGGTAGGCGCCGAGGATCTGGTGGAGAAAGTGCAAGGCGGCTCTATCGATTTCGATCGCGTGGTCGCCACGCCAGATTTGATGCCGCTGGTAGGCCGGCTCGGCAAGGTTCTTGGGCCGCGCGGGCTCATGCCAAATCCGAAGGTCGGCACGGTGACCATGGACGTGACCACCGCGGTGAAAGGTGCCAAGGGCGGTTCGGTTGAATTCCGGGCCGAGAAGGCCGGCATCGTCCAAGCCGGAGTCGGCAAGGCCTCTTTCAGCGAAGATAAACTGGTCGAGAACATCCGTGCCTTCGCCGATGCGGTGCAGAAATCGCGCCCGCAGGGGGCGAAGGGCTCGTTCATCAACCGGGTCGCGATTTCTTCGACTATGGGTCCGGGGGTGAAGGTTGAGCCGGCGAGCTTGTTTCCGAGTTCGCAGTAGGTCCAACGGCGCACGGCCAAAATCAGCTCGTCATGCCCGGCCAACCAAGTCCGGGCCGTGGTGGCCGGCCCGGCTGCAAGCTCGTGCCGGGCATGTAGATACGCGCCCAAAGCCGTGGGTGGCCGGAAAAAAGGCCGCTCACGCCCGTCTTCGACGGGCTATGCCCGGCCAAGGCGGGGTGGCTACGCCGCGCGGCGCTTCTTCCACAAAGCTTTGCTCGCGATCCGCGCACCTTCTGCCAGCGCTTTGAGTTTCGCCCACATGATGGTCGGGTGGACGCGCTGCGCAAACGGGCTCTGCGCGAAGCCGCAATCGGTTCCGGCTATCACGTTCTCGCGTCCGACAATCTTGGCGAATCGCACCAGCCGTTCCGCTACGAGTTCCGGATGCTCGACAATATTGGTGGCGTGGCTGATGACGCCCGGGATCAAAATCTTGTCGCGCTTGAGTTTGACCGTTTCCCACACCCGCCATTCGTGTTCGTGACGCGGGTTCGCGGCCTCAAATGAATAATGGCCGACGCGAACTTGCAGCAACAGATCGAGAATGTCCTTTAACGGCACGTCGAAAACATGCGGCCCGTTCCAGCTACCCCAGCAGATATGATAACGCGAGCGGTCCTCTGGAATGCCTTTGAGCGCGTGATTGAGCGCCTCGATGCGCATCTGCGCCCAACGCCGATATTGCTTGTTGGTCATCGGCGGTACCATGCGCTCGTGCATGTATGGCAGAAACGCATCGTCGACTTGTACGTAAAGACCGGCGTCGACGACCGCCTTGTATTCCCGGTGTAGCGCGTCGGCGAGGGCGGTGAGGTAAGCCTCCTCATTCTTGTAGTGTTCGTTCTTGGCGCCCGGCAGCGCGCTTGCCGGCGCCACCACCGGCAGGAAGCCGGCGAGCAAGCGGTGCTTTCCTTTCGCCGCGGCAACTCCAGCCTTTATGTTCTTGATGTCGCGCAGGACCTGTTGATCGGAATATTGGATGGGGCCATTGACGACGACGCGATTGCCGAGCCGCTTGGCAAGACCGGACGCAGCGTTGTACTCGGCATAAAATTCCGCAAATGCCTCGTGGTCGCGGCCCCCGCCCATTGAGGCCATCGGATCCTTGGCCTCCTCCGCGGTCGCGGGGCGAACGGCAATGCCAGACAGCCGCTTGTGAACATAAAATGCCCAGTTGGCTCCTTTGCTGAACTCGCCGTCGCTGACTATGTCGATGCCGATCTCGGCCTGCTGGCGCACCACTTCGGCGACAAACTCCGCGAGGCACGTTTCGAACGCCGCCTCGTCGTAGGGCTTGCCATCCTCGATCGCGCGCCAGAACGCGATGAGTTTTGGCGGGCGCACCAGGCTGCCGACGTGAGTCGTGAGAATGCGATTGGCGTTTCCCGACATACTCAAACCTCCCCATGCCTGCGGACTTTTTGTGCCGCTGTTGTTGTTCGCCTATCCGGGCACGCGGCCTTTGATGGCGTTCGCTCTCGCCTTGTAGGCGATGCGTCCGCTTTTGTCCTTCGGCAAGCTTTCGCGCAGATCGGACTTTAGACGCTCGACGTCAGCATCCGACATGTTGCGGATATGCTTGACGACGTAATTGGGGAGCGCCGTTTGTCCGCTCCAAAGCTCGTCGAAATCCGCATAAACGACATCCACCTCGATAACGCGCGTCGCGATGGCCTCAAGTCCGGCAGACTTGAAATACCCCTCCAGGTTGTTCATGCGCGAGTGAACGTGGCCCGGCAGGAACGGCACATCAATGCCCATCCGCTCCACCGCTTCGCGAAGGGGTTGTTGGGGGAATCCCTTGTTGTAGATGTCCCACATGTAAGTACCGACTATTCCCCCGGGCTTGGTCACGCGCGTAAGTTCAGCGACAGCCTTGTTGGGGTCGGAAACGAAGGTAATCACTAGCGCCATTGCACCGGCGTCGAACGAGCGATCGCCGAACGGCAGCGACTGGGCGTCGCCGATCTGAAAGTCCACCTGCTTGGCGGCCGGGGTCTTGCGAGCATAGGCGATTTGCTCGGCGGAAGGATCAACCGCGCTCAGTCGCTTGGGCGCGCAGCGGTCCAACAGGAGCTGGGTGAAAGCGCCCGTGCCGCAGCCGACATCAATCCACGTAAGGCCTTTGGCCGGGGACAGCCAATCGATGAACACTTCACCGGCTGCGCGGGTGAAGCGGCCCATGAGCCGTTCGTAGGCTTCGCCGTCGATAAAGAAGCTCTGGGTATCGATCATCTTTGCTAACCCGGTGAGGTGGCGACATTACGCACTTGGCAAGCGTGTCGAAAGCCGTTAGATAGCCGCCGAAGGGCGTGCCGGAACGGTTTGCCGGCGCGCTCTTGTGCGTTTCACAGAAGCCTGGCGAGAAGTCTTCTCTTAGCGCCGATCCCTCGCGGATTTCGTAAGAGAAGGAAGAGCTTGCGGGTGGTTCTTGGGACGCTTCCTGTCCAAGACTGCGGGCGCTCGAAAGGGCTTAATCGCAAGGCCTGCACAGACGGGTGAAGGCCGAAGCAATGTCTTCGGTTCTGACCTCGACGGCCCGCGCCGGCTGATAACCGGATAGCGGGGGGCAGGGTGCAAGGCATCAACCCCGGCGCGCGTTAAGCCGCCTACCGGAGAGAGCGTTTGGATCGTTCGGAAAAAAGCGAAATGGTCAGCGACCTTGGCGCGGCTTTCAAAGCCACGAAGGTCGTTGTGGTCGCACATTACTCCGGTCTGACTGTCGCCCAGATGCAGACGCTTCGCCGGCAAATGAAGCAGGCAGGTGCGAGCGTTCGGGTGGCGAAGAACCGGCTTGCCAAAATCGCTCTCGAAGGGAGCGACGTCGCCTCCATCGGGCCGTTGCTCAAAGGTCCGACGCTGATGGCGTTTTCCGGCGACCCGATAGCGGCTCCCAAGGCCGCCGTCGATTTCGCGAAGGCGCACGAGCAATTCGTGATCCTGGGCGGGGCGATGGGTACGACCGCGCTCGACTCCAACGGGGTCAAGGCGTTGGCGGCCTTGCCGTCGCTCGACGAGTTGCGCGCCAAGATCTTGGGCTTGCTGATGGCGCCGGCAACAAAAATCGCACAAGTCGTCAACGCTCCGGCCGCGAAGGTCGCCCGCGTTGTTCAGGCTTATGCGAGCAAGGACGGAGCGGACGCGCCGGCTGCCGCGTAAAGAACTTCAACTCAAAGGTTAGAACCGAGGAAATAAAGTCATGGCTGATCTGCAGAAAATCGTGAGCGACCTCTCCAGCCTCACCGTGTTGGAGGCGGCGGAACTCGCCAAATTGCTCGAAGAGAAATGGGGCGTCTCGGCAGCTGCCGCTGTCGCGGTCGCCGCTCCGGCGGGCGGTGGGGCCGCCGCAGCTCCCGCCGAGGAGAAGACCGAGTTCACGGTCATGCTTGCCTCCGCAGGCGAAAAGAAGATCGAAGTCATTAAGGAAGTTCGTGCCATTACCGGCCTCGAACTCAAGGAGGCCAAGGACTTGGTCGAAGGGGCTCCCAAGCCGGTGAAAGAGGGCGTCAACAAGGACGATGCGGCAAAGATCAAGGCGCAGCTCGAAAAGGCCGGCGCCAAGGTTGAGCTTAAGTAGGCGAATACCTATTTGACGGAGGTCCGCGGGGAAGGCAGCGGCATTCCGCGGATTTCTCGAGAGTTTCCAGTCGCGGGCGCCGGACCGTGTTCCGGCGGGTTTAGAAGCTGAAGGTCACTGGTCTTCGGCGTCGAGTACGGCCGGGACTGTGTAGGGCCAGAACCGCGGCAAATGGTGGAAATCGGTGATTTGTGCCGGCGAACGGGTTGCATCGCCGCGGTTGAGTGAAGATGATTCGGATTCTTGAGCCGAATCATAGGAAAATAGGTGGCTCGACGCCTGTCCCGACGGTCGCGATGGATAGCGGTCTTCTGGAGAGTCGTCTTGATCGCCTCGATACCCGCGGGCCTCGGGTTCGCGGACGGCTTGGCGCGATGGCTCATCCATTGTGTCCTGGCCTGATAAATCGATTGAGCAAGAGGACATGATGGCGCAGACGTTTATCGGTCGGAAGCGCGTAAGAAAGTTTTTCGGAAAAATCGAGGAAGTCGCGGAGATGCCGAACCTCATTGAGGTTCAAAAGGCATCCTACGACCAATTCCTGTTGGTCGTGGAGCCGCCGGGCGGCCGCCCTAACGAAGGGCTGCAGGCCGTCTTCAAATCGGTCTTTCCGATTTCCGACTTTTCCAACACATCGATGCTCGAGTTCGTCAAATACGAATTCGAAGGTCCGAAGTACGACGTCGACGAGTGCCGGCAGCGCGGTATGACCTACGCCGCGCCACTCAAGGTGACGCTCCGCCTGATCGTGTTCGATATCGACGAAGAAACCGGCGCCAAGTCGGTCAAAGACATCAAGGAGCAGGATGTCTACATGGGCGATATTCCGCTCATGACCAATAACGGCACCTTCATTGTCAACGGCACCGAGCGCGTCATCGTCTCGCAGATGCATCGATCCCCTGGCGTGTTCTTCGATCACGACAAGGGCAAGACGCATTCGTCCGGCAAGCTCTTGTTTGCTGCCCGCATTATTCCCTATCGCGGCTCGTGGCTCGACATCGAGTTCGACGCCAAGGACATCGTCCACGCGCGCATCGACCGCCGGCGGAAGATCCCGGTCACGTCGCTGCTTTACGCGCTCGGCATGAGCGGGGAAGAAATCCTCAATACCTTCTACAAGCAGGTGCCCTACAAACGCATCAAGGAAGGCTGGCGCGTACCGTTCGATGCCAACCGCTTGCGCGGCTACAAGGCGGTCAATGATCTCGTCGACGCCGATACCGGCAAGGTGGTGCTCGAGGCCGGCAAGAAGCTGACCGTGCGCCAAGCCCGCCAGCTCGCGGAGAAGGGCCTCAAGGCGCTGCGGCTGACCGACCAGGAATTAATTGGCCATTACATTGCCGAGGACCTCGTCAATACGAAAACCGGTGAAATCTATGCCGAGGCCGGCGAGGAGATCACAGGCACCGAACGAAAAGACGGCGAGGTGGATATTAGCGTCGGTAAGACGCCGCTGAAATCGCTCGTCGATTTCGGCTACAAGGAGTTGCCGCTTCTCAACATCGATCACGTCAATGTCGGCGCCTACATCCGCAACACGTTGGCGGTCGACAAGAACATGACGCGCGACGAAGCGCTGTTCGACATCTACCGCGTCATGCGCCCCGGCGAGCCGCCGACGGTCGACACCGCGCAGTCGATGTTCCAGTCGTTGTTCTTCGATTCGGAGCGCTATGATCTGTCCGCGGTCGGCCGTGTGAAGATGAACATGCGGCTCGATCTCGACGCCGAGGACACCGTGCGCATCTTGCGCAAGGAAGACATCCTTGCGGTCATCAAGACGCTGGTCGACCTGCGTGACGGCAAGGGCGAAATCGACGACATCGACCACCTCGGCAATCGCCGGGTGCGCTCGGTCGGCGAGCTCATGGAGAACCAGTACCGCATCGGGCTCCTTCGCATGGAGCGCGCGATCAAGGAACGCATGTCATCGGTCGATATCGACACGGTGATGCCGCAGGACCTGATCAACGCCAAGCCTGCGGCCGCGGCCGTGCGCGAGTTCTTCGGCTCGTCGCAGCTTTCGCAGTTCATGGACCAAACCAACCCGCTGTCGGAGATCACGCACAAGCGGCGCTTGTCGGCGCTAGGACCGGGCGGTCTGACGCGTGAGCGCGCCGGCTTCGAGGTGCGCGACGTGCATCCGACCCATTACGGCCGCATCTGTCCGATCGAGACGCCGGAAGGACCGAATATCGGTCTGATCAATTCGCTCGCGACCTACGCGCGGGTGAACAAATACGGCTTCGTCGAGACGCCGTATCGCAAAGTGAAAGACGGCCGCGTAACCGATGAGGTGATTTATCTCTCGGCGATGGAAGAAGGCCGTTACACGGTGGCGCAAGCCAATTCCGCTATCGACGGCAAGGGCCGCTTCACCGATGACCTCGTCGTCGTGCGTCACGCCGGCGACGTGCAACTCCTGCCGCCCGACAAAGTGGACTTCATGGACGTGTCGCCGAAACAGCTCGTTTCGGTGGCAGCGGCACTCATTCCGTTCCTCGAGAACGATGACGCCAACCGCGCGCTCATGGGCTCCAACATGCAGCGGCAGGCGGTGCCGCTTGTCCACGCCGAAGCGCCGTTCGTCGGCACCGGCATGGAAGGGGTTGTCGCGCGGGATTCCGGCGCGGCGATCGCGGCAAGGCGCACTGGCGTCGTCGACCAGGTCGACGCCACCCGTATTGTCATCCGCGCCACCGACGAGCCTGATCCGACCAAGCCCGGCGTCGACATCTACCGGCTGATGAAGTTTCAGCGTTCCAACCAGAACACCTGCATCAACCAGCGCCCGCTGGTGAAGGTCTCTGACCACGTAAAGAAGGGCGACATCATCGCCGACGGTCCCTCTACCGATCTCGGCGAGCTCGCGCTTGGTAGGAACGTGCTGGTCGCGTTCATGCCGTGGAACGGCTACAACTTCGAAGACTTCGATCCTGCTCTCCGAGCGCATCGTCAAGGACGACGTCTTTACCTCGATCCACATCGAAGAATTCGAGGTGATGGCCCGCGACACCAAGCTCGGGCCGGAAGAGATCACGCGCGATATTCCGAACGTTTCGGAAGAGACGCTGAAGAATCTCGATGAGGCAGGCATCGTCTATATCGGCGCGGAAGTCCGCGCCGGCGACATTCTGGTTGGCAAGATTACGCCGAAGGGCGAGAGCCCGATGACGCCCGAAGAAAAGCTTCTGCGCGCCATCTTCGGCGAGAAGGCCTCCGATGTCCGCGACACCTCGCTACGAGTTCCGCCCGGCGTACAGGGCACTGTGGTCGAAGTGCGAGTGTTCAACCGCCACGGCGTCGAAAAGGACGAGCGCGCGCTCGCCATCGAGCGTGAAGAAATCGAACAACTCGCCAAGGACCGCGACGACGAGCAGGCGATCCTGGACCGCAACGTTTACGGCCGCCTGGCCGAGTTGCTGGAAGGCCGCCAAGGTATTGCCGGTCCCAAGGGCTTCAAGAAAGACACCAAGATCACCCGCGCGGTGCTCGACGAATATCCGCGTTCGCAGTGGTGGTCGTTCGCTTCGCCCAACGACAAGATCATGGCGGAGATCGAAGCCATTCGTAAGCAGTACGACGAATCGAAGAAGCGACTCGAACAGCGCTTCCTCGACAAAGTCGAGAAGCTGCAGCGCGGCGACGAATTGCCGCCCGGCGTCATGAAGATGGTGAAAGTCTTTGTCGCCGTGAAGCGCAAGATCCAGCCGGGCGACAAGATGGCCGGCCGTCACGGCAATAAAGGCGTGGTGTCGAAGATCGTGCCGGTCGAGGACATGCCGTTCCTCGGCGATGGCACGCAAGTCGATATCGTGCTCAATCCGCTCGGCGTGCCGAGCCGTATGAACGTCGGCCAGATTCTGGAGACCCATCTCGGCTGGGCCTGCGCCGGCCTCGGATTGAAGATCGGCCAGGCGGTCGACCTCTACAACAGCAAGAAGGATCCAAAGCCGCTCAAGGAGCTGTTGAAGAAGGTCTATGGCGACGAGGAGACCATCAAGTCACTTGACGAGAAAGGCTTGATGGAGCTCGGCAGCAATTTGCGCCATGGCGTGCCAATTTCGACACCGGTCTTCGACGGAGCCAAGGAAGCCGACATCGAGCACATGCTCGATCTCGCCGGCCTCGATCATTCCGGACAAGTGACGCTGTACGATGGGCGTACCGGCGACACTTTCGACCGCAAGGTCACTGTCGGCCACATCTACATGCTCAAGCTGCATCACCTCGTGGACGACAAGATCCACGCCCGGTCGATCGGACCTTACAGCCTGGTCACGCAGCAGCCGTTGGGCGGCAAGGCCCAGTTCGGCGGCCAACGGTTCGGCGAAATGGAGGTGTGGGCGCTCGAAGCTTATGGCGCGGCCTACACGCTTCAGGAAATGCTGACGGTGAAGTCGGACGACGTCGCCGGTCGTACCAAAGTCTACGAGGCGATCGTGCGCGGCGACGACACCTTCGAGGCCGGTATTCCGGAATCGTTCAACGTGCTCGTCAAGGAAATGCGCTCGCTCGGCTTGAACGTCGACCTGCACAATTCCAAGCAGCAGCGCGGCGGCGATGGTGGTGTCGCCGAGGCGGCGGAGTAGGCGGACGACAGAGAATTGACGACGGAGGACGGGTGGAAATCGAACGACGAGACAGGCTCAGCCGCCGTCCGTCGTTTGTCGTCCGTCCTCGGATAACCAGGAAATTCACACGGAGAATGTCATGAACCAAGAGATTATGAATCTCTTCAGCCCGCAGACGCCGGCTCAGGTCTTCGACCAGATCCGCATCTCCATCGCGAGCCCGGAAAAGATTCTGTCTTGGTCGTACGGCGAGATCAAAAAGCCGGAAACCATCAACTACCGCACGTTCAAGCCCGAACGCGACGGGTTGTTCTGCGCTCGTATTTTCGGGCCGATCAAGGATTACGAATGCTTGTGCGGCAAGTACAAGCGGATGAAGTACAAGGGCATCATCTGCGAGAAATGCTCGGTCGAAGTGACGCTCAGCCGCGTGCGGCGCGAGCGCATGGGACATATCGAGCTCGCGGCGCCGGTTGCCCACATCTGGTTTCTGAAGTCGCTGCCGTCGCGTATCGGGCTGATGCTCGACATGACGCTCAAGGATCTCGAGCGCATCCTCTACTTTGAATATTATGTCGTGCTCGAGCCCGGGCTCACGCCGCTCAAGGACCGTCAGCTCCTGAGTGAAGAGGAGTACATGAAGGCCCAGGACGATCTCGGGGCCGACAGCTTCACCGCCATGATCGGCGCGGAAGCGATCCGCGAAATGCTCAAGGCGCTCGACCTCGAGAAAATGGCGGTCGACCTGCGCCAGGAGATTGCCGAGTCGACTTCGGAGTTGAAGCCGAAGAAGCTCGCCAAGAGGCTCAAGCTGATCGAGGCTTTCCTCCAGTCCAACAACAAGCCGGAATGGATGATCCTGACGCACGTGCCGGTTATTCCGCCGGACCTGCGCCCGCTCGTTCCGCTCGATGGCGGCCGTTTCGCCACGTCCGACCTCAACGACCTCTATCGCCGCGTCATCAACCGCAACAATCGCTTGAAGCGGCTGATCGAGCTGCGCGCGCCGGACATCATCATCCGCAATGAGAAACGGATGTTGCAGGAGGCGGTCGACGCGCTGTTTGATAACGGCCGCCGCGGCCGGGTCATCACCGGCGCCAACAAGCGGCCGCTGAAGTCGCTTGCCGATATGCTCAAAGGCAAGCAGGGCCGCTTCCGCCAGAACCTGCTCGGCAAGCGCGTCGATTACTCCGGCCGTTCGGTCATCGTGGTCGGGCCCGAGCTCAAGCTGCACCAGTGCGGGCTGCCGAAGAAGATGGCGCTCGAACTGTTCAAGCCGTTCATCTACTCGCGGCTCGACGCCAAGGGCCTCTCAACCACGGTCAAGCAGGCCAAGAAGCTCGTCGAAAAGGAGAAGCCCGAAGTCTGGGACATCCTCGACGAAGTCATTCGCGAGCATCCGGTTCTGCTCAATCGCGCGCCGACGCTCCACCGCCTCGGCATCCAGGCGTTTGAGCCGGTTTTGATCGAAGGCAAGGCGATTCAGCTTCATCCGCTGGTCTGCGCGGCGTTCAACGCCGACTTCGACGGCGATCAGATGGCCGTGCACGTGCCGCTGTCGCTCGAAGCGCAGCTTGAGGCGCGGGTGCTGATGATGTCGACCAACAACATCCTGCATCCCGCCAACGGCTCGCCGATCATCGTGCCGTCGCAGGATATCGTGCTCGGTCTCTATTACCTCTCGCTCATGAGCGACACCGGACCCGGGCAGTGGAAGCTCGAATTGCATGCGGAGAAGGAGATCGAGCGCGACCGCAAGAAGAAGAACATCGTGCAGGGCTTTTATCGCAACATCAGCGAAGTCGAGCACGCCTTGCACGAGAAGGTCGTGGGGCTGCACTCCAAGATCAAGTATCGCTACGAGGGTGTCGACGACGAAGGCAAGCCCGCGCGCAAGTGGCACGAGACCACGCCCGGCCGCGCGATACTTGGCGAAGTGCTACCGAGGCATCCGAAAGTTTCGTTCGACCTCGTCAACAAGCTGATGACGAAGCGCGAAATCTCCTCAATGATCGACACGGTCTACCGCCACTGCGGCCAGAAGGAGACCGTGATCTTCTGCGATCGCATCATGGCGCTCGGCTTCCACCATGCCTTCAAGGCCGGCATTTCGTTCGGCAAGGACGACATGGTGGTGCCGCACACCAAGAAAAAAATCGTCGAGGATACGCGCGAGCAGGTCAAGGATTTCGAGCAGCAATACAATGACGGCCTGATCACGCAGGGCGAGAAATACAACAAAGTCGTCGATGCCTGGTCGAAGTGCACCGAGAAGATCGCGGAAGCGATGATGAAGGAAATCTCCGCCATGCGGCCGGCAACGGAGAAGGGTGCCGAGGCTCAGGTCAACTCGATCTACATGATGGCGCATTCCGGCGCCCGCGGTTCGCCGGCGCAGATGCGGCAGCTCGCCGGCATGCGCGGGCTTATGGCGAAACCGAGTGGCGAGATCATCGAGAGCCCGATCATCTCGAACTTCAAGGAAGGCCTGTCCGTGCTCGAGTACTTCAATTCGACGCACGGCGCGCGCAAGGGTTTGGCTGACACGGCGCTGAAGACGGCCAACTCCGGCTATCTGACGCGGCGTCTCGTCGACGTGGCGCAGGATTGCATCATCACCGACGAGGACTGCGGTACCTCGCGCGGCATCAAGGTGCGCGCCATCATCGACGCCGGCCAGGTGGTGGCTTCGCTGGCGAGCCGCATTCTCGGCCGTACCACGGCAGAGGATGTGCGCGACCCGTCGAGCAACGAGATACTGGTCGCCAACGGCACGCTGCTCGAAGAGCCGCATGTCGAGCGGCTCGTCGCCGCCGGCGTGCAAGAGATTAAGATCCGCTCGGTGCTCACCTGCGAGACCGTGACCGGCGTTTGCGGCAAGTGCTATGGGCGCGATCTTGCCCGCGGCACTCCCGTCAATATGGGCGAGGCTGTCGGCGTCATTGCCGCACAGTCCATCGGTGAGCCGGGCACCCAGCTCACCATGCGCACGTTCCATATAGGCGGCGCGGCGCAGATCTCGGAGCAGTCGTTCGTCGAGTTCGAACTTCGAAGGCACCATCCGGATCAAGAATAAGAACGTCGTCCGCAATTCGGACGGCGATCAGATCGTGATGGCCCGCAACCTCATCGTTGCGGTGACCGATCCGGATGGCACCGAGCGGGCCGTGCACCGCATCCAGTACGGCGCGCGGCTCAAGGTCGAGGACGGCGAGCACATAATGCGCGGCCAGCGCATCGCCGAGTGGGATCCTTATACGCGCCCGATCATGACCGAAGTCGAAGGCACGGTCGGGTACGAGGATCTTGTCGAAGGTCAGTCACTGACCGAGACGCTTGACGAATCGACCGGTATCGCCAAACGCGTGGTGATCGACTGGCGTTCGGGGTCGGCCCGCGGCCAACAGGATTTGCGTCCGGCGCTCGTTATCAAGGGCAAGGACGGCAAAATCCTGAAGCTTTCGCGCGGCGGTGATGCCCGTTACATGCTGGCGGTCGACGCCATCATCTCGATCGATCCCAACGGCAAAGTCAGTGCGGGCGACGTTATCGCCCGTATCCCGACCGAAAGCGCCAAGACCCGTGACATCACCGGCGGCTTGCCGCGTGTCGCGGAATTGTTCGAAGCGCGGCGACCGAAAGAATTGGCGGTCATTGCCGAAATCTCCGGTACGGTGCGTTTCGGCCGCGACTACAAGAACAAGCGGCGGATTACCATCGAGCCCGGCAACAGCGAGGAGGAGGCGCGCGAGTACCTCGTCGCGAAGGGCAAGCACATCCACTTGCAGGATGGCGACGTCATCGAGAAGGGCGACTTCATTGTCGAAGGCAACCCGGCGCCGCACGACATCCTGGCAATTAAGGGTGTCGAAGAGCTTGCCGGCTACCTGGTCAATGAAATCCAGGACGTCTACCGGCTGCAAGGTGTGGCGATCAACGACAAGCACATCGAAGTGATCGTCCGGCAGATGCTGCAGAAGGTCGAGATCACGGATTCCGGCGAAACCGAGATGATCCAGGGCGATCAGATCGACAAGCTGGAATTCGACGAGACCAATGCCCGCGTGGTGGCCGAGGGCAAGAAGCCCGCGACCGCGCATCCGGTGCTGTTGGGCATCACCAAGGCGTCGCTGCAGACGCGGTCGTTCATCTCCGCGGCGTCATTCCAGGAGACGACGCGCGTTCTCACCGAGGCCGCGGTCTCGGGTAAAGCCGACACACTCGACGGCCTTAAGGAGAACGTCATCGTCGGTCGGCTCATTCCTGCCGGCACCGGCGCGATGATGAACCGGCTGCGCGAAGTGGCGATCAAGCGCGACCAGCTCATTCTCGCCGAGCGCGAGAAGGAGGCGGCGAAGGCGGCGGAAGCTGCGCAGGAGCCTGCGGCACTACCGGCGGCGGAGTAACTCCGCCAGCACGCAAAAACGACGAGGAGGCCGCCGCGAGGCGGCCTTTTCGTTTCATTGCGCATCCCTATGTACTTTCGGCGGTACTGGACGGCCTGACATCGAGAGGGTGACGATGAGCACGGTTCTGGTAACAGGCGGTTCGGGCTTTATCGGCAGTCACTGCATTTTGCAGCTTCTCTCCGGCGGCCATCAGGTGCGCACCACCGTGCGCAATCTTAAGCGGGAAAGCGACGTGCGCACCCTGCTCAAGCAGGGCGGCAGCGCCCCGGCCGAGCGCTTATCGTTTTTCGCCGCCGATCTCGAAAGCGATGCAGGGTGGCGCGAGGCCGTTACCGGCTGCGATTACGTGGTGCACGTCGCGTCACCGTTCCCGGCGACCGTGCCCAAGCACGAAGACGAGCTCATCGTTCCCGCGCGAGAAGGCGCATTGCGCGTGCTGCGCGCCGCCCGCGACGCCGGCGTCAAGCGAGTGGTGCTGACGTCCTCGTTCGCCGCCGTCGGCTACGGGCACGCGCCGCAAAGCGCGCCATTCAACGAAACCAATTGGACCAATCCCGCGGGCAGCGACGTCAGCGCCTATGTGAAATCGAAGACGCTGGCGGAACGCGCAGCGTGGGACTTTATCGCCAGAGAAGGCGGGGCTATCGAGCTTTCAGTCATCAATCCGGTCGGTGTCTTCGGTCCGGTACTCGGCCCCGATTACTCGACGTCGATCCTGATCGTGCAACGCATGATGGACGGCGCCATGCCCGGTTGCCCGCGACTTGTTTTTGGCGTTGTGGATGTGCGCGACGTCGCCGACCTGCACCTTCGCGCCATGACTAGTCCGGCGGCAAAAGGCGAACGCTTTCTCGCCGTCGCTGGCGATTTCATGTCGATCCGAGAAATGGCGCAAGTGCTCAAGGACCGGCTGGGAGTGGCGGCGCGGAGAGTGCCGACGCGGCAACTGCCGAACTGGCTCGTTCGGGTCGCTTCCCTGACCGATCCGGCGGTGAAGCAGATCATTCCCGAACTCGGCAAGGCAAAGAATGCGACCAACGAAAAAGCCCGCCGGGTGCTCGGCTGGGTGCCGCGCTCGCGCGAGGAAGCGCTTGTTGCCAGCGCGGAAAGTCTGTTGCAGCTAGGTTTGCTCAAGGACAGCGCGAAAAAAGCCGCGTAACCTGACGTCACTTTTGTCGCGTCTCCGGAGCACAAGGTGTTCCCACCCGAACGAATAGTCTGCCTCAGCGAAGAGACCGTCGAGACCCTTCACCTTCTCGGCGAAGAGCATCGGATCGTCGGCATTTCGGGGTACGTCGTGCGCCCGCCGCGGGCCCGGCGTGAAAAGCCGCGCGTCTCCGCCTTTACGTCTGCAGATATCCCGAAAATCCTGGCGCTCGAACCCGATCTCGTACTCACCTTCTCCGATCTCCAAGCCGAAATCGCCACGACGTTGATCCGTGCCGGCGTCGGCGTGCATGCTTTCAATCAGCGCAGTATCGAGCAAATTCTCAACATGATCCGGATGCTCGGCGCTATCGTCGGCGCAGCCGGCCGCGCGGATCGTCTCGCGGCCGAACTGGAGCAGGGGGTAGCCGCGGCGCGCCGCCGCACCGCGGGCCTGCCGTGGCGGCCGAAGGTTTATTTTGAGGAATGGGACGATCCGATGGTCTCCGGCATCGGCTGGGTTTCGGAGTGATCGAGGCCGCCGGCGGCACGGATATCTTCGCCGATCGGGCGGCATGCAAGTCGGCTAAGGAGCGAATTGTCAGCGCCGCGGAAGTGATCGACCGGCAGCCGGACGTCATCATCGGCTCGTGGTGCGGGAAAAAGCTCAGACCGGAAAAACTCGCAAGTCGCCCGGGTTTCGATGGGCTGTCTGCGGTCCGCACCGGTGCGCTGCACGAAATCAAATCCTCACTGATCCTTCAGCCCGGCCCGGCGGCGCTGACCGACGGACTTGCCGCGCTCGAGGCGATCATCGGCCGCGTGTCGGCAAAGGCGCTCGCGGTGTCCGCATGACCACGCAGCAGCCGGCGGCCGGTCTCACATTGTTTAGCGGCGGCGCCATGCGGCGGTTCCTGACCGAGGCCCTCCCGCTGTTCGAGCGGATGCAGGGAATTAAGGTCTCGACCCATTTCGCGATTACGCGCCTTCTCAAGAAGGAGATCGAAGAGGGCGCGGCCTTCGATATGGCGCTGATGCCTCGCTCGGAGCTCGATGCGCTCGCGGGCTCAGGCTTTATCGTGCCCGGTTCGCAGATCGACATCGTCCGCTCCATCGTCGGCTTCATTGTGCGGGTCGGCGCGCCGGTGCCGGATATCTCGACGGTGGAGGCATTCAAAAATGTGCTGCGGCGGGCGAAATCGATTTCGCACAGCCAGGGACCAAGCGGTCTTTACGTCGCGGCGCTGCTGGAGCGCATCGGTCTTGCCGCCGAAATGAAGGAAAAGACCGTGCTGGCGATCGGCCGTCCAGTGGGCGAAGTCGTCGCCGGCGGCGAAGCGGAGGTCGGGATGCAGCAGATCATCGAAAATCAGCCGGTTCAGGGGGCGCACCTTGTCGGGCCGCTGCCGCCCGAACTTGGTAATTTTGTCGCCTATAGTGCCGGGTTTGCCGTGAAAGTCGCAGGCCATGCGGCCGCGCGGGCGTTGGTCGCGTTCCTTAAGTCCCCCGAGAGTGAGCGCATCATCCGCGAAAAGGGCATGGAGCCAGCGTAATCAGCCTCACGCTCGATACCGCAGATGTGCTTGCGCCATCGGGGTTTTACGCCCATATGTGCTTGACTTCGCACGGTACGGCCGATACATACCGCGCACTTTTCGGCAGGCGGTGAGCTTCGCCCGTCGGAACGGCATGTCCGGGTCCACGCAAGTTATTGAAAGTCATTTGCTTTCCTGAGCGCGTGGGTTTCGGCGCGACGCCTCGACACAAGCAGGCTCAAACGCTGCCGCTGACTACGCAAAGTCAGAAGGCTTAAGACGCACGACCGCGGTGTTTCGCATCGCGGTCCTCTGCATGGTTCGAGCGCCCCTCCGCGCATGGAGCGGATGGCGCGGTTTGCTTTTGCGCGAACGGTTCGCGCGGCGACGGACGAAAGTCCGCACAGAGTGGCGGCCACAACGGGCGAAAGCCCCCTGGTCTTGGAGCGAAGAGAACGGATGCCGACGGTTAATCAGCTTATTCGCAGGCCGCGCGTCGTGCAGCATGCGAAAAAGAAAGTGCCGGCTCTGCAGCAATCGCCGCAGAAGCGTGGCGTTTGTACGCGCGTTTATACGACGACACCGAAGAAGCCGAATTCGGCGCTGCGCAAAGTCGCCAAGGTTCGGCTGACCAACGGATTCGAGGTGATCGGCTACATCCCGGGTGAGGGCCATAACCTGCAAGAGCACTCCGTGGTGATGATCCGCGGTGGCCGGGTGAAGGATCTTCCGGGCGTGCGCTATCACATTCTGCGCGGCGTGCTCGACACCCAGGGCGTGAAAAACCGCAAGCAGCGCAGATCGAAGTACGGAGCAAAACGACCCAAATAGTGGGTCGTTTTGCGTCATAAGGAACGAAGGACGAGGGAAATAACGAGATGTCCCGCCGCCACAGGGCAGATAAGCGCGAGATCCTGCCGGATCCGAAGTTCGGAAACATCGTGATCACCAAGTTCATGAACTCGGTGATGCACGCCGGCAAGAAGTCCGTTGCGGAGAATATCGTCTACGGCGCCCTGGACATGATCGAAGGCAAGACACGATCAAACCCGATCGGTGTGTTCGAGCAGGCGCTCGATAACGTCATGCCGTCTATCGAGGTGCGCTCGCGCCGCGTCGGCGGCGCCACCTACCAAGTGCCGGTCGAAGTACGGACTTCACGGCGCCAGGCGCTCGGCATCCGCTGGATCATTTCGGCGGCGCGCGAGCGCAACGAAAAGACGATGACCGAGCGGCTCTCTGCGGAGTTGCTCGATGCGTCCAATAACAGGGGGAACGCGGTCAAGAAGCGCGAAGATACGCACCGGATGGCCGAGGCTAACCGTGCCTTCTCGCACTATCGCTGGTAACGCCGGCGACCAAAGGACTTTTTAAAAATGCCCCGCACCCATCCGATCGAGGACTACCGCAACTTCGGCATCATGGCGCACATCGATGCCGGCAAGACCACGACTACGGAACGCGTCCTCTATTACACCGGCAAGAGCCACAAGATCGGCGAGGTCCATGACGGCGCCGCCACCATGGACTGGATGGAGCAGGAGCAGGAGCGCGGCATCACTATTACTTCCGCCGCGACCACCGCGTTCTGGAACGGCAAGCGTCTTAACATCATCGACACGCCCGGCCATGTCGATTTCACCATCGAGGTGGAGCGTTCGCTGCGCGTACTTGACGGCGCGGTGTGCGTGCTTGATTCCAATCAGGGTGTAGAGCCGCAGACCGAGACGGTATGGCGACAGGGGGACAAGTATCGCGTCCCGCGCATCGTGTTCTGCAACAAGATGGACAAAATCGGCGCGGATTATTTCCAGTGCCTGAAGGATATCGTCGATCGCCTCGGCGCCAAGCCGGTGGCGCTGCAGCTTCCAATCGGTGCCGAAGCCCAGTTCAAGGGCGTGATCGATCTCGTTCGCATGGTCGGCGTGGTTTGGGACGACGAAACGCTTGGCGCGAAATACCACGACATCGAAATTCCGGCCGATCTGAAGGATCAAGCAAAGGAATATCGCGAGAAGCTCATCGAGGCGGCAGTCGAACTCGATGATGACGCGATGACGGCTTACCTTGAAGGCACCGAGCCGGACGTCGTCACGCTCAAGCGTCTCGTCCGCAAGGCGACCGTCGAGAGTAAATTCTTTCCAGTGTTCTGTGGTTCGGCCTTCAAGAACAAGGGCGTTCAGCCACTGCTCGATGCGGTGGTCGACTATTTGCCGTCGCCGCTCGATGTGCCGCCGGTTAAAGGCACGGATCTGAAAGGCAACGAAGTCGAGCGCAAGCCGATCGACACCGAGCCGATGTCGCTGCTTGCCTTCAAGATCATGGACGACCCGTTCGTCGGCACCATTACCTTTTGCCGCATCTATTCCGGCACGCTGCAAAGCGGTACCGGCGTGATTAATTCGACCAAGGATCGCAAGGAACGCGTCGGCCGTATGCTGCTGATGCATGCCAACAACCGCGAGGACATCAAGGAAGCTTATGCTGGCGACATCGTCGCGCTAGCGGGCCTCAAGGATGTGCGCACCGGCGATACGCTGTGCGATCCGCAGAAGCCCGTGATCCTCGAAAAGATGGAATTTCCCGATCCCGTCATCGAGATCGCGATCGAGCCGAAGTCAAAGGCGGACCAGGAAAAGCTTGGCGTCGCTCTCGCCAAGCTGGTGGCCGAAGACCCGTCATTCCGCGTCACGACGGATCAGGAATCCGGGCAGACCATCATCAAGGGCATGGGCGAGCTTCATCTCGACATCAAGGTCGATATCTTGAAGCGCACTTATAAGGTCGACGCCAACATCGGCGCGCCGCAGGTGGCCTATCGCGAGAAGATCTCGCGTCCCGCGACGGTGACTTACACGCATAAAAAGCAGACCGGCGGTTCTGGTCAGTATGCCGAAGTCAAGATCGTGGCCGAGCCGTTGCCGCCCGGCGGTGAGAATTTTGTGTTCGAGAACGAGGTCGTCGGCGGCGCTGTGCCGAAGGAATACGTTCCAGGCGTCGAAAAGGGGCTGGAGTCGGTGCTTGGTGCCGGCACGCTGGCGGGCTTCCCGGTCGTCGACCTGAAGGTATCGCTCATCGACGGCAAGTTCCACGAGGTGGACTCCTCGGCGCTCGCCTTCGAGATCGCGGCCCGCATGGCGTTGCGCGAAGCGCTGCAGAAGGGCGCTTCGGTGCTGCTCGAGCCGATCATGAAGGTCGAGGTCGTGACGCCGGAAGATTACACCGGCTCGGTCATCGGCGATCTGAATTCACGGCGCGGCCAAATTCAGGGCCAGGACATGCGCGGCAACGCCAACGTCATCACCGCGATGGTGCCGCTCGCCAACATGTTCTCTTACGTCAACAATCTGCGCTCGATGAGTCAGGGGCGCGCCACGTTCACGATGCAGTTCGATCACTATGCGGAGGTGCCCAAAGGCATCGCCGACGAGGTTCAGGCGAAGTTCGCCTGATCGCGCTTTTTACGAGGCTAAAGACAGAAAGCCGGAACGGAGAGCCACATGGCCAAGGAAAAATTCAACCGCAGCAAACCGCATTGCAACATCGGCACGATCGGCCACGTCGATCATGGCAAGACGTCGCTGACAGCGGCGATTACCAAGGTGTTGGCGGAGAAAGGCCAGGCCCAGTACACCGCCTATGACCAGATCGACAAGGCGCCGGAAGAGAAAGCGCGCGGCATCACCATCGCTACCGCGCACGTCGAGTACGAGACCGACAAGCGTCATTATGCTCACGTCGACTGCCCCGGGCACGCCGACTATGTGAAGAACATGATCACCGGCGCCGCGCAAATGGACGGCGCGATCCTGGTGGTGAGCGCAGCCGACGGTCCGATGCCGCAGACCCGCGAGCACATTCTGCTGGCGCGTCAGGTCGGTGTGCCGGCGCTGGTCGTGTTTCTCAACAAGGTCGATATGGTCGACGATCCGGAGCTCCTTGAGCTCGTCGAGCTGGAGGTCCGCGAGCTGTTGTCGAAGTACAATTTCCCCGGCGACAAGGTCCCCGTGATCAAGGGCTCGGCGCTGATGGCGCTCGAGGACAAGGATCCGAAGCTGGGCAAGGATGCGATCCTCGAGCTGATGAAGGCCGTGGACGAGTACATCCCGCAGCCGGAGCGTCCGAAGGATCAGCCATTCCTGATGCCGGTCGAAGACGTGTTCTCGATCTCCGGACGCGGCACGGTTTGCACCGGACGCATCGAGCGCGGCATCGTCAAGGTCGGTGAGGAAGTCGAGATCGTCGGCATTAAGCCGACGGTGAAGACCGTCGTCACCGGCGTCGAGATGTTTCGCAAGCTGCTCGACCAGGGCGAGGCCGGCGATAACGTCGGCTGCCTGCTGCGCGGCACCAAGCGCGAGGAAGTCGAGCGCGGCCAGGTGCTGTGCAAGCCGGGCTCGGTCAAGCCGCACACCAAGTTCAAGGCCGAGGCCTACATCCTCACCAAAGAAGAGGGTGGCCGCCACACGCCGTTCTTCACCAACTACCGCCCGCAATTCTATTTCCGCACCACTGACGTGACCGGTGTGGTTACGCTGCCGGAAGGCACCGAGATGGTGATGCCCGGCGACAACATCGCCATGGAAGTGACGCTGATCGTGCCGATCGCCATGGAGGAGAAGCTCCGCTTCGCCATTCGCGAGGGCGGCCGGACGGTGGGGGCCGGCGTGGTCGCGAGCATCGTCGAGTAGGCTTGTTTCGTCGTCATGCCCGGCCTTTTGCCGGGCATCCACGACTTAAGCGTGCAGGATAGACGTGGATGGCCGGGTCAGGTGGCCATGACGGGGCAGAGAGACGGAAATGAACGGCCAGAACATACGGATCCGATTGAAAGCGTTCGACCACCGTATCCTCGATGCGTCGACGCGCGAGATCGTCAACACCGCCAAGCGCACCGGCGCGCAGGTGCGCGGGCCTATTCCGTTGCCGACGCGGATCGAAAAATTCACCGTCAACCGCTCGCCGCACGTCGATAAGAAGAGCCGTGAGCAGTTCGAGATGCGCACCCACAAGCGGCTTCTCGATATTGTCGATCCGACGCCGCAGACCGTGGACGCGTTGATGAAGCTCGACTTGGCGGCCGGCGTCGACGTCGAGATCAAACTTTAAGGCGCGGGGAACTTGGCCATGCGATCCGGCGTACTTGCGCAGAAAATCGGGATGACCCGGCTGTTTACCGATGCCGGCGAGCACGTACCGGTCACGGTGCTACGGCTTGGTAATTGTCAGGTGGTCGGCCACCGCACCAAAGAGAAGAACGGTTACGTGGCGCTGCAGCTCGGCGCCGGTACGCGCAAGGCGCAACGCACGACCAAGGCCAGCCGCGGCAACTTCGCCGTCGCCAAGGTCGAGCCGAAGCGCAAGCTCGCGGAGTTCCGCGTTGACGACGATGCGCTCATTCCGATCGGTGCCGAAATCACCGCCGATCATTTTCTTGTCGGACAGTTTGTCGATGTGACCGGCACCTCGACCGGAAAGGGCTGGGCCGGCGCCATGAAGCGCTGGAATTTCGCCGGTCTTCGCGCTTCACACGGCGTCTCGATTTCGCACCGTTCGATCGGGGGTACCGGGGGCCGTCAGGATCCGGGCAAGACTTTCAAGAACAAGAAGATGTCCGGCCATCTCGGTGTCGAGCGGGTGACCACGCTTAATCTGAAAGTGATGCAGACCGACGTGGTGCGCGGCCTCATTCTGGTCGAAGGCGCCGTCCCTGGGGTCAACGGCGGTTGGATCACCGTGCGCGATGCCGTCAAAAAGAGATTACCGGACGGCGTGCCAAAGCCCGGAAAGTTCAAGCTTGCCGACCACGCGTCCGCAGCGCCGGCGCCGGCGGCAAAAGCAGACGAATCCGCCTCTGAAGCCAGGGAGGGGGCGTGACATGGAACTGAAAGTCACTTCGCTCGACGGCAAAAGCGCGGGTTCGGTCACCGTGTCCGACGGCATTTTCGGTCTTGAGCCGCGCACTGACCTCATTCATCGCTGCGTCGTCTGGCAGTTGGCCAAGCGCCGTGCCGGCACGCATGCGGTCAAGAACCGCGCTGACATCCATCGTACCGGCAAGAAGATGTACCGGCAGAAGGGCACCGGCTCGGCACGTCACGGTTCGGCGCGGGTGAACTTATTCCGCGGCGGCGGCCGTTCGTTCGGCCCGCTGCCTCGCAGCCACGAGATAGGCTTGCCGAAAAAAGTCCGGGCGCTCGCGCTCAAGCACGCGCTGTCGGCGAAGGCCAAGGACGACGGAATTGTCATCATCGAGGCGATTGACCTTAAAGAGGCAAAGACCAAGACGCTGCGCGGGAAGTTCGAGAAGCTCGGTTTCGCCAGCGCGCTGATCGTCGATGGCGCCGAGGTCGCGGCGAATTTGCGCAACGCGGCGCGCAACATCCCCAACATCGACGTGCTGCCGATCGCCGGCATCAATGTCTACGACATTCTGCGACGGCAGAAGCTGGTATTGACCCGCGCGGCGGTCGATGCGTTGGAGGCGCGGTTCAAATGAGCACCAACGATCCGCGTCATTATGACGTGATCATCTCGCCGGTGATCACCGAGAAGGCGACCAACGCGTCCGAGCACAGCAAGGTCATTTTCAAGGTCGCGCTGACGGCAACCAAGCCGCAAATAAAGGAAGCGGTGGAAAGGCTGTTCGACGTCAAGGTCAAAAGCGTGAACACGCTTCGTCGCCGCGGCAAGTGGAAAGCGTTCAAGGGCCGTTTCGGCCTGCAATCAACCACCAAGCGCGCGGTCGTGACCCTCGAAGAGGGCCAGAAGATCGACGTGACCACGGGACTGTAGGGAGCGCAGGATGGCACTCAAGACCTATAATCCGGTCACTCCAGGCCAGCGCCAGTTGGTGCTGGTCGATCGTTCAGGACTCCATGCGGGCGCGCCGGTGAAAGCGCTTACCGAAGGCAAGAGCTCCAGCGGAGGCCGCAACAATTCCGGTTCGATCACCAGCCGCTACCGTGGCGGCGGCCACAAGAAAGCGTATCGCCTAATCGACTTCAAGCGCCGGCGGTTTGACGCGCCGGCCAAGGTCGAGCGCATTGAGTACGATCCCAACCGGACCAGCTTCATCGCGCTGATTAAATATGGGGATGGCGAACTCGCCTATATTCTGGCGCCGCAGCGGCTCGGCGTCGGCGACACCGTCGTGTCGGGCGAATACGTCGACGTAAAGCCCGGCAACGCCATGCCGCTCGCCAACATTCCAGTGGGCACGATCGTCCACAACATCGAACTGAAGATCGGCAAAGGCGGCCAGATCGCACGCTCGGCCGGCACGTACGCCCAGATCGTCGGCCGCGACGGCGTTTATGTCATCCTGCGGCTCAATTCCGGCGAGCAACGCCTCGTCCACGGCCGCTGCATCGCGACGGTCGGCGCGGTTTCCAATCCCGACAACATGAACATCTCGATCGGCAAGGCCGGCCGTAATCGCTGGATGGGGTGGCGCGGCCACGTGCGCGGCGAGACCATGAACCCCGTCGATCACCCGCTGGGCGGGCGAACGCGCGGCGGCCGTCATCCGGTAACGCCGTGGGGCAAGCCGACCAGGGGCGCCAAGACCCGCAAGAACAAGCGGACCACCAAGTTCATCATGGTGAGCCGTCACGCCCGCAAGAAGAGCAAATAAGGATCACGAGGAACAATCATGACGCGCTCGGTCTGGAAGGGTCCGTTTGTCGACGGCTATCTGCTCAAGAAAGCGGATGCCGCGCGCGCGTCCGGACGCCACGACATGATCCGCATCTGGTCGCGGCGCTCGACCATATTGCCGCAATTCGTAGGTCTGACGTTTGGCGTCTATAACGGCCAGAAGCACATTCCGGTGATCGTCACCGAAGAAATGGTCGGGCACAAATTCGGGGAATTCGCCCCGACGCGCTCGTTTTACGGACACTCGTCGGATCGCAAAGCCAAACGCAGCGATGGCGGGGGTGGCGCGGCGGCGCCGGCCGCTTCTTCCGGCGGCGCATCTTAAGGTCGAAGAGAAGCTCACATGAGCAAGAAGAAACAGCCACGCGCGCTTGCCGACACCGAAGCCAAAGCGGTTTTGCGCACGCTGCGCATCAGTCCGCAAAAGCTGAACCTGTTGGCGCAGCTCATTCGCGGCAAAAAGGTTTCGATGGCGCTCGCCGACCTCGAATTCTCGCGCAAGCGCATTGCACGAGACGTCCGCAAGTGCCTGGAGTCGGCAATCGCCAACGCCGAAAACAATCACGATCTCGATGTCGATGATCTCGTCGTTGCCGAGGCCCACGTCGGCAAGTCGATCGTCATGAAGCGTCACATGCCGCGCGCTCGTGGCCGTGTGGGCAGGGTTTTCAAGCCGTTCTCGCACCTCACCATCGTGGTTCGTGAGGTCGAGGCGGAAGCACAATCGTAACGGGACGGAATTCGCCGGGAGGCGAGGAGATAAGATGGGTCAGAAAGTCAATCCAGTCGGGCTTCGCCTCGGCATCAACCGCACTTGGGATTCGCGCTGGTATGCCGGCAAGACGAGCTACGGCACGCTGCTGCATGAAGACATGAAAATCCGCAAAGCATTGATGAAGGAGCTCAAGCAAGCGGCAGTCTCGAAGATCGTGATCGAGCGGCCGCACAAGAAATGCCGCGTCACCATCCACTCGGCTCGGCCGGGCGTGGTCATCGGCAAGAAGGGCGCCGACATCGAGAAGCTGCGCCGCAAAGTCGCCGAGCTGACCGACAGCGACGTGGTCATCAACATTGTGGAAATTCGCAAGCCCGAGCTCGACGCTCAGCTCGTCGCCGAATCGATCGCACAGCAACTCGAGCGCCGGGTCGCGTTCCGGCGCGCCATGAAGCGCGCGGTGCAGTCGGCCGTGCGGCTCGGTGCTGGCGGCATCCGCATCAATTGCTCCGGCCGGCTCGGCGGTGCCGAGATCGCGCGTATGGAATGGTACCGTGAAGGCCGAGTGCCGCTGCACACGTTGCGCGCCGACGTCGATTACGGCGTCGCCACAGCCTTCACCACCTACGGCACCTGTGGGGTCAAAGTCTGGATCTTCAAAGGCGAGATCATGGAGCATGACCCGATGGCGCAGGACAAGCGCATGAGCGAGGGCGACGCAGGCCGTCCCCGCCGTGACGCGGCCTAGGGCGCCAGAGATCATTTGAGAGAAAGACGTTCGCCATGCTGCAACCGATGCGAACCAAATTCCGTAAGGCGCACAAAGGCCGCATCCACGGTGTTGCGACCAGCGCGGCGACGCTTGCCTTCGGCCAGTTTGGGCTCAAGGCGCTGGAGCCGGAACGCATTACCGCGCGTCAGATCGAGGCGGCGCGCCGCGCGTTGACGCGGCATATGAAGCGCTCGGGCCGGGTGTGGATCCGGGTGTTTCCGGACGTGCCGGTCTCGAAGAAGCCGCTCGAAGTCCGCATGGGTTCGGGCAAGGGCACGCCGGAACTTTGGGTCTGCCGCGTCAAGCCGGGCCGCATCATTTTCGAGCTCGACGGCGTGAGTATGCAGGTGGCCAAAGAATCGCTGGCGCTCGCCGCCGCCAAGTTGCCGATCAAGACCCGTTTTGTGGAGCGCATCAGCGAATAGGCGCCACGATGAAAACTGCCGACATAAAAACCATGACTGTCGACCAGATCGACGACGAGGTGCTCAAGCTGAAGAAGGAGCAGTTCAACCTGCGCTTTCAGCGCGCCACGGGACAATTGGAAAATACCGCGCGCGTGCGGGAAGTGCGCCGCGACATCGCCCGCTTGAAGACCATCGGCCGGCAAAAGCGCGCACCGAAGAGCTAAAAGAGGACAAAATGCCCAAGCGCAGCCTGCAAGGCGTCGTGGTGAGCGACAAGCAGAACAAGACCCTGGTTGTGCGGGTCGAGCGCCGCTTCGCCCACCCGGTATTCGGGAAGGTGATCCGCCGCTCGAAGAAATATCACGCGCACGACGAGAACAACGAGTTCAAGGTCGGCGACATCGTTTGGATCGAGGAGCACGCGCCAATCTCCAAGCTCAAGCGTTGGGCGGTGGTGCGCGGCGAAAAGAAGACCGCGTCCTGAAGGCGCGCCGGACAAGAAAGTGATTGGGGTAGCCCATGATTCAGATGCAAACCAACCTCGACGTCGCCGACAATTCCGGCGCGCGCCGCGTCATGTGCATCAAGGTGCTGGGTGGCTCCAAGCGCAAATACGCGACCATCGGCGACGTGATCGTCGTTTCGGTGAAAGAAGCCATCCCGCGCGGTCGGGTGAAAAAGGGCGACGTGATGAAGGCGGTGATTGTGCGCATCGCCAAGGACATCAAGCGTCCGGACGGATCGATCATCCGGTTCGACCGCAATGCAGCGGTATTGATCAATCCGCAGATGGAGCCGGTTGGCACGCGCATTTTCGGCCCGGTGCCGCGCGAATTGCGCGCCAAGAACCACATGAAAATCATTTCGCTCGCGCCGGAGGTTCTGTGATGGCGGCGAAGATCAGAAAAGGTGACACGGTTATCGTGATTGCCGGCCGCGACAAAGGCCGGACCGGCGAGGTGATCGAGATGCGCCGCGAGGCCGGCCGGCTGCTCGTGCGGGGCGTCAACGTCGTCAAGCGTCATCAGAAACAGAGCGCAACCCAAGAGGGCGGCATCATCTCCAAGGAATCGGCGATCCATATTTCGAACGTTGCGCTGGCCGATCCCAAGGACAGCAAACCGACGCGCATCGGCTTTAAAATCACTGGCACCGGAGATACCCGAAAGAAAGTGCGCTTCGCCAAGCGCTCGGGAGCAGAGATCGATGGCTGACACCGAAGAGAAAAAGCCGAGGAAGGCCCCTAAGGCCGGCGCAGAAGCGACCAGCCAGCCGGATAAGGCGCTGAAAGCCGAGAAGGGCGAGAAGCCGCCGAAGGCCGCGAAAGCCGACAAGGCCGAAAAAGCCGACAAGGCCGAGAAAGCGGCGGAAGGCAAAGCGAAAGCCGAGCCGCGCGAGCCGGAGCCGAAAGTCCCGGCGCGGCTGAAGGTCGAGTTTGATCAACAAATTCGCGGCCGGCTCGCCGGGCAGTTCGGCTACAAGAATCGTATGCAGATTCCGACCTTGGATAAGGTCGTGATCAACATGGGAATCGGTGAGGGGGTGGCAGACCGCAAGAAGGTCGACTCCGCCGCGGCCGATCTCGCGCTCATTTCGGGCCAAAAGGCTGTGGTCACTAAGTCACGCAAATCCATCGCCACTTACAAGCTGCGCGACGGACAGGCGATCGGCTGCAAGGTCACGTTGCGCAAAGCGCGGATGTACGAATTTCTCGACCGGCTGATCAACATCGCGCTGCCGCGCGTGCGCGATTTTCGCGGCCTTAATCCGAAGAGCTTCGACGGCCGTGGCAATTACTCGCTTGGTATCAAGGAGCACATCGTGTTCCCGGAAATCGACTACGACAAGACCACCGACGTGTGGGGCATGGACATCACCGTTTGCACGACCGCGCGCACCGACGACGAAGCGCGCGCGTTGTTGACTGCATTTAATTTTCCGTTCCGGCAGTGAGGCGAGAGCGTCAGACGCGGAACGGCGAGGAGCAATAAATGGCGAAGAAGAGTTCGATCGAAAAGAATAACCGGCGCCGCCGGTTATCCAAGAAATATTCGGGCCGCCGCTCGCGGCTGAAGGCGATAGCCCAGGACAAGACCAAGCCGGTGGAGGAGCGTTTTGCGGCCACGCTCAAGCTCGCCGAATTGCCACGCAATTCGTCGGCCACTCGCATTCGCAATCGCTGCGAGATTACCGGCCGGCCGCGCGGCTTTTACCGCAAGCACAAATTGTCCCGTATTGCCTTGCGCGAGCTCGGTTCGAAGGGGCTGATCCCGGGCCTGTTGAAGTCGAGCTGGTAAGGAGATTCGCAAATGTCGATGAACGATCCGCTCGGCGATCTTCTGACCCGCATCCGCAATGCGCAGATGCGTAGCAAGAACAAGGTGTCGAGCCCGAATTCGCGGCTGCGCGAGAGCGTTCTCGAAGTCCTCAAGAGCGAAGGTTACATCCGCGGCTATGCCGTCGTGGAGCGCGAAGGCCGCTCGGAAATCGAGATCGAACTGAAATATTTCGAAGGTGCGCCGGTAATCCGCGAGATCGAGCGGATTTCCAAGCCCGGCCGCCGTGTCTACACGTCGGTGAGAAATTTGCCGCGCATCAACAACGGGCTCGGTGTGGCGATCGTCTCGACGCCGAAGGGCGTCATGGCCGACCACGACGCCCGCGACGCGAATGTCGGCGGCGAAATCCTCTGCACCGTGTTCTAGGAGCGAAAAGAGTAACTGACATCATGTCCCGCATCGGAAAAAGGCCGGTCGCGATCCCCTCTGGCATCACCGCCAACGTCGAGGGCCAGACCGTTAAGCTCAAGGGGCCGAAAGGCGCGCTGTCGACGGTCGTCCCGGACGATGTCGCCGTGCAGCTTGACGGCGGCCAGATCAAGGTCGACCCGCGTAACGAAAGCAAGCGCGCCCGCGCGCAGTGGGGTACTTCGCGCACGTTGATCGCGAACTTGATCGCCGGCGTCAGCAAGGGCTTCGAGCGGCGTCTCGAGATCAATGGCGTCGGTTACCGCGCCGCGGTGCAAGGCAAGAACCTGCAACTCGCGCTCGGCTACAGCCACGACATCGTCTATCCGATACCGGAAGGTATCACGATTGCCACGCCGCGGCCGGTCGAGATCTTGATTTCGGGTGCGGACCGCCAGAAAGTTGGCCAAGTCGCGGCTGAGATCCGCGACTATCGGCCGCCGGAGCCGTATAAGGGCAAGGGCATCAAATATTCCGACGAACGCATCTTCCGCAAGGAAGGCAAGAAGAAGTAACGGGCAGGCCCATGACCACACTCAGGGATCGTACTCAACGGCGGCAAGGGCGTGTGCGCGGCGCGCTGGGGCGCGCGGCGCATGGCCGCAGCCGGCTTAGCGTATTTCGCTCGTCCAAGCATATTTACGCGCAGGTCATCGATGACGATCACGGCGCCACGGTGGCCTCGGCGTCGTCGCTCGAAAAGACCGCGCTGGAGGGGCTCAAGACCGGCGCGAGCGTCGCAGCAGCCAAGGCGGTCGGCAAGCTCATCGCCAAGCGTGCGCAAGAAAAGGGCGTCAAGGAAGTCATTTTCGATCGCGGCAGCTACCTCTATCACGGCAGAGTAAGAGCGTTGGCGGAAGCCGCGCGCGAAGGCGGATTGAATTTCTGAGAACGGAAGGTACGTAGAAAACATGGCGGAGCATCATGGCGCGTGAATCACGCGATCGGCGCAACGAAGAGCGTGACAGCGAGTTTGTCGACAAGCTCGTCCACATCAATCGGGTCGCCAAAGTCGTCAAAGGCGGCCGCCGCTTCGGCTTTGCCGCGCTTGTTGTCGTCGGCGACCAGAAGGGCCGCGTCGGCTTCGGTCACGGAAAAGCGCGCGAGGTTCCGGAGGCGATCCGCAAAGCGACTGACGCCGCCAAGCGCGGGCTTACCCGAGTGCCGCTGCGCGAGGGACGCACGCTGCACCACGACGTCGCCGGGCGTCACGGCGCCGGCAAGGTCTTCCTCCGCGCTGCGCCTCCCGGCACCGGTATTATTGCCGGCGGTCCGATGCGCGCAGTATTCGAGACCCTGGGCATGCAGGACGTGGTCGCCAAATCGCTCGGTACATCCAACCCCTATAACGTGGTGCGGGCGACATTCGATGCGCTAAAGCGCCAGGACTCGCCGCGCACTGTCGCCGCCCGCCGCAACGTCAAGGTCTCCGCGCTGCAAGCGCGCCGCCGTGACGTAGAGGCCGGGGAGCAAGCGGTCGATTAAACCCTTGGAGCAGGCCATGGCCGCTGAACGCAAATCCGGCAAGACCATCACGGTCAAGCAAATCGGCAGCCCGATGCGCCGGCATCACCGGCAACGCGAGACGCTGGTGGGCTTGCGGCTCAACAAAATCGGCCGCGTCTCGACCCTCGTCGACACGCCGCAGACCCGCGGCATGATCGCGAAGGTCGCGCATCTGATCCGCGTGGTTGAAAAATAAGTTCACCCTCCGCATTGCAGGGGAGGGCGTAAAGGAAATGGGACAATGAAGCTTCACCAACTCGCCGGGCGGCCGGGAGCCCGCAAAACCCGAAAGCGCATCGGCCGCGGTATCGGCTCAGGCGTAGGCAAGACCGGCGGCCGCGGCGGCAAGGGCCAGACCGCACGCTCGGGCGTGCGGATCAAGGGTTTTGAAGGCGGGCAGATGCCGTTGCATCGCCGCTTGCCCAAGCGCGGATTCAAGAACGTGAAGTTCGCGCGCAAGCTCAACGAGATCAATCTCGATCGCCTGCAGAGCGCGATCGATGCCGGCAAGCTTGATGTCGCCGCGACCATCGACGCCGCCGCGCTGGTCAAGGCCGGCGTTCTGCGCAGGGCCAAAGACGGCGTACGTCTGCTCGGCGGTGGCGAACTCAAGGCCAAGGTTGCGCTGGCGGTGTTCGGTGCGTCGAAGTCGGCCGTGGCCGCGGTGGAAAAGGCCGGCGGCACCGTGCAAATTCTCGCCGCCAGAGAACCGGCGGGCGAACAAGCGGCCTGATCCTTACATAGAACCCGGGGCAAACGGGCATCGCGACACGGGAGCGGCACGCGCATGGTCTCTGCAGCGGAACAACTGGCAGCCAATCTCAACTTCGGCGCGCTCGCCAAGGCCGAGGAGCTGAAAAAGCGCATCTGGTTCACGCTCGGAGCGCTGCTCGTCTATCGGCTCGGCACCTACATTCCGCTGCCGGGCATTGATCCGAACGCCTGGAATCAAATCTTCAATTCCCAAGCCGGGGGCATCTTGGGAATGTTCAATATGTTCGCCGGCGGCGGTATTCACCGCATGGCGATTTTCGCGCTCAACATCATGCCGTACATCTCGGCGTCGATCATTATACAGCTGATGACGACGGTGTCGCCGCAGCTCGAGCAGCTGAAAAAAGAAGGCGAGTCCGGCCGCAAGCTAATCAATCAATATACGCGTTACCTGACCGTCGTGCTCGCCGCCGTTCAGGCGTATGGCATATCCGTCGGCCTTGAAGGCGCGAGCAACGTGGTCATGGACCCCGGCTTGTTCTTCCGCATCTCCACGGTCATCACGCTGACCGGCGGCACCATGTTTTTGATGTGGCTCGGTGAGCAGATCACCCAACGCGGGATCGGCAACGGCACGTCGCTGATCATCATGTCGGGCATCGTGGCGCAACTGCCTTCCGCGGTCGCCGGAACCCTCGAGCTTGGCCGCCAGGGCGCGCTGTCGACCGGGCTCATTCTCATTGTGTTGGTGATGGCCGTTGCCGTCATTGCCTTCATTGTCTTTATGGAGCGGGCGCAGCGCCGGCTGCTGATCCAGTATCCGAAGCGCCAAGTCGGCAATCGCATGTTCGAGGGCCAATCCTCGCATCTGCCGCTAAAGCTCAATACGTCCGGTGTCATTCCGCCGATCTTTGCGTCGTCGTTGTTGCTGTTGCCGACGACAGTCGCCAATTTCACCGCGGGGCAGGGACCGGGCTGGCTCACCCTCATCACCACGCAGCTGTCGCACGGCCGGCCGCTATTTCTTCTGCTTTACGTGGCGCTGATCGTGTTCTTCGCGTTTTTCTACACGGCGATCGTTTTTAATCCGACCGAGACCGCGGATAATCTGAAAAAGCATGGTGGCTTCATCCCCGGCATCCGGCCCGGGGAGCGGACCGCCGAGTACATCGACTACGTACTCTCGCGCATCACCGTCATTGGCGCCGCTTACCTGGCGGTGGTCTGTCTGTTCCCGGAAATACTGATCTCGTACGCCGCGGTGCCTTTCTACTTTGGCGGCACGTCGCTTCTGATCGTCGTCAGCGTGACCATGGATACGGTCGCGCAGGTGCAGGGTTATCTGCTGGCGCATCAATACGAAGGCTTGATCAAGCGATCGAAATTGAGGGGACGCCGCAGATGAGACTGATTCTGCTGGGCCCACCGGGGGCGGGCAAGGGAACGCAGGCCCAGCACCTCGTCGCCAAATACGGTTTAGTTCAGCTCTCGACCGGCGACATGCTGCGCGCCGCAGTCAAAGCCCGAACCCCGCTGGGCCGCCAGGTTGAGCACATCATGGCGAGCGGTGCGCTTTGTCCCGACGATGTCGTCGTCGCCATTGTCGAGGAGCGCACCGAGCAGCCGGATGCGCGCAAGGGCTTTATCCTCGATGGCTTTCCGCGAACCGTCGCTCAGGCCGAGGCGCTCGACCGCATGCTTAAACGGCACGGGGCCGCTCTCGACGCGGTCATCGAGCTCAAGGTGGACGAGGCGGTGCTGGTACGGCGGATCGAGAACCGCATCGCCCAGATGACCGCACAGGGTCAACACCTCCGCCCCGACGATAATCCGGACGTCCTGCGCCGCCGCCTGATGGCGTACCGCGAGCAGACGGCGCCTCTGATCGACTATTACCGCCGCCACGGCCTGTTGCGGTCCGTCGATGGCATGAAAACGGTAGAAAACGTTGCCGCGCAGATCGAATGGGCGCTCGTTGAGAAGCCTGTCGCCGCCAAGCGAGCGAAGCCTGTTACGGCCGCCGAACGCGCGGTGCCGGTCGCCGCCAAGCGTCAGAAGCCGGTCGCGACCAGGCGGGAGAAGCCGGCTGCGCCCAAGCGGCGGAAGGCCGTTGCAGCGAAACCGCGGAGCCGGGTCATAGGAAAAAAATCAGGTTCCGCGAGAAAGGCGGGTAGTTCCAAAACTATCCGGAAACCGCGAAAAGCCCGTAAGGGCGGCGCGGGACGAAAATCGAAAGGTCGCACTAAATCGGCAAAGCGTGGCCGATGAGACAGTTGTACACGAATCTGCTAGCCGGGTTGACGACAGCGAGTGGAATCCATTAATAAGCGTGAAATATCCGATCGGAGACGAAGCAGCGATGCCCAGGCCGCGGCGGCAGGCAGTCGTGGGCTTTTTTGCGTTGTGTGGCCTTCTCTGGTGACATTCGGACCGATAGATAACGCCCGGGCTGTGCGGACGCACACCGCGTCAGCCCGCATAAGGAGCATCTGACGTGGCCCGTATTGCTGGCGTCAATATCCCAACGAACAAGCGCGTCGTGGTCGCGTTACAATATATTCACGGCATCGGCCCGGCTAAGGCCAAGGAAATAATGACCAAAGTGTCGATTCCCGAGGCACGCCGGGTTTCGCAGCTGACAGACCAGGAAGTGCTGCAGCTGCGCGAGGTGATCGACCGCGACTACATGGTCGAGGGCGATCTGCGGCGCGAAGTCGCCATGAACATCAAGCGGCTGATGGATCTCGGTTGCTACCGGGGATTGCGTCACCGCCGCGGTCTCCCGGTCCGCGGGCAGCGCACCCATACCAATGCACGGACCCGCAAGGGGCCAGCCAAGCCGATCGCCGGCAAGAAGAAATAGCGCGTCGAATAGAGTTTGAGGCGGACCGGCAAGGCCGGTTCCGAGCCGAAAGGGTTCAAAATGGGTAAGGAAGCTACGCGCGTCCGCCGACGCGAACGCAAGAACATCGCGTCTGGCGTTGCGCACGTAAACGCCAGCTTCAACAACACTATGATCACCATCACCGACGTGCAGGGCAACACTATCGCCTGGTCGTCGGCGGGAACCATGGGATTCAAGGGCTCGCGGAAATCTACACCTTACGCGGCGCAGGTCGCCGCGGAAGATGCCGCCAAGAAGGCCCAGGAACACGGGATGCGGACGCTCGAAGTTGAAGTCGCGGGTCCCGGTTCCGGCCGCGAATCTGCGTTGCGCTCGCTGCAAGCGGCTGGATTCACTATTACGTCGATACGCGACGTAACAGCGATCCCGCACAATGGTTGCCGTCCGCGGAAGCGGCGGCGCGTATAGGACATTTTGCTGATGGAAGTCGAACATTCGCCGCCGCTCGAACACGGCACCACCGATTTTGGCCCCACGGAGCGGAGTGGGTCGCGTGACGTTGGCGCGCCGCGCAATGCTATGGGTGATAACGTGACCATTCAAAAAAATTGGCAGGAACTGATTAGGCCGGGCAAGCTTCAGGTCGCCGCCGGTGCCGATGGGCGGCGAGTGGCGACGGTGGTTGCTGAACCGCTGGAGCGCGGGTTCGGTGTGACGCTCGGAAACGCGTTACGCCGAATTTTGCTGTCGTCGCTTCAGGGCGCCGCGGTTCAGTCGGTGCATATCGACGGTGTGCTGCATGAGTTCTCCTCGATCGCCGGCGTGCGCGAGGACGTGACCGACATCGTCCTCAACATTAAGGATATCGCTATCAAGATGCAGGGCGAAGGCCCCAAGCGCATGGTGGTGAAGAAGCAGGGACCGGGCACGGTAACCGCGAGCGACATCCAGACCATCGGCGACATTGTCGTTCTCAACCCCGACCTCGTCCTGTGCACGCTCGACGAAGGCGCTGAAATCCGCATGGAGTTCACCGTCAATACCGGCAAGGGCTACATCCCGGCGGAGCGAAACCGCCCCGAGGATGCGCCGATCGGTCTCATTCCGGTCGACAGCCTTTATTCGCCGGTGCGGAAGGTCTCGTACAAAGTCGAGAACACGCGCGAAGGCCAAATTCTCGACTATGACAAGCTGACGTTGTCGATCGAGACGAACGGCGCGGTCAGCCCGGAGGACGCGCTCGCCTACGCCGCGCGCATCCTGCAAGATCAGCTCAACGTGTTCGTCAATTTCGAGGAGCCCAAGCGCGAAACCGCGACCGAGGCGATCCCCGATCTCGCCTTCAATCCGGCGTTCCTGAAGAAAGTCGACGAGCTCGAGCTGTCGGTTCGTTCGGCCAACTGCCTGAAGAACGACAACATCGTCTACATCGGCGATCTGGTGCAGAAGACCGAAGCCGAAATGCTGCGCACGCCGAATTTCGGGCGCAAGTCGCTGAACGAAATCAAGGAAGTGCTCGTTCAAATGGGCCTGCATCTGGGCATGGAAGTGCCGGGCTGGCCGCCTGAAAATATCGAAGAGCTCGCGAAGCGCTTCGAGGATCATTACTGAGTATCGTCTTGGCCGGGCTTGTCTCGGCCATCCACGTCTTTGAATGCGAGGAAGAAGACGTGAATATCCGGCGCAAAGCCGGGCATGACGATGGAGTGAACTGATAGGACCGCAATGCGTCACGCTAAAACTCACCGGAAATTCAACCGCCGCTCGGACCATCGCAAGGCGATGCTGGCCAATTTGGCTGCAGCGCTGATCAAGCACGAGCAGATCACGACGACGTTGCCCAAGGCGAAGGACTTGCGCCCGGTGGTGGAGAAGCTGGTGACGCTCGGGAAGCGCGGCGATTTGCACGCGCGCCGCCAGGCGATCGCCCAGATGCGCGATCTCGCCATGGTCAAGAAACTCTTCGAAGTGATCGGACCGCGCTACAAGGGTCGCGGCGGTGGCTATCTGCGCGTGATGAAAGCCGGCTTCCGTTACGGCAACTCCGCGCCGGTCGCGGTCATCGAGTTCGTCGACCGCGATATCGAGGCCAAGGGCAAGGATTCTGGTCCGGTTCAAGTGCGCGCCGAAGAGCCTGCTCCGGCCGCCGCGTAGCGGTCGGGAGCGCTTCTAAGGACCCGCTCGCGCGCCTATATCGGCGGCGCGGATTTGGGAATTTCTCATGCATCGCTCGCGGCCGTTGGCAACGAAGTGCGCTGCGGCCGCTTTTGCGCTGGCGGCTTTGTGTTCGGCGGCGTTAGCCCAGGACCGCCGCGTGCCGGCTTCGGCCGCCGAGTTGCAGCTTTCGTTCGCGCCCGTGGTCAAGCGCGTAGCGCCGGCGGTAGTCAACGTGTACGCGGCCCGGGTCGTGGAAAACCGCAACCCGTTCATGAACGATCCGCTATTCCGGCAGTTTTTTGGCGCAGTACCGCGCGAGCAGGTGCTGCGATCGCTCGGCTCCGGCGTTATCATTGATCCAGCCGGACTTGTGGTCACCAACTACCACGTGATCGAGGGCGCGAGTGAAGTGAAGGTTGCGCTTGCCGACAAGCGCGAGTTCGACGCCGAGGTGACGCTTAAGGACGAGCACTCTGATCTCGCCGTGCTGCGGCTGAAGGCGGCCGGCGAGCGCTTTCCCGTGCTCGATTTTGCGAATTCCGATGAGCTGCAAGTCGGCGACGTCGTGCTGGCGATAGGCGATCCGTTTGGCGTCGGGCAAACCGTGACCCACGGCATCGTCTCGGCCTTGGCGCGTACCCAAGTCGGGATCAGCGATTACCGCTTCTTTATTCAGACCGATGCTGCAATCAATCCCGGCAATTCCGGCGGCGCCCTGGTCGATCTCAACGGCCGCCTCGTCGGCATCAACTCCGCGATTTATTCGCGTTCGGGCGGATCGCAGGGTATAGGCTTTGCTATTCCGTCGAACATGGTGCGCGTCGTTGTCGCTTCTGCCAAGGGCGGCAGCGCCGCCGTCAAGCGGCCGTGGCTCGGCGCAAAATTGCAGGACGTAACGCCGGAGATCGCCGAAAGCCTCGGATTGAAGCGTCCGAGCGGCGCGCTGGTGGCGAGCGCTACAGCCGACGGCCCGGCGGCCAAGGCCGGCATCAAGACCGGCGATCTTATTGTCAGCATTGACGGGACGGAGATCGATGACGCCAACGCCTTCGATTACCGTTTTGCCACCAAGCCGCTCGGTGGCGCGGCGGAAATCGGTGTTTTACGCCAGGGAAAGGAGCTGGTCTTTCCCGTAGCCTTGCAAACCGCGCCGGATCAGCCGCGCGAGCAGATCGAGATTCACGCGCGTTCGCCGTTCCTTGGCGCCACCGTGGCCAACCTGTCGCCGGCGCTTGCCGATGACCTCCGGCTCGACACCCAGGCTCGCGGCGTCGTCATTGTCGCCGTCGCGGACGGATCGGAGGCCCAGTCACTAGGCTTCCAGAAGGGAGACGTTATCGTCTCGGTCAATAATCAAAAAATAGAACGATCCGGCGATCTCGATCGCGTCGCCCGCGCGGGGGGCCGCCAGTGGCGTATCACTATCAGCCGTGGCGGGCAGCAGATCACAGTCATGTTCACCGGTTGATCTGGTCACCACTCCCCGCGGGCAGGGAGAGGGAGTAAGTAAGACCTTGCGATGAGCCCGCGTCCCAAGACCAAAACACCCAACCTGTTCGCCGCCGCAGGCCTCGAGCGCGACGCACCGCGGCCGCTCGCCGACAAGCTTCGGCCGGGCGAGCTCGCGGACGTGGTCGGCCAGGACCACCTGCTCGGCCCGGACGGCGCGCTCACCCGAATGCTGGAGGCGCGCTCGCTTGGCTCGATGATCTTTTGGGGGCCGCCGGGCACCGGCAAGACCACGGTGGCGCGGCTGCTGGCCCAGGCCACCGATCTGCATTTCGAGCAAATCTCGGCGATCTTTTCCGGGGTCGCTGATCTGAAAAAGGTGTTTGACGCCGCGCGCACCCGTCGGGAAACCGGGCAGGGGACTCTGCTGTTCGTCGACGAGATCCACCGCTTCAACCGTGCGCAACAGGATTCGTTTCTGCCGGTGGTTGAGGACGGCACCGTCGTGCTTGTCGGCGCGACGACCGAGAACCCGTCCTTTGAGCTGATCGCGCCCCTTCTCTCCCGCGCGCGCGTACTGGTGTTCCGGTCGCTGGACGCCCCCGCACTTGAAAAGCTTCTGGCCCGCGCGGAAGAGGTTGAGGAAAAGAAGCTGCCGCTCGACGACGCCGCGCGCGCCGCACTGATCCGAATGGCCGACGGCGACGGGCGTGCGGCGCTTACGCTTGCCGAAGAGGTGTGGCGTGCCGCGCGGCCAGGCGAGACTTTTGGCGTCGCGGCGCTGACCGAAATCGTTCAACGCCGCGCGCCGCTCTACGACAAAAAGCAGGACGGCCATTACAACCTGATTAGCGCGCTGCACAAATCGGTGCGCGGCTCGGACGCCGACGCGGCGCTGTATTATCTCGCCCGCATGCTCGATGCCGGCGAGGATCCGCTTTTCCTGGCGCGCCGGATCGTCCGCATGGCCGTCGAGGACATCGGGCTCGCCGACCCGCAAGCGCTCGTCATCGCCAACGCCGCCAAGGAAGCCTACGACTTCCTCGGCTCGCCGGAAGGCGAGCTCGCCATCGCAGAAGCCGTGATCTATGTCGCAACCGCGCCGAAATCGAACGCGACTTATGTCGCCTTCGGAGAAGCGAAGCGCGTAGCGAAGGAAGCGGGTTCGCTCTTGCCGCCCAAACACATTCTCAACGCGCCCACCAAGCTGATGAAAACCGAAGGGTATGGCTCCGGCTACGAATACGATCACGACAGCGAGGATGCGTTTTCCGGCCAGGATTATTTCCCGGAGCAGCTCGGCAGGCAAAAATTCTACGATCCGCCGGAGCGCGGCTTTGAGCGCGAGATCAGAAAGCGGCTGGACTATTGGGCGAAGCTGCGGAGCGAGCGGAGCGGTTCTTGATAAACGAGCGGAGCCAGTCTTGAGAGGCGCGCGTGGGCCGCGACAGCCGGGCGGCGGCAAGCAGGTCGCGGGGTCGCGCCAGCAACGCCGTTTCGCTCGCCGTCATCCTGAGGCAGCTACGAAGGGTCATCCCACTGCGCGAAGCGGGAGGGGAAATCCGAAGCCACCCATCAAGCGCGACGGCCACGACGTTCGGGCGCCATCCTTCGAGGCGCGCCAGCGGCGTGCGCTCGTGGATGACGGGAAACACAAAGACGCAGCCCCGGCTCCAATGCCGACCAGCGTGCAGAACGTCGCGGTCACTGCCGACGAAGCGGGCATGCGGGTGGATCGGTTTTTTGAAGCGCGATTTCCGGGCTTAAGTTTCTCCCACATCCAGCGCGTGATCCGCAAAGGTGAGGTCCGCGTTGACGGCAAGCGCACCCAGCCGAAGAACCGATTGGAGGAGGGGCAGAGCGTGCGGATTCCGCCGCTCCGGCTCGACGCGCCGAAGCCGCATGCCGGTGGCGGCGAGGCAGGCGACAAGACCCGCGAATTCCTCAAATCCATCACCCTCTACGAAGACGCCGACGTGCTCGTGCTCAACAAGCCGATGGGATTGGCGGTCCAAGGCGGCTCCGGCACCGTGCGCCACCTCGATGGCATACTCGACGTACTGCGCGATACCCGCGGCCAGCGGCCGCGGCTGGTGCACCGCCTCGACAAGGACACCGCCGGCTGTTTGCTCGTGGCGAAGACGCGGTTCGCCGCTACAGCGCTCGCCAAAACCTTCCGGTCGCGTTCCGCGCGCAAAACTTATTGGGCGCTGGTTGCCGGCGTGCCCAAGGTTCAGCAGGGCCGTATCTCGACCTATCTCGCCAAGGAGGAGCGCGAGGACGAGTCGGTGATGCGCATCGCCCGCCATGGCGAGAAGGGCGCGAGCCATGCGGTGACGTATTACGCGGTGGTGGAAACGGCAGGACCGCTGCTGTCGTGGCTGTCGCTCAAACCGGTGACCGGCCGCACCCATCAATTACGCGCGCACATGGCGCACATCGATCATCCGATCGTCGGCGATCCAAAGTATTTCTCGATCGAGAACTGGCAGCTGCCCGGCGGCATGCAGAACAAGCTGCATCTTTTGGCGCGGCGCATCGTTGTGCCGCATCCGCGCGGCGGCATCATCGATGCCACGGCGCCGCTGCCGCCGCACATGCAGCAATCGTGGAATCTGCTCGGCTTCGACGTGGCGCGTTACGACCCGATCGTGGAAGCGCCGGAGGAGTAAACTCTCACTCGCTTAGGCGTCAGCTCGAAATGCTCTGCCGCGATCTTAAAGTTAAGGTAGAGGTACAGCTGCGGCGACAAACTCTTCAAGAATGAACGCACAAACGAACGCAGAGATTGCACCTGAAGCGGCCGCATAGCCCGTGAATAGTAAATAATCGTGTTGCAGGCCACCGCTCAGTCCGATCATAAACACCTAGAAAAGAACGAAATAAACCGCGGCTCCGGTCAGTGCTGCGACAAGAAGCCGGCGGGCAGGCGGGCAAGGCTGCTGATACGCCGGCGGCTTCTTGAGCAAACGAATGCGACAATCAGCGACGGCACTAGACCCACAACGTAGGACGCCAACAGTCCAAAGAAGCTCAAAGCGATGCCAAGAGCTTCGCCGATCTTCTCATGAAGCGGGTCGCCAACCGGATTGGCGAGGGAAACGGCCAGCCAAAATAACGCGCCACAAAGTGGCGGCCCAAGGACAAGAAATATCCCGGCGATCTTGCCAAACGAGAGTGGGCGCAAAGCGGCCTGGTGCGTAGACGCGCGCGAGAAAGTATTTTGCCCAGGCTCAGTGTTTGACATTGGCGCTTCCGGTCGAGGGGATTGCCAATTCGGGTCGATACGTTACCGCCCCAACAACTTTGAAAACGGTCACCCGGAAAATACGCTTTCTGATTTAAGACCCGGTTGCCTTGATAGCGTTTTATTTGCCCTTGACAGGCAACTAAATGGTTGCATATTGTCGCCATGGATGACGTGTTTAAGGCGCTGGCCGATGCGAGCAGGCGGGAACTGCTCGACCGGCTGCGCGCCGAAAACGGCCAAACGCTGGGTGAGCTGTGCGCGCGTCTCGACATGACGCGGCAAGCGGTGAGCAAGCATCTGGCGATCTTGGAGAACGCCAATCTCGTCGCCACCGTGCGGCGGGGGAGGGAGAAGCTGCACTACCTCAATCCGGTGCCGATTCATGAGATCGCCGAACGTTGGATTGGAAAGTTCGAACGCTCACGCCTGCAAGCGCTGAGCGACATGAAGCGGGATTTGGAGCGGCGCGATCGCTGACCAAGCGCCAAGTCGACCATCGGAGTTTGAGACGGGGAGCATCATAATGTCTCAGTTCGTTGTCCATAGCATGCCTGGGAGCCCGTACGGCCGCGCCGTGTTCGCCGCGCTGGAGGAAAAACACGCCGATTATCGGCTCGCTCCGGTCACCCCGGAATCCTCCAAGCTCGAGCCGCATCTGTCCCGGCATCCATTCGGCCGCGTGCCGGTACTCGAGCATGGCGATTTGATGCTCTACGAAACGCAGGCAATTCTGCGCTACTTCGATCGCACCCTGCGCGTCGCCGGCACTGACGCCAAGCCCGCCGCGAGCTGCGGCGCGGATGGATCAGGTCATGAATATTTGCGACTGGTACCTGTTTCAGGGCGTCAGCAAGTATGCTTCCAGCGCGTCGTGCGGCCGCGCCTTTTGGGCCAGCCTGCCGATGAAGCCGCTATCGCAAAGGCAATGCCGAAGGCGTATGCGGTCATCAACGAGCTGTCACGTCTTCTGGCCGGCAGACCGCATTTCGCCGGCGATGCCGTAAGCCTTGCCGACCTGATGGTGGCGCCGCAATTCGACTTTCTCCGCCAAACGCCGGAATGGGCGCTGTTGACGGCGAAGACCGCCAATCTCGGCCCCTGGCTCGATCGCATGCTCGCCCGTGACAGCTTTACCGCGACGACGTGGGAACGCATTGCCGCCCTGGCGGCAGCAGCGTGATCGCCTGGCGTCCACCCCATTCGAGGCAGTTGGAGACTGACAATGAGTAAGCCGAAATTTGTTTATGTGATCCATATCGCCTCGACGCCGGAGAAGGTCTGGCAAGCGCTGACCGATCCGAACATCACCGAGAAGTATTGGTTCAGCTTTCGCGTCGCCGCCAATGGCAAGCCCGGCGAGCGCATGACGGCAAAGGATCCAAAAGGAAAGCTGGTCCACGACGATCCGATCATTGAAAGCGATCCGCCGCGGCGGCTGTCGTACGCTTGGGCGCCGCTTTATAAAGACCTGCAAGAGGAGCGGCCGTCGCGGGTGACGTTTGAGCTGACCCCGCTTAAGGAGGAGCAGACCCGCCTGACCATCATCCACGATGAATTTGACGACGGCAGCAAGATTTTCGGGCTGATCAGCAAAGGCTGGCCGGCCGTGCTGTCAAGCCTGAAGAGCTTCGTGGAAACCGGGCGAGGCCTCCAGCCGTCGTTCGAGGAGGAGGCGGCGCGCCGCGCCGCCGAGGATGCCGCTTAACGGACGCGAACTAGCGCAAGCTGGCGTTGAACTTGTCGAGTGCCGCCGAACCGGGACATAGCTCCGCCGCGTCGAGCGTATTGAGCGGAGCGTCCACGGTGTTGAGATGGCCGTGCAGTTCGTCGGCCTCTTCGGCGACATAGAGGAGCCCGGTGACGATCTGCCCCTTGGCGGCGTGTTTCGCCAGGAAATGCATGGCGGCGAGGCGGTCGTGCACGTCGTATTCGGCGCCGAGCTTGCGCAGCGCAATGGTCGAGCCATCGTGCTGTTGCACGAGTTCGACGCTGCCGGGCGCATAGTCAACGGTGATCGCGGCGCGACCGGTGATGAAGTCGAGCCGGTTGACCGCATCGTTATGCTCGCGCACGTAATCGAAGCTTTTGGTCGAGCCGGGGTGATTGTTGAAGGCGACGCACGGCGAAATCACGTCGATGAAGGCTGCGCCGCGGTGTTCGATCGCAGCTTTGATCAGTGGCGTAAGCTGCGTCTTATCGCCGGAAAACGACCGCGCGACGAAACTCGCGCCGACCTGCAAAGCAATAGCCACGAGGTCGATGGAAGCGTCGGTATTGACCACGCCGCGCTTTGATTTCGAGCCGGGATCAGCAGTCGCGGAGAACTGGCCTTTGGTCAGGCCGTAAACGCCATTGTTCTCCACGATATAAACCATGTCGACGCCGCGGCGGATGGCGTGGGCAAACTGGCCGAAGCCGATGGAGGCGGAGTCGCCGTCGCCGGAAACGCCGAGATAGATCAGATCGCGGTTGGCGAGGTTGGCGCCGGTCAGCACTGAGGGCATGCGCCCATGCACCGAATTAAAGCCGTGCGAGTTGCCGAGGAAATAGGTCGGGGTCTTCGACGAGCAGCCGATGCCGGAGAGCTTGGCCACACGATGCGGGGCGATCGAGAGCTCGAAGCAGGCCTCGATAATCGAGGCGGAAATGGAATCGTGGCCGCAGCCGGCGCACAGCGTCGAGACGGCGCCTTCATAATCGCGATGCGTGAAGCCGAGCTCGTTCTTCGGCAAATCGGGGTGATGGAATTTCGGCTTAACGACGTAGGTCATGACACAACCTTGCCTTTGCGCAGCGGTGTGACTTTCAGCGCATCGAGGTGATCGGCGATCGCGCGAGCGATAAAGCGGGCGGTGATCGGGGTGCCGTCGTAATGCAGGATCGGCACCAGCCGGACCGGATCGATATTGCACTCATTGACGATCAGCGAACGCAGCTGCGCGTCGCGGTTCTGCTCCACCACAAAGATGAAGTCATGCTCGCCGATGAAACTCGTCACGCTGGAATGGAACGGAAACGCGCGCACTCGCAGCCGGTCGAGCGCGTGGCCGTCGCCTTCAAGGAGTTCGATCGCTTCGTCCATCGGTGGTGACGTCGAGCCAAAATAGATGACACCGTATTTTGTCGGCTTGTGCGCGTTAGCCTGTAGCGGACGCGGCACCAGATCCTTGGCGGTTTCGAACTTGCGCAACAGCCGCTGCATGTTGTCGGCGTAAGCCGGGCCTTCTTCGGTGTAGCGCGCGTAGCGATCGCGCGAGGTGCCGCGCGTAAAGAACGAACCGCGCGCGGCATGCGTACCCGGATAAGTGCGGTAGGGAATGCCGTCGCCGTCGACATCAAGGTAACGGCCAAATTCCTTGCCGGCTTCCAGTGCAGCCGCGGTCATGACCTTGCCGCGGTCGAACTTGCGGGTGTCGTCCCAGGTGAGCGGGCGGCATAGCCGATGGTTCATGCCGATGTCGAGGTCGAGCATGACGAAGATCGGCGTTTGCAGCCGGTCGGCGAGATCGAACGCGACCGCGCCGAAATCGAAGGCTTCCGCCGGATCTTCGGGGAACAGGAGCACGTGCTTGGTGTCGCCGTGCGAGGCGTAGGCGCAGGAGATGATGTCGGTCTGCTGGGTGCGCGTCGGCATTCCGGTCGATGGCCCCGCGCGTTGCACGTCGAAAATCACCGCCGGAATTTCGGCGAAATAGGCTAGCCCGAGAAACTCCTGCATCAACGAGATGCCGGGGCCGGAAGTGGCGGTAAAGGCGCGCGCGCCGTTCCAGGCGGCGCCGATCACTATGCCGATCGAAGCCAGCTCGTCCTCGGCCTGGATGATGGCAAACTTGTTTTTCTTCGTGGCTGCATCGACGCGCATGCGGCTGCAATGGCGTGTGAACGCTTCGGCGAGCGAAGATGACGGGGTGATGGGATACCAGGCGCAGACCGTGGCGCCACCGTAGACGGCCCCGAGGGCCGCGGCAGAATTGCCTTCAATGAAGATGCGGTCGCCGACTGCGTTGGCCCGTTTGAGCCGCAAGCCGATCGGGTGCTCGACGTTCATTGTCACCCAGTCGCGGCCGAGATGGAGCGCGTGCCGGTTGGCGTCGAACAGTTTCTCCTTGCCCTTATATTGTTCGCCGATCAGCTTTTCGATTTCGGCCACATCCATATCGAGAAGTGCGGAAAGCGCGCCGAGATAGATAATGTTCTTGAACAATTGGCGCTGGCGCGGGTCGGTATATTCGCGATTGCAGATCGCGGTGAGCGGTACGCCGATCACCGTAATATCGTCGCGGAATTTCGACTTTGGCAGCGGCTTGGTTGAATCGTAAAGCAAGTAACCACCGGGCTCGATCCCGGCCAGGTCCTTGTCCCAGGTCTGCGGGTTCATCGCCACCATGAGATCGGTGCCGCCGCGGGCGCCGAGATGGCCGGACTCGGAAATGCGTACCTCGTACCAGGTGGGCAAGCCCTGAATGTTCGAGGGGAAAATGTTGCGCGGCGCGACCGGGATGCCCATGCGGATGACCGCACGCGCGAACATCTCGTTGGCGCTGGCGGAACCGGATCCGTTGACGTTAGCAAACCGGACGACGAAGTCGTTTACGCTCTGGAGTGGCATGCTTGTTCTGCGAGAGTCATATCAATGAGGTATTTCTGCATGTCCCAGGCGCCCGTGGGGCAGCGCTCGGCGCACAAACCACAGTGCAGGCACACATCCTCGTCTTTGACCATGACGCGGCCGGTCTTGAGGCTATTGCCGATGTAGAGATCCTGCGTGAGATCTTTTGCCGGAGCTTTAAGACGCGAGCGCAAATCGGCTTCTTCGCCATTTTCGGTAAAGGTGATGCAATCCATCGGACAGATGTCGACGCAGGCGTCGCATTCGATGCAAAGCTGTCCGGTAAATACTGTCTGCACGTCGCAGTTCAGGCAGCGCTCAGCTTCCTTCAGGGCCAGATCAGGGTCGTAACCGAGCTCGACCTCGGCCCTGATATCGCGTAACGCCACCACCTTCTCCCGGTGCGGTACGCGATAGCGCTTATCGAGCGTGATTTCGTTGTCGTAGCTCCACTCGTGGATGCCCATCTTCTGGGAGCTGATGCCCATCTGCGGAGCCGGGCGCTCGTGGACATCCTCGCCGCGGCAGAAGCGGTCGATCGAAATCGCCGCCTCGTGGCCGTGCGCAACCGCCCATATGATGTTCTTCGGTCCGAACGCGGCGTCGCCGCCGAAAAACACCTTCGGATGAGTGGACGCCATGGTCTTGGCATCGACTTTCGGCATGTTCCATTTGTCGAACTCGATGCCGCAATCGCGCTCGATCCAGGGAAACGCGTTTTCCTGTCCGACGGCGACCAAGACATCGTCGCAGGGGAAAACCTCGTCGGGCTCGCCGGTCGGGACGAGGTCGCGGCGGCCCTTGACATCGCGCACAGCCTTGACCTTCTCGAAAACAACGCCGGTGAGCTTGCCATTCTCGTGAGTGAATTCCTTGGGCACCAGATAATTGAAGATCGGGATGTCCTCGTGCATTGCGTCCTCCTTTTCCCAGGGGGACGCCTTCATCTCCTCGAAGCCCGAACGGACGATCACTTTTACATCTTCGCCGCCGAGCCGGCGCGATGAGCGGCAGCAGTCCATGGCGGTGTTGCCGCCGCCGAGGACAATGACGCGCTTGCCGATCTTGTCGATGTGACCGAAGGAAACGCTGGAGAGCCAGTCGATGCCGATGTGGATGTTCTTGGCCGCTTCCTTGCGGCCGGGGATGTCGAGGTCGCGTCCGCGCGGCGCGCCGCAGCCGACGAAGACGGCGTCAAAATCTTCCGCTAGCAGCGTCTTCAGGCTCTCGATGCGCTTGCCGCCGTTGAATTCGACGCCGAGGTCGAGAATGTAACCGCATTCTTCGTCGAGCACGCTTTCCGGAAGACGGAATTTGGGAATCTGAGTACGCATCATGCCGCCGGACAGCGGGTCCTGGTCGAACACGACACACTGGTAACCCATCGGCACGAGGTCGCGTGCGACAGTGAGCGAGGCGGGGCCGCCGCCGATAAGCGCAATGCGCTTGCCATTTCTGGTCGCAGCCGGTTGTGGCAAGCGCGCGCGGATATCCTCCTTGAAGTCGGCGGCAACGCGCTTCAATCGGCAGATCGCAACCGGCTCTTTCTCGACGCGGCCGCGCCGACAAGCAGGCTCGCACGGGCGGTCGCAGGTGCGGCCAAGCACGCCGGGAAAGACGTTCGAATGCCAATTGATCAAGTAGGCGTCGCCGTAGCGGCCCGCCGCGATCAAGCGAATGTATTCCGGGACGGGCGTATGGGCAGGACATGCCCACTGACAATCCACGACCTTATGGAAGTAATCCGGAACCGCAATGTCGGTAGGTTTCATTCCACTCCTCTTACACGCAGCGCCCCGCTTTGACGTTAGCGGTTAAATCCGCTGCGCGAACCGGTATTCTCCCCGCGACAAGCTCATGGCTCCGATTCCGGCCGCGGATACTAGTCGAGGGAGGGGCGGATTTCTACCGCTTCTGCTTGTTATAACAACGTTTTGTCGGTTGCTCCGTTACTGGGAAAAGCGGTTGCAGGTGCGAAGAGCACTGGCCATGTCGTTCTGGCCCGGGGGCGCGGCCTTAAGCAATTCAAGGGCTTGAAAATGTTAGCGATTTTGTCTCGGCCCAGGCGCCTATGCACGATGGGGATGCGATCGTGGTGCCATGCACTATGTTTTGGGCGGAGCTGCAAACCGTCGCATGGCTGATTTCCTGGAAAACGCCGACCCCGAAGGACCCATCGCGGCCACGCGCCGCGCGGCGCGGAAGCCCGTTCTTCGCCGTTTCTACCATGCGGTCGAGACCAAGGCCGACGGCGACAGTTTTTGCGTGCAGCTCGACGGCGAGCCGGCGCGCACTCCTGCGGGGCACATACTTGTCGCGCCATCAGCTCGGGTCGCGCAGGCGATCGCCGCCGAATGGCAGGCGCAGGGGGATGTAATCGATCCCGCAACCATGCCGCTGACGCGTCTTGCCAACAGCATTATCGACGGCGTGTCCGTTCGCGCGGATGCGGTGGCGGCGGAAGTGAAAAAATATCTCGCATCCGATCTTATTTGCTATCGCGCGACTTCGCCGCAAAAACTCATCGAGCTGCAGGCGCATCGTTGGGATCCGATTGTGGCGTGGGCCGGGGCAACGCTTGGCGCGCATTTTTTGGTCACGGACGGTGTGATCCACGTCGTGCAGCCGGAGGCGGTGCTCGCAGCGGCTGCCGCCGCCATCCCGCAGGACGCCTGGCGGCTTGGTGCCGTGCACGCTGCAACCACCTTGACCGGTTCGGCGTTGATCGCGCTTGCACTTGCGAAAGGACGGTTGCGCGCCGACGAAGCGTGGGCGGCCGCGCACGTCGACGAGGACTGGAATATTGCGCAATGGGGCGAAGATGAACTCGCGATACAGCGCGGCGCGTTCCGCTTTTCCGAGTTTCAAGCCGCGGCGTTGGTGCTTCAGCGTAACTGAACAGGATGGTCCCTAACGGCGAACTTCGCTACACGACCGCGTCCAGCTTCGTGATCGGCGGAACTGTCGGTGAGCAAGAGCCCGAGCATCGCCATTGTCGGCGGCGGTCTTGCCGGATTGGCGGCGGCAGCGGCCCTCGCCAAAGTTGGCATAGCCGCCGAGGTTTTTGAGGCCGCACCACGGCTCGGCGAGATCGGCGCTGGCGTCAATGTCAGCCCGCAGGCGATCCGGATCTTGCGCGCGATCGGGCTCGGGGACGCCATCGCCACGGCGGCCAATGTCGCGCCCGGCGTCCTCACCCGTGACATGCACTCGGGCGCCGCGCTCGACTATCGCGATCACGCAAACATTGAAGCGCGGTTCGGCGCGCCGCTCTGCACCTTCCACCGCGCCGATCTGCTCGAAGCGCTGGCGCGTGGTGTCGATCGCCGTCGTGTTCACCTCGGGCATCGCCTCACGGCACTGAGCGAGGGGACGGACACGGTCGCACTGCACTTTGCCAACGGTGTCACGCATGATGCCGAGCTGATCATCGCTGCGGACGGCATTCATTCGCAGGTGCGCCGCGGGCTCTATGGCTACGATCAGCCCACTTATACCGGGCAGATGGTGTGGCGCGCGCTGGTTGCCGGATCGAGCGTGCCCGCGGACGTGCTTGAGCCGTCAGGCCACGTTCAGTGGCTCGGATCGGGCCGCCACTTTTTCGCTTACTATCTGCGCGGCCGCGACGTGTCGAACATCGTTACCCAGCAAGATACTGGCCAATGGGTCGAGGAGGGTTGGTCGATACCGGGCGACGTCGAAGAAATGCGCGCGAGCTTTCCCAACCCCGAACCGCGGTTCGCGGCCTTGCTCGGTGCGGTGACGCGCTGCGCCAAATGGGGTTTGTTCCTGCGGCCACTCACCGAGAACTGGGGCCGCGGCCGGATCCAGCTTATTGGTGATGCTGCACATGCGATGCTGCCCAATGCGGGGCAGGGCGCCGCCCAGGCGTTCGAGGACGCCTACATCCTGGCGCGATGGCTTGCCGCGGTGCCCGCCGATCCCGTGAGCGCCTTGGAGAGCTTTCGCCGCATCCGCATTCCGCGAGTGCACGCGGTCCAGCGAAGCTCGTCGGCCATTGTCCGCGCCAAGCATGATTACGACCCGAGATGGTCAGATATCGCGCGGGCAAAGGTCGACGCCGTCGATGCCATGGCGTGGATCTGGGGTTACGACGCGGTCGCGGCGTGGGACCGCGATCCGGTGGTGCCGGCTGTGGCGTAAAGATCGCTGGTATTGCTGAAGAGGACGACTTATCCGCCGGTAACGCTCATGTGGCGCGCGAGCCCCGGCCGCCGGTGGCGCCGATCGATGACAAAGTCGTGGCCCTTCGGCTTGCGCGCGATGGCTTCGTCGATCGCATCCTGGAGAGGCTCGTTGCCCTCAGAGGCGCGCAACGGCTTGCGCAGGTCGGCCGCGTCGGTCTGACCGAGGCACATGTAGAGAGTGCCGGTGCAGGTGACCCGCACGCGGTTGCACGACTCGCAGAAATTGTGCGTGAGGGGGGTGATGAAGCCGAGCCGCCCGCCCGTTTCGGCGAGGCGCACGTAGCGGGCTGGACCGCCGGTGCGGTAGTCGAGATCTTCGAGCGTGAATTGCTGGCTCAAACGCGCGCGCACCATCGACAGCGGCAAATACTGGTCGAGACGTCCTTCGCCGACATCGCCAAGCGGCATCACTTCGATCAGCGTCAAATCCATGCCGCGCCCATGCGCCCACTCAATCAAGCGCGGGAATTCGTCCTCATTCACACCCTTGAGCGCGACGGTATTGATCTTGATTTGCAAGCCGGCCGATTGCGCGGCGTCAATGCCGGCAAGGACCTGGTCCAAAGCGCCCCAGCGTGTGATGTCGCGGAATTTCGCCGCATCGAGCGTGTCGAGCGAGACATTTATGCGCTTTACGCCGAGGGCCGCGAGATCGGCCGCATACTTCCCAAGCTGCGAACCGTTGGTCGTGAGCGTCAACTCGTCGAGACGACCGGAAGCGAGGTGGCGCGAGAGTGTCGAAAACAACGTCATGATGCCGCGGCGCACCAAAGGTTCGCCGCCGGTAAGGCGAAGCTTGCGTACGCCGCGCGCAACGAAGGCGGAGCACAGCCGGTCAAGCTCCTCGAGCGTCAACAAGTCCGCTTTCGGCAAGAAGCTCATGTGCTCGTTCATGCAGTAGACGCAGCGGAAGTCGCAGCGATCCGTCACCGAGACCCGCAGGTAGGAAATCTCGCGCCCGAACGGGTCGATCAGCGCCGGGCGGGCAATGCCGCCATCCACGGCGTGATCAAATTCGAGGATTGGTACGGGTTCCAACATCCACGCTGTCCCATCGGCAGGCGTTCGGTGCCTAAAGCTCCATTGAGCCTCTAAGGCGAGACCGGCACCCTTCCCTATATAGGTTAGCTTTTCAGTCCGATAAAGCCCTGACCAGCCATGACATTATTAACTTGGCCGAGGTCGTCGATCGCTGCCGGAAGCTCGGCGAACGAGCTGATGACCCGGTCCGGCCCCAGCGAGACAATGGGGACATCGGTATAGCCAAAATCGACGGCGACGATTGGAACCGCGGCTGCGCGGGCAGTGCGTACGTCGGTCGGCAAATCCCCAATCATGACCGCGCGTCTCGGCTCGCCGCCGGCGCGCGTGACGGTCGCGCGGAACACTTGCGGATTGGGCTTCTGAATTCCGAAGGTGTCCTGACCGCATATTGCTGCGAAGCGCTGGCAGAGCCCAAGCGCATCCAGCAGGCGTCTGGCAAGCCACTCGAGCTTATTGGTGCACACTGCGAGCCGGAGTCCAGCCGCGCCAAGCCGATCAAGCACCGGTTCGACCCCGGGAAAGACGCGCGAACGGTCAGCGATATGCTCAGCGTAGTGGGCAACGAAAGCGGCGTAGAGCTCATCCACGCCGCCCGGCGAGCAGTCGCGTCCTTCCGCCGCCAGCGCGCGCTCGATCATGCCCTTCGCTCCACCGCCGATCAGCGGACGCGCGGCGTCGAAACGCACCGCCGGCAGGCCGTGCCGGGTGAGCGTAAAATTGAGGGTATCGATCAGATCGGGAGCGGTATCGACGAGTGTGCCGTCCAGATCGAAAACAAGCGTCAGCATGGTTTTGCCTAGCGGGCCGGGACTTCACGTGCAAGCTGGCGGATTCCATTCCTGCCGCTTTTGCCCTACACAAGCCGTAATGGATGCCGAATCTTTCAAACGTGCCGCCGCTGTTCGCGCGCTCGATTTCGTCGAGCCGGGCATGCGGCTTGGGCTCGGCACCGGGTCGACGGCCGCACACTTTGTTGATGTTCTTTCAGAACGCGTGCGCGCGGGTCTCGATATCGTTGCCGTGCCGACCTCGGAAGCAACGCGCGAGCGCGCCTCGCGCGGCGGCATCACGCTAACGACGTTGGACGAAACTCCGCAACTGCATGTGACCGTCGACGGCGCCGACGAGGTCGCGCCGGACTTAAGCCTGATCAAGGGAGGCGGGGGCGCTTTGCTGCGCGAGAAGATTGTCGCCGCGGCTTCGGCGCGGATGATTGTCATTGCCGATGAATCGAAATGGGTTTCGGTGCTCGGCCGATTTCCGTTGCCGATCGAGATATCGCCTTTCGGTGCCGTTGCGATTTGCCGCGCGGTCGAGGCTGCCAACGCCGATGCGGGTTGTCCAGGACCGATCGCGCTACGCAGGGGACGAGACGGTGGTCCGTTCGTCACCGACGGTGGTCATTGGCTGTTGGATGCCAAGCTAAACCGAATTTCCGATCCGCCGGATTTGGCGGCGCGCCTCGCGCAAATTCCCGGCGTGATGGAGCACGGCTTGTTCATCGGCTTGGCGCATGCTGCTATCCTTGCCGGTCCAAACGGCGTGCGCCTCGTCGAAAGGCGCTGACATCCTTACATATCACCAAAAAGCGCACTTGGTATCAGCATGCCCGAATACGATGTCGACTTGTTTGTGATTGGCGGAGGCTCGGGCGGCGTGCGCGCCGCGCGGATGGCAGCGCAGCACGGCGCGCGCGTCATGCTGGCCGAGGAATACCGGGTCGGCGGCACCTGCGTGATCCGCGGCTGCGTGCCGAAAAAGCTGCTGGTCTACGCCTCGCGGTTTCGCGCCGAGTTCGAGGATGCGGCCGGTTACGGCTGGGACGTCGCTCACGTCAAGTTCGACTGGGCGACGTTGATCGCCAACAAGGACAAGGAAATCGCCAGGCTCGAAGCTGCCTACACCACCACGCTCGAAAAAGCCGGCGTTGCGATCGTCAAGCAGCGAGCCGTGCTGGCCGACGCCCACACCGTCGAACTGGCAGACGGCAAGCGTATAAGCGCCGCCTATATCCTGATCGCCACTGGCGGCGCGCCCACCTACGGCGATCCTATTCCCGGCATGGAGCATGCGATCTCTTCGAACGAGGCGTTCCACCTGGAACGCCTGCCGCCGCGGGTGCTCATTCAAGGTGGTGGCTATATCGCGCTGGAGTTTGCCGGGATTTTTGCCGGCCTTGGCTCACGCGTGACGCTTGTGTATCGCGGCGAAAATATCCTGCGCGGTTTTGACGATGACGTCCGGCAGCATGTGCGCATGGATATGGAAAAGCGCGGCATTCGTGTCCTTACCGGCTGCAAGGTCGCCGCGATTAAGCGACACGAGTCACGCTTCGTGGCGCACCTCACAGGAGGTACGGAAGTTTCTGCCGAGTGCATCATGTTCGCCACCGGCCGAGCGCCCGCCATTGCCAAGCTCGGTCTCAAAGAAGCCGGCGTGAAGCTCGCCGACAACGGCGGTATCGCCATTGATGAATATTCGCGCAGCAGCACTGCAAGCGTCTACGCGATCGGTGACGTCACCAACCGCATCAACCTTACACCGGTCGCCATCAGAGAAGGGGCGGCCTTCGCCGACACGGTGTTTGGCGGCAGGCCTACTGCGGTCGACCACAGCAACGTACCGACCGCCGTTTTCTCGGAGCCCGAGGTCGGCGCGGTTGGGCTGACTGAGGCAGAGGCGCGCGCGCGGCTTCCGCATACCGACATTTACCGCGCGATGTTTCGGCCGCTGAAGGCGACCTTGTCGGGCCGCGACACCACGGTGCTGGTCAAGCTCGTGGTCGATGGCCAGACCGACCGCGTGGTCGGCTGCCATATCGTGGGGGAGGCGGCGGCAGAAATGGTCCAGGTTGCCGCGATTGCCGTGAAGATGAAGGCGACCAAAGCCGATTTCGACGCGACTATGGCCCTTCACCCGACCACGGCCGAGGAACTGGTTACCATCAGGAACAAAACTGCGAGCTATGCCCGCGAAGCCGCGGAATAAGCGGTGTTTTGGACCTGTCGTTTCATTTAATCGCGCTGTATATATGCGCCGTCATTTCGACCAAGCCGCGTGGCGGCAAGCGCCGGAATCCAAAACCACCCGGTCGTGAATATGGATTTCGGGCTCGCCTTTCGGCCCCGGAATGACGCTGGAGACGTTGATGTCGAAACGCACAAACGCGGCGAAGTGGCGGCCGGATTCGTGGCGCGAAAAGCCGATCGTCCAGGTCCCGGACTATCCGGACCGCGCGGCTTTGGCCGAGGTCGAGGCACAGCTCACGAGCTTTCCGCCGCTCGTTTTTGCCGGCGAGGCGCGTAACCTCAAACGGGCGCTGGCGAGCGTTGCCGCCGGTGATGCTTTCCTGTTGCAAGGCGGCGACTGCGCGGAAAGCTTCGCCGAGCACGGCGCCAACAACATCCGCGATTTCTTTCGCCTGTTCTTGCAGATGGCGGTGGTGCTGACCTATGCCGCGGCATCCCCCGTGGTGAAGGTTGGCCGCATCGCCGGGCAGTTCGCCAAGCCGCGCAGTTCGCCGACCGAGAAGCGCGACGGCAGGGAGCTGCCGACCTATCGCGGCGACATCATCAACGGCACGGATTTTAGCAAAGAGGCGCGGACGCCCGACCCGCGCCGGCAGCTCGAGGCCTATCGTCAGTCGGCGGCGACTTTGAACCTGCTGCGCGCATTCGCGACCGGCGGATACGCCAATCTGTCAAACGCGCATCAATGGATGCTGTCGTTCGTGAAAGACTCGCCGCAGTCGAAACGTTATCAGGAGCTTGCCGGTCACCTGACCGAAGCGCTCGACTTCATGCGCGCCTGCGGCGTCGATCCCGAAATCCATCCGGAGATGCGCACCACCGACTTTTTCACGAGCCATGAAGCATTGTTGCTCGGCTACGAGCAGGCCTTCACTCGCGTCGATTCGACGACTGGAGACTGGTATTGCACGTCCGGCCACATGTTGTGGATCGGCGATCGCACCCGGCAGCCCGATCACGCGCATATCGAATACTGCCGCGGTATCAGGAATCCGCTGGGATTGAAGACCGGTCCGACGCAGAAGCCGGACGAGCTTCTCAAGCTGATTGACATTCTCGATCCCAGCAACGAGCCCGGCCGGCTGACACTGATCTGCCGCATGGGCGCGGACAAGGCCGCCGAGCACTTGCCGCGCCTTCTACGCGCAGTGAAACGTGAGGGCCGCAACGTGGTGTGGTCGTGCGATCCCATGCACGGCAACACGATTACCTCAATCACCGGTTACAAAACGCGGCCGTTCGATCAAATTCTCAAGGAAGTGCGGACGTTTTTTCAGGTGCATGCGGCCGAAGGCACCTACGCCGGCGGCGTGCATTTGGAAATGACGGGGCAGAATGTGACGGAATGCACCGGTGGAGCGCGCGCGATCAGCGACGAGGATCTCAACGACCGCTATCACACGGTCTGCGATCCCCGGCTCAACGCCGAACAGTCGCTCGATCTCGCGTTCCTGCTTGCCGATTTGCTGAAGGCCAAGCGTTCGCTGGTGGCAAAGCCGCTGCCGGCCGTCGCCGGCCCTTGAGCAGCGCCGATCCTCTGCCATGAACGAGCATCCTGCCGACCGTCTTGCCGTCGCCGTGGCGCAACTCAATCCCGTCGTCGGCGACGTCACCGGCAATCTCGAGCGTGCGCGAGCGGCGCGCGCCCAAGCGGGCCGCGACGGAGCCGACATCATCGCTTTCTCCGAACTGTTCATTGCCGGTTACCCGCCGGAGGACCTGGTTCTCAAGCCGGCATTTCAGGGCGCGTGCCGCGCGGCCGTCGAGACGCTGGCGCGGGAGACGGCCGACGGCGGCCCCCGCGTGCTCATTGGCACGCCGTGGGTCGACGACGAGAACCTGTACAACGCTTATGCGCTGCTGGCGGAGGGGCGCGTTGAGACGATCCGCTTCAAAGTGGACCTTCCGAATTACGGCGTGTTCGACGAGAAGCGGGTGTTCTCCGCCGGGCCGATGCCGGGCCCAATCGTCGTCAAGGGGATCCGCGTCGGCATACCGATTTGTGAAGATATTTGGGGACCGGAGGTGGTCGAGTGTGTCGCGGAGACGGGCGGCGAAATTCTGCTGGTGCCGAACGGTTCGCCCTATTGGCGCGGCAAGACCGAGGAGCGTCTCAACATTGCGCTCAATCGCGTGGTCGAGACGGGCCTGCCGCTCATTTACGTCAATCAGGTCGGGGGGCAGGACGAGCTGGTATTTGACGGCGCCTCGTTTGCAGTAAATGCCGACCGCTCGATCGGTTTCCAGCTGCCTGAATTCCACGAAGCTGTGGTGACGACGCATTGGGCGCGCATCGAAGGGGTTTGGCGCTGCGAACAAGGACCCATGGCCGCGGCCGAGCCGCTGGATCGGGCCGATTACACGGCCTGCATGGTAGGCCTGCGCGACTACGTCGATAAGAACGGCTTTAAGGGCGTAGTGCTCGGCCTTTCCGGCGGCGTCGATTCCGCATTGTGCGCAGCACTTGCGACGGACGCGCTCGGTCCTGAGCGTGTGCGCTGCGTGATGCTGCCTTATCGATACACCTCGCAAGACTCGCTCGATGATGCCGCCGCGATCGCGCGGGCGCTAGGCGTTCACTACGACATTGTGCCGATCGAAAAGGCGGTGGGCGGGCTGGACGCATCCCTTGCCAAAATTTTCGCCGGTGCGCCGGCCGATGTCACCGAGGAGAATCTGCAGTCGCGCGCCCGCGGCACGATCCTTATGGCGATCTCCAACAAGTTCGGCCTAATGGTGGTGACGACCGGGAACAAGTCGGAAATGTCGGTCGGCTACGCCACGCTTTACGGCGACATGAATGGTGGCTTCAATCCGATCAAAGATCTCTACAAGACCGAGGTCTATCGGCTCTCGAAGCTGCGCAACAGCTGGAAGCCGAAAGGCGGCCGCGGTCCGGATGGGCCGGTGATGCCGGACAATGTGATAACGCGCGCGCCGAGCGCCGAATTGCGCGAAAATCAGACCGACCAGGATACGCTGCCGCCTTACGACGCGCTGGATCAAATCCTCGAACGCCTGGTCGAACGTGAGGAACCGGTCGCCGCCATCATCGCCGCCGGCTTTGATCGGGCGACGGTGATGAAAATCGAGCGCATGCTCTATCTTGCTGAATACAAGCGCCGGCAGGCCGCGCCGGGTGTCAAAGTGACATTGAAGAATTTCGGCCGCGACCGGCGCTATCCGATCACCAGCCGGTTTCGCGATCCCGGGACCGATTCTGCGGCGACCGGGAACGCGCCGGTCAAGATTCCCGTCACCGCCAAAGCCGGCACGGCGGATTTTTAAGACGCCCGTTTTGCCTTCTCGTGGCGCACAAATCAAAAACGCAAAATGACACCGGCGCGCAGGTAAGGGCCGAGGCGATTGAACGAGTCGTACGCCGCGCCTACGGCCGCCGCCCATTCTATCCCGCCAAGTCGGAATGCGGTGATGTGCGCACCGAGGCGCCATTCGTGATAGTCGATGCACCACAATGCTTGCGCTTCCGGGCCAAGATAGAAGCTTTCGCTGATTTGCCAACCGGTGGCCGCTCGCGCCGAGCCGATCAAAGCGATCGAGGCCACCGAGCCGTCTAACGCGATCATCATCGCCTGGACCGGCTGGTACCAGGCGTCAACGCTGAGCTGGGCGCCGGTATAAAATCCGCGCAGCAGGCTCTTGGGATCGTAAGGCGAGAGTTTGTAATCCTGGACGACCGGCCCGAGGTAAAATCCAATAAAAGCGTCGTTATCGTTCATTCGCCAGCCGGGCAAAATCGACCCGGACAACTGTGTCACCCGCACGTTGGTATCAAGGCCTGCGGAAGGGTAGGTGTAGGTGCCGCCGTTGACGAGAAGTTTCGTCGCGAAGCCGTCATGATTGAGGCCGGCAGGCGCCCAAATCCCTCCGGCATTAGCAAAAGCGCCGTAGAACTGCAGATCATTGTACGCGGAAAAAAGATCGCCACCGGCGAAAAGCAGAAGTGTGGGATCGCTCGGCCGGTCTTCGTCGGCAAGCGCGGTCGCGCAAAACATTAGCGCCGCGGCGACAGCCACGCCAAAACGCAACAAACAACGCACCGAGCACACTCCCCCCGAGTGCGCCTCAACGCCCGCCGCGAGTGAAAAGCTACCGGGACGTGTATTGTGTGTCGAGAGGATTATTACTTCAGGTTGCGACGGCGACTGCAACCATTGCGCGCGTGATTGACACTGCTACACGCGTGAGACGGCCCGCATGCCTAAGACCAGAGCTTGCGGCTCGCCAACTCTGCGCCTTGCACCAGCGCCTCCAATTTCGCCCACGCGATCATGGGATGGACCCGGCCGCCAAGGCCGCAATCGGTGCAGGCGATAACGCGTTCGCGGCCGACGCTGTCGGTGAAACGCAAAATGCGTTGCGCGACGAGTTCGGGATGCTCGACCACATTGGTGGCGTGGCTCACCACGCCCGGCAGGATTATTTTGTCGTCCGGAAGCTTGACGTCCTCCCAGACAGTCCACTCGTGCTCGTGGCGGACATTGCCGGCTTCGAACGAATAGGCCTGGCACTTCACCGCCAGCATGACGTCGAGGATGTCGCGCATCGGGATGTCCGTGGTGTGCGGGCCATGCCAGCTGCCCCAGCACAAATGGAACCGGACGAGATCTTCGGGTAGCCCCCGGAGCGCGTGGTTTAGCGCTTCGATCCGCACCATGGTGAATTTCTTGTAGTCTTCCACAGTCGGCTCGGGATTGATCATGTCCCAGTTTTCTGCGATCGCGGGATCGTCAAGCTGCAAAACCAGCCCGGCGTCGGTGATCGCCCTGTATTCCTCGCGCATCGCATCGGCGCACGCGAACAGGAATTCTTCGTCCGTTTTGTAATAGTTGTTGGCAAACCGCATCAGGCTTGCCGGCGCGACCGACGTCATAAAGCCTTCTTGGACGCCGCTGGCGCTCAAGCCGGCTTTGAAGTTCGCGATATCCGAAGCAATCGCGGCCTGTCCTTTGTATGAAACCGGACCGACGCACACCGGCCAGTGGGCCTTGCGCGGGCCGGTGTTGGCGGGGCCTTCCGGATCGCCATAGATTTCAGGAAACCGGTTGCGATCGCGGCGGTCTCCCATGCCGGTAAGAACGATTTGGCCCGGTTTACTTCGCCGCACCGGCTGATCGTGAAGGCCCGGTCCGCTGGCGAGATCGAGCCCGGCTAGACGATTGAACGCGTAGTTCCACCACGTGCCATAGTTGACGCGACTGCCCATGGATTTGCCGAACTCGCCGTCGCCTGGAACGTCGACGCCGATTTCTTTTTGTTTGCGGACCACATCAATCACGGAGGCGCGGAGATGCTCCTGGAAGCGCTTCTCGTCAGTCGTTTCGCCCGCTTCGCGTGCGCGATTGGCTTCGATCAAGTCATCGGGACGCGGCAGGCTGCCGGCCTGGCTTGTCACAATATGGTCGCGACTCGCTCTCATGACGCAATGCACTCCATTTGTTGCGACAGCTTCGCTGTGATCAGTTCAATTGCAAACGCCGCTAACGCCAAAGCTCGCGGCTTGCCAGCGCGGCCCCTTTGGCGAGCGCCTCGAGCTTCGCCCAGGCGATGGCAGGATGGACCCGGCCACCAAGTCCGCAATCGGTGGAGGCGATTACACGCTCGCGGCCGACACTCTTCGTGAAACGGACAATGCGTTGGGCGACCAGATCGGGGTGTTCCACGACATTGGTGGCGTGACTGACGACTCCCGGCAAAATGATCTTGCTGTCCGGAAGCTTGACGTCCTGCCAAACGTTCCACTCGTGCTCGTGGCGAACATTACCGGCTTCGAACGAGTATGCCTGGCACTTAACAGCAAGCATCACGTCGACAATATCGCGCATTGGAATATCGGTGGTGTGCGGGCCGTGCCAGCTTCCCCAGCATAAATGGAAGCGGATGCGGTCCGCCGGCAAGTCCCGGATGGCATGATTGAGCGCTTCGACACGGACCATGGAATATTTTTGGTAGTCTTTGACCGGGGGCTCGGGATTCACCAAGTCCCAGCTCTCGGCGATGGAGGGATCGTCGAGCTGCAGGATCAATCCAGCGTCGACGATCGCCTCGTACTCCTCGCGCATCGCGTCCGCGCATGCGAACAGAAACTCTTCGTCGGTTTTGTAATAAACGTTGTCGAGGCGCGCAGCGCTGCCCGGCGCGACGGACGTCATAAAGCCTTCCTTGACGCCGTTCGCCTTTAGCGCCGCCTGGAAATGGCCGATATCGGATTTGATCGCTTCGTGACTTTTATAGGCGATTGGTCCGACACAAACCGGCCAGCTGGGCGCTCGCGGGCCGGTATAAACGCTTCCCTCGGGATCGGTGTAGACCGCAAGAAACTTTTGGCGGTCGCGGCGATCAGCATTGCTGGAGAGCACAATTTCGCCGGGCCGACTACGTTTCGCCGGAATTTCATTCATGCCGGGACCGGCCAAGTCGAGACCGGCAAGACGATTGAATGAATAGCTCCACCAGGCGCGGTAATTGACCTTGTGACCCATGGATTTGCCGAACTCGCCGTCGCCCGGGACGTCGATCCCGGCATCTTTCTGCCGGCGCACAACGTCGATCACGGCTTTGCGCAACGTCGCCTGGAAAGATGCTTCGTCGGTTGTTTCACCGGCCTCGCGGGCGCGGTTTGCTTCGATCAGGTCGTCAGGCCGCGGCAAGCTTCCGGCGTGACTGGTCAGAATATGGTCGCGGCTTGTTTGCATCGGATGTGTTGACGCGCCGGCAGAGGACGGACAAGCGTCCGCCCTCTTTTCCGGTCTGGCGTCTGTCCTTTATTCAGCTGACGTCAGATTGCGTGGAACTGTTGAGCTTTGACCGAGTTGACGAGGCCATAGAACACCTCGTTCACTTTCGGCCAGCTCGGCAATTTCTTCACGTTGTTGAGCCAGCGCTCGACATTTGGATAGGCCGAGAAGTCGCAGCGGATGACTTCGCCCAGCGTCACCAGCGCCGCCCCGAAATAATCGGCGATGGTGATTTTGTCGCCGCACAGAAACTGCTTCTTCGGTCCGATCCAGTGGTCGTTGAGGACTTGCAGCCAGCGCTTGGAGTTTTGTTGACCGAACTCGATGGTCGCAGCCTGCGCTTCGTCGCTACGGCGCTTGAGGTTCGGGAAGAGCTGTGGGTAACAAAGATTGTAAGCCCACTCGCGATAAAAATTTGTGTTGAGCCAGTCCATGATTTCATTGACCTTGGCGCGCTCTTTCAAATCCTTCGGGTACGCGGGCGAGCCGATCTTGTCCGCGAGATATTTGAGGATCGCCGAGCTTTCGGTCAGGCGTAGATCGCCATCCTCGATCATCGGAACGAGGTTGTTTGGATTGATCTGCGTGTAGGTCGGCTGATATTGCTCGCCGGTGAAAAGGTCGACCGTCACCTCGTCGACCGGGATTTTATTTTCGGCAATGAATAACCGCACCGGGCGGCTCGTCATCGATACCGGGTGCATATAGAGCTTCATAGTAATACTCCTCCCAAGTGCTTCTATTTCCGTGGCCGCATTCTAGAGCATCTTTGTCAGGGGTGGAAAGCTAAGCAGCGACACGACAGATTGGTGACGCAGTGGGCAATAACCTCATGGCGTGCAGTCCGGCTTGGGGCAGAATATATGAAGGCGAGGGCGGGGCGATCGAGGCGGGGTCGGTCCCCGCGGCTGTTGAAATCAGGCTAACAGTATCGCCATCACCAACTGTTGACCGCCTTTGGCGGTTCAGGTGCGGATCCTGTCGATCCTCTTGCGCGGTCGCGGAAGAAGCCGAGCACGCGACAAGCCGTATCGACCGGCAGCCGGCCGTAATTGTCCAATGCGCGCTCTATATCTTGCGACGATGCGCCACGCTCCGGTCCACGCAAGCCAAGGATTGCGCGGGTGGATTCCGGTGACAAGCCGGCGACCTTGGCGAGGATGAGTGTCAGCTCGGAATTTCGATCGAGCAGCGCCCGCTCCACGACGTCGGCCGGCATATTGCAGACGATCGCGAGACCGGCCGCGGTTTCATCCAGTTTGCGATCGTTGGCAAATTGGGCGATTTCCGCTTCCGTAAGGCGCCCCAGCCGATGCTGACGCTCCAGCCGCGCGAGCATGGCGGCCTGTCTTGCCGGCGCGTTGCTGTCGTCCGCGCCGACAATGTCGTTTACGGTCTGCTCGGCAGCGCTCTTTGCCTGCGGCTTCGCAGCGGCGAGCCGTGCGCGCACGTTGCGTGAGGCACTCTCCAACAGTACGAGAAAGTGTGGCCGCGGAATATCCGGACGCATTCCGACGACGGCCGCAAGCTCGTCGTCGCCGGTTGCCCATTTAACCAGAAGGCGAAAACCGAAATCGGAAATGCGGGCGCTGCCGTTCCTTACTGTTGAGAGGCTCAGTTTGCGGTCGCCGCGTTCGATGAGCAGGTCGGTTACGGGTTCGCCAAGGTCGTGGCGTCGCGATATGGCGAGAAGATGTTGCAAACTCTTGGTCCTGGCGCTGGAAAGCAGCGCTTGCTCTTGCAGGCGCTCTGACCGCGTCAAAACCGGGCCCGCGACCTGGATATCGTGATCGAAGGCGAGGGCGTGGATCACTGCCGAAGGGGCGTTGCCGATCGGCGCAAGTTTGACGGCGAGCGTCGCGCGTGCGCTCGATCCCACCGACTCGATCAAGCGCACCATCAGGTCATCGAAAAAGCGAACCTGCTCTTCAGAATACCGCGGTGCATCGGCGGTAAAGACGTCGGTGATGCGCGCCAGCATATCGATCCGGCGGGCCTCGCTCCCCGACTTAAGCGCAGCATCGAGCTCGCCCATGATCGAGGAGCCAAGGATCGAAAGCGAAGCGTCCTGCGGCATAGCGCGAAAATGCCGCCATAACGGTGAATAAAGGCTTGCGGCGTGGGATGTTCGGGTGGCTACGGGCTAAGGCGCAAGTGGCTGCCGGGGAACACGCCCATACGGTTACGAACCTCAGCGGGCACGCGGTACTGGCGGATCACGGTTGCCTGGTCACGAAGCCCGCAGGCCTCCCGCTGAATGATGAAACACCACAGCGCATAACCTGCGGCTTCGAGCAGCTCCGTCCGGGTGCCTTTGCGTGGTGGTCCAGGGGGTTTATCTGAAACGCCTGCGGCAGCATCGTACGCCGCCAAATTGGTCAGGGCCGCTTCCAGAGCACGACCGAGGCGCCCGAGCGCGGCGGCCTGTTCTTGGGCGATCTCATAGTCGAGAACGTCGTCCCGGATCTTGCCGGTCTGGTTTTGAGGCGATCGGAGTGCCATGCCGGAAAAATAAACCTCGCATGGCCGTTCGTCATCCGCCGGCGACGATTGCCGTCACTTCGCTCTCTCGCGTGACCAGGTGCTCAAGGTGATGCCCGCGGCGGGGTCAAGGTCTCGCCGGATGCCCGGCTTCAAACCAGCGCCTGCGAGCACGTCTTCGGGCGTTTTATGCGGCCCGACCTGCGAAAATACCGGCCGGCCGTTGGGGATTTTCGCATGCGCGGCGCGCGTCAAGTAGAAAGTGTCGTAGAGCGGCAGAAATAAGTCGAACACTTCGGTCCCGCCCAGGATCGCTACGAGGCCGTTGGCGATGCCGAGCCGGGCCAAAGCGGCGTCCAGGGACGCGCCTGCAGGGTTCCAAAGAAGCGCATTGGGACGCGCCGGATCGCTGGACAGCGAGGCGACATGGCGCGTCAAAATGAGGCGCTTGCGTTGCGCGGCACGGAGGCCGCCTTCGTCCGAATGGCGCCCGTGAACGATGACCGCCGCCCGGTCGAGCTCGGATTGCAGGAACTTCTGGTCGGCACTGTTGCGAATAACGTCGGGCATCACTCCGGCGGCGTTTGCGATCATGCCCTCTATCGAGACGATGGCGTAACCTTCAATCCGGCGATCTTCGGTCATGACAACGACGATAACCGCGTCGGCTGGCGGTGTCATGCGGCGGGGAGCGGGCGGTTCGGCCATCCACCAAAGCGGCCAATCCGGCGGGCAGCCGCGCTAGGCCAAAACGAAAGCGTTTGCATTATCGAGGCAAACAGCCTATGCCAAATTCAAACGAGGGTTTGAAAAAGGCTGTTTGTGACCCGCCCGTCCGATATTACGCGCGAGCGCATCATCAAAGCCGCGGAGCGGCTGTTTGCCGAGCGCGGCTATGACCACACCAGCATACGCGCGATCGTCGCGAAGGCGCGCGTCAATCAGGCGGCGATCAATTACCACTTCGACGGCAAGGATGGCTTGTACCGCGAGGTATTGCGATCAGCATTTCGCGCACTGACCGAAGGTCAGATTGCGCATGCCGCCGAGATCAAAGCCCTATCGCGTGAAGGGGCGCTTGCCGAATTCGTCCGCTACCAGTTGCGGGGGCTGTTGCAGCGGGACGAACTCACGCGTCCCATTCGCATTTTCAATTGGGAAACGGTGCGGCCGACGGCGGTATTTCGCGAGCTTTTGAGTGAGGAGGCGGCGCCGTTCATGGGGCTTGCCACCGATATCATCAGCCGTTTCATGCCGACGGCCGACCAGCGAACGCTGACGCTTGCCGCCATCTGGCTTGTTGGCCAATGCGGCGTGTTTATACGCAACCGCGAGCGGCTCGCGGGGCCTCCGGTATCCCTCGAATTGGACGAGGCGGCCGTCGAACGGCTCGCCAAGCTCGTTAGTGGCTGGGCAATCGCCGGGCTGGGATCGCAAGCCTAGAGCGTCCTTGAGCCTGAAAATCTGTCCGCCTTTTCCTCGGAAATCCGCCAGTCCGCCGCAAAAATTCCTTGCTCCCGGCCACAACGCGCCTATAACGTCTGTTTGAAATTCAACCAGCCGTTTGAAAAATACCGGGATGGAGGACTGGTCATGCGATACCCAGAAACACTAGTGGCGCGCTTCGCGAGCAAGCTCGTTCTCGACATCCTGCCGGCAACGACCGCGAGCCTGATAGGCGGTCTCCTGTTCACCCATTACGGCCTTGGCCGGGTAACCGAGCCAGCCGCCCAGGTTGAGCCGGCCTCTGCCGAGATGATGCAGCTCCTGCGTGACGAGCACGGGGTGATTGTCAGCTTTTTGAATGCGCAGCTCGAGCGCGAAAAAACTGAACTTGCCGCGGAGAGCAATACTCGCCGCGCAGGCGGCGAAGCCGCGGCGACGACCAATACTCCGGCGGGTACATCCGCGGCCGCCGTTCCGGGCAAGTCCGGGTCTCCGCGCGCAAAGGTCGCGGCTGTGACGCCTTCGTTGGTGGTTGCAGCGCCGGCGTCAGCGCCCTCGGCGCCGCTTGTCATCGCCCAAGTCCAACAATCTGAAAGCGCCAGCGCGCCTTTCCCGGTTCCTCAGTTGCTCATCGCCAAGACGGTGGGCCTTAAAGATCACGTCGTGTCGGTCACACACCACGTGGTCTCGACGCTTGGCGGCATTCCGGGCTGGATTGGCGATCATCTCGGAACAAACGCAAGGCCGCATCCCACCGCCGAGATGGTCACGACATCCTGACGACCGACGGATCGCGCACGTTTGTGGTTAACGGTTCACGCATTCTTTCCGTCGTGTTGTCAGGAACGGGTTCTTAATGGATGCGTTTGAACAATGGACGGCGTTAGGGCGGGCGAACAAAAAAGGTCTGTCTCGGAGGTCGTCATGCCGAACACCGGCAATTTCAATCCGGAATGGGGCTATCTGGCTCCACGGCCGGGATTAATCAGAAGTTTCCGCATGGCGCTCGTCGCCGGCGCAATAGGCACCGTTGCCGGTATGGCGGTTGCGGTGGTGTTTATCGCGCATCCCACGGTCGACCTTTCGGTCGCGGCGCGCACCATGGCGCAACTGGGCGAGTCCGACGACTTGCCGAATAACTTGCCAAAATCCGCGGCGGCTTCGCCCGCGACCGCCGAGATGTTCGAGGTCAAAGCGCCAGCAGTTGTCGCTCCGCAAATGTCGGCCCGGCCGGTCACGGATGCTCGAGATGAACAGAGCTTTGCAGCCGCGGAGTCGCATTCGGCGGCGACTGATCAACATCCTGCCGCGCTTGCGGCTTTGGCTGAGGCTCCCGCGGTTAGCGACAGTACGGCGGATGTGCCTCGTGGAGTGACGGCCGCTCCCGCGCCAAAAAGGCTTAGCCGCGCTCCACAGTCGGCGAATGTAGCGGCTTTGACCGAAGCGTCGCAGTTGCGTGACGACGCGTCTGCCGAAGTGTCTGCCAAGGCAATGTCGGTTCCGTCGTCGAAGATGGCGAACAAAAGAGTGCAGGTGCCGCGAGTGCGGACTGCGCGCGCCGATCTGAATCCCCACGAGCGCGATAGGCCGTTCGACTTTTTCCGGACAATTCTCGGCGGCAATCCATTTTTCAACGATCAAATCAGATAAGCCAAACGGCGCAGCATAAACGCCGCGCCGTTTGCACGTAAACGCCGCGCCGTTTGCACGTCTCGTAGTGTTCGGCAAACTCCGGTGTGCTTATCTGCAAACGCCTTGCGCGAATGCCGCATCGCGTGCGTCTTGCGCCGCGATGTAGTCCGGAAATCCGAAGGCAAGCTTCGTCCATCCGGCGCCTGCCGGGTCGCTTCCACTATCCTGCCAAATTTCGCAGCGCCCGTCGCGGAACTGAATGACGGCGTAGTCGGCGCGCGCCGGCGTTGATGCGCTCAGCGCGACCGTCAGAAAGCCGATCGCAAGTGCCAAATATTTCATGCTGCGCTCCCTAATTACCTCCGGCAAACTCGGGACGCTGCAAAGGAGTTCCCACAAAAGCTAAAATGACAAGGGAGTTCCACACGAACTAAAAACACGCCGCCGCAGCTCTGGGCGCCGGCATCGAGCAAATAGAATCTGCGGAAATGATCGGCTCGAATCCCAAAAAACAAACCGCCCGCCGATGGGGCGGGCGGTCAATCACGTCAAGGCGTGACGGATTATTTCCACCAGGTCCGGCACCAGCGGTGCTTCATGGCGTAAGCGCCTTTGCCCTGCGCCACTTCCCAGGACGGGACGCTGACCCAGAGATATTTCCAGCCGGGACCCGCCGGAACGGCTTTGTGGTTGGCCCAAGCCCGGCAGGTCTTGTCGCCGAATTTCACGACGGCGAAATCGGCGCTCGCCGGTACGGCCGCGGCTACCAGCAACGCCAGGGCGGCAACTCCCAAACTCAACTTCCTCATCACTTAACCCCCTCTGTTAACGGACCCCTCCGGCCCAAACGCTAGTGAAAGTCGCGGCACCAGTGCCGGCGCATCGCGTAGTGCTTCTTGCTCATGGCGAAGTCCCAGCTCTTCAGGCCGACCCAGTGATACTTCCAGCCCGGCTGCGCAGGGCCAGCCTTGCTGTCGTTCCACACCCGGCAGTAGCCATCCTTCTTGAACATGACGACCGCATAATCGGCGCGCGCCGCGCTGGATGCACCCAAGCCGAGCGCCAAAACGCCCGTGGCAAAGACTAATTGCTTCATAATCCCCCAGCTCCCTTGTACGGACCCCGCATTTTCCGATAGTAGGGAACCGCACTTATGGCAAGTCCGGAACGGTGCGCGGCGCTCAAATTGTGTCCATGCATGCCGGCCAGCAACACGGAGAAACGTTATGCCGGAGATCGTCGTCTATCTGCTTGAAGGGCGCTCGCTCGAAAACAAGCGCGGCTTGGTCAAGGACGTCACCGCGGCGGTGGTGAAGAATCTCGAAGTGCCGATCGAATCTGTCACCGTGTCCCTGATCGAAACCGCGAAGCAGGCCAAAGGCAAAGGCGGCGTGCTGTTTAGCGATATGCCGGCGCGTTAACCGCTCGCTTCGCTAAGAAAACGAGTTAACGCAGCCGATTTCGTTGGCGTTCCGCGCGCCTGACCTGCGTTTAGTGCATTGCACAATTTTCCTTGCTGCGATGCGGTATGATCCCCATAATGTAGGCCGCAGATTCAGAGGTGCGGCCATGAGCGACATATGGGACACGAAGGACGGTCGGCGGCGGGTAAGGCACGATCCGCCAACCATGGAAGAGGCTGCTGTCGCGGCCCAGGGCCTGACGGACGATCCGAACGAGCAGATGCAGATCGTCGCTTCACTGATGGAAGTACCGGTCGAGGCGGCGAGGGCGGCCGTGCTCCGCTTGGGAGCGCGCCGGGAAGTTGAGCATGTGACCGTGACCGGCCGCATCGGCGCGCCGCGCGCAGTGGTCGTTGAACGGCGCACGCCACGCTTCGCCGTTTCTTCTCGGCGTTTGGCGGCGCGCTAGCACCAATCGATCGCCTGAGCCGACGTTCGGTTACAACCAGCGGCGGCTACCGGGATCGGAAATCACCCGGTTCGTCACCAAGCGGTGCCACACGAACAGCACCACGATGGCGCCAACCACCGCGCCAATGAGGCCCGCGCCCTCGTTGCGGCCATACCAGCCGACGGATTGGCCGATGAACGTGGCGACGAACGCGCCGGCGATGCCGAGCAGCGTAGTGAGAATAAAACCGGCCGGATTGTTTGGACCCGGCGCCAGCATGCGCGCGATAATGCCGGCGACGAAACCGATGATGATGATCCAAAGAATATGCATGGCGCCCTCCATGTGCGGAGCCGATTAAGGGCACAGATCGGCGGGCGTTCCAAGACCAAGGCGCCCCACCCGGCGCTACAGCTGGCATGCGAAGCGGCCGTGGCAAAGCCGGCAAATCTTTGGAGCCTTGGCGCGTGCGCGCTATATTTGCAGCGGGTCGCCAGGCAGCGCTGCGGAGCAACTTGCGATGACCAAAACCATAGTAAAGCCGCGCACTAAAACCACTACGAAGACTGAGCGGCCGCCGCTCTACAAGGTCATCTTGCTGAACGACGATTACACGCCGCGCGAGTTTGTCGTTCTCGTGCTCAAGGCGGTCTTCCGCATGAACGAGGACCAGGCGTACCGCGTGATGATGACGGCGCACCAGAAGGGCGCCTGCGTCATTGCGGTCTACGTCCGCGACGTCGCCGAGACCAAGGCCAAGGAAGCCACCGATCTCGGCAAGCAAAAAGGTTTTCCGCTGTTCTTCACCACCGAGCCGGAAGAATAATAAATTCTCAAAGCTGTTAGCGGGCGAACGGCACGGTGGAGGGTGACGGCCATGACATTGCAGTCCGCATGGCAGTGCGCGTGCGCTCGACCGTTTGCGTCGGCGGCGCTTTAAAGTCGAACATCAGCGCGCCGAGTGTCACGCCCGCAAGGAATACCGCGGCCAACGCTAGCATGATCGTGCCGCCACTCCCCGGGGAGGGGGGTGGCAGGTGGCGCAATTGCTTGCTCAAAAAATCCTGGTCTCGCTGATCCATTGCCGACCATCGCGCTCGATATTCAATGCCACGAAAAAACTCCCAAGGGGCCCACCCTGTTCCCGCCTTGGCGCCGAAGATCAGAATTTTGTGAACCCGCCCGGCCGGGGTTGGCCCTAAGCTGCGGTCGGGAAAGCGTTTTCGCGAGGTTCGCGATGAGCACTTCGAGTCCTCTTACGGGTTCTTACGACGCCGTTTCTCCGGGAGGCGGGCTTGCGCGGTTCGCCCCCTACATCCTGAGCCTTCTCCGCATTGTCGCGGCTTTATTGTTTATCGAGCATGGGACTTCGAAGTTCTTCGGCTTTCCCTCGGCAGCCATGGGTCAGCCGACACTCTTCGACATGGAATGGCTCGCAGCCCTCATCGAATTCGGCGGCGGCATTCTCCTAACCTTCGGCTTTTCACGCGCGTCGCAGCCTTCATCATGTCGGGAGAAATGGCGGTGGGATATTTCATCTACCACGCGCCGCATTCCTTCTTCCCCTACGTCAACCACGGGGAGCTGGCGATCATGTTCTGCTTCGTTTTTTTGTATCTGATATTTGCCGGACCCGGACCGCTCAGTCTTGATGCGCTGATCTGGGGAAGAGCCAAGAAGGCATAGCGCAGCGCGATTTGCCGAAATACAACATCCCAGCCGGGAATTGCCGTATCTAGGCGGCCATCGCATCAAGAACGGGGGGACCATGTCGTTTGTTCTCGATCCCGAGGAGTGGCGCAAACGGTTAGCGGCGCTGCCGCTCGTGAGCTTCGCCGATGGTGACACCGTGTTCGCCGAGGGCACGAAAACCGGGCGCCTTCTGATCCTGAAGAGTGGTTCGGTCAGCATCATGAAGGGCGATATCGAGTTCGCCCAGGTGAGCGAGCCCGGCGCGGTATTTGGCGAACTCTCGGCGCTGCTCGATGCGCCACACAGTGCGGACGTGGTCGCGCTCGAGGAATCTGAATTTTACGCCGCCGACGCCGAGACCCTGCTGCAGGATCCGGTGGCGCTGTCCTACGTCACCGTGGTGCTGGCGCGGCGGATCGATGCCGCCAACCAGGCGCTCCTCCAGCTCAAGGGTATGGTGGAGTCGGGCGAACCTGCCGGCTTGATCAATTCAACGCTCGACAAGATCGAGGGCTTATTGGGCGCGGTGGGCGCCGGCTTTATTCGCGCCGGCGCGGGGATTGCCGGACATCCGTTTGTGTAAGCGGCACACGCAGTCGCAAGCGTGCGGCGCGGGAAGCCCAGCGCGCGCTGCCTAGAGGAGGCAGTAAAGGCAGGCGGCATTGACCGCGCAGGCGGTCATGAGGCTGAGCACTAACATCAACTGCATTGCCGGCTCCGGGAATCGGCTACGCAGAGCATGAATGAGACTCAGGGCCAGAGTCCCAAAGTTTGTTTTTTCCGGGATTCACCTCTCGTTTACGCGCGGCGGCACGATTCTCCGCAAGCCCGGCAGGGCGCGGGCGAATCGCGCGTTCCCGAGCCGGGGTGGGGCGCGGTTAGGTCGTGAAACTTAGGTCTTGGGACCGGGACCGCGATCGGACGGCAGCAGCAGATCCTCTTCGCCGAGAAGTTCGCGCAGGTCGCCGATCGCCTCGATGGCGTCCTCTTCGTCGGCCACCGCCTTGAGGCGATGTTGCACTTCGCGCCACGGCTCCGGACGCCCGATCCGCATCGCCTCTTCGACGTACTCGCAGGCGTCTTTGAGCGTTTTGAGATGCCGCGGCTTCGGTTCGTCCTTGATGACGAGCGGCGGGGCAACGGGGAAGTCATCCATGGTTGTCATGGCGCAAGCCTAGCCGGGAAGGGGCGTCGGCGGAATACGGCGCGGACTTCGGCGTTTCCGCTGCCGATCGACGCGACCCAAACCTCGGCGGTCGCGAAATGGCAACGCCGAAAAAGCAACGAGAGGGGCCGCGTGTTCGCTCAAGCCCATCTCGCGCTATCTTTAGCCCGACGCAACCGCTCAAGTCTTGGAGTGGCAGTCGCAATCGGTAGTCCGGCCTGGAGCTTCGTCCAGGCGGGCAACGTTTACATCGTGCAGACGCCGGCCCAAGTGTGGCACCACTGGCCGCCTTTGCACATGGCCTTGGCGGTGGCGCCTTTGCACATGCAGCCCATTTTAGTCATGCCTTCTTTGCACATCGGCGTCATGTGCATATGGCCCATATGCATCATCGGCTTGTGCATCATCGTGTGAGCCATCGGCTTGTGCATCATCGGCTTCGCCGGCGGTGCATCAGCGCTGGCTACGCCAACGGCAGCGAGAGAAACCGCGAGTACTACAGCAGTGAACAGCTTCATGGAGAGCCCCCCTGTTTGAAGTCGTCAACTGGAGCGTTAACGGGCGCCGCCTGAACGCCGAATGAACGGTTATGCTCCCGCGGGAAGAAATAGGGGAACGCCCTTCCTCGGAGCGGCCGTAGAGGGGCATAACAATCGCCTATCGCCTGGCCTCCGGTCGGTACACCCAGCAGGGCGATCGCCGCTCGGCGCCTAGTTGGCCGCTGCGGCCTTCGGTGTGGCGCGGCCGAGCGGCCGGCTCACCTTCTTGGCGCTCGCCCGCCTCGCCGGAATGGCCGGTTTGGCGGCGTGGAGGATCTCGTGCTCGGCGGTCAGCCAGTGCTGCTCGGCTTCGCCATCGCGGCAGCCGGTGGCAAACCAGATCTCGTAGGCGCGTTCGCGGATGCGGTCGTAGAGATTAGCGTCCATGCGGTTTCTCCCCTTATGTGCGTTAGCACCGCATTTTGATGGGCTATTCGTGGTTAATGAGCGGTTAATGCAAAGGGAGGGACGTTTGCCACAACGGGTTTTGATCACCGCCGGCGCCACCGGCATTGGCCGCGAATTTGCCTGCGCGTTTGCCGCGTCCGGCGCGCGGGTTTTCGTCTGCGACATCGACACCGCGGCGCTTGCGGCGAATGCCAAGGAAATTCCGGGGCTGATTGCTCAAGCCTGCGACATGGCGCGCCGCGCCGACATCGAGCGCATGGTGCCTGACGCCATCGCCAAGCTCGGTGGCCTCGACGTCCTGATCAACAATGCCGGCATCGCCGGCATGACACTGCCGGTCGCCGATTATCCCCCCGACGACTGGGACAAGGTGATCGCGGTCAACCTCACCGCCATGTTCGACGTCACGAGGCTTGCGATCCCGCATCTCAAGAAATCGCCGGCTGGCGTCATCATCAACATGTCCTCGGTGGCGGGACGCTTCGGCTTTGAGAATCGCAGCCCCTACGCGGCCACCAAATGGGGCGTCATCGGCTTCACCAAGACGCTGGCGATCGAACTCGGCGCGTTCGGCATCCGCGCCAACGCGATTGCGCCGGGCGCGGTCGCGGGCGACCGCATCGAGCGGGTCTTTGCCGGCCGCGCCCAGATCAGCGGCAAGTCGCTCACCGAGGTGCGCGCCGCGGCGATGGCCGAGCAATCGATCAAGGAGATGATCGATCCGAAAGACATCGCCGCGCTCGCCGTGTTCCTGGCCTCCGACGCCGCGAAGTCGATCAGCGGGCAGGTGCTGCCGATCGACAACGACCGGCAGCGCGCGTGAGCGCTTGTCGTCATGCCCGCGCTTGTCGCGGGCATCCACGTCTTGCTTTCAGCCAGATAACCGTAGGGTGGGCTGAGCGCAGCGAAGCCCACGCGGACAGTGAAGGAAATTCAAGAAGACACGTGGGCACGGCGCTTTGCGCCTTTGCCCACCCTACATCCGCAACGACGCTCCGCGTGCCCTAAGCACTCCGTCGCGCCGGCACGCGATAGGCCATGCGGGCGTGGCCGGCGCAGTACGAAATGCCGTCGGGCGCGGCGTTGCCGCAGAAGCTGAAATCGCCCGCGCCGGCGCTCGCGCTCTCAAGCGGCCAGCGGCATTTGCCGCGTTCGAGATCGATCAGCGAGCATGGCTGCGCGCTATCGACGATCGCCAGGCCAGCTTCGGTCTTGGCTGCCGGCGCACCGTCCGACCACATCAGGCGCAGCAGCCGGCGCTGGCTCGGCGCCCGCGGGCGGGCAACGCGCGGAGGGCAGATGCGCGCCGCGCCGCCCGGGGGTCGCCCCGACGACAGGCCGAGCCGATGAATTTTCCCGATCACGGCATTGCGGGAGACGCCGATCTCCGCCGCGATCTGACTGCACGTTAAGCCGGTGACGACGCACGAGCGCAGTTGCTCGACGCGCTCCGGCGTCCAGGTTTGGAGAGTCATGGAATGGCCTCGCAAAGAAAAGCGGCCGCCGCGGCCGCGGTAGTGCAAAGGCCGCGCACAACGGAGGCGCCGCGACGCTGCCGATCCGGCGGCGCGAAATCGATGGAAGCGGCACACTTTGCAAAAGCGCCGCGCGCACCGAGCCGCATCCGCGCCCGTCGGATGGCAAGCGCGTGAGGAACAAGCCCGTACGCGAGGACACACCGGGCTGCCTTTAGGATGTTGTGCGAAAACCCTCGCTGAAGCGGAGACTCGCACAATTCGATTCGCCAGCCAATAGTTTTAACTATATTGTAACCAAGTTATTATTGGCGGGACTTGTGTTGAATGGCGCGGCCGGAAAACCGTTCGGAGGCGCGGGCGCTGAGCCTGACGCTGCCGATCGAGACGTTCAACTATCTGGTTTTGCTGGCAAACCTCGGCAAGCTCGGCCGCACCGAGAACGAGGTCGCGACCCATATCCTGGTGCGCGAGACCTACGCCATGATCGAGCGGCGCTTCCACGAAATGCGCGTCGCCGCGCCGCCGACCGACGGGGAGGCGGAGTAGGGCCGGGGGTGCTCGTGGGCAGCAAGCTTGAGCTGGCGCTCATCCCACTTCGTCATGGCCGGGCTCGATCCGGCCATCCACGTCTTTTGTTGCTCGTAGAAACAATAATCGCGCCGTCGCTTCCCCGATCAACCATGTCAAACAGCGAAAGCAAACATTCGCCTCTCCCCACCGCCCCACCGGGGAGAGGTGAAAATGAAAATCCGTTCTCGCGATGCGCTTTTTGCGCCCGAGATTTGAAAGGCGGTAGCCCGGATTGAGTATCAGCGAAATCCGGGGAACGAACGGCAAGGTCTGCCCCGGATTTCGTTTCACTCAATCCGGGCTACGGCAACAAAAGGGAAAGCGGAGCGCCGAAAGGCGCATTGTCCTACCAATGTCCGCGATAAGCGCGGCGTGCGCACTGTTTTTTCCAGCGCGCCCACCTTTCGGCGCTCACGCTTGCGGCACTCGCCACCGGCTTCTACCCCGATGGCTCAGCCCCAGAACCGGGTTTCCCGCGGCGGCCGCGCAACAGGTGTTTCTCCCGCTTCGCCAAAAAAAGTGCCGCGGTTAAGCACGCTCTGTGCAGACAGGTCCTTGTGCCGGTCGACCGGGGACCCAGAGCCGCCCGGGAGCGGAAGTGACAAGCTCTCGCGCGCGGGCACCGCATCTCGCTCACGTCAGTCGCGTCACCGGTTGACGTCCCTTACAAAGAGCGAGACGGCGCCGTTATCTCCACTAGCGCGGCAAAGTCAAAGGCGTTTGAATTTCAGTTGTTGAATCAAAACATTTTGGCGCCCGGGTTTTTGTTTAGCTTCGCGGCACTCCAATGATTCGTTTGACGTACTAAAAATTCGCCCTGATACGGCTACGCTTGGTCATCCCAGGGTTCGCGCGCCGCGTGATGAATGTGCAAAATCTCAAGCGTGTCATCATGCACGCGATAAAAAATCTTGTAAGGGTAGCGGCCGAGCGGCGCCACGCGAACGTCCGGGCGGCGTTGGGATCGGCGCATGCTTTCAGGCCAGCGGGCAATGTGCTCCACGATGATTCCGAGCCGCCGCGCGACAGATCGGCCTTGACCTGGATAATGCTCTCTAAGCCACGCTGCGATCTCTTCGACGTCGCGCAGCGCCGGCTCGGTAAAGACGACTTTCACGCCTTGCGAAGCTTGGCGAGAACCGTCTCGACCTGCTCGGTTGTCGCGAAGCGTCCTTCGGCCGCAGCTTTGAGGCCGCGGTCAATGCCGGCAAGTTCCGCTTCGCTTGGCTCGTAGTCACCGCCGCTGATGTTTTCGTCGATATCGCGGGCAATCTCCGCCAGCTCATCCTGCGCTTGCGGCGGCCAATTTTCGACGCGTTCAAGAATTTCTGTTAGCTGCTTCGTTTTCATGGAATAAATCTATCACGTCTCCCAAGCGGCGAAAACGTCACCTTGACCCGGCAATCCATGCCGACGTGCAGCCTGTCTTCCCGCCGGGCTTTTCACACGCGACAATTCACCACCGACCACCGGGCCTTCGCCCCGCCGTAGCGTTAGTCGAAAGCCGCTGAGCAAACGCTACGGCCGCGCAGGCGGGTCAAGCCCGGTGGTGACGAGGAGGGGCTGCAATGACGACATGAGTAGGTAATGGGGAGTGTGCCACGGCGGCGTCAACGCAACTGTTTGATCGGACGCGTGGGCTCGGCGCCTGCCGCGCCTAGCCTACTTACGCCAGCGTTATTTGATCGCGAGCAGCTCGACGTCGAACATCAGCGTCGCGTTCGGCGGAATGACGCCGCCGGCGCCGCGCGCGCCGTAGCCGAGCTCGGGCGGGATGATCAGCGTGCGCTTGCCGCCGACGTTCATGGTGGCGACGCCTTCGTCCCAGCCGGGGATGACCTGGTGCATGCCGATCTTGAATTCGAACGGCTGGCCGCGATCGACCGAGGAGTCGAATTTCGCGCCCTTCTTGCCGCCCTCGTAGAGCCAGCCGGTGTAATGCATCACGCAGGTCTGGCCGGTCTTCGGCGCGGCGCCGGTGCCGGCCTTGACGTCGATGTATTTGAGACCGGACGGCGTGGTGACGGTCTGCTGGGCGTCGGCGGATTCGGACAAGATCAAAACTCCTGTGGTTGCGGCAAAAGCGGTGGCGAGCGCGAAGCGGCGCGAGAACTCTCGCATGGTGCGGTCTCTCCAGTGCGGGGAAAGCATGATCCCGAAAAGTGGATGCCGGTTTTCGGACCAGATCATGCTCAACGGGTTTAGCGCGGCAAACTAGCGGAGAACGGCGGGCGAGGCTACTGCGCTCTCCTGACTTAATTTCGTCATTGCCGGGCAAAAGGCGCGGAGGGGACCATCAGAATTTGTGTGTGAGGCCGGGGTATGCCGTCATGAGTTCACAAATCGCTCGTTGAACATGACGGCGAATTGCGTCTTCGCCTCGGCCCATTCGCGCGGCGGTCGTTTCCATTCCGCAGTGGCGCGGTTCAAGACCAAATATAACAGCTTCGTCGCGGCGTCGTCAGAGGGAAAATGTCCTCTGGTTCTGACGGCGCGGCGCAGTTTGGAGTTTAGCGCCTCGATGGCATTCGTGGTGTAGATGATCCGCCGCACCCCTTCGGGGAAAGCGAAGAAAGGGATCACGAGCTCCCAGTTGCGGCGCCAGCTCTGCGCGATTGCCGGATACTTTGCGCCCCACGGACCTTGCGCAAAGGCGTCGAGGGCAGCCTGGCCAGCAGCGGCATCGGCCGCGCGATAAACAGTCCGCAGCGCCTGCGCCAGGCTCTTGCGATCCTTCCAGGAGGCAAAATCCATCGAATGGCGGATCAGATGGACGATGCAAGTTTGAACGATTGTCTGTGGGAAAACGGCATTAATGGCCTCAGGAAATCCCTTCAAGCCGTCAACCACGGCGATGAGAATGTCCTGGGCTCCGCGAGTCTTTAGCTCGTTTACGACGCGCAGCCAGAATTTGGCGCCCTCGGTCTGTTCGATCCAGATGCCAAGAATCTGCTTGGTGCCATCCGGCAGAACACCCAGCGCGAGGTAGATCGCCTTATTGCGCACGAAGCCTTCGTCGCGGACCTTGACCCGAATGGCATCGAAGAACACCAGCGGGTAACAGATATCGAGGGGCCGGTTCTGCCATTCTGCAACCTCGTCCAGCACCGCGTCGGTGATTGCTGAGATCAGGTCCGCCGAAACCTCGATGCCGTAGAGTTCCTCAAGATGGCCACGGATCTCGCGGACCGTCATCCCGCGCGCATACATCGAGATGATCTTGTCGTCGAAATCCGGAAACCGACGCTGATATTTAGCGATCAGCTTGGGGTCAAACGTCCCGGCCCGATCCCGCGGCACCGACAGCGTCATCTTCGAGGTGCCAGTCAGAACCGACTTTTTCGAATAGCCGTTGCGGTGATTGGGCTTGCCCTCAACGCCGTCGGCGTCCAAATGCTCGTCGAGCTCGGTATTCAAGATCCGCTCAGAGAGCGCCTTCTTCAGCTCGTCAACCAACCCGTCTTTATTGAACACGTCCTTCGGATCGCGCCCGGCCAGAAGCTGGTCCAGTAGCTCTTTCTCGATCGCCATGTGATGCTCCTTCAATTCTCATCATCATGACCTCACACGAGATTCCCGACAGTCCCGCGCGGAGCGCCGTCTTGACGTCAAATGTTCCGGCAATCCATGCCGACGCGCCGCATGGCTTCTGTCCGCTTTCACATCCAGTGACCCGTAGGATGGGTTAAGCGAAGCGAAACCCATCGAACGATCTTGACGGCTGCAAGATGGGTTTTGCAAGGGCTCAACCCATCCTACGCGCTACGCGCTACTACGCGCCACGCATTGTTCCATGCGCAGGTCGGTTGTCGGGACGTGCGATCAGCCAAACGACACCGGTCCCACCGCGCCGACCCACCAGCGGACCTTCGTTTGGTCCTTTTCATCCATGTAGAAGAAATGGCTCATGGTGGGGTGAACCGTCGGCTTCGACCGATCATCGGGTGTCATATCAACGACACCGCGGAATACTTTCAGGAAGCCTGCATCCCAATATTCGGTGACGTGATGCCGCGCGGTGAACCCGGTATCGATGAAGGCCTTGAGGTTTTTTCGAATCGCTTCGCGGCCCTGCCAATCCGCAACGCCGAGATTGCAGACCGCATCCTCGGTGAAGCAGTCAAAACCCTTGCCGAAGGTTTTGTCGTCAATCTCCTTCCACATGTCGAGCAGCCATTGCGGCGGTTCCGTTTTCGTAAAAGTGACTTGTTGCTTCTTGGTAAGAGCGACATTCATGTCTCTCTCCTGGATTTTCTTGATGTTGAGCAGCGTCTTGCGCTAGCGAGGGCTTGATGGGTGCTCTCTCGCGCGCACGATCAGTGGACGCATGATCGTAGAATGACCGGGAAGCGGCCTGGTTCCCGGATAATCGACCGGATGCGGGCTTCGGCAGGCCGGGGAGCGGCGTAACCCGCCGTCTTGAATGGCGGCTCATTTCAGCGGCGGATTACGCTTCGCTGATCCGCCCTACGCGCTTGATAGTCACTATGAGATATGTATATGTTTTATGTACTGATAGAGAGTACATAAAATGTCGAAATACGGTGCCCTCGGCGACTATCTCAAGCGGCAGCACCGCGACCTGGTACCGATGACGTTTGCCGAAATCGAGAAGGTCACGCGCAGCAAGCTACCGGCTTCCGCGCGTTATCGCGCCTGGTGGAGCAACAACGATTTCAACAGCGTGCTGACCAAGGTCTGGCGCGATGCCGGCTTCAAGAGCGAACGGGTGGATATGAAAAAGCGCAAGCTGATATTCCGGCGGGTGGCCGGGGCGAAAGCCGGAAGCGAGACGGCGCGCGCCGCCGGCGAAGAGCCGTTGCATCCCGCGTACGGCTTCATGAAGGGACTGGTCCGCATCATGCCGGGCACCGATCTCACCCAACCCGCGGATCCGGAATGGGCGGATCGGCTCGACGCGGAGTACGGCCCCGAACTGGAAAAGGAAGAGTAAGTGCAGCCGCTGTTGTGGGACACCTGCGCGGCGATCTGGATTTATGACAAGGCGCATCTTTCCCAGGCCGCAATCGATGCCATGGCTACGGCTCACCGTGAGGAAGTCCCGGCTTATGTGTCGCCGATCACGGCGTGGGAGATCGGCATGCTCGCGTCGCGCGGTCGCCTGCAGTTGCTGATCAAGCCCGAGCGCTGGTTTTCGAATTTGTTTGAAGTGCCGGGCGTGCGGCTTGCCGAACTCTCGCCCGATCTGCTGATCGTCTCATCTTATTTGCCCGGCAAGCCGCCGAAGGACCCGACCGATCGGATTCTGGCCGCGACCGCGCGCGAGCTTGGCGCCACGCTGATCACGCGCGACCGCGCGCTGCTCGATTACGGCAAGCAGGGGCATGTCGCGGTGCTGGAGTGCTGAGAGCCACGATAACCGTGTGAGCGCCTGCTCAATCGTCATGTCCGGGCATAGCCCGTCGAAGACGGGCGTAAGCGCCCTTTCGCCCGGCCATCCACGTCTTTTCATTCGTCTAAAAGAGTCAGACGTGGATGCCCGGCACATAGGCGAGCAAATCGACGCCGTTCTTCGAACGGCTATGTCCGGTGGTGACGACCCAGAAGCGTCATGGCCGGACTTGATCCGGCCATCCACGTCTTTTTGCTCGTCTCAAAGCAAGACGTGGATGCCCGCAACAGGCGCGGGCATGACGGCGGTGGTGCGTCACGGCTTGCCCCGGATTTCGCCAGTCCAATCCGGACTACGGTGGCTTACTTCTTCTCAATCGACATGCCGTTGGGGCCGAGATCGATGCGCACGCCCTCGGGCTTCTTGCGATCCTGATAGAGCTGATAGCCCAGGACGAGGACAACGACCACGAGTGCGCCGACGACGAGGTAGACGATATTGCTGCAACTCACGATTCGATCTCCGTTGCTGCGTGCTTAACGCGCAATGCCGCGAAAGCGAAGCGGGCTCACCCGGGGTACGGTCATGGCCGGGCTTGTTCCGGGCTATCCATGCTAATAGACGGATCAACGGGCACTGCTTTGACACGAGCGGGGCTTTGATGGAACAGCTCGAGCCGGAAGAAGGGGACTTTTTTGAGGGTCTCTTGCTGGAAACTTGCCGAGATTCTCGTGTCTCTCGACCGAGATAAAGCCGGCTGAGCTATTGCCTGCCTCGCTCAGGGTAGAATTTCCGCGCGGCCTTCGTGAAAGAAATCCAATCGGAACACAGTTTCGCGCGGACGTCCATGTTCGTCGCAGGCATTATTCCAATGGTATCGCGAAGGGGCCATTGTATTTGCGAGCGGAGAATAGCTCCATCTACAAAGTAGTTATTCCCAGTGGTCCAAAATTGCTTATTGCGAGACAGCAGCCCGGGACGATCAGCGGACGGGCTTACGAATATTTTTGGATAAACGCGACTTCAGAGAGTAGTTAGCAAGATTTCTATCGATTGAGAGAGCGTGCTTTTAGAGCAGCGATCGATGGTGTAGGGGCGGTAGTTTTGGAAACGTTGAGGCGCGAGCGAAGCGGAATAATTTCCGACTACGCGTTGCGAAGGGCGAATGGCACTTGCGAAGGGTGCGAAGAGCTTGCTCCGTTTCTCCGACGCAACGGTCAGCCATATCTTGAAGTTCATCACATTGTCGCGGTTGCGCACGGTGGCGCTGATAGCCCTCTTAATGTCGCCGCGGTTTGCCCAAATTGCCATGCACGCGTGTCGCATGGAAAGGACGGTAACGAATATAATCTCCAAATAGGCGACCGAATTCAATCTTTAGAGAAAGAGCTCGATCGAGCGTAGAAAGGCCATTGATTCGCCCGCTGTTTTGAATTGCGGCTCATTACGTTGGCGGATTACGCTTCGCTAATCCGCCCTACGGGCTGGTGATCTCGCGCGCTTCGCGTCAGTCCGCCTTTTCACTTGTTGGGGGTGGATCACCCTTCGTTGTCTCCGTCCTGGTATCTGTCACCCACGAAGCCGCAATTGTCACAAAGGACTTTGATGCCAAGCGGAATGAGCGCATTCGCATGGCAGCTTATGCAGGAGTCACTTAGATAGCTTTTTTGGCTTTGCTCTGCAGGCTTTCCCTTAAGCATCGCGATTGCTTCATCTGCGCTCTTCCGCACACGTTCAGCGGATCGCCGTCGTTCTGCTTCCCGGTTAAGGCGTTCGAAGCATATTTCTGCAGCCTGCAAGCTGACTCCGAACTCTTCCGAAATTTCCTGCGCACTCGACATTTTAGCAGCGTCTTCGTCGTGAATTAGAAACGCCGCAGCAAAGACTTTTGCTTGGTGCTCTGCCGAAGTATGCGCGCCCTCCTGTGCAAGGTCGCTGGCGCCGGCGGCACCCACAAGCCGAAATAAAGGCACGCTATGATGCTGGTCACCATACCTTTTGAGAACTCAGTCTTGGCGTCGGCGCCTTCAAGTTCTAAGTCCTCAACGACTAGGAAAACAAGCTTCTTTCTCCCGTAAAGAGTCAGAACCGATCCAAACTCCAGGCAACGCAAAATATTAACCGGCCGACGTCGAGAAACTCCAAATTCGGCTTTGGTACGTTCTGCGATCCTCCGTACTTCTACATCGGATCTCGCCGGCACGCGTTTGTCGATGGACATAGGTCGCTACTCCGTAACTAATCGATTGTGCTTCCCCTATAGCCCTTCTGAAAACCGATTGATTCAGCCGACGGCAGTCGCAACAAAATCCAAGATGTGATACGACTTACGAACACCCCGTCGTTGATCCGCAGGTATCGCACTTCATGCAGGTGCCGTTGCGCACCAGCGTGAAGTTGCCGCACTCGCCGCAGGCTTCGCCTTCGTAGCCCCGCGCTTTGGCTTCGGCGCGTTTCTCCGCCGCAGCGGCCCGCGCATCGGCTTTGGTCCATTGCAGTTGCTCGAGCGCCTGCGCCGGCGAAAGTTTTTGCTCGGGCTCGGACTTGAGCGCGGTTGAGCCGGCGATTTCGGCGCGCGGCGCGTGGGAGCTGAGTGCGGTGACGTTCGAGGCCGCTCCCACACCCTGAGCTGTCCCGCAAGGGGAGAGGGAGAATGGCGTCGCTGTGGTCGGCGCCACGGTCTACACCCTTGCATGATTTTCAGCCGGTCGGTGCGCGAGCGCGTCAGCCCCTTCGACACATAGCGGGTGTCGGAGGAGGGTTTGCCTTCGGCGACGCCCTTGCCGAGCGCGTCAAAGCCTTCGCCCGACGGATCGACATGGGCGAGGTCGAAGCGCTCCAGATAACTCACCGCCAGCTCGCGGAACACGTAGTCGAGAATCGAGGTGGCGTATCTTGATGGAGTCGTTGCCCTGCACCGGGCCGGACGGCTCGAAGCGGGTGAAGGTGAAGGCATCGACGATACTCGTCGAGCGGCACGCCATATTGCAGGCCGAGCGACACGGCGATGGCGAAGTTGTTCAGCAGCGAGCGGAGCGCCGCGCCTTCCTTGTGCATGTCGATGAAGATTTCGCCGAGCCTGCCGTCGTCGTATTCGCCGGTGCGCAGATACATCTTATGTCCGCCGACCACGGCCTTCTGGGTATAGCCCTTGCGACGATCGGGCATGCGCTCGCGCTCGCGCATCACCACAATGCGCTCGACGACTTTCTCGACCACTTTCTCGGCGAGCGCCGCAGCCCGCGCAGTCGCGGGCTTGTCGAGGAAGGCCTCGATCACGTCGTCGTCGTCTTCCTCGTCGGCGATGAGCTGGCTTTGCAGCGGCTGCGACAGTTTCGAGCCGTCGCGGTAGAGCGCGTTGGCTTTGATGCCCAGCTTCCAGGACAGCTTGTAGGCTTCCTTGCAGTCCTCGACCGTCGCCTCGTTCGGCATGTTGATGGTCTTGGAGATGGCGCCGGAAATGAACGGCTGCGCCGCCGCCATCATGTGGATGTGGCTCTGCACGGACAGGTAACGCTTGCCGGTGCTGCCGCACGGATTGGCGCAGTCGAACACGGCGTAGTGCTCGGGCTTCAGATGCGGCGCGCCTTCGATGGTCATGGCGCCGCAGACGTGGACGTTGGCGGCATCGATCTCGCGCTTGGTGAAGCCGAGATGCGTGAGCAGATCGAAGCTCGGGGAGGCGAGTGTCTTCGGCGTCGATGCCGAGGTCGTCGCGCAGGAATTCTGCGCCCAGCGTCCACTTGTTGAACACGAATTTGATGTCGAAGGCGGTCGGCAGCGCCTTTTCCGCGCTCTCGATCGCTTCCGTCGGTGAAGCCCTTGGCTTTGAGCGTGGTGTGGTTGATGGCAGGCGCCTGGCCAAGCGAGCCGTGGCCGATGGCGTAGGCGACGATCTCGGCGATGTCGCTTTCGCTGTAGCCGAGCACGCGCAGCGCCTTGCGGCACGGCGCGGTTGATGATCTTGAAGTAGCCGCCGCCGGCGAGCTTCTTGAACTTCACCAGCGCAAAATCTGGCTCGATGCCGGTGGTGTCGCAGTCCATCACCAGGCCGATGGTGCCGGTCGGTGCGACGACGCTCGCTTGCGCGTTGCGATAGCCGTGCGTTTCGCCGAGCTTGAGCGCGCGATCCCAGGCGAGTTTGGCGCGCTGCGCCAGATCCGCTGCTCCGGATTGGTCGTTGTGGTCGAGCGGCACCGGCGGCGTCGTGACTTGCTCGTAGCCGGTGCGTTCGCCGTAAGCGGCGCGGCGATGATTGCGCATGACGCGCAGCATGGCGTCGCGGTTTTCTTCATAGCGCGGGAACGGGCCGAGCTCGGCCGCCATTTCCGCGGACGTCGCATAGGACACGCCGGTCATGATGGCGGACAGCGCGCCGCAAATCGCGCGGCCGGCTTCGGAGTCGTAGGGGATGCCCGACGACATCAGGAGCCCGCCGACATTGGCGTAGCCGAGGCCCAGCGTGCGGAAGTCGTAAGAGCGCTGCGCGATCTCGCGCGAGGGGAACTGCGCCATCAGCACCGAGATTTCGAGCACAATGGTCCACAGCCGCACCGCATGCTCGTAGCCCTCGACGTCGAACAGCTCCTTCGCCGGCCCGCCGCCGGGTAGGGAGACGGTCGTGGAAGGCGAGCAGGTTCAGCGAGGCGAGATTGCACGCCGTGTCGTCGAGGAACATGTACTCCGAGCACGGATTCGATGCGACGATCGGGCCCGACGCCGGGCAGGTGTGCCAGTCGTTGATGGTGGTGTGGAATTGCAGGCCCGGATCGGCGCTGGCCCAGGCCGCATAGCCGATCTTCTCCCACAAGTCGCGCGCCTTCACGGTCTTGGCGATCTTGCCGGGCTTGGTGCGCCAGAACAGATCCCAGTCGCGGTTGGCCTCGACAGCTTTGAGGAATTCGTCGGTCACGCGCACCGAATTATTGGAGTTCTGGCCGGAGACGGTGAGATAGGCCTCCGAATCCCAATCGGTGTCGTAGATCGGAAATTCAATGTCCTTGTAGCCCTGCTTGGCGAACTGAATGACGCGGCGGATGTAATTGTCCGGCACGTGGTTCCTGCGCGCGGCTTTGACCTCGCGGCGCAGCACCGGGTTCTTGTCGGGTGTGAAGCAATCGTCGCCCGAGCCTTCGCAGTTCACGCAAGCTTTGAGGATCGCGCGCAGGTGGCGCTGATTGATCTTGGAGCCGGTGACGAGGTTGGCGACTTTTTGCTCCTCGATGACCTTCCAGTCGATGAAGGCTTCGATATCGGGATGGTCCGCGTCGAGGATCACCATCTTGGCGGCGCGGCGCGTGGTGCCGCCGGACTTGATCGCGCCCGCCGCGCGGTCGCCGATCTTGAGGAAGCTCATCAGGCCGGACGACTTGCCGCCGCCGGAGAGCTTCTCGCCGTCGCCGCGCAGGCTTCGAGAAATTCGTGCCGGTGCCGGAGCCGTATTTGAATAGCCGCGCCTCGCGCACCCACAGATCCATAATGCCGCCCTCGTTGACGAGGTCGTCAGAGATCGACTGGATGAAGCAGGCGTGCGGCTGCGGGTGCTCGTAAGCGCCGGTTGATTGCACCAGCTCGCCGGTCTGGTGATCGACGTAGAAATGTCCCTGGCTTGGGCCGTCGATGCCGTAGGCCCAATGCAGCCCGGTGTTGAACCATTGCGGCGAATTCGGCGCCGCCATCTGCTTCGACAGCATGTAGCGGTGCTCGTCGAAGAAGGCCTGCGCGTCTTCTTCCGAGCTAAAATAGCCGCCCTTCCAGCCCCAATAGGTCCAGGTGCCGGCGAGCCGATCGAAGACTTGCTTGCACGAGGTCTCGCCGATGAAGCGATCGCTCTCCGGCAGTTCCTTCAAGGCTTCTTCGTCGGCGACGCTGCGCCACAGCCACGACGGAACGGTCTCTTCCTCGACCTTCTTCAGGCGCGCGGGGACGCCGGCTTTGCGGAAATACTTTTGCGCCAGCACGTCGGCGGCGACCTGCGACCAGGCTTCCGGTACTTCGACGTTGTCGGCGTGAAAAACAACCGAGCCATCCGGATTGCGGATTTCGCTCGTCGTGTGGCGGAAAGCGATGTCCGCGTACGGTGACTGTGCCTCTTTGGTGTAGCGCCGCTCAATCCGCATTTTTTATCCCCACCCCTTAGATGGCGCGCCTAAGCGCCGGTTCATCGTCTGTTTTCGAGCCGCGGAACCCCGTCGACATCACCTTCCGGGCGGAAATTTCCGGCCAGTTGGGCGACAGGGCACAACTCCCTATTCCCATCTGATACCCGGCGGTGCCGTAGACCACACAACGGACAGCAGACATCTTGATCAGTGCATTCGAGGTTTTCCGAAACGCTGCACAACTCAGACATTTACAAACTCCTTGGCACTCTTGTTGACGCAACTCACCCCTCTTCCCCTGTACGGAACGTAGTCCGGCTTCTTTTGGTCTCCAGCGCGAACCGCAAAAAGCCCTCTCTCGCGCCCTGCGGCACGAAGCACTTCCGCACCCTTTTGGAGAGCCCGGCGGACTTCGTTACCCGCGCGCCGAACGGTCGAAAGCTAGGCCAACCCGATCGCGCCCGTCAAGACCTAGTACGAAATTCTGAATCAACCACTAAATGTGGGGATTGCGGGGACGAATCGTGAGGGGGACGGGTAAGTATCGGATATGTGGACGGGATTCGAAAGGTGCTGAAGAGGGCTGGGGCGATTTTTTCGTTGCCCGCGCGCCACGCCGGGCGCCGGAGAGACAAGAAAGCGACTCGCTTCGCCGCCGATTGTGGCGGCTGCCGGACCCGCTCGATTTGACCCCTTCACAGTTCCGTCACGCAACGACGGGGCTTTCCTGCTGATTCTGAGTGAGAGGCGCCGAAAAATCGGTGCTTTCTGGCGACCGTGGTGCAGCCGCTCCTCCTAGCGCGTTGAAGCGTCTCCGCTATTTCCCGCGAAGGATTGCGAAACTGTAGAGGTGCGTTGGCGATGCGGGTTCCCCGCAATCGCACGTCTGCGACCCCGACGATGACCAGGCGGACATTCGGCGGGGCGAAGGCCCGACGTCCACGCGGAAACCGTTAACCTCAAAAAGAAACCTTATTTTTCCGGCAATGACCTTGCTTGACGGGGCCGGATCGATGCGCCGATAAATTTGATGGTGTGGGGCTGGTGGCAGTGTTGTGGGCGTGCTGCGCGCGTTGTCGCGTGCTCGTCGCTTTTGGTCGCCTGCGCGGGCGTCATCCATAACGAACCGATCAACCAGCCGCTCATTCCCGGCGCGCCGCTTGCCGCCGAGCTCGGCAGCGGCAGCGCCGACGTCACCACCGACGACACTGTGGTTGCGCTGTCGTTTTCCGGCGGCGGTACGCGCGCGGCGGCCTTCGCCTTCGGGGTATTGAACGGCCTCGACGAGACTCAAATCCCAAGCATCGCGCCCGGCGGGTCTTTGCTGGACCGGGTCGACTTCGTCACGGGTGTATCCGGCGGCTCGGTGCTTGCCGCCTATTACGGGCTGAAGAAGCGCAAGGCGCTGGCCGACTTCAAGCAGCGTTTTCTTCTGCGCAATGCGGAAGAAGGCCTGCAAATGAATTTGAGCCTGCTCAACATTGCCAAGGGGCTGCAAGGCGGCGTCAATGATCCGACGCAGTTTCCGCGCTGGCTCGACGACAACCTGTTCGAGCACGCGACCTTCAAGACGCTCCTGCAACAGCGCCGGCCGTACATCTGGATCAACGCCTCGGATGTTTACAATCGCACGCCGTTTATTTTCGGTCGGGTGATTTTCGGGGCGCTGTGCAGCGATCTTTCCAGCTATCCGATTTCGATGGCCGTAGCGGCTTCCGCCGCGGTGCCGGTCATTTTCGCGCCGGTGGTGGTGGAGGGCTATCCGGGAGGCTGCCCGATCCCGCTGCCGTCGTGGGTGGAGCGCGTGCGCGCGAACTCCGATGCGCCGCCGCTGCTGCGGCTATTTGCCAACGCGATGGCGCGCTATCACTCCGGCGAGGTTCGCTACGTCAAGCTGCTCGACGGGGGCATGGTCGACAACTACGGCCTTGCCGGCTTCACCATTGCGCGCCTGCTTTCGACCACGCCCTATGGGCCGCTCGAGCCGCAGCAGGCGGTGCGGCTGCGCCGGCTGTTATTTGCGGTCGTTGATTCCGGGCGGGCGCCGTCGGGCGCTTGGGCGCAAACCGTTGAAGGCCCCTCCGGCGTCAATCTGATTACGGCCGCTTCCGACACCGCAACGGAATCCGGCGCGGTCGGAAGTTACTCGGCGTTCCAGGACGCGATGTCGGACTGGCAGGAAGCGCTGATCAACTGGCGCTGCAAATTGTCGGCCGCCGAGCGGCGCAATTTCGGCGCGCCGGCAGGATGGAATTGTCGTGACGTGAAGATTTTCGTCGGCCGCATCGCCTTCGATCAATTGGGCCCGCAGCGCGCCGCGCAACTCAACGCGATGGAAACGGCTTTCAAGCTGCCGCCGGAGCAGGTCGATCTCGCGATTTCCGCGGGCCGCGATGCGCTCAAGTCGAGCAGCGTCTTCAACTCATTTCTCGGCTCGATCCGCAACGAACGCGCGCGCGGGGCACATGTCGCTTCGCCGATGGGCGATCCGCAACAAGCGATGGCGCAATAGCACGACCGGCGCCAACGCGGCTTAACCGCGGCGCAGCAGGTGGGTTTCGATTTCGGCCACCGGATGGTTGGTCAAATCCTTGTTGATTTCGGCGACGATCCGCTGCTTGACGTCGGCGTGCAAATCCCGCCGCAGATCGGCGAGTGTGTGCGGCGGGGCGACCACGACCAGCGCCGGGACTTTCCGGCTGCGCACCAATTCTTCCAACGCGGCGGCGACGCGCCCGACGAAGCGATCCTCTTCCAGACGATGCCAGTCGGTCTGCTCGACCGCGCCGCGGCGCTGCGTGCCGGCGCTTGAATAGCTGCGGCCGGGCCGGTCGGTGCCCTGATCGTGCGTGAGCGGATTCTCCTCGCCGAAGACACGCTCGGTCTTCAGGTTGGGAAACTTCTCGTCACCGTCGTTGCGCAGAAACAGCGCCTTGCGGCCGTCGCCGACGAAGACGAAGGCGCCGTGGGGAATTGCGAGCTTGTCCATGTCGTGCTCCGGGGGCGAGGGCGATGAGTTGGTCAATCACGTCATCAACGCCGCAGAACCGGTTTTGGCGTTGACGTGAATCAAAACAATCGCTGCGAAAGCGGCGGCGGACTACTCCGCCGCCGCCTTGCTGTGGCCGAGCCGCTTGTTAAGGGCATCCAGAAGGCCCTCGGCCGCTTCGGCAATCACCGTTCCGGGCGGGAAAATGGCCTCGGCGCCGGCGGCTTTGAGTGCTTCATAATCCTGCGGCGGCACGACGCCGCCGACCACCAGCATAATGTCGGAGCGGCCGTTGCGCTCGAGCTCGGCTTTAAGCTCGGGCACGAGCGTCAGGTGAGCGCCGGCCAGCGAAGAGATGCCGAGGATGTGGACGTCATTTTCGACCGCTTGCCGCGCGGCTTCGGCCGGCGTCGCAAACAGTGGTCCGATGTCGACGTCAAAGCCCAAGTCGGCAAAGGCCGAGGCGATGACCTTCTGGCCGCGATCATGGCCGTCCTGACCGATCTTGGCGACCAGGATGCGCGGCCGGCGGCCCTCGTTGTCCTCGAACAGGGCGACGCGTTTCTGAACCCGCTCGACGGCGTCGGACATGCCGGCCTCCCGCCTGTAGACACCGGAGATCGATTTGATCTCCGCCTGGTGACGACCAAAAGCTTTTTCCAGCGCCAGCGAAATCTCGCCCACGGTTGCCTGCGCGCGCGCGGCGTCGACGGCAAGCTCCAGCAGGTTGCCATTGCCGCCCGCGGCAGTGCGCGTGAGCGCATCGAGCGCCGCCGTCACCGCCTTGGAATCGCGTTCGCGTTTGAGCCGATTGAGCTTCTCGATCTGCATCTGCCGCACCGCGGCGTTATCGACTTTGAGGATCTCAATCGGCGCTTCGTCGAGCGGCCTGAATTTGTTGACGCCGATCATGGCTTGAGCGCCGGAATCGATGCGCGCCTGGGTGCGCGCGGCGGCTTCTTCGATGCGAAGCTTCGGCAGCGACGCCTCGATCGCCCGCGCCATGCCGCCCATTTCCTCGACCTCGCGGATATGGGTCCAGGCTCTTCCCGCGAGCTCGTGGGTGAGCCGCTCGACATAGAACGAGCCGCCCCAAGGATCGATCATGCGCGTTAATCCGCTCTCGCGCTGCAGCACGATTTGCGTGTTGCGGGCGATGCGGGCGGAAAAGTCGGTCGGCAGGGCAAGCGCTTCGTCGAGCGCATTGGTGTGCAGCGATTGCGTGCCGCCTTCGGTCGCGGCCATCGCCTCGACGGCGGTGCGCACGACGTTGTTGAAGACGTCCTGCGCCGCGAGCGACCAGCCCGAGGTCTGGCAATGAGTGCGCAACGACAGCGAACGCGGGTCCTTCGGATTGAACTCCTTCATCAGCTTCGCCCACAACACGCGCGCGGCGCGAAGCTTCGCCACTTCCATGAAGAAATTCATGCCGATGCCGAAGAAGAACGACAGCCGCGGCGCGAAGCGGTCGATATCAAGTCCGGCCGTGACGCCGGCGCGCACATATTCGATGCCGTCGGCGAGCGTGTAGGCAAGTTCGAGGTCCGCTGTCGCGCCGGCTTCCTGCATGTGGTAGCCGGAAATCGAAATCGAATTGAATTTCGGCATATGGGCCGACGTGTAAGCAAAAATATCGGAGATGATGCGCAGCGACGGTTTTGGCGGATAGATGTAGGTGTTGCGCACCATGAATTCTTTGAGGATGTCGTTCTGGATGGTGCCGGACAATTTCTCCGGCGGGACGCCTTGCTCCTCGGCCGCGACAATGTAGAGCGCCAACACCGGAAGGACGGCGCCGTTCATGGTCATCGATACCGACATTTGTTCGAGCGGAATGCCGGCGAACAGCGTGCGCATGTCGTAGATCGAGTCGATGGCGACGCCGGCCATCCCGACGTCGCCGGAGACGCGCGGATGATCGCTGTCGTAGCCGCGATGGGTGGCGAGATCGAAGGCGATGGACAGCCCTTTTTGACCGGCTGCGAGATTGCGCCGGTAAAATGCGTTTGAATCTTCCGCCGTGGAAAATCCGGCATACTGGCGGATGGTCCACGGCTGGGTGAGGTACATGGTGGGGTAGGGGCCGCGCAGAAACGGTGCGATGCCGGGGTAGGTATCGAGGCCCTCGAGGCCCGTTAAATCGCGCGCGCCGTAGCGGCCTTTAACCGCGATCTCTTCCGGCGTCAGCCAGTCCGGAACCGAAGCGCCCGGCAACGGACCGTTCGGCGCGTCATTCGCAAAATCGATATGGCTGAAATCGGGAACTCGGCTCATTGTTTTGATCCGACAGTGATACCAAGAATATCGTAAGCGTTCCTCAATGTCGCCAGCGCGTCGCAGCCTTCGTAAATAAACGACTGCACGCCGGCCGATTTCCACGCGCTCTCGCGTTCGCCGGGCCGTCCGGCGAGATAAATGTGTTTTGCGCCTGCCGTTTTGAGGGTTTGGGCGGCCGCTGCGGCGTCCTTTTCGTAAACCTCGTCGCTGGAACACAGGCAAGCGAGCGCCGCGCCGCTCGCCGAGAATGCGGACGCCAGCGCCTGGGCTTCGCCTTCGCTGAAGATCGCTTCAATGCCGCCAGCCTCGAAGAAGTTCTTGGCAAAGGTTGCGCGCGCCGTGAATTCGGCCGCGGTTCCGAGATTGGCGAGGAAGATTTTCGGCCGTTGTCCGTGGCTCTTCGCCTCGCGATCGGAAACATCGCGCAATGCCTCGAACGGCTCGGCGAGGCGGATCGGCGCCAGAGGCTTGCCGGTTAAGTCCGTTCGCGGCTTCAGCGTGCGTTCAATCGGCGGTTCGGCTTCCGTAAGATTCGGAAACAAAGTTGCGCCGATGAGCGCGTCTCTGCGGCGGGCGACCGCCGAGGCGCGCTTTGCTCGCACCGTCGTGACTTTGTCCTGGATGAGGTTAGCGGCCAATGCCGCAGCGGCGCCGCCCGCCGTTTCAATTTCCTGGAAGAACGACCAGGCCGCCTGGGAAAGCTGATCCGTCAAAGTCTCGATCGCGCCGGAGCCTGCCCCCGGATCGGCAACCTTGGCCAGAAAGGCTTCGTCGGCGAGAACGAGCTGCGTATTTCGCGCGACCCTGCGGGCAAAACGATCGGGCATTCCGCGCGCTGCGGTAAACGGCAGCACAGTAATGGCATCGGCCCCGCCGGTAGCCGCACCAAACACTGCGATGGTTGCCCGCAAAATGTTGGTGTGCGGATCGCGCTGCGTCATCATCCGCCAGGCTGTTTCGGCGGAAATAAAGATAGGTTCGGCGGCAAGGCCGCACGCGCTCTCGATGCGAGCCCACAACTTTCGCAGGCTGCGAAACTTCGCGATGGTCAGAAACTGGTCGGCGTCGGCGCTCAATCTGAAAAATAACATGCGCCGCGCGGCATCGAGCGCGACACTCTCGCTTTCGAGCGCGCGCAAATAAGCGACGCCGACCGAGAGCATGTAGCCTAGTTCCTCCACTTCGGATCCGCCGGCGTTATGGATGATGCGGCCGTCGGCAGTGGCGAGCTTGCCGGCGAAGCCCAAGTTCCTCAGCGCGATGGCGCGCCGCGCGAAGTGGGGGGCTTCGTCTTTCCATGCGCGTGGCGCCGCGTTCGCCAGCGCGGCGGCGCCGAGCGGATCGTGACCGATGCGAAGATTCTCTGATCCCGGTCGTGCGGCGAGACCTTTTGCCAGCGCCGCATCGACGGACGCCGTGGCCTGCGGGGAAAGATCGAGTTCGACGCCAATGCCGGCCAAAAGCTCAACGCCTTCCAGCACGCGGGCGAGGGCGGCCTCGTTTGGCGGGAGCGCATAGCCATAATCGCCGGCGGCGCCCTCGAAGACGAGCGAAAGCCCGCTGGCGCCGCCGTTGAGTTCATCAAGGGCGCTCTCGTTCGCGAGAGCCGGATCGGTATGGTCAATCCGTGCCAAAGCCTGCCACGCGGTGGCGCCCGGGCGAATGATGACTGGCTCGGCGTCGCCGCGGCGGGGCGCGAGCGGCTCTATGGCGATGCCGTCATAGGTCGTGCTGACCAGGCGTTCGAACGGCGCGCCTTTGAGCACCGCTTGAACGACCCGGCTCCAATCTTCGCGTGTTGCCGCTGGAAAATCGGATGCCAGGGACGGGTTTTCAGGATCGGACATAGGCGCAAAATGCCATGATGCATCTATCGCGCCAACCCGCCGCGGTGCCGGGTCCGTTCCACTTCATTGCAACGGTCTATCGCGGCGGGAGCTTTTTAATGCCGCTTTTGTCCACGCGGGCGAGCGCATCGCGAACTACCACCCCGCCAATTTCCCGGTCCAGCGCGATGTCGGCCAGTGGCACCAGCACAAATCCGCGCTCGAACAGGCGGCGGGTGGGGCAGTGTCAAATCGGCATCGTTAAGCGCCACATCGTTGTAGGTGAGGAGATCGACGTCGACTGTGCGCGGGCCCCATCGCCGCTCCCGCGTGCGATCGCGGCCAAGCGCGCGTTCGCATTCTTGGGCACGCGCCAGCAGCTCGTGGGGGCTTAGCGAAGTGACAACTGCGATGACAGCGTTGATGAAGGGCGGTTGGTTGGTCACGCCCCACGGCGGGGTCCGGTAGTCGGATGAGCGCGCCTTGAGCCGCACCGCGCGCCCGTCGCACAGCAGCGCGATAGCCTGATCGAATGTGGATCGAACGTCGCCGACATTGCCGCCGAGCGCAATAAACGCCTCAGCCTCCATTGCCGCCTTCGTTGCGCCTGGGCCTTGATCGTTTGATGATCACCCCGACGTCCTGGAACGTCGCCGCGATCGGAGCATGCGGCTTGTGCACGGTCACCTGAATCCCCCGCGCTTGCGAGTAGGTCGAAAGTACCGCTTCGGCAACCGCGCCGGCCGCAGCCTCGATCAGACGATAGCGGCGCGCACGGAATGCTTCGGTCACGGTGCCGACGAGCTTTTCATAAGACACCGTCGCCTTGACGGTGTCGCTGCGTGAGGCCTCGGCAAGGTCGATGTCGAGCACAAGGTCGAGCAAAAACGGCTGGCCCACTTTCGCCTCGTGCGGCATCACGCCGTGGTAAGCGTGAATGACCAGGCCGTTGACGAAAATCGTATCGCTCATCGCGCAAGCCTGATGGCGGCGGCGACCGCGAGCGCCTGCACCGTTGCGGCTACGTCATGGGTGCGGACAATGGCCGCGCCGTTTTCCACCGCCGACAGATGCGCTGCGACCGAGCCGCCGAGCCGGTCAGCGGGCTCCGAAGGCACGATGGATTGAATGAAGCGCTTGCGGGACGCGCCGACGAGCAGCGGCAACCCGAAACCATGCCAGGCGTCGAGCCGCGCAATGCAGGCGATGCTTTGCTCCGCGGTTTTGCCGAAGCCGACGCCGGGATCGAGCACAATGCGGTCGGGCCGAATGCCGGCGCGGGCGGCGAGATCGAGCGAGCGCTCAAAGAACGTGGTCACCTCGGAAATGATGTCGATGGCTGGATCGGCCTTATCCCGATTGTGCATGATAATGACTGGCACGGCGCATTCGGCCACGACGCCGGCCATTTCCGGCTCGCGTTGCAGACCCCACACGTCGTTGACAATTGCGGCGCCGAGATCGACGGCCCAGGCGGCGATGGTCGCCTTCATGGTGTCGATGGAAACCGGCACACCGAGAGCGATCACTTCGGACAAAATTGGCTCCAACCGTGCGCGCTCTTCGTCCGCCTCGACGACGATCGCGCCGCCATAAGGCCGTGTCGACTCCGCGCCGACGTCAAGAATGTCGGCGCCTTCGGCGACAAGGCGCCGGGCTTGGGCGATGGCGGCCTCCGGCTCCAGAAAGCGGCTGCCGGCGAAGAAAGAGTTGGGCGTCACATTGACAACGCCCATGACCAAAGGCCGCGCTTTGGCGAGAAGCCGCGCCAATATCTCGCCGGTCGGCGAACCTTGTGGCGAAGGTTTCGCTGACGGCGCTCGGATGACTTTATTGTTGGCTGTCACGATCGCCACATTCCTTGCGGCCGCTGAAAAGCCGGCATGGTCCGCGGCACAGGCACCGCTTTTGCAAACACTAATAAGGCCCTGAACGTTAGCTGAATTTGCTGTTGTCGGCCACCCGCGACGGCGTCCCGCGCCGCGGAGTCTAGCCGATCAATAGCGAATGACGGCGGGAAGCTTCTTGGCGCTGTCGATCCAGCGACTGACCATGGCGACCGAAGGCAGCACCCGAACCAGCCTGCGTTTGGTATTGGCTGCGACCATCTTGTCGACCAACTTCTCTGGGTTGCGGTACTTGAGTTCTTTGGCGGTTTTGACGCCAACGGCAAGCAACAACTGGGCGTATTCCCAACCGACGCCTTTGACCCGCATACGATCCGCGGCAGTCACCCAACCAAGCACGTGCTGGTCGCCGATCCCGACTTTCTCGGCAATCCTCAGGCGCTGCTTCGGCGTTTTGCCCGAGTGGAGGAGGCCGACCGTGGTGCGAATTCCCTGCCGCTTGAGAAGTTCGGCGGCGTCTGCTCCGATGGCTTGAATTTCAGTGATGGGATAGGCCGTCGCTGACTCCTCCCGGTCGTCGAATATGGTGTGGGAAGCCACGGCGCACTCAAACGAACTGAGACAATCCGGGAATTGACCCGACGATTTCGCCTACGGCGTCCTCGCCGACCTTCGCGCGGGCAAAGGCGATAAAGTCGCGGGTGACGTCCTGCACCTGACCCATGCTCAAGCCCGCGGACATCATCTGCATACCGGCGCCCATGACTCCCCCCATGCCGCCGCCTTCGGCGGGCGCTTTTTGCATCAAGGCCTCGGCTCCAGGAAGCTTGGTCAAAAGCGTTTGGATTTTGTCCGGCGGGCCTTCCTTGGCGAGGAAAGCGAGGATGATGCCGATTGCCGTTTCGGCAGTTGTCCGCTCGACGCCAAGATTGGCGACGAGACGCCCGATCAGTTCATCCATTGTGCCCCTCGCCAGCCCCGTATTTTGGCACGTTTCCGCCATAATGTACGGTGGATTTTGGCGTGACAAGGCTGCTGCGCCCAAAGCAGCCGATTGCTGCATCAATTTCGCCCCGAACTCGGCGGAATGTTGCAAAGGAGCAACGGTTGGGCATCCCGAAACCGGGAAAATCCGCTCGCGGCTTCGAATTCGGGTCGGAAGAGCGGCTATTTGGTCTCAAAGAAACTGGCTAAGGAGCCGTCGGCTCACAAAAATTTCATGACAAAAGTGCGTAGAAGCAGCAACATTCGGCGCGCGCCCAGCGGGAGCCGCTCCTCTCACGGTGAAACAATGACAGCATCAGATGCCTTGCCGGCGGTTCTCGATCATATTGACCGCGGCCTCGACGCCAGTGTGGAGCGCCTCTTCGCACTGTTGCGCATCCAATCGATCTCGACCGATCCGGCCTACGCGAAGGATTGCCGTGTGGCGGCCGATCACGTCGCGGCCGAACTGCGAGGGCTTGGGTTTGAGGCAAGCGTTCGCCCGACCGGCGGCCACCCGGTGGTCATCGCCGCCAATGCTGCGGGCGCGCGCAACGGAGCCAACGGCAAGGCGCCGCGCGTCCTTTTTTACGGGCACTATGACGTACAGCCCGTTGATCCGCTGTCACTGTGGCAGACACCGCCGTTCGAGCCGCGCATTGAAACACTCGACGACGGCCGCAAGGCTATAGTCGCCCGCGGCGCCTGTGACGACAAAGGCCAAGCGCTGACGTTCGTCGAGGCCTGCCGCGCCTTCAAGGCGGTGACCGGCGCGCTGCCGCTCGACATCACCATGATGATCGAAGGCGAGGAGGAGTGCGGTTCAAAAAACCTGTTCGGCTTCGTGCGCGAGAATGCGAGCGAGTTCAAACGCGACCTGGCTCTGGTGTGCGATACGGGCATGTGGGACGCCGAAACGCCGTCCATCACCACGTCGTTGCGCGGACTGGTCTATGAAGAGGTGCATGTCACTTGCGCCGACCGCGATCTTCATTCCGGACTGTTCGGCGGCGCGGCGCGAAATCCCATTCACGTGCTCGCCGACGTTCTTTCGGCGCTGCACAAGCCGGACGGCTCGGTCGCCATTCCCGGATTTTACGATGGCGTTCCCGAGTTGCCGTCCGACATTAAATCCGACCTCGCGGGTCTTGGATTGACGGCCGAAAAGTTTCTCGGGCCTATCGGCCTGAAAACTCCGGCCGGCGAGAACGATCGGATGCTGATCGAGCAAATCTCCACGCGACCGACCGCTGAAGTCAACGGCATTATGGCCGGCTATACCGGTGAGGGCGCAAAGACCGTCATCCCCGGCAAGGCCATGGCGAAAGTGTCATTTCGTCTCGTCGGCGCGCAGGATCCCGAGAAAATCAGCAAGGCTTTCCGCGAATTTGTGCGCGCGCGCCTGCCGGGCGACTGCAAAGTCGAGTTCGGCAACTTCACCAGCGCGCCGGCGTTCCAGGTTGCTTATGATAATCGCGCGCTGACCAAAGCACGCGCGGCGCTCAGCGAGGAATGGGGCAAGAAGGCTGTGACTGTAGGCGCCGGCGGTTCGATTCCGATTGTGGCCGATTTCAAGTCCGTGCTCGGCATGGACACCTTGATGGTCGGCTTTGCGCTCGATGACGACCGGGTGCATTCGCCGAACGAAAAGTACGACCTCAAGTGCTTCCACAAAGGCATCCGCAGCTGGGCGCGGATTTTGGCGGCGCTCGCTGACTAAAGGACGAAACGGGGAGGAATTCATGAAGCTTGCTTTCTTGATCGCTTCGGCCTTTGCGGTCGCGTTCGGCTCATCGGCCGCATCTGCCGCGGGCGTCGAGCGGCTCTACGTTCTCGACTGCGGCCACTTGTCAGCGCCGGACCAGTCGCGCTGGTCGCCGGGCGTCAATGTCGGCGTGCCGATCGAATTATCCGACAACTGCTATCTGATCCGTCATGCGCAAGGCTGGTTCCTCTGGGACACCGGATTGCCTGATGCGCTGGCGGCGAGCCCCGGAGGACGAACGGATCCAAACAGTGGTCTTACAGCGTCGCGAGCCAAGACCCTGTCAGACCAGTTGGCGCAAATCGGCGTGAAGCCGGCCGACCTCAAAGGCATCGGCATCTCGCACACCCACCCCGACCATATCGGCAATGTCGAGGAGTTTCCGCAGGTCATGCTTTACGTGCAGAAGGCGGAATACGATTGGCCGAATGCGAACGGCACGGCGCGCTTCAAACCGGAGCATCCGGTGACGAAGCTAGAAGGCGACCACGACGTGTTCGGCGACGGCTCCGTAGTGTTGCTCTCAACGCCGGGACATACGCCGGGCCATCAATCTCTGCTGGTGCGGCTGCCGAAGACCGGCGCGGTCGTGCTCTCAGGCGATGCCGCGCATTTCCAGAGCAACTGGGATAATCGGCGGGTGCCGGGGATCAATTCCAGCAAGGAACAGACTATCGCTTCGATGCAGCGTATCGCCGACATTCTGGCCAAGGACCACGCGCAACTCTGGATTAATCACGACCTGCCCCAAAGCAGCGGGCAGAAGAAATCGCCCGAGTTTTACGAATAAGGTGTCAGCATTCAGTGGCGCGGATCAATTGGTTGGCGCTTCTATCGAACGCGGACTGACGAAGCGTTCGAGCCTGCCGGAGTTGGCGTGCAGGCGCGACCAATCATCGAACGCAAAATCGATAACGACAAGCCCCGACGTCGGCAGCTTTTCATTCAGGCGCTCGCGCATTTCGGTGTCCCCGGAAGCAATCAGCCGTACGGCTAAATCGTGCAGTCCGGGATTATGCCCGACCAAAAGCAGCGTTTCGGCCTCGCCGGTTTCGTGGACGAGGCGAATGAGCGTTTCCGCGCTCGCGTTATAAATGCGTTCGTCGCGCACCACGCGCGGCTGTTTTTTGAACTCGGCCGCGACGAGCTCAAAGGTTTCCGCGGCGCGCGCGGCGGGAGAGACGAGCGCAACGTCCGGCAAGAGACGATGGCGCAGCATGTAAGCGCCAATGGCCGGCGCGTCGGCGCGTCCCCGGGCGGTGAGTTTCCGATCGCGGTCGCGCTCACCAGCCGCGCCGCGTTCGGTCTTGGAATGACGCAACAGCAGCAAACGTCCCATTATGCTACGGTCTCCTCGCGACTTCAGTTTAGTGTGGCGGCTTTGAAGTTCCTAGAGTCTCACGGTAAGCCGCGCGAGTGTTCCGCTAACTCCTTTAGTCGCGCAGTGATGCGGTATGAGCGCCTGGATAGTGGATCAATCCGAACCCGATGCAGCGTATGGAGAGAGCTGGTTCGCCGCCACGAAGGTGAGCGCAGCAGTTCGGCCGCCGCTCACCAGCGATCTCGACGTCGATGTCTGTATCATCGGCGGCGGACTGGCGGGTTTGACCACCGCGCGTGAGGTGGCGAGATCAGGCTGGTCGGTGGCGCTGCTCGAGGCGGGACGCATCGCGGCGCAAGCGTCCGGGCGCAATACCGGTTTCGTGCTACCCGGCTTTGCGGCTTCTGAAGAAAGCCTGGTGAAGCGCGTGGGTTTTACCCAAGCCGCCGATCTTTGGGCGCTGTCACAAGTGGGCGTCGAATATGTCCGCGACACTATTCGTGACGATGCCCTGCCGGGAGTAAGTCCGCAGAGCGGTTGGCTGCAAGTCTCCAAGACCGATGACGCAGACGAGTTTGCCCGGCTCGCTGGTCTCATCGGCGAATTCGGCGCCGAAATCGAACCCTGGGAAACCGATCGCGTGCGTGCCGTGCTGCGCAGCGAACGCTACTTTCACGCCATTCATTATCCCGGCGCTATCAACATCCATCCGCTGAACTATGCACTTGGCCTTGCCGCCGCTGCCGAACGCGCTGGCGTTCGCGTCTACGAGCATACGTCCGCCTTGTCGATCGACGCGGCGGGCGTGCGTAAACGCCTCGACACTGCGCACGGTCGCGTGCGTGCCAATCACGTCGTGCTGTGCGGAAATGTCGGCGGAGAGGGTTTGCTGCCGGCAATTGCGGCAACGATCATCCCGTTGACGACTTATGTCATCACGACCGCGCCGCTTGGAGCACGCATCGGTGACGCGGTCACTTATGGCGGTTCGGTGAGCGACAGCGAACTAGCCGACAATCACTATCGCCGGGTCGATGGCGACCGCTTGCTGTGGTCAGGACGGTTGACGACGACAGAACTCGATCCACGGCGCTACGCCGAGGCGCTGGTCGCCGACATAAAAAAGACCTACCCGCAACTCGACGGCGTCGTGAGCGAGTACGCTTGGTCGGGCACGGTCGGCCATACTGTTCACGGCATGCCGCAGATCGGCCAACTCAGTCCCGGATTGTGGCTCGCAAGCGGGTTCGGCGGCCATGGCCTCAACACCACAGCGCTTGCCGGCCTTCTCATTGCGCGCGCCATGGTGGATGGCGACCAGACGTGGAAGCAATTCAGCGCCTTTGAGCTGGTGTGGGCGGGCGGAAGGCTCGGCCGCGCCACGGCGCAGGTCTTTTATTGGGCGATGCGCCTGCGAGAAGCGGTAGCCGAGCGCCGCGCGCATGCCGCTGAAGCTGCGCGAAGGCATGCGCGAAACGCCAAAACGCAAACAACCACAAAGCTGGGCAGTGCAGCCGATGCGCCCAGTTCGGCGGACGCCGACATCGAATCCAGGGAGCGGAGGCAAATTCCGCTCACTCGGCCTCCGACCTAGCGTCCGGTTGGTGAGGGAAGCCGTGCGTCTTCGCCTCGCTGCTCGTCATTGCCGCCACTGGGCGATAGCGAAGAGTTAATAGAATAGATGCGATGCATGGGCTATATTTGAGAATCTGGGACGTAACTCGGGGCACACCATGAAAAGAACTGTTGTGGCATGTTCGCTGTTGGCCGCACTCTCGACCGCTGCGTTTGCTGCTGATTTGCCGACACCGCCTCCGAATTATGTACCGGTGCCGCCCCCGCCACCGCCGGCGATCTTTACCGGCTGCTATATCGACGCTGGCGTCGGCTACGGCGTTTCGAACGTCGATCACAATGGCGAAACCATTCCCGGAAATGTGGCGACATCGTCGTCGACGACTAGCGGCGGGCGAGGTTGGCTCGGCAGGGCAGGCGGTGGCTGCGACTATCAGTTCGGCCTCTTCAGCGCCTGGCCAGCCGTCATCGGGGTGTTCGGCGATTACGACTTTTCCGGCATCAGCGGCACCGTCGCCGATCCTCTCAGCGGGCTCGGCGGGAACCTGAATCAAAGCGGTGCGTGGTATGGCGGTGCGCGTGCCGGCCTGCTGCCGATGCCCAATCTCCTTACCTATGTCGACGGCGGCTACACCGGGGCGAAGTTCGACCAGACGGGCTTGGCGCTTCAAACCACACCCGCTGGGCCATCGCTGACTAGCCTGAGCGGACACACGTTCAACGGCTGGTTCATTGGTGGCGGCACCGAATACGCCTTCAGCTGGCTGCCGATCCAGGGCCTGTTCTGGCGCACCGAGTATCGTTACTCGATTTATCAAAGCGCTGACGTTGCCTCATTTACCAACGCAACCGGTGCCCCAACAGGCTTTGGGCAGCACATGACTCCGCAGGTGCAGACGGTTACGACGTCGCTCGTCTGGCGATTCAATTGGGGCGGCTGGTAACGGCCGCTCTTTCCCGAGAGCCGGCTAACTTTCGCGGCGTCCACCAAAGCGCAGGCTTTGCGCCTTGCGCGCCTGCGGATCACCGCGCCTCGCGCCTGGTCATAAAGGCGAGCCGCTCGAACAAGTGCACATCCTGCTCATTCTTGATGAGCGCGCCGTGCAGCGGCGGGATGAGTTTCTTCGGATCGCGCTCGCGGAGCGTCTCCGCGGAGATATCTTCGACCATCAATAGCTTCAGCCAGTCAAGTAATTCCGAGGTTGAAGGCTTCTTCTTCATGCCGGGCACGTCGCGGATCTCATAAAACAGCCGCAGCGCTTCGGCGACGAGACGGTGCTTGATGCCGGGAAAATGCACTTCGATGATCGAGCGCATGGTGTCGGCGTCGGGAAAGCGGATGTAGTGGAAGAAGCAGCGGCGCAGGAACGCGTCAGGCAATTCTTTTTCATTGTTTGAGGTGATGACAACGATCGGCCGCCGCCGTGCGCGCACCGTTTCGCCGGTCTCGTAAACGAAGAACTCCATGCGATCGAGTTCTTGCAGCAGATCGTTCGGAAACTCGATGTCCGCTTTGTCGATTTCGTCTATCAGCAGAACGGGACGCTCGTCGGCGACGAACGCTTCCCAAAGTTTGCCGCGCCGGATGTAGTTGCGAATGTCCTTGACGCGCTGATCGCCCAACTGGCTGTCGCGCAATCGCGTGACGGCGTCGTATTCGTAAAGCCCTTGCATGGCTTTCGTGGTCGATTTGATGTGCCACTCGATCAGCGGTGCGCCGAGCGCCTTGGCGACTTCGATGGCGAGTACAGTCTTGCCGGTGCCGGGCTCGCCTTTGACCAGAAGCGGCCGCTCCAAGGCTATGGCCGCATTGACCGCGACTTTGAGATCTTCGGTCGCGACATAGGCGTCGGTGCCTTCGAAACGCATGCGTCTTCATCCGCTTAAGTGGCTTGTCTCGCCCCTTAAATCACGCGGGGCTGCGGTCAACAAGCGCCGGCAATCCGCCGCACTCGCATAGCCGACATCCGGCGGCTTTGGATGATCGACGACGACAGGTGAGTGCGCTGCGCCCGATTGTGCGCAGCGGACGGATCGGCGGCTATTTAACAGGCCGCCGGCAACGCGGCGAGCTGGTGCCGGGGCGCCCTGCCTTTTGCCGTTTTCCGGGAATACATGTCGGCATCGGCGCGCCTGATGATCTGGCTTGGCGAGTCCGACCCGCCCAGCATGGCGACACCGGCGGAAGCACCCACTGAAACGCACTCGGCAGCCAATCGAACGCGCAGCGCGTCGATCCTCTTCTCCAACGAGCGTGCTTTGGCATGCGCGTCCTGTTCGGTCAGATTCCACAACAGCACCGCGAACTCATCGCCGCCGAAACGCGCCACGACATCCGAATTGCGACAGCTTCTGACGATGGTGTCTGAAACCATTTGCAGCGTGGCATCGCCCGCCAGGTGACCGCACTGGTCGTTGGTTGATTTGAAGTGGTCGAGATCGATGAAGACGATGGCGGCGCTGCCATCATACCGGGCCACCCGCGCCATCGCTCGCGTCAACTCGCGCTCGAAGCCGCGCCGGTTCAAAATGTCGAGCAGCGGATCGGTTTCGATCAGCGTTTCAAGATGTCGCATTCTGGCGTGCGCCGCGCCGAGCTCGGACTCAAGCGCCCGCATACGGCTTTCGGCCTCTCTCAAGGCAAACATTCGTTGATCCCCGCCGTGGTAGCGTCCCAGGGGCACCCATTACCATGCGGCGCTTGCCGTTCTTTTAGCCGTGGAACTCGGAAACGAATGATCTTGGTAGCGACTTGTTAAGCCGCCGGGCGCGCCCCGGCGGAGAGGCCGGCAACCGGGCGATACGGCGAAATCGGGTCAGCTTGGCCGGCGGCGCTCCCGCCGACCTCGCGTGGATGCCCAAATGGCCCTTCAGAACCCTCAAACACAAAGAGGGCAGAGGCGCCCCGGGCGAGAAAATTCCACGTTTCTGGCGGTGGTTAGCGCGAGAATTGTAGGTTTCGGGAGAGCCATCGGGGTGCGCCGATGCCCGCGGCGACGTTTCATTATTGTCAGCGTCATAGTCCCGAGGTATATGGGCGCGCCTTTCCGGGGAGGAAAGCGACGCACGCGTGAGCGTAGTAGGGGACAAACGATCAATGCAGTCGGTAAAAAGTAAAAATGGTCGATCCGACGACGTCTTAAGCACCAACGGTAAAACCTTTCGCGGCCTCGAAAAGATCTACCGGCCGACGGATCGGGAACCGTTCATGAACGACCGCCAGCGGGAATATTTCCGCATCAAACTGATGCGCTGGCGCGACGATATCCTCAAAGAGGCCAAGGACACCCTCCAGCATCTGCAAGATGACAATCACAACCATTCGGATCTTGCCGATCGCGCCTCTTCCGAAACCGACCGAGCCATCGAATTGCGGGCTCGGGACCGCCAGCGAAAACTGATCTCGAAGATAGACGCCGCACTGCAACGCATCGATGATGGGACCTACGGCTATTGCGAGGAGACCGGAGAGCCGATTTCGCTGAAGCGTCTCGAGGCGCGTCCGATCGCGACCCTCTCGATCGAGGCTCAGGAGCGCCATGAACGGCGCGAGCGGGTCTACCGCGAAGAGTAGAGGCGGCATTCCCGGTTTGGTTGTTTCACGCTGGCCGCTCAGGCCGGCGTTCGTTTATTATTTGGTAACTACGCCCGCGACGGGTGTGGTGGTTTTTTGACCGGCATCACCGAATTTTAGCTGGCGCGGCTGCACTCTCTCCTTCGGGCGAATGCTCGAGATAAAGGGCCGGCAAGGCTCCGGGTTTGCCATGAAGGACCGACGCGCACTCGTTCGCCATAGGACGTTCATCCAGGGCCGGATCTATTTCAACAACGGCATGTCCAGCGTGGACTGCATTGTCCGTGACCTCACCGAGGGCGGCAGCAGGCTGGAGGTGCCGGAGACGGTCGCGCTTCCCGATGCGTTCGAACTCTTTCTTCCGAACAAAGACGAATCCTTTCACGCCAAGGTCGCGTGGCGGAAGGGTAACAGCATCGGAATAAGCTGGACCTCGGAGCCCCCTCCAGGCCCCGGGGGAGAGCACGGAGATGTGCAGAGTTCGTTCGCGGATCGGCTCGCAAAGCTCGAGCGTGAAGTGGCGAGCCTGAAAAAGCGGCTAGACGGGCAGCACGAACTCTGAGCCCAGTTGCGCTGCGGGCCACCGGATGAAAAAAGTTCCCAACCGCTGAACCGGACGGGAACTCGCGCGTTGACATCCCCAGCGACCTTCACAGCTAAGGGAAATGCCATGGCCCAAACCTCGACAAAAGCTACCGATTTCAATCGAGCCCTCGATGACGCTCGAAAGAACGCAAGCGGCGTAGCCGGGGCCGTGACGGATGCTGCGCAGGATGTGTACGGCCAGGCGCGAGACAGCGCGGCGGATGTTATGGACAGCGCGGGCACTGCTGCGCGCCGAACAGCAAATTCGTTCGAAAAAGCGATCCGCCATACCATCGAGACCCAGCCGTATACCGCGGCGGCCATTGCCCTTGGCATTGGTTGGCTGCTGGGCCGGATGCATAGGCCGCTGTAATCCCGGAAGGCGTCGTCCACTACTCGCAGTGCCTTAGGTAGCTGCACGGGTCTCTGCGGATTCTCCTTGTTCAACTCGTGGGTTCGTAGTTCGCTGCGCTGGTTTTCCAGCGCGGCCGGCACCGCTATCGGTCATAGGTGTTGGTGCGGCGCGAACGAAATAATGGAGGTCACGCGGTGGATATGCGGCTCAAGGACAAGGTGGCGATCGTGACCGGCGGCGGGCGGGGAATCGGGGCCGCGTTTTGCGAAGGTCTGGCGGACGTCGGCGCCAAAGTCGTCGTCGCCGACCTGCTTGACGGGACGCCGGTCGCCGAGCGCATTCGCGAAAAGCAACAGCAAGCCATTTACGTGCGCACCGACGTGACCTCAAAAGCCTCCATCAGCGACCTGATCGACACAACGGTTCGCCAATTCGGCACGGTCGATATCCTCGTCAACAATGCCGGGCTGTTCGCGGACCTGCGCACCAAGCCGTTTCAGGAGATATCCGAGGACGAATGGGATCGGGTTATGGCGGTCAACGTCCGCGGCACCTTCCAATGCGCCAAGGCCGTCGCGCCACTGATGATGGAGAAGAAGGATGGGCGCATCATCAATATCGCGTCGGGAACGGCGTTCAAAGGTACGGGATACTTGCTGCATTACGTGACTTCGAAGGGCGCGGTGGTCTCGATGACGCGTTCGCTCGCGCGCGAGCTCGGGCCGTACAATATTTGTGTCAACGCGATCGCGCCGGGGCTGACAATGAGCGACGCGGTGAAAACGCATCCGGACTGGACGGGCAAGACCGCGGCCGCAGGCGTCGCCGCGCGCGCGATCCAGCGCGAGCAGGTGCCCGCCGATCTGCTTTCGACACTGGTTTACCTTTGCTCCAGTGACAGCAATTTCGTCACCGGCCAGACCATCAGTGTGGATGGCGGCGCTTTGATGCGTTAGCCGCGACCCACGGCCAAAGTTAGGGCAAGGCGGCTAGGGCTGGTTCAATCCCGGCTGCGGCTGGCCATGCCGATCAGCACGCCGATGGCAACAGCGATCCCGAGAGCAAAGAGGGGATGTTGCTCCGTCCTGGTCGAAACCTCCTTCAGCGTACTGCGCCCGACTTTGGCGGCATCTTTGCCGAAAGCGGTAGATTGATCGCCGAGCACGCTCGCGCTTTCGCGAAACCGGTCCGCCCAGCCGAAGAGTGTAGAGGCGAGCGCGTCCCCCAAAGATTCGGCACGCGCTTTAACATTGGCTGATGCCGCGCCGCCGGCGCGTTCGAGATTTCTCTCGAGTGCCCGCAACGCGGCGCTCGATTTCACCAACCTCCGCGGATATGGCGCGGGAATATCGTTCGGCGCCGGACATGATCGTAATCCTTTCGATTGGAGGTTAGCTCTGCCGAGAACGCCGGGACGGAACTTTGGTTCCCGCCTGCCCATATGGCCGACGGGGACTAACGCTTCGATTGGGGAGCTAAAAAAGCCGATGCCCGCAAAGGTGCGGGCACGACTAAACAAACAAACGCGCTATTGATTTTGCTTGGCTTTAGTGGTGCCAAAAGATTGCCAGCAGAAGAATGATGGGCAACGGTATGCCCAACATCCAAAGCAGTATCCCACGTCCGAATCCCATGACGAATCTCCTCAGCTAATGTCTGCTAACAAACGCAGACCCACCGGGAGAGTTCCGTTGGGGTACTAGTGGCGTGAGCTTCTTCTAGTCAGCCTTTGTTGGGCTGCCGGCCGAGCAGATTTGCCATTTCCTGCTCGAGCGTTTCGTAAATCGCTTTGCCCTCGCTGGCCTTGCTTTCAGACCGTGCCGTTTTTGTCTCGACCGGCCGCAGCGGTCGCATCGGCGTGGGTTGCGCGGCTGAGGCCGGTGTGTCGATCCCGGCAATTTGCTCAGGCGCGGCACCGCGCGATCCGCCAGAGGGCGCGGGCTCTACGGCCTTCGGCTTGCGCAGCGCGGCCTCGAGCCGCTGGGCCATTTCAGCGAGTGTCTTATCTGCGGCAGCAATGGCCTCGGGACTTGTCGGCTGTGCCGCCGCTCGGGGATCGGGACGTTGCTCTGCCCGCGCAGCCTCCGGCCGGCCGGCCGGGGCCGAGCGACCGCGCGGCGGCGCCGGACTGAGCGGCGCGCTGGGTGCAGTGGGCGCCATTCCTGCAAGATCGTCGGCGAGATTCGTGAGCGACTCCCGCGCGCGGGAAGGCGGCTCGGTGGGCGGGGGCAAACTATTTGCTTCATCTGCCGCCTCGATGCGGGAAACCCGCCGGGGCGGGGAAGAACTCGTCGCAGGTCCTGTCGGCTCCGGCTGGAGCGGCCACGAACCGTTCGACGGAATTTCGGGCAATGGAATTGCGCGTGGGGCCGTTTCCCCAATGCTGGGTCCGCGTGCCCCGGCCGCCGCCGCAGTAGCGCGAACAATATTGGCTTCAACGACGACGTCGGAGGGCCCGCCCACCATCAACAGGTGTTCGACGTTGTCGCGACGAACAAGAATTAATCGGCGCCGCCCGTCGACACTGGCGTGATCGATGACCGCGATCCGCGGTTGGCGGCCGCGCACGCCGTTGGTGCCGAGCCTGCCGCTGCCGAGTCTGCGCACTGCCCAGGCCGTGACCCCGATCAACCCCAGCACGATCAGGAACGCGAGAAAGAAGCGCACGGCGAGCGGCATTTCCGCCCCGAATAAATCGAACATTCAGCCTACTCCCCCTGTCGTCGCCACGACCCAAGTTGTTACGACCCCTGCGGCGAACATTTGGCTGCCGAGAATCTAGCCAATACTAATAAAGAATTAAAGCCAATGGATGATGTGGAATATGACCTCAGGATGGCCATGGTTTCTATGGTAAACGGCGCTTTGATGGCAAAAAGCGGCCGAAGCCAAGTTAACGAATGCCGAGGCAGGGACATTTGCTCAGGACCGAAGGATGCAATCGGCGATCGGGAAGTTTTGGACCGCGTATTTCGATTTTAACGTCCTTGGCGTGAAATGGGGCCGATTCGGCTTGCGTACTCGCCTCGCGCGCCGCCGCAGCGAATCGAATATGTCCAGAGCTCCCGCGGCAAGCGGGGTCTTCTCTCGGCGCAGCCGCTGGAACTGGGGTGTAACGGCTGAACGATGACCATTCACAGCATCACTGACGAAGCTTCCGTGCCTGCGCGCAAAGCCGTCCGTCGTGATGGCGCGGCGAGGCGTTCCGGCAGTATCGTACTTGTGCTGATTGGCGCAGCCGTTCTCGCTGCAGCGGCCGCCGCCTTTGTGTTGCTCGGTGAGCCAAACGCCGATCCCTATATTCTCGCCGCCTTGGCGTTGTTCGCCATGATCGGTGTGTTTTCTCTGTTCGCGTTCGGTGCGGGCATTCTTCGTCTTGGCCCGGCGGAGGGCGCCGATACGCTGGTCAAGTCCCTGGTCGACGATTCTTTTGACGGCATTCTCGTTACCGAACGCGACGGGCGCGTGGTCTACGCCAATGCCGCTTACCTCGATCTCATCGACGCCGCCGACGGCGGCGAATTGCGGCCGGTGGAACGGGTTTTTATCGGCGATGCGGATGCCTCCGAGGCGATCTACCGGCTACTCAAAGCCGCGCGCGAAGGAAAGCGATTGCAGGAGGAAGTGCGTGTTGCCGGCTTGCAGGGCCGCCCGGCACGCTGGCTGCGGCTTCGCGTGCGCCCGTTCGCGGAAGGGGTACGCGCGCGGCATCTCACGGTCTGGTCGATCGCCGATATCACCCGCGAGCGCGAACGGCAGGAAAACGTCTTTCAAGAATTGCAGCACGCCATCGACTACCTGGATCATGCGCCGGCCGGATTTTTCTCCGTCGATGCGCAGGGTGACGTGGTCTACCTGAACGCCACTCTTGCTAACTGGCTCGATCAGGATCTGGCTCAGGTCGGTTCCGGTGGATTGAAGCTGACTGATCTCGTTTCCGGCGACGGCGGCGCGCTGTTGACAGCTCTGCGAGGAAGCGCGGGCGACATCAAAACCGAAGTTCTCGATCTCGATCTGAAGACGCGCGGCGGACGCACGCTCCCGGTGCGGCTTTTGCACAAAGTGGCATTCGGTGCCGATGCGGCGCCGGGCGCATCGCGCACACTCGTACTTAATCGGCAAGGCGACGACGGCGGCGATTTACAGCGCGCCGCGGAAATTCGCTTCATGCGCTTCTTCCATCACACGCCGATGGCGATCGCGACCGTGGATAAAGCGGGCGGGATCGTGCGCACCAATCCGCTGTTTGCGCGGCTCTTTCAGAATGCGCCGGGCAGGACCAGCGGGGCCCGTTCGATTGGCGCGGTCGTGGCGGAGCGGGATCGCGCCGCGCTCGAGACGGCCATCGCCCAGGCTGCGGCCGGCAAGGGCGACATTGCGCCGGTCGACGCCGCGCTTGACGGTGACGGCGAGCGCTTCGGCCGATTTTATGTAACCGCGGTCGAGAAGGAGGAGCGCGACCAGGAAACCGCCATCGTCTATGTCCTTGAGACGACCGCGCAGCGCGAACTTGAGACCAAGCTGAACCAGCAACAGAAGATGGACCTCGTCGGCCAGCTGGCCGGCGGGATCGCTCACGACTTCAACAACGTTCTCTCCGCCATCATCATGGCGACCGACTTCCTGCTCAACGCGCACAAGCCGACCGATCCGTCGTTCGGCGATATCATGCAGATCAAACAGAATGCCAACCGCGCGGCGAGTCTGGTTCGGCATCTGCTGGCATTTTCCCGCAAGCAGACGCTGCGCCCGCAGGTACTCGATCTCGGCGAGGTGTTGAGCGATCTGACCATGTTGTTGCGCCGGTTGATCGGCGAGAAGGTCACCCTCGACGTGGTTCATGGCCGCGATCTGTGGCCGGTCAAAGTCGACATTTCGCAGTTCGAGCAGGTCATCGTGAATCTGGCGGTGAACGCCCGCGATGCCATGCACGACGGCGGCCGCCTCAGCGTTCGCACGCTCAATGTCGCGGCAAATGAGTGCGAGCGCTACCACGCCAAAGGCATGCCAGCGGCGGATTATGTGCTTGTTGAAGTGACCGATACAGGGACCGGCATTCCCAAAACGATCATCGACAAGATTTTCGATCCGTTCTTCTCAACGAAGGAAGTCGGCAAAGGCACCGGTCTTGGCCTGTCCACGGTTTACGGCATCATCAAACAGACCGGCGGCTTCGTGTACGTCAGATTCCGCGGTGGGCGAGGGCGCGACATTCCGCATTTTCTTGCCGCGCCATGTGGCCGCCGCCGGCGAGACGGCGTCCTCCGAGGTCGAAGCACCGGCGATTGCCGGCGCGCTGGCGGCAGCCGACCAGGTCAAGCAGGCGGCAGGGACGGACCTCACCGGCGAGGGCACAATCCTGCTGGTCGAAGACGAGGAGGGGCTGCGCGCCCTCAATGCCCGCGGGCTCGCTTCGCGCGGCTACACCGTGCTTGAAGCGGGCAACGGCATCGAGGCGATTGAGGTGCTTGAAAGCTCGGACCGCCCGGTCGATATCGTCGTCTCCGACGTGGTCATGCCGGAAATGGACGGCCCGACACTGGCGCGCGAATTGCGCACCCGCAATCCGAATTTGAAAATCATTTTCGTGTCCGGGTACGCCGAGGATGCGTTTCAGAAACATCTGCCGGAGTCGGGGAAATTCGGCTTCTTGCCGAAGCCGTTTACGCTGAAGCAACTCGTTGCCGCCGTGAAGGAAACGCTAGGCGCTTAATCGTCGCTTGGCGCGGCCGGTTTCGCAGGCGAGGATTCCCCCGCCGCGCGGCACGCAGACACTTGCTATTGAGGCGGTGCCTCGTCGTGGCACGACTGCGGCGCGTCGCTGTCATGCCGCCATACCGGCACGTCGCACTTCGAGCAGCCGGCAAGCGCAAGGGCGACCAGCGCTAACATCAAAAATCGCGCCGAGCGGCCGTCTGCGATACGTCTGATGATCGGCATAGCCCGCGGCTCCCATCCTTCGTAGTTTGCCGCACCGCAGTTTCCAGCGCGGACCGGTGCAAATCGACGGCATTTTTGCCGGCGGCATGTGGCGGAAATAGGAGAGTATCCGCCTGTAAAATTTCCATTATCCTACACTAGTGGAGCGGGTTTGACATTCGCTACCCACCCAACCGCTGGCCCGCAAAGCGAATGTCAAATCCCAAAGCTCCACTAGGAACTAATATTGCTAGTGGTCCTTTGATTCTAACATTCGCAAGAGAGCGTGCCGAGACTGGATGCGAATGTTAGAATTGGGCCGCTAGTTCATTGCCGTGCGCATGAAGCGGCGGCTCGCACCGGAGGCAACCCCAATGGATATACACTCTGGCGGCTCGCGGCCGTCGCGCCGCGCGCCGGCCGATTGGTTTACCGGCACCGTCTGGCAGGATCCGATTCTCGACACGCCCGAGCCCGCGCGCGTGCGCGCCTCAGTCGTGCGCTTCGAGCCGGGCGCGCGCACCAATTGGCATACTCATCCAGTGGGACAGACATTGTATATCCTTTCCGGAACCGGCCGCGTTCAAAGTTGGGGAGAGCTGTTGCAGGAAGTCAGCGCCGGCGACGTTGTATGGATTCCGCCAGGCGAGAAACACTGGCATGGCGCTACTCCAGCAAACTTCATGGAGCACGTCGCCATCGCGGAAATACTCGACGGAAAATTTGTCGAATGGCTGGAGAAGGTGACCGACCAGCAGTACAAGACCGGCGCATAATCGTTCCGGCGGGCGATGGCCGCGATTTTGCGGCGGCGCTGGACAGGCCGCCATCGATCATGGAACAGTCGCTGCGTTTTGACACCGGGCTCCGATGCCGGCGGGTCCAGCGAATTGAGGCGCTCGCGGCGCCGCCACTCTTCAGGGAGAGATCATCATGCGCAATGTTGGAGCGATTGTGCTTGCGGCAACCGTCGCCGCGTCGGCGGTCACACAAGCCACATATGTACGTGCGGCCACCAAATACGACGGCGCCTGGAGCGTCGTGATCTATACGAGGAGCGGCCCGTGCGATGCTGCCTATCGTTTCAGCGGCCAGATCACCAACGGCATCATTTCTTACAACGGCGCCTTTGGCATTGATTTCACCGGACGCGTCAGACCGGGCGGCTCGGCGTGGGCACGGGTGTCGAGCGGACCGCATTACGCGGTGGCGAGCGGACACATGTCGGTAACGCGCGGCGGCGGCGTTTGGCGCGGCCAGGGACCGGGTGGCTATTGCGCCGGTACGTGGGTGGCGACGCGAAGCTAACGCGCCACACCCGCAACGCCGCGACCACAGGGCACGAGTTTTTTCCGCCGGCAGGTGCATGAGATGCGTTACGAACTTTATTACCATCCGACGGTGCAGGGCCGAGGCGAGTTCGTGCGGCTCGCGCTCGAGGAGGCCGGTGCGGATTACGTCGACGTCGCGCGGCGCAAGGGCAACGCCGGAGTGCCGGCGATGATGAAAATCATCGAGGATAAACGCAGCACCCGCCCGCCGTTCGCGCCGCCATTCGTCAAAGTCGGCAAGCTTATTGTCGCGCAAACCGCCAACATCTTGTTCTTTCTCGGCCCGCGATTGAATCTTTCGCCGCGCGACGAAGTGGGGCGGCTCTGGGCACACCAGTTGCAGCTCACCATCACGGACCTCGTGGTCGAGATCCACGATAGCCATCACCCCATCACCTCTTGGCTCTACTTTGAGGAGCAGCGGGCAGCGGCGCGGCGCCGCACAAAGGATTTCTGGCGCTATCGCGTGCCGAAATTCCTCGGCTATTTCGAGCGTATCCTGAAAAAAAACGGCGGGCGATTTCTCGTCGGCCGGCGTTTGACCTACGTCGATCTTTCGATCTTTCAGATCATCGAGGGACTGCGCTACGCCTTTCCAAAGCGCATGAAGCGCTTTGAGAAGAAGGTGCCCGGACTTGTCGCGCTGCACGATCGCGTGGCCGCGCGGCCGCGCATGAAAGCCTACCTGGCTTCGCCGCGGCGGATAGCGTTCAGTCAGTGGGGCATCTACCGCTACTACAAAGAGCTCGACGCCTGAGCTTCCCGGGCACCCGCGAGCGGCCGAACAGTCTTGTCGGCCTCGCCGCGCTATCCGAGCGAATTGACGCCTGCCAGCGCGATCTGTTCGTCCTCGTGCGATTGCACCCCGGAGACACCGATCGCACCGACGCATTCGTTCTGATACATGATCGGCAAAGCACCCTGAATCAGCAGCCCGGCGGGAAAAGTGATGAAAGCCGGCCGGTCCTTGACGCGGTCTTCGAAAAACTTGCTGGGGCGACGGGTCATGGCCGAGGTGCGCGCCTTGCCGAGGGACACTTCGGCCGAAATGATGGCAGCGCCGTCCATGCGTTCGAAGCCCAGGAGAAATCCACCGTCATCTACGATCGAGATCGCCACCGCCAATTTGTTTTTCGCCGCTTCGGCCTCGCACGCCGCCAGCATTTTCTTGACATCGGCCAAAGTCAGACACGGTTTCGTCCGCATTAACTGCTCCTGTGGTATTCAAAAGCTGCTTGACGCTGAGTGGCGCGCGCCCTTAGCCTCCACACTGCGTCGCGCAGGGCGCCATCGAGAGGGTAACATGACGCTTCGATCGACCCAGCTTCGTCTCGCAGCGGCCATTCTGGCGCTTGGGCTCATGACCTTGGCCGGTCCGTCCGCACGGGCGTTCACGATGGAAAATCTGAGCGGCAATGCGGACGGCAGTTCGAGGTATGCCGATCCGGACGGCCAGGTCAAGAACGGCATGACACTGTTCGGGCAGGGTGGCCCGACGGTTCAGTTCGGCGCGGGCAGCACGTATTCTCCGTTCATTCACCAGCCGCTCTCCGGCTTTGCGCCGTCGCAGCCGCCGCCCGAGCCCTATAACCTCAACAACAGAAATTAAGCTTAGGCAGCGCGAGCCTCGCAGCGGCTGAGTCGCACGCTACGCCATGCCTCACTGGGCTCGGCCGCGCAATCGGCTGAGCAGTTCTGCCGTGGGGTAGGAGTCGGCGGGCAAACCGTATTTCATTTGCATGGTCCTGACGGCCTGCCGCGTTTTCAATCCCAGGAAACCGTCGACCGTGCCGACATCATAGCCGGCGCGCGCCAGGAGACTTTGCATCTCTTTTACGTCCTGGAAGGAAAGGGCGGTTGGCGGTGTCCCGGGATGAAGCGCCGGCGCGCCGGCGATGCGGGTCGCCAAATAAGCGGCGGTGGTTGAATAGACGAGCGAATTATTCCACTGCAAATAAACCTGGAAATTTGGATAGACCAGGAAGGCCGGACCAAACCGTCCCATCGGCAGCAGCAGCGAGGCGGACAGGTTATCGGCCGGCAGCGGCCGTCCGTCGGCCAGCGTCACCCCGGAGGCGGCCCATTTCGAGCGCGGCAGCGCGACTGAAAGGTCGGCTTGCTCCCATTGCAAATTGCCGGGCACCCGAACCTCGGTGAGCCATTGTTCACCCCGTTTCCAGCCAAGCCCGGCAAGATAGTTCGCCGTAGAGGCGAGCACGTCAGGAACGCTGTGGACCAGGTCGCGTTTGCCGCTGCCATCGAAGTCGACGGCATATTTGAAATATTCCGACGGCATCATCTGCGTCTGCCCGAGCTCGCCCGCCCACGACCCGATCATTTCGTCGGGCACGAGATCGCCGCGCTCGATGAGGCGGATCGAATCGAATAACTGGGCGCGAAACCGGTCGCTGCGCCGGCAATCGTACGCCAGCGAGGCGATGGCGCTGAGCGAATGATAGTTGCCCATATTGGCGCCGAAATCGCTTTCCAGTGCCCAGAACGACACGATAACAGGGGCGGGCACGCCGTATTGCTGCTCGATCTTTGCAAAGGTCGGCGCATTCGCCTTGATCAGCGCCTGGCCGCGCTGAATGCGGTAGGCGGCGGCCATGCGTCCGGAAAATTGCAGGAATGTTTGCGTGAAGACGCGCTGCCCGCGATCGATGTTGACGATGTGCAGGTCGTAAGTCAGTCCGGGCGCAGCGGCCGCGATCGCGCGCTGCGAAATTCCTTTTGCAGCGGCTTCGCGTTCGAACGCCGCGAGCCAGGATTCATAAGACCCTGAAGTGCGGCAAGGCGCGGTTTGAGCGGCGGCGGTGCCGAACCCGGCGCCGAGCAAAAGTGCGGCGGCCAAGCCAAATCTTGTCGAGAAAAGTCTTATTGCGGCGCTGGACGGGATTTCAAATACCACTGCAGAATCTCCTCGCCGGTCCAATAGAGCACGCCATCGAAGCGGCGGATGTGTTCATAGATGGCTTCGAGATATTTGATGCGGTGCGGCTGCCCGCTGATATAGGGATGGATAGCTATCGCAAGGATCTTTGCGCGCTCTTTTCCTTCGGCATAAAGCCGCTCGAACTGATCGAGGGTGCGGCGTAACAAATAGTCGCTCTCGTGATGCTGAACGATCATCATCGGGATGTCATTCAATTCGAGAGTGTAGGGCAGCGTCACCAATGGCCCGGCCGCTGTGCGAATCAAGGTCGGCTCGTCGTCGTAGACCCAGTCGCCGATATACTTGATGCCGGCGGCGGCGAGGATCTCGGGTGTGTCGAACGTTTGCGTCAGCCCAGGTCCGAGCCAGCCCACGGGCCGCTTCTCGCAAAAGCGCGTGATGACATTAAGGGCGCGTTCGACCATGGCCTTTTGATCGGGCTCGGCATGGATCGGACCTTGCTCATAAGCATGACCCATGAACTCCCACCCGTCGATCCGCGCCTGTTCGGCGACGCGCGGGTAGTCGTCACAGACGCGTGCGTTCAGCGCCAGCGTCGGTCGGATACCGAGCCGCTTGAACAGCTCGAAGAAACGCCAGACGCCGACGCGCATCCCGTATTCGTGCCAGCTCCAATTGGGCACGTCGGGAAGCTGACTTTGACCGGTGGGGGGCGCGAGCACCTGTCGCGCCATGGGTTTGCGGATGTCCCAGACTTCCAGGTTGACGATGGTCCAGAAAACCATGCGGGCGTCGCCAGGCAGTTTGAGCGGGGGCCGATCGACGATCGCCGAGTAGTCGCACCGCTCTCGCGGCAGCATGGCTTGGCTCACCCTCGTCGCCTCCCTATCTGGCGGTCCGGCGCGAAAACGCGTAAGTACTTTTCCGGCAACGTCAATCCCTTGAAGTATATTATTGTCCTAATCAAATCCCCGTTAGCAACGCTCGGGCGGTATTCGCCTTATTGGGGGTGAAATGCTATGGAACCATCAAGGTACGCGCCGATTAGACTTCTTAGCCATTAAGTTTCGCAATTCGCTCATCCGGTTTTCCGGACCGACTAATGTCACGCCCAATCGTCCAATCGCCTGAGGCCGAAACCGAGCAAGCGGCCGATGCCGAGTCGTCCGTCCATAAGCGCCGGAATTGGCTTCGCGCCTTCGCCGCGGTGCGCGCCGAAACCGAGCGCCGCGCCGGGCAACTTTCCGCCGAAGATCAGGTGGTGCAGTCGATGCCGGACGCGAGTCCGACGAAATGGCATCGGGCGCATGTGACCTGGTTCTTCGAACAGTTTCTGCTGCGGCCGTTCAATTCATCCTACCGGGCCTTCGACGAACGATTTTCGTACTTGTTCAACTCCTACTATGTCGCGGCCGGCCCACGTCATGCGCGACCGCAGCGCGGTTTGATCACACGCCCAGGCATCGCCGAGACATCGGCCTATCGTGCTTATGTCGACGCCGCCGTCGCCGCGCTCATCGAATCGGCGGCCGATGGTGCGCCGATTTTTCCGACTGTTGAAGTAGGGCTGCATCACGAGCAGCAACATCAGGAATTATTGCTGACCGACATTCTCCATGCGTTTGCCCAAAACCCGACCCACCCGGCTTACGATACTCAATGGCAATGGCCGGAAAGCCCCTGCCTCGATGACGGCGCCGATCCGCGTTTTGAGGGCGTGTACTCAATCGGTGCCGGGGAAAATGGCTTCTCCTTCGACAACGAACGTCCGGCGCATCGGGTTTTGCTCGAGCCGGTCCGAATAGCGCGGAAACTTGTCACCAACGGAGAGTGGCTCGAGTTCATGGCTGACGGCGGCTACAGCAAGCCCAATCTGTGGCTGTCGGACGGGTGGGCCGTCGTTGCCGCGGAGGAATGGAAGGCGCCGGGCTATTGGCAGTTGATCGACGGCGCCTGGTTTTCCATGACGCTTGGCGGCCTGCGTCCGGTCGATCCGGCACTGCCGGTCTGTCACGTGAGCTACTACGAGGCGGACGCCTTCGCGCGCCGGGCGGGCAAACATCTGCCGAGCGAAGCGGAGTGGGAAGTCGCGGCCAAGGCCGGCGCTCTCGAAGACGCCTTTGGCAAGGTGTGGCAGTGGACCCGCAGCGCCTATTTGCCTTACCCTGATTACGTGGCCGAGCCGGGCGCGCTCGGTGAATACAACGGCAAATTCATGGTCAGTCAGATGGTACTGCGCGGTTCGTCGTTGGCGACGCCGGAGGGTCATTCTCGGGCGTCGTACCGCAATTTCTTTTATCCCGCGGCGCGCTGGCAATTCAGCGGCTTGCGGCTCGCCGAATTCCATCACTGAGTTTGCAAATGAACCCCGCCCAAACTGCGCTTCGCGTTCCGCCATTTGCGGCTTCCGACTCGTTTGCCGCCGACGTCATTTCCGGGTTGGCCAAAAAGCCCAAACACCTGCCGCCGAAGTATTTCTACGACGCCGTCGGTTCGGCGTTGTTTGAACGCATCACGCGGTTGCCGGAATATTACCCGACCCGCAGCGAACTTGAACTTCTGCACAAGCACGCGCCGGAAATTGTCTCGCTGTTTCCGCCCGGCTGTGTCCTTATCGAGTTCGGCGGTGGTTCGAGCACCAAGGCGCGTATTCTGCTGCGCGCCGCGGCAAGCATCGAAGCCTATATGCCGGTCGACATATCTGGCGATTTTCTCGCCCAGGAAGCGGCCGGGCTTCGCCGCGACTTCCCGCATCTCGCGGTTTATCCGGTGGCGGCCGACTTCACCACCATGTTCGAGCCGCCGGCGGAAGCGGCGAACCGGCCGCGCGCCGGTTTCTTTCCCGGCTCGACTATCGGCAACTTTGAACCACATGAGGCCGCGCGCTTCCTTCGCCACGCTGCGCGAATTCTCGGTCACGGCGCGGTCTTTATCGTCGGCGTCGATCTCGTCAAGCCGGCCGATATTCTCTATCGCGCTTACAACGACGCCGAGGGCGTTACCGCGAAATTCAATCTCAATCTGCTGGCGCGGATCAATCGGGAGCTTGGCGGCAATTTCGATCTCGAGGCTTTTGAGCACCACGCGTTTTATAACCGCGAGCGAAGCCGTATCGAAATGCATCTCGCCAGCACGAAGCGGCAGACGGTGCGGGTGGGTAATACGCCGATCGAGTTTCGCGCCGGCGAAACCATTCACACCGAGAACAGCTACAAGTATTCGATCGACACGTTTCGTGCCCTGGCGCACGGCAGCGGCTGGTCGCCACTCCAGACGTGGACCGACGGCCAATTCAGCGTGCATGCCTTGCGCGCCGATGGCGACCTCTGAAAAAAAGCGTATCGGGCGACCCGGTCTTTTTTAGAAACCGCGCGCCCGGCACGGCGTTAACAGCACGACTGGGTGAATGGAGGAAACGAGTATGCCGCTCAAGCGAATCATCGAAAAGGCGCAGCGCGACAAGCGCGAGGGTAAGTCCGCGTCCACTCAGGCCGGCGAGTTCGTCCGGGCAGAGATCGATAAGATCCGGCACGGCGAGCACGGTGCCCGCTCGGCCAAGCAGGCGATCGCCATCGGCCTTTCCGAGGCGAGACGCGCAGGTGTCGACCTGCCGCCGCCGACACGAGGGAAAACCACCGAGCGAACGCGCAAAAGCGCCGAATACGCCTATGAAGCCGGGCAGGGCATCCGCAAACCCAAGCGCAGTAAGCGCAGATCGCGGGCGGTGACACAGGCGCTCAAACGCGAACCTCGTGGCACCGTGTCGTCGAAAGCATTGTCGCGGCAGGCACACAGCGCGGCGTCTCGGCGGACTGCGGCACAGCGCTCGTCCGCGGCTAAAAAAGCCGCGCGCACACGCAAGCGCCGGGCAGGGCGGTAGCCGAAGACAGACAGCCAGGGTTGGACTATCGTCGGCCTTGGGTTGTCCGTTTTTGAAGGCATGCTGTCGCTACCATGCCGATCTGCGAAGCTGATCCGTGGCGCCTGCAGTATTTCGAGCACGTCAAGACGGCGGCGCTCATTCCCACTGAGGACAGCGATGCGTGGCGGTGGTACCCGCGGCACCGCTGGGTCTACGACAAGCTCCAGGTAGCGCTCAGCCAAAAGCTGGATGCCGGGCCGCATGGCACGCCGCCGCCTGCCTTTCCGGTGTTTTCCAAGCCGATCATGAACCTGAGAGGCATGGGGGCTGGCAGCCGCGTGATCAATTCATCGGCGGAGTATGCGGCCTCATACACGCCGGGCCATTTCTGGGTGACGCTGCTAAGCGGCCGGCACGTCTCATCTGATGTCGCGGTCGTCAATGGCGTGCCGCACTGGTGGGGGCACGTGACCGGCACGCCGGCCGGGGAAGGCACCTTCGACCATTGGACCGTGCATGCCGAGCCCAATGCCGAGATTGAGAGAAGGTGCGGCGCCTGGATCGGGAAGAACCTTGGCGGCTATACCGGCATGCTCAATCTCGAGACCATCGGCGGCGTCATCATCGAAGTGCATCTGCGGTTTTCCGACCAGTGGCCGGATCTTTACGGCGCCGGCTGGGTGGACGCCGTGGTACGCTTGTACGAGCGCGGCGTGTGGGAATTCGTCGTCGCCGAACGGCGCGGCGGTTTCAGCGTCGTTCTATTCGGTCCGCACGGCGTGAATTATCGCCATCCGCCGCCATCTCTGGTGCGGGACTTAAAGCGGGATCCCGGCATCTCCAGTTTGCAGATCACGTTCCACCAGGACCTTCCGCCGGAACGCCATGTGATGCCGCCGGGAGGTTTCCGTTTGGCGGTGGTCAACGGTTTCGATCTTGCTCCCGCGCTCAAGGCGCGCGAGCGGCTTCGCGACTATTTTCTCGCATAGCTGCCGCCGGCGCCGGCGAGGTAGATCGGGGCGGAGCCGGCCGTTATAGTCGCGGCCTTAAGCTGACAAGTCATTACGGCAGGACAGAAAAACTATGAAAATCGTTGCGTTCTCAAGTGAAAAGGGCCCGCGGCTGGGTGTGGTCGAAGGCGATCAGGCGGTCGATCTCAGCGCCGCCGACGGCAACGCGCCAACCGATCTTGGCGAATGGCTTGCCGCACACGACGGCGACCTCAAACCGCTTGCCGATCTCGCCAAGCGCGCACCGGCGAACGCACGCCGGCCGCTTTCGGGTTTGACCTACGCTCTTCCCGTCGCCAAGCCGGGCAAGATCATCTGCCTGGGACTGAATTATCTCGAGCACGTCAAGGAAGGCGCACAGCGCGACAACATTCCGAAATTTCCGACGATTTTCATGCGCGGGCGCACCTCGCTGGTGCCCCACGGGCAACCGATCGTTCGGCCGCGTGTCACCGAGACGCTCGATTATGAGGCCGAGATGATCCTCGTGGTCGGCAGGCGGGCCAAGCATTTGACCGCCGCCAATGCGCTCTCCTGTGTAGCCGGCTATTCCTGCGGCAACGAAGGTTCGGTGCGCGAGTTTCAGCGCAAGACCACGCAATGGGACATGGGCAAGAATTTCGACCACACCGGCGGGTTCGGTCCGTGGCTTGTCTCCGCAGACGAATTGCCGCCGGGCGGCAAGGGATTGAAAATCGAAACCCGCCTGAACGGCAAGGTTATGCAGTCGGACAATACCGACAACATGATGTTCCCGGTGATCGAGACGCTCGTCTATGTGAGCCAGGGTCTGACCCTTGAGCCCGGCGACATTATCTTCACCGGCACGCCCTCGGGCGTCGGTTTTGCTCGGACGCCGCCGGTGTGGATGAAGAACGGCGACGTCTGCGAAGTCGAGATCGGCGGCATCGGCGTGCTGCGCAATCCGATTGCCGACGAAAGCTGAGCCAGAAGGGCCTCCCATGCCTGGCGAGACATTTAATCTGCTCTGCATTTGCGGCAGCCTTCGCAAAGCTTCCTACAACCGGATGGTGATGAACGCGTTGCCAGGCCTTGCGCCGCCTCACATGAAGTTCAGCGAGGCGCCGCCTTTCTCCGAATTTCCGCTCTACAATGCCGACATGCAGGAAACCTCCGGCATTCCGCCGGTGGTGCAAAAGCTCGTCGACGCGGTGCGCGCCGCCGACGGCGTGATTTTCAATTCACCCGAATACAATTTCTCCATACCCGGCGGCATGAAGAACGCAATCGACTGGGTGTCGCGGGCGCCGGACCAGCCTTTTGCCGGCAAGCCGGTCGCCATTCAGTCAGCGACCGCGGGCTCGCTCGGCGGCGGCCGCATGCAATACGATCTGCGCCGGGCCATGCAATTTATGGACGCGGTTACTCTTGGCAAGCCGGAGATTTTCATCGGCAACTGCTCGCAGAAGATCGACGCCAAGACCGGGCAGATCACCGATGAGCAGACGCTGGGATTCATCCGCCAGCAGCTCGCGGCGTTTGCCAAATTCATCGAGCGGCTCGCGAGCAAAAAGTAACAGCAGGAAACGAAAAAACAGGGAGGGTCGCCTCATGGGCAGGCTGGACGGCCGCGTTGCCATCGTTACGGGCGGGGCCAAGGGTATCGGCCGACACTATTCGCATGCCATCGCTGCGGAAGGCGGTCGGGTCATGATCGCCGACGTCGTCGATGGTAAGGAGCCGGCCGGGGAAATCGCCCGCAAGCACGGTGCGAATTCCGTTGCCAGCGAGATTTTCGACGTCAGCGACGAAGGCGCGGTGAAAGCGCTGGTGGCCAAAACCATGGAGCGGTTCGGCAAGATCGATATCTTGGTCAACAATGCCGCCCTGTTCGCGACGCTCCAGGAAACCGACTGCACCGATATCGACGTTGAGCTGTGGGACCGGGTGATGGCGGTCAACGTGCGCGGCCCGTTCCTGATGACGAAGCACGTCGCGCCGCACATGAAGGCGCAACGTTACGGCAAGATCATTAACATCGGTTCCGGCACGGCGTACGTCGGCATCCCGCATATCCTGCACTACGTGACCTCGAAGGGCGGGGTGATGGCGCTTACTCGTGCCTGCTCGCGCGAGCTCGGCGAGCACGGCATCCGGGTCAACACGCTGATGCCGGGATTCACCATGAGCAACTCGGTGATCGACGAGAACCCCGTGCATGTACGCACAGCACAGCCACGCGCCGTCGCCAGCCGGGCCATCAAACGCGACGAAAAACCGGAAGATCTGCTCGGCGCCTTGATTTTCCTCTGTAGCGCCGAGAGCGATTTCGTCACCGGCCAGAACATCGCCGTCGACGGCGGCCACGTGAACACGTAAAGGCGCGGCGCGAAGCCGCGGCTGCATAACCGCCATGCTGGCAATGTCCGTCGGCGCTATTCTCGCCCGCGGCGCGTTCGACTATTATTAAAAGCAAGTAAGGCCCAACTGGAGCCACGGAGGACGCCATGGCGGTCGCTACCGCAAAAGGCGCGAACGCGAACAAGCCCGATCGGACGCACAACATCGAGGCCATGCGGCAGGATTACTATGCGCGCATCGATCGGCACGGGATGAAGCCGTTATGGACGGTAATGAGTTCGCTCATCCACGACGAGCCACAGTCCCGTTGCGTGCCGGCGGTTTGGCATTTTGACGACGTCAAAGCCTTGGTCATGGAATCCGGCGCCCTGATAAGCGCGGAGGAAGCCAAGCGCCGCGTGCTTATCCTGGAAAACCCGGCGTTGCGCGGCGAGTCGCGCGTCACCAATACGCTTTTCGCCGGCATTCAGATGATCATGCCGGGAGAAGTCGCGCCCGCCCATCGGCATGTCTCCTCGGCCATTCGCTTCGTGCTCGACGGTGAGGGCGCCTATACCGCCGTCGAAGGTGAAAAGGCGTTCATGTCGCCGGGCGACTTTGTCATCACCGCCAACTGGGCGCCGCATGACCACGGCAATACCTCAGACAAGCCGATGCTCTGGCTCGATGTGCTCGACGTACCCGCGGTGAATTTCTTTGAGACCTCGTTCGCCGAGGATTTTGATAGTCCGACCCAGGCCACGACGCGGCAAGATGGAGACTCACTTAGTTTCTATGCGTCAGGCGTACTGCCTGACGGCGCGACGGTGATGAATCGCACGCCGGTGATCAACTACACCTATGCCCGCACGAGGCCAATCGTGGAACGGCGCATGCATGCGGGCGACATTGACAAGAGCCACGGTGCGCGCGTGCGCTACGCCAATCCAATCAATGGCGGCCCAGTGCTTCCAACCATGGGCGCCAATCTCGCCATGTTCCCGAAGGGCTTTCGCGGCGAACCCTACCGCTCGACCGACGGCACGATCTTCGTCTGCGCCGAGGGTGAGGGTTCCACGAACGTTGACGGCGAGGTGCTCAATTGGGGGCCGAACGACGTATTCGTGGTGCCCTCGTGGAAACGCTACTTCCACACGGCGGCGAAACAATCGGTGCTGTTTTCCATCTCCGACCGGCCGATGCAGGAAGCGCTCGGCATCTGGCGTGAGGATAGGTGAGGCTCGCACTTCTCAAGTAGCGCGAGCCGTTCCCCAAGCCGGTTAGGGAAGATGCTTACTTCTCAATCGATTGCAGGACCAATGGCTGCAACTCGGTGTTGCTTATCACGCCGTTGTCCCAGGTGGAATCCAGCCGCTCGATCTGCCCGGAGCTATTCAGCTCGATGGAGATGATGCCGCGCTTAACCGAGGCGTCGGCGTTGGTCCACTCATAGCCGCCGCCCTGATCGCTGCCGACGACGTGCGCGAGCTTGGCGCCTTTGCCGTAGGGCAGGTTCGCCAGCGTCCGCGACAGGTATTTTCCGATGGCGAGCTTACCAAGGATGCGCGCGCGCAACGCGCGGTCCATGTAGACGGCGTCATAACTGAACAGCGCGTCCGCTGCTTGCGCGTCGCCGGCGGCGAAAGCGGCCGCCAGTTTTTGCGCCACGTCCTTGATCTTCGCTGACGCGCCGTCGCTGGCGACATCGTAGTCGAAATTGGTCGGGAATTTGTCCGGCGGGGTGCGGAATTTCGCCGCCGCTTCGGCACCGAACGAGCGGCCGTCCCAGTAGTCGATCCACCGCACGATCTTGCCGTCCTTGAAATCGATCGCCGCCAGAATGCGGATTTCGCCGCCGAACAGTTCCGGAGTGTCAGTGAAAGCGACTAGGGCCGAATGCGTGTCGCCACTGATCCGCGTCGGATAGGACAGACCGCTTGCCGGCCACTTCGGCATGTACTGCTCGAACAGATCGGTCATGCCCTTCTTGCTGTAAAACGGCCAGCCCAGCGCCGCATCGATATAAGTCAGGTGCGCTTCGGAGAAATGATCCGTGGTGGCAGCCGGCTTGTGCTGGCTCTTCGCCGTGAAATAGGACTTGAAGATAGCCGCCACGTCGGGTGTCGCGTGCGAGGTCACGACGACTTCCGGATAAAGCGGGTCGGCATGCGATTGGACGGCGACAAGTGTCATCACCGCGGCAGCGCAAATTGTTGCGACGTGTTTCATGGATTGTGCCCCCTCATAAAAGATCCGTCTATTGCGTGACGTTATCCCCGTGAGAGCGGCCTGTCCAAAACAGAGCCGTCTTTAATTTAGCGTTCTTGCCCACGCCTCGCGGCGAGGCTTGTTCCCAAGTCTTGCCGTGGGCGCTGTGGGCGCGTAACTGAAGGCCGCATGAACACACCGGGGGAGAAAAACTCAAAACTAATCCTGGGCGCGACCGGGCCTTGGGAGGTGGTCATCGGCATGGAAGTGCATGCCCAGGTTTCCTCGCGCGCCAAATTGTTCTCCGGTGCATCGACGGCGTTTGGCGGCGAGCCGAACGCGCACGTCTCGCTGGTCGATGCCGCCATGCCGGGCATGCTGCCGGTGATCAACGAGGAATGCGTGCGCCAGGCGGTGCGCACCGGCCTTGGCCTTAACGCCAGGATCAATCTCAAGTCGGTGTTCGACCGGAAGAACTATTTCTATCCCGACCTGCCGCAGGGCTATCAGATCAGCCAGTACAAATCGCCGATTGTCAGTGGCGGCGAAGTCACGATCCATACCGAGGGAGGTGGCACAGCCAAGATCGGTATCGAGCGCATTCATCTTGAGCAAGACGCTGGAAAGCTCCTGCACGACCGTAGATCCACGGAGTCATTCGTCGATCTTAATCGTTCGGGGGTGGCGCTGATGGAAATCGTGTCGCTGCCAGATTTGCGCTCTTTCGATGACGCCATGAACTTCATGGCAAAGCTTAGGATTATCTTGCGCTATCTCGAGACTTGCGATGGCGACATGGAGAAGGGCCATTTGCGCGCCGACGTGAACGTTTCGGTGCGCAAGCCGGGCGATCCGCTCGGCACCCGCTGCGAGATCAAGAACCTCAATTCCATCCGCTTTATCGGTCAGGCGATCGAGCACGAGGCGCGGCGCCAGATCGAAGTCATCGAGGATGGCGGCTCCATCGAGCAAGAGACGCGGCTGTTCGATCCGGACAAAGGCGGGACGCGGTCGATGCGCTCGAAAGAGGAAGCGCACGATTACCGGTATTTCCCGGACCCGGATCTTTTGCCGCTCGAATTGTCGCCTTCGCTGGTCAATGAGCTGCGCTCCGGTCTTCCCGAACTGCCGGATGCGAAGAGGGTGCGTTACATCCAAGAGCACGCGCTATCGGAATACGATGCAGGTGTTTTGGTCGCAGAGCCGGAGAGAGCTGAATATTACGAGTCAATGCTCAAAGAGGGCGCTGAGCCCAAGGCGGCCGCAAAATGGCTGATCAACGAGTATCTAGGGCGACTTAATCGCCAGTCTTCGGCCGGCGGACCAATGCCGGTCACCGAAGGGCTTTACCAAGGTTGAGGGTTGAATGGACGATGAATCGAAGCAATCCGCCGCGGGGCCGACGCCGATCACGAGAGGGTTCATCAGATCGCAAACTGATGGGCGTCTCGGTCCGGTGCCGCCAGCGGCCAATGCGGCTATCGTAATGATGATCTCTTCGGGAGAGATTTCCGGAACGACTGCCAAACGGGTGCTCGATTATGTTTTCGAGCATCCCGAGACCGACCCGCGTAAGTACGTTGCCGAGCAGAACTTGAAGCAAGTCACCGACGTTTCGGCGCTGGAAACCATCGTCGACGACATTATCGCCAAGAATCCCGACAAAGTTGGCGACGCAAAGTCGAATCCGAAGGCGATCGGGTGGTTTGTTGGCCAAGTGATGAAGGCATCCGGCGGCAAAGCCAATCCGCAAGTGGTCAACGAGCTCCTAAAGAAGCGCCTCGGCGTCTGAGCGCTTGTGCATCGCGATATGATCGCGCCGCGTCGTCCGGCAATGCTCGCACGCCACCTGAAATTGACGCGACGGATCGCTCTCAGGAGTGCGCTCGGACAGTTCACCTGGTGTGGCGACGTCCTTAGGGCGGCGAATCGGTTGCACTGATTCGCGCGTTTTGCGCGTTTGGGCGGTCGCAAACGCGATCGCGAGCACGGTCTGTGCAAAATTTTTTTCACCGCCGCCAATTTGTCGCGCAAGCGATTATTCCGGCTGGGAAAATGCCGACAAGACGCGCTGAAGGGTCGAATTTTGGTTGTTATCGACCAAATAAACGCATGCGAGAAACCCGCATTTCATCGATGTTTTTGCGACCTGCAAAATTTGCGTTGCCGCTATGCATGCGCACAAAAAAATTTTCCGCGCGGCTGCGCTCAGTGCTGTCGATTAAGAGGTTTGCGCTAATGGCGCGCGGCACTTACACACAATATTAAGTGGAGTCACTGTTATTTTTTTCCTGCTGTAGTAATCGGATAGCAGTGTCCGTCGATTCGCGACGGCGCTGCACCGATATCGCCATCCACTCAGGCTAGGAGGGCAGCAATGGCGAAGAAGAGAAAAGCTAAGGCAGCGTCGAAGAAGACGGCGAAAAAGACAAAACGCCGGAAGAAGAAGTAGTCGATGCTGATACCGATCTTTGACCTCACGTGAGGCGAAGATCGAATCACACGGGCCGGTGGCTGTCGCGAGGTGATGTTCATCGCCTCCGACGCCCCGGCTCAAGTGACCGACTGAGGGCGTAGGCGAGACGGGGGTTTACGCTTCACGATCGTTTCGCAATGCGATGGTGAAGTGAAGCGATGGGGCACCGGGTCTTCCCGCGGCACACTGGCAGCGGACGTAAGCTCCAGGAATCTCGCCGACGCCCTCGGTGCGTTGTAAG
>CAVWBV010000032.1:0-26003 GCA_963753355.1 uncultured Alphaproteobacteria bacterium
ACGTCTATGTGGTTGATGACGCCTGTCGCGGCATCGACATCAACGGCTCGCTCGCTGCGGCGTGGAAAGATATGACCGACGCCGGCGTCAAGAAGATCGAGTCAGGCGACATCGGCTGACGTAGATCACCGTTGAGAGCGAACGGACCCGCGCGACTTCCCCGCAATGACGAGGCGTAAAACTAGCGATTCTTATCGCGGAAGCGGTCCATCAGCGGCTTGTCCTGGCCGCCATCGATCTCGATCATGGTGCCGTTGACCATTTGCATCAGCGGCGAAGCCAGCATGACCACCAGATTGGCGACCTCGTCGACTTCGGCAATGCGGCCTAGCGGGATCGATGCCGGCGCCAGCGTATCCGCTTCCTCGTAGGAAATTTTCATGTCCCGCGCCATCGCTTTCACCAGCCCGGCCCAGCGCTCGGTGCGAACCGGCCCGGGATTCACCGCGACAAAGCTGATGCCGTTCTTGCCGTATTGGCCGGCGAGCGAGACCGTTAAATTCTGCCCGGCGGCATTGGCCGCGCCCGGGCATATCTCCCAATAGGAGGGTTTCACGCCGTCATTGCCGATCAGATTAACGACGCGTCCGCCGCCTTGCTTGACCATAATCGGCAGCACATAGCGCAGACAGCGCACATAACCCATGAACTTAAGCTGCAGTCCCTTTTCCCAGTCGTCCTCGGTCAAATGCTCGATGACGCCGCCCGCCGCCGAGCCGGCATTATTGACCATGATATCCACCCGGCCGAGTTCGGCGTGGGCCTTCTCGACGAAAGCTTTGGCGTCGGCGTCCTTGCGGAGATCCGCGGGGATGGGAATTATTTTGCGGTTGGTCGCCCGCGCGACCTCTTTCGCAGTCGCTTCAAGCACATCCTTGCGCCGAGCGCAGATGGCGACGTCGACGCCTTCCTTAGCCAGCGCAATCGCAATGCCCTTGCCGATGCCCTCGCTGCCGCCGGTCACCAGCGCCGTCTTGCCGTGAAGTTTTAAGTCCATCCCTGGATCTCCTTACCGCTCCTTCAAAGTGATTTCGCGATGAGGCGTTTCAGCCCCTGCGGCGTGATCGGAAGCTCGGTCACCGCATTAGGCAAGCCCAGTGCATCGTCGATCGCCGCGGCAAGCGCCGCGCCGACGGCGTTCGTGCCGCCCTCGCCCGCGCCTTTCAAACCGAGCGGGTTGAGCGGGCTCGGCGCGTCTTCACAAATCAGCACTTCGATCGCCGGTATTTCGCGCGCGGTCGGCATGAGATAATCGGCAAGCGTCACCGACAGCGGCTCGCCGCGCTCGTCGTAGAGAAACTCTTCCAGCAGCGTGCCGCCGATCCCTTGCGCGCAGCCGCCCGCGATTTGTCCTTCGATCAGCATCGGATTGACGGCTTTGCCGACGTCATAAGCAACAAAATAGCGCTCAATGGTTACGCCGCCGGTGGCACGATCGATACGGGTCACTGCGATGTGCACCCCATAAGGATAATTCATGTGGCTGCTCTGGAAACAGCCGTCGGCGCTTAGCCCGCCGTCGCTCGGTGCGCGCCCATTTGCTTTCGGCGTCATGGCCTGCGCGAGCGCGCCGAGGCTGATAGAGGGGCCCGAATCCGCGTCCGTGCGCACGACCTCGCCGTCCACGACGTCGAGCACACCAACCGGCGCCTGCAGCAGTTCCGCCGCCGCCGCAAGCGCCTTGGCGCGCACGGCGGAAGCGGCAAGACGCGTCGCCTCGCCGGTCATTACCGTCACGCGCGAGGCAAACGCGCCCATGCCGCGCGCGATACGGTCGGTTTGGCCGTGGACGACGTGCACGCGCCGATAGTCCACGCCCAGCGTGTCGGCGCAAATCTGCGCCAGCGCCGTTTCCATGCCCTGCCCGACCGACGCTGAGCCGCTGACCAGTTCCACCGCGCCATCGCCGCCAATTTCGATTTTCACGTCGTCAAACGGTCCAAGCCCGCTTTTCTCCACGAACAGCGCGACGCCTGCGCCTACGAGCTCGCCCTTCGCCCGTCGCTCCTCCGTCTCGCGGTGAAGTTTCGGCCAGTCGACCGCGTTGAGCGCTTTGTCCAGGAGACCGGCGTAGTCGCCCGAATCCAAGATGATTTCCGTTCCCAGCGTGTCGAGCGCGCGCGCGTACGGCATTTGCTCTTTGCCGATTAAATTGCGCCGCCGCACTTCGATCCGATCCAGACCGAGCTTGTGCGCGATCGCATCCATGAGCCGCTCGCGCACGAAGGTGCTCTCGAAGCGGCCGGGCGCCCGATAAGTCCCGCACGGCGTCTTGTTGGTCAGCCTCATATGCGTGGTGGCGCGGTAGGCGGGAAAGCGGTACGGCCCAGGCAGCATGGCGGCGGCAAGATCGGGTACGGTCGCCGCGTGCGTGCGCACATAGCCGCCCTGGTCGTAAAAACTCTCATCGTCGATGCCAAGGATGACGCCCTCGCCGTCGACAGCCGCGCGTACACGATGCTGCTGCTGGCGCGAATGATTGGCGGCAATGAGATGCTCGCGGCGGTCCTCGATCCACTTGACCGGACGGCCAAAGCGCAACGCGGCCGCGCATACCAATAGGTCTTCCGGATAAAGTTCGCCGCGGATGCCGAAGCCGCCGCCGACATGGCCCTCATAGAGCTGCACGGAAGCTGGTAGCCGGCCGAGCATGCGGGCGATCTGGTCTCGGTTCCAATGCGGCACCTTAGCGGCGCCATGCAATTCAACTACATCGCGCGCCGCATCATAGCGGGCGATAGCGCCGCGCGTTTCCAGCGGCACGCCGGAATGCCGCCCGATGGTGAGCGTGGCCTCGACGATCGTATCGGCGGAGGCAAACGCAGCGTCGACGTCGCCGTAGCCCTTACGGAGGATCGCAGGCTCGGTGGAAAGAGTTGCTTCGAACTCTCCGGGGTCGTCCTCAGCGCTTAAAATCGCCGGCAATTCTTCGATATCGAGCGAAACAAGCTCGGCGGCGTCCTCCGCCAGGTAGGGGTCTTCGGCGAAGACCGCTGCAACGGGTTCGCCGACGTAACGCACCTGCCCGGTCGCAAACAGCCGTTGCCGGTAGGGCTCAAGCCCTGCGACGCAGCTCAGGCGAAAATCGATGGGCGGAATGTCGGCGACGTCCGCGGCCGTCCACACCGCGTAGACGCCGTTTGTCGCCAGCGCGGCGCTGGCATCTATGGATTGCAGCTTGCCGTGGGCAAAATTCGAGCGGACGACGCGCATATGCAGCTGGCCGGGAAACGATATATCGGCGGCAAACCGTCCCCGTCCGGTCAGTAAGGTCCGGTCCTCGAGGCGCGGCAACGAGCGTCCGATATGTTGTGTCTTTTTGGTCTGCGGCACCGCCATCGGTTAGCGCCGCCGCATCTCGGCGGCGGCTGCCCGAACGGCTTTCACGATATTCTGGTAGCCGGTGCAGCGGCACAGGTTGGAGGACAGCACGTCGACGAGCTCTGCGTCGCCAATGTCGGGATTGCGCTCCAGCACGCCCGTCACCAGCATCAAAAATCCCGGCGTGCAAAAGCCGCATTGCAAACCGTGATGCTCCATGAAAGCGCGCTGTAGCGTGTTGAGTTCGTCGCCGTCGGCGAGGCTTTCGACGGTGCGAATGGCTTTGCCCTGCGCCTGCACAGCAAACATCAGGCACGAACGCACCGGGGCGTCATCAACGAGCACGGTGCAGGCACCGCAGACACCGTGCTCGCAGCCGATATGCGTACCGGTTTGGCCGCAGTCCTCGCGGATCGCGTCGACCAGCGTGCGCCGCGGCTCGACGTTAATGGCATAGGCGCGCCCGTTGACGTTCAGAGTGACGTCGGCTCGATCGGTCATGGCCGGTCCTCCCCTGCGCAACGCAACGCCGCCCGGATCCGTTGCGGCGTTGCCGGGATTTCGTTGATCGAGACACGAAAGGGCGCCAGCGCGTCATTGATGGCGTTGAGAACGGCGGCCGGTGCGCCGATGGCGCCGCCTTCGCCGAGACCCTTCGACCCCGTCACCGTTTCCGGACTCACTGTTTCCAGGTGCAGAATTTCGATTGGCGGTATCTCGCGGCTGGTCGGCGGCAGAAAATCAGCGAGCGTAGCGGTGAGGATATTGCCGGTCTCGTCGTAGACAATTTCCTCAAGCAGCGCGTTGCCGATACCTTGGGCTACGCCGCCGACGATCTGACCCTCGACGATCATGGGATTGACGAGGCGTCCGGCGTCCTCGGCAACGATAAAGCGCTCGATGCCGACGCGCCCGGTTTCGGGATCGACCTCGACAATCGCGGCATGACAGGCATTTGAGAAAGTGCCGGCCGGGTCGTACGTTGCGGTTTCGGAAATGCCAGGATCGATGTCGCCCTTGAACAAGTGCGCCTGGTGGTAGGCGGCACGCGCCAGATCTTGGATCGCGAGCGCGCGATCAGTTCCGGCGATGCGGGCGACCCCATCTTCGATAACAATATCTTCGGCCGCCGCTTCAAGAAGTCGGCCGGCGATGCGCAGGAGTTTCGCCCGCACCTTGCGCGCGGCGAGGAGGCTAGCTCCTCCGCCGATCACCAGCGAGCGGCTGGCGAACGTTCCCCAGCCATAGGGCGTGCGGTCGGTGTCGCCGTGAACGACCTTGATCCGCTCAGGCGGAACGCCAATCTCGTCAGCGACAATTTGCGCAAGTGTGGTGCGTAGCCCCTGACCATGCGGGCTCGCGCCAATCCGCAGCTCGACAAAACCGGACGGGTCCATCGACAGTTCGACTGTTTCCCAGCCCGGCGTCACCCCCATGCCGCGCGCGGCAAACGCCGGTGTGCCGTAGCCGGTCCGCTCGGAGAACGTCGCGAGACCAAGTCCCAGATAACGGCCCTGCCCGCGCGCCTCCTGCTGACGGCGGCGAAACGCCGGCACATCCATCTCAGCGATCGCCATCTCCAGTGTCTGCTGATAAGAGCCTTCGTCGAATTTCAGGCCGGTCGCCGAAGTGTAGGGAAATTTGTCGATCAGGTTGCGGCGGCGAATTTCCGCCGGCTCCAATGAAAATTCCGCGGCGGCGATATCCATCAGCCGCTCCAGCGCCAGCGTGATCGAGGGGCGCGACACACCGCGATATGGCGCCATCGGGCACGTGTTGGTAAGGACGCCGCGCGCGATGCAGGAATAAGCGCGCACATCGTAAGGACCAGGAAATTCCGCCATTGCCATCAACGGCTCGACCGCGCAAGTGGTCGGATAACAGGAATAGGCGCCGACGTTGGCGGTTACTTCAGCCGACAGCGCGACGAGTTTTGCCTGCCCATCAAAGCTGCCGTGGAGACGCAGATACTGATCGCGGCCATGAAACGCGGCGATCAGATTTTCTCGGCGGTCCTCCGTCCAGGCGACCGAGCTTTGCAGTTTTCGCGCGAGCCAGACCAGGACCACATACTCGGCGACGAGCGACATTTTCTGTCCGAAGCCGCCCCCAACATCGGGCGCAATGACCCGCAGGTCGCTTTCCGGCATTCCGAGCAAGTCGGCAATGGCGGTGCGCATCAAATGCGGCATTTGCGTCGCGCAGGTGAGCGTGACGCGCCCGGAAGCGGCGTCAAAAGCCGCAAGTCCGGCGCGGCCTTCGAGCGGGGTTGCGTTCTGCCGCCGCGAACGGATTTCAACGGAAACTTGCCGAGCGGCGGCCTCCCGTACGGCGGCGAACCCCGGCGTTTCGATCTTTGCCTCGACGGCAATGTTGCGAGGCGCCAGCTCGTGAATGGCGCGCGCGTTCTCCGCGAGCGCCGCGCGCGCGTCGGCGATCGCTGCGATCTCAGTGATATCCACGGCAACGAGATCGACGACGTCTTCGGCCAGCGCTTCACTCGCGGCGACCACGGCGGCGATCGGTTCGCCGACGAAACGCACAACGCCGTTTGCCAGGATCGGCTGTTCAACCTGCACGTAGCCGAACTTATGCAAAGCAGGCGCGATCGGTTTCACGCCATTGAGGTCGGACGCGGTGATGACGGTCGCGCCATCCGGAACGGTGATCTTCTCGATGCGCCCGGCCGCAACCGGACTGCGCACGAAACGGACGCGGTGGGCCGCCTTGAAATCGGCGGTGAAGCGGCCGCGCCCGCGCAAAAGCGCCGGGTCTTCCAGGCGCCGGATCGAGCGGCCGACCCAGGTCATTCCCGAACCTTTGGTCGGCGCGCTCATGTGAGCGTCCGCTCGAGCGCGCGCTGGGTAACGGCGCGCACCAGATCAAGCCGGAACGCCGCATCAGCATGCGCGTCTTCCATCGGTTCGATCACCTGTGCAGCAGCTTCAGCGGCGACGCGAAAAATCTCGTCGCCGGGCTTTTCGCCGGCGAGCACTGCTTCAGCTTCCGCAATCCGGCGCGGATGTCCTTCGGCGCCGCCAATGCCGACGCGCGGCTCGACAATGACTCCGCCGTCGAGACGGTACACGGTCAGCGCCATAGCCAGCGCGTAGTCGCCGGCGCGGCGGCTGAACTCGTAAAAGCCGAATCTCGCATCAGCGGCGAGCAGCGGCACGCGCGCTTCGAGCAACAATTCGTCGTCGGCGAGCGCCGTTCCCATCATACCGGTGAAGAAATCGTCGGCGGCAATCGTACGGCCGCCGCGCTGACTGGCCGCGACGAGTTCCGCGTTCAATGTCACCGCCGTCAAACACCACTCCGATGCCGGATCGGCGTTGGCGAGACTGCCGCAAAATGTACCGCGAATTCGTATCGGATAATGCGCGATGTTGGAGGCGACCGCCGAAAGCAACGCGCCGGTCGGCCCCGGCGTCACCGGATTATGGAATGCGGCGTGGCGCACGCACGCCGAAATGCTTAGTGCATTGCCGTCGGTCGCAAGCCGTTCGAGCCCTTCCACACCATTGATGTCGATGAGGTGGGCCGGACGCGCCATGCGAAACGCCATCATCGGAACGAGGCTCTGCCCGCCGGCCAGAACGCGGCCGTCAAGCGGCGCGAATTCGGCGAGCTGACCGACCGCCTCTTCGACGGTCCGTGGAGCGTGGTAAGCGAACGCCGCGGGCTTCACCGGACCATATGTCCTGTCAAGTTCAAGCGCATATCCGCAGCATGCTTGGAACGACGATCCTCCGAAGTCAACGCGAGGCACCGCCGCCGAGCAAATCCTTCAAATAGTGCCCATAGACGTGCCGAAGCATGGCGGAAGGCGTCCGCCAGCAGCGCAGCGGATCGATGCCTTCGTGCAGGAAACAGATGTTGCACGATACGCAATCGACCGGGCCGCGGCGGCCTTGCGCGATCTTGTTAACAAGGTCGGGCTCGCGGACAAACGGCCGCGCCAGGGCCAGAAAATCGGCATCGCCCGAGGAAATGACGTCGTCCATGACTTCGGTCGAACGCAGGCCGCCGACGAGGATCACGGGAACATTGACCGCAGCCGTCGCGGCGCGGGCGAACGGCCGATAATAGGCTTCGGGCACGGGAGGCGAGAAACTTCTGTGCAGCATGCCGTCCGCAATCGCTCGCAGGCGGGTAGTGCCTGCATAGGGACGAATGTTCTCGCGGTAAGATGTCATCACGCCGTAAGTGACTTCGAGCGCAGCGACACCTTCGGCGGCAAGTTGCCGCGCGATGGCAAGTCCGTCGCTCAACGTAAGACCGTTCGCGACCGCGTCGGCAAGCCCAAGGCGGGCGGTGATCGGAAAATCGGCGCCGGTCGCCCGGCGGACCGCGCGAAGAACTTCTAGGATGAAGCGGGCGCGCCGCTCCTGATCGCCACCCCAGCGATCGTCGCGGCGATTGGCGAACGGCGAGTTGAACTGCGAGAGCAAATAACCATTGCCGGAATGAAGATGCACGCCGTCGAAGCCGGCGCGCTGTGCGCGTTCGGCGGCGGCGGCAAAACTCGAAATGACGTTTTCGATATCGTTCTCGCTCATTTCCACCGGCGGCCGCGCGAAAATGGCGTTGGGCACGATGGAAGGTGCGAGCGGAATGATTTCGGGAATGAGCGACTGGCTGCCGGCATGACTTAATTCCGCGAAGATGCGGCCGCCATGCCGATGCACCTCATCGGTGACACGCAGAAGCGGCGCGACGCACTCGTCACGATCGAGGCCGAGCTGCCGGGGTTCGTATTGTCCGCGGGGTTCCACATAAATGTGCCCGGTAATAATGAGCCCGGCACCGCCGCGCGCCAGGTCGGAATAGAGCCGTACCAGCTCGTCAGTCGCTTCGCCGTCCGCCGTCGCCATGGTTTCGGACGTGGCCGCGCGAATGAGGCGGTTCTTGATTACCAGGTCACCGATTTTGCCGGGGCGCATAAACGCGTGCGGCTCGCGGGACGTATCCGATGAGTTGCTCAGGTTCGCTCTTCCCGGACATAGGGCTGGCCCAAAGCCGCCGGCTCATCGGAACCGATCCGCCCACGCACTTCCTGCCAGACCATGACGGCAAGCGTCGCGAGGTAGGGCGTCATCAGCATGAAATATTGCGGCACGCGGATGGCGGCCGCCGCCACTTGCGGAATAAGCGCTTCGATGGCTCCGAACAGGAGCGCGCCGCGCCACGGATGCCAGCGCGCGAAGATCACAAGCGCCACCGCGATCCAGCCACGCCCGCTGGTCATTCCTGCGATCCAGATTTTCGCGCTAACCACCGAAAGATAGCCACCGGCCAGCCCGACCAAGGCGGAACCGCCGATCACCGCGGCGAAGCGATAGAGGTAGATGTTAAGGCCTGCGGCATCCCCTGCTTCCGGGTTCTCGCCGACGGCCCGCAAGCGCAAGCCCGTATTGGTCCGATTGAGGAAATACGAAACAGCGATGAAAATCGGGATGGTCAAATAGACGATCAGGTCTTGCGAGAACAACATCCGGCCAACTACCGGCAATTCCGATAGCGGATAAATCGGCAGCGCGTGTAAACCGGAAATGGTGCGATTGGACCAGTTCGCTACCGTGCCGACGAGATTGGTGAAGCCTTGGCAAAAAAATACTAGCGACAGACCGGCAATCACTTGATTGACCCGCAACAGCACGACCAGCACGGCGAAGAGAATTGAGACGATCGCGGCGGCGATCATCGCAACGACGAGCGCCAACAGCGGATAACCGCCAAACGACAGATAGGCGGCAACACCAGCGAGCGCGCCGACAAGCATCAGTCCCTCTGCGCCGAGCGAAAGAACGCCCGAGCGCTCGCTGATGATCAGCCCGAGAGAGGCCAGCGCGTAAGGGACCGCAAGCGACGGCAGATTGGCCAACCAGCTGACGATGATGTCCTGCATGGCAACTCCGCTCAGCGCTGCCAGCGAATGCGATGGCGGATGAAGAGTTCTGACGCCGCCACGCACATGACGATGATGGCCTGGATCATCTGCACCATCGAAAACGGTATTTGATAAAAGATTTGAAAACTCTGGCCGGTGACAAACAGCATGGCGATGAGCACCGCGACAATGGCCGCGGCAACCGCGTTGTTGCGGGCGAGAAATGCGATAAGCACGCCAGAGAAGCCGTAGCCTTCGAAGAAGCCTTGGGTTAGCCGGCCGGCGATGCCTGAGGGAACGACAAAGCCACCAAGCCCGGCGAGCGCGCCGGACACAAGCACCGCCGTCCACACCACCGGGATGATCGGCACGCCGACGAGACGCCCCATCGCCGGGTTGGCGTAAATGAATTTCAGATAAAATCCGAAGCGGCTGAACTCGGCGAACCACCAGACGATCAGGACCAGCACAAGCGCGAGAGGCAGAGCCGCGTTCACACCGTGGCCGATGTCCGGCAATCGTTCGGCGTTCGCGTAGAGCGAGGAATGCGGAAAGGCGTCGCCCGGATCCTTCCACGGGCCATAGAGAAGATCGTACAGGAAATAGGTGGCGACGTAGTTCAGCAGCAACGTCGAGATGATCTCGTTCACCGCAAATTTGAGCCGCAGGAACGCCGGTATCGCGACCCAGGCCATTCCCGCCGCTACGGCGAACAGCGCCATCAGCGGCAATCGCAAGGCTTCGGGGCCGATCTGGTAGAGTGAGACCGCAGTGGCCGCGATGCCGCCCCATACCATCTGGCCTTCGAGCCCAAGGTTCCAAAATCGCGCGCGGAAGCCGATCGAGGCGGCGATGCCGACGAGAATAAGCGGCGCCGCCTGAACAAGCACCGCCTGGAAGCTTTGCCGGTCGAATACGTTACTGGCGAATTCGTTGACGAGATCGCGGGCCGGCACGCCGGACACAACCAGGATAACCGCCGAAATGAACATGCCGGCGACGATCGAGCAGGCAACGGCGACAACCTGTTTCCAGGCCGGCATATCGAGCCGTACTTCGAGAATCATGCGTCCGAACGGCCGGCGGCCGCCGAGGGCGGGCGCAGGCGACAACGGGAGCGGCGACAAGGCCGCGTCCTGGTCAGACATGGTCCACCATGGCGCGGCCAACGGCGTGGCGGTCGGCGGGAGCGTCGAACTCGGCAACAATGCGTCCGCGCGTCATCACGCCGATGCGGTCGGAAATACCGAGGACTTCGTCGAGGTCCTCGCTGATGAGTACGACCGCCGCGCCGGCGTCGCGGGCGGCGACCAGCCGTCCGTGCACGGCCGCGCATGCCCGCACGTCGAGCCCGCGGGTCGGGCTATGGGCGACAATAATTCGAAGGCGTGCGGCTGAGCTCCCGCGCGAGAATAAGCTTCTGGGCGTTGCCGCCGGACAGAGTTCCGGATCGCTGCCACGGGCTGCGCACACCTTGCACCTCGAAATCCCTGACTGCGGCTTCGGTCGCCCGCCGCATGCCGGCTCGGTCGATCAGTGCCACCGACCCGAACCGACCCTCGTGGATGAAGCCGATCGCGAAATTATCGACGATCGAAAGCCTGGTCGCGAGACCGAAGGATTGGCGATCGGCCGGTATTGAGGCTACGCCGTGGCGCCGCCGTTGCCGCGGTGTCGCCGCGGTAATAGCCGCAGGCGCCGACAGGCCCGGTTCTTGGATCGTGATAGTGCCGCCGCTTGGCTTCCGCCCGCCGACCAGCGCTTCAGCCAACTCGGTCTGTCCGTTACCGCCGACGCCGGCAATTCCGTAAATCTCGCCGGAGCGGACCGAAAAGCTCGCATCGACGAGCGGTGTGTGGCCTTCGACCGTCGCGCTTGCGAGCCCGGTGACGCGCAGCCTGACCTCGCCTGGCGATTTGGCGGATCGGCTCGGGTCGACGACGTTTGAGCCGACCATCAGTCTGGTGAGTTCCTCAGCCGTTGTTTGCCGCGGATCGACCGTGCCGACCGTTTTGCCACCGCGCATGATGGTCACCCGATGCGCGAACGTCCTTACGTCGCGCAGCTTGTGCGTCACCAGAATAACGGCGGCGCCCTGCTCGGCGATGTCGCGCACCATCGCGAGCAGGCGCTGCGCCTCGCCTTCGGTGAGTACCGCGGTCGGTTCGTCGAGGATGGGATGCGGGCGCCGGCCACCAAAGCCTTGATGATCTCGACCCGCTGCTGTTCGACGATTGACAGGCTGTCGACACGGCGGCCGGGATCGAGCGCAAAGCCGAGTGCTGCTGCTTTTCCCTTGATCTCGTGCTCGATGGCGGCTTTGCCGCCGCTGAAACTGCCGCGCGGATTAGCCAGCAATACATTCTCGGCAACGGTGAAGCGTTTCACCAGCTTGAAATTCTGGTGAATCATCCCGATGCCGCGCCGCATGGATTCGCGCGGGCCGAGAAACCGGCGTGGCACGCCCGCGACCTCGATCGAACCGGAATCCGGCGAATAGAGGCCGGCGGCGACGTTCATCAGCGACGATTTGCGGGCACCGTTTTCACCCAACAGTGCGTGAACCTCACCGAAGTCCACGCTCAAGTTCGCGGCGGCAAGCGCCAGAAAATCGCCGAAGGATTTAGTGATCCCGCTGAGCTCGAGCGCCGGCGCCATGGTCAGCAGGAGGTTTGAAAGTTCCGGATGGCGCCGCTGCGCCGCCCGGTATTGCCGTTACTGAGTAATGACACCTTTCACGTACCAGTCCATCTTCCAGAGGCCGGCATCATCCAGCACTTTGCCGGCGGCGACGTGCTCTTTGCCGTCGCGGTCGGAGAGCGGACCGCCAAAGACTTGCTTGGTGCCTTTGAGAATCTCCTCGCGCGTCGCCATCACCTTGTTGACGACGTCCTTGGGAACGACGCTGTTGCAGCACGCGATATCGGTGCCGCCGCCGGCGATCCCCGGGAACGATCCGTAGGGATCCGGCGTCCAGTCGCCGGCCTCGATCTTTTTAATTTCGGGAACGAAGTAGCGGTCCCATACCCACACGGACGAACACAGCGTTGCCTTGGGGGCAAACTCGCGCAGGTCGCGATTGTGGCCGGTGCCGTAGACGCCGCGCTCCTGCGCGACGATCTGCGTCGTCGGTGTGTCGATTTGCTGGCCGAGCACGTCGGCGCCCGGGTCGATGACCGCGGTGTCGGCGGCGCGTTCCTTGACCGGATCGTCCCACGCGCCGGTGAACACCGCGCGTACGTCGGCTTTCGGATTCATCGCCTGCGCGCCGAGCGCGAAGGCTTTGATCGTCCAGTTCACCAGCCCCAGCGGATGCGCGGCAACAAAGCCGAGATGGCCGGATTTGGACATCGCGCCGGCGACCATGCCGCAAAGATACTGGCTCTCATAACTGCGGCCGTACACCGACCCGAGATTGGGCGTGTTGAATGCCCGAAACGTCGATGAAGGCAATCTTCGGATTCGCCGTTGCAAGAGCTGCCGAGGATGATGTTGTAGCCGCGTTTGATGTAAAGATCGGCGGCGGGTTTGATCTTGGCGGCATCGTCGGGAATGCTCTCCACAAACGGAATAGTGGTGTTGAGCTCCTTTTCCATTTTCACGCGCGCTTCTTCGATCGCCTGCTGCCAACCGCCGTCATTTTTGGCGTTGAGATAGATCCAGGCGATTTTCGGCGGCCCTTCAAGCGTAAAGGCACTGGCCGGAGGCCCCGCGAACGCCAACAAGGCGCCGGCGACAACGAACGCTCGTCCCAACATTTTCGCACTCCCGTCGCAGCGCTGCCAATTCTCATTTTGCCCACTTCCGCGAGCGCTGTGGTTGCGCGCGCGGGCGCTTTAACTCGAAAAATGTTCTAATAATTGAAGTTGCGCAAGCCGCGTTATAGGACGACTTCGGTCGGCTTGCCGTCCGGCCACAACCGGCACGATATCGAGGAGCGCATCATGGACGTTTTTGTATACGGCGAGAGGCGATCCCTGCCGGCCGATTTTCATGAATTCTTGACGGTGTCCGACACGGCGATCGTGTCGATCGATCTGCACCAGGGCCATCTCGCCGATACGCCGGACTGCCCCTGCCCTGCGCCGCGGGCGCGCGAAGTGGTCGACGGAGTAAACCGCTTTCATGCCGCTGCGCGGGCGCTGGGTATTCCCGTCATTCATGTCAAGAGCGTCGTGCGCGCCGATGGCAGTGACGACGTCAATGGCATAAAATCGGCGTGGCGGTATGTCTTCCCGTTGTATGTCGGGCCGATCCCGAATTCGGATCAACATGCCATCGAAGGCAGTCGCTGGACCCAATTCGTCACCGAGGTGGCCGAGACCGACCAGGTAGTGCAAACCAAAAAGCGGCTTTCGGCGTTTTATCCGACCGACCTCGATTTCCTGTTGCGCAACATGGGCGTCAAGCGACTCGTGCTCAACGGCTGCATGACCGACTGCTGCATTCTCAACAGCGCCTTCGACGCGTCCAATCTTGGCTATCGGGTGACGGTAGCGCTGGATCTGGTCCGCGGCACTAATCCCGAAATGGAAGACGCGGCCCTGAAAATGATTTCATTGCATATCGGGCTCGTCGCCGAGAGCCGCGATCTCGTTGCCGAATGGCAGCGCCAGATCGACGCCGGCAATGCGCCGGTCGCGCGCATGAAGCTTGCGCGCGGTTAAGCCCCCTAGTTCAATCCCCCTTCATCCGCCTCGAGGTGCCGCTTCATGAAAATTGTCGACCTTAGCCATCTGATGAATGTGCATACGCCCGGTTGGGTCGGTTACGCCGGCAACCAGATGTACTATGCGCAAAACCTGCAGACCAAAATGATCGTTGCGCAGCGGATCGATACCGCGCTCCACGTCGGCACGCACATCGACGGCGCCATGCACGGCACCGACGGCATGGGCGACATGGCTTCCTATCCGCTCGATTTTCTGGTCGGGCCCGGCGCGGTCGTCGATATTTCCGCGCACATGGACGACTGGGCGGTGATCACGCCGAAAATGATCGAGGCCGCGCCGGTCGAAGTGAAGGATGGCGACATTTTGATTATCCGCACCGGCTGGAACCGCTACTGGGAGGGGCAGCCGCAGCAGGATTTGGTCCGGTATTTTTGCATGCATCCGGGCGGTTCGATCGAGCTGCTCGAATGGATGCTGAAAAAGAAGATCAAGTGGTTCGGCATCGACTGCGGCTCGGCCGATCACTCGATGAACACCTCCATCCGCCTGATGCGGCCGGATATCGCCAAGCGCTTCGAGCAAAAAGTGGGCAAGACCTGCGAGGAATTCTTCGGCGAGTTTCACTATACGCACAAGAAATCCGGCCGCCACGTCGTGGATAACATCTTCCCGTTCCACAGCTACGCGTTCTCCGAGGGGTTGATCCACGCGGAGAACATCGGCGGCGATATCGAAAAAGCCGTGAACCAGCGCTTTATCATCGGCGCCTTTCCCTGGCGCTATGAAGGCCTCGAAGCCTGTCCCTGCCGCATCCTGTGTTTCAGCGATTGTGGTGACTCGGTCGAAGCCGTCGGCGACGTCGCCAAGGCGGTCTTCTCAAGGCGTTAGCTGGCCGCCGCATGCGGCGCGATGGCTGCTGCACGGCTATCGACGGCGTGATAAGGACAGAAGCCGGGCGGCACGGTAAGGTCGAAGACCGAAAAATTCGGAGCAGGCCCATGCGCGCTCATGCCATCACACTACTCGCCGGCGCATTGTCGCTTTCGGCGGCGCTTCCGGCATCCGCCCAGGACACAATCAGGATCGGCGAGCTCAATAGTTACAAGAGCCAGCCGGCATTTCTTGAGCCTTACAAGAAGGGCTTGGAAATGGCAGCCGACGAGATCAACAAGTCGGGCGGCGTGTTGGGCAAGAAAATCGAAATCGTGTCGCGCGACGACGGCGGCAACCCGGGCGACGCGGTGCGCGTCGCCGAAGAATTAGCAACGGCGGACGGCATTAACATTCTCTGCGGCACGTTCCTTTCCAACGTCGGACTTGCCGTCACCGAATTCGCCGGCAAGAAAAAAGTCTTCTTTCTCGCCGCCGAGCCGCTGACCGACAAGATCACCTGGGCGAACGGCAACCACTATACGTTTCGGCTGCGGCCTTCGACCTACATGCAAGTCGCCATGCTTCTTCCCGACGCGCTCGCGGCCAAGAAGAAGCGCTGGGCGCTGGTCTATCCGAATTTCGAATACGGACAGGCCGCGGCCGCCGCATTTAAGGAACTGATGAAGGCAAAACAGCCGGACATCGAGTTCGTGACCGAGCAAGCAACGCCGCTCGGCAAAATCGACGCCGGCGCGGTCGCCCAGGCTATCGACGACGCCAAGCCGGACGCCATTTTCAGCGCGCTGTTCGGCGGTGACTTGACCAAGTTCGTGCGCGAAGGCGGAACCCGCGGCACGTTCAAGGATCGCGTTGTCGTGGATCTGCTGGGCGGTGAACCCGAATATCTCGATCCGCTCAAGGACGAGGCACCGGCCGGCTGGATCGTAACCGGTTATCCTTGGGACGAGGTCGACACACCGGCGAACAAGGCCTTCGTCGCGGCGTATCAAGAGCGCTATCACGACTACCCGCGCGTCGGCTCGATTGTCGGTTACGTCAGCATCAAGTCAGTCGCCGCCGGAATAGCCAAGGCGGGCTCGACCGACACTGAAAAGCTAGTCGAGGCCTTCCGCGGGCTCAAAGTGGATACCCCCTTTGGCCCGATCGTTTACCGCTCAAGCGACCATCAGGCCACCATGGGCGCCTTTGTCGGCAAGCTCACGTTGAAGAACGGCCATGGCACCATGACGGATTTCAAATACGTCGACGGGGCAAGCGTGCTTCCGGACGATGAAGCGGTGAAAAAGCTGCGGCCGGCGTCGGCGGATTGATCCGGTAAGACCAACCGAAGTGCGGTGACCCCTCCCCGCACCTTTGCTATCGTCGCCGCATGAGCTGGGAAGGCCTCGCTTTTCCGCCCTCGATGGCCTTTCCTCGGCGTCCGGCCTGTTCTTCGTCGCGGCCGGTCTTTCGCTGATCTTCGGCGTCACGCGCATTATCAACATCGCGCACGGCTCGCTCTACATGCTTGGCATGTACATCGCTGTCACGCTGGTGACGGTGATGGGCGGCGCGCTCGGGTTTTGGGGCGGCATTTTATTGAGCGCCGTCAGCGTCGCAGTGTTCGGCGCGGCGATCGAATTCCTAATCCTGCGCCGCATCTATTCGTCGCCTGAGCTGTTCCAGCTGCTCGCAACTTTCGCGATCCTTTTGATCATGAACGATGCCGTACTCTGGCTGTGGGGACCGGAGGATTTGCTCGGTCCGCGTGCTCCCGGACTCGGCGGCGCTGTCGAGATCCTCGGCCGGCGCATGCCGACCTACGATGTTTTTCTCATCGCCGTGGCACCGATCGTACTCTGCATTCTCTATTTCGTCTTCGCGCGGACACGCTTCGGCCGGCTGGTGCGCGCTGCGACCGAAGATCGCGAAATGCTCGGCGCGCTCGGCGTCAATCAAGCAGTGCTGTTTACCGCCGTTTTCGCGCTTGGCTCCCTGCTGGCCGGCCTCGGCGGCGCGCTGCAAGTCGCCCGCGAACCGGCCGATCTGGGCGTCGACCTTGCGGTGATCACCGATGCCTTCGTCGTCGTCGTCATCGGCGGTATGGGCTCAATCGTCGGCTCTTATATTGCGGCCGTGCTCGTCGCCGAGGTGAAGGCGCTTTGCATCGGCGTTGGTCTTGTTCATTTCGCCGGCCTCTCGGTGAATTTTTCCAAGCTTACTTTGGTAGCCGAATTTCTTGTCATGGCGGCGGTGCTGATCGCTCGACCACAGGGCTTGCTGGGCCGTCCGCAGCAAGCGGCCCGCACGTCTGGCGGCGCGGAAGTGCCGATCCGGCCGGCCTCTTTACCGTCCGTCGTTATCGCGGCTGCGATTATCGCGGTGCTCGTCGTCCTGCCGCTGAGCGGAAGCGCCCCACCCTATGCGCTGGTGCTTGGCATCGATGTGGTGATCGCCGCTTTATTCGCGACCAGCCTGCACTTCATCATGGGCCCGGGCGGCATGCACTCGTTCGGCCACGCCGCTTATTTCGGATTGGGCGCCTATGGCGCCGCCCTGCTGGTGAAATGGTTTGCCGTGTCGATGGGCCTCGCGCTTGCAGCCGCTCCTGTGGCGGCGGTGCTGGGCGCGTTGTTGTTCGGCTGGTTCTCAGTGCGTCTCTCCGGCGTCTATCTTGCCATGCTGACTTTGGCGTTTGCGCAGATCGTGTGGTCCATCGCGTTCCAATGGCAGGACCTGACCGGCGGCTCGAACGGGGTGCTTGGCATCTGGCCGAGCGCGCCGTTCGACCAGCTTCCCGCATTTTTCCTGCTCGCGCTGGCGCTGGTCGTCCTCGGCATTTTGCTGCTGCGCCGTATCCTGTTCGCGCCGTTCGGCTACGCCATGCGCGCGGGCCGTGACTCGCCGTTGCGCGCCGAGGCCATCGGCATAAACGTCAAGCGCGTGCACTGGCTTGCTTTCGCTCTTTCGGGACTTGTCTGCGGCCTCGCCGGCGGCATCTTCGCCTTCGCCAAAGGGTCGATATCGCCGGAAACCATCAGTATCGGCCGCTCGATCGACGGCCTGGTCATGGTGCTGCTCGGCGGCATCCAGGTCTTGTCCGGCCCCATTGTCGGCGCCGCCGTTTTCACGACGCTGCAGGATTTTGTCATGCAGCAAACTGAGTATTGGCACGCACTCCTTGGTGTCATCATTCTGGTTTTGGTGTTGGCGTTTCCCGCAGGCCTTGCGGGTTCGTTTCTGCGGCTGACGGCGCGGAGGCGCACGTCGTGAACGAGCTCGCCGTATCGTCGCTATGCAAGAGCTTCGGCGCTGTGCGCGCTGTCGACGGCGTGACTTTCTCGGTTGCCGCCGGCGAATTTCTGGCGCTGATCGGCCCGAACGGCGCCGGCAAATCGACGTGCTTCAACACCATCAACGGACAGCTTGAGCCCGATTCCGGCGCCATCCGCTTCGAGGGCCGCGATATCGCGGGACTACCGCCGCGTGAAATCTGCCGCAGCGGCATCGCGCGCACGTTTCAGGTCGCCGCCACTTTCGGCTCGATGACTGTCGCGGAAAACGTGCAAATGGCGCTCATCGCGCATGCCGGCGAGACCTACGGCCTGTGGCGAAAGGCCAACTCGTACCATCGTGCGCGCGCAATGCAACTTTTGCAACAGGTCGGAATGTCCGGGGCAGCTGGCCGGCCGTGCCGTGAGCTTGCTTATGGCGACGTCAAGCGCGTCGAGTTCGCGATCGCGCTCGCCAGCGATCCGCGACTGCTGCTGATGGACGAACCGACCGCCGGGATGGCGCCGCGCGAGCGCAATGAGCTGATCGGCCTGGTCAAATCGATCGTTATCGAACGCGGGGTTTCGGTGCTCTTTACCGAGCACTCAATGGACGTAGTCTTTGCCTTTGCCGATCGCATCGTCGTCATGGCGCGCGGGCGGCTGATCGCCGCCGGCGATGCCAAGACGATCCGCAACGACCCGACCGTCCGCGAGGTCTACTTCGGCAGCGGGCGCATAGCGGCGCGCGAGCGTACGCCGTCATGAGCGAGCCACCGGCACTCGCGGTCGATCGTCTCAATGCGTGGTACGGCACCGCGCACATTCTGTTCGACATGAGCTTTACCGTCGGCCGCGGTGAGGTCGTGGCGCTGATGGGCAGAAACGGCGTCGGCAAATCGACCACCATGAAAGCGGTCATGGGACTTTTGCCGCGGCGAAGTGGAACCGTGCGCCTCAACGGCCGCGACGTTTCTTCGCTCAAGCCATTCGAAATTGCCCGGCTCGGAATGGGTTTTACCCCGGAGGACCGGCGCATTTTTTCCGATCTCACCGTCCTGGAAAATCTCGACGTCGGGGTGCAGCCACCGCGCGACCTCGCCGCTGGCGCGCCGGCCAACTGGACCGTGGATGCCGTGTTTGAACTTTTCCCCAATCTTGCCGAATTGCGCCAGCGCCACGGCGGACACATGAGCGGCGGTGAACAACAAATGCTGACGATTGCGCGCACGCTAATGGGCAATCCGCTGGTCATTCTGCTCGACGAGCCGTCCGAGGGCATCGCACCGGTCATTGTCGAACGGATTGCCGACACCATCGTGCAACTCAAACGGTCAGGCCTTTCGATCCTGTTGTCCGAGCAGAATGTCGGTTTCGCGGAAGCGGTGTCGGACCGCGCTTACATGCTCGAGAAAGGACAAATCCGCTGGGCGGGGACGATGGCGGAACTTGCCGCCAATGCCGAGGTTCAGCGCGATTACCTGGTTTTATGACCCGCGGTTATTTCGCTGCGAGTTAGCGCGCTTAGCCGTGCTCAGTCCTGATGTTTGCCGGCGTCGGCGCGTGTTCCGGTATAGCTGATGCGCCAGATCGTGCCGCCGGTATCGTCGGCTATCAGCAGCGAACCGTCCTTCGCGACCGCAAGCGCCGCCGGCCTTCCCCAGACTTCGGCGCGCCGCTCGCCCGATATCCAGAAACCGGTGGCGAAATTTGTGTAATAGCCTTCCGGTTTGCCGTCCTTGAACGGCACGTCCACCACCTTGTAACCGGTCGGCTGCGATCTGTTCCACGAGCCTTTGAGCGCAACGAAAGCGTGGCCTTTGTACTCCGGCGGAAACTGATCGCCCTCGTAGAAGACGAGGTCGAGAACCGATGAATGCGCCTCGAACAGAAGATCCGGGGTGATCGTCGCGTTCACTTTGTCCGGCGCGAGGCTGGCGAATCCTGCCTGCGGATGCTTGCCGATATACGCATAAGGCCAGCCGTAGAAACCTCCATCTTTGACATGGGTGAGGTAATCCGATGGCAAGCGGTCGCCTAATCCGTCGCGCTCCTGCACCAGCGCGTAGAGTTCGCCGGTTTGCGGATGAAACGCGAGCGCCGTCGGATTGCGCATGCCTGACGCAAACGTTGTTTGCTCGGAGCCATCGGCGGCAAAGCGCTGGATGGTCGCCTTCGGCGCAGGCTCGACGCCGACATTGCCTGAAGACCCCACGCCGACAAACAACGCGCGGGTTTTCGGATCGATGACGATGGGACGATTTTGATGCCCTTGGGCGATGCCGAACACGCCCTTCTTGGTGATCATCTTTGCGCCATACGCACCGTCGACCGGCTTGCGTTCGTTCGGCGGCACCTGATCGACGTGCTGCGTTTCGCTTCGGCCGGCGCGTAAAGCACCGAGATTGTGCGGCACGCTCCAAATGCCGTCTTGATCTGCGACCAACACGTTATTGTCGCGCCAAGCAAGGCCGTAAGGCCGGTTCAAGTCCTCGACATGCCGGTCGATCCACGCGGCGTGCCCGCTGCCGTCGTCGCGCAATAATGTGAGGTAACCGGCGCTTTGCTCGGCGACGAGAACGTCTCCGTTCGGCAGCACCAGCAAGCGCCGTGGATTGGTAAGCCCCGTCGCAAAAGCCGTCGCGGTAAAGCCCATCGGCACTTGCGGCGTCTGTCCGTTATAAGGAACCACCAGCGACCGGTTGGTGACGATGGGCCCAGTCTTCGGCGCGGGCAGATCGTTCGGATCAACGCGAAACCGGTGTCCGATCTCATGTTCAACGAGAAAATTCTGCGCCGGATTCGGAGTTGTCTGCCCCTCATCCGCATCGGCTGCACCAAGCAATAAATTTCCCGCGATAACAGCGGCAAGCAAAACGACATAGCTGCCGGAATTCTTCAGAAATGCTGTCGATGGTCGCGCCATTGGAATCTCCACGCACGCCCCGCAATGGTTTTTTCGCACATGTACGGATATAGACACCGGCGAAGCGACCACAATATCGCGGAGATTTGCGCTTTCCCATGCCAGGTAGTGACGTCGAAGTTCTCGTCATCGGCGGCGGTGCCGCCGGCATTGCCGCTGCCCACCGGCTGTGCGCTGCCTCAGTGCCCTGCCTTCTTGTCGAGGCGCGGCCGCGCCTTGGCGGCCGTTCGTTGACGGTGATTGACGAGTCCGGCTTCGCGCTCGACCTCGGCTGCGGCTGGCTGCACTCCGCCGACCGCAATCCGTGGGTCGCTATCGCGCAAGAGCAAGGCGTAACCATCGACAAATCGGTTCCGCCCTGGCAGCGCCGTTCGCTGGAAATCGGATTTCCGCGCGCCGAGCAAGACGATTTTCAACGGGCGTTTCATGCCTTCTTCGAGCGCGTTAGCAAAGCCGCGGACGAAACGCGGGATATGCCGGCATCGGATCTGCTGGAACCGGGCAACCGCTGGAACGGCCTCATTTCGGCGTTGGGCACCTATATCAGCGGCGGCGAGCTGGAATACGTCTCGGTCAAGGATTTCGACCGCTACGAAGACACGGGCGTGAACTGGCGCGTCGTTACCGGCCTTGGATCGGTGATACGCGAACATGCGGCCGGCGTGCCGGTCCAACTCGAATGCGCGGTGCGTCGCGTCGACCACAGCGGCAAGCGCTTGCGCATCGAAACCGCCAAGGGCGTCTTCACCGCCGACCGCGCCATCGTTTCCGTGCCGACCACCATTCTGGCCGGCGAAGAGATCGAGTTCACGCCAGCGCTGCCGCAAAAGACCGAAGCCGCGGCCGGCCTTCCCCTCGGCCTTAACGACAAGCTCTTCCTCTCGCTCGAGCACGCCGAGGAATTCGGCCACGACGTCCGGCTGTTCGGACATACCGATCGCGCCGCCACGGCGATTTACCAGTTCCGGCCGTTCGGGCGACCCTTGATCGAAGTGTATTTCGGCGGACGATTGCCGAAAGAACTGGAAAGCGAAGGCGATGACGGATTCTTTCGCTTTGCCGTTTCCGAGTTGACGCACCTCTTCGGCAACGATTTCGAAAAGCGCGTGAAACTGAACCGCATTCACCGTTGGGGCACCGATCCTTTTGCCCGCGGCTCGTATTCGTTCGCCCTGCCCGATCGTGCCGACGGCCGCACGGTGCTCGCCGCACCGGTCGACAACCGGCTGTTCTTTGCCGGCGAAGCGTGCTCGGTGCATGATTTTTCGACGGCGCACGGAGCGTTGCACACCGGCGTCGCCGCCGCTAATGCCGTAATCGCGGCGCGCAAGAGCTGAGTCGCCGCCGATTAAACTGCGGGCGCTCATGACCGGCCAGGCCAGCCGCCGCGGGATCCTCAAAAGTGCGGCGCAGGTCGCCGCTCTCGGCGCATTGATGCTGAAACGGACCCGCCTCGCCTCCGCGCGGGAGCAAGGCGCGCTGCGCGCTGACGCGACAAACAAAATTGATGCGCTGCTGCGCGCCGCCGTAGACGCCGGCGACTTGCCCGGTGTCGTCGCCATGACGGCAGGCGATAACGGCATAATTTATGAGGGCGCGTTCGGCACGCGACGTTTGCCGGACGATGACGCAATGACGCGCGACACCGTCTTCCGCGTCGCGTCGATGATCAAGCCGATCACGACAGTCGCGGCGCTGCAGCTCGTGGAACGGGACAAACTCTCTCTGGACGCGCCGGTGCCCTCGATAGAGCCGGCGCTCGGCGCGCCGCAAGTGCTCGACGGTTTCGATGAGCAAGGCCGCCCGCAATTGCGGCCGGCGAAGCGACCGATCCTGTTGCGTGAGCTTTTGACCCACACGTCGGGCTTTGCTTACCGGCTGTGGGATGCGAAGGCTGTGAAATATATCGAGGCGTTGGCGCGCATGCCGGCGAAAGATCGGAAGAACTTGCCGCCGACGCCCTTGATGTTCGATCCGGGCGAGCGCTGGCAATATGGTGGCGGCCTCGACTGGGTCGGCCGCCTGGTGGAAGTCGCCAGCGGGGAGCCGCTCGACGTTTATTTCCGCCGGAACATTTTTGATCCGCTTGGCATGCACGACACGGCGTTCGTGATATCGCCCGCGCAACAGGCGCGCGAGGCGAGCGGACATCGGCGCATGCCGGACGGCTCGCTGATCGCGGAGCCGCGCGAACGGCAAATGGCGCGGCGCCGGTTTTCCGGCGGCGGCGGCATCTATTCGACGGCGCCAGACTATTTGACTTTTATCCGCACGCTATTGCACGGCGGGGTTCGTGACGGCTCGCGAATTCTCCGGCCGGAAACGGTCGCACTGATGGGCCGCAATCAAATCGGCCAGCTCGAAGCAGGCCGGATGCGCACCACGGCGCCGCAATTCTCCAACGATGTCGATTTTTTTCCGGGCATCAGCCTGAAGTGGGGCTTTGGCCACATGATCAACATGCAGCCGATCCCAGGCGGGCGCAGCGCCGGCAGCCTGACCTGGGGCGGCTTGTTCAACACCTATTACTGGATCGATCCACAAAAACGCATCGCCGCCGTGTTCATGACCCAGATCGTGCCGTTCGCCGACCCGCGGGCGCTCGGCGTCTATGGTGCTTTCGAACGTGCGATTTACGCAATGGTGTAGGCGGTTCCGTCGGCTGTTCCGAGGGTGGTAATGCCGTTATGGTGCCGCCCCCGAGAGAACGCGGACGAGGACGAAAAGGTAATGGCGGCTTCAAGTCTGGCGCAGCGGCGAGCCCCTCCATCCGTCGTGCCCGTTCCGGAGCCTGACCTGACGCCGCAGGAGTTGATTGCGCGTGCCGCCGCGCTCAAGCCGCTGCTGCGCGCGCAACAGGCGGAAAATGACGAGCGCGGCGCCTATTCGCCGGAGCTGCATCAGGCCTTCGTCAAGGCCGGCCTGTACCGCACGGTGCAGCCGCGCATGTTCGGCGGTTATGAGTTCGATATTGCAACCTTCTACCGGGCGATGCTGGAAATCGCACATGGCCATCCGTCGGCCGGCTGGTGCCTGACGCTTTGCGCTTCGCATCCCTTCCTGATCGCGTCGCACTGGTCCGAACGAGCACAGCGCGAACTATTTGGGCCCGAGGGACACTTTGCCGCGCCGCACCGGGTTCCGCCGATGGGCAAACTCACGCCGGTCGAGGGCGGTTACCGCCTCACCGGCAAGTGGGATTTTTGCTCCGGCATCCCCTACTCCACGCATCTCGTTTGCGGCGCGCTCCTGCCGGTCGCGGAAGGTCCGCCGCAGGCGTATTGTGCCGCCGTACCGCGCGACAAACTCAACATCCTCGACGATTGGGGCGGCGACCAAACGCTGGGCATGCGGGCGAGCGGATCGAACAGCGTCGAGATCAAGGACGTCTTCGTGCCGGCGCATCACGCCGTGCCGCTGCAAGCGATGTTCACCCGGCCGGAAGATATGCGCGACGGCACGCCGGGCACGCGCCTTCACGGCAACCCGATGTATCTGGGGCGGGTTTCCGGCCCTTACCACATCTCGCTGGTGACGACCGTCGTCGGCGCCGCCAAAGCTTCGCTCGACGAGTATGAAGAGATCATCCGCAGCAAAAGGACCACGTTTCCGCCGATCGTCCCGCGGGCAGAGCACGAGGACTACCAGCGCTCGTTCGGGCAGGCCACGGTTCTTACCGACTCCGCCGAGAATCTGATGATCCGCGGCGCTGAAGTTTACATCGAGATGTGCGAACGCTGGGCCTGCGACGGCACGCTGATCACGGTCGAGGAAAACTTAAGGCTGTGGGCGATGATGCAGCAGGCCGGCCGAATGGCCTGCGACGCGGTCGAGCTTTTGTTCAAGACCGCAGGCACCTCGGTGACCCGCAAAGGCAGCCGCATGGAACGCTACTTCCGGGATGCGCAGATGTATCGCGTCCACCCTTCCGCGCTGTACGAGAATTTTTGGGCGCCCATCGGCCGCGCGCGTCTCGGGCTGCCGATCAAGCATTTCCATTTCTAGGGCGATCGCGTCCCGCGCACGCGCTCATGACCATGGAACAGCAAGGAAAACGGGGTGGCCAAAGCCGCCCCGTTCACGTTCATCAACGCCCAGCGGTGAGGTTGCCCGTTTTACCGGCTACATACCGGCGTTGATTTCCGTCTGCAGTGTGGCTGCGTTCGCCGCATCATTCTCCTGCTCGGCCGCGGCCATGGACGCAGTCATGGCATTGGTGTCGTTCATCGACTGAATAGCCTGATTTTCCGCGTCCGACGCGGCTTGCGCAGCGGCGGCACCTGAATCCGGCGCAGATGTATCGTAAGTTGGAGACGAGTAATCCGAGCCCGTATACGTTCCCGTTCCGCGCATGCCACGCACGTCGCGGACAAGATTGGCGTAAGGGACCGGTACACCGCCGAGCATGCCGCGAATGAACTGCTCGACGTTGAGCTGATTGCTGGGCGTCAGCCTTCGCGCAGCCACGTGCTCGGCTGCGGGCGAGTACATCGTGCGCGCATGTGGGGGAATCGGATTGGCGGGCGACACCGCCATTGCGGCGTTGACCGTGAATAACAAAGAACCGGCGGCAATTGCAGTGGTGATGCTTGATCTCATGGCACACTCCTCTTTGTTCCCTATGGGCCGAGAAGGTCCGTACCGGCGATAAGGCTAGGAGCGCTCGTCTTTCCGCCAAATGGCCGCGTCATTAAATCGCGGACATCTTTGTGTTGCCTGGCACATCAGCGATCCCGACGTATTGACTCAATTGCTCCGCGAGGTGTCGGCGGACGGACTCACTTGGGTCATAGGGCTGCCACAGACGTCCTCTACTACGCGCGCGCACGTACGACAAAAACGCCTGTCCCCAATGCGATTCCTGGCTGCTTGCGCCGGATTGGTCGGAGCATATCAACGAGCGCTGCGTGCGCCATAACTGGTCGTGCAGCGCTTGCGGCTATGGATTCGAGACGACAGTGTTTTTTCCGGCGCTGGAAAAGGCGGTCGCCTGAGCGGACAACGTTTGAGCCGCATCACCGGGGGCGGCGGGTAACGATGCCGCC
>CAVWBV010000033.1:0-99666 GCA_963753355.1 uncultured Alphaproteobacteria bacterium
TAGGGAGCGCCAGCGAAAGTCCTCTGCCGATTTGGCTAATACACTCGCCGGACTGGCGAGCATCGCGCCACTTTCAGTTCAACAATCCGGCCTTGCGGAGACCTTCGGCCAGCCGCTCCCCGTCTTCTTTCCGCTTAAAAGGAAGCCGGCTCAAATGATCGTTGAACGAATAGTTCGGATTGATTTCTTCCAGTTCGCGCCAGATACGCCGGGCCTCGTCGACCTCGCCGAGATGACCGAGCGCCGAGGCGAGTGCTGAACGCGAAAAGTCCGTTCCCGGCACCAGGGCAATGCGTTCCTTGAATAGAGCAACCGCCGTTTGGTATTTGCCGGCGAGAAGGTTCGCCAAGCCGAGGAAGTGCAGATATTGCGTATTGCCGGCCGGGTCGAGGCGTATGCCGCGCTCGATCAGCGGTATCGCCTCAAGCGGTTCTCCCGCATACATGCGAATGCTGCCGGCGATGTTGTAGGCCATGGCGAGATTGGGATTGAGCGACAACGCAATGCCGATCTCGGACTGCGCCCGCTCAAGATTGCCGCGGAATGTTGCCGCCACCGCTGCCACGGCGTGCGACAGCGGCTCCTTCGGGTCCTTTTCGATCGCCGCTTCCGCGTATTGTTTAGCGAGCGCCAGCGACGCGTCGGGATCGTCGCTCCAGCGATTTTGATAGTCGAACATGTATGCAAAGCCGAGGCCGGCATTGGCCACGGCAAAATTCGGATCGATCTCGATCGCCTTGCGAAACAGCGCCGTTGCCTTTTCGAAGGTTTCGCGGGTCTTCGGGTTGCCAAGCAAAAGCTCGCGGCCGCGGAGCGAATAATCGTAGGCTTCCATATTCACCGTTGCGCCGCCGCCGGCGGGCCGCGCTTTTTCGTCCGGGCCAAGCGTGACCTTGAGCGCGTCGACAATACGATGCGTCACGTCATCCTGAACCGCGAAGATATCAGTCAGGTCGCGGTCGTAGCGGTCGGCCCAAAGATGGCCGCCGCTGCCGGCGTCGATGAGCTGCGCGGTGATGCGGACACGATTGCCTGCGCGGCGGATCGATCCTTCGAGGACGGATTGCACGCCGAGCTCGCGGCCGACGGCGCGTACGTCGACCGCACGCCCTTTGTAGGTGAAGCTCGAGTTGCGCGCGATCACGGTCAGGCCGGCGATCTTCGACAGGTCGGTAATGATGTCTTCGGTGATACCGTCGGAGAAATATTCCTGCTCAGCCTCACCGGACATGTTGGTGAACGGCAAAACGGCGATCGACGCTGTCGCGGCTTTTTGTACCGCGTGGGCGCCCGAGCCGTTGGTCTTTTGCTCCGCTCCCGCTGCCGTCGCCGGATGCCATCGCCATACGCGTATTGGGTGGTCGATGTTTTTTACCCCGATCTCGCCACCATCCTGGAAGCGAACGTCAATGCGATTGCCGACGCTTTCATTGACAATCGACGAGATACAGACGCCGCCGGGTTCGGCGAGCGGCTCGAGCCGCGCAGCGATGTTAACGCCGTCGCCGTAGATATCGTCCCCTTCGATAATAACGTCGCCAAGATTGATGCCGATGCGCAGCACGATCGGCGACGGTGCGCTGTTCGGATCGGGAGGCAAGGCGGACGAGCGCTGTACGGCGAGTGCGCAGTTTACGGCATCGATGACACTGCCGAATTCGACAATGGTGCCGTCACCGATCAGTTTTACAATTCGGCCGTTATGGGCGGCAACGGCGGGGTCGAAAATGACCTCACGGTGCCGCTTCAAAGCACCGAGGGTGCCGGCCTCATCGGCTCCCATCAGCCGGGAATAGCCAACGACATCGGCCGCAAGAATCGCCGCAAGCTTACGGTTGACCCGTTCTTCCGCCATGTATTCCGACAATCCCACCGGGCTGGAGCACGCTCACCGATTACGTAGTGCTCCGTTTGGGAAAATCCACGGCCGGGGCACCAGCGAAACGAAGCGGCGTCCGCTCACGCGGTTCTGCCAAAGACTTCAGTGTATTCTGTGGATAACCGGTTGAAAACCAAAGAGGTAACCGGCCGTCCGGGCGCGCTGGTCGTAAGTTCAAACGGGTACCGTTTTGTGCCAGGGCGAGAGTAAGAGGGCGAGCACATGTCGACAGACGGCGAGAACCGGCCTGAGTCAAACACCCTTTACGTTGGCGAACGGGTTGCGGTGCGCGGCGCCGCGGTGGTCGCCAACGCGGTCGTCGTCGATGGTTTGCTCGAAGGTGACATATCCGCCGGCAATCTCTTGGTGACCGAAACTGGCACGATCAGAGGCAAAATCAGTGTCACGCAAAACGCTGACGTTTTCGGCCGCGTCTACGACAGGCTCGACGTCAAAGGCGTCCTGATTTTGCGCGCGACGAGCGGTGTCGACGGCAATATCACCAGCGGCGCCTTGCAGATCGAGCAGGGCGCCAAAATCAACGGCGGAATTTGTTCGACCTATCATCACGCCGCCAAAGAGGCTCCAAAGCCGGAACCCATCCGCGAACCGCGGGCAAGTAACGTCACGCAGATGGCAAAGCCGCTGGACCTGCCGACCCTTGAAGTTGTGCCGCGTTCCGACTTTGCGGCAAGCGCGTAGCTTCGCGGCAGTTCGCCGCCGGCGGATCAAGCTGGCGCAGCTTAAAATCCGTCACTTCTTTATAAGTTCGCGCAACTTATAGCGCATGATCTTGCCCGAACCGGTACGCGGTATTTCGGCAATCACATGCACGGCTTGGGGGACTTTGTAGGCCGACAGGCGTGTTCGGCAATGCGCTAGTAACTCGTCGCTCCCCAAGCGTTGGCCCTGGCGGAGAACCACAAACAGCGCCGGGACCTCGCCGAGGTGCTCATGCGCGACGCCAACGACGGCGCAATCTAGCACCGCCGGGAAAGCGCTGACGGCCTCCTCGATTTCGGCTGGCGCAATGTTCTGGCCGCCGCGAATGATCAATTCCTTGAGACGGCCGGTGATGGTGACAAAGCCATTGGCATCGCTCTTGGCCAAATCGCCGGTGTGATACCAGCCCGCGCGCAGCGCGCTCTTCGTCTCGTCGGGCTTGTTGTGATAGCCCAACATGACGTTCGGCCCGCGAACAATCAATTCGCCCTCGGCATCCGCGCCGACGTCGTTCCCACTGGCATCGACAATGCGCACGCTAAGGCCCGGCAACGGTATGCCGCACGATCCCAAAACGCGGCCGCCGGACGGCCAGTTCATGATCACCATGGTCGAGGTTTCGGTGATGCCGTAGCCGTCGAGGAGTTGCACGCCGAACTTTTCCTCGAATTCGCGATTAAGCGTCGCCGGCATGATGGCGCCCGCGGAGACGCAGAGCCGCAGATTTTCAAGTTTCACGTCGTCATCGCCGCGCGTGGCTTGCAGCAGATAATGAAACATCGTCGGCACGCCGGCAAAGAACGTGAATCCGCCGCTTTTGAGGAGCCGCAGCGCCTCCGCGGTCGAAAACCGCTCCATGATATGAGCGGTCGCGCCCGTCGCCAGAACACTGAGCACCGACAAATTCAGCGCATAGGAATGAAAGAGTGGGAGAGGCGACAGCAAAATGTCGGAAGCGGAGAACCCCGCGATCGGCGCCCAAGAAGCTGCGGTCACCCACAGCATGCCATGGACGGTCAGCCGGACACCCTTGGCGCGGCCGGTCGTGCCCGAGGTGTAGAGAATAAACGCAGTCTCATGCAGCGAAGGCGGGTCGCGCGGCTTCGACTTTGGCGCCGTCCGCAGCAACTCGGCATAATGCAACGCCGGTGCAGCGCCCGCGCCGCGGTCCGTTGCAATCAGCGTCGTCAGGCTTGGCGCCGAAGCGCGCAGCCGTGTGAACAAATCCGTGCGCTCCGCGGTAGTGAACACCGCCTTGCAGCCGGCGTCCGTCAGGCGGTAGGTGATCTCGCTTTCGGTCGAATCGTAACTGATGGGGACGCTGATCGCGCCGGCGCGCGCAACAGCAAAACAGCTTTCGACCCACGGCACGGAGTTTGGCAGGCAAATCGCAACCGTGTCGTTCGGCGCGACGCCGTTGTCGGCCAAATGCCCGGCTAGTCTTGCTGTGCGCTCGTCGAGTTCTGCGTACGTGACCGACGTCTGCGCGTCGCGATAGGCGCATTTGGCACCGTGCGCGCCGGCTTGCCGCCGCAGCAATTCGGGAATAGGAGCAATCAGGTCGGTGCGCAGCACGTCGGGTCTCGTCAAACCATGCTGAAGCCGCCGCTGATGCTGATCACCTGCCCGGTGATCCAGCCGGCATGTGGTGAAGCGAGCAACGTCACCATCGGCGCAACATCATTTGCAAGCCCAAGGCGGCGCACCGGATAAAGCCTGATCAATTTCTCCCGATTGGCGGCGACCCATTCGGCATCGTGCTGGGTTTCGACCAGCCCGAGCGACACCGTATTAGCCGTCGTGCCGAAACGGCCGAATTCGCGCGCCAGCGATTTCATCAGCGCGATGACGCCGGCGCGTGCGGCGGCGACGATCGCAAGTCCGGACTCGCCGACGCGTGAAGAGTCGCCGACAACGCCGACAATGCGGCCGTTCTTTGCATTGTTAAGATGCGGGGCGGCCGCATGACAGCAATGGATCGCGCCGTAGAGACAGGCATCGATCTGGCGGCGCCAGTCGTCGGGCTTGCTCTCCACGAAGGGTTGCCGAATGGCCGTTCCGGCGTTGTTGATCAGGATGTTGAGGCCGCCAAAATCGTTGGCGATCTGGTCGATCATGGTTTTGACCGCACCGAAATCGGCGACATCACCGCGATAGGCTTTGGCTTTGCCGCCCTTGGCGGCAATCTCTTCGACAATGCGCTGCGCCGCTTCGCCGGAACTGCGGTAGTTGACGGCAACGCGTGCGCCCTCCGCGGCCAAGCCGAGCGCGATTTCGCGGCCGACGCCGCTTGCTGCGCCTGTCACCAACGCAATCTTTCCATTCAACGCCAGGTCCATGGTTCGCTCTTTCACGTTTTCATTTCGCTTCGTGCCGCCGTGATCAGCCGGAACAGACGCTCCGGCGTCAGCGGCAGCTCGTTCACTTCAACACCGAACGGCGCGAGCGCATCGGTAATTGCGTTCGCCACCGCCGCCGGGGCCCCGATAGTGCCGCCTTCGCCCATGCCGCGAAAGCCGCCCAGCGTTGTCGGCGATACGCTTTCGATGTGCACCACCTGCATGCGCGGGATTTCGAGCGCCGTGGGCACGAGGTAATCAACAAGGCTCGCCGTGGTGCTTTGCCCCTCCTGGTCGTAGATCAGCTCCTCGTACAGCGCCGCGCCAATGCCTTGCGCCACGCCGCCATGGACTTGGCCATCCACGATCATCGGATTGACGAGCCTGCCGCAATCCTCAGCAATCGCGAATTGTTCGGTCCGCACCTCGAAAGTATCCGGATCGATTTCGACGGTGGCGACGTGGGCCGCCGATGAGGTGGTGCCGAACACCGGATCGTAGGTCTTGGTGGCCGCCAGCTCCTCATGCGCCGCCGTCGGCAGCGCCGCAATCTTGGAATAAACAGCGCGCGCGACATCGCGAAATGCCATGGTGCGGTCGGTGCCGGCGACGGTAACCGCGCCATCCTCGGCAATGAGATCGGCGGGCGAAGCTTCGAGTAGATAGGAGGCGGCATTGAGCATCTTCTCGCGCACTTCGTTTGCAGCCAAAGTGGCGGCACCGCCACCGAGCACCAGGCTGCGGCTGGCGTACGTGCCCGTCGAGCCGGGCACCGCGGCGCTGTCGCCTTGCGTAACGCGGATATCTTCGAAGCGCGCGCCAATATGTTCGGCGACAATTTGCGCTAGCGTCGTTTCCAGGCCTTGTCCGTGCGAGGCGACGCCGAACGCAGCCGAAACGGTGCCGTCCTCCTCGATGCGGACGATTGCGGTCTCCGTGCCGGTGTTGATCGGCATCCCCGGCGCCACGGGAATGCGCGAGCCGATGCCCGTCAACTCCGCGTAACAGGCAATGCCGATACCGAACCAGCGGCCGTCGGCGCGCGCTTTCCGCTGCCTCGCGCGCAAAGCCTCATACCCGACAGTGGCGCACGCCGCGTCTAAACATTCCTGGAAGGCAGATTTGTCCCACACAATGCCGGACGCGGCTTTGTAGGGAAACTCCGGGGCCGAGACCAGATTTTTGCGGCGGATGTCCTTGGCGTCCATGTCGAGTTTTTTGGCGGCCATGTCCACCAGCCGTTCCATGACGAAGGTCGAGATCGGCCGGCCGACGCCGCGGTACGGACCGGTTGGGGCCTTCGACGTCGCGACCGCGCGCACGCGGCCGCGATAATTTGCAATCCGGTACGGCCCGGGCAGGAAGCTCACCACCTGCACAGGCTCGAGCGCCGCGGTCCACGGATAGATCGAATAGGCGCCGACATCGCCGATGACTTCGGCGCGCAACCCCAGAATGTGCCCTTCGCCGTCGAGCGCCAGTTCCGCGTCCGCGATTTCATCAAAACCCTGGCTAGTAGCGGTCAGATCTTCGAGCCGGTCGCTGGTCCATTTCACCGCGCGCCCGAGCGCCCGCGCTGCCGCACAGACGAAAATTTCCTCGGGGTAGAGCGAGCCTTTGCCACCGAACCCGCCGCCGACGTCGCGCGCCAGCACGCGGATTTGCTCGGCGGGAACGTCGAACGCCAGCGCCAGAGCATCCCGCACAATGCCGGGCACTTGCGTCGCTGAATGTAGCGTCAACGCTCCGCGCGTGGGATCGTGCTCGGCAAGGCACGCGCGCGGTTCGATCGCGACCGGGGTCTTGCGGTGCATGCGAAAGCGGCTACCGACGCATACCGCCGCCGATGCGAAGGCCCCATCGACATCACCGCGCTTGAATTCGCGGCTCACCAGCACATTCGTGCCCGCCTCCTCATGCAGCAGGGGGGCGTCGGCGGCGGCCGCTTGTTCCGGATCGCCGATCACAGGCAGAGGATCGTAATCAATCACGATCAGATCAGCGGCGTCTTCGGCCTGATACCGGCTCAGCGCGACAATGCCGACGACCGGCTCTCCGACATAGCGCACTTTCTCGCGCGCGAGCGGCAAGATCGGCGTCGCGTAGTAGTTGACCATCCGCGAGATGGCGACGAGCGGCTTAACAGAGCCGTGCAAATCTTCGGCAGTAAAGACAGCGACTACTCCCACCGCCGCCCGCGCCTTCGCACAGTCGATGTTGCAAATGCGCGCATGGGATTGGTCGCTGCGGCGAAAGGCAACGTGCAGGACGCCGGCAACGCGGTAATCGTCGGTGTAAGCGCCGCGCCCGGTCAGGAGCCGCGGATCTTCGACGCGCTTGATCCGCGCGCCGATCAGTTTCAGCCGGGCGTGGATCTCGGCCGCTTCACTCATAAGCGTCGGCGCCTTTGCGCAACGTTTCCCATTGCGCTTGATCGTGGCCGCACAGCACGGTTGCACCCGCCGCTTCGATGCGGCGGACCTTGGCAAGAGATTTGGCCAGGGCGTCCGGATCGCGGGTGTTGTGCGGGATAACGCCGGTATCGAGCGTCGAGCGCAGACTGACCGTGTCCGAGGCGAGAAGAAACGTGCCCGATTTTTCCAGCGCCACGAGCGCGCCGATCGTTCCGGGCGTATGGCCGGGGAGGGGGAGGATCACCAGCCGGCCGTCTCCGAACAGATCGCGCTCGCCGTGGAGCGCGTCCGGCGCCGTGGCCTGTTCCCACTCCGCAGCGATATAGCCGGCTGCGAGCGCATCGGGGGCGCGCGCCGCTTCTATTTCCTTGGCGTGAATGACGACTGTCGCGCGCTTGAAGAACGTGTTGCAGCCGCAATGGTCTGCGTGCAGATGGGAGCACACGACGACATCGATATCGTCGCAACCAAATCCGATGGCGCCGAGCCCGATGACGACGTTATCCTCGGGCGGCGCAACCGGCGTCATGATCTTGGCGAGACCTCCCCAGTGCGCCTGCGGATCTGCCGCCGCCGCCGGGTTGCAGCCAGTGTCGAACAATACGTTGCCCTGGTCATGACGCAGCAGAATGCAGGAGACGGGAACGTCGAGCGTCTCGCCGCGTGGCGCGTCGGCGTCATACATCGCTTTGCGCACGCGCAAGCGCCCGCCAGAGAGGACGTGCATCTTCATCCGAGTGCGGTCAGCTCCGATGGACGATGTGGTCTTTGCCGTTCCATTCCTGCGCTGCCTGGTACATACCGTGAAATGCCTTTTCGGTCGCAGCGTTGATCTCGATGATTTCGAGCATGCCCGGAAGGTCGCGTCCGGTGTCGAAATAAATGATGCGGCATCCCAACGGATCGGGCGCGGTATCGGTGAACGCTTCCGCGTAGCCGAGCGAGCGGTAATGCGCTTCGGCCTTTTCGAAATCGCGCACGCCAATTCCCCAATGATGAAAGCCGTGTGCGCCGCGCGCCTTCAGCGTCTCGCGAAATACCGAAGGCTCCTCGTCGTGCTGCTGAATGAGCTCGACCTGGAGTTCGCCGCTGTACGCGAGCGCCAGACTGAAATGCGCCTTGGTCGGCGCGCCGCGATAGCGGCCTTTCGGCGGCACGAACGGACCGATCAGAAACCACGGACCGACATGCAAAAGCTCGGTGTAGCGGAGCATCTCCTTTTCGATATCGGTAACCGTGTAGGCGAGCTGCATGATGCTGTTGTCGCGGGAGCCGAAACTGAACTTGTCCATGACTGTCTCCGGTAAATGGATTTGCGCAATGACGATGCTCTACCCCCGCGTGAATTTCAGGTGTCGAGAAACGCGACGCACCGGGTCCAGCCAGCAGAAGCGGCGTGGATTTTCACCGGAAAACAGCTCACTTTAAATCCGAACGGCGGCAATTGCTCCAAGTTCGCCAGCTTTTCCATGTGGCAGTAACCGATCTCACGCCCAGCCTTGTGGCCTTCCCAAATCAGGCTGGCGTCGCCGGTCTCGGCAAAACGCTTACGCGTAAATGAGAACGGCGCGTCCCAGCTCCAGCCATCGATGCCGGTGACGCGTACGCCTTGCTTGGTCAGAAAAAGCGTCGCTTCGCGGCCCATGCCGCAGCCTTTGTCGATGAAGTTCGGCTGTCCGTACGCCGTTCCCGCGGCCGTATTCACCAGCACGATATCGAGCGGCTTGAGCTTGTAGCCGATGCGATCGAGCTCGAGGGCGACGTCGTCGGCTTTGCATACGTAACCGTCGGGCTTGGAACGAAAGTCGAGTTTCACGCCGTCGCAGAAAAACCACTCGAGTGGCAGCTCATCCACTTTCAAAGATGGTTTTCCGCCGTCCATGGTGCTCGAAAAATGATACGGCGCGTCCAGATGCGTGCCGTTGTGGGTCGTGATCGTAACTGTCTCGATCGCGGCCCCTTCGCCCGCCGGAAGCTGCTCTGGCGTTAGGCCGGGAAATTGGGACGCAAAGTCCCGGGCTCCCTCTTTATGGTCGCTATAGGTGATACTCGGCAGCATGCTTGGGGGATCGGACGCTATGCCCGACTTGAGCGCCACCGAAAGGTCGATAATCCGCATGAAACGTTCTCCCCCATTTACCGTGTTCGCACCGCTTGAGCGGGTTTTCGCTAAGCTACGGCACTTTACGCGCTAGGCTCAACCGTTCGCCGGGAATACCGCCCAAGCGTACGGTGCCGCTTCCGAGTGGCGCGGCACTCGCCTATGCTCGCCCCCAAACGGCACAACGCCTGTTGGCAAAGGGAGGAATTCTTGGGTTTGGTCGACGGAAAGACTTGCATTGTTACCGGCGGCGCTGGCAGCCTCGGCTTTGCCAGCGCGCGTGCGCTTGTCGCCGAAGGCGCGAAAGTCATGCTCGTCGACCTCGATGGGGACCGGCTGGCGAAGGCCGCGCGGGAACTCGGCGCCGACCGCGCAGCGTTTGTTACCGCCAATGTTGCCGATGCCGAACAGACCCGCCGATATGTCGCCGAAACGGTCGGGCGGTGGGGCAAGATCGACGTTCTCTTCAGCAATGCCGGCAACGACGGCCCATTGTCGCCGATCACCGAGTACCCGGAAGACCTGTTCGATCAAATCATCGCCACGCATGTGCGCGGCTGCTTCCTTGCCCTCAAATACACTATCCCGCAGATGAATGATGGCGGCAGCGTCATCGTCACTTCGAGCACCGTTGGTCTCAAGGGCGTACCCGGTAACTGCTCGTACGTGGCGGCCAAACACGCGCTGATGGGCATTGTGCGGTGCGTCTCCAAGGAAGTCGCGCCGCGGCGCATTCGCGTCAATAGCGTTAATCCGGGGCCGGTCGACAACCCGTTCATGCGCACCGCCGAGAAGACTTTGAGCCAAGTCATTGGCCGCGACGCCGGCGAATGGTTCGACGAGCAGATTCCGTTCGGCCGCCATGCCAAGCCGGAAGAGATCGCGCAGGCCGTGTGCTTTCTTGCTTCCGATCGCAGCAGCTACACCACCGGTATGCCGCTGTTGGTCGACGGCGGCTTCATCGCTTAAGTGCAGGCCGGAATGAACGTGATGAGCAAATTCGGCATCGGTCAAGCGGTCCGCCGCGTCGAGGACCAGCGTTTCACCACCGGATCGGGCCAGTATGTCGGCGATATCGAACTGGCGCGGCAATGCTACGGGGTTGCCGTGCTGTCGCCGCACGCACATGCGCTGATCAACAACATCGATGTCAGTGGCGCCAGGGCGGCGCCGGGAGTTGTTTGTGTCCTCACGGGCGCAGATGCGGCGCCCGATAAGATCGGCGGCATTCCGCCGTTCTTCATGCCCGACTCCTGGGGCGGGCCGAAGGGTTTCGCGACCACGCGTGCGCTGCTCATGACCGATCGAGTCCGTTGCGTCGGCGATCACGTGGCGTTCGTTGTCGCCGAAACCGAGGCGCAGGCGCGCGACGCGGCCGAGCTTGTCAGCGTCGATTATGAGCCGCTTCCCGCGGTCGTCGACCTTGAACAGGCGACGCAAGCGGACGCGCCGAAAATCTGGGATGACTGTCCGAACGGCAATATCGGCGTGACCATCGCGATGGGCGATCAGGCGGCAACCGACGCCGCGTTTGCGGGCGCCAAACACGTGGCATCGGTCCGCCTCATCAACAATCGCGTGACCGCAAATCCGATCGAGCCACGCTGCGCGGTCGGTGTATGCGATGCCGCGGATGGCAGATACACGCTCTATACGACCTCGCAGGACCCGCACAGCGTCCGCGCGGCTTTGTCGACGCACGTTTTCGGCGTGCCGGAATCGAAAATCCGCGTGATCTCGCCTGACGTCGGCGGCGGCTTCGGCATGAAGGCCAATCTCTATGCCGTTGATGCGCTGGTGCTGTGGGCAGCGCGGCGCTGCGGACGGCCGGTCAAATGGACCGCAACACGCAGCGAAAGCCTGCTTTGCGACAATCACGCGCGCGATCAGCTCGTCTTCGCCGATCTGGCGCTGGATGAAAACGGCAAGTTCCTCGCCATCAGGTCGCGGGCGTATCAAGCGCTGGGCGCCTATTGGTGGGGTGCCGCGACCGCGCCGCTGTTTTGGTCGGTGATGTTCGTTCCGAGCCTTTACGACGTGCAGATCATGCACATCAGCACCAGCGCAGTGTTCACCAATACGGCGCCGACTTCGGTCTACCGCGGCGCCGGGCGACCGGAGGCGATCTATCTGATCGAGCGCCTGGTCGAGCAGGCGGCCCAGGTGACGGGCATCGATCGTGTCGAATTACGGCGTCGCAACCTCATTCCGCCGGAGGCAATACCTTACACGACGCCCACCCATCACACCTACGACAGCGGCGAATTTGAAAAGCTGATGGATCAGTGCCTGACGCTCGCTCACTGGGACGGTTTTTCCTCCCGCCGCAAGGAAAGCAAAAAGCAAGGCAAACTGCGCGGACGCGCGGTCACGCCCTACATCGAATTGGGCGGCGTGATGAACGACCGCATGGAAATCAGGTTCGATCCGGGCGGCATGGTCACGATCATTGCCGGCACGCATTCCCACGGGCAAGGCCATGCGACCGCGTTTGCTCAGCTGGTCGCCGATTGGCTCGGCGTGTCGTTTAGCGCGATCAATTACATCCAGGGTGATACCGAGAAGGTCGCGTTCGGCCGTGGCACCTACGCGGCGCGGAGTTCATTGGTCGGCGGCAACGGCTTGCGCGTGGCCGCAGACGCCGTCATCGCCCGCGGCAAGCAAATGGCCGGCGCGATCATGGAAGCGTCGCCCGACGATATTGAATTCAACGCCGGCACATTCACGGTAATGGGGACCGACAAGAAAATGTCGATCGGCCAGGTGGCCGGCGCCTTTTTCGCTCCGGCAGGACCGGTGACAAAATTGGGTCTCGGCCTGGATGGAGTGGGGACGTGGTCAGGCGTGCCGGGCGGAGCGCCGAATTACCCGAACGGCTGTCAGGTGTGCGAGGTCGAGGTCGATCCGGACACCGGCGCGGTTCGCATCGATCGGTTCTTCGCCATCGACGATCTCGGTATGGTCATTAATCCGATGATTTGTGAAGGGCAGATCCACGGCGGCATCGCGCAAGGCGTTGGTCAGGCGCTCTTTGAAAACATCGTCTACGACGACGAGTCCGGTCAGCTCATGAGCGGTAGCTTTCTCGATTACAGCATGCCGCGCGCCGCTGACTTTCCCGAATTCGTGTCGGAGCTTGTGGAGATCCCCGCCAAGACCAACCCCCTTGGTATCAAGGCCATCGGCGAGGCGGGAACGATCGCGGCACCGCCGACCGTCGTGAACGCCGTGATCGATGCGCTCCGTGAACTCGGCGTCGACCATATCGACATGCCGCTCACACCAGCGCGCATCTGGCAAGCCGCGAAACAAGCGGCGAACGGCAAGCAAAAAAGCTAGCCGTGTCTTCAAGAAATCGAGCACCGAATCGCACAACGCGGTGGACAAAGCCTGTCATCCGCGAACACAAAATCCCGACACCGGATTGCAAGCCCTACATCGCCATCGAAGGTCCCGACCGGAATCTGTGGTTCTGCGAGAACGGCGCGGCAAAAATCGGCTGCTTCGATCCGCGGGCGCACACCTGGCGCGAATTTTCCCTGCCGGATAGCGCCAGCGCTCCGGTGGGGATTGTCGTCGGCGGCGATGAAAATCTTTGGTTCACCGAGAAAGCAGGCAACCGCATTGGGCGCATCAGCGTGACGGGCGAGATCGCCGAATTCGCCATGCCCAGCGCCAACGCCAGCCCCGACGGAATTGCGCTCGGGCCGGACGGAAATGTCTGGTTCTCGGCGAGTGAGGGCGACAAAATCGGGCGCATCTCGCCGGACGGGCGGATCATCGAGTTCGGCGCCGGTATTTCGCCTGGAAGCAAGCCGCTGTCCCTCGTCGCGCGTATGGATGCGCTTTGGTTCAGCGAATCAGGCAGCGGCCGGATCGGCCGGATTACAATGTCGGGGGAAGTCACCGAATTTCCGTTGCCGAGCCCGGACAGCGGGCCGCGCGCCATGGCTCTGCATCCAGACGGCAGCATATGGTTCGTCGAAACCGGCGCCAACGCAATCGGTCGTATGGCGGAGGACGGCAGCGTTGTTGAATTTGAGGTGCCCACGCCCGATGCTTCGGTGCGCGGGATCGCAATAACCCGCGATGGCGACGTATGGTTTACAGAAAATTTCGCCAATCAGATCGGTCGTTTTGATGCAGACGGTCGTCTGGTCGGGGAGTACGCTATTCCAACGCCCAAAAGCGGCGCGCGGTGCATAGTTGCGATGGGGGATGGACGCCTGTTTTTCACCCAATATGACGCCGCACTGATCGGCGAGATCGTTGTGTAAGCAACTATGAAACGAATATGACACCCGCCGCCCGGGGGCGGTACGCTCTTGCGAAAAACCGCACTTCTCGCTAAATAGGCCGGATCGAGTTTTCGGCCGAACGACTAGGCCACGCAGCGACGATAACCGCGCCTGACTGACGATCCTTCACCAAAATCTCGAGCTAACCGGGCCGCGCATTCTCGCGCGGCTCAAATGCTGATTCGATAAAGGAGTGTCCCGTGAGCAACGGAACAGTGAAATGGTTCAACGCGCAAAAGGGTTATGGATTTATCCAGCCCGAGGGCGGCGGCAAGGATGTGTTTGTTCACATCAGCGCTGTCGAGCGCGCCGGCCTGCGCGAGCTGCGTGAAGGCCAGCGTGTCGCGTTCGAGGTTGTGGTCGATCGCAAGACCGGCAAGTCGGCTGCCGAGAATCTGAAGACCGTCTAGTGCCGCGAGGCGAGACTGCGACAGCGGTCTCGCCTTATTCTTTTGTGGGGCGCGTGTTTGTGACGGCCATCCAAGATAGCCGTCGGCGCTAGCGGCTTTCCGACAAAATCGAGCCTTCGCCGGCTCGATTTTTTTTATTGTCAGTGTTCAAAGCCGCCGACTTTTACTTCCCGCCGGCTCGAGGATCGCGGCGTGGACTAAGGCCGCCCGGAAAGCCCGGGTATGGGCACGCCAGTAAGCTGGGCGATCAGAAACAAATTCAGCACAATCACGATTGCGGCGCCGGCGGTGGCGGCGAGTTGGGTTACGCGGCGGTTGGCAAACGTCCCCATGATGTCGCGCCGGCCGGTGAAGATAATCAGCGCGATCATAGGTAGCGGCAACGCGATGCTAAGCACGACCTGACTGACGACCATTGCGTTCGTGGCGTTGACTCCAATTCCGACGACGACGATCGCCGGCAGCATGGTCACCAACCGGCGGAGCCAGATCGGGATGCGAAAACCGACAAAGCCCTGCATGATCATTTGGCCGGCCATGGTTCCGACAGTCGAGGCGGAAATTCCCGAGGCAATCAGCGAAATCAAAAACACCGCGGCCGCGCCGACGCCGAAGAGCGGCGTCAGCGTATGATAAGCGTTCTCGATTTCGGCGACCTCCGGATGACCAGCGTGAAAGGCGCTTGAGGCCATCATCACCATCGCCATGTTGACCAGTCCGGCGACGGTCAGCGCAATAATGACTTCCCGGTTGGAGAAGCGCACAAGCTTTCGCCGCTCACCATCGTCGCGTACCGGCATCCGCGCCTGAGTCAAACCCGAATGCAGGTAAACGGCGTGCGGCATGACGGTCGCGCCGACAATGCCGACCGCCAGCAGCAGCGCCTGAGCATCGGCGATTTGCGGCACCACGGTATGCACCGCCGCCGACACCCAGTCGATCGGAACGATAAAGACCTCGACCAGATAACAAAGCGCGATAACGCTCACCATGCTGGCGATGATGAGTTCGATCGGGCGAAAACCGAAATTCTGGAACATCAACAGGCCGAAGGTGGCAAACGCGGTCACGATCATCCCGGCGAACAGCGGCAGGTGAAATAACAGCGAGAGACCTATGGCGCCGCCGAGGAACTCGGCGAGGTCGGTGGCCATGGCGGCTATCTCGCTGACCACCCACATCGCCAGGACCACGGGCTTGGAAAATTCGTCCCGGCAAATCTCAGCGAGGTTGCGGCCGGTAACGATGCCGAGTTTCGCCGAAAGCGCCTGAAACAGCATGGCGATTACGTTGGCGAGCAGCACCACCCAAAGCAGGCCATAACCGAATTTCGCCCCGGCCTGGATGTTGGTCGCAAAGTTGCCCGGATCGACATAGGCGATCGAGGCGATCACCGCCGGACCGGCGAATGCCAAATAGCTGTGCCAACCGTTGCGCTCGCCGCGCAGCACCCGTTGCGCGGTGACGACGGTACGCTCAGAGAGCGAACCTTTGCGGGGGCTCAGATTGGTCAAATCGGCGGACATAAAGCCTATTCTGCAAAATGTAGCATTAGTTACATCGTAGGGCGTGAAATGTCGTTGTCAATGGCTACAAAGTGTAGCATAAGCTAAAATTTGACACGACGAGGTAAATGTGTTCCCTCCATGGGCGGTGGCAGTCCGGATTTACCGCACGCCGCTTGCAGCCTGACCATGAACGACGCGACAAGACGCAAGCGCAGTTCCGCCGCGGAAAAGCTTCCCGCGGAAGGAACGCAAGCCCGCCGCTTCGGAAAAACGCGAACTGCGCAGTCCACAGCGCTTCTGGAAGATTACGTCGAACTCATCGCCGATCTGATGGGGAGCGCCGGCGAGGCGCGGCCGACCGACATTGCCCGCCGGCTTGGCGTATCGCATGCCACCGCGGTAAAGACGATCGCGCGCCTGAAGCGGGCCGGGTTAGCGACAGCGCGCCCGTATCGCGGCGTATTTCTGACCGAGAAGGGGCAGGCGCTCGCTGACCGCGTCCGCGTCCGGCATCGCCTGGTGGTGGATGTGCTCAGCGCGCTCGGCGTGCCGTCAGAGTCCGCCGAGGCGGACGCCGAGGGCATCGAACATTATGTCTCCGAAGTTACGCTGAAAGCGTTCGCGCGAATTCCTGCGGGCGCGCGGCTGAGCGGGTGTTTTTGTTGCGAGGTGTCCGCGGCGGTTACGCCGCGTGATCGCTCAGCGCGTCGACAATGCCGTCGACCACTTCTTCGACCAGCGCCTTATCGTCACCCTCGCCCATGACGCGAATGACGGGCTCGGTTCCAGACGGTCGCACCACCAGCCGCCCGTGCCCGTTCAGCCGCTGCTCGGCATCTTCAATCGCCGAGCGCACCTGTTCGTTTTCCAGGGGCTTGCCGCTGCGGTAGCGCACATTCTTCAGGACCTGGGGCAGGGGAGCGAAGCGGTGGCAGACTTGCGACACTGGCTTGTCCTGTTTCTTCACCACCGCAAGCAGCTGAAGCGCGGCGACGAAACCGTCGCCGGTCGTCGTGTAGTCCGACAGGATGATGTGGCCGGAAGGTTCGCCGCCGATATTGTAGCCGTGCTCGCGCATATGCTCGAGTACGTAACGGTCACCAACTGGCATGCGCACCAGCTCGAGTTTGAGCGAATGCAGATAGCGCTCGAGGCCCAGATTCGACATGACCGTCGCGACCACGCCCGGCCTCGCCAAGTGACCGTCTGCAAACCAGCTTTCCGCGATCACCGCGAGCAGCTGATCGCCGTCCACCACTTGACCCCGCTCGTCGACAATGACGACGCGGTCGGCGTCACCATCGAGCGCGATGCCGAGATCGGCGCGCATTTCGCGGACTTTGCGGCTAAGCGCATCAGGGGCGGTCGAACCGCACTCGCGATTGATGTTGAAACCGTCGGGCTCGACGCCGATGGAGACGACATCCGCCCCCAGCTCCCACAACGCTTCGGGAGCGACGCGATAAGCCGCGCCATTGGCGCAGTCGATGACGATGCGCAGACCCTCAAGCGAGAGATTGCGCGGCAGGGTGCGCTTGGCGAATTCGATGTAGCGGTCGTGAACGCCGTCAATGCGCTTGGCCCGACCGAGTTCGTGACTCTTGGCCAGGCGTTTGGCCAGGTCGCTGTCGATTAAAGCTTCGATCTGGTGCTCGACCTCGTCGGAGAGCTTATAGCCATCCGGTCCGAACAGCTTGATGCCGTTGTCGTCGAACGGATTGTGCGAGGCGGAGATCATCACCCCAAGATCCGCGCGCATCGAGCGCGTGAGCATGGCGACGGCTGGCGTCGGCATAGGCCCAAGTTGCAGCACATCCATGCCGACCGAGGTGAAGCCGGCGATCAGGGCTGTTTCGATCATGTAACCGGAGAGGCGTGTATCTTTGCCAATGACGACGCGATGCCGGTCATCGCGGACGCGGCGGAAGACAAGCCCGCTTGCCTGGCCAACTTTCAGCGCCAGTTCCGGCGTGATCACGCCATTGGCGCGGCCGCGAATACCATCGGTGCCGAAATATTTGCGGGCCATTTTCCCCCACCGCCAGCTTCCCAGCGGCAATATTGACTGCTTCGGATTGAAGCCTGCCTCAAAAAATATTCAGCAATGTTACCGCGCAAGTAACCTTTCGTCCACCTAATCCGGGGAAATTGGTCAGATAAATCAACAATATGGACTCGCGGTGCGAGCCTGACGGGGCGGTCGTTCACCGAGCGCGCTTGTCGTGGGCGTTCGGTGACGGCTGGGTGATCGACACCGGATCAGAACCAGGGAACGTCTCCTCAAGTCCCTGGTCGAGCTTGTCGTCGAGCGATTTCTTGCGCTTTTCGGCGCGGGCCGCTTTTCCTTCCCCAGCGGTATTGCGATCATCGGCAGAACTGGGATGCATCCCTGATTTGTGCGTCGCATCTCCCATTGTGGTCCCCAAATCTTCGTGGCCAAATTGTCGCGCGGCGAGGGTCGCGAGACTCAAAGCTAACGCCCGGCGGGTACCGGCGTTCCCAATGGAGCGAACTCAGTCCTGCTTTGTGCTATCGGAAAAAACCAATAGTGGGGAAACGTCCTGCCATGCGAACCATGACCTGCATCAAAGACCTGCGAAAGGCGGCGCGCCGCCGAGTCCCCCGGGCGTTCTTCGATTATGCCGACGGGGGCTCGTACGCCGAGCAAACGCTCAATGCGAACTGTGCGGATTTGGAGCGGATCAAACTGCGGCAGCGAATTCTCGTCGATGTTTCGCAGCGTAGCACGCAAACGACAATGATCGGCGAGCCTGTCTCGATGCCACTTGCTTTGGCGCCGATCGGGGCGTTGGGCATGCAGTACGGCGACGGCGAAGTGCTTGCTTGCCGTGCCGCGCAGGCCGCCGGGATTCCATTTATCCTGTCAACGATGTCGATCTGCTCGGTCGAGCAAGTCGCTGCGGCCGTCGATAAGCCGTTCTGGTTTCAGCTCTACGTCATGAAGGATCGCGGTTTTGCGCGGTCCCTGATTGAGCGGGCGGCGGCCGCCAAATGCAGCGCACTGGTGCTGACCGTCGATTTGCAAATCCTCGGCCAGCGGCATCGGGACGTCAAAAACGGCATGACGGTGCCGCCCGAATGGACCGTCAGCAAGATCCTCAACATTGCTACCAAGCCGGCCTGGCTGAGCAGCGTCGTGCGAGCCCGGAGCCGCACGTTCGGCAACCTTGCCGGCTATATCGCGGGCAAAGAAGACGTCAATTCGCTCTCGGTCTGGATCGGAAGCCAGTTCGACACGACGTTGAACTGGAAGGACGTCGAGTGGATCAAGAGTCTCTGGCCGGGCAAGCTCATCCTCAAGGGTATCCTGGATGTTGAGGATGCGCGCATCGCCGGCAAGACTGGCGCAAACGCGCTCGTCGTGTCCAATCACGGCGGCCGCCAGCTTGACGGTGCACCGTCATCGATTTCGGTGTTGCCGCCGATCGTCGATGCCGTCGGATCTTCAATTGAGGTGCTGTTCGACGGCGGCATCCGCTCCGGACAGGACATAATGCGCGCCCTTGCGCTCGGCGCTCATGGTTGCCTCTCAGGCCGCGCCTACGTTTACGGACTAGGCGCCGGCGGGCAGGACGGCGTCGCGCGCGCCATTGAAATCATGCGCAACGAGTTGAACGTCACCATGGCGCTGACCGGCTTCAATAGCGTCGACGAAATCGACGGCCGCGCGCTTGCCAATTGATCGCATGCTCGACCGACGAGCATTCTTCCGCCACTGGGCGAGGCGAAGGCAAGCGCCACGCTCCTATTCTTCCTTGTGGCCGTACGCTTGCGCGTTGCCGGTGGCGCCGTAATATTTGTACGGCAGGAATTTTCCCGACATTGTCAGCTTGACGCGATCACCCTTGGGATCGGGCAGGCGCTCGATCTGCATATCGAAATCGATGGCCGACATGATGCCATCGCCAAATTCTTCCTCGATCAGCGCTTTCCAGGCCGGTCCGTTGACCATCACCAACTCGTAGAAGCGGTAGACGAGGGGGTCGGTAGGCGGCATCTGCGAGCCGCGATAGGGGACCTCATTGAGCAGCGCCTGCTCGCTCTTCGAGAGTCCGAATAGTTCGGCCGCCTTCGCCGCCTGCGGCTTTGTCAGCTTCATCTGGCCGAGCATTGCACCGGTGATCAATACCGGCGACATGCCGCCGATTTCGTCGCAGATGTGCTTCCAGCTCCAGCCTTTGTCGCGTTTGATGCCGAGGATTTTCTCGGTCAATTCGGCTCGCGTCATGGACGACCTCCTGTCGCTGCGGCAACCCTGTTTACGCAGGGAGAGAGCAATTGCCGTGCCATGACGCGGCCGGGCCGGGCGTCACATTGGCGGGTTGACCCCGTTGCGGCCGACGACGAGACGTCCGGCTTCCACGCTGCCGTCATCGAGCTTTTTTCCTGCAACGATGAACACTCTCTCGCCGGGTTTAAGGTCGCCGAGTTCGGCCGGGGCAAACATCACAACCTCGACATTCGCTGGCACGATGAATTTTTTCTCGCCATCTTTGTATTTCAGCACCAGTTCCTTGCCGTCGGCGCTGGCGACCTCAGTGTCGACATTAGCGTTGGTCATGGTGCTGTTCGGCATCAGGTCCCATGGCCGGTGGCCTTCACCGGTGCCGCGCAGCGCCTCTGGGAAGATGTGAATTTCTACCGCCTTTTGGGTGCCATCCGGCTGCGGCATGGCAGTGATGCCGACAAACACGCCCTGCTTGACGTCGGCGAGTGACTTGCGATCGACCGCGAGGACTTTTGCGTCATCGGTGAGCTTGACCTTGATGGCGTTGCCGTCGCGGCCCTTCACGGTCATTGTCTTGCCGTCGACGCTCTCGATCGTGCCGCGTACTCGCACCGTGGCCGGCGACTGCGCCACAGCCATCGTGGCCGAAAAAATAATTGCAACGAATGCGGCCGTACCTAACGCCCGTCGCGTTGTTGCGAACATGGTCTTCTCCAAATCTACTCTCCGGATCTCCCCCGCGACATGCTAGCCAAGCTGTCTGGCCGGCGATAAACACAACTCGGCCGGCCGCGAACACTTCTTTGTTATCGGCTGCTGGCTATTTCGGATCGGCAAGGTCGGCCGCGACCAGCGCCCGCAATTCGGCGGTGACTTCCGGTTCTTTTCCGAACCAGAGCGAGAAGCCGCGGACGGCTTGATGCAACAGCATACCGAGGCCGTCGGCGGTGCGCAGGCCGCGGCTTTGCGCAGCCGAAAGAAGCGGGGTGAGAACGGGGACGTAAACCACCTCGGCGACAACGGCGCGCTCAGGCAAGCGCGCAAGGTCGATTGCGAGGGCGGGTTGTCCCTTCATGCCGAGCGTCGTCGTATTGACGAGCAACGCCGCGCCGGAAAGCGCGGCGCCAACTTCCTCCCAGCGAACGGGCCGCACCCGTTCGCCGAAAGTCTGACGCATCGCTTCGCCGCGGGCGGAAGTGCGGTTGGCGACAACGATGTTCCCAAACCCGCGCGACAGAAGACCATGAATGACGCCGCGCGCCGCGCCGCCCGCGCCGAGAACGACCGCGTTGCTCCCAGCTTTTTCCCACTGCGGCACGCAAGCGTCTAGGTTAGCGAGGAATCCTTCGACGTCGGTGTTAGTCGAGTGCAGAACGGTGCCGTCGAACCAAAGTGTGTTGACCGCGCCCACGGCGCGCGCTCCTTCGTCAGGCTGCGACAACGCAAACGCCGCCTCCTTGTGCGGCACTGTGACATTGGCCCCGATATAGCCGCGTTCCGGCAGCGACCGGACGAAGGAGGCGAATTCCTCGCGCGGCACAAGCTCGCGGCGGTACTCGCCGGCAATGCCGTAGTGCTTGAGCCAATAATTGTGAATGAGCGGCGAGCGCGAATGCTCGACCGGCCAGCCGATGACGCATGAGGCGCGCATTTTCTTAGATCAGGCCTCGTCGGCAACAGCGTTGCGCAACACGCCGATACCCGGACATTCAATCTCGATGATGTCACCGGGTTTCAGCCAAATCTCGGCGCCGGGTTTAGCGTCTTTTCTAACCGGCGTGCCGGTGCTGATGATGTCACCGGGTTTTAACGTCATGACTTTAGTGATGTAGACGATCAGATCGGCGAAGGAGAAGACTATGTTGGCCGTGGTCTCATCCTGCGTGACTTGACCGTTTTTGCGCACGGTCAAATGCAGTGGTTTCGTCAGATCGATGTCAGTTTGAATCCACGGCCCGATGCTGCCGCTCGCGTCGAAATTCTTGCCTTGGGTGACGTTGAACCGGCCGTGCCGGAGCCAGTCGCGGATGGTACCTTCGTTGCACAACGTCAGTCCCGCGATTACTTCCAGCGCCGCTTCCTTGGCGACATTTTTGCACTCGCGGCCGATGACCATGGCAATCTCGCCTTCATAGTCGAGCTGTTCGGAGATTTTCGGCCTGATGAGATTTTGGCCGTGCCCAACCAGCGAATTGGGAGCTCGGTAGAACATGCTCGGATATTTGGGGTTCTCGGCGAGGTCGTAATCCTTGCCGCGGTTCACATAGTTGATGCCGACGCAGAGAATTTTCTCAGGCGCTGCCAGTGGCGGCAGCAATTCGACTTCCGAAAGGAGAAGTTCCGGACGCACGCCATTGATGGCCGTCTTGGCCTCGTTCAGGGCGCCGGCGCGGAAGACGTCGAGCAGGCTCGTGAACCGGCTTAACCGCGAACGCAAATCCACGACGCCGTCGCCTACGACCGCGCCAAAGCTCGGCCGGCCGCGAATTTTGTAGCTTGCAAGCTGCATATCGCTTCCCCTCCGGGCGATGTGTTAGAAGTCGCCGCAGTCACCGTCAACGGCGATAGAGTATGCCCCTCCGCACTCCGATCTTCGATCCGCCTTTCAATGTCGTACGCGCGAGCCATGTCGAGCTGGGGGCGAGCGATCTGGGCCGCTCCCGCGCTTTCTATGTCGATTGCCTTGGGCTTTTGGTCAGCGACGAGACCAAGGACGCTCTCTATCTCCGCGGCATAGAGGAGCGGGGCCACCATTCGATCGTCTTGCGCCGTTCCCGCGAGGCCGAGGTGAGCGCACTCGGTTTCAGGGTCGCCAGCGAGGAAGATCTCGATCGTGCCGCATTTTGGTTCGGCCGCCGTAATCTTCCGGCCGCGTTCCCCGACATCCCTCACCAGGGCCGCACCTTGCGGACGGCCGACCCACTGGGCATGCCACTTGACCTCTGTGCGCAAATGGATCGAGCGGACAGCATGCTGCAGAAATATGAATCGCACCGGGGCGCACGCATCCAGCGCATCGACCACCTCAACTGCTTTACGCCGGACGTGCAGCAAAGCTACGACTTCTATCGTGAACTTGGTTTCCGTCTGACCGAGTACACCGAAACGGACGGCGACGATCCCAAGCTGTGGGCGGTATGGATGCACCGCAAAGGCAATGTCCACGACCTCGCGTTCACCAACGGCTTCGGCCCGCGGCTGCATCACATAGGACTATGGACGCCTGGCGTGCTCGACATCATTCATATCTGCGATGTGATGGCGACCAGCGGCTATCTCGCCAACATGGAGCGCGGACCCGGCCGCCACGGCATTTCCAATGCTTTCTTCCTTTACGTGCGCGACCCCGACGGGCACCGGGTGGAGTTGTTCACCTCCGATTATCTGACCGTCGATCGCGATCACGCGCCGATCCGCTGGTCGTTGCTCGATCCGCGGCGCCAGACTTTGTGGGGCCATCCGGCGCCCGCATCCTGGTTCAACGAAGGTTCGCTGTTCGCCGGCGTGGTGCCGCGCGAGCCGGTGCTGGCCGCCCAGCCGATCGTGGCGATGTAGCTGAAGCTTTACGGCTGCACGGCCGGCGCGCGGCGAGCAAGTTCGCCCTCGAGCCGGGCGACGTTGTCGAACAGCCGCGCGGTCGCCAGGCGCAGAAAATAGAATCCAAACGTCGGGTTCTGATAATAAAGCTCCTCGACCTGCTCATACGTGATCGACAGAACCTTGCCGTCTTCGATGCACTCGAGCGTCGCCGTGCGCTTGTTGTCAGGCGACAGCATTGCCAGCTCCCCGACCACTTCACCTCGCTGGATCTCGACGCCAAGCTCGACCAACACATAGCGTCCGGTCACGGTACAGAACATTTCGTCGGCCGGCTCGCCCTTGGCAAACAAGAGATCGCCCTTTTGAAAAAGCCGCTCCACCATGAAGGGCTTGAGCCAGTCCAGCGAGGGCTTACCGCGAATGGCTTCACGTACGCGGCGAATCAGGTCAAGCATTTGATAAAGGCGATAGGCATTCATGGGCAGAGCAAATATTTGCAAGAGCATTGGGAGGTACGCGTGGGCCAGAGCGAAGTACACGATCAGAAAACAATTGGCGATGATGGCGAGGGTGCGCAGCGGCACCATCGTCTTGGTAGACGCGGTAGCAACGATAAACAGCGATGCAGTGCTATTAACTAAATCGGTCCAGTGCATGGACGCCCTCCATGTACCTTAACGGGACAGCAGCCGATGCGGTGCGTTGAAGATTTCAAACTTCCATACCATTGGCCCTCGTGCACTCAGAATAGCATTGCACACGTGTTTGCCTAACGTTCAGCCGCCGCCGATACGCAATTTCGGCTGGCGGGGTAAACCCCGACAGCGTAATTTGCCGGCATGCACGCAATGAGACGGTGAACCTACCGATGGCCGGCGCTGTTTTTCCGCCCACCCAGTATACGGGATTGGTGCGCCGCTTCGCGGTGTCGCCGGTGACCCGCTATGTGGTTCTGGGAGCCGGCCTCGTTGGTATGACCGCGCTCACCGTACCGGAATCGCGCGCTTCATTTGGCCTTTGGCTGAATATCGGCCTCTGGCTATGCCTTGCTTATTTTGCGATGGACGGTGTGGTCCGCCTCAGTACCGCACGGCGCACCGGCCCGGCGCTCCGCTATTTGGGCACGCCGGCCGGCATTATCGACCTCGTGAGCATCGTCCCGGTCCCGCTTGCGCTCATGTGCGGAGTGCCTCCCGAATCCGCCTGGCTACTAGCATCGTTGTGGGTGCTCAAGCTCACCCAGGACTCGCCGGGTTTTGCGCAGCTCGGGCGTGTCTTCGTCATTGAGGCAAAGGCGCTTGCCAGCGTGCTTGTGCTGTTCCTCATCGTGCTCTTTCTGGCGTCTGCCGCCATGTACGTTCTTGAGCGCCAAGGGCAGCCTCAGGTCTTCGGGACGCTTCCGGCGGCGCTGTGGTGGGCGGTAGAGACGCTGACTACGACGGGTTACGGCGACGAGATACCGCTAACCACGCTCGGTCACATGCTGGGCGCATTGGTCATGATCTGCGGTATCGCCACTTTTGGGTTATGGACCGGCATTTTGGCCACCGGTTTTGCTGCGGAGAACCGGCGGCGCAATTTCATCCAAACCTGGGATTTGGTCAGCAAGGTGCCGTTTCTGCAAACGCTCGATCCCTCGGCCGTTACTGAAATCACCCACATGATGCGTCGCGTTGAAATGCCGGCGCGAACCGCCGTCATTCGCCGCGGCAGGATTGGCGACTGCATGTACTTTATTGCCGAAGGCGAAGTGGAGGTCGACATCGAACCGGCGCCCGTCCGCCTCGGCGATGGCGCCTTTTTCGGCGAGCTCGCCTTGCTCGGCGATTCGATTCGAACGGCGAACGTGTCCACCACAAAACACTCGACGCTCTTGGTTCTCGATCTGGCGGATTTTCGCACCGTCATGGCGCACCATTCCGAACTGGCCCGCGCCATCGATGCGGAAGCCAAGAGGCGGCAGGGGGACAACCAGCGCCGGCGCGAGTTGCGTGTCGACGCGGATGCAATACCCTCATGATGTCCACGTAGTCGATTTGAAATGACAAACGCTCTCAACGAAACACACGATCCGGCGCGGCAGAGCTTCGTGACCAGCGCGAACGATCCGAATGCCGAATTTCCGATTCAGAACCTTCCGTTCGGCGCCTATTGTCCCGCGCCGGGCGCTAAGCAGCGCATCGGCGTGGCGATTGGCGATCAAATTCTCGATGTGACTGCGGCCGCATCTTGTTTCAATGGCGCGGCCGCGGTTGCTGTGCGGCGCTGTGCCGGTCCGCACCTCAATCAATTGATGTCGCTCGGCCCGGAAGCGTGGTCGGCGCTGCGGCTGGCGTTGTCGCGCGCTTTGAGCACCGATCAAAAGGATATGCGGTTACAGCGGCATTTGACGCCAATGGCGCAAGCCGAGCTGATGCTGCCGGTCGCGATCGGCGACTTCACCGATTTTTATGCGTCGGTTTTTCATGCCACCAACGCCGGCCGGGCGTTTCGGCCGGACAACCCGTTATTGCCGAACTACAAATACGTTCCGGTTGCCTATCACGGGCGCGCCTCATCGATTCGGGTGAGCGGCACCGCGGTGAAGCGGCCACTGGGGCAGCGCAAGCCCGCGAACGAGGACGTCCCGACGTATGGCCCGTCGCGTAATCTCGATTTCGAGCTCGAACTCGGATTCTACATCGGCGTGCCGACGACGCTTGGCGAAACCGTCCCGGTCGGCAGGGCGGCGGAGCATATTTTCGGCTTTTGCCTCCTCAACGACTGGTCGGCGCGCGACGTGCAGGGTTGGGAGTATCAGCCGCTCGGTCCTTTTCTCGGCAAGAATTTCGCCACCACCGTATCGCCTTGGGTGGTCACCTCGGAAGCGCTGGCACCGTTTCGGAGGGCAGCGTTCGCGCGGCCTGCCGGCGATCCGAAACCGCTGCCGCATCTCGCCGACCCAGCCGACCAGGCGCACGGCGGCCTCGACGTCACGCTGGAAGCATATTTGGCGACGGAGACGATGCGCCGCGCCGGCGCGGCGCCACTCCGTCTGACCCAAACTTCATTTGCCTCGATGTATTGGACAGTGGCGCAGATGGTGGCGCACCACGCCAGCAACGGCTGTAATCTGGAAATCGGCGACCTCATCGGCTCCGGAACGATATCTGGACCAAACAAGGACAGCTGGGGCAGCCTTCTTGAACTGACAGCCCGTGGCCGGGAGCCGCTGACGTTGCCTTCCGGCGAGACGCGCGGATTTATCGAAGATGGCGACGAGATAATTTTTCGCGGCCTTGCGCAGAGGGAAGGTTATCCGCGCATCGGTTTCGGCGAATGCCGCGCAATCATTTTGCCGGCTAGCTAGGTGCTGTTCTTGCGACACGCTGCGGCTGCCGTCAGGCGACCGCTGGAACCGTGCGGACTTTTCTGAACAGCGCACGCACCAGATCTGCTGAGGTAGGCTTAGCCAGCAAATAGCCTTGAACCTCAGAGCACCCTTCGCGCCTAAGGCTGTCGAGTTGCGCTTCGGTTTCGACCCCTTCGGCAGTCGTCGTGATCCCCAAGCTGCTGCTCAGTCCGACTACAGCGCGGATGATGGCGACGCTGTCCTCTTTCGTCGGAAGGTCGCGAATGAAGCTCTGATCGATCTTGATCTTGTCGAACGGGAAGCTGCGCAGATACCCGAGCGACGAATAGCCGGTACCGAAGTCGTCCATCGCAATCTTGATGCCGAGGGCGTGCAGTTGATGCAGAACCGCAAAAGCACCGTCGCTTTCCTGCAGCAGGACGAGTTCGGTGATTTCCAGCTCCAGCCGATCCGCGGTGAGTCCGGAATTCGCCAGTGCGCTCACGATTGTCTCCACCAGCACTTTGCTCTTGAATTGCGCCGGCGAGAGATTGACCGACACCATCACGTCCCGCGGCCAATGCGCGGCCTCGGCGCAAGCCTGACGCAACACCCATTCGCCAATCGGCGCGATCAGGCCGGTTTCTTCCGCGACCGGGATGAAGTCCAACGGCGGGATCATTCCGCGTTTGGGGTGACGCCATCGGATGAGCGCTTCGCAATTCGAGATGCGTCCCGATTTGAGATCGATGATGGGTTGAAAGTTGAGCTCGAATTCACCGTTGGCGAGGGCGCTCCGCAGGTCAAGCTCGATAGCGCGGCGCGCCTGCATGCGGGCATCCATTTCGCTTTCGAAGAATCGATAGGTGCCGCCGCCGTCGACTTTAGCCCGATACAAGGCAAGGTCGGCGTTCTTAATGAGGATGTCGGGCTCATGACCATCAGCCGGCGCGATGGCGATCCCGACGCTGGCCTTTATGACGATCCGGTGACCGTCGATCTCATACGGCGCGCCAATGGTCTCGATCAAACGCGCCGCCAAGCCCTGTGCGGTCGCCGTTTCTCCCGAGGATGCCTGCACGACGGCGAACTCGTCGCCGCTGAGGCGAGCGACAATATCTCCCTCGCGGACGCAGCCGCGCATGCGTGCGGCCAATGCCTTGAGCAGCCGGTCGCCGATTGGATGGCCGAGCGTATCGTTGACAATCTTAAAGTGGTCGAGGTCGACGCTGAGGACGCCGATAATTTGACCGCGCCGCAGCTGGGGCAGCATTTCTCTTAGTTTCTCGTAGAAGGATGCACGGTTGGGAAGCTCAGTTAGGGCGTCGAAGTGTGCAAGATGGCGGATCCGCTCCTCAGCGCGCAATCGTTCGGTTATGTCCTCGAACGTGGCGACGAAGCCGCCGTTCGACATCGGGCGGTGCGTGATCAAAAGCGTAGTATCGTCCTTCAATGTCGTGATCACTGTGCCGCTCGCCGGCGCAGCCACAAGCTTACCTTGTTCATGGTCCGCGGCTTCGGGATCTTTGTCGCTGGCCTGAGCCATGGCCATCAATTCGCGCATCGACATTCCGATGACGACCTTTCCGGCCGCTATCTTGAATATCTCGGCCACGCGCGGATTGAACACGACAAGTCGCTGGTCGGCGTCGAACATGCACAGTCCCTGCGCCATGTTGGTCAGGGCTGCATCGAGCCGCTCGCGCTCGCGTTCGGCCACGTCAGCCAGTTGTCTGATCTTTCGCATTTCGCGCTCGCGCGAATTGCGCCGCTCGGCGTTCGAGGTTCGGCGTTTCTTCAGCTCGCGGGCTATTCCCGGTGCACGCGAGGCGGCGGTCCGCTTCAAATTCTTCTCCTTAACCACAAACCAACCGGCGACAACAGCGGGTGCGGATTGACGACGTAATTTGATGCAGAGCTTAAATCCATGCCGCCGGCGGATCGTTTGAGGCACATCAACGCCGACCGTCGAAAACCGAGATCGCGGATAATAAAGGCTTGAGCGTTTTGCTAAATAACAAGAATTCGTGCAGCAGCCGTCCCTCGTGGCGGTTCCGCGGGCATCCATTTTGCGGATCACGCCGGTACAGAGATTTGTCGCCAATCGAACTTGGTGGCGTGTGACCGGAGAAATTCGCCGGCGGCCGTGATCTGACTCAGCCTATCTCAATCCCGGAATCGCCGATCGATGAGCCGCCCTTTAGTGCGGGGGCATCGGCATCATGTTGTCGTGGAGATTTGCGATGATCCAGACAGAGCCGGTGATGACCAGAAAGACGATGAGTATGCCGAAGGCGAGCGCCAGAATATTGTTCGTGCTGTCAGCCCCGCTGCCCAAATGCAGGAAGAAGACGAGATGGACACCGATCTGAGCCAAAGCAAGTACAATTAAGCCGACCGGAATACCGGGCGCCCAGAGCAAGCCGGTCTGTGCGACAACGAAAGAGGCCGCGGTCGTGATGATTGCGAGCGCCAGGCCCACCGAGTACGAAAAATAGGTGGCCGTGGACTCGTGCTCTTCGACGCCCGGCGTCCGGTCGAGCGCCTGCATATGACCTTCACTCAATGATGAACTCCCATCAGATAGACCAGGGTGAATACACCAACCCAGACGATGTCCAGCGCGTGCCAGAACAGGCTCCAGCACAATAAGCGTCGCAGCACGGCGGCTTGCAGTCCCTTGGCGATCACTTGGGCCACGAGATAGACGAGCGCGATCAAGCCAGCGGTGACGTGAGCACCGTGGGTGCCGACCAAAGTGAAAAATGCGGACAAAAAACCGCTGCGCGACGGTCCAGCGCCCTTTCCGACGAAGTCGGCAAACTCCCGGGCCTCGATGATCAAGAATGCCGAACCCAGCAGAAACGTAAACGCTGCAAGAATCACGAACGGGGTCACCCGGCGCCTTTCGGCGGAAAGTACCGCTAGCCCACACGTGTAGCTCGATACCAGCAGGCACATCGTCTCGATGAAAACGTTGGGGAGATTGAACAGCTCCGCTGCGGTCGGCCCGCCCGCGGTGTTTCCCGACAGCACCGCGTAGGCGGCGAACAGCGCCGAGAACATCACCATGTCGCTGAGGATGAATATCCAGAATCCGTAAGCGACCACAATTCGCTTGGGGGCCGGCCCGCCGCCGTGCGCGCGCATGAGACCGAATGGAAGCGGGCTTGAGCTTTCGTCGACTGTCGCTGTCATACCCGCTGTTCCAGATGGCCGCGTTCCATTTGCGCGACTTCGGCAGCCGAAATCTCGTGTTCACGCTCGGTGCTCCAGCCCGCGATCAGCACCATTGTCGCGGCAGCCAGGAAGCCGAGCAGCGCCAGCCACCAGATGTGCCAGATCAGCGAGAAGCCCATCACCACGGCGAAGAACGCGGTAATAAAACCCGCCGGACTGTTGCGCGGCATTTCGATCGATTCATAGGCGCGTTGGTCCGCGGTGCGGCCCGCGCGCTTCATCTGCCAGAACGCGTCGATGGCCTCGACTCTGGGGAGCACCGCGAAATTGTAGTGAGGTGGCGGCGAAGGGGTCGACCATTCGAGCGTCCGGCCGTTCCACGGATCGCCGGTCGAATCGAGGTGCTGCTTGCGTGCGCGGATGCTCACATAAAGCTGCGCGATCTGGCAGAGGATTCCGCAGAAAATGACGATGGCCCCGCCTTCCGCTACCAAAAGCAGCGGCCGCCACGCCGGGTCCGGGATGTGCTCGAGACGCCGAGTCATGCCCATCAGGCCCAGCCAGTAGAGCGGCATGAAGGCGAGATAGAAGCCGACGAGCCAGCACCAGAAGCTGGCGTGGCCCAAGCGTTCGTCGAGCTTGAACCCGAACGCTTTCGGGAACCAATAATTGATGCCGGCCAGCGCGCCGAATACGACGCCGCCAATAATGACGTTGTGAAAGTGCGCGACGAGAAACGCGCTGTTATGGAGCACGAAGTCCACTGGCGGTACCGCGAGCAATACGCCGGTCAGGCCTCCGATGACGAACGTGACGATAAATCCGACAGCGAAAAGCATCGGCGTCCGAAACACGATCCGGCCGCGGAACATCGTGAACAGCCAGTTGAAGACTTTGACGCCCGTCGGCACGGCGATGATCGAGGACATGATCCCAAAGAAAGCATTGACGTTGGCCCCAGCACCCATGGTGAAGAAGTGATGGAGCCAGACCATGAAAGAAAGGATACAGATCCCGAGCGTCGCCCAAACCATGGAGCGGTAGCTGAACAGGCCCTTTCCGGAGAACGTCGCTACCACTTCGGAAAAGACGCCGAACGCCGGCAAGATCAATATGTAGACTTCGGGATGGCCCCATGCCCAGAACAGATTCACGTACATCATCTGGTTCCCGCCGCCGTCATTGGTAAAGAAGTGCATGCCGAGGTAGCGGTCGAGCAGCAGCATGACGAACGTCGCAGTCAGCACGGGGAAGGCGGCAACGATCAACAAATTCGCGGCGAGCGCGGTCCAGCAAAATACCGGCATGCGGAAATAGGTCATGCCCGGCGCGCGCATTTTTAGAATCGTGGTCACAAAATTGATGCCGGTCAGCAAAGTACCGACGCCCGAGATCTGCAATGACCAAAGGTAGTAATCGACGCCAACATCCGGCGAAAAGGCTAGCTCGGAGAGCGGCGGATATCCCATCCAGCCGGTGCGCGCGAAATTGCCGATGACCAGCGACAAATTAATCAGCAACGCGCCAGTCGCCGTGAGCCACAGACTCACGGAATTGAGCACGGGAAAGGCAACATCGCGGACGCCGAGCTGCAACGGCACGGCAAAATTCATCAGTCCGATGACCAGCGGCATCGCCACGAAAAAGATCATGATCGTGCCGTGCGCCGAGAATATCTGATCGTAGTGCTCGGGAGGCAGGTATCCCTGCGCACCGCCGATGGCGATCGCCTGTTGTGTGCGCATCATGATGGCGTCGGAAAAGCCGCGCAGCAGCATCACCAGGCCGAGTACGACGTACATGACGCCGATGCGCTTGTGATCGACGCTGGTCAGCCACTCGCGCCACAAATACGGCCACCAGCCCTTTACGGTGACGAGGGCGAGGACCGCCAGAATGACAATGCCGATGACTGCTGCGGTGACCAACGGCAGCGGCTCGTTAAACGGAATGGCCGCCCAGCTCAGCCGTCCGAGCATGTCAACCTCCCGCCAGACTTGCCGGCGGACACCAAGCCCCGCCAATGGCCGGATTTTCCGGGCTCGACGCCGTCTGATCGACGATATGATCGAACAGCTTCGGTTCTACCAAGCGATAAGTCACGGGTGCGACGTCTTTGCTCGGTTTGGCCAGTTCGGTGTAACTGGCGTCGTCGAGACCTGAGCCCGCCGCGTGCGCCTGCTCGACCCAGCGTTTGAAGTCACCCGCCGGCATCGATTTGACGATAAATCGCATCCAGGAAAAACCGTCGCCGCTGAAATTTGCCGAGAGACCGGGATACTCGCCCGGCTGATCGGCCAAAAGGTTCAGATGCGTGGTCATGCCACCCATCGCGTAGATTTGGCTGCCCAGCTGCGGCACGAAGAACGAATTCATCACCGTCGCCGAGGTGAGCCGAAATTCGACTGGAATTTCGGCGGGAATGACCAACTGATTGACGGCGGCGACGCCCAGATCGGGGTAGATGAACAGCCACTTCCAATCCAGTGCCACGACATCCACGTGCAGCGGGCTGGATTTTCCCGATAGCGGCGCGCGCGGATCGAGCTGATGAGACCCGATCCAAATTACCCCACCCAGCAAGATGACGGTCAGCGCCGGTATCGACCAAACGACGAACTCGACTCGCCCTTCGTACAACTCGTCAGTATCGCGGCTCGCGTGGGTGTTGGATGACCGATACCAAAACGCGACCGCTAACGTGGCGACGATGACGGGAATTACGACGACGAGCATGATCGCCGTCGAATCGATCAGGAGCAGCCATTCCGCCGATGCGATCGGCCCTTGCGGGTCCAATACGCCCGCGGGCTGGCAGGACGCGAGACTAAGGGCAGCACCAATCAGCGGCCAGCGAAAACCGCGGGACCAAAGGCGGCGGCGAGGCGGACATGGTTCTATGGTCATTGAACCGGGACCGAGTGGCACTGACTAGTCACTGACTAGTAATAATATCCGCTTCCCGCTCCAAGTCATACCCGTGAGGCTGGACGGGCAGCGTCACGAGGTCGGCGGGCACGAAACGCGTGGGCGCCAGCTATTCCGCCGGCACCCATTTTTGCAGACGTTTGCCGGTGTCGACCTCGCCGGTATAGAGATTGCCGCGTGAATCGAACTTGGCGGCGTGAACCCAGTGAAATTCGCCGGCGCCGCGCCCGGGGCGTCCATAGGTTCCGACGACGGCGCCATCCTTGCGTCGCACCGTTTCGATCACATTGTTGGTCCCGTCAATCAAAACGAGATAATTTTGTCTCTTGTCGAGCGGTGAGAATGCGAGACCCCACGCCGAGCCGGGTCCCTGCGTCTTCGGCTCGAACACGAACTGGCGCACGAAATTGCCGTCCTTGCTGAACACCTGCACCCGATTGTTGGTGCGGTCGCAGACGTAAATGAAACCGTCTTTGCCGAGCGCGATGCAATGTACCGGGTTGCCGAATTGCGAGGCATCGGGGTCGTAGGGTGGAAGCTTGTCATCCGTCGGCGGTTTGCCGTAGGCGCCCCACACGCGCTTGATTGCGCCGGTGTCGCCATCGAGCACCGCCACGCGATGGTTGCCGTAGCCGTCGGCCGCATAAATTTCATTGGCGCCTTTGTCGTATTCGAGCGCGGCAACTTGACCGAACTGGGTCAGATCCGTGCTTGAGGTCAGCGGGCCGCTCTTGCCGATTTCAGCAACGAATTTGCCGTCGGTGGTGAATTTGAGCACCATCATGTCGGTCGTGCCGTTGCCTGACAGCCAGACGAAGCCCTTGTTGTCGACGAGAATCCCGTGCTCGTTGACCGGCCAGTCGTAACCAAGATTGTCGCCCGGGCCGCCCCATGACTTCACCACCTCGCCGGACTGATTGAAGACCAGCACGGAAGGCGCGGGCGCACAACATTTCGAGCGCGGCGGATTAAGCGTCGCGCCTTTCTCGTCGTCGGTCAGTGAGCGCGGCCGCTGGAACACCCAGATGTTATCTGAAGCATCGACGGATATGCCGCCGACCTGACCGAGAATCCAGTTGTTGGGAAGTGGTTTCGGCCAGTAGGGATCAACCCGAAATGCCGGGCCCTGAGCGTGGGCGGGCAGGGCGGTTAGAACGAGACCCGCAAGGGCAGCTAACGCTGCGCCGATTAGATTGCGACCGGCCATGTTGCATTCCTCCCTGATCGCGTGCCCTAAAATGATGAGGTCAATGAATCTCGGGCTCCGCAGTCGGTTCGCGGCCCTGAAGAAAATCGAAGTCGCAACCTTCGTCGGCCTGGCCGATGTGAGTTGAATACATTGCGCCGTAGCCGCGTGCGTAGCGCGGCGGCAGCGGGGTCCACGCCGCGCGGCGTCGCGTCATTTCATTGTCGCCAACGTGCAGATGAATCTTGCGCGCCGCGACGTCGACCTCGATCTCGTCACCGGTTTTGACCAGCGCCAGCGGTCCGCCGATAAAGCTTTCCGGCGCCACATGCAGGATGCAGGCGCCGTAGCTGGTGCCGCTCATGCGTGCATCGGAAATACGCAGCATGTCGCGAACGCCAGCCTCGAGGAGTTTTTTTGGGATCGGCAATTGTCCCCATTCCGGCATGCCCGGCCCGCCCTTGGGGCCGCAATTTTTCAAAACCAGAACGTCGTCCGGCGTCACGTCGAGGTCGTCACGCTCGACCTCGCGCGCCATGTGATCGTAGTTCTCGAACGCGATCGCCCGGCCGCGGTGCTGCAATAGGCGCTTGTCCGCTGCGGCGGGCTTCATGACGCAGCCGCGGGGGGCAAGATTGCCGGTCAGCACCGCGGTTGCGCCTTCGGGATAAAGCGGCGCCGACAGCGGGTGGATGACGTCGGGCAGGTAAATCTCGGCGCCGGCAATATTGTCGCGCAGAGGGCGGCCGGTCACGGTGATGCTCGTGAGATCGAGAAGATCGCTCATCGCCGCCATGAGCGCGCGCAAGCCGCCGGCATAAAAAAAGTCTTCCATCAGATATTTGCCCGATGGGGTAATGTTGGCGATTACCGGCACCTGCCGTGAAATCTCGTCGAATCGCTGCATGTCGAGCGCGACGCCTGCGCGCCGCGCCATGGCGATAACGTGGATGATGGCGTTGGTCGAGCCGCCGAGCGCCATGTGCACGCGGATGGCGTTGTCGAACGCCGCGGGCGTCAGGATTTTTTCCGGCGTCAGATCTTCCCACACCATGTCGACGATGCGGCGCCCGGCAGCCGCGCTCATGCGCGGATGGTTGGCATCCGGCGCCGGGATCGATGAGGCGCCGGGCAGCGACAGCCCGAGCGCTTCGGCGATCGCCATCATGGTCGCGGCCGTGCCCATCACCATGCAGGTGCCAAATGAGCGCGCGATGCCGCCCTCGATCTCGCTCCAGTCGGCTTCGCCGATCTTTCCTGCGCGCTTTTCATCCCAATACTTCCAAACATCCGAGCCGGAGCCCAGCGTGCGCCCGCGCCAATTGCCGCGCAGCATCGGCCCGGCCGGCACGTAGATCGCGGGGAGGCCCATGGAAATCGCCCCCATGATGAGGCCAGGCGTAGTCTTGTCGCAGCCGCCCATCAGCACAGCGCCGTCGATCGGATGACTACGCAGCAGCTCCTCGCATTCCATGGCAAGAAAGTTTCGGTAGAGCATGGTCGAGGGTTTGACGAACGGTTCGGCGAGCGACATTGCTGGCAGCTCGAGAGGGAACCCGCCAGCCTGCCAAACGCCGCGTTTGACGTCTTCGGCCCGGGCGCGCAAATGCCCGTGACAGGAATTGATGTCGCTCCAGGTGTTGAGGATGCCGATGACGGGCTTGCCCGCCCAATCGGCGCGGTCATAGCCATATTGCTGTAACCGCGACCGGTGGCCGAAGGAACGCAGGTCTTCGCGGCCGAGCCAGCGGCAGCTACGCAGATCTTGCGGCGATTTTTTCCGTTCAGACGTCATGCGAAGCGATTCCCGACACCTGTGAATAGCCGCACCGAGTTTGCCTTTTATTGTGATCGGCGGCAAAGCCGGTGGCGCGGTCTCGTGATCCAGCGCCGGTTCCATTCCAATTCAGTCTGCGTTCATTTGCTGAAGTGTAAGTCAGCCCCGTTACTGGCCGCAAAAAAGGGATGGCAGTAATGGGGAAGGCCTTCGCTCCCGCCCATCTCAGGCGACCAGGAGCGGCGCACCATGGCCATTCACCGGTTATTGCAGCATTCGGCGTTCAATCAGGATGACATTGACCGGATGGTGACCGCTTATGAACATTGCCTGCAGATTCTCGGACTTTCCGACCGATCCGATCCGGTAGCCGAGAGGATTGCCAAGCAGATCGTTGAGATCGCACAAACGGGCGAGCGCGACCCTGCCGCTGTGTCTAAGCAGGTGATTGAGGCTCTAAAGCTTTCCTCTCGCTGACTTGCCGGCGCTGTCGGCAGCCACTAGCCGGCGCGCATCAACGCTGTCGCGAAGTTTACTCAACCGTTGAAGATGGCCAGCGGGAGTAGCGCGGAAACCACGAAGTTGGGAACGTCGACAACATTCGAGATGCGAAGATCGACCGCGACGCTGCAAATGATGTACGCCTGCTCGCGGGTGTAACCCCGCTCCTGTAATAGAGTGATCATGTTGAGCAGCGCGTTGCGGGCGGCGAGCGTCAGATTTTCGCTTTCGATATCCCCTTTGGCATTGATGGGCATGCCCATGACGCCAAGGAAATTCTCCGGGGCCGCGTATTTGGGATCAGCGAAATACCCCGGATGCGAGAAAACGGGGCCTGCGAAGGTCCGCTTGTTGGCAAGCCCTTTGTGAATTTTGAACCGGACGGCGACCGTTGCGCCCATTTCCACGGCGGTGACGCAGACTTCGCCGTCGCCTTGCGCGAAATGGCCGTCGCCTGTTGAGAACAATGCACCTTTGGTGAAGACCGGGAGCATCAACTTCGCTCCCTTGGTCAGTTGCTTGACGTCGAAATTGCCGCCGTTCTCGCGCGGCGGCAGAGTGCGCAGCCCCTCGAGCCCGCAACGGCCGCTCGGGATCGCGCCAGCTTCGCCCGGCGGGATGACAAAACCGCCGGCGTCGAGGCAACGCTGTTCGCGGTCGGTCCACTCCTTGAGCTTTTGCGCCGAGGGCGCTGTTCCGGAGATGCCCATGAACGGGGCGCCGGGAATACGTACACCTGGAAGCTCAGGAGCGGTCGCCCAGCCATCCTTGATATTCCAATGCACGACGAAAGGCGTGGTCATCACGTCGCGGAGAAAGCCCAAGCCCGGCACGATGGAGCTGAAGGCCGTGGGCTGCGGAATGATGTCGAGGAACTCGACCTCTATCATGTCGCCGGGCTCGGCGCCCTTCACGATGACCGGACCGGTCAGGGGATGGATACGGCCGGTGTCGAGGTTGGCGAGATCGGCGGCAGTGGTGGTCGGGCCGATTTGTCCGTCCACGCCGTCGCGCGTTTCGAGGACGACTTCGTCGCCCTCCTCAACCTCGAGAAGGGGCGCGATGTCGGGATGATACCGGTTGTGGCCGCTGTGCGGTTCACCGGAAAGTGGCTTCGATCGGTCGATGCGGATGGCGTGCTTGTGCATGGCAGGGGCTCGCGGGAAATGAGATCGCTCATCCTAAGATGAGCAAGGATACGCAGGAAGAATAGCGTGAGCCAAGCAAAACCCACGCCAGCCTGCGTCCAAAATGAGAGCCGGCTGCAGGCGGGTGGGCCGCCGCCGGATTATGCCGCGACCGCGAGATTGCCGAACCGCTTGAGGTTTTCTTTCTGCTTTGCGTTGCGGGGCTGGAGTTTGAACAAGCGCGCGGCATTACCACCCAGGATATTGTGCTTGGCCTTCTCCGAAAGGAACGGCAAATCCCAGATTGTCGACGGCAAGTCGAAGTCCCAGTGCGGATAATCGGAAGAATAGAGCAGCTGCGTTTCCGCGTTGATCATGCGGAACGTGGTCTCCATCGCATCGTAATCCTGAATCTCCATCGGCTGCGACGAGTAGTACATATCGCGCATGTAATCTGACGGCTTTTTCTTCAGGAGCGGGCATTCGGACGGCCGCAGCATGTATTCGTGGTCGAGCCGCTGCATCAGGAACGGTATCCAGGCGAGCCCTGACTTCATCCAGATCACCGGGAGCTTGGGAAAGCGCTCTCCGATGCCGTTGACCACCCAATTGGTGCAGTTGACGACATTGTACCAGGTGAAGCCGAGCGCATGCACCGAGATGAAGCGGTTGCAGCTCTTAAACGCCGTGTCGCTCCAATTGACGCCGGAGTGGAAGGCGATGGCGAGGCCGCGCTCCTCCATGGCCCGATAAACCTTCATGTAGGCGTTGTCGTGCACGCCCATGTTCGAGCGCACCGTGGTCACCATGAAGCCGCCGACATTTTTGCGGTCACCGAACGTCTCGAGGTGGCGCAAGGCGGCATCCGGATCGGAAAACGGCAGGCAAAGGAGTGAGAAGAAACGTCCACCCGCTTCCGGCATCACCTTCTCGGTGAGCCAGCGATTGTAGGCCCAGCACAACTCCACTTCCATTTCGGTCTGTGGGTGAAGGCCGATATTGAGCATGCCGGTCGGGAACAGGCAGGAATAATCGACGCCCATCGCATCCATCCAGCGATGGCCAAGTTGGACGTCGCGCAGGCTGCCGTCTTCGGTCTTCTCGCTTGAACGCAGCGGATAGCGCGTCACCCGGCCGCCCATGTCCTGATAACCGGTCGGCATCGGCACAAGGCCTGGGCGTTGTTTGGTGCCGCGGCCGGCCATGCTGAGTTGGCGCAGCACGTCGTTTTCCATGTACGGGAGGAACTCATCGTAGTGCTCATTCTCGTAATGGTGCGCATCGACGTCGACAATGAGCAGATCGTCAAATTTGCGTTGGTGCGCCTGCTTGCGCGCGTGCGCCAGGAGCCGTGAGGTGTTCAGCTCCTCGACGGTGACGCGGCGGCCGCGATCAGCGATGAGATCCATGGGTTGCTCCGAGTACTGTAGCGCTCCCGGCTTGCGGAGAGCAGGTTGATTTTATCGTCCCGTAAAGCCTTGCCACATGCCGAGCTCAAACGTGCTGAGATCGGCCGCGCGTAGCAGGCTGCTGGCCATAATCATGACGTCAGTGGCGGAAATGGAATTTTTCGCGACCGGTGCGAAGTCTTCGCCGGCCTGGCGACGCGCCGAATAGTTGCGGCAGGTCGCCGCGATCAGGGCCTGCAGCACGTCGGCGGAAATAGCGTCAAGCCGGCCGTCGGCGATGCCGCGCTCGATGGCTACCGCAAGACGTTTAGCATCGGCCGAGGTGCCGTTCGCTGTTTTGACAGCCGCCTTCGCAGGCAACTTCGGGGTCCCGCCGCGGCTCGCGGCATTGGTCGCGCGCCGCACCGCGCCCCTGGCCGCGCGTTTAGGCGAGGACATAAACGTCGTCTCCCTTCCGCACGATTTCATACTTCTTGAGTTTGAGCCGGCGATCGCTCGCGCATTCGCCGGTTTTGATATTGTATTCCATGCCGTGCCAGGGACAGACGAAGTGCATCTCGGTCTCCGAGAAATAAAGTCCCATCGATGTCTTGTCCGGACGCAAGCGTTCTTCGACTTTTGCGATGGTCAGGCCTTCGCACGCAGGGCCGCCCTGATGGAGGCAGAAATTCGAGTAGGCATAGAACTCGCCCTCGTGGCGGAATACGCCAATCTCGTTATCGCCAGCGAAAATGATGCGGCGCTCTCCATCCTTGAAGCCCGTGATTTTGGCGACGAATTTTTCCGGCATCAGGGCCACGCTCTTTTGCACTTTAAATCCGGATTCCCGCTTGCGCGGGAACGAACGAACTTTAGCACGCCCTCATCAAGGGGCGACCTACGCGATCTTGTTGGTGAACGTGCCGATGCCCTCAATCCAGATTTTGATCACGTCGCCCGATTTGAGGAACTCGCTCGATTCAGCGCCGGTTCCGGCCGGCGTCCCAGTGAGGATCAGGTCGCCGGGATGAAGCGTCATGTTCTCCGAAAGGTGGGCGATTTGCTCGGCGAGCGTGAACAGCATCTTGCTGGTATTGGAATCCTGCCTGAGCCCGTTGTTGACCCATAGTTTCAGGCCGAGCTGCTGCGGGTCTTTGATGTCGCTCGCCGGCACAATCCAGGGCCCCAGCGGGCAGGAGCCGTCGAAGCTTTTGTGCTTGATCCAGTCCATCTTGAAGAACGACGTATCCTCAACGCCCGGCCGCCGCCCCCGGTCGCGCGCGGAGAGGTCGTTGGCGGCCGTATAACCCGCGACATAATTCAGGGCTTTGTCGATCGGCACATTCTTCGCCGGCCGGCCGATGATGGCCGCAAGTTCGATCTCCCAGTCGAGCTGCTTGGCGTAATCGCCGACTTTGATGGTGGCGCCCGGATCGGCGAGCGTGCGCGCCGCCTTGATGAAGAAATATGGCTTTTGTCCCTGTTCGTGCGGATCGGCGGGTTCCGGCTGGCCCGCTTTGCGCGCCATGGCGGCGGCGTGATCGGCATAGTTGGCGCCGGCGCAGAAGATCGTCGGCGGGGAGGGGAGCGGCGCCAATAATTTGGTCTTAGTCAGCGGCTGCCGCTTGGCACGGCTTTTTGCGGCGCCTGCGGCTGCCTTTTTCAGCGCAACCTCAGCGGCCTTCCAATCGGCGAGGATGCCGGCGACCGTCGCGTAGGCGGCCTTGCCGGTAACTTTCGCGGCGTCGAAGACATCGTCGCCGATGATGAGCCCGGCACGCGGCCCTTCCTTAGTCTGATAGGTCGCGAGTTTGTACTGAGCGCGCGTTCCGCTTGCCATTCCAAGTCCCCTTTTTTGCGATTGCACTCTAATGTGACGTTAGACCCGCCCCAGCGCCCTGAGCACACGCTCCGGTGTGAACGGCATTTCGACGAGCGGCGGGGCGTTCAGCGGGCGAAGCGCGTCGTTTAGCGCATTCATTACCGAACCTGGCGCGCCGGCAGTGCCGGCTTCGCCCGCGCCTTTGGCGCCCAATTCCGAATCGGCGGTCGGCGTCACCACGTGGCCTACCTCGATGTCGGGCATCTCGTTCGCCATCGGCAACAAATAATCCATCAGGTTGCCGTTGAGAAGTTGGCCGGCCTCATCGTAGAGGCAATGCTCGTAAAGCGCGGCGCCAATTCCTTGCACAATGCCGCCGCGAACCTGCTCGTCGACAAGTTGCGGATTGATCACGGTGCCGCAGTCCTCCACGCACCAATGCTTAAGCAATTTTATCATTCCGGTCTTGGTGTCGACTTCGAGATAGGAGGCTTGCACCCCGTTGGTGAAGGCAAACGGCCACGCGCGGGGCACGTAATGGCGGGTGACGATGAATTCGGCCTGAAAGCCCGGCGGCAGCGTGTCGGGGCGAAAATAGACGATACGGGCGACTTCTTCGAGCGGTAGGCGCTCGCGTCCGGTATCGGCGTCCACTACAAGGCCGGACCGGATGTCGAGTGCTTTCGGGTCGGCTTGCAGGATCGAGGCGGCGGCGGCAAGGACGTTGGTGCGCAACGCCTTGCCGGCCTGCCAGGCCGCTTCGCCGCCGATACCGGCGGCGCGTGACGCCCAGGTGCCGCCGCCATAGGGCGTGTTGTCGGTATCGCCGGTGATGACGCGTACGCGCTCGATCGGCACCCCGAAGGACGTCGCCACGCATTGCGCGAGCACCGATTCCGCGCCCTGACCTTGCTCGGTCGCGCCGGAATGCACGAACACTGCGCCGGTCGCGTCGAGCCGCAACGTCGCTCCGTCCTGCGATGAGATGCGCGCACCGCCAACGCCGTAGAACGCCGCGGAAGGGTTCGTTACTTCGATGAAGGACGCAAAGCCGATGCCGCGATAGATGCCGCGAGGTCTTAGCTTGGCCTGCTCGGCACGCAGCTTCTCGTAGTCCATCATCGCCAGAATTTTATCGAGCGAAGCGTGGTGCGAGAGCCCTTCGAATTTCAGCCCGGCCGCGCCGGTTGCGGGATAGGCGTCGTCGGCGAATAAATTCCGGCGGCGCAGTTCGGCGGGATCCATGCCGATCTTCGCAGCAGCCAACTCGACCAAACCTTCGGTGACGGCGGTGGCAATCGGGTGGCCTACCGCGCGGTATTGGCACATGACGTTCTTGTTCTGGAAAACGACGCGGGCGCGGGCGCGGTAGTTCGGGCAGGTGTAAGGGCCGCCGACGAGATTCACGACCTGGTTTGCTTCGATGCCGCTTGTGCGCGGATAAACCGAATAGGGTCCGATACCGGTCAAGTCGTCTATTTCGAAGGCGGTGATGGTGCCGTCCTTTTTCACGCCGATTTTCGCGCGGACGCGATGATCGCGGGCATGAATATCGGTGATGAAACTTTCGAACCGGTCGGCGACAAATTTGACCGGCCTGCTGAGCAGCTTCGCTAGCGCGACGGTTGCCATCTCGTCGGCGTAGATATGCACCTTGATACCGAACGAGCCGCCAACGTCTTTGGTCAGCACGCGTACTTGATGCGATTCAAGGCCGAGGTGCCGGGCAAAAATGTCCTGCGTCATGTGCGGCGCTTGGGTGCCTTGATACACCGTCAGGCGTTGCTCGCCGGGATTCCAGTCAGCGACAATGGCGCGCGCCTCGTTGGTCACGCCGGTATGGCGGCCGAACACAAAGGTCGTTTCCACTACCGCATCGCTGTCAGCGAATGCTTTATCCGGATCTCCGGCGACCAGCGCGCGCTCGAAGGTCAGGTTGTCTCCGAGGTCGGGATGAATGACCGGCGTGGCGCGATCGAGCGCGGTTTCCGCGTCGGTTACCGCGCGCAGCGGCTCGTACTCGACGTCAATTAGCGCGCAAGCGTCCTCCGCCTCAGCGCGGCTTCTTGCAACGACCGCGCAAACCGCTTCGCCCTGCCAGCAGGCGCGATCCACGGCGATGGCATGCTGGGGGGCGGATTTGATGCCCTTCAAGTGCGTAAGCACCCCCACCCACGGAGTGATCACCTTGCCAAGCTCGGCGCCGGTAACGACCGCGACGACGCCCGGCGCTGATTTCGCGGGATCGGCTTTGATATTTTTGATGCGGGCGTGCGCGTGCGGCGAGCGCAAAAACGCGACGTGTACCATGCGCGGCAAAACGACATCGCTGACGTACTGGCCACGCCCTTGCGTGAGGCGGTCGAGATTGGGCCGCGGCACCGAGCGGCCGATATACGAATTCGGGCGGTCCAGGGCGGAAAGCCCCGATGGCTGGTCCGCGGAGATTTTCATTTCCAATGATGGCACAATCCGCTCACTCCCGCACAAGCGATATTGGGAAGCAGCCGTCAGTTCGCTTGCGCGGGTCTTGCGCGAACCTCAAGGATTATGATTGCGGTCGCAGTTTTATGCGTTTTACGAAGTTCCGCTACACTTTAGTGACTTTCGGGGTCTATTCGATGCCATCTCCCGATGCCGCTCTTGAGCGGTTTCGGGTCGGGAGGCTTCACGATGTGCCAGGGGTGTTTCAGCCAGCTCTTGCTTCGCGACGAGGTCTATTCCGGCGGGATGGCCGCCTTGCTGGGCAAGGCCGCGGGTATGCCGACCCGACGCACGTTCATAGCCTATTCGGTCGCCGCTGCCTCGACGCTGACCGCCGTCGGGGCGGCTCCTGCCTTCGCAGCGGACGAAGGCGCTGACGTCATTCTGCGCGGCGGCACGGTTCGGCCGCTGGCGGGCGCGCCAGTTGCCTCGGCGCTCGCGATCAAGGACGGCAAAGTACTAGCGGTTGGTGACGAGAGCGCACTGTCGGGTTTCAAGACGGGCAATGCCAGGGTCGTCGATCTTGACGGCCGCACGTTGCTGCCGGGGCTCATCGATCCGCATTGCCACACACTCCTTGCCTCGCTGATTTTCGAACTCCTTGACGACGTCGGCTACGCCAAATATCCGACCCGCGAAAAACTCGTTGCGCATCTGAAACAGGCCGCTGCGAGCGCACCGAAAGGACAATGGATCGTCGGCTCCAATTTCGACAATCTGCTGCAAGGCGGGGATTTCACGTGCGCGGAACTGGATGCGATTTCAACCGACCATCCGATGTTCGTCTGGTACACCAACGGCCACGACGCTTGCGTTAACAGCGAGGCGCTCAAAATCGCGGGCATCCCCGAAGATGTAGGCGATCTTCCGGGCGGCGGTCATTTCGGCCGGGGCGCCGACGGCAAGCTCAATGGCCTGGTTTACGAGGAAAGCGCGATGCTTAAATTCGCGGTCCATTTCCTCGCCAAGGTCACGCCTGAGCTCGCAGCCACGGCGGTCACGCACTATGCCCAGCACATGAGCTCTGTCGGCAACACCATGCTGCACGAGCCCGGGACGATCCGCTCGGACTGGATCGAGCAGTTTGCCAAGCTCTCGAATGCGCTCGCTTGCCGCACCAGCGCCAGTGTGATGTTCGACGACATGAAGGGACTGACGCCTTGGCGGAGCCTGGGGCTCGGGCCGAAAGGCGCGACCGTCGGGAATTCTCGGTTCTCGCTCTATGGCGTGAAAATCGTCGGCGACGGCTCCAACCAGACCGAGACCGGGGCGCAGACCAAGCCCTATCTGAACTCCACCGCCAAGGGTTCTCCGAACTTCAACTCCGCCCTGCTGAAACGGATGGTCGCCGAAGTTAAGGCCTTCGGCCTGCCCGTCTTGATCCACTGCAACGGCGACTACATCGTCGACATTGCGCTCGACGCGATCGACGCAGCCTATGCGGGCTCGACCGACTATGGCGTGAACCGCATCGAGCATTCGACCATGGCTCGCCCCGACCAGATTCTTCGCATGAAGAAGCTCAACGTGCAGCCGAGTTTCCTGATGAATCACGTGCGTTTCTACGGCGCCGCCTATCGCGACCAGATCTTCGGACCCGAACGCGCCGCCTTTATGGATCCCGCGGGGGCCTGCGTGAAAGCCGGTTTGCCATTCACGTTGCACACAGACGGGCCCTGCTCGCCGCCGGGACCGCTGGCGCTCATCAGCACCGCGATCACGCGCCGCTGCGTCATCGACAATTCCGTGGTCGGCGGCGATCAGGCCATTTCGCTTGATGACGCGATCCGCGCTGTAACGATCGACGCTGCCCGCCAGCTCGGGCAGGGCGACCGCCTCGGCTCGCTCGAAAAGGGCAAGGAAGCTGATTTTACGATCCTGGAACGCGATCCCTACAAGGTGAGTCCGGAGGCGATCGCCGGGATCAAGGTCAGCGAAACGTGGGTGGCGGGCGAGCGGAAGTTCGCCGCAAACGCCTGAATCGAAGTCGGCGCAATCTTGCGCCGAATTGGCCTGGATTCCCGCGTTGGCGGGAATGAGCGAAAATCGGAGACCGTTTCAGCTTCGTGTAAGCGGGAGGCCATTCGCCGAGGGTCCGGCTGTTGCACTCACGTTGTCTCTCCCGTCCTTGCCAGTGCCACCGCCTCGATCGCATCGACGATCGCTTGATAGCCGGTGCAGCGGCAGTAATTGCCTGAAATATGCTCGCGGATCACGGAACGGCTTGGGACCGTCCCGCTCGCCAAAAGTTCGTGTGCGGCGATGAGCATGCCGGGCGTGCAGTAGCCGCACTGCAACGCGTTTCGGCGCGCAAATGCGGACTGTAAATCGGCGATGACGCCGGCATCCGAAAGACCCTCGATGGTCTCAATTTCCGCGCCGTCGCATTGCACCGCAAGCAGAAGACACGAGCGAACGGCTTCGCCATCAAACCGTACCGTACACGCGCCGCAAACGCCGTGTTCGCAGCCGACATGCGTGCCGGTCAGGGAAAGATCGTCACGCAGGAAGTCGACGAGCGTTTTGCGCGCCTCGATGCGTGCCGAAACGGCTTCGCCGTTAACGCGCATGCTGATCTCGAGGTGGCGCGCGCTCATTTTGGCCCGGCAGCCGCTGTTTCGGTGGCTTTTTAGCATCCGAGGAGGATCATGTCATGCGCGTCCGCCGCCCTGCCGAACCGCCGCGGATTTGCTAGAACCGGTTATCCATGGCCCGTCCGGCTAAGCGAGGACCGATCCAGTGCCCAACAACTTACAGGATCTCATCGAAGAATTGGCGATCGCCAACCGCATTCTCGGTCATGAAAACGTTCTCGACGCATTCGGGCATGTCAGCGTACGCCATCCGCACGATCCGGAGCGATATTTAATGGCGCGTTCGCGGTCGCCGTTATTGGTCGAGCCTGGGGACATTCTCGAATTCACGCTTGATTCCGAGCCGCTGAGACCACCGGCTGCGCGGCTGTATTCCGAACGCGTCATTCACGGCGAAATCTATAAGGCGCGTAGCGATGTCACGGCCGTGTGCCACCATCATGCGCCCGCGGTCATGCCGTTTTGCATCACCGGCAAACCGATCGTGCCTGTCATCCATCTCGGTGCCGCGATCGGAGAGGAGGTCCCGTCCTGGGACCAGCACGACGAATTCGGCGATACCAATCTTCTGGTGGTCAAACCGGAGGAGGGCCGCTCGCTGGCGCGTGCTCTCGGCCGCAATTCGGTGGTGTTGATGAAGCGCCACGGCGCCACCGTCATCGGTGCAAGCTTGCGCGAGCTCGTTTCCCGCTCGATCTATCTGTGCTGGAACGCCGACTATCAGTTTCGCGCGTCGCTGTTCGGCGAGCTGCAGCCACTCCATCCGGGAGAAATCGAGCTCGCCGGCGCGATCAACGTGCGACCAAGTGCGGCGGAGCGGACCTGGGAATATTGGAGCGCACGCTTAAAGGCGAGTGGCCTTTGGCCGCCGCGACACAAAGCAAAAGCCTCGCGTCGCCGCGCAGCAAAACCGGTGCGAGCGCCGGTCAGGAGAAAATCGGTCGGCGCTCGCAAAACGAAACGGCGGCGCTAGATGCCCAAAGTATCGCGGCGGACATTGTTCCCGATGCTTACCGGCCTCGCCGGACTGCCGCGCATGGTCCGGCCGGTAACGGCCGCAACGCCGGACGCCTCTTTCCCTGCCGACTTCGTGTGGGGCGCTTCGACGTCTTCCTATCAGATCGAAGGCGCAGTCGAGGCCGATGGCCGCGGGCCGAGCATCTGGGACGTATTCAGCCATACGCCTGGGAAGGTGAAGCACGATGATACCGGCGATGTCGCGTGCGATCACTATCACCGCTGGCCGGAAGATCTGGACTTGCTGGCGCGCGGCGGTTTTAACGCCTACCGGTTTTCCACCGCCTGGCCGCGCATTCTGCCCGCCGGAAGCGGCGCGGTCGAACCACGCGGTCTCGATTTTTACGATCGGCTAGTCGACGGGTTGGTTGCGCGTGGCATCACACCGTGGCTCTGCCTCTATCATTGGGATTTGCCGCAGCCGTTGCAGGAATCCGGCGGCTGGCTCAACCGCGACATTGCGGAGAAATTCGCCGACTACGCGCGCGTTGTGGCGCGACGGCTCGCCGATCGCGTCAAGCACTGGGCGATGTTCAACGAGGCGAACGTGCATGCGCTGTTCGGGTACGGCATGGGCGGTCACGCGCCTGGCCTTGTCGGCCTGTCCAACATGCTGTCCGCGATCCATCACCAGAACCTCGCGCAAGGCCGCGCGCTGCAGGCGTTGCGCGCTGAGCGCGGCGACCTTCGCCTAGGCACCGTCGCGAATATCTCGCCTGTTCGTCCGTCTTCCAATCGCGACGCGGATCGCCGCGCCGTCGTCCGCTTCGAGGCGGTGTGGAACGGCAGTCTGCTCGATCCGCTGTTCAAGGGGATTTATCCGCCGGCGATTGCCGCCGAGATGGCGCCGCTCGTGATCGCTGACGACCTGCAAGTCACCCGCCAGCCGGTCGATTTTTTCGGGCTCAATTATTACGCGCCGGCTTATGTGGCCGATGCGCCGCAAAGTCTGTTCGGCGCCTGGTTCGGCGCCGTACCGCCCGGCACGCGCTTTACCGCTATCGGCTGGCCGGTCGACGCCGGCGGTTTGACCGAGACGCTGATCCGCCTGCGCGATGACTACGGCAATCCGGAAATCTACGTCACCGAGAACGGGGCATGTTACGAGGATCCGCTTGCCCCCGACGGCACCGTGCACGATCAAGATCGTGTCGATTATCTGCGCGAACATATTGGCGCAGCGCGCGCGGCGCTTGCCGCCGCCGTTAATCTGCGCGGCTATTTCGTCTGGTCGCTGCTTGATAACTTCGAATGGTCGGAAGGCTATAGCCGCCGTTTCGGCATAATTCACGTCGATTTCGCTACGCTCAGGCGAACGCCGAAGGCGTCTTTCGCCTGGCTTGCTGAAACCATTCGCAGTCGCGGCTGAAATTTCCGCTGGCTCGAAGCTGTAGTGATCAATGCCGGTCGTGCGCAGCAGCGCTAATGGCATTGAGCATTGCGGTGCGCTCCTGATCGAGCACACTGCGTACCGATGGCTGGGCACCGATTTGCCCCATCTCGCGCTGTCGCTTGACCGTGGCGCTGCTCATGAGCGGCTCAACGCCAAGCTCGCGCAACGTCTCATTGACCTCTTCCATTTCGGCGGCGCGCCGTTCGCCGTGCTTCGCCATGCGCTCGAGGTTGTAGGGAATAACTTTTGACCAATCGAGGCCCGGATAATTGTTCTTCAGCGAGGCGGCGACCTCGTCAACTATGCCGGCTCGCGCGGCGGCGAGAAAACACTCGAGCGTCAGGGCTTCAATGCCTTTGATCATGACGCTGCGCACCATCTTGATCGCCGAAGCCGCCCCGACTTCCGCGCCGGCGACGTTGAGCTGCATGCCAAGCGCGCCCAGCGGAGTGAGAAGGCTCTCGGCGTCGGGGCCGGCGAGCAGCATTGGCGTCTGATGCCGCAACGGATGTATGGGAGCAATGACGGCAACATCGACATAGCGGGCGCTCGCACCGATAAGCTTCGCCGTTTCCTGCTTGCGGCCGGGCGACACTGAATTGATGTCGAGGAAGAAGGGTTGGCCCGCGACGTGCGCCTTGACCGAACCGGCCGCTTCGACGCTCGATGCGGCCGTAACCGCGGACACGACGATATCCGCGCTGCGCACAGCGTCGGCGGCCGAAGCTGCCAAATGGACGCCTATGGTCTCGGCAGCACGGACAAGTTCTTCGCCTTCGCGGTGCGGAAACAGGATGTCCCAGGCGGCGATCCGCACAACGCCGGCCTCGCGCAGGCCCGATGCGATGGCCTGGCCTGCTTCGCCAAAGCCGATAAAACAAAATGCAAGCTTCACGTCAGTCATATTGCTTCCTGCCGGAGCGCTCGCCGATCATGACAGGATCGGTATATGATCCGCAACGCCGTCGTCGCATCGATCTAAATGGATGTTTGGATGAAATCGCTCTCCTGTCGGGACAGACTTGAACGCGCGCTGGACCGCATTGCCGATCCGAAGGGGGAGGGCGCGCGCACCTGCCTCACGGTCTATGCCAACACCGCACGCGCCGCCGCCGACGCAGCCGATGCACGCGCCGGCTCCGGCATTTCACTCGGGCCGCTCGACGGCGCGATTGTCAGCATCAAGGATTTGTTCGACGTCGCCGGCGAAGTCACGCGGGCCGGTTCGAAAGTGCTCGCCGAAGAAGGCAAGCCCGCAGTAGCGGACGCGGCCGTTGTGCGCCGGATTCGCGCAGCAGGGGCGATTATCGTCGGCAAAACCAATATGAGCGAGTTCGCTTTTACCGCCATCGGTGTTAATCCGCATTTCGGCACTCCCGGCAATCCCGCCGATCGCAGCCGCGTGCCGGGTGGTTCGTCGTCTGGAGCCGCGGTCGCCGTGGCCGACGGCATGTGCGAGATCGCGATCGGCAGCGATACCGGTGGCTCGGTGCGAATGCCGGCCGCGCTGTGCGGCATTGTTGGCTTTAAGCCGAGCCGCCAGCGCGTATCCACCGAAGGTGCGTTTCCGCTCAGCTATTCTTATGATTCCATCGGACCGCTGGCGCGCAGCGTGGGGGATTGTGCCAAAGCGGATGCCATCCTCGCGGGCGAGGATTTTTTACCGCTTTTACCCGCGGTGCTTGACGGTCTACGTGTTGGCGTTGTTGAAGGCCAGCCGCTCGCGAATCTCGACGCCGCGGTCGGTACCGCGTTTGCCGCGGCAATTGACAAATTCGATCGCGCTGGCGTTCGCCTCACGCGGGAAAAGCTTTCTTTGCTCGATGACATGGCCGCGGTCGATGCCAAAGGCGGCATCATCGGGGCGGAGGCGTGCGCCGTTCACCGCGAGCGGATCGCTCGACGCGGAAGCGATATCGACGCCAATGTGCGCCACCGGATCGAACGCGGCTGCGCGATATCGGCAGCGGACTTTGTTGACATGGTGCGCGAACGCGGTCGGCTTATAGGCGCGATGGACGAAGCGCTTGAATTCTTCGATGTGCTCGCCATGCCGACCATCCCGATTATGGCGCCGACCATTGCCGAGGTCGCTGATCAGAAGGCGTTTGCTGATGCGAACGCAATCGTGCGGCGCAACACCGTCATTGGCAATTTCTTCGATCTTTGCGGCATCACGCTGCCGCTGTCGGCGCCGCTGCCGATCGGGCTCATGCTGCTCGCGCGCAACGGCGATGATCGCAAACTTTTGCGTATCGCCGCTGCTATTATGGAGTTGCTCGAAGCGTGAACAGAACGAGGTGGCCGCTGCGCGGCAGCATTGCGGCTAATTAAAAACGCCGTAAACGGTGTCGACTACCGCACCGGTGGTCACATTGACGAGCAAGAGGTCTGGACCGTACCGCACCCATTGAAAGCCCGGTTGCGGCGGATCGAGCCCGAGCGTAGCCCAATCAGTGTAATAATAAGCTGGTGCGAGGAAGAGGGGCGGAAGGATCGCGCCAACGGCCCAGCGGCGATACGTCCAGCCGTGCGGATAGACGAACGGCGCAAGATGAACCCTGTTGATCGGATGTCCGCGAAAAACGACCACCGGTCCATGTCCGGCCACCGGTCCATGTCCGACTACCGGTCCGTGTCCGATCACCGGTCCGTGCACCACCGGGCCCTTGAAATGGGGAACGACGGCGTTGGAGTGGCCCGGCGGCGGCTTATGCGGATGAACAGGCGCTTGCGCGACGGCCAGCGTCGGCACCGCGAGCGTATCAGCAAAGCAATTGCAGTTTTTCGCATTGGATCGCCCCTCGATATTCAAATCATAAGTCTAATGCCACGCATGTTGGCATTGCGATAGGACACAAACGTCGCCCTACATCCAGAAAATAAATCGCCAAATTTTCAGCTGTGACTGAAACAACATAGCGCCGAGGAATAATTGCGAAGCCGAAGCGTGTTGCCGGTCAAATTAGAACGGCCGCCGCAGCCGCTCCATGATCTCTCCGAGCGCTGCGACCCGCGAACCGAGGGGCGCCAGCGGAAACGCCTGGCGCAACTTTTTGTACACGTCGGCGGCGGTCGGCGCCTCGAAGTCGGCAAGTGCCGCTGCCATCGCACGCGCCATACCGGCTTCGGGCCGGCCACCTAACGCTGCAGGTACCATTGTGACGTCACCGAACGGGATCGGTGGTTGAACACGTAAAGTAACGCGGCGGGCGCCCATGGCGAGCTCCTGAGGGAATTATTGCCCTCATAAACTCGCGGAACTTACGAAAGTTCCGATTACGGGCGTGTGACAGAGGAAGGAAATGGGACGACCGAATCGCTTTCCGCTACCGGACCTTCCTGTTCCCGAAGCTGGAGACGATAGAACGACGCGTAGCGTCCGCCTTTGCGCAGCAATTCTTCATGCCGGCCGGATTCGACCACTAAGCCGTTCTCGACCACCAAAATGCTGTCGGCGTGCATGATCGTGGCAAGCCGATGCGCGATCACCAGCGTGGTGCGGCCCTTGCGCAACTCGGCAAACGCTTCCTGCACAGTCTGCTCCGATTCGGAATCAAGAGCCGCAGTGGGTTCATCGAGCAGAATGATCGGCGCGTTCTTGATCAGAGCGCGCGCAATGGCGATGCGTTGCCGTTGGCCGCCCGAAAGCTGCATTCCATGTTCGCCGACCGGTGTATCGTATCCTGCCGGGAAGCCGAGGATGAAGTCGTGCGCGTGGGCGGCTTTTGCGGCGGCGACGATTTCCTCATTGCTCGCGCCTATTCTGCCGAAAGCAATGTTTTCGCGGATGGTGCCGCGAAACAGCTGCACGACTTGGCCGACGTAAGCGATCTGACTGCGCAGCGAATGCCGCGATACACCGGCGATATTTTGCCCGTCGAGGAGGATGCGCCCGGATTCGATATCGTAAAACCGTAAAATCAAATCGAACACGGTCGATTTGCCGGCGCCGGAAGGTCCGACCAGGGCTGTCACCCGGCCGGGCGGCGCCTGAAAGCTCATGCTGCGCAGGACCGGCTCTCCTGGCCGATAGGCGAAATCAACATCGGCGAATTCCAGCCGCCCGGTGCCGAGCTTGAGCGGTGGACGGTCGTCGTCCTTCGACTCGCCCGGCGGGCTGTCGACGACTTCGTACAAGACGCGGACGCCGACCAGATTGTTGTTGAGGTCGATGTTCAGGCGCGCCAGCCGCTTGGCCGGCTCGTAGGCGAGCAGAAATGCCGCCAGGAAAGAAACGAATTGGCCCGGGGTGCCGCTGCCATGGATGCCCCGGTAACCGCCGTAAATCATGGCCAACGCGATGGCGAAGCCGCCAAGCGTTTCCATCAAAGGACTAGCCCGGTTGGCGACTCGGGCCATCTTGTTGGATTCGCTTTCGACGGCATCGACGCTCACCGCAAGCCGACGGCGCATCTCGTCTTCGAGGGAGAAAGCTTTGACCATGCGCATGCCCTGCAGCGACTCTTGCATGGTCTCGATGATGCGGGTGCCGCCGGCGAACTGTGTGCGCGCGATGTGGCGCACCCGGCGTAGCATCCCGCGCAGGAAAAAAACCGCCGGCGGTGCGATGATCAATCCGCCGATCGACATTATCGGATCTTGCACGACCATGACGATCGACAGGCCGATCAACGACATCAAATCACGGCCGACGGCGCTGATCAGAAGATTGATGACCTGACTGACTGCCGCGGCGCCGGTTGTCAGCCTGGAAATGAATTCCGATGAATGGCGATCGGCAAAGTAGCCGATGTTTTCCCGCAACAGCTTGTCGAACATGCGCCGTTGGTTCTTGGCGACAATGCTGTTGCCGACGTAATTGAGCAAGACGGCAGCGCCGTAGGTAGAGAGACCCTTGGTCGCGAACACCGCCATCGCGAGCACGCCAATGACGACGATGCCCTGAAAATTGCGGCTGACATACGCCTCGTTGGTCAGCGTGCCGATAAGGTAAGCACCAAGGGCGGTCGCCCCGGCCGCTATGCCCATCAGCGCCAGCGCCATCGCATAGCGCCGCCAATGGCCCAGCGCTTCATCCAAAAGTAAACGGCGCACCAAACCGAAGGCGGAATAGGACTCCGCGGATGCGTCCGTGGCTTGTTTCATGCGACGTTGGCGTCCCAGCAGGCGATCGAACACGAGTAGTAGCTTTGCGTTCCATGCCCGTCAGTGACGGTTTTTACAAGCGAATTCGACGCGGTTAAAACCCTTGCGCGGCAGAACCTACTTTGCGGTTCTGCCCAAGGCGCGCAGCTCTACGCCGCACAAGTTCCCGTTCCCAGGCGAGCGCGTGGGTGACGATGGTGGCAAGATTGTCGTAGCGCGGTTCCCAGCCTAGTGCGGTGCGCGCCGCTTTCGAATTGGCGACGATGCATGCCGGATCGCCTTCGCGGCGCAGTCCATTCTCGACTTTGAAATCGACGCCGGACACGCGCTTAACGGTTTCGATCACTTCGAGCACGGAAAAACCGTGGCCATATCCGCAATTGAGCGTCCGCGACGGCGCGCCGCCACGAAGCTGGTGAAGCGCGTCGCTGTGCGCCCGCGTCAGATCGCTGACATGGATATAATCGCGAATGCAAGAACCGTCGGGCGTCGGATAATCGAGGCCGAAAACTTCGAGTTTTGGCCGCAGCCCGAGTGCCGTTTCGACCGCGACCTTTATCAGATGCGTGGCACCGACGCTGGACTGTCCGGCGCGGCAACGCGGATCGGCGCCCGCAACGTTGAAGTAGCGCAATATGACGTATTGGAACCCGTGCGCCTTCGCGGCGTCGCGCAACATTATTTCCGTCATCAATTTCGACCAGCCGTACGGCGAGATCGGCTGCGTCGGTGCGTCTTCGCTGACCGGACTTTCGGCCGGATTGCCGTAGACCGCGGCGGTCGAGGAAAAAATGAAGTGCTTTACACCGTTGCTGATCGCGCACTCGATCAGCGCGCGGGAGTTTGCAGTGTTGTTGAGATAATAGCCGAGCGGATCGCGAACCGAGTCGGGAACGACAACGGAGGCGGCGAAGTGAATGATTGCCTCGATACGATGCTGACGGATCAGGCGGGCGACCAGCGATTGATCACCAGTGTCGCCGACGACAAGCGAGGCCTGCTCGGGTACGGCCCAGCGAAAGCCGGTCGACAGATTGTCGAGAACGACAACGCGCTCGCCGGCATCGACAAGCTCCAAAACCATGTGACTGCCGATGTAGCCGGCACCGCCGGTAATCAAAACCGTCATTTGCGCACCCGGAATATCCTCTCGGCGGCATACCCTGATTAGTTAAACAGCGCGTTATGTGGCCTAGATGAACAAGTTGTTACGCGTGGACCGGCGGCCGATCCGAAGCCGCGCCCGCAAGCGCGCTCACTACCGCGGCAAACACCTGGTCGACCCCGATCTCGCGCATACAATTGTGGTGGCCCAGCCGGCAGACCGGCTTGTGGCAGGGCCTGCATGCGAGAGGAGACCGCGTTTCCACCGTTGCGGCGAGCGGGTTTAACGGCGCCCAGTGCCAAGGACTTGTCGGCCCGAAAATGCCGATCGTCGGAATGCCGAGCGCCGCCGCGACATGTAACAGGCCCGAATCGTTAGAAATGGCCACCGTAGCCGAGGCCAGGGCAAGAATGGCGTCACGCAAATCCGGCCCGGTTAAATCGCGAGCGGCGGTATCGCCAATGATTTCGCCTGCAAGTGCCTTCTCCGCAGGCCCCCCGAGCACCCAAACCGAGGCGCCGTTCGCCAATAGGCGCCGTGTAAGCGCGGCGTAAGCACCGGCGGGCCAGCGCTTCGAAGGTCCAACCGCGCCGGGAGCAAGCGCTACGATTGGGCGGCCTTCGCCATTCAGGTCGCGGCTTTGTCGCCACGCGGCGCACGCCGCGGCTGGAACCGCTAATTCCGGCAGCGGCCATGATGGCGGCTGGCTTGCGCCGGACGGCAAAGCGAGCATGGCGCAGCGGTCCACCATTCGCGGGAGCCTTCGCTCTCCCAGGCGCACGTCATTGAGCAGGAGAAGCCGTGCTTCCCCGAGAAATCCGGTGCGTTGTGGGATTCCAGCAAGGAAAGGCGCGAGTGCTGATTTCCAGGTTCGCGGCATGACCAGCGTGTTGCCGTAGCGTTCGCGCTTGAGCCGGGCCGCGAGCGCCGATTGCTCCGCAAGCGCAAGCCGGCCACGCGGAAGGTCCCACACAATTGCCTGCCGGATTCCCGGCATGTAGTCCGCGAGCGGAGCGCAAAGGGTCGTCGCCAAGACATCGACCGGGCGTTCGGAATAGCGTTCGTTAAGGACCTTAACCACGGAATGGCAGCGGACGAAATCGCCGATCCACATGTACGGCACAACCAGGATCGGCGCTTTCTTTGCCGGCCGATCTCTCGGTGTCTCGATAGATGAATTTAAGTCCATAATTTGTGAACAGAGATTCACTTCTACGTATTGGACAGGCCGCTGACTCGCAACAGACATCTTATCCATTGTTGCGCCAGCGGCAGGACTAAGGCAAAGGGTGGGGCGGCAACCTCAGGGCGGTATCGCGACATCGATGTTGTTGGTCACCGGCGGGGCCGGCTTCATCGGGTCCAACGTGGTCGCGAGCCTCAACAAGGCTGGACGCGCAGATATAGCCGTAAATGACGTTCTCGGCACCGACGGTAAGTGGCGCAATCTTAACGGCCGCCAGCTGGCCGATTTCGTCCCGCCGGGAGAGCTGATGCACTGGCTTAACGGCCGTAAGCTCGACGCCGTGATTCATTTCGGCGCCATCTCATCGACAACTGCCACGGACGCGGACGAGGTCGTCGAAAACAATTTCCGGCTCTCGCTGCGTTTGCTCGATTGGTGCGCGGCGACCCGCACGCCGTTTATCTATGCGTCCTCGGCCGCGACCTACGGAGACGGGGCAGCCGGATTTTCCGACGATTGCTCGATCGCCGCGCTCAAATGTCTAAAGCCGATGAACCTTTACGGCTGGAGCAAGCATTTGTTCGACCTTGCCGTCCTCGAACGCGCGGCGCGTAAAGACAAACTCCCGCCGCAATGGGTGGGACTTAAATTCTTCAACGTCTTCGGCCCCAATGAGTACCACAAGGGCGAGATGATGAGCTTGGTCGCCAAACGTTTCGCCGACGCCAAAGCGGGCCGCGCGGTCCGTCTGTTCAAATCGCATCGCTCCGGAATCGGCGACGGTGAGCAAAAACGAGATTTCATCTACGTCGAGGATGCGGTGAGCGTCGTAAACTGGCTGCTTGAGACGCCTTCGGTTTCGGGGATCTTCAACGTCGGTACTGGCAAAGCGCGAAGCTTTCGCGATTTAATCGCGGCCATGTTTACGGCGCTGGGTCGCGAACCGATGATCGAATATATCGATATGCCGGAATCGATTAGGCACAGCTATCAATATTTTACGCAAGCCGAGATGGAAAACCTCCGGCAAGCCGGTTTTAATGCCGCCTTCGGCACCCTCGAACAAGGCGTCGCGCGCTACGTCAATAGTTATCTCGATCGTCCCGAGCATTATCGGTGAAGGCGGCGCTGCGCGGCGGGCAAAAGATGTTCAACATAGAAAGTGCACTCAAGCGCATTCCCGAGCAGCGAATCCTCTGCATTGGCGACGTCATGCTCGACGATTTCGTTTACGGCGACGTTTCGCGCATATCCCCAGAGGCGCCGACCCCCGTTCTCAAGGTTAGTCACAACGTTGTGGGTATTGGAGGCGCCGGCGTGGTGGCACGGAATGCAGCCTCGCTCGGCGCGCGGTGCGTATTTATTGGTCTGGTAGGCGATGACGAAGCCGGCCGCAGGTTGTCGGAAGAATTCTCCAAGCTCGGCGGACTGGTTGACGCCAAACTCGTGGTCGATTCGGCACGGCAAACCACACGCAAAGTGCGCTTTGTGTCCGAACATTATTCGAGCCACCTGATCCGAGCCGATTGGGAGACAGCCGACCCGGCGAGCCGCCACAGCGAGTCGGCCATCATCACGCATGCCCAAGAAGCGCTGTCTCGCGTTGATGCCGTGGTGCTGTCCGACTTTGCCAAGGGTGTGCTCACGCCCCGCGTCATACGCGCCGTCATCGACGAAGCTCGGCGCCTCGGCATGCCGGTCATTGTCGATCCGAAGGGCCACGACTACAGCATTTATCGCGATGCGACGCTGCTGACGCCGAATCGCCTGGAATTGGCAGCCGCAATTCATCGGCCGGCTGGCTCTGACACCGAGATCGCAAGCGCGGCCTCCGAGCTCGCGCAAGCCGTCGGCTGCCAGGCAGTGCTGGTCACCCGCAGCGAAGAAGGGATGACCCTACACGTCGAAGGTGACGCACCGGTCCATGTTGCCGCCCATCCGGTGAAGGTGCGCGACGTTTCCGGTGCGGGCGACACCGTCGCGACCGTAATGGGGCTGTTACTTGCGATGAAGGCGCCGTTTGAACCGGCGATGCGTGCCGCCAACGCGGCGGCGTCGGTGGTAGTCGGCAAACGCGGAACGGCAACGCTCACGCTTGCCGAGCTCCGCCATCGTCTGCTTCCCGCCGCATCGCTCGCGCCGGAGGAGAAAATCATATTCGATTGGTCCGTGCTCGATGAACGGCTTGCGAGCTGGCGGCGCCAATCGCTGCGAATCGGGTTCACTAATGGCTGTTTCGATCTCATGCATCGCGGCCACGTCCGGCTATTGACCGAAGCCCGCGCGGCTTGTGACCGCCTCGTAGTCGGTCTCAACAGCGATCTCTCGACCCGGCGGCTCAAGGGCGATGGCCGGCCGATCAATCCTGCCGAAGCGCGGGCCGAAGTCCTCGCGGCATTCGAGGCCGTCGACCTTGTCGTGGTTTTCGAAGAGGAGACGCCGCTCGAATTAATCAAGCGGGTTCGTCCGTCTGTATTGATCAAGGGCGCCGATTACCGGCTTGAAGATGTGGTCGGCCGTGAAGAGGTCGAAGCCGCGGGCGGCGACGTTATTCTGGTCGAACTTGTCCCCGGACATTCAACCACGGGCTTAGTTCAGCGCTCCGCACAGTCAGCACCCCGGACGCTCCGCTCGCTTAAACCGGCAAAGTCTTGACCAACGAACGCGCCGCGCATGAGCGCTTGGTCGATCTTGCCTGGCTTTAATCGCGCAGGTTGGCTGCGAACGGCCGATTGGTTTGCGCTCGGGGTCGCCGTGACGCTGCCGTGGTCGACGACCGCGACGGCGATTTTCATCACCTTGTGGCTACTGACGGCCCTGCCGACGATGGATGTCGGTATGTTGCGCCGCGAGCTTACCAGCGCCGCAGGTTTGCTGCCGGTCGCTCTTTGGGTGCTCGCGGCAATTGGCATGCTCTGGGCGGACGTGACGTGGGCCGAGCGTCTGGGCGGTCTCGGCAAATTTCACCGCCTGCTGCTCATCCCATTCTTGTTGGCGCACTTTCGCGTGTCAGCACGCGGCGTCTTCGTCGTATACGGCTTTTTTGCATCAGTGCTGTTGTTGTTGGTCGTATCGTGGGGATTGGCGGTTATTCCCGGTCTGCCGTGGCGCGGCATTCATCAGACCGGCGTGCCAGTCAAGGATTACATTTTTCAAAGCACGAACTTTCTGATTTGCGCATTTGCGCTTATTGGCTACGCCGGCGTTGAAGCCCGCGCGCGCGATTGGCGCTCATCGCTCGCGCTCATCGCCTTGGCCGTTGTTTTTCTCGCTAATATTTTCTTCGTCATTGGCAGCCGGACGAGCTTCGTTGTCGCGCCGATCTTGCTGTTGCTGTTCGGTTGGCGGCAATTCGGATGGCGAGGATTTGTCGGCGCGGGGTTTATCGGCGTCCTTCTCGGCACTGCGATCTGGTTTGGGTCGCCCTACGTGCGGGAGCGCATCGACGCTTCGCTCATCGAGCTTCAGTACTATCGCGAACGCAACGCGCTAAACTCGACGGCCCTGCACCTCGAATTCTTGCGGAAATCGGTCTTGTTCATCGAAGCGGCGCCGATCATCGGTCATGGCACCGGTTCGATCGGGGAGGAGTTCCGCCATGCGGCGCTCGGTCAGACCGGAGCGTCAGCGGAGCTTGTGCAAAATCCACACAATCAAGTTTTTGCTGTCGCCATTCAGCTCGGCGTCGTGGGCGCTATCGTACTCCTGGCAATGTGGGCTGCGCATCTGATGCTGTTTGCACGCGAGGGCCTGATGGCGTGGATGGGGTTGGTGCTGGTGACGAATAATATAGTTTCGTCGTTATTCAACTCGCATTTGTTCGATTTCACGTCCGGATGGCTTTACGTGTTCGGCGTTGGGGTGCTCGGGGGGATGGTGCTGCGAGAGCGCGACGTCGCGAAACCTTCCGTTGCCTGAATCAAAGCAGTCAGGCCGTCGCGCGTATCGTGGAGTGGCCGCCATCCGGCTGCCAGCAGCTTGCCCGGATCGGCCCGCAGATTGCCGCCGACACGCTCCCAGAGATCGGGACGCAAAAGCCGCATCGGCTTTTCCACGAAATGCCTGGACATCGGCAAGATCATCGGACGCCGGCCCTGCGCCTGCCGCAAGGTCGCCATCACGTCGGCAAGCCGTGGCGACGTTCCGGGATCGGCCACGATGTAGGTTTCGCCCAAAGCGGTCGGCGCGGAAACCACAAACTCCATCGCGGAGACTAGATTGTCGATGCCAAGCAGCGAACGGCGATTGACGAAATCCTTGATGGGAAGCGGCCAGCGCGACTGCGCAGCGCGCAGCAGCAAGGCGAAGTTGCCTTTCACACCAGGTCCGTAAAGCAGTACCGGCCGCAGGATGCTAAACGGAACGCCGGCCGCGCGCACCGCGGCCTCGGCGGCGAGTTTTGAGCGCCCATATGCGTCGCTTGGCGCCGGCACATCGCGCTCGGTCAACGCATGATCCGCCGAGGGGCCGGTCTGCGCACGGATCGAAGAGATGAACACGAACCGGGAAATTCCTGAAGTCGCCGCGGCGAGAGCGAGCCTTTCTGTCGCCCATCGATTGACACGGTCGTGCAGCGCCGGATTGGCCGCATTGGAGTCGGCAATGGCGGCAAGATGGATCACGACATCGACGCCGTCGACGAGCGGCTTCCAATCAAATTCTGACGCCAGATCGGGAAGCTCGGCGATTTCAATCGCTGCGGGCAAAGGAGATCGCGGCGGGGTTCGCAGAGCGGCGCGCAGTATGAAGTCGCGCCGCGCAAAGCCCGTCAGCAGGGCGCGGCCAACGAAGCCCGACGCGCCGGTCACCAAAACTCGAGTCACGGTCTGCACCGGCAAAAAGCCGCGCAGTGGGACGCGAACGGCGCCGCGTGGGCAATTCTTTGCGAGGGTCCAATTATCGGCAATACGCGGACGCGGCCGTCCTGGCCCCTAATGCAAGGGATCCAGTTCAACTCCATTCGACGGTTTCGCCATGACTGGTATGTCATCGAATGGCGCATATGCTTGCCCGCCGCAACCGTCCGTCGTGACGGCGTAACGGCTGTCAACGACCTTATCTCCTTGAATGAATATGGCATAGGTCCGTATATGGCTTCGGTCCTGGAAGCGAATGCAATTCAGCCAGCTCCAGCCTTTGACCGTGTGCACCCAGCGAGCATCCGATATTTCGAAGCTGTCGTATGTCCCAATCTCTTTAAATATTTCCTTCAAGTACGCGCCGATGATTTTATGGAAAGCAGCCGCATTCGCCTCCGCTGGCGGCGCGTCGGTTTGCGGCAGCGCGACGCTGCTGCAGCCCAATAAAACGAGGGGCAGGAATACTGTCGCGAGCGCGCAATATCGTAGCCGCGAGCGCGCGCGGTAGGCGCGCCACGGCCTCAAGCCCTGTGGTTCAGCGCTCATGCTCCAAGGAGGACGTCTCGCGGGATGTGTCACCGGATTTTCCGGCAGGCATTATCAAATCTTTGATGTCCACGCGATAGTTGCTTTTTTAGGTCAGCTTTGCGCCAATCCGGGACAGACATAGTCCCGCCACGAATGTGCCGTTGATCGGCGAGGATTCGCTCGGGGAGCTACCGGCGTTGAAGGTCCGCACGAACAAGAGCTCGCACACTTATTCAAATCCGTTATCACAGGCGTCGCTCCGATGCGACGGCACCGCGAGCGTGCCCGTTTTGGGACCGGTGTTGCTGCTAGTGTGCAGCCTCTTACTCGGCTCGTGCTCTTCAGTTTCCAGTTATGTCTCTGATAGTTGGCCCACCTGGGCCGGCGGGATGCCGAAGGATGTTCCGCCGCGGCCCGGCGCGCCGGGCTATGAGGAATTCCTTGCCCATCAGCAACGCCAGGATGCGGCGGCTTCTTCCTCCGCAGACGCCAACACCCAAGCAACGTCTGTTGTTGCCTCGCCTAACAAAACCGGCGGCCGAACGCCGGCAGCAAATCAACCCATAGACATTTCCGGCGGTGCTCAGGGTGGGTTGTACTGATCGCGGTGCAGATCGTCAGGCGACGCCGGCCCGCAATAGATCGTGGAAGTGTACGATACCGACCGGCTTCTCGCCGTCGATCACAATGAGCGCTGTGATCTTGGAAGAATTGAGGAGCTGTAGCGCTTCGCTCGCGAGTTGCTCCGGCCGCACGGTTTTCGGCGATACCGTCATGATCTCGTCGACAGCGGCCTGGAGCAGGTCGACACGCATATGACGGCGCAAATCGCCGTCGGTAATCACCCCGGCAAGCCGCCCGTCGGGCTCGACGACCGCGACGCAGCCAAAACCCTTGGCCGACATTTCGACGATTGCTTCTGACATCAAAGCTCCTCGCCGGATCAGGGGCACCGCGGCGCCTGGATGCATGACGTCGCGAATGAGTTTCAAGACTGCGCCCAGTCGTCCCCGCGGATGGAAAACGCCGAAATCGATCGCCGTAAAACCCCTGCTTTCGAGAAGCGCGATGGCCAGAGCGTCCCCAAGCGCCAGCTGCATGAGCGCCGACGTCGTCGGGGCGAGATTGTGCGGACAGGCTTCGCGGGTCTGCGGCAGCGCAAGCACGATATCGGCGGCGCTGCCAAGCGTGCTGGCAGCGTTTCCGGTCACGGCAATTAGCGCAATATCAAAGCGGCGCGAATAGTTGATCAGATTCTTCAGCTCTTCAGTTTCGCCCGACCAGGAGAGCGCAAGCATCACGTCGTCCGACGTAATCATGCCGAGGTCTCCGTGGCTCGCGTCGGCGGCGTGCACGAAGAAAGCGGGCGTTCCGGTCGAGGCCAGAGTTGCGGCAATTTTGCGAGCGACGTGGCCAGACTTGCCCATCCCGGTAACGATCAAGCGGCCGCGCGCTGCGCGAATTTTTTCGACGGCAGCCACAAAAGCCGCCCCCATTCCATCGCCGATGGCGACGGCCAGCGCCGCCAGTCCTTCGTTTTCGGTTTCGATCGAGCGCAACGCCGAGGCGATGAACGCATGCATCGGCGATCGCATCGGCCTTGCGTCGGCTGGACTCACTTTTCCCATGCATCCGGTCCAGTGGTGCGGCGCGCGATTGGCGACGTCAGCCGCATACGTTACCTCTTTTCCCAGGCAGCGAAGGCATCGGCGAAGGCACGATCCCCAGGCGGCCCTTTCTCCATCGCCAAAATGGCGCGCCCGCCGTTCGTGTAGACGATCGGAATATCGAACCAGGGGCGGTCTTTCAGCAATTGAATATTGCGCTGCATGTCCGCCTCAACGGCGGAAAGGCCGATCAGGAAGAAGCCGTTCGTTACCTTCACCGCCAATCCGGCGAGGGGCGTCCCACGGGCCTGCTCCGATTGCTTCATCAATATTCCGGGTACATTGGCAATGCCGCCGCCGGCAAAATCGGCGGGCAGGTTGAACATCACTTCGATGGTGTGGCTGGCCGGCAGCGCCTGATCGGTGTTGCGCCGCAACGACCAGGTGACCGTCATGCGGCGTTCCGGGATCTCGATGTCGGCCCGAACGGCAAGTTCGGGCGCGAGCCCAGATCCGGGCGACACCGTTTCAGTGCGCCAAATTGCCGATCCTGCGTAACGCTTGCCCGCGGGATCGTTCGGATCTTCCTCATAAAGCACGACGCGTTGCGCGACCGCCGGCGGTGGCTGCGCAGAAGGTGCCGCGCCTGCCGCGGGGGCCTGGTTGGCGCCCTCCTGCGGGACCCGCCCTGCGAATTTCGGCTCCGCGGCGGGCGGCGGCGCGGCCGTCGACTGAGTGGGCGGTTTAGTCCCGATTTGAGTCGCGCGATGATAGAGCCCGGTCAGGCTGGACCATTGCCACGTCACCAATCCCGCCGCACCGGCGAAGACGATGAGGGCGACAACAAGTTTGGCAATGCCGCGGTATGAGCGCGGCGGACGAGCCTGCTCCGGCTCATGCTCAAAACTCGCCGTCGGCAGATATCGGGCCGATTGCGCGGCGGCATGTTCATTTTCAAACTCGTATTGTGAGTCTCGTCCGTCTAATCGCTCAAGATGCTCGGCGCTATTCAGGTTGCCGAGTTGCTGTGCATAGTCTCGCTGTCTCGGCGTGTGCGTCGCGTCTATTCGCGCGGAAGCGGCGGCCATGCCGTACGAGTCGCGGGTGTCCTGCTCCGAATCAAGTTCGTTGTCGGTCGCGTCCTCTCCTTGTTCACCTACCGCATCGCGAAAGCCTCTTATACCTTCACGGGTCAGCGACGCAGCGCGGGCGCTGAGCAGGCGCTCGCGTGCGCTCGGCGGCAGATAGGAGCGGCGCTGCGCTTCGGCTTTTGATATCGCCGCCGCAGCCGGTTTCGGTGCCGGCGCCGCAGGCTCACTCCGCCGCGCCGGTGCGGCGGCTACTCGTGTTTCACGCAACTCCGTGCGCGCTTTACGCGCGTTTTCACCTTCGACCCTCCGAATCGCGTCTTCGAGCGCGAGCCTTTCCTTAGTGATTTCGGTTTCGGAGAGCGGTGGGTTGACCGACCGCAACTGTGTCACCAGCGCCGTCCGCGCGCGCTCATAGAGCCCGCGGCGTGCTTCGCCCGTGCTTTTTTGCAGCCCCTCGACGGCGCGGGCAATCAGCGGATGGTAGTCGGTCGTCATCGGCGCAGCTTACGCTTACCTGGCTGATTTTTCATCCTGATTCACATTTCGAACGGGTTCTGCATCAGGATAGTGTCCTCGCGTTCGGGACTTGTGGACAAGACCGCCGCTGGGCAGCCGATAAGTTCTTCGAGCCGCCGAACGTATTTTATGGCCTGCGCCGGCAGATCGGCCCAAGAACGCGCCCCCGCTGTTCCTTCGCGCCAGCCGTCAACGGTCTCGTAGATTGGCTCGACTTCGGACTGCGCTTGCTCTCCAGCAGGGAGATAGTCGATCTCGCGGCCGTTGAGAGAATAGCCGACGCAAACCTTGATCTCGTCGAAGCCGTCGAGAATATCGAGCTTGGTGAGGGCCAAACCATTGATGCCGCTGGTACGGACGCTCTGCCGCACCAAGACCGCATCGAACCACCCGCAACGCCGGGGCCGCCCGGTCACGACGCCGAATTCCTTGCCGCGTTCGCCCAAGGTGCGGCCGATCTCATTCTTTTGTTCGGTTGGAAAGGGGCCGGCGCCTACGCGCGTCGTGTAGGCCTTGCAGATCCCGAGCACATAGCCGAGCGCGCCGGGACCCAGCCCGGATCCGATTGCCGCCTGCGCCGCCACGGTGTTGGACGACGTCACGAATGGATAAGTCCCATGGTCGACGTCAAGCAGCGCGCCTTGTGCTCCTTCAAACAGGATGCGCTTTCCCTCGCGGCGCTTAACGTCCAGCAACGCCCACACCGTATCCATGTACGGCAGCACCCTCGGTGCCACGCTCATGAGATCATTGCGCACGTCCTCGGCCGCGATCGTTTCGAGCGATAATCCCCTGCGCAGTGCATTATGATGCATCAGCAAGCGTTCGATCTTGCGGTCGAGCGTCGCACCATCGGCGAGATCCATTAAGCGAATCGCCCGGCGGCCAATTTTATCTTCGTAGGCGGGACCGATGCCGCGCCGCGTGGTGCCGATACTCATTGCCGCACTCGCCGATTCGCGGAGTGCGTCGAGTTCGCGGTGCAGAGGGAGGATCAACGCCGCGTTTTCCGCAATGCGCAGGTTGTCTGGCGTGACCTCGATGCCTTGCTTTTCAAGGACGGCGATCTCGGCCAGCAAGGCATGAGGATCAAGCACCACCCCATTGCCGATGACCGACAATTTTCCGGGGCGCACGACCCCGGAGGGCAGCAAAGAGAGCTTATAGGTTACGCCATTGATAACGAGCGTATGTCCGGCGTTATGGCCGCCCTGGAAGCGGACGACGATGTCGGCCTGTTCGGACAACCAATCGACAATCTTGCCCTTGCCTTCATCCCCCCATTGGGAGCCGACCACGACGACGTTTGCCATGCAGGATTTAGCCCAGAAGACCCATGAAACGCTCGACTTTTGCGCGGAAGCTGGCAGCAGCCGTGACCCGGATAATGTGGAATCCCCGCAGAAGCAAGGCGTAAAGGCGGCCTCCCCGTCCGGAAAGTTCGGCCAACTAATTGAAAATACACCGAATTTACCGTGCCAACCGGAATGCGCGGAGGCGAACCGAGCTTTGCGCCTTTACCTGCTGTTCCGGCGCGCGGCGCTCAGAAATTTAACGGCTTGACCTGCTGGACGTTGGGAATTTCCTGGACCTTCGCCAGAATCTCTGGCGGAACCGAGGAATCGACTTCAACGAGCGCGATGGCGTTGCCGCCTTCCAACTCGCGGCCGAGATGGAAGGTCGCGATGTTGATGCCCGCGCCGGCCAGCAATGTCGCGAACCGTCCGACGAAACCAGGTCTGTCCTGATTCGTCACGTAGAGCATGGACGGGCCGAACTCCGCATCGATGCGGATACCCTTGATGTTGACGATCCGCGGCCGTCCGTCGGCGTAGACGGTGCCGGAGACCCAGCGCGTCTGGCGGTCAGTGACCACCGCGACGGTGATCAGGCTGTCATAGTCGCCTTCGATATCGCGGCGCGTCTCTTCGACGACGATTCCACGATCCTTGGCGACAATCGGGGCTGAAACGACATTGACGTCTTGCAGCATGGGACGAAGCAAGCCGGCGACCGCGGCGGATGTGAGCGCCCGCGTATTCATCTGTGCCACCAAGCCCTCATACGACACCTGCACGCGGACAATTCCGGCTTCGGTCAGCTGGCCCGCGAAGGAGCCGAGCTTCTCGGCGAGCGCAATGTACGGTTTTAGCTTCGGCGCTTCTTCGGCGCTGATCGAAGGAAAATTGACGGCGTTGGTTATGGCGCCCCGCGTCAGATAATCCGACATCTGTTCGGCGACCTGCAGCGCCACATTTTCCTGAGCTTCGCTTGTCGAGGCGCCGAGATGCGGTGTGCAGACGACATTGGGCAGCGCGAACAAGGGACTCTCGTTCGCTGGTTCGCTGACGAAAACGTCGAGCGCCGCACCGGCGACGTGGCCGGCTTTGAGGGCGTCGTATAAGGCGGTTTCGTCGACCAACCCACCGCGCGCGCAGTTGATCAGCCGCACACCTTTCTTCGCTAAAGCCAGGCTGTCGGCGTTGATTATGTTTCGGGTCTTTTCGGTGAGCGGAGTATGCAACGTGATGAAGTCGGCGCGCTGCAACAACTCCTCCAACGTTACTTTTTCTACGCCGAGGTCAACGGCTCGCTCAGCGGAGAGAAACGGGTCGAAGGCGACCACCTTCATCTTCATGCCGAGCGCGCGATCGGCAACGATAGAGCCAATATTGCCGCAGCCAATGACTCCCAGCGTCTTGCCGAAGATCTCGACGCCGAGAAACTTGTTTTTCTCCCATTTTCCGGCGCGGGTCGAGGCGTCGGCTTCGGGAATTTGCCGCGCCAACGCGAACATCAGGGAGATGGCGTGTTCGGCCGTTGTAATCGAATTGCCGAATGGCGTGTTCATCACAATGATGCCGCGGGCCGTTGCTGCCGGGACGTCGACATTGTCGACGCCAATCCCTGCGCGCCCGATGACTTTCAGGTTGCCGGCTCGCTCGAGTAATTTGGCCGTGACCTTCGTCGTCGAGCGGATAGCCAATCCATCGAAGCCGTCGATGGTCTCGGCAAGCTTGTCTTTGTCCTTGCCGAGGCTGGGTTGAAACTCCACCGCCACGCCGCGTTCCTTGAAAATCGATACGGCTGCCGGCGATAGCGCGTCGGAAATAAGTACTCGGGGAGATGTCATTTTGTGCCAAGCCGCAATGTTGTTCTAAGCCGCCCGTGCAAGCGAGTCTTTGGCCTTGGCGAAGGCCCAATCGAGCCAAGGCGTGAGCACTTCAAGGTCACTCCGCTCGACCGTCGATCCGCACCAAATGCGCAAGCCCGGCGGAGCGTCGCGATAAGCTGCGGTGTCGTATGCAACGCCCTCATCCTCAAGCGCTGCCGCGATGGTCTTTGAGAAAGCGGTTTGCGCTTCCCTACTGAGCCGATTTACCGCCGGGTCGACGACTTTAAGACACACGGAAGTGTTGGAGCGCACCGATGGATCATGCGCGAGAAAGTCGACCCAGCTGGTGCGCGCGACCCAATCGGCAATCACGCCGGCATTTGCGTCGGCGCGAGCGCGAAGCGCGGCAAGTCCGCCGGTCGCCTTCGCCCATTCCAGAGCGTCGAGATAATCTTCGACGCAAAGCATTGACGGCGTGTTGATGGTCTCGCCGTGAAATATTCCTTCAATCAGGGCGCCGCCTTTTGTCATCCGGAAGATTTTCGGCAGCGGCCACGGTGGCGTGTAGCCCTCAAGCCGCGCAACGGCGCGGGGAGAAAGAATAAGCATGCCGTGCGCGGCCTCGCCGCCGAGCGCTTTCTGCCAGGAGAAGGTGCAGACATCGAGCTTCGGCCAGTCCAGTGCCTGGGCGAAGGCGGCGGACGTCGCGTCGCAGATGCTCAATCCGGTCCGATCGGCGGCAATCCAGTCCGCGTTGGGAACGCGCACACCCGAAGTGGTGCCGTTCCACGTAAATACGATGTCGTTGTTCGGATCGATCTTGCCCAGGTCGGGGAGTTCGCCGTAATCGGCCTTAAGCACGCTCGCGTTCTTAAGCTTCAGCTGCTTGGCGACGTCGCTGACCCACCCCTCGCCGAATGATTCCCAAGCCAGCATGGTGACCGGGCGTGGCCCGAGCAGCGACCACAAAGCCATCTCGACGGCGCCGGTGTCGGAAGCCGGCACAATGCCGATGCGATAGTCGGCCGGAACCTGAAGGACTTCCCGAGTCAGATCGATGGCGCGCTTAAGCTTCGCCTTGCCGGGTTTTGAGCGATGTGAGCGACCGAGGAAAGCATCGCTGAGCGCTTGTAAGCTCCAGCCCGGGCGCTTGGCGCAGGGACCGGACGAAAAGTGCGGCACTCGCGGCCGCACGGTCGGCTTCGGCGTCATGTATCTATCCTTCCAGATAGGTGCCCCTCGTTGGGGAGGGGTGTCCCACTGCCGGGAATAGGTAAATGAGTGCGCGGCGTCAAGTCACCGCGCGCTTCGCTGTCGATTGAAGCTTGACGATCAGTGAATGCGAGGCCTCAAGCGCGCGACGCCGAGAGGAACAAATACGGGCGCACTGTCGGGTTTTTGCTCGCGGTTTGCTAGAATCTATATGCCGCGCCAACCCGCGCCGTGGTCGCTACCAGCATCAAATTGCTCGGCAAGTAGAACTCATCCAGTTCCAATTCCGCGCGTGCAAAGACGTTTGGCGTTAGCGCCACGTCGACACCGCCGCCCACCGCAAATCCATAAAGGACATCGTTATTGTGCACGGCGCTGCCCGTAAACAGGAACGGGACGCAAGCGGCCGCCACCGTGCACTTGCCGATAGTGCCTGAAGTGTACTCCGTTCCAGAAACCGTGGCGCTCACCGACGTGTTTGTCAAACCCGTGGCGAACCCGGCGAATCCATAAGGCATGAAATTGCCGACGACATAGCCGGCTCGCGCCTTGAAAGTTAGAAACTCCATCGTGTCGACCTCGCCCGCACCGGTCAAAGTGACGCTGTAGGCGTTGCCGGAGCTGTCCGCGGCGGTCGTGCGGCTAATGGGATTGTTGGGCGACACGAGTTTGAATGCGGCGCGCTGCAAATTTGCTTCGACGCCGAATACCAAATCCTCAAACTGCGTATTATACCCGATAAAGCCGCCGAAATTCGGCGCGCCGGTCGTAGCCCTGCCGAGGATCGGCCACTGTGACGGTGCGACGTTAGTTTCGAGATCGGTTTCCCGGAGCACGTAAGAGATGATCGACGCCGTCGATCCGCTAAAATCGGTGTTGGCCCAACCGTAGCCGACCTCGCCTCCGAAATAGAACCCGCTCCAGCGCGAGTATGTTCCGGGACCAACTGTGTCGGACCCGCGCAAGAAGTCGAACTCGGCAGGGTCAGCGGCCATCGCCGGGGTGGCGAGACCAAAAAGGATCAGTGCATAAAAGACCCGACGCATCAGCCGCCCTCATCCTTTTAGTAAGCGAACAGGCGGCGATCATCATTAAGCATTAACCTTAATGGATCGTTAGCTTCGAAATATTACGGTTTAAGATCCAAAAAATCGGATAGGCCGCGCCGTTTAAGTGTCCCTTAAGCGTTATCTGCAATCCTTCGTTAGCCTTAACAGCCGCACGCGCTTCGCTGACCGGACCGCGCTCGCTGTTGCAGCTAACGAGGACCGTAATATGCTTAAAGTGATAGTAACGGCCGTTTTCGCAGCAGCCGTGCCGTTCGCGAGTGCTTTTGCTGCCGATATGCCAGTCCCGGTGATGCCGGCGCCAGTCGAACCGGTTTCGAGCTGGTATCTGCGCGGCGACATCGGAGTCGGCGCCGTGCATGCCGATGGCGTCACCTATCTGGCCAATCCGGCCAACAATCCCAGCGACTTCACCATCCAGTCGGTCGGGATAGGCGATCAGGCCTTCCTCAACGCCGGCATTGGCTATGAGGTCAATAATTGGCTGCGTTTGGATGTGACCGGCGAATATCGGACCAAGGCCGCCTTCAATTTCTGGGGTGGATACACCACCGCGTGTCCGAATCCATTCGCCCAGTGCCTCGATTCCTATAACGGCTACATCAGTTCGCTGGTGTTCCTGGCCAACGCCTACATCGATATCGGAACCTGGTACGGGTTGACGCCCTTCATCGGCGCCGGTGTCGGCACAGCCGGCAATCAAATGTCCGGCTTCTCCGACGTCGGTATTCCAACCGGCGGTTCGGGCGTCGGTCCCACGGTCACTCAGTGGAACCTGGCTTGGGCGATCCACGCGGGCCTGAGCTATGCAGTTAGCGAAAACCTCAAACTCGAAATCGCTTATCGCTACCTCAACCTGGGCGAAGTCCAAGGGCCGATCAATTGCACCGGTGGCTGCAATCCCGACAGCTACAGGTGGCATGGTCTAAACTCGCAGGACGTGATGGTCGGCTTCCGCTGGATGTTTAACGCGCCGGGCTTTGCCGGCCCGCCGCCGCCGGCGCCGCTGCCTGCACGTGGCTAGCACTTAAGACAACGTTAGCATCGAAAAGGCAGACTGAATTCGCCGGCGATCGAAAGATCGCCGGCGAAACTGCTTTTTTTTGCCAGCGCTTGCGATTTTCTCCCGCGCGTCGCGATTGCGGGCTGAGTTGTGTGATGCGTCATTCGCTGGAGCCACAGCGCCTGCCGTTAGCCGCCCGACCGGCTGCCACTTTGGGCGCTGTATCTCGCCGCAATAATGGTTTCTTCGCTGCAGGTGCGCGATTGCGCACGGCGGTCTTTCTCCTCGGCGTCATCGCCATCAATTACACGTGGTCGAGGCCGTCACCCGTCGATGGAATCTTCCTAATCGCGCTGTTGCTCACGTTGTTCTCCAAGCAACGGGTCAACATACGTAATCTCATCTTGTTCTTCCTGGTCGGGACGTGGCTGTTCTCCGTCTTTGTGTCGTCCATTTCCTTGATCGACAATCCGCTGGTCATTTTTCAGTTCATCGCTTTGACGTCGGTGATATTGATTGGCATCACCAGCTCTCTGGTCACCGCCGGTTGGGGCAGGGCCGATCTGGAACGGTTCGTCAAAGTCTATGTGTTTGCGAACGTGATTGCCGCGATTGTCGGCGTCTACGGATTTGTCAGCCAAAATCCGTCGTTAACCTGGGCCGGCCGCCCAACGGGTTTCCTCGACGATCCCGACATGTTCGGCGTGTTCCTCATTCCGGGCATTCTCGGATCGCTGTACATGATCGCCAAAAAACGCGGCCGCTATTGGTACGCCTTCGCGTTGGCACTTCTATCGATCGCTCTGCTGCTGTCATTTTCCCGGGCGGCGATTGTCTCGGCGCTGCTTTTCGGCGGCGCGAGCTTTTTCTACTTCAACCGCCGCAATCTCGCGAAAGCCTCGCTCGCGGCATTTGCCGTCGTGCTGGTCTTATCGGTGCCTTGTCTATTCCTGTATCTGACGAACGACACTTTCGCAGAAATGCTCACCGGCCGCTTCAAGATCGCCGAGGAATACGACCTCGGTCATTTCGGCCGTTACAATAGGTATCTGCTTTCCGTTCCCCTGATATTGGATCATCCGTTGGGGCTCGGCCTCTTTGAAATCGACAAGATTTTTCCCGAACCGATTCACAACATCTGGATCAGTTCGTTCCTCAACTACGGCTGGCTCGCCGGCTTTGCATGGACGCTCTTGATGGTCCTTTCGGTACAGCAGGCCTGGTATAATTGGAAACGGTCGGGCGACGAGCTGTTCCTGCTTGTTCTGTTCTGCTGGCTGTCCGTTGTTTCCTGCGCCATGCTGCACCAGGCGGAACGCTGGCGGTTCCTTTGGCTGTTTACCGGGATGCTGTGGGGCCTCAACTACCGCAACTTCATTCCGGCTTCGCGTGAAGCGCCTGCCTCGGAAGATCAGCCGGCCTACCGCGAGGCAGCGTGAGGCTCTTCGCGACATTAGCGCGCGTCCTCCGAAGCTACCCCGCGCTCGCGACGGCCATTTTAGTCTTGCCGTTGGCCGGAGTTGAAACGGCTGCTCTGGGCAAGGACATTTGCGACGCTTGCATTGAAGTGCGCGTCGAATATCCGCACGTGGTGCGGGGGCCGTCGCGTCACGAGCCCGATGCGCCGGTCAGTCTCGTTGAGCTTCCTGACGGCCATTTTCGGGCCTTTGCCGCTAACGGGACCACGGTGGCAATCGATGGCGCGACGCCATTCGATTTGGGCGGGCGCTCAAAGACGGTTATGACTCCGGGAGCCTCGGGCAGTCCTTCAGAATGCGGCAACTGGCTCACGACCGTGCTGCAAAACGCGGGGAAGCTTTACGGCCTCATCCATAACGAAGCGCATTGCAACTATAGCCGTGGCGAGACTTATAAATCGATGTCCATCGCGCGGTCAGCGGATGAAGGCCTCACCTGGGACATGCTTGGTCAGGTCATCACATCCAGCGAAGGACCGGCGTCCGGACGGGAAAGCGGTGAGGGCGACTGTACGGCGGCCGACGGCCACGACGGATTTTGGTACGCATATTGTCAGCGCTTGAGCGATTGGAAGAATTTCGTCGCCAGAGCGAAAAGTACCGATCCTCTGCCAGGCGGATGGATGAAATGGAGCGGCAACGGTTGGGATTCGCCGGCGCTTGGCGGCAGCGCAGCACCGCTCGATGATTCGATCGGTATGAGCTCGGCGTACTGGACCGACGCCAATGCCATGCTGGTCATGGCAGCCGCTTCATCGCTGCGATTATCGGTCTCACCGGACAAGGTTCATTTCGCAACGCTTGCGGAACCGATCATCCTTTACGACAACAATGACTGGAAGCGTCCGGCACCGACTGATCTTTATGCCTACCCGAGCATGATCGGCCAACACGGGTTCAACGACATCGGCCCGCGTTTCTTTTTGGCCTACACGTACCTTCCGCCCGGGGCCGATTTCACGCAGCGATACCTCGTTATACACGAGGCCACGATCGAACTTTCAAACGCGCCGCGGCATCCGCAAGTGCGTGTGGCTCTCTCACGATGGAAGAATGACGAGGGTCTCACCTGGGCTACCACGGGACCGCCGATTTTTGCGGGAGCCTCGTTCACGTACGATCTGCCATTTGGTTATGTGATGACGGCTCCTCCACAGCTTCCAAGCGTCAAACTCGACGAATGCTTTTCCCCCCGATGGGGCGGGTTTCTCACTGAAGCGGGCGGCTGCGCCGGGGAGGGAAGCGAGCGGCATCGCGTCGCTGGCTACGTATTTCGTTCCGAGCAGCCCGGGACAACGGCGATTTTTAGCTGCCTGTCGAAGCGCTATATACGCTTCACGTCGGCCCGCTCCGATTGCGACGGTGCCGGCACACGCGATCGCGTGCTCGGTTTTGCACTTCGCTGATCGATACGGCGCGACCTGCGCTTAATCGTGGTCGTCATCATCGAGCTTGCCGATGTGATGCTGGGCGTACAATTCCTCTCCCAGCTTGGCGACGAGATCGAGCTGGGTTTCGAGGAAGTCGATGTGCTCTTCTTCGTCGTGCATCAGCTTTTCAAAGAGATCGCGGGACACGTAATCCTTGACCGAGTGGCAGTGGGTCGCGGCTTCCTCGTACAGCGCGCGTGCATGCAACTCCGCCTGCAGGTCGCATTCCAGCACTTCCTTGACTGACTGGCCGATGTGCAGCGGGTCGAGGACCTGCATGTTTGGAAAGCCGTCGAGGAAGATGATGCGCTCGATGAGCTTGTCGGCATGCTCCATCTCCTCGATGGATTCCTTGCGCCATTTCTTGGCGAGGGATTTGTAGCCCCAATTGTCGAGCAGCCGATAATGCAGCCAGTATTGATTGACCGCCGTGAGTTCGTGCCGGAGGCCCTTGTTGAGATAATCGACAACTCCGGGCTCGCCCCGCATATCAATCTCCTGCAAACATAATCGCCGCCACGCGGCGCGCCTGATTATAGACGGTGATGCGGCGGCGCGAAAAGCCGCTACGGCTTGCAGGATGGACGTTAATTCGAAGGAAAGGGTTAGAAATCGCCGCCCGCTTGGCAGCAGCCAGAATTCGTGGCGGTGATGGCCTCATCCATGATGCGGCGAATGGTTCTGGCGCATCTTCCACATTGGGGGCTGCATCCGAGGCAACCGTAAACCTGGCCTGCGGTCCGCGGCGCTGACTCATTGCCAGCCAGCGTGCCACGCACATCGTGGTCGGTCAGTACATTGCACGAACAGACGATCATGGACGCCCGGACCGGATCGATTGGTATCAATTGCAACTATCGCTATTTAGGTCGAGCGGAAGTTGATTTCAATCAAAATCGCATCTCTTTGGAGAGATTCTTAACGTGGAGGCTTAAGGGTTTCTTTTGATCACGGCACACGTGATCGGTTGACTCATCTGCTGGCGGCAGATTTGACTGGGTCTGGCCTAAGCTTAAGCCGCGGCGGCTTCTTCAGAATCCCCGCGTGAGCGTCGTCGCCGCCGCGAGCGCAAGCCGCAAAGACGGTTGGGGATAGAGCAAAGATCGCTGAGGAGACCGACGGCGCGCTGACCGCGCGCAAGTGCGCGATCGAGGACAGCCATCGTCCTCGCTTGCCCTGGGTCGTCGTCATCCACCCACGTACGCAGCACCGAAGCAAACAGAACGGCGAGCCCTTGCGCGCGGATCATCCCCTGCGGACCTGAAGCGTTGATGCCTGCCGCGGTCAGCATCCATTGTTGCGAGCGCACCGCCAGCCCGTTCAGCGCCAGCGCCAGCGGCGGATTGCCGCGCGCGGAGCGCAGCAGGGACCGCACGGCGTCGCGCTGCGCCGCGAGTATTTCAAGCCGGCGCATCAACACGTCGAATAATCGTTCGCGCTGGGGTTCTTCCTCCATGTCGTCCATATCTTGCGCGAGCACCGCACGGTCAGTGGATTTGACGAAAGCCGCGACGATCGCAAGCGTCGAGGCAAATTCGCCGCGGATCTCGGCGAGCGAAAGACCCGTCCGCTGGGCGATGTCATCAAAACCGACGGCCGCAAAAGACTTGTCGGCCAGAAGCGCCAAAAACGCAGCGACGATTTTCTCGCGGTCGGTCTGGGGCGTCGATGACGCGGCTTTGGCCGAACTCTGCGCGGACTTGCGAACGGTCTTGCGAGCGGCTCTCCTGGCCATGAGCGGATTCCTTACTGACGCGGGACTACAGCCCTTATTGTAGGTTCTAAGCCGCGCCGTTCCAAGACATGGCTTAGTCGGCAAGTTCGCGTGAGCGATCCGTCGCGGCGGCAACGGCCCTTGTCATTAGTGATACGAGGCCCTCTGGGCCCATCAAAATTGCCAGCGCAGCAGCGGTCGTACCGCCGGGCGACGTCACATTCTCGCGCAGGGAAGCAGCATCGGCGGTCCCGCGGCGCAGCAACTCCCCGGAACCTGAGATAGTTTCGCGCGCAAGTTTTTCGCTCAAATCCGGCGGGAGGCCGGACTCAACCGCCGCGCGCGCCAAAGCTTCAGCGAGCAGGAAAACATATGCGGGCCCCGATCCCGACACGGCGGTCACCGCATCCATAAGCGCTTCATTTTCAATCCATTCGACCGAGCCGGTCGCGGATAAGAGGCGATCCGCCAGTTTGCGTTGCTCCTCATTTGCGCCCTTCGCCACCGCAACCGTGATTCCCTGGCCGATGGCCGCCGGCAGATTGGGCATCGCACGCACCAGCGCGCAGCCAGGCGGCAGCCCGTCAGCGAGCGATTGGAGAGTCCTCCCGGCCATGATCGACAGCACGACCGTGCTCGCTGCAACGGACGGCTTGGCCGTGGCCAGAGCTTCCGCCGCGGCCTGTGGCTTGACCGCAATGACGATTGCCGCGGCTCCCGCGAGTTGGGAGACGTTCGGGTTGAGCTGAATGCCTCGCCTGACGAGGGCGGAAATCGCCGGCGCTGGCTGCGGCTCGACGACTGCGATGTGGGTAGGATCGAGGCCGGAATTGAGCCAGCCCTCGAGCAATACACCGCCCATCTTTCCGGCGCCGATCAAAATGAGCGGGCCGGGCAGTTCGCGCAATTCGCCATTGTCCTTTGCGGCGTTCATTGGTCTTTGCCCTCACGCGACACGCGGAGCCCGACGGACTCGCATGCACTCAATGTGCAGCGGGAATGTATAGCGGGGCTTCGCGCCGCTTCCGAGCGGTCTGGCGCATGATTGTGGAAGGCAAACGGCCCGTGCGCGCGATTTGTGGCTTGGGTCAGCCGAGGGTTCAACGGATTTGCGGCACCGCCAGACTTGAACCTGGATCGGTCAGGCTTCGCCGGCGGTCTCGAACATCGCGCTGTCCATAGCCTCCCGCGCCGATTTTCCCGCCCAGACCACGAACTGGAACGCCGGGAAATACCGCTCACAGGCGTCGAGCGCGGCGCCAAGAACCGCCTCGCATTGACGACCGGACGCGTTGACCCCGGCAAGCAAAAGCGCGTGACGGAACATCACCACGCCGTTCTTCTGCCAAATGTCGAAATGCCCGATCCACAATTGCTCGTTGATGAGCGAAACGAGCTGCAGAACCTCCGGCAGTCGCAATTCGCCAATGCGCATGTCGAAGGCGCAGGCCAGGTGCAAGGCCTCGATCTCGCTCATCCAGGTGAATGATATTTGATAGTTGGTCCAACGGCCGGTGACGATGATCGCGACTTCGTCTTCGCCGGCGCGCTCGAACGGCCAGTTATTGCCGGCGGCAAGATGCTCGACGACCTCAAGGGGGTTGCTGGCGTGATCGTGTGCGATTGCAAGGGACATGCCGCCTCCACAGCGTCGGTTGGAGTGGAAATTCGCACGCCAGACACATCGCCCAAGGTTGGGCTTCGATCCGCACTAAACTGTTGCCGCTGTCCGGCAACGACCGTTATGAACAAACACCCTCGCGACACCGCGAATCAGTCGTACGCCCGAATATAGACGCGCGGATTCTCGCACTAAAGATTTGTCACTCGTTGGCCGCTAGTTATCCCGGCCGTCATGAAGTGATTTGCGGGCTGCCGACAACAGGACCGGAATCACCGTCCACAGGAGCGGCCTGCGACAAGTTGACTCGGAGTGATTCAGTGGCCGACTCAGCGCCGCCCGATTGTCGCGTCCGAATGAGGCACCTTACCGGATCTCCGCGTTTGGCGGGATTTTGCGGTGGATGGGCTTTGAGAGCAAACCCGCTTAGTCGAAGAACAGGCTTGAAACCGACTCTTCCGATGCCGTGCGGCTGATCGCTTCGCCGATCAGGTGTGCAATGGGGAGCACGCGAATGTTCGGAGATTGTTTCACGGCTTCGGTCGGTTGAATCGAGTCGGTGATGACGAGCTCTTTCAAGTTCGATTTATTGACGCGGGCCACCGCACCGCCGGACAAGACGCCGTGGCTGATATAGCCATAAACGGCGCTGGCGCCTTGCTGCAAAAGTGCATCGGCGGCATTGAGCAATGTGCCTCCGGAATCGACGATGTCGTCCACCAATATGCAAACATGCCCGTCGACTTCGCCGATGACATTCGCCACCTCGGACTCGCCCGGCCGTTCGCGCCGCTTGTCAACAATGGCGAGTGGTGCGTTGATGCGCTTGGCAAGGCCGCGGGCGCGCACCACGCCGCCGACGTCGGGCGAAACCACAATTAGCTTGTCGAGCGCAAATCGTTGTTTGATGTCGCGCACCATCACCGGGGATGCGAACAGATTATCCGTCGGGATGTCGAAAAAGCCCTGGATTTGCCCGGCGTGAAGATCGAGCGTGAGCACGCGGTCGGCGCCGGCGCGGGTAATGAGATTGGCGACAAGTTTGGCCGAGATTGGCGTTCGCGGACCCGGTTTGCGGTCCTGTCGCGCATAGCCGAAATACGGGATCACAGCGGTGATGCGGCGCGCCGAAGCGCGGCGCAATGCGTCGATAATTATCAGCAGTTCCATCAAATGATCGTTTGCCGGGAACGACGTCGACTGCAGGACGAAAACGTCGGCGCCGCGAACGTTTTCCTGGATTTCGACGAAGATCTCCATATCGGCGAAACGGCGCACCAGCGCCTTGGTCATCGGTATACCGATATAAGCGCCGACACCCTCGGCAAGCACTGGATTCGAATTGCCGGCGACGAGCTTGATTGCTCCGTTGTTGCCCGCCATTGCGCTCTCCCGCCCACGCGGTCTCGGGACATATTCCCTGAAAACCGCGCTAAAAACTGCTCAACAAGCCCCCGGCAGGGCCCTGATACAAGCCGTTTCCGGGACTGGCAACACGATTCCCGGCCTTGTCCCCGCCGAATGGTCACCGGCTGGGCGGCTCCGCAAGCGCGATTGCGCTGACGTGACGGCCGTAGTCGCTCTCGCCTTTATGAGTCGACCGGCGGAAGCTGAAAAATTGCGCCGCATCGGCGTAGGTACACAGGGCAAGGTCCGCGATCTGCAGAACACCGGCGCGCGAGAGCCGGCCGCGTATATAGCCGGCAAGATCGAACAGGGCGTGGCCGTCGCGCGCCGCCGCCGTGAAGAAGCGTTCACTCGCCGCATCCTCAGCGATGAAGCGAGTGATCAGATCGGGCCCGACTTCGTAGCTTTGCTGGCGGATCATCGGTCCAACGGCGGCGAGGATTTGCTCCGGACGTGCGCCAAGATCTGTCATTGCGGCGACGGTTGCCTCCACTATGCCGGTAAGCGCGCCTCGCCAGCCGGCATGCGCCGCGCCAATCACGCGCGCCACAGGATCCGCAAGAAGGATCGGGCCGCAATCAGCCGTTGTTACGCCAATGGCTAGGCCCGGCGTGCGCGTCACGATTGCGTCAGCGCGTGGACGTTCGTCGGCCGACCAGGGGCTGTCGACGATCGCGGCGTCGGGCGAATGTATCTGATAGGCGGTAAGCAGTGCAGGCGGCTTCACGCCGAGAGCTTCCGCCATCCGTGCACGATTTTCGGCGACGAATGTGGCTTTGTCGCGCGAGCCCAGCCCGCCATTCAACGTCGCATAGATGCCCTCGGATACTCCGCCTTCGCGGGTAAAGAACGCGTGCCTGATGCCGTCGAGCGCAAGAGTGGGTGCCGTGACGATCACGCTTCACGCCCCAAATCCGGGCAATGCGCCGAGCTTTGGATTGGCAATTGCGACGACCTTGAATAATTCGCCCATCGCTCCCGGCTTCGCCTCGGTCAGACGAGTGACTGCATGATCGACTTCGGCGGCTTCGGCAGGCGCCGCACTCGCTTTGAGCGTGGCCGCGCGTTTTTCGATGCCGAGACGGCGCAGAAATTCACCTTGCGTCAAAGGGCCGTGCGCGCGGGCCCCCATCATTTCAGCGCTCTGGGCGAGCGCCGTGAAATCGACGTGCGCGGTGAGGTCAGCCCGACCCGGCGCGTGCAGCGGGTCCGCGAAGGCGTGTCCGGCCACCGCTTGCAAAGTCTCACCCAGGCCATGGGACGCATGACCGTAGTCGACGATGAGCGCGGCGCCGTCATCGCGGACGCGGCGGCCGATCTCCATCGCGATCGTATCGGGACGCCATTCGAAGATTGAATTTTCCGCCGCCTGGCGCAGCTCGCGCGGCAAAGTTGCGTTGAAGTGAGGCAACGGGTCAGTGGCGAAGCCGATGGCCAAATTGCCGTCAGGTCCGATCTTGACGACGCGCTCATGCCAACCGTCCGACTGCTTGACGGCTTGATGAATTGGCAACGCATCGATGAATTCGTTGGCGAGAATGATGCAGGGACCCGGCGGCACGTCGGCAAGCGCGGCGTGCCACAATACCGGCACTTCAAACCGATCCAGCAATTGCCGCTGCGTTTCTTTCAGCTTTGGGTTGATTTCCACGAGATGCAGGACGGCGGCCGGTTGAAATCCTTTGACGATTTTAGCCGCACGCAAGGCGTCGCGGATCATGGTGCCGCGGCCCGGCCCGAGTTCGACAATCCGGATATTTTCGGGCGAACCCATTTGCTGCCAGACGGCGGCCGCCCATAGACCGACGAGCTCGCCGAACATCTGGCTGATTTCCGGTGCGGTGACGAAATCCCCGGCAGCGCCGATCGCCTCGCGCACGAGGTAATAGCCATACTGAGGGTGGGTGAGGCACAGCCGCATGTATTCCGCGAGCGGCATCGGACCGGCGACGGCAATCAGCCGGCAAATCTCGTTTTCCAGCGGTGAGGAGTCATCAGCCATTTTTGGCAATTGCCGGCCGGAGCGAAACGAATATGAGTCCGATTGCGCCTGCCGCTATCAACGGTACGGAGAGCAGCATCCCCATGGTGAGCCCACCCCAAAGGAAGCCCAGCTGCGCGTCCGGTTCGCGGAAAAATTCGCAAAAGATGCGCAGCACACCGTAACCTATCGCGAAACTGCTGCTGACAAGACCGGGGCGCTTCAGCGCGCCACAACGCACGAGAACGGCGAGTACCGCCAACAGCAGCAAGCCTTCGAGGGCGGCTTCGTACAGTTGGCTGGGATGGCGCGGGACCGGGCCGCCGGTAGGGAAGATCATGGCCCAAGGCACATCGCTCGGACGGCCCCACAATTCGCCATTGATGAAATTCGCAAGGCGACCAAGGAACAGCCCAATAGGCGCGACCGCGAGGGTTACATCGCCGAGCGATAAAATTGAGATGCCGCGCCGAAGTGCGAACAGCACGACGGCAAGCGCACTGCCGAGCACGCCGCCATGAAACGACATTCCGCCGTTCCACAACTGAAGGATCTCGATTGGATGCTCGCGGAAATGCGGAAAGTTGTAGAACAAGACGTAGCCGACACGTCCGCCAAGAATAATCCCAAGCGTGACCCAAACAATGAAGTCGTCGTATTGCGCGACCGTCAATGGCGCCGGCCCGCCCCAGAGTTTGGGCGAAGCGATAATGGCGCGCGCGTAGATCCAGCCGGCGATAATGCCAACGATATAGGCGAGCGCATACCAGCGCACTGCGAGTGGCCCGATTGAAATCAGGACCGGGTCGATGTGCGGGAACGTCAGGATCGGCAGGACCAGCATCGATTAACTCCGCCGCGAGCGCGGCATGTTACATTTCAAGGTGCCGCTCCGCAGCGGGCTTCGCATCTTGCGATAGCGCCGCACCATTGCCATTCTGTAGGAGTGGCAAGCCAGGCTGTAAGCACACGGGGGTTGGGAGGCGACAATGGTCCAGACGACCAACCGGTTCTTCGACGAAGTTGCACGGTTAATGAATGATGCTGCCGGCGCTGCGCAAGGTGTGCGGCGCGAGTTTGAGACGCTGTTCCGCAGCCAAGCCGAGCGCATACTCCGCGATCTTGCCGTTGTCCAGCGTGAGGAATTCGAAGCAGTCAAGGATATGGCCCGGCTCGCCCGCGAGGAGAATGAAGCGCTGAAATCCCGCATTGCCGAATTGGAAGCCAAAATCGGCGCGACCCCTCCTTTGGAGAAGCCGTCCGGCTATTCGGCCGGAGCCGGCGGGGCGGTCGGCTAGCCAACCCCCGCTTTCTTGTTTTTCCGCGTCAGCGCCGCTATAAGCGCGGCGCCGCGGCTAAAATCTTAGGACCTTTGGCACCCCTGGAGGCTACGCCGGACACTTTGGTCCGGCCGGGATTTTGACGCGGCAACAGTCATTAACGACAAGGACTTGAGGACCAAAGACATGGCGACCGTCAATCTGATCAAAGCGGCGGCGCGCCCGCGGGCAGGCAAGGGGGCCGCCCGGGCAGAGCGCAGAGCCGGCCGCGTACCCGGAATAATTTATGGCGACGGCAAGCCGCCGCTGCCAATTTCCCTCGATTACGATGAGTTGCGCCAGCGCATTTTTGCCGGGCGTTTTCTCACCAGTGTTCACGACGTTGAGGTGGATGGCATCAAGCATCGCGTCATCCCGCGGGATTTTCAGCTTGATACGGTGCGCGATCTTCCGTTGCACGTCGACTTCATGCGACTTGGCGAGGGCGCGACCATCCGGGTGAATATTCCGGTTCACGTCCTAAACGCCGATCAGTCGCCTGGCGTCAAACGCGGCGGCACCGTCTCCATCGTCACGCACACCGTCGAAGTGCGCTGCCGGGCCGACGACATCCCGGCTGCCATCGAGGTCGACGTCGGCGGATTGGAAATCAATTACTCCAAACACCTGAGCGATATCACCTTGCCATCCGGCGTTCGCGCCGTCAGCGGCAGGGACATTACACTCGTCACGGTCGTACCACCCTCGGGCTATGCGGAAGAAATGAAAGCTGCGGCAGAAGCTGCCGCCGCCGCCGCGGCCGCCGCTGCTGCCGCTGCTACTGCCGGTACGCCGGCAGAGGGTGGGGCTGCTGCCGCGCCCGGCGCGGCGCCTGGCGCCGCTCCCGCGGCCGGTGCCGCCGCGGCACCTGCAGCCAAAGGAGCCGCCGGCGCGTCCGAGAAAAAGTGAGGTCGGCGCTAGGGCGTTCACATGCTGCTCCTGGTTGGACTGGGAAATCCGGGGGCACGCTATATCGGCAATCGCCACAACATTGGCTTTATGGCTGTTCAGGCCATCGCCAAGCGCCACGGCATTGGGCCGTGGCGCCGTCGATTTCAGGGGGTCGCGTGTGAAGGTCCGATCGGTGGCGAGCGCGCGCTGCTGTTGTTGCCTGGAACTTATATGAACGAGTCGGGGCGCGCTGTCGGTGAAGCCGCGCAGTTCTACAAATTGGCACCCGATGCGATCACGGTTTTCCATGACGAAATCGAACTTCCGCCCGGCAAGGTTCGAGTCAAAATTGGCGGCGGGATTGCCGGTCACAACGGTTTGCGCTCGATCAGTGAGCATATCGGCAACGATTACCGGCGCGTGCGTATCGGCGTCGGCCATCCAGGCCACAAAGATTTGGTCGAACGCCACGTGCTCAGCGATTTCGCCAAGAGCGAGTGGCCGTGGGTGGAGGCGCTCGCCGACATTCTGGCCGAAAATGCCGAGCTCCTCGTCCGGGGAGAGGATGCAAGTTTTCAAAACAAAGTTCACCTCGCGATGCTGGCCAAGGGCTTTGCCGACAAGCCGGAAGGCGATCTCCCGCTCGATCGATGAATGAGCTCCCATGGGTTTTAAATGTGGCATTGTCGGGTTGCCGAATGTCGGCAAATCGACGCTCTTCAACGCGTTGACCGAAACCGCGGCAGCACAGGCCGCCAATTATCCATTCTGCACCATCGAGCCAAATATCGGCGAAGTGGCAGTTCCCGATCCGCGGCTTGACACGCTTGCAATGCTCGCAAAATCCGCGGCGATCGTGCCGACGCGGCTGACATTCGTCGATATTGCCGGTCTTGTTCGCGGCGCCTCAAAAGGGGAGGGGCTGGGCAATCAGTTCCTCGGCAATATCCGCGAGGTCGACGCCGTTGCCCATGTGGTGCGCTGCTTCGAAGACAGCGAGGTCACCCATGTCGAAGGACGGGTTGATCCGATCGCCGATATCGAAACGGTAGAGACGGAATTGATGTTGGCCGACTTGGAAAGCCTCGAGCGGCGCGTAGATGGGCTCGAACGCAAGGCGCGTGGGACCGATGCCGACGCCAAGGAGGCGAAGGAAGCGCTTGCTCTGGTCAATCGCGCGCTGGTCCTACTGCGCGACGGAAAGCCGGCGAGGCAGACGGAGCGCAAGGCCGATGAGGAACGGCTCTTCCATTCGCTCGGACTCTTGACGGCGCTTCCTGTGCTCTACGTTTGCAACGTCGATGAGGCTGCAGCGGGGACAGGCAACGCCTTTTCGCGCCAGGTCGAGGCCAAAGCCAAAAAGGAGGCTGCCGCCTCAATCGTCATTTCAGCGAAAATTGAGGCGGAGATCGCCGCGCTCTCGCGCGATGAGCGCCAAAGTTATCTGGAAGCGATGGGACTGATCGAGGCCGGCCTCGATCGGCTCATCCGCGCCGGCTATGCGCTGCTCGATCTCGTCACTTTCTTCACCGCCGGGCCGAAAGAGGCGCGGGCTTGGACTGTTACCCGCGGAACGAAGGCGCCGCAGGCCGCTGGCGTCATTCATACCGATTTCGAGCGTGGCTTTATCCGCGCCGAGACCATCGCTTACGACGACTACGTGGCAAGCGGCGGAGAATCCGGAGCGCGCGACGCCGGCAGAATGCGGCTTGAGGGCAAAGATTACGTTGTGCAGGACGGCGACGTCATGCATTTCCGCTTCGCGAACTAGATTGTTCGTAAAACGAACGGTCTCAAAACCAAAGGCCCGCATTCACTGCGGATGACCGAGGCCGGATCCTTGGTTCCTGATAGCGCCAAGGTGCTCGTTGATACGGAAAATGATCAAGACGAATTCGGCAACAATCCGCGACAAGATTATTCCCATGCAGGCGCCGAGCAGGCTCGAGATGAGGAAAATCATTCCGACGAAAGGGTTGAATGCCATGGTCCCGAGCGCCGAAACGGCGCCCGCGAGCCCGATTAACACGGACATCACCACTGCGAGCCAGTAAAAGAATTTGATGATAGTGGGCGTGACGAACCGCTCCCACTGGAACAAATCACCGATGCGCATGCTCGCCTCCCCGGCACGTTCAATTCCTGAAATGCTTAAAGGCCGATTCTGCATTGTTTGAAAAGCAGGCGTAGGCCGCACCCCACCGCCGAATAGGGTCTGTTACCGGCAGTTCCGCGGCGTAAACAGGGCGGTGCCGAGAAAGTAAGGCCGCGTCCCGGTAGCTCGCTGCCTATTTTGCGGTCCCGGAACTCTGCTCGGCCTGGTTTGCTGTTGCGATGCAATTGTGAGGAACGCGCGCCCTGGGCGCAGCGTTGCCGGTCTATGCGGAAGGGCTGGCCGCAAGGCGAAAATATGGAGTTCTCTATGAGAAAGACTGTGCTTTTACCGGCCCTCGGCGTTGCGCTTTTGGCGGGAACATCGCTGGCGCGAGCCCAAACGGTCGACACCTTTGTCGCGCCTGTGCCGGCGCCAATGGTGGTGGCGGATCCGGTTGTCGTCGCCGAGCCCGCGGCCGTTATCGAAACGGTACCGGTGCAAACAACGCGGACGGTTCAAACCGAACGTTTGACGACACATCCAGTGCGACGCATTGCGCGCGCTCCGGTGCTTAGATCCCGGCAACCAGAGACCGTGACTACGACCCGAACGACGGTACGGGAAGATATCGGTCCCGCTCCAGTTGCTCGGCCGGTCGCGGCGGTCGTCCCGCCGACCTACACCGAGGTGATGGACGCGCCTCCAGCGGCTTATCCGGGGCCGCTTTATGACTACGTGCCGGCGGGCGTCGGACCTCCCGCCGCGGTCGTCGAACAGCCGCTGCTTCCGGCTTATCACTACGTCTATCAACCGGACCGTATCTTGGTGATTGACACGAATACAGGCATCACGGTGCAGGCGCTTCCGCGTTGACCGACACCCAAACGACCCTTGCCCGCGCTGCCGTACTTGGCTGCGCGGGCTTCCTTCCATCCACGGAGGCGAATATGAGGGGTGATCGCATACGAAAGACAACATTGGGGCTGCTCGTCTGCGCGGCCTTGTCCGCGATCGGGGTCAGCGGAGCCATGGCGCAAACGAACGACATCGATGAAATGGTCAATAGCGGCGGGGTCGCGCCGAACCTCGAATTGACGCCAGCGCAGCGAGGCGTGATCTATCAGGCGGTTCACCGCGATAAAAGTCAGGTGGCGCCAAAGCATTTTGCCGCGAGGATAGGCGCCGACGTTCCGCCGATGATCGAGCTATACACGCTACCTGACGAAGTCGTCGCCGATAATCCTGTAACGAAGCTCTATAAGTTCACGCGCGTGGACGAGCAGGTGGTGCTCGTCGATCCAACTAGGATGCGGGTCGTCGCGGTGATTGGACCAAATCCGGGGCAATAGTTCGGATGCTGGCTTGCTAAGGGGCGGCGTGGTCCGCCCCGGCTGCGACCGCTTTCGGAAGCACATCCAGGTAAGGTCCCATGAAGAAGGCCTCGCCCGCTCCGTCGCCATAGTACCGGTCGTAAGCATCGATCATAGCTCGGAGCGGCGTGAGACAGGTGGGCATGGAATCAACAATGAGATCGCCGATTTGCGCGTCAACTCGGCCTCGATAGCGCGGGCTTGCAGTGACTGCGCGCACGATGCACAGCGTAGCGGAGCGCACGAGCGGCTCGGTTGCCGCGGCCTTCTCCTGCAATGACAGGCGAGCGTCGCCTACCGCGTCGTGCAATGGATCGGTGGCAACGGCAATGAACAATGCCGCGCCCAGAAGCGGCGCCACAAACATAGCGATCTCCCACCCGGATGGGTGCAGCCATAGCGGGGCTATGCGCAGCCGGTCAATCTGTTTCTCGTCCGGCAGAGGAATCGGCAGCCGCGCCGAGCCGTGCTATAAGCGCCGTATTGCCAACGGGAGCGCTGTCCATGATCTTGCCTAGAGCGCTATTGATCGGATTATTGCTGACGGTAACGGGCGCTGCCCGTGCCGACGATGTTCCCAATCTCAACGTTGAGCAGGTTTGTGACGGTATCGCCCAGCAGGGGGGCGTGACATTTCGGGATCCGGCCATTGCGCAGGAAAAGAAAAATTGCCTCGATAGCGAGCTGGCCGTCCGGAACGAATTGGTCAAGCAGTGGAGAAAATTCGATCGTGCCGACAAGACGTCTTGCGTGAACAAATCGCAAATGGGTGGCGAGTCGAGCTATACCGAGCTTCTCACTTGCCTGGAAATGGCGCGCGACGTGAGAGCCATGCGCGCGGATCAGCAGCAAGGTCCGTCCGGTGGCACAACCCCGCCCAGGGCCGGTGGCGTTAAAGTCCCTCAATGACCAATCGGTCGGCGATCTAATACGCTATCAGGATCTCGCTGACTTCCGGGTTCACCGTCCGCATCGCAGTGTCGCTGGAGGTGAACTCCCGACTGGCCGGCAAAGCGCCGAGCGCGGACGCCGAAGCCGTGCGCGAGCGCAGGCTAACGCCTACCTTGCAGCCGCCGGCTACGACGGAAAGGCTGCCACCATTCCAGTCGGTCAAGGTCGCGACATTGTTCTTATCAAACCCCGACAGCTTGATTGGCTTTCCGTTGATCTGCTCGAGCTGCGGCAGCGTCAGCCCGAGGTGAAGCTGACCGGCTGCGCTCCAGTTCGAGGCGCCGTTGATAACAATAAGGTGGGTGTCACTTCGGCTCGCCGGGTTGGTCCACCACACTTCGAGACGGCGCTTAGGATCTTTGGCGAAAAGTACCGTGGCCATAATCTTGGCCCCTGAGGGACCGTCAACCTGGGTGAATGCGACGTTGCGCGACTGAAACGCCATCGCCAGCTTGGCGTGGCTTAAATCGCGCGCGAACACGCCGTTACAAGCGACGTTTTCCGATCTTGCCGCCGCGAACGGCCGGGCTTCCGCACCCGGCTCGAGGGCGGCGCCGCGTGTCGCCGGCACGCGGCCTTTCCCGGTCGGTTCGCCGACCGCCGCAGGGATCGGCTGGCGTATTTGGGATGGCGCAAGCTGATCCGCCGCATCGAGGTCCGGGTCAAGCGCGGGGGACTGCGGTCGTCCGCCTGCGCGGACACCTTTTGCGGGCTGCTCCACCGCGGCCGGCGGGGATGCGCCGTCTTCCTCGTTCATGATCGACGGCTGGCTCGGTCCGAGAGAACGCTGCTGCGCCCATGCGCCGTTATTCGTCGCCGCGACGAGCGAAAGGAGCAACGCTCCCGCAAACCATCCCCGGTACATTTCCCAGCGCTCCCGTGCAGCGCACTTTCGAGCTAGAATAGCACAGCCGCGGCGAACGGCCTCGCACGAATTTTCAATTCGAGCACCCGCTGCAAAAACGGTATCAGGAAGATCGCAGTGACCCTTCAGCAAAACACGGACCGCATTCAAACCACCCAGATCGGCAGCCTGCCCCGGCCGCATTCCCTGCTTGATGCGATGAAAGCCAAGTATGCGGGCCAAGCTTACGACGAGCGCGCGTACGAAGCCACCTTGCGGCAATCGGTGGCCACCGTGGTTCGCGAGCAGGTTCAGTGCGGCGTCGATATCGTCGGCGACGGCGAATATTCGAAGCCGGGCTTTTTCACTTACATTCGCGAGCGGCTCGACGGATTCGAATCGCGACCTGACGTAAAGGTGAAACTTTTTCAGAAAGAGATCGCCGCGTTCCCCGAATATTACGAGCAATATTTCAAGCAAGCGATGATGGGGGGAGCGATCGTTTCGCTGGCGCCAGTCGTTTGCGTTGGCCCCGTCAAATATCGCGGCGCGAAGTTCGTCCGCGCCGATATCGACAACGTCAAAGCCGCCGCGGCAGCTGCGGGCGTCCCGAATGAGCACGTGTTTCTGCCGGCGACTGCGCCTTCCGGCGTGGGACAGAACGAATATTACAAATCGGACGAAGAGTACTTCCATGCGCTTGCTGCGGCGATGAGCGAGGAATATCGGGCGATCGCCGACGCTGGATTGCTTCTGCAAATTGACGATCCATTTCTGGCCGACATCTTCACGGAGCCTGGGCTTGACGAGACGCAGCAGCAACGCCGGGCCGCAATGTACGTCGAAGCCATCAACTTCGGCTTAAAGGGGATACCGGCTGAACGCGTGCGTTTCCACACTTGTTACGGGATCAACGAGGGCCCGCGCATTCATGAAGCGGCGCTGTCCGAAATTATCGACCACGTTCTTGCTATTGAAGCCGGTTCGTACAGCTTCGAAGCGGCGAACCCGCGCCATGAGCACGAGTATCACTTGTTCGAGCGTGTCAAAGTGCCGGAAGGAAAGGTTTTGGTTCCCGGCGTGATTACCCACGCCAGCAACATCGTCGAGCACCCGGAATTGATTGCCGAACGTATTCTGCGGTTTGCGCGGCTCGTCGGTCGCGAGAACGTCGTCGCCGGCGCCGATTGCGGCTTTTCCTCGCAAGCCTTGTACAACACCGAAGTCCATCCGTCGGTGGTTTGGGAAAAGTTCAAGGCGATGCGCGCCGGCGCAGATCTCGCTAGCGCGCAGTTATGGCCATAGCGCGGTTGGTCATGATCGAGCTCGGATCTTCCCGCACCCGGCCACGGCCTTTTCGCTCTCGTATGGCGGCGCTATCGGTCGCGATCTGCCTGGCCACGGCGCCATGCCATGCCGGCGACATCACATTGCGGCCGATGCCGCCTTTTCACCGATCGGACGCCACCTGCCTGACCATCGCCGATGATGGGGGCACTTCTTATTGGCTTAATCATTGTTCCTACGAAGTATCCGTGCGCTGGACTGACGAAGCCAAATGTCGGAATTGGAGTTGTACCGTGGAAGTCCCAGCAAGCACGCGTTCGACGGCGGCAATATCGCGCCATGCGCGATGGTGTGAGTGTGCGGGTGCGCTGACGAGCTGCAAACTGCCGGCCAACGGCTGCTGACGCGGCATACTTGCCGGCATGTCGCGCGGACGGTTTGCGGTCAAGCCCGGCGAATGATGGCGCATGCATCGCCTTCGCGGTGAAGAATCGGCCTAGAAAGAGTTGGCGCTTTCCGGGCCGAAATCCCAATTATTCTCGGCGGCAGCCTGATCGCGAGCGAACCGGCTGGCCCACTCAGCGTTGATTTCATCGCCCTGCTTCTCAACGTCGGGCAGGTCAATTTTTTCGGCGACGTCGTTCTGCACCTCAAGCAGTTCGACAATGTTGCGCACGACGGCATCTTTTTCCGCCACCATGTCCTCGTAGGTGACCACGAAAGGCGTAACGCCGCTGGCTTCGAACCAACGCCACCAGTTGAGTCTTTGCTGCTCGATCTCATTCCTGCATTGCTCGATAAAGTCGGGATCATAACGGGTATTTTTCCCGGTCACCTGATCGAACGATATCCAGGCATTGGTTTGCATCGCTTTCGCCATGGAGATGGCTTGCGCCACTTTGTCACGGCGATTGATGTAGATGAAGGTGACCGGCGCCAGGATTTCCAGCATCGAAGGGCACCAGACCAGCGCCGCCTCGAAATGATGCCCGTGCGCCTTAATCCCGAATATGCCGTTGCGGCCGGTGCGATGTTGCAAGAGCTTGGCGAAATATTGCTCCGGCGTGGCCGCGCCAAACCGCACCATTAGGCGGCCGGGTTCGTTGGGTGCCGGAATCGCCGCGTTCCCCGGATCTATGTTCAGATATTCCGTTGGCGCGCCAAGCACGCCGGTCTTCCACAGTGAGCTGCACAGAAAAGTACTTCCGCAGCGGTACGACGAGGCTACGACGTAGGACTTGCGCAGCGGAGGCGCCGCCGCGAAATCGAGACGAGGATCAAACCAGCTGGTTATCGGCTGAGTTTTGGCTGCAGCTTTTTTCGGAGGTGCCGTCTTCACGGTGCCCGAGGCTTTGCAGGCGGTTTTTTTCTTGTCCACAAGGTCACTCCGCGGCGGTGCGCGCTGCCTCTTTCGAAAGGCCCTGCTTGCTCATTTCCTCGATTTCGGTGAGCAGCTTGTCTTCAATGAGCGCGGCGATCTTGCCGATCGAGGCGTTGGCGAAGAACTCCCGCGGCTCAAGCGCAATCTGGTACTTTTCGCGAATTCGCGGCAGCAGCTGCAGCGCCATCAGCGAGTGGCCGCCGAGCTCAAAGAAATTGTCGTCGAGCCCTATCGGCGAAGTGCGCAGGAAGTCGATCCACATGGCGGCGAGCGCCGTCTGCAGTTCGCTTTCGGGCGCCCGATAGGCCTGTGTGAGGGCGGGACGCGGATGGGTCTGCCGTGCTGGCCCGCCGCCGCCGGTCGCGGCGGCCGCCGCCTTCGCCGGCACCGAAGCGGCCGGGCGCTGACCTGCAGCCCCCATGCCTGGAGCCAACGGCTCCTTGCGCGCGATTACTTGCGCGTGCTGCGCCACCAGCGCTTGCTTGAACGCGCGAACGCCTTCCGCAGTGAGGAGCCCGAAATTGAGCGCCTGCGGCTTGGCTTTTCCTGGCGCCCCACGCAGCGTATTAATGGCCATGCCGACTTCCCGCCAAGTGTCCCAGTTGATCGAGACGACAGGCCAGCGGCCCGCCCCCGATGTTCCCACTGCATAGGCGTCGAGATAAGCGTTGGCGGCGGCGTAATCGGCTTGACCTTCGCGGCCCCATAGCGAAGCCACCGAGGAGAACAGAGCCATAAAGTCGAGATCGCGCTCGGTGAAAATTTGCTCGAGTACGGCGAGGCCGAGAATTTTGGGTCGCATGACCCGGTCAAGTTCCTCGGTCGTCTTCAAGCCGATCGGCGTGGAGCCGGAAATACCCGCCGCGTGGATAATGCCATGAATCGCGCCGAATTTTTTAGTCCCCTCGCGAACTACGGCGCGCATTTGCTTGAGGTCGGTAACGTCGGCGGCGGCTACCATCACTTGGCCTCCGGCCATTTCAATGCGGCCGATGCCGCGAATCATGCGGACGGTGCGATCTTCGTCCGTGCCGTTTTTGAGAATGGCGCTCCATTCCGCGCGCGGCGGGACTGGCGTGCGGCTCACCAGGATGAGTCCCGCTTTGTAGGCCTGCGCGAGGTGCCGAGACACCGCCAGGCCGAGATCGCCCAATCCGCCCGTGATCAGATAGACACCTCGGCGCCGCAACGGCCCCGGCGCGCTCATCAACAACTTCGGCGGAATCGGTTGAATCCCGCGCGCCCAGCGCGATTTGCCGCGATAAGCCGTGACGATGCTAGGGGAGGGGTACGGCAGGTCGGCGCTGATCCGCCGCGCCACGATCTCGGGACTTGCGACCTCTGAAAGGATGTCGATAACGCGGCAGGTGAGCTTCGGATATTCGCGCATGGCCGCGAGGGAGGGCCCGATCGGCATTGCCATGGACGGATCGATGGTTTCAAGGCCGGAGATTTGCTGTCCCTCGCGTGTCACGAACGTGATGGTGACGTTCTCCGGATTACCCGCCTGCATCAGCGAGCGCGTCAGCATGATCGGAATATTAAGTTTGTCGTCGATGTCCGCCCGGTACCGCGCCTCCACCAGTTCCGCCTTTCGCTCCGGCGACGGAGCACAAAAATAGACGACTTGAAGCCGCTGCCGCTTGGCCAGTGACTTCATTACAGTCTTGCACAGCTGGGCGAGATCGACTTCGTCGGTCGGATCGAGCGTGACCCGTCCGTCCGCGTAAGTTCTAAATCGCGGACCCTTCTCGACGATGGTGACTTTGTCACCGCGTTGCCGCAGCGCCGCTGCGATCCGCTTGTCGATTTTTTCGGTCGGGTTGAAAACCAGCCACCGCGGTTGCATCGCTTTGCCGCTTGCTCCCGGCGGATTGAAGTATTGCACGCGGCGCCAGGTGACGGTTTCCATGAAGTAGTTTGGCGTGGCTCGCGCGCCGGGTCGGCCAGGCCCACCGGCACGGGGTGCGCCCGCTTGCTGCGCCGGCTGCGCGTGGTCGACGATCCAATAGCGCCGCCGTTCAAATGGGTAGGTCGGCAAAACGCGTTTGATGCGCCGTTCGCCCTGATAGCGGCCGCTCCAATCGATTGGCGCGCCAGTCATCCACAATTCCGCGCAGGTACGGAGCATTGTCTTGACTTCGTCCGCGCCGCGCGCGCTGGCGTGCGGAAGCGATGGATAGATCAGCGCGCCCGTTACCTCGCCGAACAGCGATCGTGCCAAGGTGGTCAGATTCCGGCCCGGTCCAACCTCAAGGAAAACACCCGGCATCTGATCGTGAATGACCGACAAGCCCTTGTGGAATTGCACAGGTGCCCGCATGTGCTGGCCCCAATAGACCGGATCGGTTGCCTGCTCATCGGTGATCCACGCGCCGGTGACGTTGGAAACGTAAGGAAGCTGCGGCGGGCTCAGCGTAATTCTGCGCATGACCTCGACGAACGGGCCTACCGCCGCGTCCATCATGCCTGAGTGGAACGCGTGCGACGTATGGAGCGGAGTCGTGGCAATGCCTTGCCCACGGAGCTCCCGATCGAGCGTGGCAATGTCCGCCCTCGGACCAGATACAACGCTCGCAGCCGGCGTATTCACCGCGGCAATCGAGATCGACGGCGGCAGTATTGGCGCCAGTTGCTCGGCTGGGGTCATGACGGCGAGCATCGCTCCGCCCGGCATGCTTTGCATCAGACGGCCGCGAGCGGCGACCGCGCGCAACGCGTCCTCAAGCGAGAACACCTCGGCGAGGCAGGCGGACACGAACTCGCCGATGCTGTGACCGAGCGAGGCGGCTGGGGTGACGCCAAGGCTCATCCATAACTTCGCCAGCGCGTAAGAGACAGCGAAGATCGCGGGTTGCGCAAACTGCGTATTGCGCAGCGACGCTTCGGCCTTCTCTTCGTCATCCGCCGCCGGAAAGATCAAAGTGCGCAGATCTAAGCTGAGATGCGGCTCGAGCAGTTCCGCGCAACGGTCGATTTCCTGCCGAAAGACCGGCTCCTCGTTATAGAGCTCCTGGGCCATGTAGATGTGCTGCGAACCCTGGCCGGGAAACAGGAAGGTCACTGGCGGTCCGACGGCGGCGCGTTCACCGCTGACGACCTTGGCGGGATCGTTCGAACTGAGGGCGTCGACGGCTTCTTTTGCGTTCCTGCACAGCGCAATGCGCGCGAACGGATAGAGCGAACGGCCGATTGCCAGGGTATGGCACACGTCGGCGATATTCTCGTCGGGATTGGCCCGCAGATACTCGGCGAGCCGTGCACAAGCCGACTCCAGCGCGGTCGAGCTTTTCGCCGAAACGAGCGCAACGTGCATTGTTCGCGCCGTCTTCTCGGAAGTAAAGCGTGGCGGCTCCTCGATGATAATGTGGCTATTCGTTCCGCCGATGCCGAAAGAACTCACACCAGCGCGGCGTCGCTCCTGGCTGGTCCACTTGGTCAGCTTGGTCGGCACGAAAAACGGCGATTTGTCGAAATCGATTTTCGGATTTGGCTTCTTGAAGTTCAAGTTCGGCGGGATTTCACCGGTTTTGACCGCCATCGCCGCTTTGATAAGGCCGGCGACGCCAGAAACCGTGTTCAGATGGCCAACGTTCGACTTAAGCGAGCCCAACGCGCAAAATCGCGTTGCATCGGTCGCCGAGCGAAATACCTGGTGCAGGCCCTCGACCTCGATCGGATCGCCCAGCGCCGTGCCGGTGCCGTGTGCCTCTACCATTCCAATCGAATCCGGCGTGACGCCCGCAACCGACATGGCCTCCGCCACCACGGCAGACTGCGCGTCGATGCTCGGCGCGGTGAAGCCAACTTTTAGCGAGCCGTCATTGTTTACTGCCGAACCGAGAATGATGGCCTGGATATTATCCCCGTCGGCAATTGCGTCCTCGGTACGCTTGAGGACGACAGCAGCGACGCCATCGGCAAAAACCGTCCCAGTCGCGGCGGCATCGAATGGCCGCGTATGCCCGTCTCTCGACAGAATTCCGCCGTCGGTGAAGTGGTAACCGCACTTGTGCAGCCAATTGAAGGAAACCCCGCCGGCTAGCGCGACGTCGCATTCGCCCGACATCAGACTCTGGAAAGCAAGATGAACCGCAACGGTCGACGTCGAGCAGGCGGATTGCACCGTTATGCTTGGTCCGCGCAATCCGAGTTTGTAGGAGACGCGCGTTGCCAAATAGTCCTTGTCGTTGCCAATGAGCGCCATCTGCCGCCCAACGCCTGCAGTCACGGAGGGATCGCGAAAAATCAGGTTCATATAGATGGTCGGACCCTCACCGGCGAAAACGCCGATGGCGCCCTCGAAACGGCGCGGGTCGATGCCGGCGGTCTCGAGCGCGTCGTTCGCGCATTCGAGAAAAATGCGCTGCTGCGGATCGATGAACTCCGCTTCTCGCGGGCTATAATTGAAGAACTCAGCGTCGAACTTTTCCATTCCCTCCAGCGGAGCTGCAGCCTTGACGTAGTTCGGCAGTTGCAACACGGCGTTCGGCACGCCGGCCGTGCGCAATTCCTCTTCCGTGTAAAAGGATATGGATTCGACGCCGTTGCGCAGGTTGGACCAGAACTCGGCGACGTTCTTGGCGCCGGGACAACGCACCGTCATGCCAACAATTGCAATCGTCGGACGTGTCTCGTCCTCGTTTCTTATTTTTTCGTCCATTACCGCCTCATTCGCCCGGGCCCGCAACCGTGGTAGGCCCGGTAATCCGCCGCGTCAAAAACCTTTTTCGGGCCTCGCCGCGGCTCGCCGAGCGGACCAGCAAGTCGTTACGCTGTCCGTTGGCCAAGTACGCCGATAATGCCCGGATACTTGGATAGCGAAACAGCACTGTGGCGGGGATGTCGCGGTGTAAACGCTCGTTAATTGCGTTCTGAACACGCAGCAGCATCAACGAATCGCCCCCCAGTTCGAAGAAATTGTCGTCGATGCCGACTTCCTTCAAACCTAGGATTTGCGTCCAAATTCCGGCGAGCAGTTTTTCCACCTCAGATTTGGGGGCAACGTGCTTGCGCGCCGCCTCCAGCTTGGGTTGCGGTGTCGGCAGTTTCGCGCGATCGATCTTTCCGTTGGGCGTGAGGGGCAGTTGCGCGAGCGTAACAAAGTGCGCCGGGATCATGTGAGCGGGGAGCTTAGCTTGAAGGTGGGCGCGGAGCGCCGAATCCGCCGGCGGCTCTCCGTTGCCGACAATGTACGCCACGAGCCCCGGCTCCCCGCTGGGCAAATCGTCCCGTAATTGCACCACTGCGTTCCGAACACTCGGAAGAGTTTCAAGCACCCACCCAATTTCCGCAAGTTCGATGCGATGGCCGCGAAGCTTCACCTGATGATCGCGCCGACCGACAAATTCGATAACGCCATCAGGCCGCCGCCGCGCCAAATCCCTGGTCCGATAAAGGCGTTCGCCGTTACCGAATGGGTCTGGCAAATAACGGTCGGCGGTAAGCCCCGGCCGCCCGAGGTAGCCACGGCCAAGACCGGCGCCGCCAATGAACAGTTCCCCGGTCACGTTCGGCGCCACCGGCTCCAGATTGGCATCGAGGATGAGCGCGCGCATGTTGGCGATCGGCAATCCGACCGGAATTCCCGAGCCGCTGGCCTCACCCTTTGCCGCGCACCACGTCGCATCCCAGAATTCCGACGTGCCGTAGATATTAAAAAGCTCAGCATGCGGCAGCCGCGCCTGAAACGCGCCGGCGAGCCCGCTGGTCAATGCTTCTCCGCTGCAAGCCCAATGATGCAATTTCGGCAGCTGCTCGGCGAGATTTTGCGAGCTGTCGAGGATGGTGCGCAGCAACGAGGGCACCAGCACGATCCGCGTCGCGGCTTCCTTCGCCAATAGATCGATAAGCCGTTCCGGATCGCGGGCGATATCTTCCGGGACGATGACCGTCTTCTGCCCACGCAGCAAAGGCATGAAGATGTCCCACAGCGCGTCGATGAAATTCGGCGTGGTTTTCTGAGCGTAGGTCTCATCGCGTGGTTCCCCGGTCACGTCCCAGCTCAACCGATTGACCACCGCGCGGTGCGTTCCCATTGCGCCTTTCGGTTGGCCAGTGGAACCAGAAGTGTAGAGCACGTAGATTAGATGATCGGGCGTCGTCGTATTAGGCGGCACAGCAGCCTTTTTAGCGGCAATCTTCGGCCAATCGGTATCGAGCTGAACGATCGGCGCGGGTTGCATCGCCAAATTGGCGGCCGATGCTGTCTCGGTCACGATTACCCGCGGTTTGGCATCGGCAGTGATGTAGGCGAGGCGCTCGGCGGGATAATTTGGATCGAGCGGCAGATAGGCGCCGCCAGCCTTGAGAATGCCGAGAAGTCCAACGACCAGCGCCGGCGAACGTTGCAGACAAATGCCGACGATCGTATCGGGGCCGACGCCAAGATCGCGCAGGTGCCAGGCCAATTTATTGGAGCGCTCGTGGAGCTCGCGGTACGTCATCTTCTCATCGCGGAAGATCACGGCCACGGCGTCTGGCGTGCGCCGCGCTTGCTCGGCGAACAACTCGTGTAGACAGCGTTGCGGATAGTCTGCCGTCGTTGCGTTCCAGCCGCTAACGGCCTGTTGCAATTCTTCGCCGCTCAACATCGGCAGGCCGGAGACGCGCTGCTGCGGGTCGGCGGTGATGCCCTCGAGCAGTGTCACGAAGTGTTTGAACAGACGTTCAATGGTTTCTGGCTCGAACAAGTCAGTGGCGTATTCAATGATTCCGCCGACGTCGCCGTCTTCGCCTTCCCAAAGCACCAACGTCATATCGAACTTCGAACCGCGCGGGGTAAGGACGGCCGGGTCCATGCCAATTTCAGAGGACACGGACGCCGCCCGCGGCGGCTGCATCGCCACCATGACCTGGAACAGCGGCGAACGGTCCTTTTCGCGGCGAATGGCGAGCTCGTTGAGAACGCTCTCGAATGGTACATCCTGATTGCTGAAGACTTCGATCGCATCCGAGCGCAGGCGCCCGAGCAGATCCTTGAACGTCGGGTCGCCCGACAAGTCGAAGCGGAATGCCACCGTATTGATAAAGAGCCCGACCAGTGGCTCAATTTCGCGAAAGCCGCGGTTGGCGACGGGGGTGCCGATGACAATGTCGGTTGCGCCGGAGTAGCGGTGGATCAAAGTCGCCAGCGCCGACATTATCACAATGAACAGTGTCGTTTGTTCGCGCTGGCAAAGGAGCCGCAGCCGCGTCACCAGCGGCCGATCAAGCGTCACGCCACGGCGCTTGCCACGAAATGTCCGGTCTGGCGGCCGCGGATGATCGAAAGGCAGATCGGTTGAAGTTGGCGCGCCGGCGAGACGCTTGCGCCAGAAAGCCATCTGCTTTTCGACCGCGTCGACTTGCAGCTTGCTGCGTTGCCACGCCGCGTAATCACCGTATTGAACGGCGAGAGCCGGGAGCGGCGAAGGCTTGCCCTTGGCGAAGGCGCCGTAGAGCGTCATGGTCTCTCGCACCAGCACGCCGAGCGACCAGCCATCACAGATGATGTGATGCAAATTGAAAAGAATGATGTGGTCCTCGGTAGCCATGCGCGCGAGATCGGCACGGAACAATTCGCCCTGAGCGAGATCGAATGGTTCGACGGTGCGGTTGCGCGACCAGCGCACGAACGCCGCTTCACGTTCCGCGGTCGGTAGATCGCTCAAATCGACAAGTCCGACGGCGACAGGTTCCGGGAGGCGGAACACCTGCGTGGGCATGCCGTCTACCGTGCGGAAATTCGCCCGCAGCACGTCGTGCCGCCGCACGACTTCGGTCAGTGCGGTTTCCAGAACGGCGAGGTCGATCGGACGGCCGATGCGCAGAGCCCGGAAAGTATTGAGAACGGTATTATCCGGCTGCAAATGCTGCAGCAGCCACTGTCCTTCTTGCGCAAGCGACAGCGGCGCGACGCTTTGGTCGCTGCGACGCGGGATTTTTGCGGTGGAACTTTTGCTGGGAATCTCGCCCCGGATTTTTTTCTCCAGGAGCTCTTGTTGGTCCGGCGTCAGTTTAGCACGTCGGCTCGGCCCAATAGCCTGATCCATTTTGGCCCCTCAGATGAGAAAATTTGTCTAACATCAAACTTTTCAGTGGCCAAGAACCTTCTCACGAAGCAAACGCTCGCTCGCGCGCGGTTTCGGTGGACAATATCGGCGGGCAAAAACAATCACACCGAATGATGAATTTGCGGCTAAAGGTACACTTAGTAATGGTCGAAACTCGGTAACGGCGAACCACTCAAGCCTGCCATTGCCGTGCGAACCGAACTGTGTTGCGGGTCGCAATAAGGCACAATTGCGCGACGAGCCGCCTCGTAATCCTGCCGCGCAGATGCTCGGTCGCGCAATTTGCGTCTACTTACCGTCGGCGGCGGGCAAGCGTAGTATTGCTGGGGCGTTTGGAGACCATCGCATGCCCTACCTGGTCCGTTGGTGCATAATCGTCGTTGCGCTTCTCGGCGCTTCGGCCGTTTCGGCCCGGCCCCCGATTCCACTCCCGGCAGCGCACCAGATGAACGACCACCGCAAGACGCTCCGACGCAGGCGCCGCCTCCGGCGAACCGTCTCCGCCGCTGGCACGACAACCGATAGCGCCGCAACCTTTCGGCGTGCCTCGCGGCGGAGGTGGTTTTCGGGCGGCATGCGGCTTTGATGCGCAGCGGCTTTGCGCGGCAGTGCCGCCCGGCGGAGGGCGCATCATCAATGCCTCATGTCTTATCGTCCTCGCGCGCTGTCACCACCTTGCCGCTCGTTTCTGGCTTCCGCCGGCGGCGGGCCTGCGCCTGGTCCCCGTGGCGGTTACGGTTATGGTCCTAGTCCCGGACCCGGCGGCGGATACGGCCCCGGTCCCGGTCGGGCTATGGTCCCGGTCCACGTGGTTATTATGGGGCTGGTGATGGTCCGGGTCCCGGCGGTGGTTACGGTCCGGACCGCGGTCAGCGCGGGGGATATCCTCCGCCCTAGCGCGCTTCCCCGTCGGGGACGCCAAACCCGGCACCGCCGCCTTCAACACGGCCGGGCTTGCAAATGCGTTCTACCCAAAAGACGCCTGCCAACTCTAGTGCACCGCAACCCGAAGCTGCGCAACTCGCCAAAGACGGAGCCGTCACCACCGTCACCAGCGGGGTCGCCTGCCGCTCCTCCGCCAATGAATGATTGGCAGATGCTGGCTCACTGCGGTCGTCGGTTCCGCCGTCAGATAATCGGCCGGCGCTTCTTGATTTGTCGGCTGTGTCTCGTCGGCGGGGTTTTCGTTTTGATAATGTACTTCTCACAGCATGCAATGGCTGAAAGCACGACCGACTGCGTCAACCGTTGCCAGA
>CAVWBV010000034.1:0-325392 GCA_963753355.1 uncultured Alphaproteobacteria bacterium
GCTTCCTCGCCGCAGAATTCGTCCGGTCCCCGGATTGCGACAATGGCTTCCTTGCCGAGCTTAGAAACGACCGAACCTTTGACTTTGCCGCGGTGGATGTAAAAAACCGAATATGTCGTGCGGCTCCCTGCGCGTAGACAATTTGATTTTCTTCATAACTCCATGAGGTCCATCGCGTGTTGTGTTGGGTGAGTAACCCCATCACGTCAAAATAACTCCGCTTCCAGATTTTGGCATGACCAACTCCCAATAGGGGTTGATTTGCAAGAATAGTTTATCTCCAATCCAGAGTTGTGGCAACGCGCTTGCGCGCTTCCGCCCCGCCACCGTCTCGATGTCGGTTGTTGGCCCATCTGTATGGACCGGCCGCGCGTTGCAAGCCGAAAATGATGATTTGGAGAAGTTGGTCTTGCGCTTCTGTATCCGGCCTATTGATGGAGCCCTTGAGCTCCTGGCCATCATGGATATCCGCGCGCGTTCGATCTCATTCGCGTCTCGGCCCCGAAGGCCAGATGGGCCACCTGATCACGAACGCGCTGGCGAGACCTTTTCTCCATCTCCTCTTTCCGACTCGCAGACCTCGGCGGGAAAGCCAACTATTGCTTTCGGGATCAGCTTGAGCCGTCAGCCATTCCCTTGGTGAACTTGAGCGTTTTCATTAGGCTGCTGCCTTGGTGACGCGCGCTTCATAGCTGCGCTCTTGTGCCAGCACCGTCCAGGCGATCCGCGCCAGCTTGTTGGCGAGAGCCGCGGCCAAAACGTTACGGTGCAGGCGCTGAGCAGCGCGAGCGAGCCAGACCCCGAAGCTGTGCTTCGGCCAGCTCGCCGGCCGCAACAGAATGACCCGGGCAGCTTGCACGAAGAGCGTGCGTAAATATCCGTTGCCGCGCTTGGTGATGCGCCCGAGGATGGTTCGGTCTCCGGTCGACATCTGCTTGGGGACGAGCCCGATCCATGCCGAAAAATCCCGGCCTCTTGCGAACGCCGCGCCGTTGCCGATCGCTGCAACCATCGCACTCGAGATGATCGGGCCGATGCCCGGCACGGTCATGACCCTTCGACAACCGTCATCACTCTTCGCCAACGTCTCGATCTCATCGGTCACGGGTTCAATTCTCTCATCGAGCTGCCGCCAGTCACTGGCAAGATCAGCGACGATGCGTACCATCCGTGGTGAGAGAACGTCTGTGCGCTTGGCCAGGATGTCGGGCAGCGCCTGGCGAAGGAAGCGCAGTCCTTGCCGGACGATGATGCCGCGCTCCAGAAGAAAGCCGCGAATTTGGTTGATTACCGCGGTCCGTTCGCTGACGAGGCGAGACCGTACCCGGTGTAGCGCTTGCAGATCCAGTTGCTCATCGGTCTTGGCTGGAACAAAGCGTGTCGTCGGCCGCTGCACCGCCTCGGCTACGCTATGGGCATCTCGGAAATCATTCTTGTGCCCCTGCCGAAACGGCTTCGCATACGCGGGCGGAACCTGCTTCACATCGTGGCCGAGCGCGGCAAGTTCACGAGCAACATAGTGTGTCGCCAAACCCGCTTCGATGCCAATGAGACAGGATGGCAGGTTCGCAAGCCTCGATGCAATGCGTCCGCGTGAGACCTTCTCTCGCAACACGATGGCGCCGCGCGAATCGAGGCCAATCATGTGAAGAGTGTTCTTACCCATATCCATTCCGATAGTGGTCACTGCGTGAACGGTGGACGTGCGAGGCATGGCGGCGCTCCTTCTCCTGACAAGCCCCCCCGCGCACTCTGAGTGCCGTCGGGGGCGGGAGCGCGGCCGGTCCATCCCATTCGCGACATGCAGTCCTGAGACGGCTATCAGTCACTTTCGGGAGCAAAGCGGACGTGGCCGCACTTTCTGCCGGCTCGACCCGGTCGCGAATGGACCCATAGGGTCACTATTCGATTGCCGCCGCTGGCCTCTTCTCGGTTTCAAATCCCTCTTTGAGCCTATGCCTGCCCCCCGTAACGCGCGGGGTCAGCGCAGCCACTCCGACGGCTTTCCGGTCCGGCAGTTAAGGGCTTCCCTAAGGATGCTTTTCCGTCTTTGACGCTCGATCGCCTTGAGCTATTGCACCTCTCTCGCACATGTAAGTGCCTTCTTTGGTGTTTCCGTAGTTCTTCGTTCCCGCGAAGTGAAGACTTTCGATTTCAGATTTACCCAAACAACGGTATCGCTGAAGCAACGCCCTTTCGCTTCGGCTTCCGTCCGATATTGACCGATGCTGTCGAAAAAGTCGTCGTTTTGGTTGGTCGTTGGCTTGATTAAGCTGGGGAGGATGAGCCGGTTCTGGCTCTGACGGCCCGCTTGATCCTTTAGACTTTCACGTGGCGAACGCGGCCTCGGATGCCACGGGTGGTCCGATGGCATGCAACGCCAAAGTCTTGAGGTTCTGTGCGATTGCGGCGAGATGGAATTCGTCACGTGCGCCGGAAAGCCCTCGGAGCCGCATGCGTTCGAAGCCGTGGTGAATTTTCAGGTGAGCAAACCGCATCTCGACGCGCTTTCGTTCATCCCGTGACTTGAGGAAGCGCTTTGTCCCCATCAGCCGACGTGCCACATCACGGGCGTCTTCTTGCAGATCACGAGGAACATGGCGCGCTGACGTGTTGGGACAGCACTTCATCTTAAGCGGACAGACATCACAATCGAATTTGGAGGCGCGATAGCGTAGCAAGGTGCCATCGTACACGGTGCCAGTGCTGCGCAGCACTTTGTTGTTCGGGCAAATGTAGATGCCGCGCCGTCTGTCCCAGCGGAAATTGCTGCGTGAGAAGGTACCATCGTCACGCTCACCAGCATCGCGAACGGGAATATGTGGCGCAATCCCACGCCCAACCAACCAGCCGAGGAAACGGCCCGTTCCATAAGCGGTGTCGGCCGCAAGCCGTTTCGGTTTTAGATTGAGGCGATGCTCGGTTCGGTCGAGCATTGTTTTTGTCGATTCGACCTCGTCATAGGTGCGGGCAGGCGTTGGTTCAACGTCGACAATCACTGCGTTTTCGGTGTCGACCAGATAATTGAGCCCATAGCCGAACTGAACTCGCTTATTCGCCTTTGCCGTCCACGCCGAGCAGGGATCGCTGGGCGAGATCACCTTTGGCGGCTTGCGATCGGGATTGGGCTCGACTTCGGGTTCAAGTGCCGCAAGATACTCCTTCACTGCGCGGGTCTGGCGCGCCGGTTCTGCCCAGACAATCTCGTCAGGGGCCTTACCGTGATATCGGCTCGCGTTAGCTTCCATCACGCTGGCATCAACCGCAAAGCCCTCACCCTTGACCAATCCAGCGGCCATGCAGGTGGCAACGACACGTTCAAAGACATGCCGAAAAACATCGCTGTCCCGAAAGCGATGCAGCCGGTTCTCCGAAAAGGTCGAGTGATGAGGAACCTTGTCATCGAGATCGAGCCGACAAAACCAGCGATATGCCAAATGCAATTCGACTTCCTGCGTCAGCCTCCGCTCTGATCGTAATCCGTAGCAGTAGCCAACTATCAGCATCCTGATCATCAGATCGGGATCAACCGACGGCCGACCGATCTCGCTATAGTGGGGTTCTAGCCGCTGGTGAATATCCCCGAGCGCCATCGTCACAAAGGTGTCGATGCGCCTGAGTAGGTGATCCTTCGGAACGCGCTCATCGAGCCGAAATTGATAGAACAGTCTCAATTGCTCGCCACGCCGCCCCATCATCGCCGCCTCCACCGTGATCCGCAGAATCTCTGGAATCACTGTTCGGCGACGTTCTCAAGCCTTTTTCGACAGCATCGACCCATGTGCGACGTTGAGTTTGCCTTAGTGTGCGCTTGCACAAAGCCCGTTCGAGCCCCTTCCGGAGCATCGGTATGAGCCGATACGATGCAAGTCTGAAGTCCAGTGGCACACAGTGAAACGACGCGCCGGCGCAAGCGGCCAGCGGTTTGAAAGGAAGGAAAAAATGTCGAACCATTTTACCGGACTCAGCCTCGGTCCGCCGCTCGGCGACCAACGGCTCGACCTTTGCGATCTTTATGCCTTTCAGTCGCCCAGCGACCCTTCGAAAACCGTCATCATCCTCAACGCAAATCCAAATGCCGACGCGCTCCATCCCGACGCCATTTACCGCCTCAACATCGACACCGACAGTGATTTGCTGACGGACATCGCGCTCAGTTACGTTTTTTCGAAGCCGCAGAACGGCAAGCAGACTTTCGATGTCTTTCTGGCCAAAGGCGCGGAATTGAGCTCGCCCGAAGCTGTCGGGAAGAAAATCGTCTCCGACGCAGAAGTCTCGTTCGGCCCCAAGCCAAACATCGTCAAGGCGGGCGACTACACGTTCTTTGCCGGCAGTCGCAGCGACGCTTTCTTCTTCGATTTTGACGGCATCAAGAATCTGTTCGACATCAGCGGTAAGCGGAATTTCACCGAGCCTCACTTAACGGGCAAGTCGCCGTGGACTGGCGTGGATTCGAATACCGAAGCCAACGTTTTCTCGACGGCGGTGGAACTGCCAACGAGCGAACTCGCAGCGAAATCCGAACTCCGCATCTGGGGACGATGCAGCCTGCGGCAGGATGGCAAGCTGAACCATGTCGATCGCGCGGGCCATCCGAGCGTCAGCAGCTTTTTCAACACCGACGATACGAAGCTGGAGTACAACGCCAGCGAGCCGGTGAACGATCGCAAACGCTGGCTCGAACAATTCGTGCATCTGATGGGCCACACGGGAAATTACTCGCGTGAAGAAGCGATTGCCGAGATCGACAAGGAGCGAACACTGCCCGATGTACTGAGTTTCGATCCGTCGAAGCCCGCGAAATATCCCAACGGCCGCGTCTTCACTGACGACGTGATCGATTACCGCCTCGCGTTCCTAACCAAAGGCGAATGCCCTGCCAGCGGTTTGAAACCGCACACCGACATTCTCAGGGAATTTCCCTACCTCGGCACGCCCCATCAGAAGAAGAGCTAGCAGCACGTCACGGGACGATAGTGTAAACTTAACTTACCAGCGGAGCTGGGAGCGCTCGGGCAAGTCATTGTGAGAAGGTGCTCGCTGCGGTGGCATAAATCAGCTTGTGGCCCAAATGCGAAGTGCTGGAATACCGACTTTGAGTCCGCTTGTAAGGGTAAATCGGACATGACGGGGACATCGCAAAATCGACGCTGTTGACCCGTTTCAACAATTGAGGCGACTTTCATTTAGACGACCGCAGGAATGAACGTTCAATATTTGCTCGAAATATCCGGCGGTTGTCAGCGGCTTTTGATCGACGAAAAACAAGGGGAGGAACACATGCGCCGCGTGATGCCACGCTTTGCCCTGATAGCGTTTTCGCTCGCGGGTCTGCCCGCCTCGGCCGTGCCAGCGATGGCCACAAGCTGTCGCGACTTAACCAAGATTGCAGCTCCTAATGCTACCGTCACGTCGGCGACGGAGGAAACCGGTTCGTTTGAATCGCCAAAGGACGGCCTCGGCAACACCACCAGGGTAACGGTTCCGTTCTGCCGGGTTGTCGGCATCGCAAAGGCCGAGGCAGCATCGAGCATCGGATTCGAACTGTGGCTGCCGCCCGCGGATAAATGGAACGGCCGAATGTTGGCGAGCGGAAATCTCGGCCATTCGGGGGTGCCCATCTATCCATCACTGAATGACGCGCTGACGCGCGGCTTCGCAGCGCTTGGCGACGATCTCGGCCATCGATCCAATGCTTTCGTGATGGATTGGGCCGCCGGCCATCCCGAGCGCATCAAAGATTGGGGCCACCGCGGCACTCATTTCAGCGCGGTCGCCGGCAAAGCGATCGTGGCGGCCTACTACGGCAACGCGCCGAAATATTCCTACTTCACCGGTTGCTCACACGGCGGCGGCAGCGCGCTGGCAGAGGCGCAGCGTTACCCCGAGGATTACGACGGCGTTATCGCCGGCGCTTTCGGCAGTGACTGGACCGGAGTGTCCGCGGCCTATGTCTTTGAGGCGCAAGCGGCGCTGAACGATCCGGCCAGCAACTTGCCGGCACCAAAACTCAAACTGCTGAATAGCGCTGTCATCGCGGCCTGCGACGCGCAGGATGGAGTGAAGGACGGCATCATCAACAATCCCCGCCAATGCCACTTCGATCCCGGCGTCCTGCAATGCAAAGCGGGCGATGCCGCCGATTGCCTCACGGCAGCCCAGACAACGGCGGTTAGGAAGCTCTATGCCGGGCCGCGCAACAGCGCCGGCAGGCAGATCTATCCGGGCCTTGAACCTGGCAGTGAGTTTCTCTGGGGCTTCTTGGTTGCGGGACCGGAGACCTTTCTAGGGGCCGATTTCTTCAAGTACGCGGTGTATGACGGGAAGGATTTCGACTGGCACAAAATGAATCTCGACAGCGATGTCGACACCGCAAACCGAAAGCTCGCGGCCGACATCAACAATACAAACCCGGATCTAAGCAAGTTCGCGGCTCACGGAGGCAAGCTCATCCTTTATAGCGGCTGGGCCGATGCGCTGATCCAACCGGGCAACGCTATCAACTACTATGACAGCGTGGTGAAGGCTCAGCCCAATACTGCCGAAAAATTCGCCCGCCTTTATTTGGCTCCGGGCATGGGCCACTGCGCAGGCGGACCCGGACCAAACGCTTTCGGCAGCACGCGCTATCTCAATGCCGGTCAACCCAATCCACCGGTGCTGGATCCAGATCACGACCTGATCTCCGCTGCGGTCGCGTGGGTCGAGCACGGCCAGGCGCCCGGCGCCATTATCGCCACCAAGTTCGCGGACGACGACCCGGCGAAAGGCATCGCGATGCAACGTCCGCTCTGCCCATATCCGGCGGTCGCGACCTATACCGGCAAAGGCGATACCAACGACGCGACGAATTTCTCCTGCGCACAGCCTTGAGGTCGCGGTGGACGTCGGCTGCAGAGCATCGCCGGCCTTGAAATTTCCGGTCTCGATGATCCCTTTGGTGAACTTGCCGTATTCCTCCATCATCTTGGAGCGATCGACGCTGGCGCGGTTGGCCTCATTTTCGTAAATTAAAAGCAGATACTGCATGTTCACGCCCTTTCCTGGTGCGATGTTACAACCAGCCTACAGTCGAACGGCCGGCGGCAAAATCGACAGCTTAAATCGGGCTTCTGTAACGCCTTTCGCAGAGGACCAACGGCGGAAAAGCCCAATGTCTTTCTCGGGCGCTCGACACTTTCTCCCATTGGCTCGGCTTCGATGAGTAGCCAATAAGTTTCCCTAAACGCGCATGTCTGTCATTGGCCCTGAACGTCGTTTGTTCCGGGACAGCAATACGTCTGGAGTTGAAGGCAAAGCGGGCCGTGACTAGCCCACCCTCGAAATGACGTTGATGACCGATGCTGTCGAAAAAGGCTTGAGAACGTCGCCGAACAGTGATTCCAGAGATTCTGCGGATCACGGTGGAGGCGGCGATGATGGGGCGGCGTGGCGAGCAATTGAGACTGTTCTATCAATTTCGGCTCGATGAGCGCGTTCCGAAGGATCGCCTACTCAGGCGCATCGACACCTTTGTGACGATGGCGCTCGGGGATATTCACCAGCGGCTAGAACCCCACTATAGCGAGATCGGTCGGCCGTCGGTTGATCCCGATCTGATGATCAGGATGCTGATAGTTGGCTACTGCTACGGATTACGATCAGAGCGGAGGCTGACGCAGGAAGTCGAATTGCATTTGGCATATCGCTGGTTTTGTCGGCTCGATCTCGATGACAAGGTTCCTCATCACTCGACCTTTTCGGAGAACCGGCTGCATCGCTTTCGGGACAGCGATGTTTTTCGGCATGTCTTTGAACGTGTCGTTGCCACCTGCATGGCCGCTGGATTGGTCAAGGGTGAGGGCTTTGCGGTTGATGCCAGCGTGATGGAAGCTAACGCGAGCCGATATCACGGTAAGGCCCCTGACGAGATTGTCTGGGCAGAACCGGCGCGCCAGACCCGCGCAGTGAAGGAGTATCTTGCGGCACTTGAACCCGAAGTCGAGCCCAATCCCGATCGCAAGCCGCCAAAGGTGATCTCGCCCAGCGATCCCTGCTCGGCGTGGACGGCAAAGGCGAATAAGCGAGTTCAGTTCGGCTATGGGCTCAATTATCTGGTCGACACCGAAAACGCAGTGATTGTCGACGTTGAACCAACGCCTGCCCGCACCTATGACGAGGTCGAAATCGACAAAAACAATGCTCGACCGAACCGAGCATCGCCTCAATCTAAAACCGAAACGGCTTGCGGCCGACACCGCTTATGGAACGGGCCGTTTCCTCGGCTGGTTGGTTGGGCGTGGGATTGCGCCACATATTCCCGTTCGCGATGCTGGTGAGCGTGACGATGGTACCTTCTCACGCAGCAATTTCCGCTGGGACAGACGGCGCGGCATCTACATTTGCCCGAACAACAAAGTGCTGCGCAGCACTGGCACCGTGTACGATGGCACCTTGCTACGCTATCGCGCCTCCAAATTCGATTGTGATGTCTGTCCGCTTAAGATGAAGTGCTGTCCCAACACGTCAGCGCGCCATGTTCCTCGTGATCTGCAAGAAGACGCCCGTGATGTGGCACGTCGGCTGATGGGGACAAAGCGCTTCCTCAAGTCACGGGATGAACGAAAGCGCGTCGAGATGCGGTTTGCTCACCTGAAAATTCACCACGGCTTCGAACGCATGCGGCTCCGAGGGCTTTCCGGCGCACGTGACGAATTCCATCTCGCCGCAATCGCACAGAACCTCAAGACTTTGGCGTTGCATGCCATCGGACCACCCGTGGCATCCGAGGCCGCGTTCGCCACGTGAAAGTCTAAAGGATCAAGCGGGCCGTCAGAGCCAGAACCGGCTCATCCTCCCCAGCTTAATCAAGCCAACGACCAACCAAAACGACGACTTTTTCGACAGCATCGACCCGAAGCCGACATTTTGTCTCTTGCGCAAAGCAGTCATATTGTAGCTGCGCGCCTGCGTCTGCTGAGCGCAGGCTTCTGCTATTATCGCCCCCTCGAAGCATTGTCCTGTGCGCGGGCGGGAAAACACAAAGGCGCATCCCAATGGCTCACGTTCGCCTTGCGCTACCAACCGCCGTTTTAGCATCGTTGCTGATCGGAAAGGCCGGAGCTGAAGAGCCGACGCGACTTTTACCGACGCGCGACGTGGACATCATCTACGATGTAACCCTACCATCCCAACCGCGCATTCGCGAACGGGTGCGCTATCGCGCGGCCGAACTTTTAGAGCGTGTTGACGGTCCGCACAACTCGACGACAATATTAGACCGTCGCACACACGAGATGACCATCATCGACTCAGCAAACCGTACCGTTCTCAAATTGGATATGCCGCAGCAGCCGCAAGATCCCGGGCCGAAGGTCATACTCAAGCGCGGCAACGAATCAGTCGTTGCGGGATTGCGCTGCATCGATTGGTCATGGACTGAAGATTTGGACACGCGCACTGTTTGCGTCACCGCGGACGGCGTGCTGCTTCGTTTTCTCGTCAACGGCAAAATAGTTACCGAGGCGCGTTCGGTAAACTATAGTCCGCAATCGACTGATCTTTTTCACGTGCCCTCGGACTACGCGCCGTTACTGGCCCCCGAAGGCGGCCCCGCGCCGTAATCTTGATGCGGTTGATGGCCTGCCGCCTCAAGCCCAGTGTTCTTACGCCGATCGGGGTCCGAACGGCCTAGGTAGGGTGCACAGCACATGAGAATCGCAAGCCGAAGATTGCGTTTGAAATTTTCCGCATGATCGCGGTGTGCACGAGTCAAGGCTCCGATAGTGATTTGTTCCCGACCAATGATAAAGTAGCCGCGCCCATGTACTCGTACGAACCTTGATGCACGGGATCGCTCCCCGGCTTCAATCTTCTGAGCCGAAGCATCGAGCTCTTTGTTAGTCAGCGACGGGCGAATTTGACAAGGGAAACTGCTGGGTTTTAGCCAGGCACACAGTCTGGTTGCCAATTCCATAGCTTCCAATCGTCGGTCGCGCACTTCGGACATGCGGTATGCCATTTCCCGCCGCGTTGCTGGCGCGCGTGCCAACCTGGCTTCTCGGCAGCAATCCATGACGCGTGGGCTCCGGCCTGTTGTTGACCCGTAGCATCAGCTTCAAAACGTGCGCTGCACAAGTCACACACGAAGGCAACCTTGCCGCCTTGCTTATCGATGCTCATGGCAGCCCCCACGCGAACGCCATAATGGTCCAAGGCTCAGCCTCGGCGCGACCGAGCGCGCGCTTGCGGTTCCCCCTTGCCCCAATGGGGCACATGCATGACCCGGTCGCGAAAGTGCGGTACCCTCTCGGTCGCGACCGAACGTCCGAAAGCCGGAGAGGCCGCCATGAGCGATTTGAAGATATATGGGGTTCCTCTATCGCGCGCCTATCGCGCGCTGTGGATGGCCAACGAGCTCGGACTCGATTACGAGAATGTCCCCATCCATTTCGCCGACGGCAGTGCCAAGACGCCGGAATATCTCGCGGTGAATCCGAACGGCCGGATCCCAGCTATCGATGATAACGGGTTCAAGCTGTGGGAATCCATGGCCGTCAATCTCTATCTCGCCAAGAAGCACGGCAGCGGCTTATTGCCGAAGACACTGGAGCAAGAGGCGCAGGCGATCCAATGGAGCTTTTGGGCGATCACCGAGGTGGAGAAACCAGCGCTGGCGGTGCTACTCCATCGATTTTTCCTGCCTGAAGACCAGCGCGATTCGAAACTGGCGGATGAAGGCGAACAGCAGCTACAGAAACCGCTGGCGGTGCTCGATCAACGGCTGGCGACAACCGGTTATTTAGTGGGCCCGACTTTCACGGTCGCGGACCTCAACGTTGCCTCGGTGCTTTCCTGGGCTCGGATGGGCGGGGTCAACTTGGCAAACTTCCCGCACGTGGACCAATGGCTGGCCAGATGCCTGAAGCGACCGGCCGCGGTGAAGGCGAGACCGAAGACAATGGCAAACTGACCTGGGCTGTGGATCGGAAGGATCGCCGGCCAGGCTTCAGCGACGGCAGCCTAACAGCGGCAGCCTAATCGAAGCACCTGATCGGATTTCAGCGAGACCGGCGCGAGCGAGGCGGTTTTTCTGTTTGTGTCTCGCCGATTATGCCGCGGTGCATGAGTCTGAAACTGGTCCTGAACGCCGGTTGCTGCGAGACGGCGAAATGTCCGAAGTTGGCAGCGAAGCGGACATCGCACGGACATCGCACGGATATCGCGAATGTGACGCGAATGACCGATACTGTCGAAAAAGGATTTTTGGCATCGGCGCGAAGAAGAGCATTTCAAAAACAAGCCAGCATTGAGAATATTGATTCAAGTATGGGTGATTTCGGACTCTATTATTGCTCATTTCTGCCGGTGGGGCGCTCATAGGCTGACTTTTTCGACAGCATCGACCCAAAGATGGGGTAATCGGCCGGCGATCTTGTGGATAGCTGAAGATTTTGGGTGCTGCGCTTCAGGCTGATGGTGAAACGAGGTCCGTGTGAACGGCCTCAAGCATCAGAAGGAGAAGCGCAGCATGGACCATTTTGCCGGACTGGACATATCGGTCAAGGAGACCAGCGTTTGCATTGTGGATGAAACGGGCAAGATCGCTCGGGAAGTGAAGGTAGCGAGCGAACCTGAAGCGTTGTTGGCGGTGCTGAAGAACCCCGCCTATCAGTTCAAGCGGATTGGCTTGGAAGCCGGACCGCTGTCGCAATGGCTGTTCGGCGCTCTCGCCGAAGCTGAGTTACCGGTGGTCTGTGTGGAGACGCGGCACATGCAGGCGGTGCTGAAGGCACAGATCAACAAGACGGACCGCAACGATGCACGCGGCATTGCGCAGATGATGCGGGTGGGACTTTACCGTCCGGTGCATGTCAAGACGTTACGCAGTCAGAAACTGCGGATGCTGCTGACCCATCGCAAGCTGCTGCAGTCGAAGGCCATCGCCATCGAGAACGACCTGCGCGGTACTTTGCGCAACTTCGGCCTCAAGGTGGGCATGGCCGGGACGGTGAAGTTCGAGGCCCGCATCAGGGAGCTGGTCGAGAACTTCCCCGACTTGGCCGGGTTGGTTGAACCACTGCTGGTTGTCCGGCGGGTACTTCGCGAGCAGATCGGCATCCTGCATCGCCGTTTGCTTGCGATCGTGCGGGATGATGAGGTGTGCCGGCGCCTGATGACGGTTCCCGGCGTCGGTCCGGTGGTGGCGCTGACCTATCGCGCCACCGTCGACGTGCCCGCTCGCTTCCGCAAATCCAAGGCAGTCGGCGCCGTGTTTGGACTAACATGCTCCAAGTATCAATCCGGCGAGATCGATCGGAACGGCAGAATATCGCGCTGCGGAGACGAGATGATGCGGGTCATGCTCTACGAGGCAGCTCAGAGCATGCTGCGGTCGAAGAAATGGTCGTGGCTCAAGGCCTGGGCGATGCAGATCGCCAGGCGACGCGGCATGAAAAAAGCGATCGTAGCACTGGCGCGCCGGTTGGCCGTGATCCTGCACCGCATTTGGGTTGACGGCACCGAGTTCCGCTGGACCAGGGAACGGGCCGTAGCAGCATGAAAACCGTACAGGATCAATTACGATAGGAGAACAACCAGAGCTCCACCCTGCGGTGGAATGATGTCCCTCGCGGGACGATGGATGAGGTGAGATCGCATGTCTGCTTGGACCTACCGTCACTCTGGCGGCAAGGCCGACCCAAAGATTGTTCCACCTTGTCTTCGAAACCCATGATGGAAGGGCCTTGGTGCCGATTCCGAAGAGAAGCACGAGCCCGTGAGCGACATCCACACTGTAGCGGCGGATAGTCTGAAAGTGCTTGCCCCCAAACGGCCGATTAGAGAAGCTGACATGCTTGCCGAATATGCATAGACGCAGACTTTTTATTCCTGACTACTCAATTCATTTACAGGGAGCGCGACATGACTAGAAGCACGGCGGCCTTGATACTGGGCCTTATGCTTTGGGCCGTGCCTTCACTCACCGCGCAGGCACAGAGCGCCGTAACCGAGCAGGAGGCGCAATCCATTGCCGTCGATGCCTACATCTACTTCTATCCGCTAATCTTGATGGACCTAACTCGAAAGCAATCCACGAACATCGAGCCGGGGAAGGAATTTGGCAAAGGCCCGATGAATATGTTCGTGAACGTCCCGCAATATCCGCCCGCCGATTTTAAGGGAGTCGTCCGATCGAATTTCGACACGCTTTACTCCATAGCGTGGCTGGATCTTACCAAAGAACCGCAGGTCGTCTCTGCGCCGGACACGAACGGGCGGTACTACCTCCTGCCAATGCTTGACATGTGGACGGACGTGTTCGCGTCGCCAGGTTGGCGCACAACAGGGACGCAGCCGGGTAATTTTCTCGTCACGCCGCGAGGCTGGAGCGGAACAGTACCGGCAGGCTTCACGCAGATCGAAGCACCCACTCCCTACGTCTGGATTATTGGCCGCACCAAGACCGATGGTCCGCCGGATTACGATGAGGTCCACAAAATTCAGGCGGGTTACAAGGTCACGCCGCTGTCAGAGTGGGGCAAGTCGCCCAAGCCGGTCGAGGTGAAGATCGCATCAAGCGTCGACATGAAGACACCGCCGAAGACGCAGATCGATACCATGCAGGCCGATCAATTCTTCGTCTACGCGGCCGAACTTCTCAAGCTCCACCCACCCCACCTGACTGATCAGCCGATTATTGCGCAATTGAAGCGGATCGGCTTCGAGCCGGGCAAGAGCTTCGATATAACCAAGCTCGATCCCGTGGTGAAGAAGGCCTTGGAGGCCGCCCCTGCGGCTGCGCAGAGCCTGATGGAATGGAAAGTGCCAACCCTCGCCCGGGTCGTGAATTACTGGTCTATGAATACGGACACGATGGGTGTGTATGGCAACTATTATCTCAAGCGCGCGATCATCGCCCAGCTTGGTCTCGGTGCGAACCTACCGGAAGATGCAATCTATCCACTCAACCTCGCCGACGAAGCGGGTAAGCCGCTCGACGGCGCAAGCAAGTACACGATCCACTTCGAGAAAGGCGCTACGCCCCCAGTGAATGCCTTTTGGTCGCTCACGCTCTACGACAGTGACGGCTTTCAGGTGGCAAACAGTCTCAATCGCTTTGCGGTGAGCAGTTGGATGCCGTTCAAATACAACCCGGACGGCTCTCTTGACCTATACTTCCAGAACGAGAGTACAGGGGGGAACAAAGAAGTCTAACTGGCTTCCCGCGCCGCAGGGGCGATTCAATCTGACGATGCGCCTCTACAGTCCAAAGTCTGACGCGCTCACCGGCAAGTGGAACCCGCCGCCAATCACTAAAATTCGAAGTGCGTCGAGCCCGATGGCTCAGTGAGCATCGACGCTCGCGCGTTGGTGCTCGCGGTAAGCTGAAAAGGCCGCCCCTGGCCCGGAGCGTCACTTAAGTGCGACGCAGCGATATTTCCGGAGTTGGTGGCGCAGCGGACATCGTGAACGTGCTGCTTGGTCAGCCCTTGCTTTCCAGCGTCCGCCGCAGCTACGAACACCCGGTGTCGCCGAAAAAACACACTTGAGCGACAGTCTTCAGATTGACGTCTGGTCGCCAGAAAAAGAACCCCATAGCCTAAAGGCTTGGGGTTCTTAAGTTGCCTCAACTTAGGGCTATGGCTGGGCGGCGGGGTGTCGGGGGATGGGTGCCGCCCGGTCAGCCCTTGTGGCACGCCAAATAAGATCACTCGCTGCCGAAGGCAAATTAAACCTCAGTAATGCGACGATCTGGCTCGCTGGCGTGGCGGCGTCTACCGTAACAACTCCGGCAGCTTGGCGAAGTTCGCAACCTCCGCCGCGCCGATTGCTGGATCAAAATCAAGAACCCGGCAGCACCGGCCGCGAAGCGCGTCGACGAAGAGGATTGGAGCAAGTGCGGGCCGAGGCGCAGACTTGTCACTGAGCCCTGCCATTTAAAAAAAAGGCCGCCCGAACGGCGGCCCAAGGAGGAGCAATGTTTCAGCTGCTTAGGCAGGCGCTTGCCTACCTTTATTTTGAAGACGAACCGGCCCAACAAGTGTCAATGAAGCGCCTAAGCCGCGAGGCGGCCGGATCACTACCAATGTCGGCGGGAATGTATTGGGAGCCAGTGCCGGGAGATTTCTCTCCCGGCACTGGCCAAATCGTCTCATCTCAGCCGCAGATCCAAATGTATCCGGCCGGCGTCGATCGCCAACACGAACCTACGCCATAGCCATACCAGTGGCCGTGCCAGAAGCGTCCGCGACCCCCGCCGGCGATATGACCGCCAACATGCACGCCAACATGCACGCCACCGCGGCCTCCGTGACCACCACCGTGGCCTCCTCCGTGACCACCACCGTGGCCTCCTCCGTGACCACCGCCACCGTGTCCGCCATGTGCTTGGGCCGACATGTCGGTTGCGGCCATCAGCAAACCAGCAGCGCCGGCAGTCGTAAAGCAATACACTCCGGCCAAGGCGCCAAGGGCCAGTAACTTGCCCAAAGTCTTGTGCGCCACGCGTCGTCCGTTCATCTCACGCATTCTTTTCACCCTTTGCATTGTTCAACGGCCCAAAGTGATGAAGCTCCGCTGAATGAATGCTGAACGCAACGTGTCGTTGCCGCTCCACTCCACGACGTAATTAACGTTACCCTAGCGAGGCGAAGCGCTGGCCCGCCTGCGCTCTATATTCTGTCTATGACCGTTCCCTTCTGGCGCATTGTTCTGACGATCTTTTTCGCGGCGGCAGTCCTGCTCGGCTTCCATTCGCTCGGTTGGAAGGGACCGCAGCGCTGGTATAAGCACCACCACTACCAAAACGATGGGACGCCTTAGGCCGTTCGCCCCATGAATAACGACTGGTCCGACGAGAAAACGGACAATCCGCTCCGCGCGGAAGATCGCAATTTCTACAAGGTCGAAAAGTGGACCAAGGACGGCGCGAAGATCGACCGGATGCTCTACGCCGGCAACAATCTCGAAAAGGCGCAAGAAGAGTGCGGCCTCTCATCACTTCGAGCTTGCGTTGCGGAGCTGGTCCAGCAACTTCGCGATGTTGGCGACGATGTGCCGAGCCTCGTCTTGGGTCAATAGCTTCGCCGCAGATCGCCGCCGAGCTTCAACAGCTGCCATAAAGATTTCTAAAGCAGCTTTATAAGACCGTATCCGACAAGGCCTAACCAGGCCACCGTTACAATCAATCCAAGCGTTAGTCCGGCCAACGGCCAGACGCGATTATATAGTGTGACCATGACACTCGCCCCGTTACTTTGCTGGCCTCTTATCAGCAGCCTTCTGCAAGCGGGGCGAGCCCGCAGTGATCACTATCACACCCGTGGAAAAAGGCCGGTCCGTCGTGCAGGGCTTCGGCAAGTGCGGCGCGATCACTCGTCACTCGGCGTCGGTTAGATCGGTCTGGTATCGGATGACGGGGCGGCTATGCTGTTGTCGAGCCCAGCGGACTTCGACCTTTGTCGAAAAAATGACTGCAAAGTCGCGGTCTCGGCATTTTCGTGGGGCGTGAACACGAATTGGAATTGCTGGACCGTGGCCTCGACGAGGCCCGTTCGCAACTCTGCGTCGTCGATCTGGTTGCCGAACCGGGGTTTGGCAAATCGCGCCTGCTGCACGAGTTCCGCAGGCGCATCGGCAAGGATGGCGTTTTCATCCTGACAGGAAGCTGCTCACCAGACAGCCAGCAGACACCGTTCCTCCCGTTCATCGAGGGTATCCCGCAGCTCACGAGGACGACGCAGAGCGGGCAGTCCGGGCCACGCGACCCTCCGCTTACACTGGCATTCCTTCGAAATAAGCAATTTCTTTCTGCGCATAGATGCCCATTTGGTGTGCGGTAAAGCGTCACGTTATTGCTGATCGGCAATAACGGATGGAACGGAGCTCCGCCAAGTTCGTTGCAACGCTGTCATGGCGGAGGCGCGCTTGCAGCGAGCGCAAGCGACGCAATTCATGATTTTCATGTGAAAGTTCCGGAATCGGAACTTACCGGATTGCGCAGACACATAAACGCTTCTGCAGTTCATCACCGAGATCGATGGGCTGGATATTCATTTCATTCATGTCCGTTCGAAGCATGACGATGCGCTGCCCTTCATCGGAGAATGACAAATGTCCGAAACAATGAACCTGCATCAGGTGCCTGAATTTATGACCTTTCATCGCGCCCTATGGGCGGGCCGGATAATGAGCGCGTTTGTCGTGATCGCTCTGGTGGCAGACGGCACTATTCAGCTTTTCGCGCCGGCACAGATCGCGAGCATGTTGCAGGAAACTGGGTTCGCGATGGACCTGACCCGTGTCGTGGGTCCGATCATACTCGCCTGCGCCATCCTTTACGCCATCCCGGCCACCGCCGTCCTCGGCGCGATCCTAGTGACGGGCTTTTTGGGAGGTGCCATCTGCGCCCATGTCCGCATCGGTGAGTTGGGGTCGCCGCCGGAAATCATTTCCCTGCTTCTGGGCGCGATGACATGGGGCGGCCTCTACGCGCGCGATCCCCGTATCCGGGCTATTCTGCCACTCGTCCTGTTTTTTTATAAATGTCTCCTTTTGGCAGTAAGCAGAAATGAGCCATGTCTGATTCGATGTCGGCTTTCGGGCGTAGAGCGGACTTGCCGATTTTATCAGCACACAACCTAGCGCATGGGCCGATAGTGCTCCTGCAAAATCGTCATGCACATCGCAGCCTGAAGATCTGGAGTTTTGTTCTCTTGATCGCCCGCCGCCTTGGCACTGGTCTCCAATGATCGGTGCACGGCCTTGACGTCAAAAAACGGCAGCGCCCGAAGTGCGTCGCTATGCAGAATGTCCTGGACGACGTCACGGGTGCGGCCTGGAATCCCGTGAGGCGCCCTGAAAGCCTGTTTTCTGCGCTGGTAAACCCGCTTGGTGACGAATGGACGCGCGGCTTCCCGTAGGACACGCTTTTCTGTGGCGCCGTCGAGCTTCGATGCCACCGGCAACCGCTTAACAAACTCTACGAGTTCGCTGTCCAGGATCGGTAAGCGGCCCTCGACGGAGTGTCCCATTTCCGAGCGGTCGCCCAATGCGCCAAGCATGACCGCGGGGAAAATCAGTTTGGTCCACAGATACATTGACTGGTGGAGGCGAGCTCTGCCGCTGAGCTGACCTCCGATATCGATAGAGTCCAGGAATGCCTGCAGAACGTCGGAAGTTCCCGCCGCTGCGAGAAAGTCGGTAGACAGAATTTCGCGCGTCGGCCTCGCCCGCCGCCATGAGGCTCGTATCCACGTCGGCATGAAGCCAAGGCGGTTGTAGACTTTCTTAAAATGGGGAGCGATCGGAACACGCTCTCGCGCAGATTGCCGTTTTGGGTTGAGCGCGCGCTCTCCCTCGCTCGGCCCGCCCGGTGCCTCGTCGAACTGGAAATTGCGGTAGCCGCCAAAGATCTCATCGGATCCTTCGCCTGTTAAGACGACTTTGTAACCGAGATCACGAACCTTTTCGCTAAGCACATATTTTGCGACGCCGTTCATCTTGATGATGGTCTCGTTTTGCACCACAGCGTCGACGACATAGTCGGCGCGCACGTCAGCGTCGATCCGAAAGCAATGAAACTTCGCATCGGCGTGTTCCGCCATCTCTTGCGCGACCGCAGCCTCATCAAAGTCCTCTTGCTCGAACGAAATGGTAAAAGCGGTCAGCGGCTTGCTGCTCAAGCGGCTGGCGATTCCAAGGATCGCGCATGAATCAAGCCCACCGCTGAGATAAAGCCCGACAGGAACGTCGGCGCGCAATCGCAAGCGAACCGCCTCGGTCAAAAGTTCCCGCACCCGCTCGACTTGTGCCCGGAAGCTTAACTTTAGCGCAGGTTCGCTCTCCCGCGGATAATCGAAATCCCAGTAACGCAAAAGCTTTGTGCCTGATCGACTGACCAGCAAGTAATGACCGGGCGGCACCTGTCGGACGCCTTCAAATAGCGTCTCATCGCAGAAGTTCATGATAGCTAGCCGGCGATGCACGGCCGTGTGGTCCCAGCGCACCGGTACGCCAGCTGCAAAAAGCGCCTTGATTTCGGATGCGACATAGGTTGTGTTGCCGACCTGCGCATAGAACAGAGGTTTGATGCCAAACCGATCGCGCGCGGCAAGCAGGACCTGATTGTGCTCATCCCAGAGCGCAAAAGCAAACTCGCCACGCAACACCTGCAGCACGCTCGCTCCCATGTCCTCGTACAGATGAAGCGCAATTTCGCTGTCGGAGGCCGTGCTCAAGCGATGACCAGCAAGCTGCAATTCGCGCCGAATGCGATCGTGATCATAGAACTCTCCGTTCACAACGATCTGCACGCTGCCGTCTTCGTTTGCAATCGGCTGATTGCCAGTTTTGAGATCAATAATGCTCAATCGTGCGTGGCCCAAACCAATCTCGCCGTTTCCGCCGATCCAGCACCGCCGGCCATCCGGGCCGCGGTGGCGCATTGCCCGCGTGCCGCGCAACAAAACGTCGCGAGTCACCGGCGCACCGGCGGAGAAAACCGCGATCAAACCGCACATGATTCTATTCCCGCCTTGGTCGTGACCGGAGTTCTACCTTAGGGGTGCCACCTGAGTCATTACCGAAATTATTTCGGTCAATGGTAGCCGGGTGTTCGAATGATGAAGTGTCGGAGCAACAAATCGAGCGACAAGGTTTACGGCGCAGCCAACCCCGCAATCTCCCAGTTCGTGATTTGGGGGAGGCCAAGAAGTTCGATTGATTTCTGGATCGGTAGGCAACGGACTTCCGCTATTGGCCCGTTTCGTCAGTTGCCGTAATTCGCGACGTGGTAGCGATCGGAGCGAAAGCAGACATCGCGCAGACATCGTCGATCGGTCGAAAATGACCCATCTCGGAAGTGCAAGCTCATTTCTCAAACAGGTCGCTGATTTCGTCCAGCGCTGACACCGAGATCGATGCATGTCTTGGGTCCATGACGATGGACTGGCCTAGATATGCCCAATACATGAAAGCCGCCCGAGGCAGCGCCCGTCGCCGGTGCACGCCTGCTGCCACCAGCATTTGCGCGATGTAAGCGACCCTGCGAGCATCGACGGTGGTGACGGTCGCGGCAACGTCTTTATCTTCTGCAGCCCAGGACCTGATAGCCCTCTCCAAGCTGCGCTTCGCGACAAACGCTCGCCGCATGAGCCGTCTGAGACGGTCTGGCTCGGCCTTTGCGGCCTCGAGGTCGCGAATAACTTCTTCTGTCGCGCGCTCGCGCCAGCACTCCAGTACCTGGCATTGAAAATCGGCGATGTCGCGGAAGTGCCAGTAAAAGCTGCCGCGTGAAACCTTTAGTTGGGTCGCCATCGGGCCAACCTTCAGAGCGTTGGCGCCGTCGCTCGCCAAGGTCCGCAGCCCTTGTTCGATCCAGTCGAGTTTCGTCAGGCGATCCATGGGGCACCGTACACAAGTGTATTGACTCGGCCAAGTTTCCGTTCAAGGATCCATACAGATGTGTATGGTGATGAACTTACAAAATGCTGCCTTGGCAACGGCTGGGCTTATCGGAAGCGGTGTAGCCGTGTTCCACGGCATTCTCGTTCAGCGACTGATGGTCGAGCCGTTTGAGCGGCTCGCGCTTGCCCACGGGCGAATAGGCGCGCAGATCAGGAGAATAGTGCCGCTGCTCTTACATTTCAGCACTGTGAGCTGGTTCCTCGGCGGATTGGCGCTGATCGCCGCCGCAAGGTGGTTAGAGCGGGACGCGAGGCTCGCCACCGGGGTATTCGTTGGCAGCCTCTACTTGTTTGGCGCTTTCGGTAACATTTGGGCGACGCGCGGCTTCCATCCCGGTTGGATGTTGATGGCAGCCGCGCTGGTTCTGATCGCCTTCGGTATCAGCAAGTCCGTTTGCTGAACCGGCGTTGCCGGTGCTTAAGTATATCTTCGGAGCGCTATAGTGCGATCAACGTCAATGACTGTCGTGCGGTTATTCCAGTATTGATCAGTACACAAATTTCTCGCGCACCACTTTTCCGTTTCACCATTCCTGAATAGCGACCTCGCTCATCTTGAGCGTGCCCCAGTCAGCGTGATCGGCATCGATGCGGTAAACAATGAACGCCTTATCCCCCGAAATTACGTATCCATCGCAAACATAGGTCCGCACCGCCTTAATTTTAGAAAGAAAGTCCGCTTCGAAAGCCCGGCAGGCGGCCTTACCAGCTCGGGGCGGCTGCTCATTTTCCTGCATGGTCACGTCCTCGGCGTAGTATCGGTCGAAAGCATCCAGCGGTTTTCCCCCGACGACTTTGGCTATTAAATCCTCAACTGACGCTTTGAAGCTCTCCGCGCTCAGCCGGATTGCGCAAGATTAAGTCGATCACATCGTCGGCGAAGGAGAAGGCTGTTGGGCGCCAGTCCTGACAATTGCTAAGAGCGACACTTATGAGGCACTCCGCTGTTTAAGTATTCATCGACCGCATGAGAAGGAGCAAATTTCTTTCGCTTGGCGATAGGCGAAACCATTCGCAATTCTCAACCTGGTCAAAATCCACGGGGCGCCTGTCGCGCTCACGAGATAACCACGCATCGACTGAATTTCGGACCCGCTGCGCCAACGCATCGATCTCGAACGGCTTTCTTATATAGTCGTGAGCGCCGTTTTTCATCGCCTCGACGACCGTTGGGATGTCGTCCCGGGCGGAGAGGAGAAAGGTCGGTGTCGAAAAACGCTGCGCACGCAGTTCTTTGAGAATCTCCAGCCCTGACCGCTTCGGCATGACGACGTCGAGGAAGACGCAAATTGGAACTTGCGTCCTCGCCGCGGTCAAAAAAGAATCGCCGTCTTCGAACGTCGTCACGGGAAATCCCACTGGCGCTAAAGAGACCGCGATCATGTCCCGCACGTCCTTGTCGTCATCTACAACGAAAATTTCGCCGGTAGGTTTGCGGTCTTGATAACGCTCGCTCGAGGCCATCAGATTTTGGTCCATGGTCATATTTTCCGTTTTCGCCCTTGGCGCAACGTACAACCGCTTCGCCAATTCGGTTGGCGAACCTCGATCTTAGGCAAGATTCTGTTGAAAATCGCTAAACAGGTGAGAGACAAGCCTACGCATTCTTACCTAGCCCGCTCATTTTGGCCCCAGCATCCTTTGACGATCGCGTCTCAAGGCCGAACGCCTCCTCTGGAAACGGGCATTCTTGTCGGGCAGGTTAGGTGACGCTGGTTGTTCATCGTCGCACAGCCCGAGACTATAGCGTAGGCAATGCGCGCCAAGCGGACTCAACACCGGAGGAGGCAAACATGGCGAAAGAGCACGTCGACGCGCTCATCAGCGCGCGGGAGCGTCTTGTGGAATCGAGACGCAAGTTAGCGGTCGCTTTAGGTTCCCAGCGAGGCGACATCGATACGCGGCGCAAGGAAATGATCGAAGTACAAACGGCCATTCACGCCATCGACGATGCCTTGCTTGACGAAACTGAACCGACGACTGACGCTTAAAAGGATACACTGGCCCCTATGGCTATGGATCGTGCGCCGCCAATCACAAGCTGGTACCGGAGGGCAGCGCTGGTCGACTTTCGCTTCGAGCGAAAAGCGGACTTCATTTTATCGTCTAGAAGCCGCGCGGGGCATCTTCGACCGATTGCGGATGTCGGAGGAGTGTCCGCTGTATCTCCCAACCGCGACCGAGTTGTCGGCTATTTTAGACGACGAAAAGGACACGAGCAGACGTATGGATTGTCGCGACACCAGTGACTATTGTCATGCGGGTGAGCGTCAAAGGACAGGTGCCAACATGCGTTCATTGATTCGGACCATGACTGTATTGGCTGCTCTCGCAATAACCGGTAATGCACGCGCACAAAGCGCGGGCCCGTTCGACGGAAAGTGGACGACGGTAGTGTCATGCCCAGCGGCGGAGGGAGCCGGGAGTTTCACTCTTTTGGTTGATGCTGATGTCAAAGGTGGAGTTTTTACCGGCGAAAAAGGCGAAAAGGGTAAGCCGGGGTGGTATTCGCTGAATGGGAAAGTCCTGTCGGACGGTGCGGTGGAGATTTTCGCCAGAGGCATCGTCCCTTCGTCGAGATTGGCGGCGGGGAACGTCCCAGTGGGCACGGCGTACGGCTATCCTATCAAAGGCCGATTGCAGGGCGCGAACGGGACCGGCGCGCGGCAGGGAGGCCGCCCCTGCGGCGTGACTTTCACCAAACAGTAACATCGCGGTAGAGCGAGAATCATTGTGAGCGGTGCAGCCGAAGGGCTCACTCCAATTAATGCTAATTGTCGTTTCCGTAACTAATTCCGGGATGTCAGTGTATCTGCGTTAGCTCAATAACGGACCAAATCGCGCGCTGTGTGAAGCTGAAGGCTCCGCCGCCGTCGCGTTAAAATCGACATCAGCGGGAAACCGGCGGAACGGCACCGGTGAGCACGGCGTTTCCATATAAATAAGGGAGCGCCCGATGGATCGTGTTCCGCTTTTCGTATTCGCCGCAGTGGTCGCGGTGATAGGTGTGCTTGCCGCCTCCAGCGTTTACGTCACGGAGAGAAACGACGCGACGCTGAAGGCCGTAGGTATGCAACCAGCCCCGGTCGGCCAGCATCGATAGCCCAGTCTAGCGCTAAAGGTCCTTGAGTGGCTCCGGGGACATCGAGCTAGCCGCCTATGCAGTTCTCCTCGGCCACGCGCTCGGTACCGCATTCAACGACGACGGCCGGCGCGCTGTTGCAGCTGTTTTCAACTTGGCTGGTCTATTCCGGATGTCGCTGATCTTTCGTGCTCAACGGCTTCGTCATCGCATACGACTATATGCGCGCGAGACTGCCAGCGACGTCGGCGAAAGACCTTAACTGTTGGGTAAAGAGTCTCGGCTAGAAAACGATGTCAGCCGCTTTCTCGGCGGTCGGATTTGCTAACTTAGCCCCGGTCTTCGGCCGGGGCTTTCTTTTTGACTGCGAACGTCATCGCGCGCGGCATTCGGAGGTGCGTATGGCGGCGAGGAATTACCCGCGCGGGGTGGACCGATCGGCAACTCCTACAGGCTGAGTCTCTAGATCTCAGTGAGCCGTTCAACCAAAGAAACGATACTGCGTCGCATCTTCGCTCCGCTGATCTTGCTGAACGCCCGAGACAGAGCAACACCGTCCCGGGACGAGATGAACTCCTCAATGACGGCTATCTCTTTGGAGCTGCTGACACCCTTTATCGGCGTTCCCCCGAAAAAGAAATCCGGCGCAACCGCGAGGACATTGGCGATCTGCTGCAGCCGGCCAGCCCCGACGCGATTAACGCCCTTCTCGTATTTCTGCACTTGCTGAAAGGTGATGCCGACTGCTTTGCCCAGCTCGCTCTGCGTGAGCCCGCGCACCATCCGTTGCATCCTGATCCGTGCGCCGACGTGCCGATCGGTCGGATTTCCGATTTTCTTATAGTTAGTCACCGGAAGACCTTCATGAGTGTCGAAGCTAGAACGTCGAGACCCTAGAAATTTCGGCAAGCTTAGCCCTTCCAAGGCTTCTTATCTGGAACACGCGTAGCTCACAAAAGATGAGACGCAGCGAATAATTCCTCTGAGCCGCGGCCCTTTTGTGCAACGGAGGCGGACCATCGCTCATGCCGAGTCTTTCTGGATGCTTCGATGCGTCACGTGCGCTCGCGCAGTCTGGACACAACCAACGCCGCGATTTCGGATCGAGGTGCCAACACGCCTTGGCGGCCGCGTTGAGGATTGCCTTCCGTGCGCCATCTGACGTCGGCGCGACATCGGAAATCTTTTCCGGCTCGCCGCCGGCGCCGAATGGGCAAGCTCCGTCGTTTTCTAGGCCATCGCAAAAGAGGTCAATCCGTACCCACGTCTCCGTCGTTTCCCCGATGCCCACGGTATCCCTTTCTTTAGATCTAACACTTCCCGTCATTGTGGGACCAGTAAGTTAAATTGTTGCGTTGTTCGAAAATGATATCGACCCCCTACTTAGGGGGGTGAAGGGTGCCTTCTTTGAGAAAGACGACGGGAACTTTCACTTTCGAATGAGCCGCGCCACGCCGCAGCCACCATGAAAGCGAGAACTCGTGTTCGGCACCCAAACCCCGAGGCAAAGGATTTGGGCTAAGCCGCTGCTTTTCGCACGGCGGAATTGGTACTCAACCTTGGCGGTCCAATTCTGAAGATTCGCCGAGCCAGGATAGCCACGGGCTGTCGACTTTCGGGAGCGAACACCCGCGCTCTCTGATGATACTGGAACGAGACCGCGATTTTCTGCGCCGCCCCTTCGAAAGATCGATCACTCGGCTCTTGTTAAAGAGGCGCCGTCGGACAATAAAGTCCGCGCGAACCAATTCCCACGTTCTGTTAGTCGCGCTGAACCATTTCGATGTTGTACCGTCCGTGTTAACATTCCGTCGCGCGCGAGATCGGCAGTTGTAATTCCCGATATTGGTTTGCCCCCTTGCGGTCCATGCCAAGCTCCGTCTTTCTTATTTAGCCCGCCCGCGTTGAAGCAACTCACTAATGCATGCCTTTTGCTAGGAGATAACTCGGCGATCGGCGCCTGCCCCTCCGTGGGAGCGACGACCGAAGAGAGAGAGACTTCGTCTCACTCCGAAAAGCAGGCCTCGCCGCACTATCTTTAGGGCTCATCATTTTAACTCCTTGGGATACGACAAAAGCCTCTCTCTCCCTAAACGGCACCAATAAGGCTCGCCCCTCGCGGTGCCGAGTTGCAAAAATGCCCAGTTAACAGGAAAGGAATATCACCCACCGGCCATCAACAACTATGAACAGGAAACATGGTAGCGGGGAAGCCGAAATTTCAAATTAGGGCACTCCCCCAACTTTGTGAACGATTGACATGAGCACAGGCGCCGCCCAATCGCGCCGAAGTCTTCATAGTGGCTTTCGAGGAGAAGCTCATGGGTGCGAACGCGCGATTGAACGAATTCGCATAACGCTGCCCGCCGTGCCGAAGCGAGTCGCGAGCTATCTTCCCTACCGACTTGCTGGAAACCTCTTATTCCTCTCGAGTTCAGGGTCTGCGCGATGAGAAAGGGAATGCGCTGAGCGCGACCAACTCGGGGCGGACATCGCGGCTGCTCGAGTCCGCCCGCCTGGAAATCAATTCTCAAGGAAGGTTCTGAGCTGCCTCGATCGGCTCGGGTGCTTGAGCTTTCGGATCGCCTTGGCCTCGATCTGTCGAATGCGCTCACGTGTAACCGAAAACCGTTGGCCCACTTCCTCCAAGGTGTGATCGCTGTTCATGCCGAGCCCAAAGCGCATGCGTACGATGCGCTCCTCGCGCGCCGTCAATGAAGCGAGCACGCGCGTGGTTGTGTCGCGCAGATTCGACTGGATCGCGGCATCGATCGGCAGGATAGCGTTCTTGTCTTCGATCAAGTCGCCAAGTTGGGCATCCCCTTCTTCGCCGACCGGTGTTTCGAGCGAGACTGGTTCCTTGGCGATCTTCAAGGTCTTGCGTACCTTTTCAAGCGGCATATGCAGCTTCTCAGCGAGTTCCTCCGGCGTCGGCTCGCGGCCGAGCTCGCCAAGGAGCCGCCGGCTGGTCCGCGCGACCTTGTTGATGGACTCCGTCATGTGAACAGGCACGCGGATTGTGCGCGACTGATCGGATAGTGAGCGGCTCACGGCCTGCCGGATCCACCAGGTGGCGTAGGTCGCGAACTTATAGCCCCGTCGATATTCGAACTTGTCGACCGCTTTCATTAGGCCGATGTTGCCTTCTTGGATAAGGTCGAGGAACTGCAAACCGCGATTAGTATATTTTTTCGCGATGGAAACGACGAGCCGGAGGTTCGCTTCCACCATTTCTTTCTTAGCTTGGCGCTCCTCGCGCTCGCCCTTTTGCACCATGTGCACGATATTGCGGTACTCACCGATCTCGAGACCTGTCTCCGTCGCGAGCGACTGGATATCGTGGCGATGCAACTCAATCCTGCCCTGGTCCTTGGCAACGAGGCTCTTCCAGCCGCCGGCCGATAGCTTCGAGATGCGGTCAAGCCAGAGCGGATCGAGCTCGGATCCCAGATAGTTCTTGAGGAAGTCCTGCCTCACCACACCGTGGTTCTCGGCAAGCCGCATCAGGCGGCCCTCGTGCGCGACGAGGCGCTTGTTGATCTCATAGAGTTGCTCGACTAGAGCGTCGATGCGCGCTTGGTTCAGTCGTAACGATTTTACCTCACTGATAATCTCACTCTTCAGCTTCTTGTACTTGCGTTGCTGCGCGGGCGTGAGCGACCCCCTTTTAAGCTCTTCCTGGTCCTGCAGCCGGCGAAGCCCCTTGTACATGTTGGCGATGGTATCGAAGGTCTCTATCACCTTGGGCTTGAGCTCAGCCTCGATTGTCGAAACGGAGAGTCCAATCTCCGTGTCGTCGTCATCATCGAGGGCGCTCTCCACGATATTTCCGTCGCCTACTGTTTCCTCGCCGGCGGCCGGCTTGAACAGAGTGGCGGACGCATCGATCGGTCCAGGCGTCAGTGACAGCGGCTCGAGTTGGCCCGAGATTGCGATGCCGGGGATCAATTGGGCGTCGGAACCCATCAACGGCGCCGATGTGGTCGTGGCGTCAGGGCCGGCATAGGTTGCGTCGAGGTCGATGATGTCGCGAAGCAGCACCTTGCCCTCGTTGAGCTCGTCCCGCCAGATGATAACCGCTTGGAACGTGAGTGGGCTCTCGCAAAGTCCCGCGATCATCGCCTCGCGGCCGGCCTCGATGCGCTTGGCGAGTGCGATCTCGCCCTCGCGCGAAAGCAATTCCTTCGAACCCATGTCGCGGAGATACACACGCACCGGGTCGTCGGTGCGCCCCGGGGGATCCTTGGTCGCGGCTTTGGACGGAACAGGCCGTTGCTGGACTTCTACCAGTGCGTTCTCGTCCTCAGCTTCCTCCTCGAGTTCCTCTCCAGTCGCTACCTCTTCCCCAAGCTCTGCATTCGCGGTCTCGACCACATTGATGCCCATGTCGCTGAACTTCGTCAGGATGTCCTCGATCTGCTCGGACTTGACCTCCCCCGATAGCAACGTGTTGATTTGGTCGTGGGTGATATAGCCGCGCTTTTTGGCGCTGCGGATCACCGCCGTGACGGCCACATCGAACAGATCGAGCAGCGGGGTCTGGGGAACATCTTCTTCCCGTACCGCTTCATTCTGCGGCGTCGCCTTGATCTTCCTTGCCATGAATCTTCACAACCGAGGTTGAGCAGGGGGACCGTTGAAGAAGTTCTCCAGCGCAAAGCTTTTACCGGCATAAATCACGGTCATTGCGAGATCAGAAGCGAGGTGCGCGCACGGGATTGCCTCTTCCGGGGCCCCCTGGGATCACCCGGGGCTTCATCGGTAGCAGACCTTCGCGCTGCAGCTTTTTGCGAGCGAGCTTGCGGGCGCGGCGGATGGCTTCCGCCTTCTCTCGGACTCTCTGCTCAGAAGGCTTTTCGTAATGGCGCCGTAATTTCATCTCGCGGAAAACGCCCTCGCGCTGCATCTTCTTCTTCAGCACCCTGAGGGCTTGGTCGACATTGTTGTCACGGACGAGAACTTGCACGTGGCGTTCCTCTCGAATCGAGCGATTGATGGGTCCGATGGCCAAGGGGCCCGCGGCCAGTGGCGCACGGAGGATGCGTACAATTCGAGTGCCGACGACAACGACGGCGCCAACCGACGCCGAGATCCGAAATCATCCCAGCCGAAGCGCACTAAGGCTGCCAATTGGGAAAAACGAAGACTTTAGTACGTCGCCGTTTTTTGACAGCTCCTCGAACAGGCCAACGCCCTGTCCCGCACACGACAATGGGCATGCCGCAGATAAAGCACAATAGGGGTCGGTCGCTTTGTGCCGCGGTCTGCATGTAGGCGACATGGTCGATCGCAACTGCGTAGATCGGCGGCGGCTTTCCCGTCTTGACTATTTCTTCAGGTATCTTAGGTCTAATTAATGTGATACATCGACATCGCGTTTAGTCGGCGGCGCCGACGCGGCGGTTTAAATCAAACCAAACCAGAAATTGTGACCTCTCTTTCGGCGGCCTTCATCGCCGCTACCGTTAAGTCATTGTTAGGACGTGCGGGCCGCCGCGGGTCGCTCTTGCGTTGTGGATTGAAATACGCGACGCACAGCAGGTCCTCGCCTTAAAAAGTGCGTTTGTTTGCTTTTAGAGAACTCCCCGCTTCGGCTCTGAATTTTTAGTTCGGGTTGTCGCGCGGAGGATTTTACCTCCAACCAACCAAGTCACTACCAAGGAGTGAGTCTCGCAAATGACTGCAAAACCATGATAAGCTCCAACGCAAACCGGCAGGCGCATTTGTCAGCCCGCTCGAAGCGGTGGACATCAAGCGCCGCACGCCCCGAGCCGATAAGCCCTCAAAACGCGCGAAGAAATTACGAGCGGTATCTGGCGCTTGCTCGCGCCGAAGCCCAAATCGGCAACACCGTCGGGGCGGAGAACTATTACCAGTACGCCGAACATTATTTAAGATCGATGTCCTTGGATACAGAAAGAACGTAGACGGCCCTGCGGTCAGGGCAAGCCGTCCATGATAAGGGTGTGGTCAACGGCCGCTCCGACGAAAACGAGCAGCACGCACCACAAGTCGACAGTCCAAAGGGGTAGGCTGAGCGAGGCCTGTCGGTGAGGCGGTCATTTGATTTTTAGATTAACCACAGACTCCTTGCCCCGATTGCTCTCGATCTCGTATTCGATCGTTTGTCCCTCGTTTAATGAGCTGCGTCCGGCGCACTCAACGGCTGAGATGTGGAGGAACACGTCCTTCCCGCCGCTACCGCCAGTCGGTTGAATGAACCCATATCCTTTTGTCGGATTCAACCACTTCACGGTACCCGTAGGCATTTCCTGTCTCCAATGCAGTCTCGGTACGATAAGGGTCTTCTCCAAGTGCGACATCCGGGCCGCTGCAAACGATCCGCTGCACTCCCTTCGATCACAGCGATTTTTACTTTGGTTATGCCCTTAAACCGCTGTAGTCGCCTTGGTCGGAAGATGTGCCTTCCACTGCACAAGAGCCGACCTTCCCGCCTCGGAAAGTTTGTAGATCCCGCGCTCGACCCTGTCGAACCACCCGTAGACGTTGCCAAGCAAGATTTTGGGCGCATCTGGCATTGTGGGTTTCAGGTCTTTAGGTCGCGCGGGCGCCCGAGCCAGCGCAACCGCACATGCAAGCGCCTGCTGTCGGTAGGCTGTCATGATTGGCTGACGTGTAGAGCCACCTAGGGTCGGATCTCCTTTGCGTCGTCGGTGCTCGTCAACAATTTTGGAGCGGCGTTTCGCATCATGCCGAGGACGCCAAGGCCCCGGCTCTACAAGAACCGCCACATTCCCGGTGTCAGATACGGCGAGCAGCCCGAAGCCAAGCAGCCGGCAAAGCCTCCTGGCTCTCGGGTCGGATTCACGGCCACGCCGCCGCGCCGACGCGCGTACGGCCAGCCAGACCTCGTCGCAGGCGACCGAACGGTCGACGGCCTGCAAAACTAATTCAAGTGTAAAGCTGAGTTTTAGTTCGCCGATAACGAGCGCGGCAGGTGTGCCGCGATCCAACGCTACGAGGTCGCAGCCGCAAACCTCGCCCTTAACTTCTAAGCCAAATCCCTCAAGAAAGCGCTTTACGGGGGAGTAAAGACGGGTCTCCATTGCGCACTCTTGGCGTGATCAGGAAAGCGTCAGGCAGGAATCGCTTGCTCGCGCATCGCATAGCCGCGCCCCCAGATCGTCTCGATGTAATCCCTGCCGCCTGATGCGCTAGCAAGCTTTTTGCGCAGCTTGCAGATGAAGACGTCGATGATCTTCGCCTCTGGCTCTTCCATGCCGCCATAGAGATTACTCAAAAACATTTCCTTGGTTAGCGTCATGCCCTTGCGCAGCGCCAGGAGTTCCAGCATCTGGTATTCTTTCGCGGTCAAATTCACGGGCGTGCCGCTGATCTCTACCAATTTGGAGTCAAGGTTGATGCGTAAATCGTCAGCATTGATCACGGACTGCGCGTGTCCCTTTGACCGCCGCACAATGGCGTGGATGCGGGCGATCAGTTCGTCCTTGTGAAACGGTTTCGTCACATAGTCATCGGCGCCGAAGCCGAGACCGTTTATCTTGTTCTCGACGGCGGCAAGGCCGGAGAGAATCAGTATCGGCGTCCTAACCTTCGATACGCGGAGCTTGCGCAAAACGTCGAAGCCCGACATGTCCGGCAAGTTCAGATCCAGCAAGATGATGTCGTAGTCGTATATCTTACCGAGATCGATCCCTTCCTCGCCAAGATCGGTCGTATAGACGTTGAAACTATCGGATTTGAGCATCAATTCGATCGATAGCGCCGTGGCGCTATCGTCTTCGATCAGCAATACGCGCATGCCAGCGGTTGTCCCCATCGCTTAGGTTGGAACATTAGCTCTCGGCAGGATTAATAAAGCCTCAATATTCGCTGCGAACCGGTCGAGCCAGTCGATCGGCAAAACCCGTGAGGCGCCACGCGATACCTTAAGGACGTGCTTTCCCTTTCGGTTCTAGCCGATCAGGTCGAGATGAGCGAGCGCGGTTTCAGTCGGCACTACGCGGCGGCGACTGGGCAAACGCCTCTCGTGCCATTGAGTGGTTGAGGGTGACGAGCAATGGCGTAAACTCGTCGGATGCCAGGATCATGCGCCTCAATTCCCTGGTCAGTCTTGCGATGCGGGCAGCCAGACTTACACCACCCGCCCCGAAGTGACGCGAGCCAATAAAGCTCGCCGTTATCGGCAACATCCGACTCGCCGCGAGGTCATCATTACGGATGCCCCATGGGAGCTTTCGCCTAGAAGCGACTCGCGAGCTTATAACGTGGCGATAACCTCCACTGACATGCCTGCGAAGGCGTCGGTCATCCCTACGAAATTGCCGGACACTGGAACGGCCTGTTGGATGTCGCGTACGACGGCGACGGGTATTAGGTTGAAACCGCCGACGCTGCGATGGGTCGGATCGAAAGTGATCCAGCCTGCGCCCGGGACGAAAACCTCTGCCCATGCGTGGGTTGATCCAGCATCACTCGACCCGACGGATTGCCGATCGGGATTGTAGAGATAGCCAGAGACGATTCGCGCGCCGAAGCCGAGGCTGCGCACCGCGTCCGCAAAGAGCACCGCAAAATCCCGACACGATCCCCAGCCGCGATCCAGAGTCTGAGTTGGAGACTGGGTGCCCTCGTCATCCCGGCTCTGATAGCGAATCCAACTCGTGACGCCAGCACTCAGGTCCTTCAGTAGCGACAACGTATCAGTTGATTGGCCGCGGACGAATGTCCGCGCCCAATCGCGTAGTCGTCCCGCCGGATCCGAGTATTGCTGTCTCGTCAAAGCGCCGAGGTCGGTCCATTCATCGTCGGAATACCGGAACGGGTAGACGATCGCCGAGGCTGCGATGCTGAAGACAGGCCACGCGGCTGCATCGAGCTGAAGTTCCGAGACACTGTCGATTTCGAGGCTATCGGTCATGGTCTGGAAGATGGCAGTCGCGACTGCGTTGCCAAAAACATCGTGTGCCCAGGTCACCACGGCTTCGGGTGTTACCGTAACATGGCTGGAAATCAAACGTAGTTCGCGGCTTTCGCGCGGTCGAAGCATTAAGCGGTGGGGCCCGAGAGCCACCGGCTTGTTGAAGCGATAGGTCGTCTTGTGATGAATTTTGAGCGAGATCAACGAAATCTCCAATCCGTGCAGCTAAAAGCTTTCGGTCCCCGCCTCTGCAACTCTCAAAATATATAGGCGGCAACCGCGCGATGTTCACACGCATTGGAACGATGAAATCCAGATCAGGATTTTGGATGGTTAGGCGACAAAATGAAACGGTCGCATGTCGCCGGTTTATGAACTTCCTTTAAGCAATTCCTTCGCACGAAGGACAGACGAAAATGAACTGTTCCAACCGCACCCCCGATTTTGGGATCGTCCTGAGGTGCTTCATGGTGTCGCCGCAAGAGGGGCAGATTAGGGTCGGCGTATCGTCCGGTCCTGGAGGCGGGCATGCGGTCGTCGGGATTGACGGCGTGTAATACTGCATCGTGCAACTCCATAGGCGGGAGCGCTGCTGACCTCTCAGTCGCCGACGCTAGCCTATCGTTATATTCAACGTGAGGACGTTGTCGCGTAAGCAGCCGTTAGGCCTGCCGTTCAAGCGGCGATTGCGCCCCGCTTCCGAAAGAGGACTTTGGTTTTACAGCGCCGCAGTTCGCCCATTCGCTCTTGTGGACCGCAGGGTCACGGTGAATTGTATGTCACCCGACCACGGCGAGCTTCATCGGCTTGCGACACTTCGAGCAGGTGTCATTCATAAATAGGTCAAAGGACATACGTAAGACACGTCGTACATCTTCGATCACCAATACCCTCGCCTGCGACCAAAGTATCCGCCGCCGCCGCCAAACAGAAGCACTAATACAACGATAATGAGAATCAGTTCCATCGGAAGCCTCCGTTGACGGTGCTGTTATTTACCGCGCACCGCATCCTTTAATCCACCGATCGCGTTTTGCACTTTGCCCGCAGCCTTGTCGGTCTTACCCTCGGTTTCCAGTTTCTTATCACCGAAAATCTTTCCGCGGTCTCTTTCACCGCTCCCTTGGCCTGCTGGGCCGAGCCTTTGATCTGAACTCTGTCCATTGCCTCATCCTCGTTATTTATTTGTTTGGTGTCTGGGGTAACGGCCTCGTCGAGGTTTCGTTCCAGATAGCGCACGGTCAATTCTTTACAGACATAGGAGCGTCAAGCCCGATTCTGACGAGCAGTGGAACGGCAAGCATCCCCAACCCAGGAGAATGTTGTGAAAAGCGTTTTTCTCGCTCCTTTTGTTGTTCCGATCCTAACGGTGCCGGCATTTGCCGGCGCTTTGAGCGGCGGCGACAAACCACCGATTGTCGAGGAAGACGTCGAAGTTGAGGTTGGCAACGTCGTTGGCGTCGGCGAGCGACACCGACATCGGGACCAAGGTCACCTCTACATGTCCACGCCGCATCGCCTTCACCATGATGATCGCCGTTGGTACCGAGATCCCACCGACCCATCGAAGTGAGCAATTCGGTACAGATTTGGGAAGTGCCGGGCGCAAAGTTGTTAGCAGAAAAGGTGCTCCCCCCGCCCCCAAGTCCCGTGCCTACGCTTTAAGCGTCTTTAGACCCATAACGGTGCGAATTCCGGCGATACAAGTGAGGGCGCAGACGAAACTCCCACGTATGGCGGTAATTGTGCAGAGTCGCAGTGAACCGGTGAAACCCACTCCTGCCGAGGAACCGGCCGCGAATCCGGCGTACGAAGAGCCGGCCGTTAACGAGCAGGGGATGCCCCGCGGTGCCGACGTTCGCGGCGTCTTCCAAGGTGGACTGTTCATGCTGGCGCTCCTCGCCGCGCTCTATGCCGCGCGCGAGATCGTGCTGCCGATCGTCCTTGCCATCGTCCTCAATCTTCTACTGCAGCCAGCCTTGCGGTTGCTGGAACGCCTTCACGTACCGCGAATGCTCGGCGCCCTTCTTCTGATTGCGCTGTTGTTCGGCACGATCGTCGCATTCGTGACCGGAATGTCCGGGCCGGCGAGCTCCTGGGCGGCAAAGCTGCCGGAGGGCGTGCCGCGCCTTCAGGAACATCTGAGCTTTCTGCGCGCCCCGATCGAAGCAGTTCGGCAATTTTGGCAGCAGGCGCAAGGCTATGTGAGCGGCGATTCGAAACCGGCCGCCAGCGCGACCCAGGGCCCTGCTATCGGCGCAGGTCTCTTGCTGACTATATTTTCGAACACAAGCGCCTTTGCCGCAGGGTTCCTGGAGACGGTTCTGGTAATTTTCTTCCTGCTGCTTTCGGGCGACACGTTCCTGCGCCGCCTTGTCGAAATCCTGCCGAACTTCAGCGACAAGCGGCAGGCAGTCGAAATCTCGCAGCACATCGAGCATGATATCTCGGCCTACCTCATCACCATCACGATTATGAATGCGGCCGTCGGGCTGACGACAGCACTTGCGATGTGGCTTTGCGGCTTGGGTGATCCGATATTGTGGGGGGTGGTTGCCTTTCTGCTCAATTATGTCCCGATCCTGGGGCCAATGATCGGTGTCGCGATGTTCACGCTCGCCGGTCTGCTCACCGCAAAGACATTGTGGGTAGCGCTGCTGCCCGCCGGGCTGTACTTTGTCATTCACCTCGCCGAGGGCGAGATTATTACGCCCACGCTGTTGGCGCGGCGCTTCACGCTCAACCGCGTCCTTGTCATCCTGGCGCTCATCTTCTGGTATTGGATGTGGGGCGTGCCCGGCGCGATCCTGGCGGTGCCCATGCTCGCAATCACGAAAATTATTTGCGACCGGATCCGGATGCTGGCAGCCTTCGGGCACTTCCTTGAGGGGTAGCCGCTCCGAATTTGTAGCAACTCAGAGCAAGCGGCGAATGCAAACCTTGCCAGCCGCTGCATTGGCGTAATGGCGCTCGACCGAGCCGCCGGCTGATGTCGCCTTCTGGCCCAATACGATCTGCTGCGTTGCGGCCGCATGTCCGTAATTGGTAGGAGCCGACATCGCAACTCCTTTCGGTCAATGTGACGACTAGTAGGTAATGGCCTCGTTCGAATTTGCCGCAGGAACGAAGAGCCGGCGCACCCGATTAGACGAGAGGGAGGGCAACCTCGCGAGGCAACGTGGTTGATCCGTCCTGGGAGCCCCGCGGCGAATAGGTCAGCGGGGCTTCTCTTTGACCATCCAAAGAACGCTGAGGCAACCTGTCTTATCCAATTCAGCCGCGTCAGTTTATCCTTTCAATTGAGCGAGCGTGCCAGCAATATCCCCCATTCCCCAATGCTCCGCGATCTTGCCGTCACGAATGCGGAAAATATCGCAAGATGTGAAGCGCAGGGATCTTCCCGTCGGGGCCACGCCGAAGTACTCACCTCGATGAGTTCCAGTATAGACGAAGCTTGCTGCCGCCATCTCGCCGCTGGCGAGCGAGACCTCGATTGCGACTGAAAGGTCGGGCAACCCGTTGAGCCGCGCGGCGAAAAATCCAACGGTAGCCTGTTTGGCACTTACGCCGGGTGCCGGTTTTGGTGCCGCAGCGCTCATCTGGTGATTTACGTAATCCTGAGCAAACAGCGCGGCAAAGCCGTCAAGGTCATGAGCACTTAACGTTTTTGCGAAGGCGACAATCACAGAGTTTTCGGCTCCCGACTGGGCCGACGCGGCGGTCAGAGCGCCCGAACCGGCAATTGCAAGTCCCATCATTACGGTTCGTCGATCCATGGCGGTCTCCATTTCTCCCGAAGGCCTTCACTTTGTCGGCCCGCGTGGCGCCAACGAGCACGATTTAAGTCCCGAGCTGCCTCTGGTTCTTTTTGAGTTGCACTCGCTTCTCCACTTCCGCCAGCCTACGGTAATGCTCTGCGATCGTGAGGTAGCGCTTTCGCACAGCAGGAAGTGGTGCACAGCGTGCGAGTTCTAAAAACTCCGCTGCCCGCTTGGAATATCCTGGTGCCTTCGCCCAATCGCCTAGCACCTCCCGCGCACTCGGTTCGCCCTTTGGTCGATCCATTGTGATATACATCGATCGCGGCGGGCGTGCGGAACGCCGCAGTGCTTCTCCGCGCTCGCCCCGCACTCCCCGATACCCCGCGCGCCGATCATCAATGTGCAAGATGGCGGCTAAACGGCGGATCCGTGACGAGGATGGCGTTCTACTTCGACTTGGAAGCGGCTCTACGCGAATACGCGTCCCACTCGCTCAGCCTTAATACCAAACGTCCGCGAAGCTGACGGCGTTGCTGGAGAACTGAAAAGGGCCGGGTCGCCACGTTCTGCCCGCGCCCGCAATTGTCTCATAGAGGCGCCGTAATCAGAAAAGCGATGTTAGGATTCCGCAGGACAACATGCCGACCAGCAACACCCCCCAATCGAAGGGTGTCAACCCAAACAGCCTGCCTTCGCTCATCACGTGCGTCATCATCGCAGGCTGCTCATCGCTAGGTCCCAGCCAATACGGAGGCCACCATAGTCTGTCAGTAGCGAGATGGCTGTAGCGCCCGGGTTACACAGCAATCTCTATCGACCGTAGGGCATCGATAGACGATCCCCGTTGCAGGGCGGCAACAGAAGCCGGCGCCGAAGTCGCAGCGACACGCCGATCCCCTGCAAAAGCGCAAATGTCGTAATCGTCCCAGCCGGCCTCCTTGGTGCGGATTTATCAAGCGCACGCCGCAGTGGGAAGGAACGCCAAGCCTTTGTTTAAGCGACTGTGGCGTCCTATCCGCCATAGCCCGCCTCTTGCTTTACCGGCGATTCGTCCAACAATTGTAGCCCGGTCGCAACGCTCGTACGGACTGGAGCGTCGTGATATGGCCTGGAGTGTCGATCACGATGGGGTTCTCACTCAATTCGATGAGAAGACCAAACGACAGAAGCAAATTGATTACCTCCGCGGCGACCGCGTACGGTTTAGTCATCAAAAGTTCCAGGATGAAGCGGCCGCCGCCGCATTCGGCCGGCAAACAGTGGCCTTTGATCTTTGGCCACCGTTAATCCGGCCGAAAACTGATTGACGGTATGGCGATATTCGCCTTTAGCGCCTTCGACTTGGTCGCCCGTGCATAACGATTGGTCTGGTGCTGGCCCGATGAGAAAACCGACAATCCTCTTCTTGTGGACGATCACAATTTCTACAAGTGGAAGAGTGGACCAAAGACGGGACAAAGGTCGACCGGCTGCTTTACGCGGGCAATAATCAAGAAAGGCGCGAGACGTGTTCGCGAGCGCCATCAAGCATCGCCCGCGCACTAGGCTATTGGGCTAAAAGCTACTCGCCCACTCCGAACACATCTCCACATTTTCCGTGCCGATAGAGCGATCCTGCGCTTCGTCGCGCGTCACGCGGATCCACTTTGTGCACCCTGCTTGCCCCAGAGTTTCACCCCGGGAGCTCTAAAACGTTCCTCATCCAGTCTGCGAAGCGCCGCTCTACTGTCGTTCATCAGCGTCAATAAGCAGCTAGCCGCAGTTGAGTACGACGGATCATCGGCGAGTTCCATCTTGAGGCGGGTGTATCGCGCATTATGCATTTCCGACAGCAGGCGATTGAGAGCGTTTGTCGGCAAATGACCGCGGAAACCTATTACCAATGCGCAGAGATCGCCAAGAGTGAAAGGTTTGCCGCTAATATCCAAGGTAAACTCGGGCGCGGCCGGATTCCATTCGTCGCGAAAGCGCATCATTCCTTCACAGAAGGCACTGCCATAGTCGAATGGCAGTTCAACGGAACTGTTTTTAGTTTCGTCCTTCTTCATCGGAAATAATTCGGCGGGTGAGCGGAACGGCGGCGCGCAGTTCAACGACGTTGAGACCCACGAAAACATAAAAACTTGGCAAAGGCTCTATCCAACGTAGGCATGCACACGTGAATTGTTCGTAAAGTTGTTATCGCGAGACCATGACGCGCGTTGTCAGAAAGGGCCGCAATCCGCATGATTCGAGGTAGTAGATTTTGCGAAAGATGCCCGAAAATTCGTCTCCAAAATAGAGTCTTGCGAGCCGCTCAACCAAACTGACGATAATGCGCCGCACTTTGCCGTCGCGGATTTTGGTGAATGCTTGGGATAGGGCGATACCCTCCGGCGAGGAAACAAACTCCTTGATGCGAGCCAGTACCTTCGGCCCACTGCGGGCGATCGGTTCTCCATCGAAAAACAACGCCGGTGTAACCTTCAAAGCGAGCGCGATCTGTTGTAGCCGGCTGGCGCTGACGCGGTTGGTGCCCCATTCGTATTTTCTGACCTGGTGGATTGCGACTCCAATCAACTCGGCCAGCTTGTGCTGCGGTATGCCAAGCGCCCGACGCTGCATCGCTATTCGCGCGCCGACGCGCCGATCAACAGGCGTTGGGCTTTTAGTTTTTGCCATTGCGGAGAAGACGAATCGGTCACCTCAGAAAGGTAAGCACCGGAATGACGGCAAAGGCGAGGATTAGAAGTACGGCGAGCAAATCCGTTTTCCAGGCGCCCTTGGGCTCGTCGTAGTCGGGACTTTCCCCGTCGCGGGTCATGGCCCGCCGGGATCTCCTATTGCTCCCCGGGCAATCGCACGAGCAACAAGCTTATCGTAATCAGTCGCCAACCTGAGCATGCTCGCCTTGATGCCATCTTCGGCCATAGTGCCGGCAATTGCTCGCACTTCGGCGGCGGGGGCCTGCCAATGTTTCGAATTGTTGACGTCGTCGGACGACATTCTCACCCCTAAGGGCCAAGATCCGCGGAAGCTACATCATCTAGCCCGGGGTACGCGAGAGATATAACGCCAACGCGAACAATCTGGACGCCTCGCGCGACCAACTCTCTTGCGTGGCGCATACACAGCTTTCAGCGAGGCAACATGAACCGTTCTGGAAACCTCTGTCACCGCCGTGGAGCTCTGCAAATCCTTAGCGCCGCGCTCCGACTGAACAGGCAGCGTCCAATGAACCGTAGGCGTCTCAATCCGACCATCAGAGCTGTCATTTAGCGCAGTCGGCCGAATCGCGATGATGCTCTAAATGAGAGCTGGCTCATTCCGTCCCTTTAACACAAACGTCATGAACATTATTCTACTGAAGTCGAGCGTGACCCGTCCGGGTTATCGCCGCTCTATGTTGTTTGTAAAGATCACTGCGCAGCGTCGGAACTTTCGTCCGACGATCGCATCGTGCAGCCTAGGATGGCGGTGACTTCCCCGCGATCGTTTTAGAGATCTTTCTAATCAGATCGTCCGACTGATACAGGAGCGCCCGGAGTTGCCTTGCGACGCCGAGTGCGAGCGAGCTTTCCCAATTCCGAAATGTCCGCGGCCATTTCGTCCACCGCATCCTTAACTTGAGTATGAACTATTCTGCGACTTCTACGGGAAGACATCCCGGGCTCTATGTTCACATTGGACGGATTTCCCCGGGATGGTTGTGAGATAACTTCAACCGCAGGGGCGCAAGCTCGGCTCGCGTTTATTGACCACTGGCGCCCTGCACCAATTCGGTGACAATACGCCGCATGCCACGTCGACCCCGGCAGCCTCCACCCCGTAGCGGGCTTTATCATGCGCGCGAGGCGCGCCGCATGTCGCGCTCGGAATTGGTGCGGCTATCGGGCGTATCCAAGCAACAATTATCGCGGCTCGAAACCGGGTTGATCAGGTTACGGCTCGATCACCTAAAACCTTTCGCTGGTCCCCTCGGTTATACGCCGGAGCAGATCTTACTCTGGGGACGATACCCGGGCACGACGGGGAGCCAAATGACTCAAGCGGCGCATCCGGCGAGGGGTCGGTCGCAGCCCCCGGCCAGGTGCCAGAACTCGACCTGCGCGCCGGCCAAGGTGGAGGCGTTCCAGCTCACGAACTGCGAAAGGATGGACGTCACGCCGACCCGCTCAAGAGCGAGGGGTGGGTATTTCCTGCAAGTTTCGTGCACGAGCAGTTGCATACCTCGCCGATCACAGCTTCTCGTTGTCGACACCGCCGGCGACAGCATGGCGCCTACCATCGCCTCCGGCGAACGGGCCATCATCGACACCGGCCACAAGACGCCGACGCCCGATGGGCTTTATGCCATCCGTGACACCTTCAACTCGATTATCGTAAAGCGCCTGCAAGTATTGCGCTCGGCGCGTCCGCCGCGGGTAAAGATCATTTCCGACAATAACAGCCATCCAAGCGAAGAGGCGCCCTTGGGAGAGCTTGAGATCGTTGGCAAAGTGCTCTGCTGTCTGAAGCTATTCTAAGCGCTCGTCCCCTTGCGCAATGGGGAATCCGAGGTCAAACGTCACAGAGCGGCGCTGGCCGCTCATCGCAACGACGGAAACCGTGAGAGCAATGGTGGGCAAACGGCTCAGTCTGCGGTCTGTTTGACGACGCGGATGTGCAGCTCGCGCAATTGCTTCGGCGTCGCTTCTGACGGCGCGCCCATCATCAAATCCTCGGCGCGCTGGTTCATCGGGAACAGCACCACCTCGCGCAGGTTCTCCTCGCCGCACAACAGCATGACAATGCGGTCGATGCCGGGCGCAATGCCGCCGTGCGGCGGCGCGCCGAGCGAGAGCGCGTGCAGCATGCCGCCGAATCTTTCTTCCAGCACGCTCTCGTCGTAGCCGGCGATGGCGAACGCCTTCTTCATCACGTCGGGGCGATGATTGCGGATGGCGCCGGACGATAATTCCACGCCGTTGCAGACAATGTCGTACTGGATCGCCTTCAATCCCAGAATTCTCTCGCGGTCGGCGGCATCAAGCGCAATGAATTCCTCAGCCGGCAAGTTCGGCATGGAGAACGGATTGTGGGAAAAGTCGATCTTCTTTTCCTCTTCATTCCATTCGTACATCGGAAAGTCGACAATCCAGCACAGCTCGAAGCGATCCTTGGCGACGAGGTTAAGCTCCTGGCCGATTTTAGTGCGCGCCGCGCCGGCGAATTTGTAGAAAGTTTGCGGATCGCCGGCGACAAAGAACACGGCGTCGCCCTCGCCAAATGAAGCCTGATCCAAAGCGAACCGACGGCGAATGGCTTCCGTCCGTTCCGGCCCGATATTGTTTGCTAATGGCCCAACCGGCTCGACTTGCTCAAACCACTTCTTGTACAGTTGCTCAGCTTCCGCAGTGCGTCCCTCTTCGATTGCCTTTTGGAGGCCCCACGCAAGCATTTGAATATCTTGCGACGAGAGACCCTCTGATCTTTTTCGCCAAAAAATATAGCCCAAGCCCGGCTGGCCCTCGCCCTGCGCCCAGGAATTCATGCGGTCGCAGAAAGCACGCGAGCCACCGCCTTTCGCCGGGATCGCCCAAACTTGCGCTTTCGGATTTGTTTCGAGAATACGCGCGAAAATCTTAAAACCCGAGCCGCGAAAGATCTCCGAGACGTCCTGCATCAGGATCGGATTGCGCAGGTCAGGCTTGTCGGTGCCGTATTTGGCGATCGCCTCGCTGTAAGGGATGCGCGGGAATTTTGGCGTCACCGGCTTGCCGGCGGAGAACTCCTCGAACACGCCCCGGATCACCGGCTCGACTGCGTCGAACACGTCGTCCTGGGTGACGAAGCTCATTTCCAGATCGAGTTGGTAGAACTCACCCGGCGAGCGGTCGGCGCGCGCGTCCTCGTCGCGAAAACACGGCGCGATCTGAAAATAGCGATCGAACCCGGAGATCATGATCAGCTGCTTGAACTGCTGCGGCGCCTGCGGCAGCGCGTAGAATTTCCCGGGATGCAACCGCGACGGCACCAGATAGTCGCGCGCGCCTTCGGGCGAAGAGGCGGTCAAAATCGGCGTCTGGAATTCGAAGAAGCCCTGCTCTTTCATGCGCCGCCGGATCGAGTCGATGATCTGGCCGCGCAGCATGATGTTGCGATGGAGCCGCTCGCGGCGCAGATCGAGGAAGCGATATTTCAGGCGGATATCTTCGGGGTACTCCTGGTCGCCAAACACCGGCATCGGCAACTCGGCCGCACGCCCGAGCACCTCGATCTCGCTGACGTAAACCTCGACCGCTCCGGTCGGCAATTCGGGATTTTCGGTACCGCCCGGCCGTCGGCGCACCTTGCCGTCGACGCGCACCACCCATTCCGCGCGCAGCGTCTCCGCCACCTTGAAGGCGGGGCTGTCCGGATCGGCGACCACCTGGGTGAGGCCGTAATGGTCGCGCAAATCGATGAACAGCACGCCGCCATGGTCGCGGATGCGATGGCACCAGCCGGAGAGACGCACATCACGGCCGATGTCGCTATCTCGCAGCGCGCCGCAGGTATGGGTGCGATAGCGGTGCATGATTTAAGGCGCAATTATTTCCCAAAACAGGCCATCGTGGCCGGAACGCGGAAAGCACATGCAGGGCCTGTTTTGTCAAGGCAGGCCGGCTCACACAAAATCTTCACCCTCTCTGGTTCGGGAGGTTTATTAAGAATCGTCTTGCGAAATCACCTGATGGAAATGTTCCGTAATGGCTAAACCGGCCCACAAGAAAAAACCCGCGGCGGCGCAGCAAATGACCACCGCGGATGCAGTCGTCGGCACCCTCGTCGGCCATGGCATCGACACCATCTACGCGCTGCCGGGGGTGCAAAATGACCACCTGTTCGACGCGCTGTTTCGCGCCGCGGAGAAGCTCCGCACCGTACATCCCCGCCACGAGCAAGGCACGGCGCTGATGGCGCTGGGCGCGGCGCTCGCGACCGGCCGCCCGCAGGCCTGCGCGGTTGTGCCGGGGCCCGGTTTGCTCAATGCGGCGACGGGCCTACTGACGGCTTACGCCATGAACGCGCCCGTGCTCGGCCTGGTCGGGCAAATTCCCCACGCCGATATCGGCCGCGGGCTCGGCCACCTCCATGAGATGCGCGACCAGGCCGGCATTCTCGAAAGCCTGGTCGATCACACGGCGCTGCTGCACGGTCCGGAAAAGGCATCGCGGCAGACGGCGCTGGCGCTGCGCGCCATGCGAATGGGCCGCCCTGGACCGGCCGTGATCGAGTGTCCGATGGACGTGTGGGGCAAGGCCGGCCCAGCGACGTTGCAAGGGCCGTTGCCGGTGCTGCCCGCAAAGATCGATGCCGCCGCAGTACGCCGGGCGGCGAAAATCCTCGGCGCCGCCAAGCGGCCGATGATCGTCTGCGGCGGCGGCGCGCAGGATGCGTCCGCTGAAGTCACCGCGCTCTCGGCGCTGCTGCAAGCGCCGGTGCTCGCCTATCGGCGCGGCCGCGGCGTGCTCGACAGCCGAAACCCCTTCAGCGTGACGCTACCGCTCGGGCATGAATTATGGGGCGAAGCAGATGCGATGTTGGCAGTGGGCACACGGCTCCTGATCCAATTGCGCGAATGGGGCGAGCGCAATGTGCCGATTGTGCGCATCGACGCCAATGCCGAAGAACATCATCGCTGGCGGCGGCCCAAAGTGGCGCTCACCGGCGAGGCCAGACCGATTCTGCAAAGTTTGCTGGCGGAATTGCCGGCGCACAATCTCACGCGCACATCACGCCGCGCCGACATGGAACAGCGGCAGGCAAAGTGGCGGAAGCGGTTGGAGAAGATCGCGCCGCAGATCGCCTTCCTCGAAGCCATCCGCGCTGAATTGCCCGAGGACGGCATTTTCGTCGATGAGGTCACTCAGCTCGGCTTCGCGGCGCGGCTGGCCTTTCCGGTCTATAAGCCCCGCACCTTTCTGTCGCCGGGCTATCAGGATCCGTTGGGCTGGGGCTTTGCAACCGCGCTCGGTGCGCAAGACGCGCGCCGCGATGTGCCCGTCGTTTCGATCACAGGCGATGGCGGCTTTCTGTACACCGCAACCGAACTGGCGACGGCCATGCGGCATCGTATCCCGCTGGTCACGGTTTTGTTCAACGACGGCGCGTTCGGCAACGTGCGGCGAATCCAGAAGGAGCGCTACGGCAACCGGCTGATCGCCTCGGATCTCGCCAATCCGGACTTTGTCGCCTTCGGCAAAAGCTTCGGCGCCGAGGCCGAGCGGGTGCACACCGCGGATGAACTACGCCGTGCGTTGCGCCGCGCCTTCGCCCATCGCGACGGCCCGAGCCTCATTGAGGTGCCGGTGGGAGAATTCCCCAGCCCGTGGGAGTTCATCCATTTGGGCCAAGTGCACGCCTAACGCTCACTCGGCACCACGACAAGCGCACGCGTTTCCGCTATCAAATCCATAATGCAGCCGATCACCACAACGTCCGAGCTCGCCGCCGTCTGCCGGCGAATGGCTTCCGAGCCCTTCATCACCGTCGATACTGAATTTCTCCGCGAGACGACGTATTACCCGCTGCTCTGCGTGGCACAGATGGCCTCGGCGGACGAGGCCGTGGTCATCGATGCATTGGCCTCCGGCATCGACCTCGCGTCGTTCTTCGAGCTCTTGGCCGACGAAAAGGTGATGAAGGTCTTCCACGCCGCGCGCCAGGACATCGAAATTGTCTGGCATCGCGCCAAGCTCATCCCACATCCGATTTTCGATACCCAGGTCGCGGCCATGGTGCTTGGCTACGGCGATTCCATCTCCTACGACCAGCTGGTGCAGCGCATCACCGGAGATACGCTCGACAAATCGAACCGCTTCACCGATTGGACACGACGCCCGCTGTCGGATGCGCAGCTTTCCTATGCCGTTTCCGACGTTACCCATTTGCGCCAGGTTTACGCCGCGCTGGTCGACGATCTCGGACGGCGCGGCCGCGTCGACTGGGTGCAGGAGGAGATGCACGTGCTCACCTCGGCCGATACCTACCGCATGGATCCGGAAAATGCGTGGCGGCGGCTCAAGACGCGCGTGCGCAAACCCAAAGAGCTTGGCGTACTCATCGAAGTCGCGGCCTGGCGCGAGCGTGAAGCGCAAGCGCGCGATGTTCCGCGCGCGCGCGTGCTCAAGGACGAAGTGATTGGCGACATCGCGGTGCAGGCCCCGAACACACTGGAAAAGCTAAAACACTTGCGCTCGCTGCCGAAAGGTTTTGAACGCTCACGCGCGGCGGATGGGATCGTGGCGGCGGTGACGCGCGGGTTGGAGCGAGAGCCCAAGACGCTGCCGCCGCTTGGGCGATTGCCGCCGCCATCGGCCAACGGCACCGCCGTTGTCGAATTGCTCAAGGTGCTGCTGCGAATGATTTCGGAGCGACACCACGTCGCCGCCAAGGTCATTGCCACCGTCGACGACCTCGAACGCATCGCGGCGGATGACGACGCCGCAGTCCCTGCCCTTGCCGGCTGGCGGAGAGAACTATTCGGCGAACCCGCATTAGCGCTGAAGCACGGCAAGTTGTCGCTCGCCATCGAACGCGGCAGGGTCGCCGCGGTCGAGCGGGAATAAGCCGGGACAAAAGCGGCAAAGGCAAAGATTCGGCGGTGGGAAACTCGGCCGGGTCCTGAGCGCTTGGTGCAGCCGCTCATCTAAAATGCTAACTCCACCGCGCGGCCCGTTTTCGCCGCCACAGGTTGAGGCCGGGATGTTCGGTTGGTTCCAAGCGTTGATGCCCAAGGAGGAGCGATTTTTTCCGCTCTTCGAGAAACATGCCGCCATTGTCGTCGCCGGCGCCGAGGCGTTGCGCGGGCTGCTGCAGGGCGGCGACACGATCGAGACCTACTGCAAGCAAATCTTCCAGCGCGAAGCCGAAGCGGACGAGGTCACCCGCGAGGTTCTGATCGCAGTCCGGCGGACATTTATTACGCCGTTTGACCGCCCCGATATCCAGTCTCTAATTAGCTCCATGGATGACGCCATCGATCAGATGAACAAGACCGCCAAGACCATCGTGTTGTTCGAAGTCCGCAGCTTTGAGCCGCAGATGCAGCAGATGGCCGATATCATCCTGCAATCGGCCAAGATCGTGCTGGAAGCCGTGCCGCTGTTGAGCTCGATTGGCGCCAATGCCGGGCGTCTCGGCGCGCTGACGACGAAACTCATAGCGGTCGAGGAAACGGCCGATGACCTTTACAACCGCGGACTGAAAGCGCTGTTCCTGGCCAGCCGCTCGGAGGGAAACGCAGGTAATGCGATGAATTTTATCATCGGCTCCGAACTCTACGATCACCTGGAAAAAATTGTCGACCGCTTCGAGGATGTTGCCAAGGAAATAAGCTCGATTGTCGTCGATCGGCTGTAGGGGCGGCTTCGCTATGACTGCTCAGCTTGCCCTGCCGGTTCTCGTTGGCCTTATCGTCGTCGCGCTGGCGTTCGATTTCCTCAACGGCCTGCATGACACCGCCAATTCGATCGCGACACTGGTATCGACCCGGATGCTGCGGCCGCGCTACGCGGTGATTTGGGCGGCGTTTTTCAACTTTATCGCCTTTCTCGTTTTCGGCGTGCACGTCGCGCGGACAGTCGGCGTCGGTATTGTATCTGCCGAGGTGATGGATGCCCAAGTCATCTTCGGTGCCCTGATCGGCGCTATTTTCTGGAACGTCATCACCTGGTGGGCAGGCATTCCGTCCAGCAGTTCGCACGCGCTGATCGGCGGATTGGTCGGAGCCGGCGTGGCCAAAGCCGGATTGAGCTCCATCGTATGGCCGGGCCTCCTGACCACCGGCGCCTTTATTGTCCTTTCTCCGCTGCTCGGGTTTTTTATTGCCCTGCTCCTCGTGCTCTCCGTGTCGTGGGGATTTAAGCGCGCCAACCCCAACACCGTGGAGCCGACGTTTCAATGGCTGCAGTTCGGCGCAGCCTCGCTGATTTCGCTCGGGCACGGCGGCAACGATGCGCAAAAAACCATGGGCATCATCGCCGTATTGTTGTTCTCGCAAGGCCATCTCGGCGGCGATTTTTACGTGCCTTTTTGGGTGGTTATCACCTGCCAGGCCGCCATCGGCCTCGGCACGCTTGTCGGCGGCTGGCGCATCGTCCACACCGTCGGCTCGAAGATTACACGGATGACCCCGGTCCAGGGCTGCTGCGCCTCCGCCGGAGGCGCCATCATGCTGTTTGCCGCGACCTACCTTGGCATACCGGTATCGACTACGCACACAGTTACTGGCGCGATCATCGGCGTTGGCGCCGCAAGAAAAGTATCCGCTGTGCGCTGGAACATCGCGGGCAATATCGTCATCGCCTGGATCATTACGCTGCCCGCGACGGCCCTTGTGGCGGCATTATGCTATTTATTGTCCCGGCTTTTCAGCTAAAACTAGCGACCTGAACGGCGGGCATGGTCCCCACTTGTTTGGGGACGGCCCGCGACCAAAGCGGAATTCGGGTTAGCTCATGTTTGCGGTGATCGCCGGGATAGTCCTTGCGTTATTTTTCCTCGGACTGCCGCTCGGGATCATTGGATTGTTCGTCGTGAGCGTTATCGACCAAAAGAGCACAAGCGCCAGCCGCAGGGACCGGAAATTGACGGCGATCGGCCAGACCATTATTGTCAGATTTCCGGAACAACAAGCGCCAACAGCAACAACAAAACGCCGGGAACAACTCATTGTTTGGCGCAATCCCGACGTAAAGCGGTACATGAGTACGCGCGCCGGCGGAAAGTAGGAACGGGCCGCGACGCCGACGATCGGCTCGTCCGGGCCAATTCTGCATCAGGCGGCTTTTGCCCAAGACAACGAAGAGCCCAAAGCCAGAGCGGCTCTTGGGTTGATGGTACGGCGCAATCCACTAAGACCCAGCCGCTAGAGATGTTGAGGCAAAGCTAAGTGCCAGGGTGTTTAGGAAGACAGAGAAACACCACACGCTGCAAGGAGAACCCGCTCTTCTGCGGTCTCGTCGACGATTTTTGCAGCGGAAATATCCAACGGCAGATCGGGCGGAAGGTAGGATTGCCCTACTCGTTCCTGCCGCTTTGTCACGACGCTCCAGTGAACCCGTTCGTTTATGCGCTTCGCAGCCGGATCCTCGGTGTTTAACAGATAACCGTGGCAAATAGCGTTGGCGGGTAACACTTGCCGATAATGCGGAAACCGGTGATCGATCGGCCAGCCGACTGTTGAATTGATCACCGCGCCGCCAATGTTGGGACGCACGGCCGCACCGATTGCCGCAACATTAAATTCCAGTCCGGTCAGCGCTTGCACACGAGCAATCATCCAGATCATGGCCTGATCGGAAAGGCCGGCATCAGGATATCCGCCACCGACATTGCAATGCGCGCCGGCAAACCAGGTTTGCTCAACATGACCTGCGGGTTCCTGCCCCTTGGCGATGGTCCAAAACGTCGGGACAAAAGGCCGCCGGTGTTCGTCAACCGCCAGAGCATGCAGACCCACAGCCACGTTGTCGCCAAAACTCGTGTCGTGGAACCCCAACGTGATCAGAGCGTAGTATCGCGCCAGCGCGGCAAGTCCGATTCCCGCCGGAACTCCATACGAGCCGACGGTATCCCAAACGCCCACACAGGTGATCGCTCGACTGTCATGAAACGAATGCCGTGCCGCAAGCAAGGCGTAATTGGCGATGGCCTGTTGATCGCCCGCGCTCCCAGTCTGGGGCTGTTCGCGCGCCGAAGGCTTCACCCGGTAGTGTTGCCATGCGGCTTCAAACAGTTCAGGCGCTCGGCGACGAGCAATGCCCGACGCGCCAATTAGCCCCGCCAGCGCGCGAGCTGCATAAGAACCCCGGGAAAACCCAAACAGATAAATTTCATCTCCCGGATCATAATCGTCTACGATAAAGCTATAGCAATCCAGGATAATTTGCTTCAACCCCAGACCAATGGCGCCGCCGAGAAGTCTTTTGAAGACGTCGCCTTCCGTGCCCACGCCGTCGTGGTAATGCACGTTTTGAACGATACCGGCGGTATCCGCGTCCTTTATAAAGCGCCGCGTGACCACTCGATTTACGCCGTCGAGTTTCGCGACGTTAGTATCGTTGGTCGTCCCTTCCTTATTCCAGGTGCCGTCAATCAGAACAACGACCCGTTTCATACCGCCCTCGCCTTCCCCGTGCTGGAACGCTGACGATAAATTGGCGACCGCTAATAACTGCACCGAGCAAGCAACAATTGTACCGATGGTTTTTGGCTTGGTCGAGCTTACGCCTCCCGGGCGATGCCCATCCGGACGCGCGCCGCGGCTGACTAGTTGTCGTGCGTAAACTCTAAGCCGCGGCCTCAGCGACCATCATCGCGCGGCTACGGTGTCACGTTCAATTCGAATATCGAAAGCATGCGGTGTGGAGTCGTGTTCGCTCGGGGAAAATGAGAAGGCCCCGCCTGAGACGGGGCCTTCTACTGTCAATTCCTTCGCGATCAGCCGTAGGAAACGAATTCTCTCTACCACATCCCCATCGGTCCGCCGCCAAACTTGTAGGAGAGGCCGACGAGCACCTTGTTCTCTGTGATCCTGTGATTCTCGACGAACGGCGCGAAAATCGGCGGCGCGTACGAGAAGGTGCCGAAATCGGAGTAGCGGTATTCCACTCGACCGATCAGGTTGTTGAGGAAGGCGTATTCCAAACCGCCGCCGACGGTCCAGCCGGGAAGCGTGCTTGAAGTGCTATTGAAGATGCCTCCGGCGCTCGGCGAGACGTCGTGTTCAGTAATGTTCGCCCACGCCGCACCGCCTGTTGCGTAGAGAAGGACGCGATTGAAGGCGTATCCCAGCCGGCCACGGGCCGAAGCTTGGAAGTCGGACCGCGTCTCGTAGAAGTCGTTCGCAAAACCCGGGAGTGCGCTGCCAGGAAATGCCGCCGTGCCGCCACGGATGTTTGCCCAATTGGCGTCGCCTTCCGCACCGATGACGATGCCGCTGGAGAATTGATAATTACACCCCAGAAAGCCGCCGGCCATCACGCCGCTCGGGTTGGCGCTGCCGGTCGGCGAGAACGGCGAGGGACCGCCAGCGGCGGCGCGTTCAGAATCCCTATCGTTGATAAAACCGCCGCCGACGTCGGCGCCGATGTAGCACCCCGTCCAACTGAACACCGCAGGTGGCGGCGGCGCCTTGTAATAAACGGGTGAGTTCGGCGCCGGCAAATCGGCCGCCAACGTAACCAGCGCAGTTGTGGCCGCAAGACCTAACAGCAGCTTTTTTCATATTATTTCCCTCCGCTGCGAGTGGATTTTGATCGCGGTGGTGTGACGCGCGAGGGCGCAAAAACGCCGCGCGCTTTCTGATACATCCCATAGAATCGGATAACAGTGTGCCCTTTAGGACACACCCGACTCACACGGTTGCCTCTTGGGAACGGGTTTGCCGTACGGGCCAATCGTCCGCTTCATGACCCGGCCAGATTTTGGCCAATCCCGCGATAATTCCAAATAATTCCGATAATAATAATGATCGCCGGTTGGGACCGCTCAAGCAGTAAGCGCTGGCGCTATTTGCTGCCGAATTTCTGGGTGCCCTTGTACAGCGACCAAACGTAGCCCAGGAGCAAAACGGCGTAGGTCACCACCAATACCCAGCCGGCCTGATTCATTTGATGAGACAGCGTCGCCCAGATCGAGACAATGAAGCCCAACGCGTAGCCGACCGTGCCGCCGATCAACAATCCCCGCAGCGCAACCCAATCGTGCGAGGCACGAACGAACCAGTTGATGAGCCCGAATTCGATCAAGGTCAGGCCCAGCAATCTGAAGCCCAGGATCGCGCCGACCGTTACATCAATCCCGTAAGACTTCAGTACGGCAGTTGGTGCCAACAGCAGGAGTATGCCGTTGAGAATCGAAATTACGGCGATAACGACGAAGAAGCGCTTCAGATTTTCCATGACTTTCCCCCTGATAGGCGCCACCGTCGGCGCGGTTCGCCTTCAGCCCCCACTGGCCGGCCGGCATTGAACCGTACCGCCGGAGGCTTGGCAACGTGTCTATAGGTGCCGCCTTACCTTATCCGAGCAGCGTAGCCGGCTCGCGCCCGATCAGGCGCGCCAGCGAACGCAAACGCGCCGTCACCCGTTCGCCGTTCAGTGCCGCGTATTCGGCGGGCAGATGCAGCGCCAGCCGGTGCCGTTCCACGGCGAGCTTGGTTTTCGGCAGCACTCCGGGCATCGCCGCCGAAACCACGTAGGCAAGACGCATCGCCGCGCCTAGCACACGCGCGCGATCGATGGTGCGCGTTGACGCAAGTTCGCGAAGCCGCGGCGACAACTCATCGTCCATGACTAATCCCGAATGGCGGTAAAACACCGCCAACGCCAGATAAGCGCGGCCCGGATGGTCGATGGCGGTAAAGCCGCCGTGCGCAATGATGTTGAGCGATTGCTCGCCGCGATAATCGGGGTGCGCGCGCCAGCCGATGTCGGCCAACAGACAAGCGGCGTGGCGAAGCCGGCGTTCTTCGGCAACCTCATCGAGCCCGGAAGTAGCCATGAACCGATCGGTCCATTCGATCAGCTCCTCGCCGTGGCGAGGGGAACGCGACCGCAGCCGGTTGAGCTCACGGGCCGCCTCGATCAGCGCATCCTTTTCTTTGTCTTTTTGCTTGAGCAGCGAATAGAGCAAACCCTCACGTACGCCGAGCGCAGAAAACATGACCCGGTCCGGCTTGCCGATACGCAAAATGTGTTCGAGCACCAGCGCCGCATAAGCAAGCAGCGGGCGCCGCTCCCTGTTGACGACGTCGATATTCGACAAGGTATCGACGTTTACCCGATGCACCAATCGGGCGAACTCGAGCGCTTCGTCAGCGGGAATAGCGTAGCCGTGCATCACGTGCAGCGGATATCCGGTCTGCCACATGTGCAGCCGCGCCAACGCGCGCCACGTACCACCGACCGCGTAGAAAGTCCGATCCTCGCAGTCGCGCAAAACCGGCAGCGCGCCCAGCGTCTTTTTGACGAACTTGTCCGCCTTCTTCAGCGATTTCGCCGAAATGTCGGCGAGCGCTAGACCGCCGAGCGGCCGGGTGAGTCCGCGCCGCGCCCGGGTACCGTGAATGTCGATGAGTTCGAGCGAGCCGCCGCCGAGGTCGCCGACCACGCCGTTCGGCTGATGAACACCCGACATGACGCCAAGCGCAGTCAGCTCCGCTTCTCGCGCGCCGGACAGAACATCTATGTCCGCCCTAATGGTTCGCTCGGCAAGCTTGATGAAAGCCCGGCCATTCTTGGCGTCACGGCAAGCGGCTGTCGCGATCGCCAGAACCTGCTTCGCGCCCATGGTAGTGCACAGCGCCCGGTACCGCTTGAGCGCGGCCAAGGCTTGCTCAACCGCATCGGCCGGCAGCAAGCCCGTTGTCTGCACTTCGCGGCCAAGGCCGCACAGTGCCTTTTCGTTGAAGAGTGCCGTAGGCGCACGCGAGAGCCGCTCGTACACTACCAGGCGGACCGAGTTCGATCCGATATCCACCACGGCGAGAGGCGGCCCGTTGTAGAAACGTCCGGGTGAGTCGGTTTTGGCGCGGCTCATTTGTTGAAATCGGCGCGGCGCAAATATTCCGCCGCCACTTTTCTTCAGCTTCGCTCAGCGCGGGGCAAGCGCGGAACCGATCCCTTCGGCGATTTCCCGCGGCCGGACAGGCTCGGATTGGTCATGAAATAGGTATGTGCGTTGAAGGCTTCCTCGCCGGCCGCAATTTTAATGCGCGCCGAAGAACCGTCGGGAAGAAGCTGCCAGCTCTGCTCGTTATCCTTGAAATTGGCGACCATGATCTGGTCCAGGACCTGCTCGTGCACGGTGGGATTGAGAATCGGACAGAGTACTTCGACCCGGCGGTCGAGATTGCGGGGCATGAGATCGGCCGAGGAAATATAAACGGCCGCTTTTGGGTGCGGCAAACCGTGACCGGAGCCGAAGCAGTAGATGCGGCCGTGTTCCAGAAAGCGACCGATGATGGATTTGACGCGAATATTTTCCGACAACCCCGGCACGCCGGGCCGCAGGCAGCAGATACCGCGCACCACGAGTTCGACCGGTACTCCGGCGCTGGAAGCCCGGTAAAGCGCGTCTATGATATCGGCATCGACCAGCGCGTTCATTTTCAGCCAAATGGCGGCGGGACGGCCGGCTTTGGCATGCGCGATTTCCTGCTCGATATGCTCGACGATGCGGGCGCGCAAAGTTAGCGGCGAGACCGCCATGCGCTCGAGCCCGACGGGCTCGGCATAGCCGGTCACGTAGTTGAACACGCGGGCAACGTCGCGCGCGATCACCGGATCGGCGGTGAAGAACGAAAGATCGGTGTAAATACGCGCCGTCACCGGATGATAGTTGCCAGTGCCGACGTGAACGTACGACGCAAGCGAAGAGCCCTCGCGGCGAACCACCAGCGAAAGCTTGGCGTGGGTCTTTAGCTCAAAGAAGCCGTACACCACCTGCACGCCGGCGCGTTCGAGATCGCGCGCCCAGCGGATGTTGGCCTCTTCGTCGAAACGCGCTTTCAGTTCGACCACGGCCGTGACCGATTTGCCGGCTTCAGCGGCTTCGGCAAGCGTCCTTACGATCGGCGAATCCGCCGAGGTGCGATACAGCGTCTGCTTGATGGCGACGACATCCGGATCGCGAGTCGCCTGATGCAGGAAGTCGACCACGACGTCGAACAACTCGTAGGGGTGGTGAACGATAAGGTCCTTCTGCCGGATGGCGGCAAAACAATCGCCACCGTGATCGCGGATGCGATCCGGATAACGCGGCGTGTACGGCACAAATTCCAGATCCGGCCGGTTGAGGTTCGTGAGCTGCGCCATTTCGTTCAGCGCCAATACGCCGGCGACTTTGAAAACGGCGTCGTCGGCGGCGCCCAGCGCGCGCTGCACGAATCGCTGCAGCTCGGCCGGCATGTTCGCTTCGATATCGAGGCGGATCACCGAACCGCGGCGCCGGCGCTTGAGCGCGGTCTCAAACAGGCGCACCAAATCTTCGGCTTCTTCGAGGATTTCCAATTCCGAGTCGCGAATAACCCGGAATGCCCCAACACCTTTGACCGAGTAGCCGGGGAACAGCTTGCCGATAAAAAGGCTGGTGGCGCCTTCGACCGAAATCAGCCGGACTTCGCCGCCCTCGCCGGCCTGCGGCAGCCGCACGAAACGCTCGATCCGGTTGGGCATGCGGATCAGCGCATTCATCGCCCTGCCATCCTTGCTGCGCGCAAGCTGCAAGGCCATGGAAAATCCGAGATTGGGAATGAACGGGAATGGATGGGCCGGATCGACGGCTAGAGGCGTCAGCAGTGGGAAGATGTGGGAAAGGAAGTAATCCTCCAACCACGTTTTCTCGGACTTGGCAACGTCCGGGCCATCGATCAGCACGATGCCGGCTTTGGCCAGCAGCCCGCGCAGTTCGCGCCACTGCGTTTGCTGATCTTCGACCAGCAGCACCACGCCTTCGGCGATGCGCACGAGCTGTTCGGTCGGGGTGAGACCCTCGGGACTCTTGGTGGTAATGCCGGCACGCGCCTGGGCGCGAAGACCGGCAACACGCACCATAAAAAATTCGTCGAGGTTGTTTGCGGATATCGACAAAAATCGCAAGCGCTCGAGCAGCGGATGCCCGCGGTTGGCGGACTCTTCGAGAACGCGGCGATTGAAATTCAGCCACGACAGTTCGCGATTGATGAAGCGTTCCGGGCTCGCCGCGATAGCCGAGGCCGCATGCTGCGCTGCGCGTTCGGCCAGGCGAACGGGCGCGGTCAGGCGATGGATCGGGCCTGTGTCGAGTACGACGGCGGTCGCTTGGCCACGATCAGCCATGGCTATACTTTGCTCCTCAAGCCTCACCCTGACCATCCCCCGTTACAATTCGATGACTGGCCCCACCAAGAGATAAGGGGGCCGCGCATCTGCCCGTCAAGCCTTCCCTGCCGATTGGCGACAGGCACAGGCCGGCGGCCCACGGAGCCCCTGCAGGATCAAGAGCTTAAGGGCATTATTAGTGCTCGGCACCCGCTCAACAAGAAAGCCTTCATCAAAACAAAAAGCGGCCGGAGAAACCTCCGGCCGCTCATTGCTTCTACGGGTGTGTTTACGCCGCCGCCCGGTACACGAGATCGAAGCGATCGGCGTTCATCACCTTGTTCCATGCCGCTACGAAGTCCTTGACGAACTTCTCTTTAGAGTCGGCGCTTCCATAAACCTCGGCGAAGGCGCGAAGCTGCGAATGCGAGCCGAAGATCAGGTCGACGCGCGTAGCAGTCCATTTGGCCGCCTTGGTTTTGCGGTCCCGGCCTTCATACGCATTCTCGCCGGTCGGTTGCCACTCGGTGTTCATGTCGAGGAGGTTGACGAAGAAGTCGTTTGTCAGCTTCTCCGTCTGCTTGGTGAACACGCCGTGCTTGGACCCGCCGGCATTCGCACCAAGTACACGCAGGCCACCGACAAGGACCGTCATCTCGGGTCCAGTCAGTCCCAGCAACGCCGCCCGATCGACCAACGCCTCCTCGGGCATCAGGAATTGCCGCTTGCTGCTGGTGTAGTTGCGGAAGGCGTCGGCACGCGGTTCGAGCGGAGCAAACAATTCGACATCGGTCTGTTCCTGCGTCGCGTCCGCGCGGCCCGGCGTGAAGGCGACCTTCACGTCGGTGCCGGCGTCCTTAGCCGCCTTTTCGACCCCGACATTGCCGCCGAGAACAATTAAGTCTGCAAGCGAGACTTTCTTGCCGCCGGCCGCGGAGCCGTTGAACTCCTTCTGGATCGTCTCGAGTTTCTGCAGCACCGCCGCGAGCTGCTTCGGCTGGTTAACCTCCCAGTCTTTTTGCGGGCTGAGGCGAATACGCGCGCCGTTGGCGCCGCCGCGCTTGTCGGTGCGGCGGAACGTCGAGGCCGATGCCCACGCGGTCGACACCAGCTGCGAAGCCGACAGGCCCGAGGCGAGAATTTTCGCCTTGAGCGCGGCGACATCTTTCTCGTCAACCGGCAAATGATTCACCGCCGGAATTGGATCCTGCCAGATCAACTCTTCTTTCGGCACGAGCGAGCCGAGATAACGCACACGCGGTCCCATATCGCGGTGGGTGAGCTTGAACCACGCTCGGGCGAACTGGTCAGCGAACTCTTGCGGGTGCTCGTAGAAGCGCCGCGAGATTTTCTCGTAGGCCGGATCCATCCTCAGCGACAGGTCCGTCGTCAGCATGGTCGGCTTCCGCTTCTTCGACGGATCGAAAGGATCGGGCACCGTGGCTTCGGCATTCTTCGCGGTCCACTGATAAGCACCGGCCGGGCTCTTGGTCAGCTCCCATTCGAACTTGAACAGGTTGTCGAAGAAGTGGTTGCTCCATTTGGTCGGCGTTTGCGACCAGATGACTTCCGGCCCGCCGGTGATGGCATCGGCGCCAACGCCCGTGCCGTGTTTACTTTTCCAGCCGAGGCCCTGGTCCTCGAGCGCGCCGCTTTCCGGCGCCGGTCCGAGCAGCGACGGATCGCCGGCGCCGTGAGTCTTGCCGAAGGTGTGGCCGCCGGCGATCAGCGCCACGGTCTCTTCGTCGTTCATCGCCATGCGGAAGAACGTTTCGCGGATGTCCTTCGCCGCGGCGACCGGATCGGGCTTGCCGTTCGGACCTTCCGGATTGACGTAGATCAGCCCCATCTGCACGGCGCCGAGCGGCTCCGCGAGCTGGCGTTCGCCGCTGTAGCGTTCGTCGCCAAGCCACGTCCCCTCCGGGCCCCAGAAGAGCTCCTCGGGCTCCCACACATCGGCGCGGCCGCCGCCGAATCCGAATGTCTTGAAGCCCATCGAATCGAGCGCCACGTTTCCCGTCAGGACCATGAGATCGGCCCAAGACAGCTTACGGCCGTACTTTTGCTTAATCGGCCAAAGGAGTCGGCGCGCTTTGTCGAGGCTCGCATTGTCCGGCCAGCTGTTAAGCGGCGCGAAGCGCTGTTGGCCGGCTCCGGCGCCGCCGCGCCCATCAGTGATGCGGTACGTGCCAGCGCTGTGCCAGGCCATGCGAATGAACAGTCCGCCGTAGTGGCCGAAATCCGCAGGCCACCAGTCCTGTGAATTCGTCATCAGCGCGTTCAAGTCCTTGATCACCGCGCCGAGGTCGAGAGTTTTGAACTCTTTGGCGTAATCGAAATCCTTGCCCATCGGATCGGACAGCGACGAATTGCGATGAAGGATCTCGATGTCGAGCGTGTCCGGCCACCAGTCGCGATTTTTGAAGCTCCTGTGCACGACCGGGCATTTGCCGGCGCTCTTCTCGTCAGTTTTCGCATCCATGTTTCTCTCCGCTCGGGTTTTGAAGTTTGTTCCTATCGCCAAGTTTAGGTGTTGAGGCTTGCGGCGCGGCCAGCGCTGGTTGGAAAGCCCGTTGATCGCCCCAGTCTCTTCTCCTTGGCTTCGACAGTGGCGCAGTTAAGGAGGTCCGTCTTTGATCTAAACCGTCCCCGTCATCAGGTCTAATCGTATTGATTGGGGCCGTTGATAAGAATAACTTATAGGCATGATTACCCTTCGTCAGCTGCGCTATTTGGCATCGCTCGCCCGCCACCGCCATTTCGGGCGGGCGGCGGACGAATGCGCGGTGACCCAGCCGGCGCTGTCGATGCAAGTGCGCGAACTCGAGCGCGAGATCGGCACGGAACTGGTGGAACGGCGGCCTGGTGAGATCGCACTGACTGAAACCGGGCGCGAAGTGGCGCGGCGCGCCGAGCACATCCTCGCCGCCACGCGCGACCTCGTCGACTATGTCCGCCACCGTGACGTGCTCGCCGGGCAATTGCGGCTCGGCATTATTCCGACGGTTGCGCCATACACGCTGCCCCGCGTGCTGCCTCGCTTGCAAAGCTGCTATCCGCTGTTGCGGATCGAAGTGCGCGAAACCCAGACCAAGGTCCTGCTCGAAGAGCTTGCCGGCGGAGACCTCGACACCGTGATGCTCGCCCTGCCACCGGACGGCGCCGACGTAGAGACGCTGCCATTATTCGAGGACCGGTTCCTTCTCGCCGTGCCCGCTGCCGATCCGCGGCCGGCTGATCGGCGCGTAGCGACGGAGGACGTCGAGCAGCAACGCCTTTTACTTCTGGAGGAAGGTCATTGTCTGCGCGACCAGGCGCTCGCCTTTTGTCGGCCTCCCCGCGGCGACGCACCCGCGAGCCTCGGCGCCACCTCGCTCGCGACGGTGATGCAAATGGTGGCCAACGGCTACGGCGTCACCTTGCTGCCGGAAATCGCCGCCAGCGTCGAAGCGAATGACCACCGCGTCAAGCTACTGCGTTTTGCCGAACCGCAGCCGGCGCGCACTGTAGGCCTTGCGTGGCGGCGCACCTCGCCGCGCAAACGCGATTTCGCTGCGCTCGGCGAGATCATCGCCGAAGCGCTGGAACTGCCGAAGGTCGGAAGCGCTAGTGGCGAAACAGTTCAGCGGCAAGCGCGCGCGTAGGCGCACGCTTCTGCCGCAACGCCTCCATATCGAGGGCGCTAATAGCCGCGCGCGCGGCAGCGAAAGAGCGCTCGATATGCGTCGATAAATAACCGACCGCACTTTCGTCGAGCGGAAGCTGACGATCCGCCGCCAGCTTGACAATCACGGCGCGCAACATCGCGTCGTCGGGCGCTGTCAACGTGGCAAGCGGCATCGCCCTCAACCGCGAGAGAAGATCCGGGATTGTGACCGGCCAGGCCGAAGGCGGGGTACGCGCAGTCAGCAGCAGACTGGCCTTTTCCTCGCGTGCGAGATTGATCAAATGGAACAGCGGGCGCCCCTCCGCCGCGGCGGCGTCTTCAACAAGGAGCGCTCCGGTCGCGAGCGCCGCCGGCAATTCGGCTTCGGCCAGAGAGCGGCCGGACACGATGCGAGCGCCCGCCGCCGCCGACCAGATCGTGGCCAAATGTGTCTTGCCGGATCCGGCAGGCCCGATCAGAGCGAGTGCATTGGCCGGCCAATCCGCCCAGGACTCGATGAGCCGAAACGCGGCCCCGTTGCAGGGTCCGGACAGAAAATCCTCGCGCGCATAGCTTTCGCCGTGGTCGAGCACAAGCGCTAGCTGACGCGGGCGATTGGACATGTCGCGCTTAACTAAGCCGGCTGAGCGGAGCGACCGGCATGAACATCAGTGATAACCGGTCCCGAATGAATTCATGTGGCGGAGCCACTCGGCGAGATAAAAGGCGATCGAGAGCAAGGTCAAGATTGCAACGACCACAATCAAGGCCAGCGAAAGCAGATCCGCACCAAAGCCAAATCCATGTTCGGCAAGCACGAAAGCGGCAAGCACGATTTGCGCCACGGTGTTGACTTTCGATACCGGGAGCGGTTTCACCGGCATCGGCCTGTCCACCAACCACGCCAGCATGAAGCCCGAGATAATCATGATATCGCGGGAGACGACAAGGATGACCAACGAGATCGGCAGCGCACCGGCAATACCAAGCGAAACGTAGATGGAGACGATCAGCGCTTTGTCGGCGAGCGGATCGAGATATGCCCCCAACTCGCTCGCCATGTGAAAGCGCTTGGCCAGAAAACCATCGACGGCGTCGCTGATGCCCGCCGCGACAAACAACACGAACGCCGCCAGCATCTGGCCGGATGTAATCGCCCAAACGACGACAGGCACCAGAATGATGCGCGCCAGTGTGATGAGATTCGGAATACTCAAGCCGCGCCCCGGCTCGTGCGCTCGGCCTCAAAGCGCACGCCCCCTTGATACGGTACTTGCGACACCGTTAGCAGCGGGATTTTAGTCGGCGCACCACCCTTTTCCAACACCATACAGCCCGGCTCCTGCTTGCGCGCCCGCGGATTCCAACGTAGGAGGCGCCAAGCTCGTTTCCCCTGAACGCAGGATTAAGCGGCAAAGGTAAAGTCCGTGGAAAAGGGACGTTACGCGGCCGCCGGCGTCGACATCGATGCCGGCAATCGCCTCGTGGAAATGATCAAACCGGCGTTGCGCTTGACCGCGCGGGCCGGGGCCGACGCCGAAATCGGGGGGTTCGGCGGCCTATTCGATCTGAAAGCCGCGGGATTTGCCGATCCCCTCCTAGTCGCCGCTACGGACGGGGTCGGAACTAAGGTCAAAATTGCGATCGAGACCAATCGTCACGACACCATCGGCATCGATCTGGTCGCGATGTCGGTGAACGATCTCGTGGTGCAAGGCGCAGAACCGCTGTTCTTCCTCGACTACTTCGCCTGCAGCAAACTTAATACCGATGTGGCGGCGAGAGTGGTTGGCGGCATCGCCGCGGCCTGCCGCGACGTGCGTTGCGCACTGATCGGCGGTGAGACCGCGGAAATGCCCGATCTGTATCAGGCCGGCGATTACGATCTTGCAGGCTTTGCGGTCGGGGCCGTCAACCGCGCAGCCCTGCTGCCGCGCGGCGACATTGCGCCAGGCGATGTGGTGCTCGGCCTCGCTTCGTCCGGCGTGCACGCGAATGGTTTTTCTTTGGTGCGCCGCATTGTCGCCGCTTCCGGGCATTCGCTTGCCGCGGAAGCGCCGTTTGACGGCTCGCGAACGCTCGGCGAAGCGCTGCTGACGCCGACGCGACTTTATGTGAACTCGTGCCTCGCCGCGATCCGAGAAACGAAAGCGGTGAAAGCGCTCGCGCACATCACCGGCGGGGGTTTTGTCGACAATATCCCGAGGGTGATCCCGCGCGAACTTTGCGCGTTATTGGATCTGGGCCGTGTGCCCGTCCCGCCGGTGTTCAAATGGCTCGCCGCCACGGGCGATGTCGGCGAAGCCGAGATGCTTCGTACCTTCAATTGCGGCATCGGCATGATTGCCGTAGTTGACGCGGGCGAGGCCGGCGCAGTGAGTGAAGTATTCGAGGCGCACGGCGAAAGCGCCCTACGATTAGGCGAGGTGACCGCTGCACGCGGCGAGGTGCGTGTCGAGTTTCGCGGCCGCCTCGATCTTGCCCGGTGAGCAATGGTCAAGAAGCGAGTCGCAGTTCTTATTTCCGGCCGCGGCTCGAACATGGCGGCGCTGATTGAAGCCGCCAAGACCGATGACTATCCCGCCGAAATTGCGCTTGTCGTTTCGAACCGGGCCGATGCCGCCGGTCTCGCCCACGCCCGCGAACAAGGCATTGCGACGGCGCTGGTCGATCACCGCCAGTTCGGCGAAGACCGCGAAGCGTTCGAGCGAGCGCTTGACGAAACGCTGCGCGTGCGTGGAATCGAGATCGTATGCCTCGCCGGCTTCACGCGCATTCTGACGTCTTGGTTTGTCGCGCGCTGGAGCGGGCGCCTCGTGAACATTCATCCCGCGCTGCTGCCAGACTTCAAAGGGCTTGATACCCACCGCAGGGCGATCGCGGCCGGCGCCAAGAGCCACGGCGCCACTGTTCATTTCGTCGTTGCGGAACTCGACGCCGGCCCCACCATCGCGCAAGAAGCGATCGACGTGCGCAGCGATGACACCGAATCAGCGCTTGCAAAACGTGTGCTCGAGGTTGAGCACCGGCTTTATCCGCGCGCGCTGCGCGCGGTGGCGGAAGGCCGCGCGAAGCTCGGCGCATCCTGATCCGGCGGATCACCGCGCGATGAAAGTTAATGAGGTGTGAAACGCGCGAGTTCCACGTCGAGAACGTTCTGCTTGGCGCAAAGTTGTGCTATAAAACAAACGGGGCCGAGACTACGGCGAAACGCGGAGTGTGGGCGTGCGACGCATTGTCATTGGGGCGGCATTTGCGTGCGGAGTGGTGGGACAAGGATTTGCGGCTGATCTCCCGCCGCCGGTAGCGCCGCCACGTGCACCCACCACCTATATTCCCGCCGCACCCATCTACAATTGGGGCGGCGTCTACCTCGGCGTCAACGGCGGCTTCGCTTTCGCTAACACCTATTGGAACGACCCTGCCGTATGGACGGGGAATGGCCCCTTCAGCATGGACGGCTGGCAACTCGGCGGCACGCTCGGCGCTAATTATCAATGGGGTCATTTTGTCGTCGGCATCGAGGGCGATGGCGATTGGACGAAGCAGAAAGGCACCCTAAGCGAGAGTAATTGGCTCTCGACGGGACGCGCGCGGGCCGGTTATGCCTTTGACCGAATACTGTTTTATGGTACGGGCGGCGTCGCCGTCATCAATCGTCAGGTTAGCGCCGGAGGAGCGTTTCCCCAGGTCACAGCGACGACTGTTGGCTGGGCGGCCGGCGCAGGCGTCGAATGGGCTTTCTTGGAGAACTGGACTGGCAAAGTCGAGTATCTCCACGTCGATCCCGGCAGCGAAGCCTGCCCTCCCGCGAGTTGCGCCATAGCCAGTAGTGTCCCGATCCAGGAGGACATTCTTCGGCTCGGCGTGAATTACAAATTCGCTTTCTGATCCAAAATGATGCCGGACGAGAAGAGAGCGATCCGATCCTATTGTCGCTGTTCCAGCCGCTAATCAATCTAAGCCGAACGGTTAGCGCGATTTGTTGAGCGGCGAACTGCGCCTTCGCAATCCGGATGGGCACCGCGCATTTCAACAGGCCGCTGACCGTCGCGGGCCCGCAACACGCGCGCCTCGCGAAGCGGAGTCCGTGTCCGCCGTCTTAAGCTACTTTGAGATTTTCGGCCGACGTTTTGCCGCGATTGGTGACGACCTCGAACTCGAACTCGACCTCTTGGCCTTCATTGAGCGAACGCAAACCCGCGCGCTCGACCGCAGAAATATGCACGAAGACATCTTTCTCGCCGGTGGTCGGCTTGATGAAGCCGTAGCCTTTGGCGGGTTAAACCATTTGACGGTGCCCTTTTGCCTCGTCTCTCTCCTAGTCGGTCCAGATGCGGCATAGACGCGAAGTGGCAACCGCACGCGTGCACCTGCACTTCGCGCCACAAGCCAGATTTTGGGGGAAAGTCCGAAACGATCGCGTCGCCAAGACAGCACCGGGCGGATGCCAAAATCCGATTGCAGCTACAAGGCGGCCGAAAAATGCGGCGCAACCATGGCTGTGTCGTCGCCACGCAACGAACCGCTTTGGTAACGGAAGCGTTTACGACGAAGCAAGAACGCGACGGAAGCTTTGCTGAAACCTGCAGACGTCAGCAACAATTCAGCTAGCGATGCAGGAAGAACGCGATCGCCATGATGGCGTAAGCCGCCAACAGTTGCAGCCCTTCGAGCCAATTGCTCTCGCCGTCCTGAACAATGAAGTTGACGATGACGACGGCAAGCACGGTGGCAACAAGCTCGAACGAGTTGAAGATCAGGTTCATCGGCTGACCAAAAAAGACGCCGAGCAGCACCAAAATCGGAGCAACGATCAGCACCATCTGGGTCGCCGACCCGATGGCTATTTGAAGCGCCAGATCCATTCTGTTCCTGCGTGCCACCGAAACTGCCGTGATGTGTTCGGCGGCATTACCGATGACCGCAACGAAAATGACCCCGACAAAGAGCTGGGACCAGCCGAGCTGCGCGAGCAACGGCTCGATTGAACTGACGAGAATATCGCTAACCCACGCAACCGCGGCTGTCGCAACAATCAGCGTCGCCACCGCCCGCCCGGTGCTCCAGCGCGGCAGGAATTCGCCAACTTCTTCCCGATAGAGATGTTTGTGGGTGTACAGCGAAAAGAAAAGACTGGCGCCGTACATACCAATCAGCACGAGCGAGACGAGCAGGCTCAGGTTCTGCACCGTCGCCACGGCCGCCCCGGCTCCGGTCTCGAAAAAGATCGCCGGCACGATCAGAGCGATGGTGGCGAGAAACAGCGTAGAACTCTGCGCAAGAATCCCCGTCTTGTTGAAGGTCTGCTTGTCGCGTCCCCATCCGCCCCAGAACATCGCCAGACCGAGAACCAGCAGAAGACTGCCGATCACCGAACCGGCGATCGAGGCCTTCACCACCTCGATCAGCCCGGCCTTGAGCGCAAATATGCCGATGATGAGTTCGGTGGCGTTGCCGAATGTCGCGTTTAAAAGCCCACCGATGGCGGGCGACGTCCTGCTGGACAACTCCTCCGTAGACTCGCCGATGAACTTGGCGAGCGGAAGAACGGAGATCGCCGCGAGAAAAAACACAACAACCGGCGACACGCCGGCGAAAGAAGCGCCGATCGCCAGCGGCACGAAAGCAAGAAGCGCGAGATATACGAAGCCCATTCGCCCAAGTGCACCGGGCCGAGCCCGGCTGGCGGGCGGCCTTCAAAACGCAGATCGACCGTAACGCTAATCTTTCGGCGTCAAGTTGACTATCGCTGCCGCGCGCCTTCGGTCGCGCGGCTCCAGGACGCGGCCCGGGTCAGCCGACGATTTCGCTGCCGGGAAAGAACTGGGAAATCTCTTTCTGCGCGGTGTCCGCGGCATCGGAGCCGTGAACCGAGTTCTCGCTGATCGACTTGGCGAATTCCTTGCGGATGGTGCCGGGTGCGGCCTTGGCGGGATCGGTCGCGCCCATCAGATCGCGGTAGGCGGCAATTGCATTCTCGCCCTCGAGAACTTGAACCACTACTGGACCCGAAATCATGAAATCGACCAGCTCGCCAAAGAACGGCCGCTGGCGATGCACGGCGTAAAACGTCTCGGCCTGCGCCCTGCTCATCTTCAAGCGCTTCTGCGCGATGATGCGCAGGCCCGCCTTCTCGATCATGGCGTTGATCCCGCCGGTGACGTTGCGGGCCGTGGCATCGGGTTTGAGGATCGAAAATGTACGCTCGATCGCCATCAACTCTTCCTTTGGAATTTGCCAAGAGGGCTTGGAAAGTGCGCGGCTTATAGCCGCCGATCGCAAGGCCGGCAAGCGGCGCGAGTTCGACGGCAGCCTCGATTGATGCATGCCCTACAATTGGCGAAGAAAGCCGATCATCGCGGTGCTGACCTCAGCGGCGCGCTCCTGCTGGGTCCAGTGACCGCAACCCGGCAACATGATCGTGTGTCGCAGTTGCGGCACGTAATTTTTCAAATTCGGGATGAGCTGATCCATGCCGCGAAACGCGACCACCAGATCGCGGTCGCCCGCGATGTAAAGCGCAGGGACGTTGACCGTCGCGCCCGCGAACGGCGCCAACAGCTCCCAATTGCGATCGACGTTGCGGTACCAGTTCAGAGCGCCGCGAAAGCCGGTACGGGCGAATTCGCCGGCGTAAAAATCAACGTCCGCCGCGGCCAGCCATGCCGGCAAGGCGGCGGGACTGGGCAAGCCGCTGAGAAAACCGCTGTTACGAGGGACCATGCCGACATCGCCCTTGACCGGATCGCGACGTGGCACGTCGCCCGAGAACGCGAACAAGGCCTTGACGAAGGTCTCGCGCGGATCGCGCTCGAATTCGGCCTCGGCAAGTCCGGGCGTTTGGAAATAGAGCTGATAGAATTGGGCATCCTCCGTCCGCGGCATCACCGAGGTCGGCGCCACCGGACCCCGTGGCCGAAAAGGTACGCTCAGGCCGACAACGGCGCGGAAGCGGTCGGGCCGCAGCAGAGCGGCGTGCCAGGCGACCGGAGCGCCCCAATCGTGTCCGGCAATCACCGCTTGGTCGGCGCCAAGCGCATCAATGACACCGACCATGTCACCGACAAGATGAAGCAACGTGTATTGGTCGATTGCATCCGGCCGGTCGGAGCGGCCGTAGCCGCGCATGTCGGGCGCGACCGCATGGAAGCCGACGTTGGCCAGCGCAGCGAGCTGATGCCGCCACGAGTACCAGGATTCCGGAAAGCCGTGGCATAAAACCACAAGCGGCCCCTCGCCCTGCTCGGCGAGATGAAGCTGAATGCCGTTGGCCGTTACGGTGCGGTGCGTGATTTTCGCCGTCATTCGCGTCCCCTCGGCTAGAACCATCGCGAGACGACGGCGCGCCGACTAGCTATTGCTACCAGTCTTTGCTGGTGGCGGCGGCGCTGCGGGTTTTTTCTTCGCTGTCTTTTTCTTCGGAGGAGCTTTTTGCTCCGCCTGCGCTGGCGGCTGCTCGACCCGGTCCATTTCCGTGAGTTTGCCGGCCTCGAAGCGATAGACGCCCGGACGCGGACCGGCGCTGTAGGTCAAAATTGCGCTGCGCAGGCCATTGGGATTTTGGCCGAGGTTGACGTTATTGGGCTGACCCAGGCGCTGCACCACGTCGCACTCACTCATGCCGATTGCGACGCCGCCGCCAAGGAGACCGGCGCTGTCATCCGCCAGCCCGCCCGCCGGCGCGGACGCAGCCGCAACCGGCCTCGGACAACCTCCATTGGGAGCGACGAGGTCGTTTGCGGTGACCGGACGGTCGCGCTTGGCGTCGCCGAGATCGGAATAGGTGTAGCCGCCTTTCGCTCCGAAAAAGTCGGCAGGCTTGGAAAACCATGAGCTTGTACCGCCCGCCGAGCACCCGCAAAGGGCGACCATCGCGCCAAATGTCGCGAAAAGGGCTATGAGGCGATTGAAGGAACCAGGCACTTGAGAATATTACCTCGCTGCGGGGCCGATGTACTACACGTACAGAATGCGCGGTTTTGTGTTGCGATCGTGGCGCGACTCGGCCTTTTCGGTCGCGCGGCGCCGCCGCCAGAATGCTTCGGGTAAGGTAAAAAAACCATGAGACACCTGCGGGTTGAACCTGGCGCCGGCGGCCCCGAAAGGCTTGTCAATTGTGACGTCCGTCACGCCTTGATGACCAGAAGGCCTGCACAATAGGCCCGGGGGCGCCACAACCGTTTGCGGAGCGTTTTGGAGACTCACTGACATGCGACTGCAATTCGCCGGCTGCGGCGACGCCTTCGGCTCCGGCGGACGATTTAATACCTGCCTGCACCTCACCGGGCGTAAGACCAACATATTGATCGATTGCGGCGCAAGCTCGCTCGTTGCCATGAACGTGCTTGCGATCTCCCGGAACGACGTCGACGCGATCTTCTTGACGCATTTTCACGCCGATCACGTCGGAGGAATTCCATTTTTCTTGCTGGAGGCAAACTACGTCAGCAAGCGCAAGCGGCCGCTCACCATCATTGGGCCACCCAGCCTCAAGAGCCGCTTCGGCGGGATAATGGAGGTCGGCTTCGCCGGCACCAAAGCGCTCGAGTACAAATTCCTCCTCAAGCTTGTGGAATTCGACATCGGCAAAAGCTGCGAGGCGGCCGGCGTGAAGGTGACGCCGTTTCACGTGGTGCACGACGACCGTGCCGGCCCCTGTCTCGGCCTGCGCTTCGAGATCGAAGGCAAGGTCATCGCGTTTTCCGGCGACACCGAATGGACCGACGCTTTGATCGATATCGGCTACGAAGCCGATCTGTTCATCTGCGAGGCCTACACGCGCCACAAGCCGGTGGCGACCCACATGGCGTTAGCGTTGCTTGAACGTCACCTTGGACAGATCCGTCCGAAACGGCTGATCCTCACTCATATGAGCAATGACATGCTCGCGCACCGCGCCGAGGTGCCGTACGAGACCGCCGAAGACGGCATGATCGTCGAGATTTGAGGCTGCCTTAACCACCGAGCGCCGCGGCAATCGCTTCCAGCGCCGCAGCCGCTTTCGCGCCGTCCGGCCCGCCGGCTTGCGCCATGTCAGGGCGGCCGCCGCCGCCTTTGCCGCCGAGCGCTTCCGCGCCTTTTCGCACCAGATCGACGGCGCTGAAGCGCGAAACGAGATCATTGGTGACGCCGACTACAATTCCGGCCTTGCCGTCGCCGGTAACGCCGACGATGGCGACTACGCCGGAGCCGACTTTCTTCTTGCCTTCGTCCGCCAGGCTGCGCAGATCTTTCAAGTCGATACCTTCGACCGCGCGCGCCATCAATTTGATGTCCTTGACGATGCGCACGCCGTCTTCGCGCGCGCTCTTACCGCCGCCGCCCATGGCGAGTTTCTTCTTCGCCTCCGACAGCTCGCGCTCAAGGCGCTTGCGCTCGTCAAGCAGCGCGGCAATCCGCGACGGCATTTCGTCGATCGGCACGCGCAGCTCCGCGGCAGCATCTTTAGCGATCTGCGCGACATTATTGGCTTGCTTCCGCGCCCCTTTCCCGGTGAGCGCTTCGATGCGCCGCACGCCGGCGGCCACGCCGCATTCGCCGGCGATGGAGACGATGCCGATATCGCCAGTGCGTTTGACATGGGTGCCGCCGCATAGCTCGACCGACCAGCCCATGGCGTTGCCACCGCCCTCGCCCATCGCGACCACGCGGACCTCGTCGCCGTATTTTTCGCCGAACAGCGCGCGGGCGCCCGCGGCGATGGCATCGTCGACCGCCATGATCCGCGTCGAGACCGGTGCGTTCTCCAGCACGACATTGTTGGCAATGTCCTCGACACGCTCGAGTTCTTCGCTGCTCACCGGCTTCGGGTGCGAGAAATCAAAGCGCAGCCGATCGGGCGCGACCAGCGATCCCTTTTGCGCCACGTGATCGCCGAGCACCTGACGCAAGGCTTCGTGCAAAAGATGTGTCGCCGAATGGTTTTGCCGGATCGCGCTGCGGCGCGCGTGATCGACCGCAAGCTCAAGCGCCGCGCCGGTCTTGAGCGTTCCCGCCTCGACCGCGCCGAAATGCACAAATAGGTCGCCGGCGAGTTTTTCTGTTTCGGTCACGGAAAACTTCACGCCATCGCCGCTCAGCACACCGGTATCGCCGACCTGTCCGCCGGATTCGGCATAGAACGGCGTTTGATTAAGGACGACCGCACCGCTTTCGCCGCGATTAAGTGCCGAAACCTCTTTGCCGTCGCGCACGAGCGCCAGCACGACGCCGGCGGCGTTTTCCGCTTCGTAGCCAAGAAAATCGGTCGGCCCAACTTTCTCGCGCAAGGAAAACCACACCGCTGCCTCGGCCGCTTCGCCTGAGCCGACCCACGATGCGCGCGCCTGCTCGCGCTGGCGCTCCATCGCGTCGGTGAAAGACGCTATATCGACGCCGATGCCGCGGGGCTTCAGCGCATCCTGGGTCAGATCGAGCGGAAAGCCATAGGTGTCGTAGAGCGTGAACGCAGTCACGCCGTCGAACATATCGCCGTGCTTCAGCGACTTGCTCTCCTCGTCGAGAATGGCAAGCCCGCGCTCCAGCGTTTTGCGGAAGCGGATTTCCTCAAGCTTGAGCGTTTCGCCGATCAGTCCCTCGGCGCGGTGTAATTCCGGATAGGCTTGGCCCATCTCGCGCACCAGCACCGGAACGAGCCGCCACATCAGCGGATCTTTGGCGCCGAGGAGCTGGGCGTGGCGCATAGCGCGCCGCATGATCCGGCGCAGCACGTAGCCGCGGCCCTCATTCGAAGGCAGCACACCGTCGGCGATCAAAAACGAGCTGGCGCGCAGATGGTCGGCAATGACCCGATGCGAGGCTTTGCGCTGACCTTCGGGGTCGACGCGCGTCAGATCGGCAATCGCCTCAATCAGCGCGCCGAACAAATCGATCTTGTAATTGTCGTGCGTGCCTTGCAGCACGGCCGCGATGCGCTCGAGCCCCATGCCGGTGTCGATCGACGGCCGCGGCAGGTTTTGCCGCTTGCCGTCGGCAAGCTGCTCGTATTGCATGAATACGAGATTCCAAATTTCAACGAAACGATCGCCGTCGGCGGACGGGCTGCCGGGCGGCCCACCCGGAATGTGTGGGCCATGATCATAAAAAATTTCGGAGCACGGGCCGCACGGCCCGGTGTCGCCCATCGCCCAGAAATTGTCGCTGCCGGCGATGCGCAGGATTTTCTTTTCCGGCAGGCCGGAGATTTTCTTCCAGAGATTAAACGCCTCATCGTCGTCGATATAGACGGTCGCCAACAGCTTGTCGGCGGGTACGCCGTATTCTTTGGTGATGATCTGCCAGGCAAGCTCGATGGCGCGCTCCTTGAAGTAGTCGCCGAACGAAAAATTGCCGAGCATCTCGAAGAAGGTGTGATGGCGCGCGGTGTAGCCGACATTGTCCAGGTCGTTGTGCTTGCCGCCGGCGCGCACGCATTTCTGCGCCGTGGCCGCGCGCGTATACGGCCGCTTCTCCAGGCCGGTAAAAACGTTCTTAAATTGCACCATCCCGGCATTGGTGAACATCAACGTCGGGTCGTTGCGCGGCACCAGCGGCGACGACGGCACGACCTCGTGACCTTCGCGCGCGAAGAATCCGAGGAAGTTCGACCTGATATCGTTCACGCCGCTCATGTGGGCAACTCTCTACCGGGACGGTTGTTTTCTGTCCAGAAAAGCGGCCTGACATCGGCGTGATTGCCGAACCGCCGCAAAACATATAAGCGCTCTTTTTCCGAGTGCTTGCAGCGAGTGGACGATGAACGACCGAGGTACTCCCCTGCCCCGCAGCTTTGCCGAGCGTGTGCGGGCGCACCGCTTTGTCATGACGGCGGAGGTTGCGCCGCCGGTCGCCTGCGACGCGCAGGAGCTGTTGCGAAAAGCGACCCCGCTCCGGGGTCTGGCGGACGCAGTCAACGTCACCGACGGCGCCGGCGCACGCGCCCACATGAGCGCACTCGCTGCGGCAACTCTCCTGCTCGACGCCGGCATCGAGCCGATTTTGCAAATGACCTGCCGCGACCGGAACCGCATTGCCTTGCAGAGCGATCTGATGGGCGCCGCGGCGCTCGATATTCACAACATTCTGGTGCTCACCGGCGACGATCCCAAGGCCGGCGATCAGCCCGACACCAAGCCGGTGTTCGACGTCAACTCAAAAACGCTCATTGAAACCGCGCGACGGCTGCGCGACGAAGGCAAGCTGCCGACCGGCCGCGAGGTGATCGGCAAGGCCGCGTTTTTTCTTGGGGCCGCCGATATGCCGATCGACCCGCCGGCGGATTGGCAGCCGAATTCGCTGCGCGGCAAGCTCGCCGCCGGCGCCCAATTCGTGCAGACCCAATTCTGCATGGATGTCGATATTGTGCGTCGCTATGTCGGCGTGCTGACGAAAGCCGGGCTGACGAAAGACCTCGCCATTCTCATCGGCATTAATCCGCTGCGTTCCGCCAAATCCGCGCAGTGGATGCGGAGCCACCTGTTCGGCACCATCATTCCCGATGCGCTGATCGCGCGCATGGAAAACGCGGCCGATCCCGCGCGCGAAGGCATTCGCATCTGCGTCGACTTGATTGCCGAACTCGCCACCATACCCGGCGTCGCCGGCGTGCACATCATGGCGCCGGGCAACGACGCTGCCATTCCGCAGGTCATCGCCGAGGCGCGCGGCCGGGTACAGAACGCCGCGGTGTAGAATCTTGCCGGCGCGGCGAAGATTAGCTTAACCGGCGGGCCATTCGACGGTGTGAATGCGCACCTCCGATGTCAGCGTCCGGTGCACCGGACACTTATCGGCAATCTCCATGAGTTTCGCGCGCTGCTTAGCGTCGAGATCGCCTTCGAGCGAGATCACCCGCTCGATATGATCGAGCAAGCCTTCCTTGGTCTCGCACTCCGCGCAATCGGCGGCGTAGATGCGATCGTGGCGAAGCCGCACTTCAACCCGCTTCAGCGGCAGTTTCTTTTGATCGGCGTAGAGCCGTATGGTCATCGACGTGCAAGCGCCGAGTGACGCAAGTAGAAGATCGTATGGACCCGGCCCGCTATCGAGGCCGCCGACCGCAACCGGCTCGTCGGCCGTCAGATGATGCTGCCCCGAGCGTACCTCCTGCTGGAATTTTCCCTTGCCCGTCTCGCGAACGATGACAACGTTGCGCGGCGTGTCACCGGAAGATGCAGTTTCGGCCGCCATGAGCGCCTCCTGTTCCGAGTTTTCCAGACATACCGCCTTCGGCAAATGCATAAAACAAAGAAGGGCCGCCCTCGCAGGCAGCCCTTCCATTGTCAGGCCGTGGCCCGGTCGCGCAGGCGAAAAGTCCGGCCTACGCGCGTGAGCCCGGTGGCGGATTAGACCACCTAGGCGAGGACCTCGGTTGAGGCGAGGATCCAGTTCACGAATGCCGGCGACCGCGGCGATAGACAATGAGACACTGGATCACCTCCTTTCAGTTGTTAACGATGGGCCCAATATAACGCGCCCGCGGCGATTCGGAAGGCCGCGGACGCGGGAGGGGCCTACTCACCGTCCGAGCTCCCGCATCGCCGCGTCGAGGCCTTCAAGCGTGAGCGGGTACATCCGCCCGCCGAGCATTTGCCGCACCATGCGAATGGACTCGGTGAAGTCCCAATCGCGCTCGGGCACCGGATTAAGCCAGATGCAGGACGGATAGGCATCCAGCAGGCGCTCCAGCCACACGCCGCCGGCCTCTTCGTTGAAATGCTCGACCGAGCCGCCCGGCGCGACGATCTCGTAGGGCGACATCGAGGCGTCGCCGACGAAGATCACTTTGTAGTCGTGCGGATAGGTATGCAGCACGTCCCAGGTCGGCGTCGTCTCGTTCCAGCGGCGGCGGTTCTCCTTCCACACTTTCTCGTACAGGCAGTTGTGGAAGTAGAGATGCACCATGTGCTTGAACTCGGCCCGGGCCGCGGAAAAAAGTTCTTCCGTCGCCTTGATGTGCCAATCCATCGAGCCGCCGATGTCGAACAGCAACAAAACCTTGATGGTGTTGTGCCGCTCCGGCCGCATCAGGATGTCGAGATAGCCTTTGTGCGCGGTGCCCTTGATGGTGCCGTCGAGATCAAGCTCGTCGGCGGCGCCGGTGCGCGCGAATTTGCGCAGGCGGCGCAGCGCCAGCTTGATGTTGCGAGTGCCGATCTCGACATCACCGTCGAGATCCTTGAACTCGCGCTTGTCCCACACCTTCACTGCGCGAAAATTGCGGTTGGCGTCCTGGCCGATGCGCACGCCCTCCGGATTGTAGCCATAGGCGCCGAACGGCGAGGTGCCGGCGGTGCCGATCCATTTGTTGCCGCCCTGGTGGCGGCCCTTCTGTTCGGCGAGCCGCTGGCGCAGCGTCTCCAACAGCTTGTCGAGGCCGCCCATCGCCTCGATCTGCTTTTTCTCTTCTTCGGTAAGATATTTTTCCGCGAGCTTTTTCAGCCATTCCGCCGGAATGTCGGCGTTCAGCGCTTGCTCGATCAAATCGAGTCCCTTGAAGACGTGGCCGAAGACGCGATCGAACTTGTCGAGATTGCGCTCATCCTTCACCAGCGCCGCGCGCGAGAGATAGTAGAAATCCTCCACCCGCCGGCCGGCGAGGTCCTTTTCCATCGCCTCCATCAGCGTGAGGTATTCGCGCAGCGTCACCGGAAGGCCGGCGGCTTTCAGCTCGTGAAAGAAGGTCGCGAACATGTCAGCGCTGCTCCCGGCGTGGATGCCGCATCGCAAATTAATGGCTCGACCGCCGCCGGCAAACTTTTTCGATCGATCTAGAGATATATCTTGCGTTATATCATAATAGCGGCTATCTAAAGATATATCTAAACGCAAAAGGAGATATAAAATGCGTGGACATTGTGATCGTCACGGACGTGACGACGAGCGCTGGGGGGCTTCTCGCCACCGGCATAGCCGCTACAGCAAGCACGGCTTCTTCGGACGCCATGGTCATGGGCGCGATATGGATCCCGACGACCTGCGCGCCGGGCGAATGCTGGCGCAGGGCGACCTGCGTCTGATCGCGCTCGCGCTCATCGAGCAGGAGCCGCGCCACGGCTACGAGATCATCAAGCTGGTCGAGGAAAAGACCGCTGATTGGTACTCGCCAAGCCCTGGCATCGTGTATCCGACACTGACCTATCTTGAAGAAGCCGGATACGTCACGGCTTCAGCCGAAGGCTCGAAGAAGCTCTACACTATCACCGCCGAGGGGCGCGCCTATCTTGCGGCCAATCGCGAAGTGGTCGATGTCGTGCTCGCCCGCCTCGCGGCAGTCGGCGAACGCGTCAGCCGCTGGCAGCGCGATACCCGCGAGGAGCGGAGCGACCGCCGCGGACTGCCGCCGCTCACTCAAGCCGCGCTCGATCATTTGCGCGAGACTGTCGGCAAGCGGCTGGAAGGCGACGCCGAAGCCGAAGCGCATCTGGTGGAAATTCTTGCGCGCGCCGCCGCGGCTGTTCACCGCAAGTAAGTTATACCGGCACGCGGACAGTCGCGCGCAACCCGCCGAGCGGTGAATCGCCAAGCGCAATGTCGCCGCCGTGCGAGCGCGCGATATCGCGGGCGATGGCCAGGCCAAGACCCGAACCGCCTTCGTCCTGGTTGCGCGCATCGTCCAAGCGCAGGAACGGTTTGAAAACGTCCTCGCGGAGCGCCACCGGGATACCCGGACCGTCGTCATCGACGGTCACCGTCAACCAGCGGTGATCGCGATGGCCGGCGATGGCCACAGAGGATGCAAATCGCGCAGCGTTGGAGACGAGATTGGCAAGGCAGCGCTTGAACGCCGCCGGGCGCACGGTGACTTCCGGCCTACCCTGAAAGGCGATTGTCGTCCGATGACCGTGACGTTCGCTGTCGGCTTTAAGCTCTTCAAGCATCGCGGCCATGTCGGTCGGCGCCGGCTGCTCGCCCATGTCGCCGCGAGCAAAGGCGAGATAGGCCTCGAGCATGCCTGCCATTTCATCGACGTCTTTGGTCATGGCCTCGACCTCGGCACTGTCGCCGAGGAAGGCCAGCTCAAGCTTGAAGCGCGTGAGAATGGTACGCAGATCGTGCGACACGCCGGCCAGCATGGTTGTACGTTGCTCGATCGCACGCTCGATGCGGCTCTTCATTTCCAGAAACGCCGCGGCAGCGCGGCGGACTTCGCGGGCGCCGCGCGGACGGAAATTCGCCACCTCGCGGCCCTTGCCGAAAGCTTCCGCCGCGTCCGCCAGCCGCACGATCGGCCTGATCTGATTACGCAGGAAAAGGATGGCGATCGTGAGCACGACGAGTGAAGTCGCGACCATCCACAGCAGGAAGATCCAGGAATCGACGTCGTAGGCGTCGGCGCGGGGAGCAAAAACCCGCATGATGGTGTCGTCAAGCTTGATGCGGACCTCGAGGATCGAGGAGCGTCCTAGCGTATCGATCCAGAACGGCAGACCGATCTGCCGCCGAATCTCATCCGACAAGGCAGCGTCAAGCTGCGAGAAAAACGGCTTTGGGCCGGGCGGCGGCAGCTGCGTCTCGGGCAGAAAGTCGACCACGAGCCCAAGCCGGTCCTGGGCGATGCGGCGCAATTGCGCCCGGTCGGCGCCCTGCGGGTAACTCTTATAAACGTCGATCAGCGTCGCGATTTCCCGGGTGACGGCAGAAGACAAGTAGTAGTTGACGAGGCTCCACTGCCGCTCCACGAACATGAACGCCACCACCGACTGCAACACCACCATCGGCAGGATGATGATGAGCAGTGCGCGGGCATAAAGCCCCTTCGGCAACACCGTTTTAAGCGACTGCCCGAAGCGATCAATCGGCCCCGTGATAGGCGCGGCGATCGTTCCCGCGGTCGAGGCCGCGCTATTCGCGGCGCTCAAAAGATGCGCCGCCGCGTTTCGCAAGCGGACGACGCCGTCGTCGAGACTGGTCATGGCGCCGCTCATGACGCGGCCACCAAGCGATAGCCGAGCCCGCGTACGGTTTGAACAATCAGCGGATTGGCCGGATCGCTTTCGATCTTGCGCCGCAGACGATTGACCTGGACGTCAACCGTGCGCTCGCTAACGCTATCGCCGTTGCCGGCCAGCGCCTGCCGCGGAACAGTCTCACCGATGTTGGTCGCGAGCACGCGCAACATGTCGCGTTCGCGGTCGGTCAATCGGATCATCTCCTCGCCGCGCCGCAGTTCGCCGCGCCCGAAGTGGAAGACGAATGGGCCGAAGCGCGCGGATTCCGCGGGCGGCGCACTCGGCGGCCGCGCGCGGCGCAGAATACTGGCGACCCTCAGCGATAGCTCGCGCGGCTCAAACGGCTTGATGAGATAATCGTCGGCGCCGATTTCGAGGCCTTTGATACGGCTTTCTGCGGCATCGCGAGCGGTTAGCATCAGGATCGGCACCGTCGAGTCGGCGCGAATGGCGCGCGCAAAATCAAAACCATTTTCGCCTGGCATCATGACGTCGAGAATAAACAGGTCGAAATGAAGGCTTTCGAGCTTGGCCCGCGCCTCACGCGCGCTCGCGGCCGTGGTGACGCGGTAACCCTCCCCGATCAAATAACGTAGCAGCAACGCGCGAATCCGCCGATCGTCGTCGACGACGAGCAGATGCGGCGCGTCGTCGGCGGGGTTCGCAACCGGCGATGTCATGAAGGATCGTCCCGGCCATTCGTTCGCTCGCGATCGGCGGCCGCGATCAAGCGCAAAACCCGATCGCGATCCTCGGCATCGATCATGCCGGCCAGAAAACGCCGGGCACTTTCTCGCGAACCCGGTCCAAGTTCATCGAGCACCCGGCTGATGCGTTCGGTCTGCAAACCGGCAAGCTTCATCGCCAAGGCGGCGCCGGTCTGGCTGACATAAAGAAGGCGTTGCCGGCGATCGTCGGGACCGGCCTTCTGCACAACATAGCCCTCGTCAATCAGCTGCTTGAGGACACGGCCGAGCGATTGCTTGGTGATCTTGAGGACGTCGAGAAGCTCCGCGACCTTCATCCCGGGATTGCGGTTGACGAAATGGAGGACCCGATGATGCGCGCGCCCGAAGCGGAGTTTTTCCAGCACCTGATCCGGATCGCCGACAAAATCGCGATACGCAAAGAACAAGAGCTCGATGAGGTCCCAATACGGCTCACGCCCTTCGCCAGCCGTTTCCGCGGCTTCAGCGGCAGAGCGGGGTTTCCCCGGCGCGGTGAGACTGATATCGGCCATTAGGTCAGCTATATTGACATATTTAGGTTTGGTTGATACCCCAAAAGCGCAATGTCATGGCGGCACTGTTCTTGGGTCGTGCCGCGGATATTGCTGACCGGGCGCCAAACGGCGCTCTCATAGGCCAAAGGCGACCATATCGGGAGTCTTTTCCCGAGGCAAAAGCCAGCGATGGCCAAGCGCAAGGCCCCAAAGCGCGCTACAATTCCGGCACGGAACGGGCCATCCATGCCTCCGGGAGGCAAACTATGCCGGTGCCCTTTGATCAGCGTCCAGATTTGATCTGGCTCGACGGCAAACTCATCCCGACCGCCGACTGCAAAATCAGCGTGCTCACACATGGCCTGCATTACGCCAGTACCGTGTTTGAGGGCGAACGCGCGTATGGCGGGCAGATTTTCAGAAGCGTCGAGCATTCCGAGCGGCTTAAACGTTCGGCGCAGCTGATGGACTTCGAGATTCCCTTCAGCGTCGCCGAGATCGAGGCGGCCAAGCAGCTTGTGCTTGACCGGAACGGTCAAAAGGAAGCTTACGTGCGGGCGATAGCCTGGCGCGGCTCCGAGCAGCTCGGCGTTTCGGCGCAGAACAACACCATCCATCTCGCCGTGGCGACCTGGGAATGGCCGAGCTATTTCGATCCGGCGCAGCGATTGAAAGGCATCAAGCTCGATATTGCCGAGTTCCGGCGGCCCGATCCGAAAACCGCGCCAGCGCTCGCCAAAGCCTCGTGCCTCTACGCCATCTGCACCATCTCCAAGCATCGCGCCGAACGGCGCGGCTTCGCCGACGCGCTGATGTCCGACTGGCAGGGCCGCGTCGCCGAATGCACCGGCGCCAACATTTTCTTCGTCCAAGACGGTAAAATCCACACGCCCATCGCCGATTGCTTCCTGGCCGGCATCACGCGCGCAACCGCGATGACACTGGCGCGACGGCACAACATCGAAGTGATCGAGCGGCGGATCATGCCTGAGGAGCTGGCGAGCTTCTCCGAGTGCTTCATCACCGGCACAGCGGCCGAGGTGACCGCGGTGTCGCAGATCGCCGACTTTACGTTCACGCCGGGCCGCATCACCCAGCAATTGATGAGCGACTACACCGCCGAGGTGCAGCCCAAGGGTAAAGCCGCGGCGGCCTGAACGAAACCTTGTGGTGATCGCCCGCAAACGCGCCGTTTCAAGCCCGCGGTGGTTGTTGCGGGCAGCTCTATCGCGCTAAGGTGCGATGCTGATGAATCAGGCTGTCCGCCCACGCATCGCCGCTTCCGCCTGCCCGCACGACTGTCCGTCGACCTGCGCGCTTGAGGTCGAGGTCTTCGCCAACAACGCTATCGGCCGCGTTCGCGGCGCCGAAGACAACACCTACACCGCCGGCGTGATCTGCGCCAAGGTCGCGCGCTACGCCGAGCGCGTCCATCACCCCGACCGCCTCAAGCATCCGCTGCGCCGCACCGGCGCGAAAGGAAGCGGACAATTCGCGCCGGTCTCCTGGGATGACGCGCTCGATCTTGTCGCCGAGGGATTCCTGCGAGCCGAACGGGCCCACGGTTCGGAAGCGGTATGGCCGTATCTCTACGCCGGCACCATGGGCTACGTGATGCGTGACGGCATCCATCGCCTGCGCCACGCCAAGAAATACTCCGGCTTCTTCTCAACCATCTGCGTCAACCCGGCGTGGACCGGCTTTATCGCCGGCACCGGAAAGCTCGCTGGGCCTGATCCGCGGGAAATGGCGAAATCCGACGTGGTCGTGATCTGGGGCACCAATCCGGTCAACACCCAGGTCAATGTGATGACGCACGCGACCCGCGCTCGCAAAGAGCGCAGCGCCAAGATCGTGGCCGTTGACGTCTACATGAACGGAACGATGCGTCAGGCCGATCTTCCGGTGCTGATCCGCCCGGGAACCGACGGTGCGCTTGCTTGCGCCGTCATGCATTGCCTGTTTCGGGACGGCAAAGCTGACTGGGATTTTCTCGAGCGCTTTACCGACGCGCCGCACGAACTCGCCGAACACATGCGCGCACGCGATCCGCAATGGGCGTCGCGCATTACCGGTTGCCCGGTCGAAACCATCGAAGCTTTCGCGCGCCTGATCGGCGACAACAAACGCACATACCTTCGTCTCGGCTACGGCTTCTCCCGTTCGCGCAACGGCGCCATCAACATGCACGCGGCAAGCTGTATTGCCGCGGTCACCGGCGCCTGGCGTTACGAAGGCGGCGGCGCGTTTCACAATAACGGCGCGATCTTTCACCTCGATACCAGCCTGATCGAAGGCAGCAACCTGCGCGACTCCTCGATCCGCATGCTCGATCAGTCGCGCATCGGTCAGATCCTCACCGGCGACGAGGACGCGCTCCGCGGCGGTCCGCCGGTCGACACCATGCTGATCCAGAACACCAATCCGGTCGCGGTCGCCCCCGACCAGGAGGTGGTCAAGCGCGGCTTTGCCCGCGAGGATTTGTTCGTTTGCGTGCACGAACAGTTCATGACCGATACCGCAAAAATGGCCGACGTGGTGTTGCCGGCGACCATGTTCGTCGAGCACGACGATTTCTACACCGCCGGTGGCAGTCAGTATCTTCTACTCGGACCAAAGCTCATCGAGCCCCCCGGCGAATGCCGCTCCAATCACGAAGTCATTTGCGGATTGGCGAAACGGCTGGGCGCGGAACATCCGGGCTTCGCCATGACCCCGCGGGAATTGATCGACGCCACGCTGCAAAAGTCCGGATGGGGCACGCTCGCCGAACTCGAAGCCAAACGCTGGATCGACTGCCAGCCGGATTTTGCCACCGCCCATTACGTTGACGGCTTTGCCTATCCAGACGGCAAATTCCGCTTCAAGCCGGACTGGCCGACCGTGCCGTTTCGGCGCTGGCACCGCACGCACGAGGCGCCCTCAATTCCGCAATTGCCGGACCATTGGGACGTGATCGAGGAGGCTGACGCCGAACATCCGTTCCGGCTCGCCACGTCCCCGGCCCGCGGCTTTCTCAATTCGAGCTTCACCGAAACGCCAACCTCGCGCACGAGGGAGGGCCGTCCGCAGGTGATGATTCACCCCGACGACGCCAATCCGCTCGGTATTGCAGACGGCGAGGAGGTCAGGCTCGGCAACCGCCGCGGCGTCGTGCAGCTGCACGCGCGGTTGTTCGATGGCGTTCGGCGCGGCGTACTGATCGCGGAATCGCTATGGCCGAATTCGGCATACGCGGACGGCCGCGGCATCAACACACTCACCGGCGCCGATCCGGTTGCGCCGTTCGGCGGCGCCGCGTTCCACGACAACAAGGTCTGGCTGCGCAAAGCCGCCGGCTGATATCCGCCGCGCAAATCGTCATACAAAGCCGCCGCACGCAACTAGCGACTAATAACGATCAGTTTGTTAATCGGCCGAATCGGGCGCTGTCGGTTAACCCCCAATTTACGCTGAAATCGCGTTACGTAGCACTCCGTAGTGGGAAATTGGCGCGCGATGCGGTCAAGCTCGCGCGCGAAACCTGACACATTCCCACGAGATCGTTCAACGCGATGACCGACCAAAGACCGCGCAAGCATAATCATCGCCCGGGATCCGGATTGCGAACGCTGCCGGAGCCGCCTCCGCGCGAAACGACTTTGGACAAAGTCGCAGCGGACGAGCAGGAAATCCAGAGATTACATCGCTTCATCCGGCAAAAGCTGACCGAAATCGAGCAAGTCTATCGGTATTCGCCGGTTGGTCTCGTGCTGATGGATAAGGATTATCGTTTCGTACGCATCAACCAGCGCATGGCAGAGATTAATGGTCTCCCGGTAGAGGCCCATATCGGCCGCACTTTGCGCGAGGTTCTGCCTGACATCGCCGACCGAGTGTTGGAACTCTACCGCCCGGTTTACGAACGCGGCGAACCGGTTCTCGATGTCGAGATTCGCCGCCGGCTGCCGAGTGAGCCCGACACCGAGCGGTATTACCTGGCCAATTTTTTCCCTTTCCGCGGCGAGAATGGCGAAGTCATTGGCCTGATCGGCGCAGTGGTCGACATCACCGAGCGCAAACGTCACGAAGTCGCGTTGCGCGAGAACGAGCGACGCTTTCGCACGTTCTTTGATTCGGTAACCGATGCCATCTTTGTCCTCGACGTGGCTCAGAAGAAATTCGTCGACGTTAACCAGCGTGCAGTTGACGCGTTCGGCTATGATCGTTCGGAGCTGCTGACCAAAAGCATCGGCGAGATTTCGTTAAATGAGCCGCCCTACACGCAAGCCGAGGCTAACGAACACATCCGAACAACGTTGGCCGACGTTGCACAAACAGTGGAATGGCGCTGCCGTCGCAGGGACGGCTCGCTGTTCTGGGTCGAGATCGGCTTCACGCGCGACGCATTCGGCGGCCGCGATCTTATTTTTGCGACTTTGCGCGACATCACCCGCCGCAAAGAGGCTGAAGATCGGCTCATGAAGCTGGCGGAATTCGATCCGCTTACCGGGCTGGCCAATCGGCGCGCGTTCGTCGCAGCCCTCGAACGCGCCATCGCCGACAGCCACAGGCGCGGCAGTCGCGTTGCCGTACTTTATTTGGACCTCGATCATTTCAAGGACGTCAACGACACGTTGGGTCATCCCGCCGGCGATCGTTTGCTTGAGGCGGTTGCTCAACGGCTGGGAAAGAATTTGCGCGCGTCCGACATGGTCGCCCGCTTCGGCGGCGACGAGTTTGCCGTGCTGATGTCCAGTCTGTCGGACCCGTCCGATGCAGGGCTATTGGCTAAAAAACTCATCGACGCTGCCGCATCGCCTTTTCCTGTCGACGCGAATGAAATTTACACCGGGCTCTCGGTCGGCATAGCGGTATCCGAGGCTGCGGTAGACGCAGAATCCATGCTTTCCCACGCCGACGTGGCGCTTTATCGGGCAAAGGCGGAAGGGCGCCGCACCTACCGCTTCTTCGACGACGCGATGGATTTGGAGGTTCGCGGCCGTGTCAATCTGCTCGCTGAACTTCGCGAAGCCATCGCCAAGGAACAGTTCTTTCTGCTTTATCAGCCGCAGGTCGATATCGCCTCCGGCAGAATCATCGGCCTGGAAGCGCTGGTCCGCTGGCGTCATCCAAAGCGCGGTGTGATCGAACCAACGACGTTTATTCCGGCGGCGGAACGCAGTGGACTGATTATGACGCTCGGCAACTGGGTGCTGGCGCAGGCCTGTCGTCAAGCCAAACGTTGGCACGACGAAGGAATTGCCCCGGCATATGTCAGTGTCAACGTTTCGCCCCTTCAGATCAGAACTCCGCGCGAATGGGAAAAAGCAATAACTAAAATATTGGCCGAGACGCGTTTGCCGCCCAATTTTCTGGGAGTAGAGCTCACCGAAACAGCGCTCATGTCGGCGACGTCGGCACACCGCGATGTCCTAAAGCGGCTGCGTCGCAAGGGCGTACGTGTGGCGATAGACGACTTCGGAACGGGCTATTCGTCGCTCTCGTATTTGCGCCGATATCCCGTCGATCAGATCAAGCTCGCCCGGGAGTTTATTGTCGATCCCTCGCTCGACCAAGGCGACCCGGCCATCGTTCAGGCGGTTATCGGCTTGGCGCGGCTCCTCAACATGGAGATGATCGCCGAGGGTGTGGAAACCAAGCAGCAGGTTGAATTACTGGCCTCTTGGGGATGCAAGGCGGCACAAGGTTTCTATTTCGGTAAGCCGATGTTGGCGGATGAGATCGGCCATCTGCTGCGGCGGGAAAAACACACAGCGAAGCAAAGATCCGATGCGTGCCGACCGTCCACGGAACCCCTTGTGCTGACGCGCCATTGAGGCCGCGGTCGCCGGTTCGGCGAAAGATGCCCGAGGCGGCACGCTGAGCGCAGGTTATTATGGCCGCTCGACCTCCGGCGGCGCCCCTGCCCAGCGCTTCGCGGCGGCATCGTCTTCAGCTTTGGCCTCAACCCAATCGGTGCCGGCGGTCGTCTCCACCTGCTTCCAGAACGGCGCCCGCGTTTTCAGGTAATCCATAATGAACGACGCGCCGGAAAACGCCGCCTCGCGATGACTTGACGCGGTGGCGACGAGCACAATCCCTTCGCCCGGTTCGATCCGCCCGTAGCGATGAATCACGGTAACGCCGAGGAGCGGCCAGCGCGCCGCGGCTTCCTCGATATGGCGGGTAATCTCGGCTTCCGCCATGCCGGGATAGTGCTCGAGCGTCAATGCCGCGATTGGCGCGCCACTTTCATCGGCGCGACAGATGCCGGTGAAAGTGACGACCGCGCCGATATCGTTCCTCCCCCGCGTCATCGCCGCCGTCTCCGCAGCGACGTCGAAGGCTTCGCCTTGAAGACGGACGGAGGCGTTCATCCCGCTTGCTCAATCGGCACGCCGCGCTGTGAGTCTTTTTGTTGGCGCGTGTCCCTTTCGGAAAACCGGGATCCACTTTTCCGGGACATGCGCTAGCCACCGGTCATGGGCGGAAAGAAAGCGATCTCACCGGCGCCGGCAATTGGCGCATCCGCACGCACATGACGATGGTCTATGGCCGCGCGTATCACTTTCGCATTGTCAAAGGCGTGGGCGTATTCCTCGCCGCGTCCGGCGAGCCAGGTCATTAATTCACCCACCGTGGCAACGTTCGCCGGTGGATCGAGCCGCTCTTCTGCCTTGCCCAGCCGCTCGCGCACCCAGGCAAAATAGAGAAGCCTCACGCATCCTCCCGGGTCAGATGATGGAGTCCGGCCTGCAGGTAATCCCATCCGGTGTAGATCGTCAGCAAAGCTGACAGCCACAAAAGCATAATGCCGATCTTGGTCACGATCGGCACCACGGCGTCACCGGCGTCGCCGGCGATGAGAAAACCGACGGCGACGAGTTGCAGCGTCGTCTTCCATTTGGACAGGCGCGTGACCGGCACGCTCACGCGCAGCTCGGCGAGATATTCGCGCAAACCGGAAACGAGAATTTCGCGGCAGAGGATGACGATGCCCGCGAACAAAGACCAGCCGTGGATGGTGTCCTCGGCCGCGAGCATCAATAGGCACGACGAGACCAGAAGCTTGTCGGCAATTGGATCGAGCATGCGCCCGAGTGAAGATTGTTGCGCCCAGGCGCGGGCAAGATACCCGTCCAGGAAATCGCTGATGCCGGCGACAATAAAGACCGCAAGCGCTAGCCAGCGCAGCCACAATCCGCCATCCAGAATGCTCTGCCCGAACATGCAGCCGATCACAATCGGAATGGCGGCGATGCGGCCATAAGTCAGGATGTTGGGCAGCGCTAACGGATGCGCGCGCAGGCGGCCGTTGGGCGTTGTCGTGGTGGTCGAATTCATGACCATAATATAGCGTCGCGGCGACGATCCTGACAGATGTCCGGCGTTCCGGACTTGGTCACAATTGTGGCTTGCTCAAAGCGAAGTCCGCTCACGCCGCTCCCTCGTGGAAGAATTCGTAAATCCGACGCGCCGTTTCAGCGCTGATACCATCGACCTGCAACAAATCGGTTACAGAAGCACGCTCAATGGCCTTCAGCGTGCCGAAATGGTGAAGCAAGGCGCGCTTTCGCGTGGGGCCGATGCCCGCGATTTCCTGCAAACCGGCCTCGCGCATCTGCCGCCGGCGCCGGATTCGATGCGAACCGATGGCAAAACGGTGTGCTTCGTCGCGAAGCCGCTCGACGAAGTAGAGGACCGGATCCCGTGGCGGCAGCTTGAATGAGTCGCGGCCGGGAATAAAGAACGTTTCCCGCCCGGCATCGCGGTCCGGTCCCTTGGCGACGGCGACGAGCGGCACGTCAAGGCCGAGTTCGCCGAACACCTCCCGCGCGGCCGAAAGCTGTCCCTGCCCGCCGTCGATCAGCACGAGGTCGGGCCAGGGCGATTCGTCCGGCTCCTCGGACCCGGCGCGCAAGATGTCAGTCTCTTCAGGCGGCAAAGCAACGGTATTGTCGCCTCCTTCTGGAATGGAAAAATCGGCAAGGGAGACTTCCGGTATAGCGAGCACATCGGCCGACGATCCCTCGCCGGACTCGTCTCGATTGTCCACGCCTTCTACGGCGGAGGAACCTTCGCGCGGCGCTTCGGCGATCAACCGTTTGAACCGGCGGGTCAGAACTTCCCGCATCATGGCAAAATCGTCGCCTGGAGTGAGATCGGCCGACCGGATGTTGAACTTGCGATAGTCGCTTTTGCGAAACCCTTCCGGGCCCGCCACGATCATCGCGCCGACCGCATTCGAGCCTTGAATGTGGCTGTTGTCGTAGACTTCGATGCGCCGCGGCACCCGCGGCAGCCCGAACGTCTCAGTGAGCTGGCGCAAAAGGCGCTGCTGGGAGGAGGTTTCAGCGAGCTTGCGCCCGAGCGCCTCGCGCGCATTGGCGAGCGCATGCGCGATCAAATCCTTCCGCTCGCCGCGCTGCGGCACACTTACTTCCACCTTGTGGTCGCTCTTGGTCGTGAGCGCTTCGGCGAGGAGCGCGCGGTCGTCGATCTCATGCGAAATGAGGATCAACCGCGGGCATGGTTTGTCGTCATAGAATTGGGCGAGGAAGGCGGCGAGGATTTCGTCCGGCGAAACCGCTCGGTCGGCCTTGGGGAAATAGGCACGATTGCCCCAGTTCTGTCCGGTACGGAAGAAAAACACTTCGACACAGGCAAAGCCGCCTTGTTGATGCAAGGCAAAGACGTCGGCCTCCTCGACGCCGCGCGGATTGACGCCCTGGTGCGCCTGAATTGCCGATAGTGCGGCCAGGCGGTCCCGATAAACCGCGGCGCGCTCGTAGTCGAGCGCGGTCGAGGCGTTTTCCATTTCCGCGGCAAGCTCATGCTTCACGGCTTTGCTGCGGCCCGACAAGAAGGCATTGGCTTCGCGCACCAGTGCCGCGTATTCGGCGAACTCGATTTCATTGGTGCACGGCGCCGAACAGCGTTTGATTTGATGCAACAGGCACGGCCGGGTGCGGCTCTCGAAGAACGGATCGCTGCACGAGCGCAGCAAAAACGCGCGCTGGAGCGCGTTGATGGTGCGGTTGACTGCCCACACTGACGCGAACGGGCCGTAATATTGACCCGGACGGGAACGCGCACCGCGATGCTTGAGGATCTGCGGCGCCCAGTGATCCGACGTGATCAGGATGTACGGAAACGACTTGTCGTCACGCAGCAGAACATTGAAGCGCGGCCGCAGCCGCTTGATCAGATTCGCTTCGAGAAGGAGCGCCTCGGTTTCAGTCCGGGTGACGACGAATTCAAGCGCGCGGGTCGCCGCGATCATCCGCTCGATACGCGTGTCGAGGCCAGTGGGACGCGCGTATGCCCGCACCCGGTTCCTGACGTTCTTGGCTTTGCCGATATAGAGAACGTCGCCGCGCGCGTCGATCATGCGGTAAACGCCGGGCTGAGCGGGAGCAAGCTTGGCGTAATGCAAAACGGCGGCGCGACCGGCCGCAAGCCATCCGCCCTCCCCGCCAAGATCTTCAGCGGCCGAGTCGTCCTCTTCGGGTTGCGGAAGAGACGCCTCTTCGTCGTCCTCTCCGACGCCTTCGATTTCGCGCTCGGGGTCTTTTTTCGGAACGTTCATACCTGCGGCAAATTCCCCACCCGACGCCCTGCGTCCGCAAGAGTCGGATCAAGTGCGAAGGTAGGATCGGCGGCGAACCACGGCCAGAGCAGCGAATTTCGAGAGTCCGCTAGCGACTTCTGCAGTTCTGGGCCAGCGCGCCGCCGCGGAGTTCCAAAACTACAGCAAAACACGAAGTTTTACTGTTGCTTTAACCATACTTTTGGCCGCGTTAAAACATATTTAGGTATAATAGTGGCCATGCGGAGATTAATCTCGCCATAATATTGTCTACAAAGACCTGAGACCTGTGTCCTCTACGCACTAGACGGTAATATACTTAGAATACTATTGGACCATCCACCTAAAAATGGAGGTCAAGAAAATGAAACGTTTGGCTTACGCAGCGCTTGCGCTGCTCGCGCTCTCCGGCGCGGCCTGGTCTGCGGACCTGCCGCCTGGGCCCTACTACAAAGCTCCGGCTTATCTGCCGCCCGTCTACAACTGGACCGGCTTCTATATCGGCGCCAACGGCGGCGGCGGCTTCGGCTATTCGAAGTGGGATACGACCAGCTCGTTCAATCCGACCGGTGGGGTCGTCGGCGGCACGCTGGGCTACAATTACCAAATCGGCGCCGCAGTGCTCGGCGTCGAGGGCGACATCGATTGGGCGGGCCTGAGCGGTTCCACCACAGGTGGCTGTCCGGCCGGCTGTAAGACGAGCGATTCCTGGCTTTCGACCATACGCGGACGGCTCGGCTACGCGGCCGACCGCTTCATGCCGTACATCACGGGTGGCGGCGCTTTCGGCAATATCCAAGCCTCAACTCCGGGCCTTGGCGGCGCAAGCACGACCAATGCCGGCTGGACCGTAGGCGCTGGCCTCGAATTCGCCGTGGCACCGCGCTGGACGCTTAAGGCCGAATACCTTTACGTCGACCTCGGCAAATTCAACTGCGGCGTCGGCTGTGGTGCGCCCGTCGACAACGTGTCGTTCTCGACCAATCTGATCCGCGGCGGATTCAATTACCGCTTCTGATCTTTTCGGTACGTCGAAAAGAAATCAAACCCCGGACCTCACCGCCCGGGGTTTTTTCTTGCACGCGAATTTCACGCCGCGCGAATTAAGCTTTCGGCGTCGTCGCGGCGAATGCGGGCACCCGCGCGGCGAAGGTCTCGAGCCACGCAACAAGCCGCGGATGATCGGCGCGCCAGGTGCCGCCAAAGCGGAAATCGCGGTAGCCAAGGGCGCAAGCAAGCGTGATCTGGCCGACATGGGGAAGCTGCGGGCTTGCCGCGAGCGCTGGCGGCTCGCTCTCGATCGCATTTAGCCCACGCGCCACCTTGCCAGCCTGGTGCTCTACCCATTTGGGCTCGTGTTTTTCCGGAGCGCGCCAGCGGCCTTCGTAGACCCCAAGGATGCAAGCATCGAGAATGCCGTCGCACAGCGCTTGCAGCCGCAGGGCGGCGAAACGCTGATCGGGATCGCGCGGAATTATCTTTCCGCCGCCGGCGCGATGATCGAGATATTCGAGGATCACGCGCGAGTCATAGAAACTCGAGCCGTCGTCGAGGATCAGCACAGGGATTTTTCCCAGCGGATTCTGCGCACGCACGCTGTCGCGCGGATCCATGGTGTCGGCAGCTTCGAACTTCACGTCGTCCATACCGAGCAATGAGAGCGCGATTTGCACCTTCCGCCCAAACGGCGAAGGTACTGCGGAACGCAGGATCATCATGGCGTGACCATTGTGGTGAGCAGGGGAGAGCATTGAAGGACAAAATCGCTTCGCGAACAACTCTGCCACAGAAATAGCTCTCACGCTCTCGGGGCAACGCGACCATTCCCGGGCCGAGGCTTTCCTTAGCGACGGGCATGCGCGGCGAACAGCGCCGTTCGCAACGCCACTTCCCGCCGAAATTCGCTAGCCGGTGATGACGAGGTTGACGGCTTTAGGGCCCTTGCCTTTCTTGTCGGGCTCAACCTCAAAACTGATCCGCTGTCCTTCAAGCAGCGCTTTCAACCCGGCACGCTCCACGGCCGTAATGTGCACGAACACATCTCGCCCGCCGTCATCCGGTTTAATGAAGCCGTAGCCACGCTCGCCGTTAAAGAATTTGACCGTACCGGTCATTGCCATCGAGCAACTCCTTCCCCCGCGTTGCTTCGCCGTCGGCCCCCACGGCACGACGGCTTGGCCGGACATCCACACGGGTAAGGCTTCAGCCACGACGGCCTCAGTCACTCCGCCGGCCCCCCACAGGAGGCGGAACGTCAAAGCCAGCATTGGAAAATTAGACCAATTTTAACGTGTGGAAAAGTGGGCAACTACCGTAAACGGGTGTTCGCCGCGTCTTTGTTAGTCGCGCCGTGTCGGCGTTGAAGCCATCCGGTCGCTCCCGGCCGCGGCCGTTGACAGCAACTCCTCGAGCGCCGGCAGGACGGCGGGTAATTGCCGTTCGAGCGTGAATGGCGGATTGATCAAAATCAATCCGGAGCCGACGAGACCGCCCGGCCGCCGCGCTTCGGCCAATATCAGCTCACTCCGGAGCATTTTCGCGCCGGCAAACCGGCCCACCGCGCGCGCCAGCGTGTCCGGCGCTTTGCGGTCCTTGATCGGATACCAAATCATGTAAATTCCGCCCGGCCACTTGCGGTAGGCCGCCGCAAGGCTTGCCAAGAGACGGGGGAATTCGTCCATCTCTTCGTATGGCGGATCGATAAGGACAAGGCCGCGCCTCTCCTTCGGCGGCACATTGGCGCCGAGCGCCGTCCAGCCATCGATGGCAAGGACTTTGGCGCGGCGCTCGCTGCGAAGAGCTGCCGAGAGTACGGCCGCGGAATGCGGTTCAAGTTCGCATGCAATGAGGCGATCCTGCGCACGCAATAAAGCTGCGCAGATCAGCGGCGAGCCGGGATAGGTTCGCAACTCGCCGGCGGGATTGAGCTTGGCAACGACATCGAGATAGGCGGCAAGAAACTCTTTAAGCGCCCGCGCTTCCGTGCGCAGTTTCCAGATGCGCGCAATGCCCTCATGCCATTCGCCGCTGCGGGAGGCGTCGCGGGAAAAAAGATCGTAACGGGCGGCACCGGCGTGAGTATCAAGAACGCGGAAAGGCGCGGGCTTCTGGCGCAGATGCGTGAGTATGGACGCCAGAACGGCGTGCTTATGAACGTCGGCGAAATTACCGGCGTGAAACGCGTGGCGGTAATTCATCGGCCGCGTCGTCCACCTGGTCCCGCCCGCTTAGTACCTGACACTACCAAACTTAAGCTGGTTCAATTCCCGGAATTTCGCACTGGCGGCATCACGACTTGATCGCGCTTGCAAGAACGCCGCGCGATTTCCGGGCAATCGCGAAACTGCAAGTCCTTGGACAGACAGATCCTGACTTCGGTCAGGCGCCTGCGATCGCACTCGATGGCCATGCCTTGGCTGGTCAGTCCGGAATTGGCTTTTGTGAATGCCTCTTCCACGGCCGCCGGCGTGACGTCGAGCACCGATTTCAGGTTGACGTACTGATCCGGGATTTTGATTGCCGCGCGGGCTTTGCGGATGAGATCGAAATACGCCCGCGGCGAAAGCCCGGAGCAGGTGCCGTGACGGTCCCACTCGTTGTAGATGAGGCGCGGGGCCGGCATTACGTCGAGCATGGAACCGACAATTCCGTGATAAAGCCGCGGCGACGGGACTTGGCAATTTTCGGGGAAGCCGCGCTCATATTGCGGCCATAACCCGTGAACGACAAACGCAAAGGGCCGTGCGCCGCACTGAATTCCTTCGTTGCGCGCGTAACGTTCGTGTGCGGCCGCGCAATACGACGGAGACCAGGACAGCGACAAAACGTAGAAATCGAATTTCCCGGGTTCGTTCTGGGAAGAGTCTTGGGCCAGCGCGCCTCCCCAGGCGGCGATCAAAAGAATGGGGCCCGCTAGCGCCGACATTAGTGACTTGATCATGAAAGCCCTCCAGCGCGCGGTCGCAGACCGATCTCGCGGACAGAACAAAGAAAGAACAGGCCAGCCCCAGCACGTTTTATCAGAGCAAGTACGGACAAAAGGTTGCCTGATTTTTGCGGCAAACAGCCTTATTATTGCGATGGTCAATTCATGCCGGATTCGTCGCTGTTCTGTAAATCGCAAGGGGGTGGATCATATGAGATGGCTTATTGCGGCGTTCGCGTTACCGCTCCTGGCTTCGGGCGCTCAAGCACAGGTGTCGCCTCAGCAAATGAACGCCAACGCCAATTCATTAGTCGGCCAACATGCGGGGAAAAGTGCAAATCCCGACGACGGCAACGTAAAGGCCAAGGCCAACGACAAGGCCTATAACGCAGCGCTGCACAATCTGCCCGACAAGCAATACGACCCGTGGCACGGCGTACGTTAGGAGCCTGGTCTAGCTTGAGCGTTTAAGGCCTTGCCGCACGGCAGGCGGGACCGTAAGCCCAGTTGCGGTCCAGCCCGACTACGCAGAAATTGACGCCATAATCCATCCCGATCATGCCGGTGTCTTCGCCGATTGAGTAATAAATCGGGTGCCGGACCCCATCGCTTATCAGCGCAACGCCACTACAGAAGCGGCGCGGGATGGATTGCGCCGCCCACGGCATCACCGCGGTCTCGCGAATATGTTCAATTCCCACGATCTGCAGCTGGGAATTCCAGAACCGGATCTCCTTGGTGCGGAAATTGCCGATAATGCGGTCGAGGGCCCGCGGATGGTCGCACGCCGGCATCTGCCGGTCGTAATCGGGCCCTGGAAGCCAGAAATTCTTTTCGAACGGATTGGCGGCAAGCGACGGCGAAGCGAGCGCGGCGCAGAGCGCCAGCGCAGACCCCAAAGTGATAATGCGGCCCAACATTGCCCCTCCGACCTCACGGCCCCCCGCACGCGAGCGGAGAGCGTGCCGCGGCGGGATTAGCGGGTCAAGGGCGCCGAGCAACGGCAGCGAACAACCGCCGCAATCGATGCATCCTGGTCACAGTTTCTTCCACCCAGAATTTTCCATCCGAGGCGGTGCGTCAAACTCCGGTCATCATGCTAGCTTGCCGGCGAACTGATTCGTCGCGAGTGCGGACGCTGGCGTTTTCCGGCGATTGAGACGTCTGGCTCTGCGGGGGATTTCGACATGGGCGAGGTGCATCGCCTCGTAACGAACGAGCCGGCGTTCGGCGTCCAGGCGGCAGGGCGCTTGATCACCGCGGTTTTTCCCCCTTGGGTGCACGATCTGGCGCTGTTGGTGGAAAGCGTCGAGGCGGCACGCCCAGCCGGGGCCTTGCCGGACTGGCAGCCGGGTGCAGTGGTGCGGTTGCCGTTCTGCAGAAGCATCTGTGCCGATGGCGAAACCGTTTGCAGCCAAGCCTTGATGGCGCTTGCCGACAGCGCGATGGTGATCGCCTGCTCGGCGGCGTGGAACGGCTACCGCGCCGTGAGCACCCTTGATCAAACAACGCATTTCCTGCGGCCGGCGACATTTGACGTCATCGCCGATGCACGTGTGGTGCGCATAGGACACAATACCGGCTTTGGGCGCGTCGTGATGATAGACGCCGCCGAGAACCGGCCGGTGGGCATGGTGGCGAGCGCTTGTTCAATACTGTAACGCGCCACGCTCCCGCGCTTTCCATTGCCGTTCCTTGTCTCTAAAATCCACGCTCCTTTGGTGGAGATCGCGCATGCTGAAGAACGGCTTGATCACTTTGGTGCTCGCTACAGTCTTAAGCACCTGCGCGGGCGGTCTTGCGTTCGCCGGCCTGCAAGGCCCCGGTCCGTGGTTCGGCCGCGAATGGGTGTGGGGCAATGACACCGGCGGAATCCTTCCGTATTCGCCGGAGGTCAGAAGCGTATATCGGCAGATGGCAGTAGAATATTGCGCGCGCTGGCATCGGCTATCGCACGTGACCAGCGTGCACCCGAGATACGGCGACTACATCACCTTCGTCTGCATGGACCGCCCCGGCGTCATCCATTAGGCCTTTCGCCAGTTCTTGCACTAGCTTTCACGCCAGTCGCCGGCGACAGCTTGAATGACGGCAAGCGCCGCGACCGCGGCGGTGTCAGCGCGCAGGATGCGCGGTCCGAGCGAGATCCGCACGACGTTCGGGCGCTTGAGCAACGTGGCGCGTTCCTCGGTGCTAAAGCCACCTTCAGGACCTATCAGCAAGGCGAGCGGAGCGGAGGATAGCTCAGCCAACGCCGCGACGGGGGTTTGGACCCCGGCGTCCTCGTCGCAAAAAATCAGCCGCCGCTCCGGATTCCAACCGTCGAAGATGTCGGCCAACGGAACGAGTGGCTTTATTTCGGGGAGCGAAAGCAAACCGCATTGCTCCGCCGCTTCGACGGCGTTGGCGAGCATGCGTTCGGGGCTGACCCGCGCGATCTGTCCATGCTGGGTGAGTACCGGTTGCAGCAGCGATACCCCTAATTCAACGGCTTTTTGAACCATATAATCGAGCCGTGCCGCCTTCAGCGGCGCAAACAGATAATGCAGATCGGCCGGCGCGGGCTGGGGGCGGGTATTTTCTTCAACCAGGAAGGCGAGCGCGCGCTTTTGCGCCTGGAGCGTGGCGCTCCATTCCCCATCGTGGCCGTTGAACACGAGAACACGCTTGCCAGGCCTCAGCCGCAGCACGGTGCCGAGATAATGGGCCTGCGAGCGATCGAGCGGAACTGCGGCGCCGACCGCCAGCGGCGCCCTGACGAAAAGTCGCGGAGCACGAAAGTCGTATCGGGGCATAGGAAATTATAAGCAATTGGCGCAAGATTATCGCCTGGGTGGCGACTCGCGGCAGGCCCTGCCGCCTTGTCGCCGAAATCAGCGGGCCTTTATGCCCCAATTTTAGTAGCCAAACCTCGAGTAACACCGTGAGCACGACCGTGAGCAAGTGGAACCGAAGATCGCGCACCATGACGATGTGCGTCGGGACAGTGTTTATGGCTGCGCTGGCCGCTGCCCCATCCGGCACGGCCTTGGCACAAGCGGCGCCGCCGCAGTGCGCCGCGTTCATGCAATTGCGCACGGAGGCGCAGGAAAAGGCCACGGCGGTGCGGACCGCGATCGACAAAAAAGTCGACCGCAAGGAAGTTTGCACGCTGGTGCAGCGCTTCTATGCCGCCGAGGGGACGGTTGTGAAATTCCTCGAGGACAATAAAAGCTGGTGCAACATTCCCGACCAGGCGATCACGGCGGCCAAGCAAAATCACGAGCGCACCCTTAAATTCCGCACCGCGGCCTGCACCGAAGCGCCTCAAGCTAAACCGCGACCGCCCTCGCTCAGCGACGCCATCGGCACGCCGTCGATAGACACCGGCGAAAACACTAAAACCGGCCGCGGCACACTCGACTCACTTTCCGGCAATCCGCTGGCGAAATGAACGGGCCGGCCGGCTCGGTCGCCGACGCGACGGGAAATTGGGTCGACAAGACGGCCCCGCCCTGGTCGCGTCCTTACCTGCGGCTTGCCCGTCTTGACCGGCCAATCGGCTCCTGGCTGTTGCTGCTGCCGTGCTGGTGGTCGTGTGCACTCGCGGCCATCGCCGCGCATAACACGCCGAGCGTCGCGCAGCTTGCGCTGTTTTTCGTCGGCGCCTTCGCCATGCGTGGCGCCGGCTGCACGTACAACGACATTGTCGATCGCGATCTCGATGCCAGCGTCGAGCGCACCCGCTCGCGTCCAATTCCCTCAGGGCAGGTGAGCGTATTTTCCGCCGGCGTTTGTCTGGTCGCGCAGGCCCTGATCGGCCTTTCCGTGCTCCTCTCGTTCAATGTCTTCACCATCGGACTGGGCATTGCCTCGCTTGTCATTGTCGCGGTGTATCCGTTCATGAAGCGCATCACCTACTGGCCGCAAATCGTGCTTGGCCTCGCGTTCTCGTGGGGGGCACTCATGGGTTGGGCGGCGGTATTCGCGCGGCTCGACGCGCCGGCGCTCTTGCTCTACGCCGGCTCCATCGCCTGGGTCATCGGTTACGACACCATTTACGCGCACCAGGATCGCGAGGACGATGCGCTGATCGGTATCAAATCGACCGCGCTGTTGTTTGGTGAGCGCACCAAGTCCATGCTCAGCCTGTTTTACGGATTGGCTGTCATTCTCATCGGCGCGGCTGGCGTTACCGCCGGCGCCGGACCAGTCTTCGCGGTCGGCCTGCTCGTTTTTGCCGCGCACCTGGTGTGGCAGATTGCGCGGCTCGACATTTCAGACCCTGATTGTTGCCTTGCTTTGTTCAAATCCGATCGCGACGCCGGACTGATCTTATTTGCCGGCCTCGTTCTGGACGCAGCGCTGCCGCGTCTCGTTTAAGCCGCGCGGTCTATTGCGCCGTCAAACCGCCGTCCACGGCGAGCGCCTGGCCGACAACAAATGAGGCGTCGTCGGAAGCAAGGAACAGTACCGCGCGGCCGATCTCCTCCGGCTCGGCAATGCGCCCGATCGGATGCCGGGAGAGGATGAACTGCTCGACCTTGGGATCCTGAAACCAGTCGGCCAAAATCCGGGTGCGGGTGGCGCCCGGGCAAACGGCGTTGATGCGAATACCGCGGCCGATGTAATCGAGCGCCGCTGTGCGGGTTAGGCCGACGACGCCGTGTTTGCTCGCCGCGTATGCGCCAATGCCGCGCTCGCCGACCAGACCCGCCACAGAGGCCGTGTTGACGATGGCGCCGCACCCGGCCGCCAGCATCGCCGGGATCTCATATTTCATCGACAGGAAGACGCCCTTCAAATTCACATCGATCAGGCGGCTGAAGGCGATTTCCTCCTCATCGGCAACGGCAAAACCGCTGGCGCCGACGCCGGCGTTATTGAACGCGATATTGAGTTTGCCGTGCGCCGCAACGGCGCGCTCCACCATGCCGCGGCAATCGGCTTCCAGGCTCACATCGGCGGCGATGGCAATCGCCTGACCGCCCGACTCTTTGATGAGCGCTACGGTCTTCTCAGCATCCGCCTCGTTCTGATCCACCGCCGCTACCCGCGCACCCTCGGCGGCAAAGAGCTGCGATGTCGCCCTGCCGATTCCCGAACCGGCGCCGGTCACCAATACGCTGCGATCAATAAAACGCCCGGACATCCATCAACTCCGTGTTCAAGCCGCAAGGTAGGCGCTGTGCAGGATGTCAGGATTTTGCCGCAGCGCATCCGGCTCTCCGGAAAACCGAATTCGTCCGCGTTCCATGACATAGGCGTGGTGGGAAATTCTAAGCGCAATGTGGGTGAATTGCTCGATCAGCAAAACGCCGACGCCGCTGGCGGCAAACGATTCCAGCACCGGAACGAGCCGCGCGACGATCATCGGTGCCAGCCCGAAGGAAAGCTCATCGGCGAGAATGTAGCGCGGCTGGCTGACGATCGCTTGCGCCAGCACCAGCATTTGTTGTTGTCCGCCGGATAGCGCACCGGCGCGAACAGTAAGGCGCGGCTTCAGTTCGGCAAACGTCTCCAGCGCACGGTCGACTGCGTTGTCGAGTTCACGGCGCTTTAGCGCTGTGCCGGCGACGCGCAGGTTCTCCTCGACCGTCAGATCGCCAAGGACGCGATGGCCTTCGGGCACAGCGACGACGCCGAGCCGGCGCACGTTCTCCGGGCGCAGTCCATTGATCGGCTTGCCGTCAAGCAAAACCTCACCGCGCTCTACCGGCAGCGCGCCGGCGATGGACAAAACCAGCGAACTCTTGCCGGCGCCGTTGGCGCCGAGCAGCGCCGTGATCTTGCCTGGCGCTATTTCAAGGCTGACGCCGTGGATGACGGCTTTGCCGGCACGCGCAACCGTCAGGTTCGATACGCTGAGACCCTCTGTCATGCCGCTTCGTCCGTCAGGGTGCCGAGGTAAGCGGCGCGCACTTTCGGGTCCTTGAGGACGTCCGCGGTCGGTCCGAAGGCGATCTTGGAGCCGAAATCGAGTACCAGCGTCTCGTGACAGGTGGTCGAGATCAAGTCGACATCGTGGTCGACCAACAGCACTTGAGCGCCGCAGAACTCGGGAACGCCAATGATGACGTTGCGCAAATGCTCGGCTTCGCTTTCGCTCAAGCCCGCGCCGGGCTCATCCATCATGACGACGCGCGGCTGTGCCACGACGCAACGCGCGATCTCGACCAGCCGCCGCTCGCTGGCATTGAGTGAAACGCCGAGACGCTGTGCCTGACGGGTCATGCCGACGTAGTCGAGTGCTTCGGCGATAAGATCGCGGCGCGCGCGGCCCTTGGTCGGTACGTTGTCGAGCGCAGCGGCGACGTTGTTCCAGACGCTAAGATTCTCGACGACTTGCTCGGTCTGGAACGTCCGCCGCAAGCCAAACGCCGCGCGCCGATTCATCGGGATGCGCAGCAAATCCTCGCCATCAATCGCGACCGTTCCGGCCGAACGCCGAACGAAGCCGCTCATGACGTTCAGCAGCGTGGTTTTGCCGGCGCCGTTCGGGCCGACCAATCCGGTGATTTTGGCGCCGATGTCGGCGCTGAGTTCGTTGAGGCCGCGCACGCCGCCGAATTCAACTGTCAGGCCGCGGATCTCGATCACAGCTTTCGCTCCATGATCCCCGGCATGGCTGCCGATAGCTTCGTAGTGAGAAGGCGGCTGAGCGCGACGACCTGGCCGGAAACGCCTTGCGGTGCGGTGATGAGCGCGTGAAGCAATCCCGCTCCAAACACCATGATTGCCAGGTTGCCATCGACATGCCAATCGGTGAGCAGGCTTGGAATTGCGCGCAACAACAAGCCCGCGAAGATCGGCCCTGACCAGTGGAAGGCGCCGCCGATCACCGTCAGCGCAAACATCATAATCGATTCACTCGCGGGGAACGCGCGGCCGTCGAGCTGTCCAACATTGGCCGCCATCAGCCCGCCTGAGACGCCGGCAAGAAAACCGGCAAGCGCGAAGGCGACGACTTTGTACCTGACGATATTGACGCCCACCGCCACCGCCACGGGTTCGCTTCTGCGGATGAGCGCCCACGCACGCCCTGCCCGCGTCCGTTCGATCAGCATCACGAGCAAAAAGCCGAGCGCCACCACCACCACGACGTATCGGAAATAAGCCGCGTCGCTCGTCGCGATCGGCGGATGCGGCATGAACTGGCGGGCGCCGGCGTAAATCTTGCCCGACCAGCCGGGACCGCCATCGGGGAAGCCGGTGGCGTTGATGAACACCTGAAAGCCGCCTGCGATCATCAGCGTGATCAGCGCGAAGAAAAGCCCGCGCATGCGCAGTGCCGGCAGGCCGAAAATGACGCCGAAGATCGCAGCCGCAACACCGCCGGCCAAAAGATCGATCTCAAACGGAATGTGGAAGCCGTGATAAAGCCTCAGCGCCACCCAGCCGCCGACACCGAACAGCGCGTATTGGCAAAGCGACACCATGCCCAATTGGGCGTAGAGCACCGCGACGCTCAGGCTGCAGAGCGCGACGATTGTCACGCCCGTGAAGGTCTTGAGCCAATAGGCGGAGGCGACATAGGGCAACGCAATGGCAACGATCACGGCGACGACAATGCCGGCGCGAAGCTGCTGCCACAGCGTTCCGGCCGCCTCAAAGCTCGCCGGCACCGAGCGGAACTGATCGATCCGGCTTAAGACCAGACCGCCGCGCTGATACCAGAGCAAGACGAGCGCGGCGAAAACGAAGGGCGTCGCCGAGCGGTACCCCGCAATATCCGGGAACGGCGTCGCGATCGCCTCGATCACGCCGATGGCAAGACCGCCGACAACCACGGCGGTAAGCGACGTCAACCGGCCGAGAATGGCTGCTGCCACCGCTGGAACGACCAGATAAGTCAACGGGATCGCCTGCAGCTTCAACATATTGGCGAGGAAGATGCCGCTTACTCCGGACAGCACGCCAGAGATCACCCACGCCCAGGCATCGACCCGAAGCACCGGCACGCCGACGAGCCCGCTGATCTCGCGATCGTTGGCGAGAGCCCGCATCGACAGACCGAGCCGGCTGCGGTTGAGGAACACGATCATGCCAAGCGCCACGGCGACGCCAAGGCAGAACGCAATGGCCCGCGTGGCGATCACGCGCACGCCAAAGACGTAAAAGCCGATACCGTCGGTCGGCAGCCGCAAGCTGCGCGGCCATTCGCCCCAGAAGAACTCGCAGAATCCCAGCACCACGAGCGCGAAGCCGAGCGTCGCGACCGCGCGGATGATGGGATCGCTGTGTGCGAGCCGCGGGGCGATGACACGGCCGTAAAACAGCGCGAGCGCTGTCGCGCTGGCTATCCCGGCAATCCAGCCGATCCATTCCGGGAGGCCGATTTGCGCGATCTGCCAAGCCAGCAATGCGCCCAAGGCGCCGAGCGCGCCTTGGGCTAGATTCAAAACGCCCGACGCCCGATACAGCACGACGAGACCTACACCGGCGAGGACGTAAACCGCGCCGGTGCAGAGCCCCGATACGACGAAAGGGCTAAGGTCAGGCATTACAAAGACTTGTTGTTACGCCTTCTTTTTTTTAGTCCGCAAGATGCAGATCTTTTTCCATCTTGAGGATGCCCGCATAATCAGGATCGAGCACGGCAAAGCATGACCGCCGCGTAACGAACGCATCGTCCTTGATCTCGGCCACCGACCCTGCGTGCGTCGCATTGTGCTCATCACCGGGCCCGAAATACCACGGGCCGCAAGACACGTCGGTCTTCAGTCCCTTGATGTTGCGGAATGCTTCAGCGACCGACGCTCGGTCGATCTTCGCCGGATCGAGCTTCAACAGCGCCTGCGTAGCCGCAAGTGCCGCCAGATAACCGGCTTGCGAGAAGGTATTTCGCTGGTCGCTCGGTTTACCGTATTTGTCGAGCACCGCGTGCCAGTTATCAATGTCGCCGCCGTGCTTGTCGAGCGGCTCAAGCTCGAGCTGGATGAACACGCGCCCGCCTTTGCTCCAATAAGGTCCAATCGCCTTTGGCACGCTCGCGTCGTAATGCGAGGTCGGCGCGGTGATGTAGACCTTACCGCCCAGATCTTGCTGCTCGGCCGCAGCATACAACGGAATGCCGAGTTCCTTCGGCGTGTTGAAGTCGATCGCGTCGGGTTTGAACGCCATCGCCTGCAGGATCAGCGACGTGGCATCAAGCGAGCCCGGATCGAACAGAATGGTTTTGACATCCATGCCGACCGACTTGCCATAAGCCTCGACGCCGCCGCAGGACCAGTCGCCTACGTTGGGAATATTCGGGCCGATGCAGACGAGGCGCTTCACGTGCAGATTGTCGTGCATGTATATGGCGGCGCCGATGTTGCTCATGCGCGGGCCGCCGTTGGTCGGCGCTATATTTTTGGAATGGAAACAATCGCGCGGCACGCCGACGCCGGCGATCACCAGCACGTTGCTGGTCTCATAGAACTTGGCGTTGGTCGCGCATTCGACGAAGCTCGAACTACCGACCATGCCGACGACCTTGGTATCGTTGACCAGTTTCGCGGCCACTTGAGCCGCGGTTTCCGGATTCCATTGATCGTCTTCAACGCTGTAATGAATCGGACGGCCGTTGATGCCGCCGTTGGCGTTGACGCAATTAAAATAAGCCGCGGCCGCCTGCGCCGAGCCGCTGAAGTCGGCGGGACCGGTCTTGCCGACGATCGCCCCGATCTCGATTGGCTGACCCGTTGCCGCTTTGCCGTTGCTCAGTCCGCATTTCGGCGCGTCGGCCGCCGCAGCCGGCGTTATCGCCAGTGCCGATGCCAACCCGGTACATGCCAAGGCCAGCATCGCGAAGTAACTCGAACGCATGTAGATCCTCCCCTTTTCACGCAGCATTTTTGCCGCGTGCCCAAAAGTTACGGCCGCAACCTATCATCGGCTCTCGTCCATGCGAAGCACCGTTTGCAGTTTGATATTGTTCGGTTAGCGAACGCGGGAAAGCCTTCGCGACTGCGCAAAAATTAGGCGTCAACGAGTGCCGCTGACGGCTACGTGGCCGCCCTGAGCATGCCGGTCTTGCCGTGGCAATTGCGGTATTCGAAAAACTGGTCCGCGGCTTTTGCGACCGTTACTTCGTGATAGAGCCGGAGCTTCGCGGCCGGTCCGAGCTTGGAAAGATATTGCATGGCGGCGCCGAAAATACGCACGTGGGTCGGATGCGACTCCGACCAGCGCTCGAGCGCGGCGAGGCTTTTCCACCAGCTCATGCCGTAACTTTTCTCAGTCGGCTTTCCGTCGTGATCCACGATGGTCATGTAGCGATTGGCGAAGCAGCCGATAGCGAGGCCCTCGTCGCGTAAAAAATCCATTCCGGCGCGCAGTATCGGCTCGACGTCTTGCAGGTACATTTGCCGTTCGCCGGCATCCGTGTCGCTCCAGTCCTGGCCCGATCGGATCAAGCAAATATTTTCATGCGGCGTCACCCGCACCGCTGCACCGTCGCGAGCGAGCACTGGTTCCCCCGACGGCGAAAGCGCATCGGTCTGCGACGCCGGAATCCGATCGCGCATTCCGCCCCAATACGCATGCTCCATAATGTCGCCGCTCAGTCCGTCGGCGAGCACAGCCACGCCCTCTGGACGTCCGAGCGAAGAGAACAGCGTCTCGTACTGATCGATCGCCGGACTTAACACCTCGATGAAAGTGCCGACTCCGGAAAATTCAGTCTCTCCGCCGGTCCAACCGTTTCGCGCGGCCGGAAACCAAGTGTTGAATGCGTCCTTGTCATCCCAATAGGCAACCGAAACGGTCGTAGAATATCCGGCTTCGTCGACATAACTGGCGCGATCCCAATGCCGCGGGCCGTTGGGCGCGTTAAAGCGCCCAGCGATCCAATCGAGCGCCGCAGCAAAGGCCGGCGGCGCATCGCCTTGGTGCTGCGCGCCGAAATAGGCCATCACGACTTGTTTCACGGCAGCGGCGTGGCGAGCAACGAAAGCCGGATAAGGCGGCTGGTAATCGTCCGGCACCCGCCGATGGCGGGTGCCGGTCACCTGAAGATGGCCGGGGATCGCGGATTCCACGGCGACCTCACTCGGCCGCTTGTGCCGGCACGAATTGCGCCACGGTGGGCGATTTTGCTGCCGGCTTCGGCGCGTTCGTCGCCTCCCCTTCCTGATCGATCGGCAGCGCCAGTGTCTCCACCCGATGCGCCGGGCGATTGTTGAACAGCAGCCGGGTGACGTCGGGCCGGGCGTAATGTCCTGCAGGGTCGGCGGCCGCCTTCGCCACCGAAATCATGCCGAGATCGACGTCCGCGTACAGCAAGCCTTCCTGATCTGGTGGCAACGGCTTCGCAAGTGGCGAGCCGTCTGGACCATAGATCACGGCAAAGCCGCCGCCGGCATGCAGGAACTGATGCTTCTCCGGCGTGTCGCACAATTCGTCGATCATGGCCTGGGAAACCGTGGCGCACGGCGCAACGACGAAACACGAGCCTTCGACCGCGTAGATCTTGCTCGCAGCATTGTTGACCTCAGCGCCGAGCGCGTGCGCGAACGGATCGTAGAGCGAGAAGCTCGGCCAGGCGGCGACGTGAACCTGCTCGTTCTGCGCATACATGGCGTATTTAGAGAGCGGCTGCAGATGCTCCCAACAACACAGCGCGCCGAGACGGCCGATATCGAGATCGTGCACAGCGAGATGCGAACCGTCGCCCTCGCCGAAGACGGTGCGCTCGGCATGCGTCGGTTTCAGCTTGCGGCGCTTGGCAACGGTCTCGCCGTCCGGGCCGATGATCCATTGCGCAATGTAAAGGCTGCCGCCGTCCCGCTCGGAGAGCCCAAGCGCCACGTACATGTTGTTGCGCTTGGCCGCCGCCTGCAATCGTTCGGCTTCCGGCGTGCCATATTGCAGCGAATTATCGAAATACCGTGAAACGAAGCCGCGCATGATCGCCCAGGCCGGCGCACCGAGCCAAATCCACCACGGATAACCGGGGATGAAAGTCTCGGGAAAAGCGATGAGGCGCGCACCGTTGGCGGCGGCTTCGTCGATCAACCGAACCGCTTTTTCGATCGAGCCTTCGAGATCAAGAAAAGCCGGCGCCGCCTGCACGGCGGCCACTTTGAATTTTGGATGCGCAGGGGCCATGGTCCGCTCCTTGGCCGATCTGGGATGCCAGACCAGCACCTGTTGATTGATGATCCTTCATGCGCCCGCGCCGTCTCGTCCGGGTCCGCGAGGCGCAGATGCAGCAATGCCGAGGCTAAGGCTTCCCCGGAAATCTTCTTGGCTGGGCGCGCAATAAAAATGGGCCAGCGGCGCAACCGGTCCGGGACGCGTTCCCGCCGCCGTGCTACCGTGTTAGCGTCCGTTTGCCGGGCTGCTCGGGTGACGGGTGCGGCCATGAGAACCGTCCTGACAACAAGTGACATCGCTGAGCGGAAGCGCGCTCAGTATTGGCAGGACGCCGTCTGCGACACCTTCGTCGAGCTCGATTGTCAGGTCCGCCCGGACCGGCCGTTCTTCGGCGAACTCGTAACGACCGAATGCGAAGGCTTGCACTTCTCCCGCGTGCGAGCCGACGAACAGACCGTCAAGCGCACGCCGACCCGCATCAGCCGCGCCCGTGAAGAGGTGATGCTCATCAGCCTGCAGGTCAGCGGCGTTGGTTCGATCAACCAGGACGGCCGCGAGGCGCGGCTCGAGCCTGGCGACTTTGCCTGTTACAACTCGACGCGGCCTTACACGCTGCGCTTCGATTCCACGTTCGAGCAGCTCGTGCTGCACATGCCGCGCGAGGCCATGGTCAGGCGCATCGGCCGCACCGAAACCTGGACAGCGCGGCGGGTGGCAGCGGCAAGTCCGGTAGGCTCGCTCGTGCTACCCTTCGTGCGACGCACGGCGTCGATTGTGTCCGACGTGGCACCGGCGACGGCGAGCCGGCTTTCCGAAACCTGCCTGTCGCTCCTCACCGCGGCGCTCGGCGAAAATCTCAGCGACACGCTCGAAGGTCAAAGCGCCGCCCGCACCGCGCTGACGTTCCGCGCCAAGGCGGTGATCGAGGGCAACCTGCACGATCACACGCTCAACACCGAGAAAGTCGCGGCGATGCTTTGCATCTCGCCGCGCTATCTCCAGGACCTTTTTCAAGCTGAGCAGACGACGGTGAGCGATTGGATCTGGATGCGGCGGCTGGAAAAGAGCCGGCGCGATCTCGCCGATCCGTTGCGCGCCCGCGACAGTATCGCGCAAATCGCGCTGGCTTGCGGGTTCTTGGACTTCGGCCACTTCAGCCGCCGCTACAAAGAAGCGTTCGGCGTGCCGCCGCGGCAATATCGTGCCGCGCTGCGCAGCGCGTCACTGCCGGGCAACGGCGAGCCGACCGTTTAGCGAAATCATTCGGGCCGAAGGCCTACCTATTCATATGGGTCTCGAGGAACACGCCGGCGTTGCGAATGGCATCGCGTCCTTCGCTGAGCATGAAGCCGAACAGGTGCCAGACGTGCGGCATGTTGGGCCAGATTTCGAGCCGCACCGAAACGTCGGCGGCGCCGGCGCGAGCGGCGAGGCGCGTGGCGTCATCGAGCAGGATTTCAGCCGAACCCACGTGAATGAGCAGAGGTGACAAGCCGGAAAGATCGCCATCAAGCGGCGACAGCTAGCTGCCGCGCCCTGCCCCCGCGACACTGCCGCGATACGACCGGCCGGCGTGCAATAAGGCGTCCCTGTTCAATGCCAGGTCGCCCTTCGCTTTGCGCTTCATGGACGGGCCGGTGCACTCGAGATCAAGCCACGGCGGGATGGACAGCCCCGCGGCCGGCAGTGGCAGGCCGGCATCGCGGACCGCCATCATGCTGGTCACCACGAGACCGCCCCCCGCGGAATCGCCGGCGAAGACGATGGATTTGGCGGGCGTGCCGCGATCGAGCAGCAATTTGTAAGATGTGACGATATCGTCGACGGCCGCCGGGAATGGATCTTCCGGCGCCAGGCGATAGTCGATCACGCGCGCACGCGCCTTGGTAGCGCGGCCAAGTTCGCCAACAAGCGGCCGATACCCGCTGGCGGAGCGAGCGACATAGCCGCCGCCGTGCAGGTAAAGCAACACGCGGTCCGCCCGCACGCCGGGTGCGTCAACCCACAGTCCGCGCACGCCGCCCGCCTGCGCGGCTTCGAACTTGAGATCGGACGCGATCTGCACGCTCGCCAACAAGCCCTCAAACTCGGCGCGGGCCTGCGCGGGCGGCGCGCCGAAATTTGGGCCGCCTTGGCCCATCATCCCGAGCAGCGTCGCCAATTCTTGAGCGCTCATAATTCCCTCCCGTGACCTGCGCGAGTGTAGCCGGCGCGCTGCGCGAGACAATCGGCCGGAACTTGCGGAATGGGGAGGAAAGATTTCTACCGAAGCGCAAAGACAGCCTAGTTGCGGGCGATAATCTCGCGCTCGCCTTGATAGGAGGTGGGCACGTCCGGCCACCTCGCGGCACGCCGCCGCAACAGCAAGGATGGCCGCCGCCGGGCGATGGCGCTGCGGCGGCGACGCCGCCACGTCGGCTCGTCGACGCGCAATGCGCCAACGCGCGCGAACGGCTCCCGCAAAGTGCCGTCGCGTTCGCCTACCAGAAGCGGCAGTCCGAGCACGCGTCCCCACGATTGCCAGTCGGCGACAATCTCGTCGTCTTCACTCGCCGCGAGCAGCGGCAGTGACAAGGCCGGATCGCGATGCTCAAGGACGACGGCGATTGCGGTCGGCAGCTCGTTCGCTTTGCCATGGAGACGGATGGAGACGCCGCGGAACGCAGCTACAGGCAAGCTGATCGCCATTAGCATCCCGCGAACAGAGCGGCGCACCACCACGCGACGGGAATGGAGATCGACGAAGCGCACGCGGCCGTCAGCGGCGTCATCGACAGCTTCAAACCGCGCGGGCAAAGAGAAGGGGTCGAGCCGCAACGTGCGGCTCGACCCGGCAGCTGACCTGCCGACTTCCATTTGACGCCCCGAACTTTAGCTCCCACCGGGCTGTTTGCCGCCCGGTTGCCGTGAGAATGCCAGAGCGAAGTCGTAATCGCCTTAAGAAGCCTGGTTAAAAGCCCGTATCACCGCAGCCAACGACGCGCATGATTGACGAGGCATTGCGACAAAATCTGCGATTAACGCTTGGGCAAGGTCTGTGGCTTGAACGAAGCCGCGTCCGCCAACATCTTCGGCTTGTGTTTTAGTCTATTCCTGCCTAATTCCGGCCCTTCATGTCCTCCTCGCTCCTCGATCAATCCGATCTTGCCGCCAACGCCGAACGGCTGGTGACCGCCGCGCGCCGCGCCGGTGCCGATCAGGCCGATGCGCTCGCCATCCGCGCCGTCTCCCTTTCGGTCGATGTGCGCGACGGCGCCGTCGAGGAGTCACAGCGGTCGGAGGGCGACGACCTTGGTCTGCGCGTTCTCGTCGGTAACCGGCAGGCGGTGGTTTCCACAAACGACCTCAAGGCCGACGCTTTTGCCGCGTTGGCCGAACGTGCCGTCGCCATGGCGCGCGCGGCGCCGGAAGACCGTTACGCCGGGCTCGCCGATGCGTCCTTGCTCGCGAAAGAGTTCCCCGCGCTCGATCTTGTCGATCCCTATATGCCGGACGTCGGCGCTCTCGAAACCCTCGCCCGCGAAGCGGAAGAAGCCGGGCTTGCGGTCGCCGGCGTTACCAAATCCGGCGGAGCGTCCGCCTCGGCCGGCATATCCGGCCTGGTGCTGGTAACAAGCCACGGCTTCAGCGGCACGACTATTGCGTCGCGGCACGGTGTCGCCATGACCGCGATTGCCGGCGAAGGCACCGGCATGGAGCGCGACTACGATTTTTCCTCTACGCTGCACGCCAGCGACCTCGAACCCGCGCAGATCATTGGCCGTCGCGCCGGCGAGCGCGCCATCAAGCGTCTCAATCCGCGCAAAGTCGCCACGCGGCGCGTTCCCGTCGTGTTCGACTCCCGCGTATCGGGTTCGTTGGTCGGGCACCTCGTGAACGCCGCTAACGGCAGCGCCATCGCCCGCAAGACGAGCTTCCTGCGCGAAAAGCTCGGCGCGCAGATTTTTCCCGCGGGCATCACCATCATTGACGATCCGTTGCGGCCACGCGGCTTGCGCTCCCGGCCGTTCGACGCCGAGGGAATTGCCGGACAGCGCCTCGCTCTGGTGCACAACGGCGTGCTTGCGAGCTGGGTGCTCGATAGCGCAACTGCGCGCGAGCTCGGCATGAAAACGACAGGCCATGCGCAGCGCGGCGTATCCTCGACCCCCTCTCCCGGACCAAGCAACCTTCACCTCGCGGCGGGGGCAAAAACTCCCGCCCAACTGATCGCCGATATTGATGAGGGCCTCTTCGTCACGGACATGATCGGCATGGGTGTCAATCTCGTCAGCGGAGATTACAGCCGCGGCGCGTCCGGCTTCTGGATCGAGAAGGGCCAGCTCACTTATCCGGTCAGTGAGGTCACGATTGCCGGCCATCTTCTCGAGATGTTCGCCAGTTTGGAGCCCGCGAACGATCTTGTATTCCGTTATGGCGCCAATGCTCCTAGCCTGCGTGTCGAGGGCTTGACCGTTGCCGGGCACTGACTTCGTCGATCCGGCCGCGACAGCCGCACATTTGGCTGCGTGCGTACGCGAGGCGGGCCAACTCGCGCTCTCGATGTTCCGCACGTCGGTTAAGCAGTGGAATAAAGCCGGTTCCTCGCCCGTTAGCGACGCCGATATTGCAGTCGACCGCTTGTTGCGCGAGCGGTTGACCGGGGCGTTTCCCGGCGTCGCGTGGTTGTCCGAGGAAAGCGCCGACAATTCATCGCGGCTTACCGCGCGTTACGTCTGGATTGTCGACCCGATTGACGGAACACGCGCCTTTCTCGCGGACTTGCCGGATTGGACGGTTTCGGCGGCGCTGGTCGAAAGTGGCCGCCCGATCGCCGCGTGCCTGTTCGCTCCCGTCACCGAAGAGTTTTTCCTGGCGACCGTTCATAACGGCGCCACGTGCAATGGCGCCGCAATTTCAGTTACGCCCGGTGCATCGCTTGCGCGGGCGCGCCTCGCCGGACCGAGGAACTTGGTGTCACGACTGAGATCATTCGAGCCCGACCTCGTCGTCCTGCCGCGCGTTCACTCGCTTGCGCTTCGCTTTGCCCGCGTCGCGCAGGGAAGTGTAGATGCTGCAATTGCCGGACCCGACAGCCACGACTGGGACCTTGCGGCAGCCGATCTTTTGGTGCACGAAGCCGGCGGGGCGCTGACGCGTGTCGGAGGCGGCACGGTGCTCTATAACCGCCCCGACCCGCGGCACGGAATTCTGGCCGCCGCCGGACGTGAACGGCTCGCTGTTCTCAACCAACGCCTTGGCGACGAACGCCTCGCCTCATTGTAAATCCCGATGCTTGCGCGGATCGAGTAGCATGACGGAAATTCCCGAACCGCGTTCGAAGCAATTGCTTCATCTGGTCTTCGGCGGCGAACTCAGCGATGTGACGAGTATTGAGTTCAAAGATCTGCACAAACTCGATATCGTCGGGATTTATCCGAACTACGCGAGCGCCTACTCGGCCTGGAAGGAAAAAGCGCAGCGCACGGTCGACAACGCCGAGATGCGCTATTTCATCGTGCATTTGCACCGGCTGCTCGATCCCGACCCCCGACGCAACGCTAAAGAGGAGTGGATGGGGCAGAATTGGTGCCTTTGACCGCGCCGAGGCCGGTCTATACTCGCAGCAACGTCGAAAGCCTGCGCGCTGCGCGCTTGCCTGCGCCATGGAGTGTAATGCGTGCGTGATCGCGTCCCCTTTGTGCTGCGACTTTATCAATTGGCGTCCAACGCCGCAGCCAAACCGTTCGCCTCCTGGCTGCTGGCGCGGCGCATCAAGCGCGGCAAGGAAAATCCGGCACGGCTGGGCGAGCGCTATGGCCACGCAAGCCTGCCTCGCCCCGCGGGGCCGCTCATTTGGCTGCATGGCGCCAGCGTCGGAGAGCTGCTCGCTGTCGTTCCGCTGATCGAACGCTTGCGCGCGATGAACTTCGCCGTGCTGGTAACCTCGGGCACCGTTACTTCTGCCGCACTCGCCGCACAGCGCCTGCCAGCCGGCGCCGTGCATCAATTCATTCCCCTCGATGCGCCAAAGTTCGTCGCTCAATTCCTCGACCACTGGCATCCCGACCTCGCGCTGTTTGTCGAATCCGATTTGTGGCCCAATCTCATTCTCACTTGCTCGGATCGCGGCATACCCATGATCCTGGTGAACGGCCGCGTTTCCGAGCGATCCTTTCAACGCTGGCGCCTGGCGTCCGGCGGGATCGGCGCGCTGCTTGAACGCTTTGATCTCTGCCTGACCCAATCGAAAGCCGATACCCAACGCTACGCCCGTCTCGGCGCTTCACACATCACCAGCATAGGCAATTTAAAGCTCGACGTGCCCCCGCCTCCGGTCGATCGCGCTATGTTGCGCGACTTGAAGGCATCGATCGGAGCGCGGCGCGTGATTGCCGCGGCGTCCACACATGCCGGCGAGGAAACCGCTATCATCAACGCCCACAAGCGGCTGCGCGCCAAACATCCCTCTCTCCTGACGGTCATTGCGCCGCGCCATCCGGAGCGCGGCCGCGCCATCGGCGAACTGGCGAAGACGGCAGGTCTGTCGGTGGCGCAACGTTCGCTCGGCGAGCAGCCGAATTCCGGCGTCGACATTTTTGTCGCCGACACCCTAGGCGAGCTCGGTCTTGTCTATCGTCTCGCACCGATCGTGTTTATGGGCGGCTCGCTGGCGAGCCACGGCGGCCAAAACCCGATCGAACCGATCAGGCTCGGCGCCGCCGTCGTTCACGGCCCGCACGTCTGGAATTTCGCGGAAATTTACGAGACCCTGGATTCGGCGCAAGGCGCGCAAGCCATCGCCGACGAAGAGACGCTGACGACTTGTCTTTCGGCGTGGCTCACCGATCCCACTTCGCGTACTGCTGTCGCCGACGCGGCCATGGTCACGATTAAGACGATGAGCGGCGCGCTTGAACGCACGCTTGCCGCGCTTGAGCCGTATTTGATGCAGTTGCGGCTCGAACAGCGAGCCTCCTGAGCTTGCCATGAGCGGATGCACAACATGATGTCCGCGTCGGACCTGACTGCCGGCCTCCATCGGAACTGAGCGCAGATGCGCGAACCGGCCTTTTGGTGGCAAGGGAAAAACGGCGGCCGGCTGCTTGCTCCTATCGCCGGCATCTACGGCGCGTTCGCCGCGATGCGGCTTAGATCACCGGGCCAAAAAGTTGGCATCCCGATCATTTGCGTGGGCAACCTCACGGTCGGCGGCGCCGGCAAGACGCCGGCGGCGCTAACCGTCGGGCGGCTTTTGCTTGCCGAGAACAAACGCCCATTCTTTCTGACTCGCGGTTATGGCGGCCGTCTTGTCGGTCCGGTGCGCGTCGATCGTGCAATTCATGGCGCCGCCGACGTCGGCGACGAGCCGTTGCTCTTGGCCGAACTTGCGCCGACCATTGTCGCGCGCGACCGCCTCGCCGGCGCCCGCGCCGCGCAACGTGACGGCGCGGATGCGATTGTGATGGACGACGGTTTTCAGAACCCGTCGCTCGCTAAAGACCTTGCGATTTTAGTGGTCGATGGAAGGCGCGCCATCGGCAATGGCCGCGTCTTCCCGGCGGGTCCGTTGCGCGCACCGTTGGAGGCGCAACTCGCGCGCGCCCACGCGGTGCTCGTCGTCGGTACGCCCGCGGAAGGTGCCGCTTCCGTATTGGCGATTGCGCGGCGGCACGGCGCTGCAATCTTCCATGGCTCGCTCGAACCCGACCACGCGAACCTCGATGCGCTCGGCGGGCGCTGTGTGCTTGCTTTCGCCGGCATCGCCGATCCGGAAAAACTTTACGCAACCCTCCAAGAAGCCGGTGTCAGCGTCGCCGAACGCGCGAGCTTTCCAGATCATCACCGTTACACGGCCGCCGACGCGCGCGCTCTCATCGCGCGAGCGGACGCCACCGGCCTCGCACTTGTCACGACCGAGAAGGACTACGCGCGATTGGCGGGCGACGCGCCGCTGTCGGAGCTTGCCGCTCGCTCAAGCATTCTGCGCGTTCAGTTGAACGTCGAAGAGGAATTAGCGTTCCGCCGGCTGATATTGAGCGCCGCCGAAGGACGCTAGCGGGTCGTCAGGCCCGGTCACCGTAAGCGCCAGCGTGCCGCTGCAATACGATCTCCGGGGCGGCATAGGCTTCCTGCAAATCCACGCTCCAGTAGCGGAGCTCTTCGAGCGGGATGGCAACGCCAGTCACGGCGCAACGCACAAACGTTCCCGGCCGGACGACGCGGAAATCGCCATCAAGATATTTGACCTCGGCCTCTCCCGGCATGGGAGAAGATCGATCGGTGCGATTAAGCAAAGCAACCTCCGGGAGCAGACCCGTGCAATCCTGGCGAAGATAGTCGCTCTGTCCGCTGATTAAAACCCGGCAGGTTTGCCGAAAGGAATTGGAAAAGATACGCCGCGTCGATGAGACCGACGCGGCGTCAACTCTAGCTTCAGGCCCTTCGGATAACCCCACGCAAAATGCTGCGGGTGGTTCCGGCGGGGCGACTGGAAGCTTCGCTGCCTCACCATCCGCAGCGGCGGGGATGCCAATAGCACCAACCACCGCGTCCCCAGCCCCAACGGCGGTAGCGCCATCCCGGGCCCCAACCGCAGCGACCCCAGCGACACCACACATGGGTGATGTTTCCGGACGCGGCGTCGTTGGCGACTCCGGCGGGCAACGGCGCGATCGGAGCGGCCCGCGAAACACCAACACCGGCTGCAAAAATGAAAGCTGCGACCGCAATCGCGAACGCCATTCGAATCATGCTTCTCCTCCTATGAACAGATTCATCTCTGCCAAAGCCTTAATCCAGAAGCAAGTTCGCCGTTCCGTAACGCCGCGATTTCAAAAACGATAATGAATAAACCGTCAGATTTTTTTGTGCATGGAAATGAACAAACGGTCATTTTGAAGTTCGCCGCAGCGCGACAAGGGACGCGTGCAAAGCAGTTAGCGAACTAAAAAAGATCGCCCTGACCAGGATCGACTATTGGCCGGCGGCGACGCGCCGGTCGTTCGACATGCGATCCTGCCGACGTTTGCACGCTGTCAGCGCGCGCGCCAACCTTGCCGTCGGAAAATTCAATGTCGATACGTGCGCCCACCGCAACGGCCGTCGCCGTTCGCAGCGGACGGCCATTGCGGTCGCGCACCAGCGCAAAACCCCGCGCCAAAACGCCGCGGTAAGAGAAGGCGGCGAGCAACTGCGAATTGCGCTCCCAGCGCGCCCAGCGCACGTCGAGGCGATTGTCGATGGCGCGGTCGGCGCGCTTGCCCAAAACCCCGATCCGTTCACGGCCGCGCGCCACATTAGTGCGGTGCGCCGCGAGATTGGCGGCAGCACTGGCGCGTAAACGCAGTGCGATATGGTTGTAGTGATCGCGGCGGCGCTCAACGTGGGTGCGCAGAAGGTGTGTGCTCAGCCGGCCGCCGATCCGCGACAAGGCCATGCGATGAATATGCGCATTCGCCCGCAGCGCCCGGGAGAGAATATGGGCTGCATGATCGAGTCGCTGCCGCGGTGAGGCCAGAAGATCGTCGGCATTCGGTAAAGCGCGCGCAGCGGAGCGGAGGGCGTTCCGCCGCGCCTCATGCGCCCTCAACCAGCCAGCGAGCGCGCGTCGCTCAAGACTCTCGATATCGACAATCAGTTCCGAGCGGACCGGGACCGCCATTTCGGCGGCAGCCGTCGGCGTCGGCGCCCGCCGGTCAGCGACAAAATCGAGGAGCGTCACGTCGGTCTCGTGGCCGACCGCGGAGATCAGCGGAATGAAGCTTGCCGCCGCCGCGCGCACCACGATCTCCTCGTTGAACGACCATAAATCTTCGAGCGAGCCGCCGCCGCGCGCGACAATGAGAAGATCGGGGCGCGGCAGCGAACCGTTTGCAGCGAGCGCATTGAACCCGGCGATCGCAGCGGTGACTTCCCGCGCCAACTCCTCGCCTTGGACCTTGACCGGCCACACGATGACGTGTCGCGGAAAGCGGTCGGCGAGCCGGTGCAGAATGTCGCGAATGACCGCGCCGGTCGGCGACGTGATGACGCCGATCACAGTCGGCAAATACGGCAGTAGCTGCTTCCGCGCCTCGTCGAATAAACCCTCCGCCGTCAATCGGCGTTTGCGCTCCTCAAGCAGGGCCATCAGCGCACCGAGGCCCGCCGGCTCAAGCGTCTCGACGATGATCTGGTATTGCGAGCGGCCCGGATAGGTGGTCAGCCGGCCGGTGACGACCACTTCGAGGCCCGCTTCGAGCTTGAGCTTTATTCGCGTCGCCGTGCTTCGCCAAATAACTCCCGAGATGCAGGCGCGATCGTCCTTGAGATCGAAATAAATATGCCCATTGGAATGGTAGCTGACTTTTCCGAGCTCGCCGCGCACGCGGACAAAACCATAGGCGTCCTCAATGGTGCGCTTGAGCGCCGCCGAGAGCTCAGAAACCGTCAATTCCGGTAAATTAAGACGCGGTTCGTTCATGGACTTAAAAAGCGATCTACAACCTTGCATTACGGCCTGACCCGGCCGGAGCAAACCCTTGCAAACAAAGCCGCAATAGTCCGTACGCGCCTGTCCGGTCAAGGCCGCAAGGCGGCCCTTGCCAGATGTTGCGGCCCGGTGTGCCGTGCTAAAGGGGCCAAGGCAAGGTCACGATGAATATTCTGCTTCTCGGCTCCGGCGGACGGGAGCACGCGCTCGCCTGGAAAATGGCGGCAAGCCCTCTCACCGATCGGCTGTTTTGTGCACCCGGCAATGCGGGCATAGCGCGCGACGCCGAATGTGTGGCGCTCGACATCGACGATCACGCTTCGGTCATCACGTTTTGCAAATCCCGCAAGGTCGATTTTGTCGTCGTCGGGCCTGAAGGGCCGCTGTGCGCTGGCATCGTCGACCATCTGGAGGCCGCCGACATAAAAGCATTCGGGCCGAGCCGGCTGGCGGCGCGGCTTGAAGGCTCGAAGGGCTTCACCAAGGACCTCTGCCGGGCGAACAACGTACCCACCGCAAGCTATGCCCGCTTTCGGGCTGCCGCACCCGCCAAAGACTACGTCCGCGCTCACGGCGCCCCGATCGTCGTCAAGGCCGACGGCCTCGCCGCCGGTAAAGGCGTCGTTGTCGCGGAAAGCGCTAGCGACGCCGAAGACGCCATTGATGCCATCCTCGGCGGCGGCGTGGGGGACGCCGGCGCCGAACTGGTGATTGAAGAATTTCTCGAAGGCGAAGAGGCGTCGTTTTTCGCGTTGTGCGACGGCGAGGCCGCGATTGCACTGGCGTCGGCGCAAGATCACAAGCGCGCCTTCGACGGCGACAAGGGACCGAACACCGGAGGCATGGGCGCTTATTCGCCCGCGCCGATCATTGATGACGCCATGGCGCAGCGCGTCATGAGCGAAATTATCTCGCCAACGTTGCGGGCGATGCAGGCGATGAACGCACCCTTCAAAGGCATTCTCTACGCCGGCTTGATGATCACCGCGCAAGGCCCGAAGCTGATTGAGTATAATGTCCGCTTCGGCGATCCGGAGTGCCAGGTCCTGATGCCGCGTTTGATGTCGGATCTCGTGCCGGCCTTGCTGGCAAGCCGCGACGGCGTGCTCAAATCAATCGATCTGCGCTGGTATCCGGAGGCTGCGTTGACCGTCGTGATGGCCGCGCGCGGTTATCCCGGAGCTTATGCCAAGGGTTCCGTGATCGCAGGGCTTGATGAAGCGGCCGCCGTCGAAGGCGTTGAGATTTTTCATGCCGGCACCAAGGCCGAAGGCGACCGCGTGCTCGCCAATGGCGGACGCGTGCTCGACGTCTCTGCTGTCGGCAAAACCGTCAGCGAGGCGCGCGAACGAGCCTACGAAGCCGCGTCCCGTATCCGCTGGCCGGAGGGATTTTACCGGCACGACATCGCCTGGCGCGCCTTGGAGCGCACAACTGGCGCCGCGCGCTGATTGGCGTTATGCGAAAACCATGAGCGCAAGCGACCGTCAGACCACCTTCTCCGGCACCAAGGAAGTCTCCGAGCGGCTAAAGTTCGATGCCGGAGGCCTCGAAGCTTATTTGCGCGAGCATCTGGCGGGATTCACCGGCCCCCTCACTCTTCATCAATTCAAGGGCGGCCAATCGAACCCCACGTATCTCGTCGAAACGCCGCGACGGCGTTACGTGCTTCGGCGAAAGCCGCCGGGCAAATTGTTGCCGTCGGCGCATGCCGTCGATCGCGAACACCGCGTGATTTCCGCCCTGCACGCGCAAGGCTTCCCGGTGCCGGAGCCGCTTCTCTACTGCGCCGACGAGAGCGTCACGGGAACCGCGTTCTTCCTCATGTCCTATGTCGAGGGCCGTGTGTTCTGGGACGCGGAAATGCCGTCGTCGAACCCCGCCGAACGCTCGCAAGTTTATGACGCAATGAACGCGGCGTTGGCGCGCCTGCACACCTTCGACCCTACGGCGATCGGCTTGGGCGACTTCGGCCGCGGCGAGAATTACGTGGCGCGGCAAGTGGAGCGCTGGTCGAAGCAATACCGCGCATCCGAGACGGAGAAGATCGAAGACATGGAGCGGCTGATGGCGTGGCTCCCCGCCCATCTGCCCCCGGCACAAGCGCCGCGGCTGGTGCATGGCGATTACCGGCTCGACAACATGATCGTTGCGGCCAAAGAGCCGAAGATCCTCGCCGTGCTCGATTGGGAGTTGTCGACACTTGGCGACCCGCTCGCCGATTTCTCCTACCATCTGATGCAATGGCACATGCCGCCGTCGGAGGCAGGAACCGGCTCGCTGGTCGGGCATGATCTTGCAGCGCTCGGAATTCCGCCACTTGCCGAGTACGTCGAAGCTTACGTGAGGCGGACCGGCCTCGATCCCCGCCCCTATCTCGCAGTTTATTCCGCTTACAATTTCTTCCGCATTGCCGCGATCCTTCAGGGCATTGTCGGACGCGTGCGCGACGGCACGGCCACAAGTGCATTTGCCGCGGCGAAAGCAGCGCTGGTGCGTCCGCTGGCGGCCAAGGCCTGGGAATTCGCGCAACAAGCAGGCGCAACGTGACCCGCCGGAACGAATGAAAACGTTCGCGCTCGCTCTAAGTGCCGGCGGCGCGCGCGGTCTCGCCCATATCGCCGTCATCGAGGCGCTCGACGAGATCGGGATAAAGCCAGTCGCGATCGCCGGCACCTCGATCGGTGCGTTGATCGGAGCCGGATACGCCGCGGGGATGCGCGGCAAGGACATTCGCCGTCACGTCACCGGTTTCGCCCACGATCGCGGCGAGACGATGCGCCGCCTTATTGCCGCACGCGCGGGCTCGCTCACCAACGTTTTCGCCGGCGCGTTCGGTCAAGCGGCACAAATCGACGCCGAGAAATTTTGCGCGCAGTTCCTTCCGGAAGGCGTGCCGCAGGAATTTTCCGGGTTTGCCATTCCGCTTATCGTCATGACGACCGATCTGCATCGCCGCGAAGAAGCGGCGCTCTGCGCGGGACCGCTTCACGCGGCGCTCGCCGCCTCCATCGCCATTCCCGGGCTGTTCCGGCCGGTCGCCATCGCCGAGCGTGTTCTCATCGACGGCGGCACCACTAATCCGCTCCCCTTCGACCGGCTGCACGGCCAGGCCGACGTCATTGTCGCCATCGACGTGCTAGGCCAGCCGCCCTCCGAGCGCGCCGATATCCCGGGGCCGTGGGCGAGCGTGATCGCAACGCTCAACATCATGGGCAGCGCGATCGTCACCGCAAAGCTCGCACTGAACCCGCCGGATATTGTGATCCGGCCAAACGTCGGAATTTTTCGCACGCTCGATTTTTATCAAGCGACCGCGATTTTACGCGCGGCAAATGCGGTCAAGGCCGAAATCAAGGAGCAGCTTGAACGTTTGCTCGCCTGATTAGCGCTTCGTTTGAAAAAAGTTCTTCAGAAGTTCGGATGTTTCCGCCTCCGCCAATCCACCATACACCTCGGGCCGGTGATGGCAGGACGACGACGCGAAGAATTCGACGCCGTTGTCCACCGCGCCACCCTTGGGGTCGGGCGCTCCATAATAAAGGCGGCGAATGCGCGCGAAAGAAATGGCGCCAGCGCACATGGCGCAGGGTTCTAGCGTGACGTAAAGATCGCAGTCGGTGAGGCGTTCGCTGCCGAGCGCGGCGGCAGCCGCGCGAATAGCGATAATTTCAGCGTGCGCGGTCGGATCGCGGTCGGCGACCGTCCGGTTGCCAGCGCGGGCCACGATGGCGCCGCCCTGGACGACGACACAACCGATCGGAACTTCGCCCCTTTGGCCCGCGGCTCGGGCTTCCTCCATCGCCAAATCCATAAACGACGTCATCGCATTCTACCGTCCTGCCCGACCGCGAGCTTGTGCCGGGCGTCCATGCCTTTATACACCTCGGCATATGGATGAACGCAGCGACAAAGCCGGCGAGCGCATCGCCAAGGTCATTGCCCGTGCCGGCCTGGCGTCGCGTCGCGAAGCCGAGGCGTGGGTCGCGGCTGGGCGCGTCGCGGTGAACGGCGTCGTCATCAACTCGCCCGCCCGCAATGTCACCGAGCACGACGTGCTTTCCGTCGACGGCAAAGCATTGCCGGCCCGCGAGCGCACCCGGCTCTTCCTCTATCACAAGCCGCGCGGGCTACTGACCACGCGCGTCGACCCGCAGGGACGGCCAACGGTGTTCGAGCGCTTGCCGAAAGACCTGCCGCGGCTGATCAGCGTCGGCCGCCTCGATTTCAACACCGAAGGACTTTTGCTGCTCACCAATGATGGCGCTCTGGCGCGGTTATTGGAGCTGCCGGCGACCGGATGGCTGCGCCGCTATCGGGTGCGTGCGCACGGCTCCGTCACTCAGGCAAAACTCGACGAGTTGCGCGGCGGCGTCGACATCGACGGAATTCATTATGGCAGCGTCGAAGCCACGCTTGATCGCGTCCAGGGCTCTAACCTGTGGCTCACGTTTGCCATACGCGAAGGAAAGAATCGCGAGGTGCGGATATTGCTCGGCCATCTCGGGCTTACCGTCGCGCGCTTGATCCGCGTTTCATTCGGACCCTTTCAGCTCGGCGAGCTCGCCGAAGGCGCTGTCGAGGAAGTCCGCACCCGCGTCTTGCGCGAACAGCTCGGCGAACGCCTCGTTGCGCTTTCGGGCGCCGATTTCTCGACGACGCTGCCGCCGCGACGAAATGAAAACAAAGAAGACGCGGGCGCACGCCTGCAGAAGAAGCCGCTGCACCGCGTCTCTCAATCACATTCCTGGCGCGGCGGCGAAGAGGACCAGCCGGCGAAAAAGCTCCGGCGCAAATTTCACGGCACGCGCCGAGACGATGTTAAACCGCGCGAACAAACGGCGCGTGAAGCGAGGCGCGGTGAACTCGTCGACCGCAAGGGCCGGCGCGTTGCCGTCGAGAAATACGGCGAGCCGCGCGCGCCAGCGCCGAGAACCCCGCGGACACCGGATAGACCGCGCGGCAGCCAACGCCCTCGTTTCGGCAAGGGTCATCAAAAGCCGCGGCGGCGCTGATGCGTGTGGTCGCCGGCAACCTGCGCGGCCGCGCGCTCGCCAGCCCGAAATCGGCGGCGATCCGCCCCACCGCCGATCGTCTCCGGGAGTCGCTGTTTAATATTCTGCTGCACGCATACGGCGACCTGGTCGCCGGCGCGCGGGTGCTCGACCTTTTTGCCGGCACCGGCGCGCTCGGAATCGAGGCACTGTCTCACGGCGCCGCGTTCGCCCTGTTTGTCGATCAAAGCGCGGAGGCACGCGCGCTGTTGCGCGAGAACGTCACCGCGCTTGGCCTCGGCGGCACCTCGCGTATTTTCCGGCGCGACGCCACCAAGCTTGGGCCCGCGCATCCGCTGGAACCGTTTTCGCTCGTCTTCCTTGATCCGCCTTACGGCCTGGGACTGGCGCAGGCCGCTCTTAGTTCGGCGCTCGCCGGCGGCTGGCTTCTGCCAGGCGCTCTCGTAGTCGTCGAAGAGACGACCAAAGCCAAGTTCTCGGCACCGGCGGAATTCACCGAGCTCGAGCGGCGCACCTACGACGACACCGAATTTGTTTTCCTGAAATCGGCTTAGCGCCGCCCAAACAGGCGCTCGACGTCGGCGAGTTTCAATTCCACATAGGTCGGCCGGCCGTGATTGCATTGGCCGGAATTCGGAGTGACTTCCATCTCGCGCAGCAGCGCGTTCATTTCTGCAGGCTTAAGCCGCCGCCCCGCCCGGACCGAGCCGTAGCAGGCCATGGTGGCGGCGACGTGCATCAGGCGGCGTTCAAGCGGCAGCGTTTCGTCCCACTCTTCGAGGTGTTGGGCGAGGTCGCGAACGAGGCCGGCGCCGTCGATCTCGCCGAGCAAAGCCGGCGTTTCCCGCAGCGCCACCGCTCCCGGCCCGAACGACTCAAGGACGATGCCGTAGCGCGCAAGCTCCCCGCCGTGCGCGAGCAGCCGCTCCACCGCCGGCTCGTCGAGCTCGATGATTTCCGGGATGAGCAGGATCTGCCGCGCCACGCCGTCCTGTGCCAACGCCGACTTCAATCGCTCATAGACAATGCGCTCATGCGCGGCGTGCTGATCGACGATAATAAGGCCGTCGCGCGTCTGCGCCACAATGTAAGTTTCGTGCACCTGCGCGCGCGCCGCCCCCAGCGGATGATCGAGGCCATCTCCGGTCGGAGCCGCGAATGCGCTCGCCTCCTCGGCGAGATCCACGCCGCCGAATAGCGTGGCATTTGCCATGGGAGCACCGACGTCAAACGAAGCTTGCGTGCGCTCCGCGAAGCCCAAGCTGCCCGGCCATGACGAACGTACCGCAGCGAGGTCCGGCTGCGGTCGCAACGCGGCGAGGACGCCGGCACCGCCGGTGGTCGCGGCGCTCTTTCCTTCGCGCGCAAGCGCGCTCTTGAGCGCGTAGACGATCAGCGCGCGCACCAAGCCGGCGTCACGGAAGCGAACCTCGGCCTTGGCCGGGTGGACGTTGACGTCGACTTCACGCCCCGGCAGCGTGACGAAGAGCGCGACCAGCGGATGGCGATCGCGCGGCAGATAATCCGCATAGGCGGCGCGGACAGCGCCGATCAAAAGCTTGTCGCGCACCGCCCGGCCGTTGACGAAGAGATATTGCCCCAGCGTGTTCGCGTGCGTGAGCGTCGGCAATGCGGCAAAGCCTTCGACCGTGACGCCCTCGCGTTCGGCATGGATGGAAATCGCATTGGCGCGAAAGTCCGCGCCGAGGACGTCTCCGAGCCGCACCAGCCGGCCGGCCGCGCCGGGCAGCGCCGCGGCAAAGCTCGCGGGTGTGCGCTCTTCACCGGCAAGCGTGAAAGCAACGTCAGAACGGCTCATGGCAAGGCGGCGGACCGCCTCGCGAATCGCGTCCGCCTCGGTGCGATCGGTCTTGAGAAACTTCAAGCGCGCGGGCGTCGCGTAGAAAAGATCGCGCACCTCGACGCGCGTGCCGCCGCCAAGCGCCGCCGGCTTGAGGGCGGATTTGGCTCCAGCGTCGACCTCGATCGACCAGGCGTGCGGCTCCTCGGCGTGCCGGCTGGTGATTGCAAGCCGCGCCACGGCCCCGATTGACGGCAACGCTTCACCGCGAAACCCCAGCGTATTTATCGCGACGAGCTCATCATCGTTGAGCTTCGACGTGGCGTGCCGTTCGACGGCCATCGCAAGATCGGCCCGCCGCATGCCCTCGCCGTTGTCGCTGACGGAAATGAGCCGCCGGCCGCCGCCGTCGGAGAAAACGTCAACCCGCGTGGCGCCGGCGTCGAGCGCGTTCTCCACCAACTCCTTGACCACGCTCGCTGGACGCTCGACCACCTCGCCGGCGGCGATGCGATTAATGATCAACTCGGGCAGCTGGCGGATGTGCATTGGCGATTCGCAGAAACCTGCACAACTCTTAGCCGCGTGCACCGCCGATAGCGAGCCGGCAGCGCCGGCGGAATACCGCTATGCGCACTACCCACAGCCCCCGCGAGACGGCAAGAGGATTTAATCCATCCAGCCGCGATGCACGTCGAATATGCGCGCGGCCTCGGTCACATCAGGCAACTCGAACACAGCCGGTTCACCGAGCGCAACCTTCGTGTCGTCGTAGCCCGCCTGCCAGTGCTCCTCCATCGCCCGCCGGGAGAACTCGAACATCTTGCCCGCTGTTTCGAATTTGTTGGACTGATACTTCAGCTGCACGATGGTCGCGACTTTTCCCCGCGCCTGCTCGGAAAGGAACTGCACGTCCGGGTCGTTCTGGCACTGCGCGGGCAACTCATCGATGAACCGCCGCAGCGCCATGCGGAATTTCTGCATCCGCTTATATTGCTCGAGCGAGATGTTGATGCGACTGGCGCTGTGGATCTCCATGGCGCGCAGGTTGGCGGATGGAATATCCAACGGCACTTCGCCGTTTTCGTCCCAGAGATCGACCTGAAAAACCAGCGCCGTGTGCCGCCCGCGATTGTCGATAACAAACTGCATCGGCGAATTCGAGATGACGCCGCCATCCCAGAAATATTCGCCGTCGATTTCGGTCGGCGGAAAGCTCGGCGGCAACGATGCGCTGGCCAGTATGTGCGCCGGGCCGATCTCCTGTTCGCGATTCTCGAAACAAGCGCGCGCCCCGCTGCGCACATTGGTGGCGAGCACGGTAAAGCGCATCGAATCGTCATTGATCAAATCGAAATCGACGAGCCGCGCCAGCGTCTTTTTCAGCGGCGCAATGTCATAATAACTCACGGCCTCCGGACTGTCGGCCGCCGAGTTCAACGGCGGCAGTGGCCGCGGCGAAAAGAAGCCGGGCGCACCGTGCAGCATGGTGGAAAATGCGCTCATGCGGTTCGCCCAATAGCGCGTGTGCGCGTTGCCGTTCCACGCGAGCTCGGTAAACCACGGAATGTTGGGTATTCGCACCGGCGGCGTGGTGACCGTCTCCCAGAAATCGCGCAGCCGTTCGACTCGCTTTTCCGGCGGATTACCGGCGATGATCGCGCCGTTGATCGCGCCGATTGAGGTGCCGCACAGCCAATCGACACCGATGCTGGCTTCATGGAGCGCATGGTAAACGCCGGCCTGGTATGCGCCCAACGCACCGCCGCCCTGTAGCACGAGCGCGACACGTTCGAACGGCAGGATGCGCGTCGCCCCCTTTACCATGCGTTCGAGAGAAGGTGCCTGATTCATTTACGTCTCCTACACATCGAATCATAAATCTCGCGCGGATGCTTTCGCTGCCGCCGCCCAATCCTTGAAGGTCTAATTTTCTCGCTGAAGATATTTTTATTGTTCGGCGAGCGCCGTTTTCTTGCCGTGGCGTTTCCCCTTCGCGCAGGTAAGCGCAACGCGCAATCGGCGCAAGAGTTCGTAACGCGAAACGCATATTTGATCTGCGGGGAAATAAATTGATCGCACGGTCACAAAATTGATTCGTACGCTTCAACGGCGGCGGTAATCAGCGAGGCGAGAGTCGCGTGGAAATCGCATCGCGCGCTGCACCAAACGTCGACGCAGCGACATTCGGTGATTAATCGTGATGCAGCGAACCGCGGCGCAACTTTTTTAATCCGGCGCGGCGTTTCTTTGTTTCAATGCGCCGCTCGCGCGACCCCTTGGTTGGTTTTGTGGCCCGCCGCGGACGGGGCGCAACAGAGGCGCGGCGAATCAATTCCACCAGGCGATCGAGTGCTTCCGCACGGTTGCGCGCCTGGGCGCGGTGGGCCTGAGCATTAATGACCAAAATTCCATCGCGGGTGAGACGGCTGCCGGCGAGTCGCATGAGGCGGCTGCGTACGTCTTCAGGCAGCGAAGGTGAGCGGCCTGCGTCAAAGCGAAGCTGGACCGCGCTGGAGACTTTATTGACGTTCTGCCCGCCCGGCCCGGAGGCGCGGATGAAGCTCTCCTCGATCTCGCGTTCGTCGATGACGAGCGCGGCGGTAATGCGGATCATGAGGACTCAATACCGCAAAAGCCGGCGCCGCGATCAATCCGCGCCGGTGGCCGCAAGGCCTTCGGGTTGACCCACGACGGTGACGAGAAGGCCACCATCGAGCAAGCGCTTCGCCACACGCCGCGCGTCGTCGAGCGTCACGGCGTTGATCATTTCCGTCCTGCGGGTGAAATAGTCGGCGCCGAGGCCGTCAAGCTGCAATTGCACCAGCAACGCCGCGATCTTGGTCGAGGTATCGAGATTGAGAGCAAACGCGCCGTTGAGGTGCGCTTTGGCAGCGGCCAGCTCTTGGGCCGTCGGTCCGTCGTTGGCCAACCGCCGGATTTCCTTTTGGATCACGTCGAGGGTTTCGCCGGCGCGATCGGCGCGTGTCGCGGTGCCGCCGAGAAACAAGGCGGTGTGATTGAGCCACACCAGACTGTCATAGACCGAATAAGCGAGGCCGCGCTTTTCCCGCACTTCTTGATAAAGCCGTGAGGAAAACGCGCCGCCACCGAGAATGTGATTGACGATATAGGCGGCCATGAAATCGGGATCTTTGCGCGCGATGCCTGGGCCGCCAAAAGTCACGACCGCCTGCGGCACGTCCAGTTTGACCACAATGCGTTTGCCCATTCCCTGCGGCGTCACCGTACTGATTTCGTTCAGTTCGGGGCGGGCCGGAAGCGCGCCGAATATGCGGTCGAGCGCGGTCTTGACGGTTTCGGCATCGATGTCGCCGACCACGGCGACTTTCAGGTTTGAGCGCGCGAGCACGCGGTGGGTATAACCGCGAAGATCGTCGGCCGTTACCGCCGGAACGCTGTCCAGCGTCCCCATGACGGGACGGCCGTAGGGATGCCCGGGAAATGCGGTTTGCCACCAGCGCTGACTGGAGATTTCGTTCGGGCTGGTCGCGGCCCGGCGGAGCAGCGAGAGGACTTGTCCGCGGATGATCTCGACATCGGCGGCGTCGAAGCGCGGCGCGTTAACCGAAAGCCTTAAGTCCTCGAAAGCTTCATCCTTATTCTCCGACAAAGTCCGCAGCGAGCCGCGCAAGGTGTCACGCTCGGCCTGGTAGCTCAGCTCGATCGCTTTGCGCTCGAGGCGATTGTGAAACGCTTTCGAATCGAATTCTCCGGCGCCTTCGTCAAGCAGAGACGCGACCAAGTTCGCCGTGCCGCCCTTGCCCGCAGGATCCTGCGCGGCGCCGCCAACGAAGGCGAAGTCGATGGCGATCAGCGGAACCGCCGGTTCACGCACCAGCCAGGCTTCGATGCCCCCGGGGCTGACCACGCGTTCAATAGTGGTGGCGAATGCCGGTGTGGCGACAACCAGCATGGCCGCGATGGAAAAAGCAGCGAGCCGGGCAAAGCGTTGGCGGAAAGCGAAACGCGCACGCGCGGTGACGTTATTCACGTGTGTTTCTCCTCCGCCTGTATGGCGTGTACCAGGTAGCCGGTAACCGAAGCGTGGCTGTCGAGCCAGGTTCTGGCTGCCTCGCGCACCGCGTCGGCGTTCACGGCGCGAATTTCTTCGGGCCAGCGACGCACCATTTCTACCGTCTCGCCAGTCGCGAGCGCCGCACCGTACCAACGGGCGAGCATCGCCTGATTGTCTTGAGCGTAGACGGCGTCGGCGATGAGCCGGTTCTTGGCGAGGCTCAACTCGTCCGCCGTGACGCCATGATCGCGGATATCCGCAATCGCGACGTCGATCGCCGCCTCGACGTCACGCAAAGTCTTGCCGGATCGCGGCGTGGCGTAAACGCCGAATTTGCCGTAGTCGAGCGCGGTCGGCGAATAGAAGGCGCCGGCGCCGACGGCGAGGCCTTGCTCGACGACCAGCGACCGATAGAGACGGCTGTTCTCTCCACCGCCAAGGATGTGCGCCAACACTTCGAGCGCTTCACTCGTGCCGGACTTGGCGGTCGTCCGCGACGGAACGAGATACACGCGACTAAGGCTCGGCTGTTCGACGCGAGGATCGGCAAGGGTGACAGTCCGCGACGCCTCCTGTACCGGCTCCATCGGGCGCTTGCGCGGTGCGATTTCCGCCCGCGGCGCAATCTTGCCGTAGGTCTCGGCCGCGTCCTGCTTGACCTCTTCGGCGGTCACATCGCCTGCGACAACCACGATGGCATTGTTCGGTGTGTAGAAGCGCCGATAGAACGCCAGCGCCTCGTCTCGCGTTAGCTGCTCGATCTCGGGCCGCCAGCCAATCACCGGGCGGCCATACGGATGATTGAGATAAAGCGCCGCATCAATTTGCTCGGACAAGCGGCTGTTCGGGTTGTTTGCAACCCGCATATTCTGCTCTTCCAGTACAACATTAAGTTCGGGGCGCACGACTTCGTCCGTCAGTACCAGTCCGGTGATCCGGTCGGCCTCGAACGCCATCATTTCCTTGAGCTGCTCGCGCGGAACACGCTGGAAGAAGCCCGTATAGTCACTTGAGGTGAATGCGTTTTCCTGACCGCCAATGCCGGCCACGGCTTGCGAGAAACGATTTCCGGGATTTTGCGTGGTGCCTTTAAACATCAAGTGTTCGAGAAAGTGCGCAAGCCCCGATTTGCCCGGAGTCTCGTCGGCCGAGCCCACTTTGTACCAGATCATGTGCGTGACCACCGGGGCGCGGTGATCGGGCAACACCACGACCTCGAGCCCGTTGGAAAGCTTAAAGGACGTGACGCTTGCCTCATCGGCGGCGAATGCGGCGCCACAAGCCGCGCCAAGAAAGATAAGCACGAGCGTCAGGCTTCTTGCCACGAACCGATCTCCCACTCTGCTGACATCGAAGAGCCGCGAGTGCCCACAATGCCCCGCGGCATCAACACTTCATACACGGCGATCCCGCCTCGCGGTTACTGCGGCGACAGGACAGTCGGAGCGCCGGGTTGTGCCGGCGCTTGAGGCACCTGCTGCGGCGCGGCCTGCGGGGGCGCGGCCTGCTGCGGATTCTGCTCCGCACCTTGCTTGCCGGTTTGTACGGTCGTGCCGTCGCCGGCAACTTTCTTTCCGGATTTCTTTTCCGGGCTTATCCCGTAGGGCTGCTCCGGTGAGGGTATCCGATAGCCGGCAGGGGGATCGGTCAAAGTCTGGCGCACCGGTTCGCCGGGAAAACTGGCGTATTCTTCCCGGGTGAACCAGCCCATCGGATTATACCACGGCTTCTTTTGCCACTGCGGATTTGCAGTTTGTACGGCAGTTTCCGGCACCACTCCCGGCTTATTTACGGTACGCTTATGGGGCTTTCTTGCATCGACCGGCCAGTCGGCGGATGGCGTGACGGAGAGGGTTCCCGGCGGCGGCAAATCGCGGGTGCGCGGTACGACCAGCGGCGACCGCTCAGTATAGTCGATCTCGCCCTCGGAGCCCGGAGCCTTCCTCAGGCCGAGCTTCGTCATCATCTTGTTCCACGCCGTCTCATCGATCGTAATGTCGTTATCTGGGCCAGCTCGCACGAGCGAAGCGTCGAAGGCAACGAAAGAAGTGGCCAGAATGACGGCGAAAGCCGCGCGGGTGGCCCTACCCCGCACGCCTGTTGCGCGGCCTTCTACCCGGCCGCCACTTCGATCCTGTTGCATGTCCTCACCCGAGGCACTGGTACGCCGAAGCATGCTTCGCGGTTTCGTCCCCGATCAGGGCGCTTTTGCGGCGCGACCCTGGCGAAGCGATTCATACAATAAACCGGCGACGCCGGCTACGATGGCCAGATCGGCTAAATTAAAGACATACCAGCGAAAACTGAAGTCCGCCGTCTCAAAGTGGAACAGAACGAAATCCATCACCCCCGGCCAATGCAGGCGGTCGATCGCATTGCCGACCGCCCCCCCGATGATCAGCCCGAGCGCCACCGCCGTCAGCCTCGAGGACGCCCGCGCCAGCCAGACCCAAAGAAGCACCACCGCAACAACCTTGAACGCGAGCAGCGCCCAGGCGCCGATTGGTCCGCGCTGCGGAAACAGGCCGTAGCTGATGCCGGTATTCCAGGTGAGCACAAAATCGACGAATGGCGTTACGGCTACCCGAAAGCGATCGGGGAGATCGAACTCGTATAAGAGCCAGAACTTCGATCCCTGGTCGGCGAGCGCGGTCGCGAGGGCAACGGCAAGCCCGAGCAGGCTCAGCGCCCCCCACGCGTAGGAGCGAGCCGGACGCTGGTGCGCCGCCTCCGTCATATCGAATGCCTTCATTCCGCCGCCCGGCGCAGCGCGTCCCATTCGCGCAATGCCTGGGCGTCGCGGGGAGTGACATCGGGATATTGTGGATCCGATCCAACCGCCGGCGAGATCTTCCAGGATCGGGCGCATTTGCGGCCCTCGGCGCGGCGCGGCTCGACGGCGACCGACGGCACATCGTCGAGGCGGAACGCCGAAGCCGGTCCCTCGCCTTCCACCAAAGTCGCCTGGGATGTGATGCAGAGTTCGGCGAGGTCGGCGTCGACCGCGACCGCGAACAATTCAAGATCGCCGACATAAACAATGGGCGCCGCTTCGAGCGCGGAGCCAATACGCTTCGCCGCTCTTTCGACCTCCAATGCGCCGGTGACGACGCGGCGCAGATTGCGCAGTTTTTTCCAGCGCTCCGCCAGCGCGTCATCGCGCCAGGACGCGGGCACCGCGGGAAACGCTTCTAGATGCACGGATTGCGCGGCGGGATCGCGCGCCAGCCACGCTTCTTCCGCGGTGAAGCACAGAAGCGGCGCGAGCCAGGTCACCGTGCAGCGGAAAAGCTGGTCGAGCACGGTCAAGCACGATTTGCGCGTCAACGAGGAATACGGATCGCAGTACAGCGCGTCCTTGCGAATGTCGAAATAGAACGCCGACAGATCGGACGTCATGAACACGTTGAGTGCGGCAAAGATGCGCTTGAAGTCGAAATCAGCATAAGCGCCGCGGATCAGCGGATCGAGCTCGGCGAGCCGATGCAGCATCAGGCGCTCAAGCTCCGGCATGACATCGTAGCCGACGTGGTCGGCGGCCTCGAAATGCGCAAGGTTGCCGAGCATCCAGCGCAGCGTGTTGCGGAGCTTGCGGTAAGTGTCGACCGTGGTTTTTAGGATTTCAGGACCGATGCGCAGATCGTCGGCGTAATCGGCGGCGCACACCCACATGCGCAAGATATCGGCGCCGGATTGTTTGATGACGTCCTGCGGCGCCGTGACATTGCCGAGCGATTTCGACATTTTGTAACCGGCTTCGTCGAGCACGAAGCCATGGGTGAGTACCACGTCAAACGGCGCGCGGCCGCGCGTGCCGCAGGATTCGAGCAGCGAAGACTGAAACCATCCGCGATGCTGATCGGAGCCTTCGAGATACATCACGGTTTCGTTGCCGCCTTCGGTCCTGCGGCGAATGTGGGCCAGCGCCGGAAAGCGCTCCGGATCTTCCAGCATGAACGCGTGCGTCGAGCCGGAATCGAACCAGACATCGAGAATATCGTCGACCTTCTTCCAGTCTTCGTTGGCGAGCTTACCGAGAAAACGCTCGCGCGCGCCGGGCGCGTACCAGGCGTCGGCGCCTTCCGCGTCGAAGGCGTCGACGATGGCGGCACTGACATCGGGATCGTCGAGGATCTCGACCGAGCCGTCCTTCTTGTCCTTGATGAACAGGGCGATCGGCACGCCCCAGGCGCGCTGGCGGGAAATCACCCAGTCCGGCCGGGATTCGATCATGCCGGTGATGCGCCGTTCGCCCTGCTCCGGCACCCAGCGTGTTTGCTCGATCGCTTCAAGCGCAAGCTGCCGCAACGTGCGACCGCCCTTCGCGCTCCCGCTCAACAACGCAATCGGCTGGTCCATGGCGATGAACCATTGCGGCGTATTGCGAAAGATCACCGGCTTCTTCGATCGCCACGAATGCGGATATTGATGCTTCAAACGCCCGCGCGCGATCAGCATGCCGGCGTCGATCAAGGCCTTGATCACCGCCTCATTGGCATCGCCCTTCTCGCCTTTGTCGGTGAGCACACGCTTGCCGGTAAAGCCCGGCGCTTGTTCGGTGAAGCGGCCGTCGGCGTCGACGGTATAGGGGATAGCCGTGTTGATGCCGCGCGCCGCGAGCTTCGATGCGTTGGCAGTCCAGACATCGAAATCCTCGCGCCCGTGGCCGGGCGCGGTGTGGACGAAGCCGGTCCCGGTCTCTTCGGTGACGTGATCGCCGGCAAGTAGCGGCACCGCGAATCCATAGCCGTCGTTGAATGTCTTCAGTGGGTGCTGCGCAACCAAATTTGCCAGCTCGTCGGCTTTAACGCCTCTGATCCGTTTGTATGCTGTAACCCGCGCCTGGCGCAGCACGTCGAGCGCCAGCTTGTCCGCCAGGATAAAGAAATCGCCCGGCGTCGCCCAATTCTGCGACGGCGCATCGGTGACTTGGTAGAGTCCATATTCGATCCGGGGTGAGTAGCTGATCGCCCGATTGCCAGGAATCGTCCAAGGGGTCGTGGTCCAGATCACGATCGAGGCGCCGTGCAAATCTTTCGCAACCTGGCCCGCTTCGACCGCCGTTCCCGCGACCGGAAACTTCACCCACACGGTGTCGCTGACATAGTCCTCGTATTCGATCTCGGCCTCGGCGAGCGCGGTCTTTTCCACGACCGACCACATCACCGGCTTTGACCCGCGATAGAGCGTGCCGTTGGCGGCGAACTTCATCAGCTCGCGCGCGATCTGTGCCTCGGCGTAAAAATCCATGGTGGTGTAAGGATGCGCCCAGTCGCCGACAACTCCGAGACGCTGAAATTCCTCGCTCTGCACCTTGATCCAATGCGCGGCGAACGCGCGGCATTCCTGGCGGAATTCGACCACCGCAGCGGCGTTGGTTAGATCGGGCTTCGGCTTGCCGCGCGCGCGGTAATTTTCTTCCTCGATCTTCCATTCGATCGGCAGGCCGTGGCAGTCCCAGCCCGGCACGTAATTGGAGTCGAAGCCGAGCATTTGCTGGCTGCGCGTGACAACATCCTTAAGGATTTTGTTGAGCGCGTGGCCGATATGAATGTTGCCGTTGGCGTAAGGCGGCCCGTCGTGAAGGATAAATCGAGGCCGCCCCTTCGCCGCAGCGCGCAACCGCCCATACAGGTCGATGCGGCTCCAGCGCGCGAGGATTTCCGGCTCCCTTTGCGGCAGGCCGGCACGCATCGGGAAATCGGTCTTGGGCAGGAACAGCGTGTCGCTGTAATCGCGCGCTTTTGTCGGCTCCTCGCTCATGACGCGCCTTCTAACAAGCCCATGGCACGGCGCAAGACCTCGCCTATATAATTGCGGCAAGAGGTTGGGCCTTCAACAGCATGGAGATAAGCCATGAACACCGCGTCAACAGCCTCGGCCAGCGGGCGCGAACCCGGCCAGGATACGCGCGAGGCCGTACGCGAAGCTCGTAAGGTCGCCGGCGAGCACGCGGGCAACCTCGAACACGATTTGCAGGCTTTGCGCGATGATTTTCGGCGTCTCGCCGAACAAGTCGCTGGTATTGTCACCGACACGGGCACAGCGGCGTGGCGCCAGGCCAAATCACGCGTCGATGATGCGGTAGCCGACGCGCAGGACAAAGGGCGCGACGCGGCGAGCGCCGTCCGGGAAGTCTCCGATCATTTCGCCGGTGCGCTCGATGAATCGCTGAAGACACGCCCCTACACTACATTGGCGATCGTCGCCGGCCTCGCCTTTCTGTTCGGCGCGACCTGGCGGCGCTAATTCACCGCCGGCTTTGGCGGTTCGGTAACGAGATTAGGCGAAAAAGGATTTGCCGCCGAGGCGATCGCGAGATCTTAAAATGATCAAGAACTGGCTGCGCGATCTTGCCCTTGCGGTGCAATCGCGGAGTGGCGTCACTCCAGGCCTTATAGTTTGGATTTTCGTTGCCGCATTCGCATTGTCGACGGCGTTCGTGTTTCTCTGCGTCGCCGCCTATCTCTGGCTGTCGCAACAATTCGGCGGCATATACGCCGGCCTGATTGTCGCTGGTTTTTTTATTCTGGTTGCGCTGATCGCGGCCATCGTGGCCGCGGCAACACGGCGCCGCGCGCGCGAACGCGCGATTTTGCAGCGCGCGGCCCGCGCGCATGCGAGTTCCTCCTGGCTGCTTGACCCGAAAATTCTGGCGGCTGCGATGCAGGCCGGCCGTGCAGTCGGCTGGCAGCGCATCGTCCCGCTGGCGTTGCTGGGCTTCCTTGCTGCGCAATGGGCGCTGGGACGCCAGCCCGCTGCCGACAAAGACGATCCCGCCACCTGAGCGCTATAGTTTGCCTAGACCGGCGGAAAAATGTCGGGAGCCTTGGCCAGCAACGCTCGGGCCTTGGCGGCATCGCTCTCCATATTGCGGATGAGCTCGTCAACCGAGCCGAAAAGTTTTTCGTCGCGGATCCAATCAATGAAAGCGACGTCGATGTCGCGGCCATAGAGGTCGCCGGAAAAATCGAACAGAAAGACTTCGAGCAGAACGATGCCGCTGTCGAACATCGGGCGGCGGCCAAAATTGGCGACGCCGTCATAGCGGCGGCCGTCGACGCCGACGCGCACCGCATAGACGCCATGGCGCAGTCCGCAACTGGCGTCGAGTTCAAGGTTGGCGGTGGGAAAGCCGAGCTCGCGCCCGCGCTTGTCGCCATGAATAACTTTTCCTGAAACGAACCAGGGAAAGCCGAGCAGCACGGCGGCATCCGTTACGCGCCCCGCGATCAGCGCGTCGCGGACCGGACCGGAGGACACCGGACGGCCGTTAACCTCGAAAGGCGACACAATATCGACGGCGAAGCCGTATTTTCCCCCTTGCTCGGCGAGAAATTCGGGCGAGCCGGCGCGGTTCTTTCCGAAATGGAAGTTGAAGCCGATAATAACGCCGCTGACGGCGAACCTTTCGACCAGGATGCGCGCCACAAAATCGTCCGCGGTCGTCGCGGCCAACGCTGCGTTGAACGTCAACACGACCGCACCATCGAGGCCGGTCGCGGCCAGGAGGCGCAGCTTGGTGCGCTCGTCGGTCAGGCGGAACAAAGGTTCGGCCGGATGGAAAAAGTCGCGTGGGTGCGGCTCGAACGTCAGCACACCCGCCGGCCGGTCAAGCTCTTCGGCTCTTTTGCGTGCCACCGCGATCACCGCCTGGTGGCCGCGATGAACGCCGTCGAAATTGCCCATGGCGAGGACAGCACCGCGCAGCGCGCCATCGGGCGCGGTATCGCGCACGACGAGGAAGCGTTTCGGCGCCATCTCACTTCACGCGTTGGGGAAACCTGACCGATGGTACGTGCCGCCGCGCGGTGCTCAAGTCAAGCAGCGCAAAGAAGGCGACACAGCGCTCGGCCTGCACCACAGACTGTGAACGTAGGGATTAACGCACTGTTCAAACCCTCGATGATAGATCGGCCCCCGGGGACGAAAGCGACCGGATTTGCGCAGGCGAAAGTGGCGGCTCATGCCGCACTTACCCTGTCCCGTGAACTAAGGGAGCAAAACCTTGGCTCTTGATCCGTCGATGTCGGTGCTGGTGGTCGACGACTACAGCACTATGATTCGAATTATCCGCAATCTTCTGCGCCAACTCGGCTTTACCGATGTCGACGATGCCGCCGACGGCAGCGCGGCGCTCGCAAAGATGCACGCCAAGCGTTACGGCCTCGTGATCTCCGATTGGAATATGGAGCCGATGACCGGATTTCAGCTCCTGCAAGAGATGCGGACCGATCCCAAATTGCGGGAAACGCCGTTCATTATGGTGACCGCGGAATCCAAAACCGAAAACGTCATCGCCGCGAGAAAAGCAGGCGTCAATAACTACATCGTCAAGCCGTTTAATGCGCAGACGCTCAAAGCCAAGATTGAGGCGGTCTTCGGCGGCGGCACAACTGCTTAGCCGGGGGCGCGGGCTAGCCCGCGCGGCGACGGCGCTGGGGCAGTCGTCGCATCACCATTGAAGTTTGCGCATCACCGCCTTTGGCGCCACGCCGGCGGCGCTGAACGCTTCGAGCAAGCCGGAGAGATCGTCCGCTGCCGCGCCTCGGACGTCGGCGGCGTGAATGCCGGATACGATAAACAAGCAGTCGATGCCGAACATGGCCGCGCCCTTAAGATCGGTCCGGATTGAATCGCCGATCGCAAGCACCCGGTGGAGCGGCGGCGGCTCGCCGCCGCGAACACGCGCCGCCTGACCAATCGTAGTTTCGTAAATCGGCGCGTGCGGCTTGCCGCAATAGAGCACCTCGCCTCCGATTTCGGCATAGGCGTCAGCGAGCGCGCCCGCGCAATAGATGAGATCTTCGCCGCGCTCGACCACAATGTCGGGATTTGCGCAGAGCATGAACAACGAGCGAGCGCGCATTGCCGCCAACAGCTCACGATAATCATCCGGCGTTTCGCGGGTGTCGTCGAACAGCCCGGAGCAGACGACGTAGTCTGCCGTTTCCGCTGGGGCGAAGCTGACGTTGAGGCCGGAATAGATCGGCAAATCCCGCTCCGGCCCGAGATGGAAAATCCGCTGATTCGGGCGGCTTTCCACGACGCCGCGGGTGACATCGCCGGAGCTGACAATGGCGTCGTAGGCTTCGCGCGGGACCTTGAGCCGATCAAGGATGCGCCCGACCGATGCACCCGGCCGTGGCGCGTTGGTAATAAGGATGACCGTCCCGCCGGATCCGCGGAACCGCCGCAAGGCGCCGCAGGCCGCCGGAAAACTTTCCAGCCCGTTATGCACCACGCCCCAGACGTCGCAGAGGAGAACGTCATAGGCGCGCCGCAAGGGGGCAAACCGGTCAATGATTTCGGGCACGTGCGAAACGCCGATCAGCTAAGCCCGCCGCGCAAGGTCGCCGCGCCGTTGCCTTCCGCGGCCGTCCGCTGGTTCGGCTGTGAGGGGGCAGCCGTGAGTTCATTGACCGCGGCTTCAAGCTTGTCGACCGCTGATTTAGGCCCGCTCGCGCCGTTGGCGGGCGTCACATTAGCCAGCGCGTCCTGGCGCACCGGGCGCGGCGGGGAGAACAAAAGGCCCTGGCCGAAGCGAACGTCGTAATCGAGGAGCTCGACCACCCTCGCCTCGGTCTCAATCCGCTCCGCAATAAGGTCGATGCCGAACCGGCCCAGCAGCTCGGAAAAGTCGGCAGGATGGACATTGCCGGCGCCGGCAATCCGGCTGAGCAAGAGCTCCGCCGGCACTTTGATGAAACGGAAACCGCGGTCCTTAAGTTCACGCGGCTCGACCGCAAGGTCGGCAAGATTATCCATGGAAAAGCGGAAGCCCCACGCGGCAAGCGCGGCAAGTTTGTCGTGCTCGACCGGGCCCATGGCGCGCACTGCGCTTTGGGTGAATTCGAACACCAGCGACGACGCGATGGCGCGGTTGGCGTCGAGGAATTCAAGGAGCTGTGGAAAACCGGCGTCGGTCAGCGTGGTGATGGAAACATTACAGAACAGTCCGACGTCGCGATTCTTCATGAGCAATCGTCGCACCACCGCCACGCAGCGCGACACGGTGAGGGCGTCGATCTTCGGCAAGATTGAAGCAGTCGCGGCGAACGGCAAAAAATCCTTGGCGGCGACGATTTCGCCGTTGCCGGCGTTGAGCCGCGACAGCGCCTCGTAATAGCGCACCTTGCGCTGCGGCAGTGTGACAATGGGTTGGAGGTAGAGGTCGATCCTGTTCGCTTCCAGCGCGCGGGCAACAACCGCGGCGACGCCGTCGCGGTCGAGCCCGCGGAACGCCGCGATCTTGTCCGGGACCGCCGGATCGAGGCGGCTGCCCTTGCCGTTGGTCGCGGCAGGAACGACGGCCGCGGGATCGGGGATCGCCTCGGCGCGCGTTTCACCTGGCGGTCCGAGAAGAACCGCGTCATGACGCGACACCGATTCGGCGAGATGCCTCAGGCGGCGGGAAAGCTCCTCGACCTCGGCGGCAAGCGGCTGGGTGTTGGAGAGCGTCCGGCCGATCGCCGTCTCCACCTGGTTTTCCACAACGCCGAGGCGGCGGTCGAATTCGGCCATCTGCCGGGCGAGATCGCCCGAGCCGCGCGCGATGTTCGAGACTTGATCGCTGACCTCGGCGCGGTCGTGCTTGCGCCCGGCGATAGCGTTGTAGATCGAGAGCACGCACAGCACGCCAAGCCCGACGAGAGCAGAGTCGGTGATCGAGACTGCGAAGCGGAAATGCAGCGCCACGCCGACCGATGCGGCAATGAGCACCATGCAGAAGGCGATGAAAAAGGCGCTGATGCGCACCATCAATGGTCCTGCTCCGCCCGCGCTGGAAGACGCCAAACCGGCGCGAGGTAGACGGAACTTCTTTCGGTCCCTCTGCCGGGAGCAGTGATTCGCGCCCGGCTCATATCAGTGTCCATAAGCGCCGCAAGCCCGCAAGTACGGTGATGCGTCGCTTTTACGACATAACCGCCCGAATCACCCGGCCTACCTTCTCGAAGATCTCGGCGATTTGCGCTTCGGTCGCAATGAGCGGCGGCGCGATCGCCAGCGTATCGCCGGTGATGCGAATTACCAGGTCCTCGTCGTGGAACGCGCGGTCCATCGCTTCATAGCCTCGCTCGCCCGGCGCGCCGGCGCGCGGCGCTAGATCGATCCCGGCAGCGATACCGACGGCGCGCACATCGAGCACGCCGGGAAGGCCTTTGAGCGTCATCGCCGCCTCGGCGTAGCGCTGCTCCAGCCGTTTGGCGCGGCCAAAAATATCTTCATCGCGATAGAGGTCGAGCGTGGCGATGCCTGCCGCGCACGCGAGCGGATGCGCCGAGTAGGTGTAGCCGTGGAACAACTCGATGGTGTGCTCCGGGCCCTGCATGAAGGCATCGTAGACCTGCTCGCGCGCGATAACGCCGCCCATCGGCACCGCACCGGATGTGACGCCTTTGGCGAAGCAAAGAAGATCGGGCGTCACGCCATAGCGCTCGGCAGCAAACACGGCGCCAAGACGGCCGAAGCCGGTGATGACCTCGTCGAAAATCAGAAGGATGCCGTACTTGTCGCAAATCGCGCGCAGTTTCTGGAGGTAACCCTTCGGTGCCGCCAGCACGCCGGTCGATCCGGCCATCGGCTCGACAATGACGGCAGCAATGGTGGACGCGCCGTGCAAGGCGACAATGCGTTCAAGGTCATCAGCAAGATGCGCGCCCCATTCCGGCTCGCCGACGGTGAACGCCTGATGCTCGCGGCTGTAGGTCGCCGGCAGATGGTCCACCCCCGTGAGCAGCGTGCCGAAAAATTTGCGGTTGTTGACAATGCCGCCGACCGAAATGCCGCCGAAGCCGACGCCGTGATAACCGCGCTCGCGGCCGATCAGGCGGGTCCGTCCCGCTTCGCCGCGGACGTTGTGATAGGCGAGCGCGATCTTGAGCGCAGTGTCGACCGCCTCGGAGCCGGAATTGCAGAAGAACACCCGATTGAGATCGGCGGGCGCAAGCGCCGCGAGCCGGCTGGCAAGCTCGAACGATTTCGGATGGGCGAAATGAAAGGCGGCGGCGTAATCGAGTTCAGCGGCCTGCCGCGCGATGGCCGCGACAATCGGATCGCGGTTATGGCCGGCGTTGCTGCACCACAAGCCGGCAAGGCCGTCGAGCACCCGGTGACCATCCGGGGTGAAGTAGTACATGTCCTTCGCCCGCGCGAGCAGCCGTGGCGCGCGCTTGAACGCACGATTGGGGGTGAACGGAATCCAAAAGGCATCGAGATCGTTGGTTTGCCGCGCCAGAATCGCTGCTTCCGTCATAATGGCCGATCCTCCGACTGCTCCCGCCCGCAACCCCGATGGTGAGAAGCTTGGGGATGTGCGCGCTCATCCTACCGCTGCAGAGAATGAAGCACAAAGCCGCGCCGCCCAATCGGCGGCGGCAGAGGGACCTCGAAGGCAGCCCTGCGCTTAGCGCAGGAGCCGCGTCAGCGCGCGGCCGGCGGCGGTGTGAAACTTCCAGTGGGTCAGCTTGCCGTCGTGATTGGCATCGGCGGTTTTGAACCGCGCTTCCACTGCGGCCAAGTACTCTTCTTTACTCAGCGTGCCGTCATGATCGGCATCGAAGGCGGCGATTTCCTTGCCACTGAGCCTGCCGTGAAGCTCCTTGCGGCTGAGCGTTCCGTCCTTGTCGACGTCGAGCTTGTCGAACATCGCGGCGCCGGCCGCCTTGGCTTCCGCAAGATCGACGGTGCCGTCGTTGTCGAGGTCGAACTGGCCGACCAAAGTCGAATTCTTCGCCCACGCCGGCGTTACCGCCACGATCAATGCGGTTGCCGCTAATGCGATGGCCTTGCGCCGGGAAATCATGCCGAATCCTCGCTGAGAATTTCGCCAAACCTAGCCAAGTGGGTTCGCATTGGCTAGGCGTAACCGCGCCTGCCCCTGTCCGGCTATCCAATTGCGCTCGCCCGGCCGGTGCGATACCAACCCGCGATCCTCTTAAATCGTGAGCGCGGCGAGAACGGCCGATGGCCGAAAAGCACAAATCCAACAAGCTCAAGGCGCGCCTGCCGCGGGGGCTCGCCGATCGCGGGCCGGCGGAGATCGCCGCGACACGGGAAATGATCGAAAAAATCCGCGTGGTCTACGAGCGCTATGGCTTCGAGCCGGTGGAGACGCCGGCGATCGAATACACCGACGCGCTCGGCAAATTTTTGCCCGACCAGGACCGCCCCAACGAAGGCGTGTTCTCCTTTCAGGACGACGACGAGCAGTGGCTGTCGCTGCGCTACGACTTGACCGCGCCGCTGGCGCGCTACGTGGCGGAACGCGTCGGCACGGAAAATCTCGTGCTGCCCTATCGCAGCTACCGGGTCGGCTGGGTTTTCAGGAACGAGAAACCGGGCCCCGGCCGCTTCCGCCAATTCATGCAATTCGATGCCGACACCGTCGGCTCAGCATCGCCCGCCGCCGATGCCGAAATGTGCATGATGGCCGCGGACACGATGGAGGCGCTCGGGATTCCGCGCGGGTCTTTTGTGGTGAAAGTTTGGAACAGAAATATTTGGGACGGCCTCAAACTGACGTTGGGAGTTGCCAACGATGCTCAGTGGCTTACCGTCCTTCGCGCTATCGACAAACTTGATCGCCTTGGAATCGGGGGCGTTCAAGAGTTATTGGGCTCAAAGCGTGTAGACCAAAGTGGGGATGTGACGCCCGGTGCGGGGCTGTCGATACCTGCCAATAACTTCATTACGAGCACCCTCACGTTCACGACGGTCAGCCGCCCTAGGGACACACTGATTCCGGTTAGGGAATTGGAAGAAGCGTCGTCTGCGGCACCGCCATTTTCCGCGGCGGGATTTCTCCAGTTACTGGTCGAGAAGCTCGACGGACAGCCGGTACCCGTGCCAACATTAGCAGGATTAGAGCACCTAAACGAAATTCAAAGACTGATTGTTTCGGCGGGCTACAGCGATTTCGTCAAAATCGATCATACGGTGGTCCGCGGCCTGGAGTATTACACCGGAACTGTATTTGAACTGGACTTAACCTTTCCGATCTTAGGCGATGACGGCAAGCCCGTGCGCTTCGGCTCAGTCGGCGCCGGCGGCCGCTATGATGGATTAGTCTCCCGCTTCCGCGGCGAGCCGGTGCCGGCAACGGGATTTTCCATCGGCGTGTCGCGGCTTGCGGCGGCGCTGCAACATCTCGGCAAGCTCGACGGCAAATCCGGCTATGGCCCAGTGGTGGTCACCGTGTTCGACAGGGACCGCCTCGCCGATTATCAGATCATGGTCGCGAAGCTGCGCGCCGCAAACATCCGCGCCGAGCTTTATCTCGGCAATCCGAAAAATCTCGGCAACCAGCTCAAATACGCCGACAAGCGCAACAGCCCCTGCGTTGTCATTCAGGGCTCCGACGAAAAGGCCAAAGGCGAAGTCACCATCAAGGACCTGATCGTCGGCGCCGAATTGGCGAAGCTGGAAAAAGGCCGCGAGGAACATTTGCAAAAGCAAGCCGAAGCGCAGCGGTCCGTACCCGAGGCTAAGCTTGTGGAAACGGTTCGAAGCCTGCTCGCAAGTCATGGCGTGACCTGAAGAAACTTTTGCCAAAGCGCTGCCCATGAACCGTGGCTTAAAGATATTCGTCATCGTCGTTGTCGCACTTGTCGTCGCCATCGCCGCAGCGCTGGCCGGCATGCTGGCCTTCGGCACTAGCGGAGTTCCGCAACCGCTCGCTTCGCTCAGCGCGCCATTCCGTACCGTCAATTTCAGCGATTTGCCGGTGGAGCAAAAACTATCTGTGAGCAATCGCTCGCCAATCGCCTACCGTACGTGGCTGCCGAACCCGGCTCCCGCCGATCCGCCGCTCGTCGTCATCACCATTCACGGCTCGTCGGCGCAGAGCGCCAGCATGCATCCGCTCGGCAAAGCGCTGAGCGCCGAAGGTATTCCGGTTTTTGCCCCGGACATCCGCGGCCACGGCGGCACCGGCGTGCGCGGCGACATCGATTACGCGAGCGAGCTCGACGACGACATGGCCGACTTTGTCGCGATGGTGAAGGGCAAATATCCCAGCGCCAAACTCGTCCTGATGGGTTTCTCCTCCGGCGGCGGCTATGCGCTGCATGTCGCGGCGACGCCGCTCGGAAAAAATTTCGCGCGTGCGGTGCTGCTGTCGCCGATGCTCGGCCCGTTTGCGCCGACCTACCGCCCGGATGGAAACTACGCCAAGCCTTTCATCCCGCGCATCTTCGCGCTCGTAGTCCTTGATCGCATCGGCATTCACGCCTTCGATCATTTGACCACGCTCCTCCTCGCCATCGATCCGGCGCGGAGCGACATCCTCGTCGGACATTATTCGTGGCTGTTGATGCGCGCCTTCGGCACGGGCGACTACGCCGCCGATGTGCGCGACACGCACACGCCGCTGGTGATCGTCGCCGGCGAAAAGGATGAGCTGTTCTACGCCGATAAATTCGCTCCGACGGTCGACGCGGTGCGGCCCGGCATTCCGGTCACCGTCGTGCCGGGGCTGTCGCACACCGCCCTGACGGTCGACCCAAGCGCCGTGCCGGCGATCCTCGCCGCCGTCCGCGGGCAAGGTTAGTCGTCCTCCTTCACGCTGAGGCAGATGCTCAACGCGCCGATGCGGAGCCGGCGCGGCGAAGCTTTGCGGAAATGCCCTGATCTTCCGCCTCAAGGCGTGGACTTTTAGCTTTAAGGCCCTGATTCACCGCATTAACGCCAGGATTAACGGCCGGCGGCGATGTTTATCGAATAGCGACGGTTCCCATGCTAAAGGGCCGTGCGATCACGATTATCGCCGCGTGCTGAGACAATGGATTAACCATACGCGGCGTGGAAGCGGCCATCGATGTCGAGCGGTGCACTCAACGGAACGGACCAGCGCGCGCAGCAGCTCGTCGCAACCTATAGGCGCGCCGGCTATACGCCGATCGATCCGCCGGTGCTGCAACCGGCGGAGCCGTTCCTTGACCTCTCCGGCGAAGACATTCGCCGCCGCATGTTTCTCACTGCCGATCCGCTCGGCCGCGAACTGTGCTTGCGGCCGGATCTCACCATCCCGGTCTCGCGCGCCTATCTGCAATCGCCGGAAGCCGGCAAGCCTTCAGGCTTCTGTTATCTCGGCGCGGTGTTTCGTCACCGCGAGGGCCGCGCCGCGGAATTCGTCCAGGCCGGCATCGAATCTTTCGGCCGCCGCGACATAGCAGCCGCTGATGCGGAGATGCTGACACTCGGCCTCGACGCGACATCGCTCTACGGCATCGCCGCACCGTCGATCCGCGTCGGCGACGTCGGGCTGTTTACCGCTTTCGTCGCAGCGCTCGATCTTGCTCCCGCGTGGAAACGCCGGCTGATCAAAGATTTCAACAGGAAGTGGTCGCTGGCGCACGACCTCGACCAATTGGCGCTCGCGGCCGCCAATCGGCCGCCGGAGTACCAAGGCGTGCTGGCGGCACTTGCCGGCTCCGACCCTAACGCGGCGCATCACCTCGTGACCGATCTTCTCTCCATCGCCGGAATCGAGGCGGTCGGTGGCCGCTCGGTCGACGAAGTCGCCGAACGCTTTCTCGAACAAGCAGCGCTCGGCACCGGCACGCGGCTGCCGCGCGAAATCCGCGCGCTGATCGAGCGCTTCCTTGCGGTACGCGGCGGTCCTGACGATGTCGCCGGCGAATTGCGGACGCTCGCCGCCGATGCGCGGCTCGCGCTCTCGTCCGCCCTCGATCTCTTCGAGACGCGCACCGGTTTTCTCGCCGCACGCGGCGTCGATTTGCGCGCGATCGAATTCTCCACCGCGTTCGGCCGCGGTTTCGATTACTACACCGGCTTCGTGTTCGAGCTGCACGATGCGCGCGCGAATGGCGCGCTGGTCGCCGGCGGGCGTTACGACGCATTGCTGACGCGGCTTGGCGCCAGCGAACCGATCCCCGCCGTCGGCTTTGCGGCTTCGATCGAGGAGCTTTCGGCGTGCGGAGGGCCGGCATGAGCGCGCCGCTGATCCTCGCCGTGCCCTCGAAAGGGCGTCTGCAGCAGAACGCGGAAAGCTTTTTCGCGCGATCGGGACTTGAACTCGTCAAACCGCGCGGCCCGCGCGACTATCGCGGCGCCATCTCAGGCTTCGACGGAATTGAAGTCGCTTACCTCTCGGCGGCGGAAATCACAACGCAGCTCGCGCTCGGCGCCATGCATCTCGGCATCACCGGCGAAGATCTGGTCCGCGAAATGATCGCCGACGCGGATCGCGAAGTTGTTTTCATCGACCAGCTCGGCTTCGGCTTTGCCAACGTGGCGGTCGCCGTGCCGCAGGCCTGGATCGACGTGCGATCGATGGCCGACCTCGACGACGTCGCCACCGCGTTTCGCCTCAAGCATAACCGCAAGATGCGGCTAGCCACGAAATACGCCAATCTCACGCGGACCTTCTTCGCCGACCACGGCATCGTCGATTATCTGATTGTCGAGAGCCTCGGCGCCACCGAAGCGGCGCCCGCCGCCGGCACCGCCGAACTGATCGTCGACATCACCACGACCGGCGCGACGCTCGCGGCCAACGGGCTCAAGGTGATCGACGACGGCATCATTTTGCGCTCGCAGGCAAATCTGGTTGCCGCGCGGGCGGCCGCCTGGGACGCCGCACGCCGCGAAATCGCCCGGCTGTTGCTCGATCGGGTCGCCGCGCAAAAACGCGCGCAAGCCTATCGCGAAGTGCGCACCCGCTTTGCCGGCTTGAACGCGATGCTTCTCCAGGAGGCGCGGGAAAAATTCGGCGTCGCCGCGCCTTTTGGCGGGCCGACCTCATCGGGCATGCTGACCCTGCACTGTCCGCCCAAACAAGTGCAGGCGCTGGCCATTTTCCTGCGCGAGCGCGGCGCCGAAGCGGTGTCAGTCGCGGCGCTTGACTATGTCTATGCCCGCGAAAATCCACTCCACGCCCGCCTCGTCGCCGAGCTCGAGCGCGACGGGCCTGCCGCAGCGCGCTAAAGCGCGGCTCGGAAAAGTGGCCGCCGGTTTTCCGAAAAGATCTGCCCAAATAATATTAGCGCCCGCGGGCTTGCGCCGCGCGATACCAGCTGATCGCGTCTTCGAGGCGATCGTCGCCCCAGAACAGTTCCTCACCGATGACAAAAGTCGGCGAACCGAAAATTCCCAGTTGCCTGGCCTCCTCGGTTTCAGCGAGCAGGTGCTCGTTCGCCGCCGGACCATTGGCAAGTTCGAGAACGCGCGCCGGATCTTGGCCGATCTCGCGCAGGCTTGAGGACAAGTTCGGCTCGCTGCCGGTCTCCTCCGACTGTTGTAGCCAGCGCTGATAGGCGGCGCGCACGAAGTCGGCGCCCCACCCTTCGCGCATGCCGATGATGGCTACGAGATTGGCCATGACCGATTGCCTGGCGGGGTAAGGTGCCGGCACGTTGACCGGCAAACCGTGCATCACCGCCCGACGCTCGAGGTCCCGCCACATGTAGCGCATTTTCGCCGGCTTATCGGCGAACGGCACATGCTTCATCTCCTGCAAGATCAAGAGCAAGTGATACGGGCGCCAGCCAAACGCAATGCTGGTCGCGCGCTCCACGCCAGCGAGGCGCATCACGCTCAGATACGAATACGTGCTGCCCATGGTGAACCAGAAGTCGATCGGCCCCTCAAACATGGCGGCGCTCCTCCGGCCTTTACCGACGCGTTAGGTTCAAGCGTTGCGCTTCGCCGGTCAAGGCGTTCAGCCGCGCCTGTGCACGGGGTCGAAAAGCATGTAGCAACGTGGCGGGAAATGCCGCCGCAACGGGAGGGCAATGCGCTTGACAAACTCCGAGCGTCCGCACATCGGCGTGCATATGGAAGAACGGCGGCACGGTCTTGTCGCGCGCCTGACCGTTGATAATGCGCGGCGCCTCAACGCGCTCAACAGCGCCTTAATGGCCGAATTTGTCGACGCATTGCGACGGCTTGCCGGCGATCAAAAACTCCGCGCCGTGGTGCTGACCGGCGCCGGAGACACGGCGTTCATCGTCGGCGCTGACATCGGCGAAATGGCCGCGATCGCCAACGGCGAAAGCGCCAGAGCATTCATCACCCGCTTGCACGGCTGTTGCGACGCGATCCGAAACTTTCCGGTACCGGTGATCGCCCGCATTGCCGGCTATTGCTTCGGCGCCGGTCTCGAAATCGCGTCTGCGTGTGATTTGCGGATCGCGTCGGAGACGGCCTCGTTCGGCATGCAGGAGGTCAAGCTCGGCATTCCCTCAGTCATTGAGGCGGCACTGTTGCCGTCCCTCGTGGGCTGGGGGCGAGCACGCGAAATCATGCTGCTCGGCGAAAAATTCTCCGCCGCAGACGCGCTCGCCTGGGGCTTACTCGAACGTATCGCGCCAGCGGGATCGCTCGACGCCGCGGTCGAGGCTTGCGTCGAAAGTCTTTTGACCTCGCGGCCGGGTGCCGTGCGGCTGCAAAAGCGCCTGATCCGGCAGTGGGAAGAATTGCCGGTTTCCGCCGCTATTGTGGCCGGCATCGATGCATTCGCCGCGGCTTACGAGAGCGATGAGCCTGCCATCGCGATGCGCGACTTTCTCGCAGCGAGGCCCGGGCGCAAGCGCAACGGCTAACGTTCCGCAACCGACCATTTCATTGTTTGGCGGCTCGTCGCGGCTGCGCCCGGAACACGACGAAGTGCGACAGTGAAAAGTTCACGACGAAGCTCGCCAGAATGGCGCCCGCCTTGGCGATAAACACCGGCAGCAATAACACTTCCGCCAGGACGAGAAGGACCGCGGTGTTGGCGATCCAGCCTGCGATGCCGGACCCCACAAAGGTGAAGTACGCTCTCCAGCGAAGTTTGCCGCCGGTCTCGGCGGCAAAGGTGACGAACGAGTTCATCACATAGGACCCGGTGACGGCGACGATCCACGAAATGGTGTTGGCAGCAATCAAAGAAAACATCGCCGCGCCGCCGCATTTGCACAGTGCGGAGAACGAAGCGAAGGCGGCAAGCGCGGCGGCGGAACTGTCAAACACGGCGCGCGCGATCAGAAAAACGCAATAGTCGACCACCGTATTGACCACACCCACGAGGCCAAAGGCGATCGCCTTCAGGCTGAGCGCACGATTGCGCCAGGCGACAAGCAATCTGGCGCGGGCGTCGCCGTAACGGAAAACCGGGCTCATTGCCGCTTCCGAATATCACGTTGAGCACTAGTGTGGCGGTTCAGAACTCCGCATCAATTCTCGCCGCACACGCGTCATGCGGACTTCTGAACCAAAGCCACACTAAATCAATACGTTGATAGTGTCGCCTTGCTTCCGAAGTTCGCAAACTAGAGCGCCGTATCATGATGCGAACTTCGGAAGCGGGACACTACCCGCCACCCTGGTTCAGCCGCGGGTTCACCCCCGTTCATCATACCGGCGTGAAACCGCGGCCGGACGACGAGACCCGGGCCAACGCGCCACGACAGCCGCTTCCTATTGCGCTATAGGTCGGCCAGATGGGAAATAACGCCGGTGACCAGCGCGAACGAAAGCCGATTGACTGAGGCGGCCCGCGCCTTGCGCGGAACGCCGTTGTCTCCTGGGCCCAGCGACGAACCCGTTCCGGCCACGGTCCCCGCGGACCCCCAACCCAGCCCGGTCCCGGCCGCGCCGCAGCCCAATCCCGCCGCCGCGGCCGGACTTTCCATTGTCGTGCCGATGCACAACGAGGCGGCCTCGCTCCCGCGATTACATGCGCGGCTGCTTGAAGTCGCGCATGCGCTCGGCGCGGAGCGGGCCCTGCCCTGCGAGCTGGTTTATGTCGACGACGGCAGCCAAGACCAGACGCTTGCCATCGCGCGCGACCTGCCTGCGGACGGGATCGACATGCAAATCGTTTCGCTCTCGCGAAATTTCGGCAAAGAGGCCGCTCTCCTCGCCGGTCTCGATCACGCGCGGCTCGGCGCCGTGATTTTCATCGACGGTGACGGCCAGCATCCGCCGGCGCTAGTGGACACGATGGTCGGTCGCTGGCTCGATGACGGCTACGACGTCGTCTATACCGCCAAGGCGCACCGCGCCAACGAGTCACTTTTCCGGCGCGTCCTGGTGAAGGGCTTTTACAAGCTGCTCAACTGGGGTGCGCGCACTAACATTCCCGAAGACGCCGGAGATTTTCGCCTGCTGTCGCCGCGCGCGGCCGAAGCGCTACGGCGGTTGCCGGAGAAGAACCGCTTCTTCAAAGGCCTATCGAGCTGGATCGGCTTTCGACAAATCCGCATCGATTATCAGCCGGAACCACGAGCCGAGGGCCGCAGTACTTGGAATTTGCGCCGCCTGATTGGACTTTCGATCGACGGCTTGACCGGATTTTCGGTCGCGCCGCTGCGCGTCGCCACGCTGCTCGGCTTGCTGTTGGCGTTGGCCGCCTTCGTCTACGGCGGAATGATTGTTTACGAGACGCTGATGTACGGCGAAAGGGTACCCGGTTATCCGTCGCTGTTCGTCGGCCTTATGGTGCTCGGCGGCGTGCAGCTGATTATGCTCGGCGTTGTCGGCGAGTATATCGGCAAGATCCTTTCCGAGATCAAAGGCCGGCCGGTCTATTTTATCGCCGAGCACGTCATCAAGCCGCGCCAAGATCAGGCAGAAGCGATCGATCAAACGCGAACGGCGGCGGAATAATCTCCGCCGCCGCAGCAAGATACCTGTTCCTTCGCAGAATCGAGCGGCGCGCCGTTCAGAGTACGATGACCTTGGTCCCGACCTTCACGCGGCTGTAAAGGTCGACGACGTCCTCATTGCGCAAACGAATGCAGCCCGAAGACACTTGCGTGCCGATGGTCCATGGTTCGTTGGAGCCGTGAATGCGGTAAAGCGTCGAGCCGAGATACATGGCGCGCGCACCGAGCGGATTATCCGGACCGCCCGGCATGAAGCGCGGCAGTTCGGGACGGCGCTCCAGCATCTCGGCCGGCGGAATCCAGTCCGGCCACTCGCGCATGGCGGAAATTTGCTTCACCCCGGACCAGGCAAATCCCGGACGTCCAACGCCGATGCCGTAGCGCAGCGCTTTGCCGTCGGCCATCACCAGGTAAAGAAAGAAATGCGGGCTATCGATGATGATCGTGCCCGGCTTTTCGTTGCCGCTGTAATCGACGACCTGGCGATCGTATATCGGATCGACGGCAGGGTGCGCCGGATCCGCAACTCGCGTCCCATAAGCAGGCGCGTAGGCCGGCGCGGGCGCGGGATCGTGGCTTGCGAACAATCCCTCGAAGAGGCCGCGCGGCTGAACGTATCGGGGCTGATAAGCTTCTGGCGACCCGGTGACGCCATACATCGACCCAGTCGTTAGATTGTCTGCGCCTCGCGCCGCGCCGTAAGCCGGAGCCGAGCGCTGATAGGCGCGGTACTGTTGCGCCGGCACGTAATACTGAGATTGCACCCTCGATTGCGGAACAAACCGGGTGGGCATGCGCTGCGACGAAGTGGCGGCCGGCCGCTGGGCGGCGTTCGGTCGCGGTTCGTCGCCAAACGCCGAACCGAAAAATCCGCCGTTGCCGTTCGGAGTATCGGATGACGCAAGCTGCCAGCCCGGATCGACGAGTTGGCTTTGCGCCTGAGCTTGCGAGCCAAACACGCTCGTCATGCCGCAAGTCGCGACAAACACCGCTGCATTCACGCAAACAAAGGTACGCCGCATTTTCTGGACTCTATACTCGACAAGGATTGCACGCCGGATCGAATGGAATGATCCGGTCTCACGACTAGAACTCAAACCTCGACTGTTTGGTAAATTTCGCGGCGCGCGTTCTGCATCGCGTCTTGTTTGTATATCGTTGATCAAGTTAGCGTTTATTTTGAGTGAACTTGGAACGATTAACCTTAATCGGGCGTATGCAGCCCCAGCCCCAGCGCGGTTCCGCAGCAGCGTGAACGCAGCATTAAGCGGATGACCCCTAGGGTAGCTGGCTATCCAGTCGGCAACCCGATGCCTGAACGCCGAAAAGTTTTCCGCATTGAGAAGATGGCGGCGGCGCATGTCGATGCGCCGTCCTCCGGCAATTCCGTTTGCTCGTGCTGTGAAGAGGTAATGCGGGAGTTGGCCGCCTTGCGCGCCATGCTGGCCGCGGCGCCTTCACGCCCCTTCGGCACCTCCGTCGCCGAGAGTGCCGAAGTGCGCAGCCTCGCGTCGCGCTTGCGTGACATTCGCACCGCGCTAATCGGTGCGGAGCACGCAGGGCCCGATGGGACCACAGCCGCCAACGCGCCAATGAGCCGGTTCGCTCATGAACTTGACGCCGCGGTGAAGGCGAGCGAGCAGGCGACGCAAAAAATTCTCGCCGCCGCCGAGGAGATCGATCAGGCAGCGAACAATTTGTCGGCTGCCGTCAAAGGCAATACCGAGCAGGGCCTCGCCCAGGACATTCGCGATCGAGTCATCGGGATTTTCGAAGCGTGCAATTACCAGGATGTGACCAGCCAGCGGCTGGCGAAGGTCAGAACGGCACTGGCGGGACAGGAGAACCTGATCGGCGACGCCCTCGGCGAAGTTATGAGTGACACGGCGCCAGCCGTGCAGGGGCCGCCGCTCGACGGCGACGACGGGCATGCTGCGCAAAGCGAAGTGGATTCACTGTTTGCCGGAGGCGTTCGGCCGCCGTCCTTTACTGAGAGACGGGGTTAGTGCGCGGGGGGTGACCGCCGCGTCACGCCTTCGGGCCCACAGCGCACATACACCGCGGTCCCGTACCGGCCGGCGATTTCGGGATTGATCCAGCGCAGCACCATGCTGCGGCCATCAAACGATACGATTTGGCGATCCTGCGGCCCGCCGGCTGGACCGGGCGGACCGACAAAGTTTACGCCGTTTGGACTGCCTTTCAGACGTAGTTCCTGCAGTTGCGCGCTGTCGGCCAAGTACATCATGACACCGCCGTTTGGCCCCTGATTGATCACGACGGGCTGGCCGCACTGGCCCTTGGCAGCGGCTTCGGTGCGCATCAGATCGGCGTCGTTATGATAGGCGCCATAGCCCCAACGACCGACAACCTCTTCCGGCCGGATGGAAGCCGGTATCTCAGGCGCGACAGCAGCGGCCGGTGGGAGAGCCTCAGGCGGGGGGTTCCTCGCACAAGCCGAAAGCAAAAGCGCGGCGACCGCGACGCCCACGGCCGGACGAAACTTGCGAAACCGTGGAGTCACGAAATCCTCCTCAAAGCCGGCTCAAGGATGGTGGCGAATTCCACGCAGCGGCGCCTACTCAGCACAGCATGAGCCGGAATGGTGACGATTTTTCGCCTCAAGTGCTAGAGCCAATGCAGCCTCTGCTTGACAGCAGCCGGGGCAAATCCTATTTGCCAATTGGCACTCATTTTAAATGAGTGCCAACTAGCTGCAAATTCAAGGCTTTTTTACTCAACCGGTGAAACGCCGCGCCGCGCGCGGCAGTAAGGATGATCATGGCCAAGCTCAAGTTCCGCCCCCTGCATGACCGCGTCATCGTCAAGCGAATTCGACGCCGATGAGCGATCCAAGGGCGGCATCATCATTCCCGATACCGTCAAAGAGAAGCCGCAGGAAGGCGAAGTCGTCGCCGTCGGATCCGGCGGCCGCGACGAGAACGGCAAGCTGATTACCATGGACCTCAAGGCCGGCGACCGCGTGCTGTTCGGCAAATGGTCCGGTACCGAGGTCAAGCTCGACGGCGACGAGCTTTTGATCATGAAAGAATCCGACGTCATGGGCGTGATCGCCTGACACCACTCGTCGTCGCGGCCGGACTTGATCCGGCCGTCCGTGGGGCCTGACCGGCTGCATAGATCACCGGGTCAAGCCCGGTGATGATGAGATCAAACCAAGGAGCAAACAAACTATGGCTGCCAAAGAAGTACGATTTTCCGGTGACGCCCGCGAGCGCATGTTGCGCGGCGTCGAGATCCTGGCCAACGCCGTAAAAGTGACGCTCGGCCCCAAGGGCCGCAACGTCGTCATTGAAAAGAGCTTCGGCGCCCCGCGCATCACCAAGGACGGCGTTACCGTCGCCAAGGAGATCGAGCTCGAGGACAAGTTTGAGAATATGGGCGCACAAATGGTGCGCGAGGTCGCGCAGAAGACCAACGACGAAGCTGGCGACGGCACCACGACGGCCACCGTGCTCGCCGCCGCCATCGTCAAGGAAGGCGCCAAGTCGGTCGCGGCCGGCATGAACCCGATGGATCTGAAACGCGGCATCGACCTCGCGGTCGAAGCGGTCATCGCCGACATCAAAAAGCGCTCGAGGAAGGTCGGCTCGTCGTCCGAAATCGAGCAGGTGGGCACCATTTCATCCAACGGCGATAATGCCGTCGGCAAGATGATCGCCCAAGCGATGCAAAAAGTCGGCAACGAAGGCGTCATCACCGTCGAAGAAGCCAAGGCGCTGGAGACGGACGTCGAAATCGTCGAAGGCATGCAGTTCGACCGCGGCTATCTCTCGCCGTACTTCATCACCAACGCCGAGAAGATGCTGGCCGAACTCGAGGACGCCTACGTGCTGCTGCACGAGAAAAAGCTCCCCGGCTTGCAGCAATTGCTGCCGGTTCTCGAGGCGGTGGTGCAGTCGGGCAAGCCGCTGCTCATCATCGCCGAGGACGTCGAAGGCGAGGCGTTGGCCACGCTGGTGGTCAATAAACTGCGCGGTGGGCTGAAAGTTGCGGCCGTAAAGGCTCCAGGCTTTGGCGACCGGCGCAAGGCGATGCTCGAAGACATCGCCGTGTTGACCGGAGGTCAGCTCATCGCCGAGGATCTCGGCATCAAGCTCGAGAGCGTCACGGTGAACATGCTCGGCCGTGCCAAGAAGGTGGTGATCGAGAAGGAAAAGACCACCATCGTCGATGGCGCCGGCAAGAAGAAGGACATCGAAGCCCGCGTCAATCAGATCAAGGCGCAGATTGAGGAGACGACGTCGGACTACGATCGCGAGAAGCTGCAGGAGCGGCTGGCGAAGCTCGCCGGCGGCGTTGCCGTGATCCGCGTCGGCGGCGCTACCGAGGTCGAAGTGAAGGAGCGCAAGGACCGCGTCGAAGACGCGCTCAATGCGACCCGCGCTGCGGTCGAGGAAGGCATCGTCCCGGGAGGTGGCGTGGCGCTGCTTCGCGCTAAGAAGGCCATCGGCAAGCTTACCAACGACAATGCCGACGTGCAGGCCGGGATCAACATCGTGCTCAAGGCGCTGGAGACGCCGCTCCGCCAGATCGCGGAAAATTCCGGCATGGAGGGCTCGATCGTGGTCAACAAGATCCTGGAAAACAAATCCGAGAGCTTCGGCTTCGACGCCCAGAACGAGACCTATGTCGACATGATCGAGAAGGGCATTGTCGATCCGGCGAAGGTTGTGCGTGCCGCGCTCCAGGACGCGGCTTCCGTCGCCGGCCTCCTCGTCACGACCGAGGCTATGGTGGCGGAAAAGCCCAAGGATAAAGCGGCGATGCCCCCCATGCCGCCGGGCGGCGGAATGGGCGGGATGGACTTCTAAGTTCATCTGCCATGCGAAAGATAAAGGGCGCGGAGAAATCCGCGCCCTTTTTGTTGTATTGGTGCAAATCATGCGCGAAACCCTGGCCAGCATCCGGAGTGCCCAATGACGACGCAAGCCGTCGATCCGTTCGCCAAGTTCAAGGCCGCCCAGCGCGAAGGCTGGTCGTCATTTGTCCCGGTCGAGATCATCACGACCCGGCCAGCCGCAAAGCTGGTGAAATTTGCGCAGGTCGGCGCCGGGCAGCGTGTCCTCGACGTCGCTTGCGGCACCGGCGTGGTTGCGGTGACCGCAGCGCTGCACGGTGCAAAGGTGTGCGGACTGGACCTGACGCCCGCGCTCATCGAGCGCGCCAACAAGAACGCGAAGATTGCCGGCGTCGAGGTGGAATTCGTCGAAGGAGACGCCGAGGCATTGCCCTACCCCGACGCCTCATTCGATGTTGTTCTCAGCCAATACGGACACATGTTCGCCCCCCGCCCCGCCGTGGTGGTCAAGGAAATGCTCCGGGTGCTGAAATCGGGGGGCCGCATTGCGTTCTCGACGTGGCCGCCCGAGCATTTTACCGGCCGCATGTTTGCCTTTGTCGCGCGTCATATGCCGCCGGCCCCGCCCGGCACCGAGCCGCCGGCGCCGCCGGCGCTCTGGGGCGACCCAAATGTCGTGCGCGAGCGGCTCGGCTCTGCGGTGACCGATCTAAAATTCGCGCGTGATACGTTGGCCGCGCCGGCGCTGAGCCTCGCGCATTTCCGGGCCGCCCAGGAAGCGACTATCGGACCTCTCACCAAGCTCATTGAATCACTGCAAAACGATCCAACGAAACTTGCTCAGTTACGCGCCGAGTTCGATGCGCTGGCCGCCGACGTTTTTGAAGAGAACACGATCAGCATGCCCTTCCTGATGACACGCGCCGTCAAAGTCTGATGGCGCGGCGCGCAAAAACAAGCAACGGCGAATGGCCGAATTCGCCGCCGCCGTCTTGCTAGTGATTCAAGGCCGCAATGCTCGGGAAGAACAAGTAGCAAGCCACGCCGATAAGCACGAGATAGACGAGGAGCACGACGGTCCAACCGAAGTTGTGGCGGATCACCGCGCCTTCGTTGCGTACGAAACGGCTGGTTGATACGCCGACGCTCGCGGTCTGCGGCGCGATCGGCTTGCCGACCTCGGCGCCGACCGAGTTCAAACTCGGCAACAGCAGCAACGGGAAGCCGAGCACCTTGCCGACCAGCGCCTGGAAAGTGCCGAACATGGCGTTGGTCGAGGTGTTGCTACCGGAGAGCGCGACGCCGATGAATCCGAGTATCGGCGCAACGACGATGAAAGCCGGTCCGATCTTGGAGAAGGCGCTCGCCAACGAGCCGGCCATGCCCGAGTAGTTGTAGACGTAGGCGAGGCCGAAGATAAACACGCCCACCAAACAGGCGCCCCACATCTGCGACCAGGTCTTGGCGAAAATCTCGCCGATTTGCGAGAATTTCACCCGAAGCAAAATCGCGATGATGATCCACGAAGCGAGAATCGCCGTTCCCCCGACAAACGGCGTCCAATTAAACACCGCGGAGATCTTTGCTCCCGGCGTGATCGCAGAGTCGGCGGCCACCGCGGCGTGATAAAGAATGACCTTCGGCAAGTTGGACCACGGCCCAGTCCAGGCGACGACCACGATCACCAACACAGCTATTGGCAGCCAAGCCATACCGACTTCCCGGCCGGTAAGCCCGTGAGCTTGGACTTGCCGCTCGGCACTCACCGGAGTTCCGCCGTAAGCGAGGACCTGTGCGGGCCGCCAAACACGCAGCAGCAGAAGCAGCACCACGAAGCACACGATGGAGCCGATGACGTCCGGCAGATATGGCCCCAGGTAGATAGCGGTGGGAAGCTGTCCGGCGATGTAGCCGAGCGAACCGACAATGGCGAGCGGCCAAGCCGACCACATGCCCTTATTGCCAGAGACGAGATAAAGCAGAATCCAGGGTGGCAGCAGCGCCAGGATCGCAACGATTTTGCCGACCGACGCGGAATAGATCGCCAACAGATCGACGAAGCTAACACCGAGTGTGCCGGCCGTCACCGTAGCAAGCGCGATGATCGGCGCGCCAAGCGCGCCATACGATACCGGTGCGTTGTTGGCGATAGCCGCGACCCGGATGGCGTCGAGATCCGGAATGCCGATTGCAATCAGGATAGGCGCGACAAACGCCCACGGATAACCGAAGCCGACTAAACCTTCGAGCAAGGCGCCGAAGGCCCAAGCAAAAAGAATGGTTTGCACCCGCACATCCAGCGTGCCCTGGTACACTAGCCAGCGGCGGAATTTCTCGAAGATGCCGGTCGTCACCAGCGTATTGAACAGCACCACGCCCCAGAACGTGATCCAATCGACGTACCAAACGCCGGTCGCCGAGCCGTACACGTAAGCGCGCAGCCCGTCATCGAGTGGCATCTTCCAGACAAAAAGCGCGATGAGAAAGGTAACGACCGAACCGATAAGCACGGCGATCCACGCCGAAAGTCGCAGCCCGGCCAGCAAGATCAGCAACAGCACGACGGGCACGAGCGCCACCAGCCAGGTTACGAACAGGTTTCCGGTCGGATCGAGAATTTGCGTGAACATTGACGTCTCCCAGTCGCGCCGTCGCATCGGCGCTACCGTTTTTGATTATCCCGCCATCCCCGGCGGTGGCGGCGCCTTTGTAACGCGGTCGCGGTGCATTCCTCCCGCCGCTTCAAAGACTAAGCGAGTCTGGCCACCGCCGCCATCGCCATTTTGTCACAATTGGCGCGGATAGCGCGTCGCAGACATTTTGCAGCGCAGCAGTAAATTTGCGGCGATGATTGCGGCGGATGCCTATCTTGGTCCGCGACCACGATTGGCCGGTCCGGAGGTTCTTTAGTGAAAAGCCTTGCTTTGACGGTCGCCGATATCTGGCGCCTCGCCATCCCTTACTTCCGCTCCGACGACCGCTGGCGGGGGCGGATCCTCCTCGGCGCGGTCATCGCGATTGAGCTGGCGCTGGTCGGCCTCCAGGTCATTCTCAATCAATGGTACAATCGCTTCTACAACACGCTGCAAGACCGAAACTGGGACGCCTTCGTCAGCGCGATCCTCTTCTTCTGTGTGCTAGCGGCCGTCTACACCGTGCTTGCGGTCTATCAGCTTTATTTGAATCAATGGTTGCAGATCCGCTGGCGACGGTGGATGACGCAAACTTATCTGCGTGAATGGCTTACGTCCGCCAATCATTACCGCATGCAGCTTCTCGGTGACGCCGCCGACAACCCTGACCAGCGCATCGCAGAGGACTTGCAGCAGTTTGTGCAATACACGCTCACAATCGGTATCGGTTTGCTCAATGCAATCGTGACGCTTTGCTCATTCGTCGTCATTCTGTGGACGCTGTCGGCGCACACGCCGCTCAGCGTTTTCGGCGCAAGCTTCGACATCCCCGGATATCTGGTCTGGGCGGCGTTGCTTTACGCCGTGATCGGCACTGCCCTCACCCAATTAATAGGCAGGCCGCTCATTGCATTGAATTTCCTTCAGCAGCGCTTTGAAGCCGACTTCCGCTTTAATTTGGTGCGCACGCGCGAAAACGCCGAACAGATCGCTGCGCTCAAAGGCGAAGCGGCGGAACGCGAGGAGCACTTGACCCGCTTCGGCTCGGTCGTCGGCAATTGGTATGCGCTGATGCAGCGGCAGAAGCAGCTCACCTTCTTCACGCAAAGCTACTCGCAAGCTTCGGTAATTTTTCCCTATATCATCGTCGCACCCGCCTACTTCTCGGGCGCCATGCAGCTTGGCGGCCTGATGCAAACCGCCTCCGCGTTCAACAGCGTGCAGAATGCCTTGTCCTATTTCGTCACGTCTTACCGGCAGATTGCCGAATGGCGCGCGGTCATCGCCCGCTTGACCGGCTTCGAGGAAGCGATCGCGGCCGGCCGAGCGGCGGCGGTGACGCCGCCGGTTGTCCAAATAATCGCGGAGACGGCCGGCAAGCCCTACGCCATGAACGAACTTAAAGTCCGCCTGCCCGACGGTTCGCCAGTCGTCGCTGCCGAGCACGTCGCCATTCCGGCAAATGAAAGTGTGTTGGTCACCGGCCCCTCAGGCGTGGGCAAATCGACATTGCTGCGGGCGATCTCCGGCATCTGGCCGTTTGGGTCCGGTCAGGTCAGCGTGCCCGACGGCGCGAAAGTGATGCTGGTGCCGCAACGCCCCTATTTTCCGCTCGCGACGCTTGCGGACGCCATCGCCTATCCCGCAACCCGCGGCTCGTTCGATAATGCCAGTATTGCGGAGGCGCTCGCCGCGGTCGGCCTGCCGCAACTCGTCTCGCGCCTCGACGAGCAGGCGCATTGGAATCGCATGCTGTCGCAAGGCGAACAGCAACGGCTCGCGATCGCGCGCGCGCTGTTGCAGGCGCCGGATTATCTGTTCCTCGATGAGGCAACCGCCGCGCTCGACGAGCGCTCCGAAGCAGCCCTTTACCGGCTGTTGCTGGAACGGCTCAAGGGCGCGACCATCGTCTCGATCGGCCACCGCTCGACGCTGAACGCCTTTCATCGCCGCCGTCTCGAAGTGATACCGGGCGCTGAGTTTGCTCAGGTCAAGGAAATGCCGCTGGCATCTGCGGCCGAGTAAGCATGGTGTGCCCGCATTACGCCCGCATTGGCATGCAAATTGCCGATGTGGCCTCGGTGCTTTCTGCGCCGCATCGAGGCGCGTCATGTGCACGGGCGAGCGGCGGCGGCGGCGCGGCAACTGGGGTATCCACGCCGTCATAAAAGGAGAGCCTGTTGCCGACACGGCAACGGCTCAAAGCTCACTCGTGCGCCCGGCGGGGCGTTGCATCGGCAGCCTTTGACACCTATGTCGATATAATGCTGGTCAACGGCGTCTTGGGCGTTGACCGAAGTTTTGTCGGAAGGTTTGTCATGAAAGCAACAGTGGACGACCGCGTTGTCGCCGACAGCGACGACATCGTCGAGGCTCACGGTTACAGCTATTTTCCGAGCTCCGCCGTGCGCATGGACTGGCTGAAAAAGACCGAAAAGACCGCGGACGACTTGAAATGTCCGCACCACGTGCAGTTCTACGACGTCGTCATTGACGGCAAGCGCCACGCGCGCGCCGCGTGGTCGTACGAGGATCCGCGGCCGGAAATGGCGAAAGTCGGCGGACGCTTCGGCTTCTGGGAAGACGTCGCAGTCGCCTAGTCCGATTCTCTCCCGCAGGTTCTACGCCGCCTTCTTGCGGTTGGCCTCCAGCCGCGCATCGACCAACGCGACCTGCGCATCGATTGCCGGGTTATGCAAACCCCGCTGCGCGGCAATCAGCTGCACAAGCTTATCGGCGCGCTCGATATAAGGCGCGCCGTTCTGCAATGCGCGGGCGGCGGATGCCGGGCGAGTCAGCGATTGCGCCGCCGCGGCGTATTTCTCGAACGGCACCATATCGTCCGGCTTGGCGCCAAGCTTGACGCAGAGGTCGACGACAAAATTGTAGACCGAGCGGGTTGTCTCGATGTCGCTCCACACCGCCTCCTGCGCGGTGCGCATGCCGTCCTTGGTCACGCAGCGGTAATTACCGGCCAGCAGCATGGCCCATTTCGCCAGCGGCACGAAGATCGAGTCATAGGCTTTCAGCTTCACCGGAAGCTCGGTCGGACCTTCCGGCGTGTCGAAGCGGATCGCGTCGATCTCGTCTTGCAAGCGCCGCAAGATCGCCGTTTGTTTTTCGTCGGGAAAGCGCGCGACCTTGAAATTCGTCGGCAGCGTGACCTGGAGGACGTTGACCTTTTCGTCCGGCGGACGGATGGCCTGTGGATCGGGGCTGCACAGCGTGATGCACGCCGGATCGAAATTGTTCCACACGCTCGGATCGGTGTAGGCCGCCTTTAAGGCGTCGGTATCGAGACCGGGAATACGCCGCAGATAGGCAAGCGGCGGCATGTTCATGATCGACACGCACGGCACTTTCGCCCGCCCGACAGCGTCGAGCAATTCGCGCACCCCGGCGGAGCGATATTGCGGCTCCTGCATCGCCAATCCGACGAGGTCAAAGTCCTTCGGGTCGACGTTGGCCGTGCCACCGGCCGTGACCTTTCCCGGAAGCTTGCGCGAATCGAGTTCGACCGGCGTCTTGCGCCCGCGCACCGGCAGCCGCACGCGGAAGCCCTCGGCGTTGATCAAATCGGCTTCGGCGGGAAGGCAAATGAGCTTGATGTTATGGCCTCCGAACAAGAGTTTTGAAGCCAACAGCGACCCGTAAGACGCACCCATGATGAGGATGTTGTAAGGCGCGGCCATGATGCATCTCCCAAATGCGGCGCGCTCGCCCATATGCCGCGGCGCGCGTCTTTTACCCACGATGCTAGGACTCGGACCCCGTCGTGGCAATGCAGCCCGGGCGCAGGAACGCCATGTGCCCCACGCGTGCGGGTGTGGACCAGGGCTCAAAAAGTTACGGCGCACGCTCGCGCGCGCGCCGTGAGTTTGGTGATTGAACGCAGCCGGAACGGGACGCGTTTTTAAGTGCTGCCGCTGTCCCCGAACCCGGAGCTGACCGGCGGCGTCCATGACGGAGCCGGTGCAGGCTCGGGCGTCGGCGCTACCGGCGCGGGAGCCGGTTTCCTTGCCGGAGCCTTGCGTTTCGGAGCGGCCTTTTTCGCCGAACGTTTCGCCGGCTTCCGCGCTGCAGATTTTGCTGCCTTCTTCTTTTTGCGCGCCGGAGCGGCTTTCCTCTTCACCTTCGTCGATTTCTTCTTTGCTTTCGCCTTCTTCGCTTTCTTCGCCATGATCAGTCCTCCCGATCCAAGCTACGAGTATGAAAATGCGATCGGCCCCACATGAGGCCGGGTTCACGCCACAATACCGACGAGCTCCCCGTCAGCCCGCGGCAGCAGACGGCAACACGGCCGCTTGCCCCCGATGCTCTTGCAGTGCGGGCGGACAAGGACCGCCACTCGCCCAGTCGATCAACTCAACTGTATGGACAGTCGGAACGCTGGTGCCCGCACCGATCTGAGTAATGCAGCCGATATTTCCTGCTGCGATCACGTCAGGTCGCAATCTTTCGATAGTCCCGACTTTGCGCTCGCGCAACCTCCTTGCGAGATCGGGCTGCATAATATTGTAGGTTCCTGCGGAGCCGCAGCACAAATGGCCGTCCGGCACGTCCTTCACGACAAAGCCAAGCCTGGCGAGAAGGTCTCTTGGCTGGCGGGTGATGCGCTGCCCGTGTTGTAGCGAGCAGGCCGCGTGATAGGCGACGACCAATCCGGGCGGACGCGGGGCCGATTCGAGCGGCAAGCCGGCGAGGTACTCGGCGATGTCGCGGGCAAGCTTCGCCACTTTCGCCGCGGGTTCGGCGTAAACCGGGTCGGTCCGCAGCGTGAAACCGTAGTCTTTGACCGTCGTACCGCATCCGGACGCGGTGATGACGATGGCGTCGATGTCCCCAAGCGCGGTCCAGGCGTCGATATTGGCGCGAGCTTGGGCCAACGCCTCATGCTCGCGTCCCATGTGGTGAACCATTGACCCGCAGCAGCCGGCGTTCTTGGCCACAACAACGTCAATGCCGCAGCGGTTAAGGGTGCGAATCGCCGCCGCATTTATTTGCGGGGACAGCACGTCATTGACGCAGCCCGCGAGCAGCGCCACGCGACCTCTTCGCGCGGAGCCGGCGGCAGGGAAGGTTTGCGGCGCGAGCGGGGCGTGCGGCCCGCGCCAGGGCGCCAAGCGCAGCATGGCGGCAAGCCGCTTTAGCCCGAGCGCCTCGGCCAGCCCCGTGAGCGGTTTGCCAAGAAGTGCGGCCGCAAGCGCGAGCCTGAAGCGCTGTGGATAAGGTAACAGCCGGGCGAGCAGGTCGCGCAAAAGTCGCTCGGAAACGGGGCGGGTGAAGGTGTTTTCGATATGCACACGGGCGTGATCGACAAGGTGCATGTAATGGACGCCCGACGGGCATGTGGTCATGCAGGCAAGGCACGACAAGCAGCGATCAATGTGAAGCGCGACGTCGGCACCGGCCGGCCGATCGTTTTCCAGCATGTCCTTGATGAGGTAGATGCGCCCGCGCGGCGAATCGAGCTCGTTGCCGTCGAGCACGTAGGTGGGGCATGTCGCCGTGCAGAACCCGCAATGCACGCAGGCGCGCAAAATCTTTTCCGATTCGGCGACGTCGGGATTGGCAAGCTGCTCGAGCGTGAAGGAAGTCTGCATATTACACGCCTGCCCACATCCGCCCGGCATTGAGGACGCCGCGCGGATCGAAGCCTTCCCGCACCCGCTTCGTCAATGCGGCAAGCGCCGGATTCTGCGGCTCGAACACGTCGAGTTTGGCCCGCACCGCGGCCGGCGCGCGAATAAGCGTCGCGTGGCCGCCGGTGGCTCCAACAACCGCGCGCACACGAGCCACCCCGGCGTCGTCCCTCGGCGGTAAAGCAGCCCAGATGAGCCCACCGGCCCAATCGTAGAAACTTTCCGCCTGGGCCGCCTCGCGAAGCTTTTGGCCAACATCAACGCCACGAGCTGGAGCGGTCGAAATGCGCCAGACGTAGCGATCGCCCGAGGGACCGCCCGCGGCAAATGGCGCAACGTCGCGGATCGCGCGCCACAGAGCGCGCGAGGCCGTGGCGCTCAAACTTTCGAGATTGCCAAAGCCCGCAAGCAGCTTCGCCAGCAATTCCTTGCGATGAGCGACCGAGGGCCCAACGCCCTCAAGGCGCAACGCCGCCACGCCACCGCCGAGCGCCGAAAGCTCGCCAACACGCGAGGCCGGGCCGGCCGGCAAATATGCCGCCCCCGAAACGTCGGCAAATGAGCCCATGGCAGCGGTCATCGCCTGTGCGGCCGCCGCGTCATCCCGAGCAAGTAAAAGCAGCGTCTCTTCTGTCTCGGCGCTAGGCAATGTCTTGACCGTGACCTCGGTCATGGCTGCCAGCGTGCCCCACGAGCCGGCGAGAAGCTTGCACAAGTCGTAACCCGTGACGTTCTTGACCACGCGACCGCCCGACTTGAAGGTTTCGCCCCGCCCGGACACGGCGGTGACGCCGAGAAAATGATCGCGCGCGGCGCCGGCCTTTACCCGCCGCGGACCCGACAGATTGGCCGCGATTACGCCGCCGATAGTAGCGGCGCCGGGGCGCTCGCCGAACAGCGGCCCATAATCGAGAGGCTCGAAAGCGAGTTCCTGAGCGTTCGACGCGAGCAGCGCTTCAATGTCGACGAGCGGGGTGCCGGCCTTCGCCGAAAGCACCAGCTCGGCCGGCTCACAGAGCGTTATTCCCGACAGACCTGAAAGATCGAGGGTAACGTCCCATTGCGCGGCGCGGCCGATCGCCCGCTTGCTGCCCGCCCCGACGATCTCCAGCGTTTTGGCTTCAGCCAGCGCCCATTGAACGGCCTGCTCTACCTCCGCCGTGTCTCGCGGTTTTAAATCCTCGCTCATTTGAAGCGCGACTCAAAACCGCGGAATGTCGGGGAACGCCACGCGCCCGGCGTGGACGTGCATCCGCCCGAGTTCAGCGCAACGGTGCAACGTGGGGAACACTTTCCCAGGATTGAGCAAGCTCTTGTCATCGAACGCGCATTTGAGCCGCAGTTGCTGATTGAGGTCAGTCTCGGAAAACATCACCGGCATAAGGTCGCGTTTTTCCACGCCGACGCCGTGCTCGCCGGTGAGCACGCCGCCGACTTCGACGCATAGCCGCAAAATATCGGCGCCGAAATCTTCCGCGCGCTCCAGTTCGCCCGGCTTGTTGGCGTCATAGAGAATGAGCGGATGCAGATTGCCGTCGCCGGCGTGAAACACATTGGCGACACGCAGCACGTATTTCGCCGACAGTTCTTTCATACGGCGCAGCACCAGCGGCAGCTTGGCCCGCGGGATGGTCCCATCCATGCAATAATAGTCGGGCGAGATCCGGCCGACCGCCGGAAAGGCCGCCTTGCGGCCCGCCCAGAACAACAGGCGCTCGTCTTCGGAATTCGACACTCGGCAATTAACGGCGCGGCACTCCTGCGCAATTTTCTGCACGCGGTCGAGCAAATGATCGACCTCGGCCTGCGGCCCGTCGAGTTCGACGATCAGCAACGCCTCGACATCGAGGGGGTAACCGGCGTGGACGAAATCCTCCGCCGCGCGGATGGCCGCCCCATCCATCATTTCCATGCCGCCGGGGATGATGCCGGCGCCGATGATTCGGGCGACACATTCGCCCCCGTCCTCTGAGCTTAAAAAGCCAATCAGCGCCGCGCGCGCCGTCTCCGGTTTCTTCAAAATTCGCACCGTGACTTCGGTGACGACGCCGAGCAGTCCCTCCGAGCCGGTGACGACGCCCAACAGGTCGTAGCCGGGCGAATCGAGATGACTGCCGCCCAGCCGCAGAATCTCGCCGCTTATCAGCGCCAGTTCGCAGCCGAGCACGTTGTTGGTGGTGACGCCGTATTTGAGGCAGTGTACGCCGCCGGAATTTTCCGCGACGTTGCCGCCGATGGTGCAGGCGATCTGCGACGAGGGATCGGGCGCATAGTAAAAGCCGGCGTCGGCGACCGCCTGCGAGACGGCAAGATTGGTGACGCCGGGTTCGACCACAGCGATCCGATTGTCGTAATCGATGGCGCGGATGCGGTTGAACTTGGCCATGCCAAGAAGGACGCCGTCATCGAGTGGCAGCGCACCGCCCGAGAGTGACGTCCCCGCCCCGCGCGGCACGACCTTGATGCCGTGGCGGTGGCAATAGGCGAGAACAGCGGAGACTTGTTCCGTCGTTTCCGGGAGCACCACCACCATGGGAAGCTGGCGGTAGGCGGTCAAACCATCGCTCTCGTAAGGCCGCATTGCCGTTTCCGAATCGATGACCCCTTCGCCCGCGACGATTTGTTTCAGCGCCGCGACGATCTCGGCCCTGCGGGCGAGCACGGTATCGTCGGATGGCGGCATGGCGACGGTCATGTCGAAGCTCGATGTTTCGCTTATTATGAAAGATCGTCGCGACGCGCAGAAAGGTCAAGGCGACTTCGTTCTTCCCGGTCTTGCGGCCGACGTAAATGCGTAGCGTGGTTCAGCTATTGACGCGTAAATGACGAGAGGGAAGATATCGGCGGGCAGCGGTTTCAAACCGCTGGCCGTCGTGGCCTTTTCGCGTGGCGCCAGATCAGAAAGGATCCGTTCATGATGAAGGTAATGATTGCGGTCGCGGTGCTTAGCACCGCCGCGGCGGGAAGCGGATGGGCGCAGGACGTGGAAAAGGGACAAAATTCGTTCAAGAAATGCATGCCCTGCCACCGCATCGGCCCGGAAGCGAAGAATCTGGTCGGCCCCGAACTGAACAGCCTCGACGGCCGCAAATCCGGCTCGGTGGTGGGTTTCAACTATTCCGACGCCAACAAGAATTCCGGCATTGTGTGGGACGAGGCGCAATTCAAGGAATACATCAAGGATCCTCGCGCCAAAATACCGGGCACCAAAATGACTTTTGCTGGGATCAAAAACGACGCCGAGATCAACGATCTCTGGGCTTACCTCAAACAATTCGACGCTCAGGGTAACATCAAGAAATGAACGATCCCCCGTTCATTGATCTCGAACAAAGACTGTTTATGTCACGCGGATCATAGTTATTAGTCAGTGGATACTCTACCGGCGCATTGCCGATCCGGAGGAAACGTCGCCATGATTAAAGACATTGTCGTCAATCTGGGGGTCGGCGAAAAGACGAACCCCGCCAGCGAGTACGCGATTTCTACCGCTGCCGCGTTCGGGGCGCACTTGACCGGTATTGCGTTTCTCTACGATCCAATCGTTCCGATCTCGGGGGCGGGCTATATTCCCGGCGATGTGATCGAAACCCAGGAGCGCGAGAGCCAGGCCGCGGCGAAAACCGCAATTGATCGTTTTAACGCGACGACCGACCGTGTCGGCATTTCCGCCAACTCGCTCACCGTCAGCGCAAGTCTCTCCGGCGTCGGCGACATGTTCAGCCGCATCGCGCGGCGCTTCGATCTCTCTATCGTCGGACAAGCCGAGCCGGAGAGAAGCGCGGTTGAAGAGGTTATTGCCGAAGCGGCGTTGTTTGAATCCGGCCGCCCGGTCATCGTCGTCCCGTACATCCAGAAAGACCCGTTCAAGCTCGATCAAGTCATGGTGTGCTGGGACGGCAGCCGCGCCGCCGCCCGCGCCATCGGCGACGCAGTACCGCTCTTGAAGCAGTCCAAACGTGTCGAGATTGTCATTGTCGCGAACGAACGCGGCAAGGAGGACGAGATTGCCGGCGCCGATATCGCGGAGCATCTGGCCCGGCATGATCTCAATGTCGAGGTCAAGCGCACCGTCCTCGGCGATGTCGACGTTGCCGACGTCCTTTTGTCGCACGCCGCAGATTCCGGCGCCGACTTTATGGTGATGGGCGGGTACGGGCACTCACGCTTGCGCGAATTTGTGCTCGGCGGCGTCACGCGCAGCATTTTCCGGACAATGACGCTTCCCGTACTGATGTCGCACTAGGCTTCGCCGGGCGCATTTCCGGGCAACGGCCGTACCCGGGGGCCGCACGGCCCTCGTCGCCATTTTGCCAATCACCCTGCGCCTCTTTCCGGTCATTGACGGGCAAAGGCGGAGCGTGTCACGCTTTCGCCTACGCCGTACCGGCGACCTTATAAGAACAAGCACAGCATTCGGGAGTAGCGGTCAGAGATGGCGGCGACATCGGCATGACCGATCTCTCTCCCTCGGCTGCGAACACCCGGCAGAACGATGTCCGTCTGCTTGAAGTGACCGACTTGGCCATGCGCTTCGGCGGCATTGTCGCGCTCGAGTCCGTCAGCTTCGCGGTGGAGCGCGGCCGTATCGTCGGTTTGATCGGGCCGAACGGCGCCGGCAAAACCACGCTGTTTAACTGTTTGAGCAGGCTCTACCGTCAAAGCGGCGGCGACCTTCGCTTGAATGGGCGTTCGCTGCGCCGCTGCGCGCCCGCGGAAATCGCCGCGCTCGGCATCGGCCGCACCTTCCAGGCGCCGGCCTTGTTCGGCTCGATGTCCGTGCTCGACAACGTCAAGGTCGGAGCGCACGCCCGCGGCCGCAACGGGCCGCTCGCCGACGCGCTCACGCTGCCGGCGACGCGGCGCGAAGAGCAGGAATTCAAACAAACCGCCTGCACCATGCTGGACTTTGTCGGCTTGGCGGATTTGGCCTCCCGGCCGGCGGAAACGCTGCCCTTTGGTGCGCGCAAGCGCGTCGAAATAGCGCGGGCGTTGGCCGCACGGCCGCTGCTCCTTCTGCTCGACGAGCCCGCCGGCGGCCTTAATCACGAAGAGGTCGCGGAGCTTGGCGCGCTGATCCGCGCTATTCGCGATCAGCTCGGCATCACCGTTCTCCTGGTTGAACATCACATGGGCTTGGTGATGAGCCTCTCGGACCAAGTGGTGGTGCTCAATTTCGGCCGCGTCATCGCCGATGGCACTCCGGCAGAGGTGCGCGACAATCCATCGGTGGCTGAAGCGTACCTTGGGGCACGGCACTGATGGCGCCCATTCTCGAGCTTCGCTCGCTGCGAGCCTTTTACGGTCAGTCAGAGGTCGTGCACGGAATCGACATCGCGGTCGAGGAAGGCGGTATGACCGTGCTGCTCGGCGCTAACGGCGCCGGCAAGACGACAACGCTGCGCGCTCTTTGCGGCATGGTGCGCCGCGACGGACAAATCCTCTTCGCTGGCAAGGAGCTGCATCGGAGGAGCACCGAAGAGATCGCAAGCCTCGGCGTCGGCCACGTCCCTGAAGGACGCGGAACGTTCGTCGGCTTGACGGTGGAGGAAAATCTGCGGCTCGGCGGTTACACAAAGTGGCGGCAGCTCCCGGAAGCTGTCGAGCGCATGTACGGCTATTTTCCGATTCTCGCCCAGCGGCGGCGCCAACAAGCCGGCGCGTTGTCCGGCGGCGAGCAGCAGATGCTCGCCATCGCGCGTGCGCTGATGATGGCCCCTCGCCTCCTGGTGCTCGACGAGCCTTCTTTCGGCCTGGCGCCGCGCGTCGTCGAAAGCATCTTCGCCATCGTCGAACGCATCCGGCGCGAGCAGCAGGTCAGCGTTCTTCTGGTCGAGCAAAATGCCAACCTGGCGCTGGAATTGGCGGACCACGCCTACCTGATCGAAACCGGTTACGTCGTCGCCTCGGGCAGTGCAAAGAGCCTGGCCGACGACCCGCAAATTCGTCGCTCCTACCTGGGCTATTGAACGGGCTTCGATGCACCAGTTCTTGCAGCAGATTTTCTCAGGCCTTGCCGCCGGCTCGATCTACGCAAGTTTGGCGCTCGCGCTGGTGATGATCTACCGCGCGACCGATCTGGTGAACTTCGCGCAGGGCGAAATGGCGATGTTCTCCACCTATATCGCCTGGACGCTGGTGAATGCCGGACTGCCGTTCTGGCTTGCATTCCTGATCACGCTCGCGGTGTCGTTTGCTGGCGGCATGATCATCGAACGCGTCGTTATCCGCCCGGTTGAAAACGCTCCCGTGCTGGCGGCGGTCGTCGTCACCATCGGCTTGTTGCTCATTTTCAATTCAGTCGCGGGGTGGATTTACAGCTACACGGTGCAGGATTTTCCCAGTCCCTTCCCTGATCGGCCGGTATTCGGCGCGCTGATGACGACGCGCGACCTCGGCGTCATCGGCGTGACGCTATTGATGCTCGTTCTGTTGTTCGCGTTCTTCCGCTTTACCCCGATCGGCTTGGCGATGCGGGCCGCAGCGCAAAATCCGGCCTCCGCGCGGCTGTGCGGCATTCGCGTCGGCCGCATGCTGGCGATCGGTTGGGGCTTGGCCGCCGTGATCGGCGCGACCGCGGGCGTGATGGTGGCGCCGGTATTGTTTCTTGATCCGAACATGATGGGCGGCGTGCTGATCTATGCATTTGCCGGAGCGCTGCTCGGCGGCATCACCAGCCCCGTCGGCGCCGTGGTCGGCGGACTGATCGTCGGTGTCACCGAGAATCTGGTCGGCACTTATCTGATCGCCAGTCAGCTCAAACTGACTGTCGCATTTGCATTGATCATCCTTGTTCTTGTCTTCAGGCCCAATGGCCTGTTCGGCACCGCCGTCGTACGCCGCGTCTGATCATGGAAAAGCGTATCGCCACACCCGAAATTCTGGCGGACGCCCCTTCGGGGGCCGCAGGGGCAAACACGTGGCGATGGATCGGCATCGTCGCGCTTATCGTGATCGCCGCGGCGCTCCCCTTCGCGCTCAGCAAATATCACGTGTTCGAACTGACCATGGTGATGATCTATGCGATCGCCGTGCTCGGGCTCAACATCCTGACCGGCTACAACGGCCAGATTTCGCTGGGGCATGGTGGTTTCTTTGCGGTGGGCGCCTACACCGCGGCCATCCTGATGCACCGTTACGGCGTGCCCTACTGGCTGACGCTGCCGCCGGCGGCTTTGATCGGTTTCGTACTCGGCGTGCTGTTCGGCTTGCCGGCGCTGCGGTTCGAAGGTCCGTATCTCGCGCTCGTCACGCTCGCCATGGCGCTCGCGACGCCGCAACTGTTGAAATATTTCGATACCTGGACCGGCGGGCAGCAGGGCATCAATCTGGCCAAGCCGATGCCGCCTGCGGGCCTGAGCCTCGATCGCGACCGCTGGCTTTATTTCGTGGTGCTGGTCGTGTTGCTGGTCGCGATCCGCGTCGCCGCCAACATCCTGCACGGCCGCACCGGCCGGGCTTTTGTCGCCATTCGCGATCACCCGATTGCCGCCGCGGCGATGGGCATCGACACCGCCAAATACAAGACGCTCGCTTTCGGCACCTCGACGTCGTTCACGGCCGTCGCGGGAGCGCTGTCGGCCATCGTCGTCGGTTATGTCTCACCTGAGGGTTACAGTCTGTTTCTGTCGATCTCGTTCTTGGTCGGCTCCGCGGTCGGTGGCATCGCCACCATTGGTGGCGCGATTGTCGGTGGATTCTTTATCCAGTTCGTGCCGAATCTCGCCAACGACATTTCCGACGCCGCACCATGGGCGATTTACGGGCTCGCGATGTTGTTGTTCATGTACACCATGCCGCGCGGTGTCGTTGGCACACTTGAACCGTTGATCGCGCGGTTCTACGCGACGCGAGAGAGATCGGCGCCGCCCCGCCGTTCGCCGACTTGAGGGAGCGTAACAAGCTGTGACGTTCAAGAGACACATTCTTGCTCTCATGGTTGCGGGAAATCTCGCGGCGGTGAGTAACGGCATTTGCATCGCAGCCGAATACAGCCCCGGTGCCAGCGACACCGAGATCAAAATCGGCAACACCATGCCGTACAGCGGGCCCGCGTCGGGCTACAGCGCCATCGGCAAGTCGCTTTCGGCCTACTTCGCGATAATCAACGACCAGGGCGGCATCAACGGCCGCAAGATCAACTTCATCAGCCGCGACGACGCCTATAGCCCGCCCAAAACCGTCGAGGTCGTGCGCAAGCTGGTCGAAGAAGACCAGGTGCTGATGGTGTTCCAATCGCTCGGCACGCCGCCGAATCTCGCGATCCGCGGCTATCTCAACGACAACAAAATTCCACAGCTCTTCGTCGGCTCCGGCGCCGACCAGTGGAACGATCCCAAACATTATCCCTGGACCATGGGCTGGCAGCCGAGCTACGGCACCGAAGCGCGCATTTTCGCGCGTTATGTGCTCGAGAATCTGCCGGACGCGAAGATCGCCGTGCTCTATCAGAACGACGACTTCGGCAAGGACTACGTCAACGGCATGCGCTCAGGCCTCGGCGACAAAGCCGGAAAGATGATCGTCGCCACGCAGTCCTACGAAACCACCGACCCGACCGTCAACTCGCAGGTCTCGGCGTTGCAGGCAAGCGGCGCCAATGTGTTGCTGACCGCAGCCATTCCCAAATTCACCACGCTCGCGATCCGCAAGGTCTACGATATCGGCTGGCGCCCGACGCAGTTTGTCAATTCGGTCTCTACATCCGTCGGATCGGTCATGAAACCCGCCGGAGCGGAAAAGAGTGCCGGCGTCATGTCGGCGACCTACACCAAAGATCCCAGCGATCCACGCTGGCAGGACACGCCCGAATACAAGGACTGGCTGGCGTGGATGAAAAAATATAATGCCTCGGTCAGCCTGAACAACTCGCTTGCGGTTTACGGTTACTCGACCGCGCAGACCCTGGTGGCCGTACTACGAACCAGCGGCGACAATCTTACGCGCGAGCATGTAATGCAGGTAGCGGCCGGCCTCCACGATCTCCGCTTGCCGATGCTGTTGCCGGGCATCACTATCTCGACCGGCCCCGGCGACTATGCGCCGATCAAACAGATGCAGTTGCAGAAATTCGACGGCAGTGGTTGGAAAGTCTTCGGCGACGTGATCAAGGGCTCCGGCGACTAGTGATAAAGGCCGAAACAGCCTAAAACGACCAAAAGGGAGGACATCATGGCAATGAGCATGACGTTCACGCGGAAACTGGCGAAAGGTCTCGTCGCGGCCGGTTTTGCTCTTGTAAGCGGTCTCGCTTTTGCCGGCGGTCAATACAGCCCCGGCGCCAGCGACACCGAAATCAAGATCGGCAACACCATGCCCTATAGCGGCCCAGCCTCGGCCTACGGCATCATCGGCAAGACCGAAGCCGCCTATTTCAACGTAATCAACGAGCAAGGCGGCATCAACGGCCGCAAGATCAATTTCATTAGTCGCGACGATGGCTATAGCCCGCCGAAAACCGTCGAGCAGGCGCGACAACTGGTCGAGCAGGACCAGGTGCTGTTTTTGTTTTCGACGCTGGGCACCCCCACCAACATCGCCATTCACGCTTACCTGAACGACAACAAGGTGCCGCAATTATTCGTCGCCACCGGCGCCGACCAATGGAACGACCCCAAGCATTTCCCGTGGACGATCGGATTAATCCCGAGCTACGGCACCGAGGCCCACATCTACGCCCGATATATCCTCGACAATCTGCCGAATGCGAAGATCGCGCTACTCTATCAGAACGACGATTTCGGCAAGGACTACGTCAACGGATTGCGCGCCGGGCTCGGCGACACAGCGGGGAAGATGATCGTCGCCACGCAGTCCTATGAAACGACCGACCCGACCGTCAATTCCCAGGTCGTCGCGCTGCAATCAAGCGGCGCCGACACCCTGGTGACGTTGGCAACACCCAAATTCGCCGCGCAGTCGATCCGTAAAGTCTACGACATCGGCTGGAAGCCTACCCACTTCCTCACTTCGGTGTCGAATTCCGTCGGAACGGTGATGAAGAATGCGGGAATGGAGAAAGGCATCGGCATCATTTCAGCGGCATTTGCCAAGGATCCGACCGATCCGCAATGGGCGGACACGCCGGAATACAAGGACTGGCTCGGCTTCATGAAGAAGTACAATCCTTCCGCCAACCTTGGCGACGTGCAGGGTGGCATCGGTTACACTTATGCGCAGACGCTCGTCGCCGTCCTAAAGGCCTGTGGCGACAATCTCACCCGCGAGAACATTATGAAGCAGGCCGCAAACCTCCATGACATGAAGATGCCGATGCTGCTGCCCGGCGTGACCATCTCGACGAGCCCGACCGATTTCGCGCCGATCAAACAGATGCAGCTGGAAAAATTCGACGGCACAACGTGGAAGCTGTTCGGTAAAGTGATTTCCGCATCCGGAAGCTGACGCCCAGTGCGAAACGCAAACATCGAGGGAGGACTTCATGACAAAACAATATGCGATGGCGGGCGGCTGGGCGGCGGCAGTTCTAGTGGCGGCGAGCGGCCTGGCGTTGGCGGCCGGACAATACAGCCCCGGCGCCGGCGACACCGAAATCAAGATCGGCAACACCGACGCCTATAGCGGCCCGGCCTCCGCTTACGGAACCATCGCCAAGGCGGAAAGCGCATTCTTCAACGCGCTCAACGAGCAAGGCGGCGTCAACGGCCGCAAGATTAATTTTATCAGCCGCGACGATGGCTACTCGCCGCCGAAGACCGTCGAACTCGTGCGCAAGCTGGTCGAGGAAGACCAGGTGCTCCTCGACCTTCAACATCCTGGGCACGCCGCCGAATACCGCGGTTCAGGGCTACCTCAATGAAAACAAGGTGCCGCAGCTGTTCGTCGCCACCGGCGCCGACAAGTGGAACGATCCGAAGAACCATCCGTGGACTATGGGCTGGCAGCCGAGCTACCGCATCGAAGCGCGCATCTATGGCCGCTACATCCTCAAGAACTTACCGAACGCCAAGGCGGCGGTGCTCTATCAGAACGACGATTTCGGCAAGGACTATCTGAACGGTCTGCGCGAAGGCCTTGGCGACAAGGCGGACAAGATGATCGTCGCCACCAAGTCGTACGAGACCACCGACCCCACGGTCAATTCGCAAGTCGTCGCGCTGCAAGGCAGCGGCGCCGATGTGCTCTTGACCGCGGCGACGCCAAAATTCGCCGCCCAGGCAATCCGCAAGGTCTACGACATCGCTTGGAAGCCGACGCACTTTCTCACCAACGTTTCGGTCTCGGTCGGTTCGGTGATGAAGCCGGCCGGACCTGAAAAGGGCGTTGGCATCATCTCGGCCGGCTATCTGAAGGATCCGACCGATCCGCAATGGCAGAGCGGCCAGGAATACAAAGACTGGCTGGAGTGGATGAAGAAAAACTATTCATCCGGCAGCCTCAGCGACATCAACAATGTGTACGGCTACACCGTGTCGCAGACCATGGTCGCGGTGCTGAAAGCGTCCGGCGACAACCTGACGCGTGAGAACGTCATGAAAGAGGCCGCGAGCATCCACGATCTGAAACTGCCGATGTTGCTGCCGGGCATCACTATTTCGACCAGCGCCACCGATTTCGCTCCAATCAAGCAAATGCAGTTGATGAAGTTCGACGGCGTGACCTGGAAGCTGTTCGGCGAAGTGATTTCCGGTTCCGGTAGCTAAGACGTCTCGTCCGCGACGGGAATTGTCGTCTGCACTACAAGTCCGCGGGCGCGCGCATCGGCAACGCCGAGCGCGCGCAAGCCTGCGAGCGCGAGCGACTGCACCAGATCGCGGTCGCGGCCCGCTTCGCCCGGCGCCAGCGGGCCGATCGCGCCTTCGATCAGCAATCCGGTGAGCGCCGCCGCCGACACTCCGGCATCCTGTTCAGGCAGGCGGGCTTCCGCGATCGCCGCCGCGATCAATCGGGAAAATTCGGCGGCCAGCGATCTCCGGAACGCCGTGCGCTCGGCGTCGACCTCCGCATCCACCGGCTCGGCGATCGCTGCAAAGGCAAGCCGCCGCTCGCGCCGGGCGCGCGCGGCAAACGTCATGAACGCCGCGCACAGGGCCGACAGCGGGCCGGGCGCGTCATCTGCTGCGCGTTGCAAGGCGCCGATCTCGCGCACGGCGATTTCCCGCAACAGTGCCGCCACGAGTTCGGTCTTGGCCGGGAAGTAACGATAGACCGTTCCGGTGGCAATCTCGGCGCGCGCAGCAACGCTCGCAATCTGCACCGCCGCCATGCCACCCTCCCTCGCGATCTGCCGCGCAGCCGCAATGATCGCGTCGTGGCGGGCGGCGAGACGCCGGGCGACGTTTTCGGTGCGGCGATAGGGTATGGCGGCCCCGCGTTCAAGAATCGGGCTGCCAGTATATCAGAGCGGAGAAGTCTGACTGAACGGCGCGCCAATGCGGTAGCTAAGCGCCGCGGTCGGCCAGCGATTTGGCGCGGATTTTGGACAGCGTCGTCACCGGCGTAATGGCTTCGGGATCGATGGCGAGGCGAATAATTGCCGGCACGCCGGAATCGACCGCCGCTTTGAACGCCGCCGGGAAATCTTCCGTGCGTTCGACCGAAACGCCGAAGCCGCCGAAAGCGCGGGCGTAGGCGACGAAATCCGGATTGCGCAAGTCGGTGGCGATGATGCGGCCGGGATATTCCCGTTCCTGGTGCATGCGGATGGTGCCATAGACGCCGTTGTCGGCAATGACGACGATGAACGGCAGCTTGTACTGAACGGCGGTGGCGAACTCCTGGCCGTTCATCAGAAAATCGCCGTCACCGGCAATGCAAACAACCGGGCGCTCAGGAAAGAACCGCTTCATGGCGACGGCGGCCGGCACGCCGTAACCCATCGAGCCAGAGGTCGGCGCGATATGCTGGGCGAAGCGGCGGAAACGAAAAAAGCGGTAAATCCATGCAGCGTAGTTGCCCGCGCCGTTGCATAGGATCGCATCAACCGGAAGGTTTTCACGTAGCCAAACCATCACCGTGCCGAAATTGACCGCGCCCGGCTGTTCGGTCGGCTTTTCCGTCCAGGCGAGATAATCGGCATGCGCGGCATCCCCCTCCCCGGTAAAAGCGCCGGAAACGTTGAGATCAAGTGCGGCGGCGAATGCCGCCGGCGTCGCGTGGATGGCGAGGTCCGGTGCATAGACGCGGCCGAGCTCTTCGGCGCCCGGATGCACGTGCACGAATTTCATTTGCGGCCGCGGGATGTTGAATAGCGTGTAGCTCTGCGACGGCAATTCGCCCATGCGCCCGCCGACCAGGACTACGAGATCGGCGGACTTGACACGCTCAAGGAGTTTCGGGTTGGGACCGATGCCGAGATCGCCCGCGTAGCAGGGATGCAGCGCGTCGAACAGGTGCAAGCGCCGGAACGTCGTGCAGACCGGCAGCCGATATTTTTTTACGAAGCGGCCGAGATGGTCCGACGCCTCCTGTGACCATCGGCTGCCGCCGATGATAAACATCGGTTTGCGCGCCGCGCTGAGGAGCTCTGCGAGTTTCGCCATTTCGGCAGGGCCCGGCACGGTCTCGATCGGTGCAAACGGCCGCGCATCGTCGACCGCCACGCGCTCGGTCAGCATGTCCTCCGGCAGGCTTACGACCACCGGCCCGGGCCGGCCGTTGGTCGCGGTGTAAAAGGCCCGCGACACCAGTTCCGGTATGCGCGCCGGATCGTCGATCTCCGTCACCCATTTGCACATCGAGTCGAACATCGCGCGGTAGTCGACTTCCTGAAACGCTTCGCGTTCCGTCATGTCGCGCGCCACCTGGCCGACGAACATGACGAGCGGCGTTAAATCCTGCTGCGCGATGTGAATGCCGGGCGAGGCGTTGGTGGCGCCGGGCCCGCGCGTAACAAAGCAGACGCCGGGACGTCCGGTGGCCTTGCCCACCGCTTCCGCCATCATGGCCGCCCCGCCCTCCTGGCGGCACACCGTGAGCTCGATATCGCTGTCGACAAATGCGTCGAGCGCCGCGAGGTAGCTCTCGCCAGGCACGCAAAAGACATGACGGACGCCGTGAACGCGCAATTGGGCGATGAGAACTTCAGCGGCGGTGCGATTGTTATCCTTGCTGCGCATGACGTTTTCCTCGGCGGTCTTCCGTCGGGCGGCTGACGCCGCGGCCCGATAAGTGCACTATCGAAAGCAAAAGTGAAACTTCGCCTAAAAGGACATTGATTTTCATGGCGGATCGGACCGGTAGCCAGGACGAAGTGCTCGCATTCCTTGCCGATCCCGCAACCCATGGCGGGCAGAAGGTCCGCCGCATCGACACGCACGCGTCATCGGTTTTTCTAACCATGGATGGGGCGCTGAAGGTCAAGCGTGCCGTACGTTTTCCGTTTCTCGATTACTCCACCCTCGAGAAGCGCAAGGCGGCGTGCGAGGCCGAGCTCAAGGTCAACGCGCCCTACGCGCCGCAAATCTATCGCGGCGTGGTGGCAATCACCCGCGACGCCGGCGGCAAGCTCGCGGTCGGCGGCTCGGGCGTCGCGGTGGAATGGGCGGTGGAAATGGCGCGCTTCGACGAAAATTGCACGCTCGACCATCTCTCCAAACAGATTGATTCCTCACTTGCCGACGCATTGGGCCGCGTCGTTGCCGCCGCGCACCGCCAAGCCCAGCCGCTCGACGGCAGCGCATGGATCGAAGCCCTCGGCAATTATATTGACGAACATGCCGACGCATTCCGGCAGCATCCAGGCATATTTCCGCGAGACGACGTCGACGCGCTCGCCCGCAAAACCCGCGCCGCCTATCAACAAATCACGCCGCTGTTGCGCGAGCGAAGCCGCAACGGCTTCGCTCGCCGCATTCACGGCGACCTTCATCTCGGCAACATCGTGCTGCTCGAAGGCAAGCCGGTTTTGTTCGATGCCATCGAGTTCAGCGACATTATCGCTTCCGGTGACGTCCTCTACGATCTGGCATTTTTGCTGATGGACCTCCTGGAGCGCGGACTGGAGCAACCGGGAAATATCGTCCTCAACCGGTACCTGGCCGACAGCCGACACGCGGAAGATTTAGACGCGCTCGCGGCGTTGCCGTTTTTCCTGTCTATGCGCGCCGCCATTCGCGCCGAAGTCACCGCCGCCCGCCTGGAGCGCGCAGCCGCCGGGGAGCGCCGGGAGATCGCGCGCACTGCGAACAAATACTTTGCGTTTGCTCTGCGGGCCATTGCGCCGCCGCCGCCGCGCCTTGTCGCCATCGGCGGCCTCTCCGGGACGGGCAAGAGCCAATTGGCTCAATCGCTGGCGGCCGACCTCGAGCCAATGCCCGGCGCCGTCGTTGTTCGCTCGGACCTGGAACGCAAGGTCCTGTTCGGCGCTGCCGAGACCGAGAAATTGCCGGCCAGTGCCTATACCGCGGAGGTTACCGGCCGGATCTATGCGACGCTCGCAGAAAAGGCGCTGCGCATCCTCGCCGCCGGACATTCGGCCGTCATCGATGCCGTGTTCGCTCGGGAGCAGGAGCGCGCGATTATCGCGGCGGCCGGAAAGTCCGCCAATGTTTCCTTCAACGGGCTGTTTCTGACTGCCGATCTCGACACCCGGCTCAAGCGAGTTGGAGCGCGCACCGCGGATGCATCCGATGCCGATGCCGTGGTCGCAAAATCGCAGGAGACTTATGACCTCGGACCGCTCGATTGGACGGAGATCGATGCTGCCGGAACACCAGAAAACACCCGGAAATTGGCGCGCGCGGCGCTGAGACGCCGTTGATTGACTGACACTGGGCCGGGCCAATATAAGCGCGGGGAAAACCAGTGGCGAAAGGCGCGAATATGGCGAGCAGCGACACGACGGCAGCTTCCGGGCTTCATGGACCGGAAGGCACCCGCCGGGATTTTCTCTATATTGCGACCGGGACCGTAGCCGCCGTCGGTGCGGCCGCGACCCTCGTCCCGCTCATCGCTCAAATGAACCCCGACGCCTCGACGCTTGCCGCCGGTGGACCGGTCGATCTCGACATCTCCAAGATCGAGCCTGGCCAGCAGGTGGTGATCCGCTGGCGCGAACGGCCGATCTTCGTCTTCCACCGTTCCCCGGAAACGCTGAAAACCCTCCAGGATCCCAAGCTGGTGTCGCAGCTTTCCGATCCGAATTCGGAGCAGATGCAGCAGGCGCCTTACGCCGTCAATTGGCACCGCTCCATCAAGCCCGAATACGGCGTCGTGGTCGGCATCTGCACGCATCTCGGCTGCATTCCGATGTTCTATCCACAACCGAATGCGACTTCGCCAGTTACCGGCTGGCTCGGCGGCTACTTCTGCCCGTGCCACGGCTCCAAATACGACCCCGCCGGCCGCGTCTTTTCCGGCGTGCCGGCGCCGTACAACCTGCCGGTCCCGCCCTATCGCTTCGTCAACGACACCACCGTGCGCATCGGTGAAAATCCAGCGGACGCTGCCAATTGGGATTTCGGCTCGATCCGGCAGCTCTAAACGCGCCCGCCCCGCGTTGACGAGGCATGAAACTTAGACGGCCCCTCCGTCTCGGTCTGCTGCGGCTGTCGCTGCTCGCAATTGTCGTCGGCGTCATCACCGGTTTCGGCGCCGTCGTGTTCCGGGCCCTGATCGGGTTGATCCACAACGCAGCCTTTCTCGGCGTGCTCGCGGTCAATTACGACGCCAGCGTGTTCACGCCACCTGGCCCGTGGGGCGCCTTCATCATTCTGGTGCCGGTGATCGGCGGCCTGATTGTCACCTTCCTGATCACCAATTTCGCGCCGGAGGCGCGCGGCCACGGCGTTCCCGAAGTCATGGACGCAATCTACTACAAGGAAGGCATGATCCGCCCGGTGGTGGCGGTGATCAAATCGCTCGCTTCGGCGCTCTCGATCGGCACCGGCGCGGCGGTCGGCCGCGAGGGACCGATCATCCAGATCGGTTCGGCAATCGGCTCGACGCTCGGTCAGATCATACGTATGGCGCCGTGGCAGCGGATCACATTGGTCGCGGCCGGCGCCGGCGCCGGGATCGCCGCCACCTTCAACACGCCGATCGGCGGCGTGATGTTCGCCATTGAACTGATGATGCCGGAATTGAGTGCGCGCACGTTTCTGCCGGTCGCGCTCGCGACCGGCACGGCGACCTTCATTGGCCGGATCTTTTTCGGCATCTATCCGGCGTTCGTGATCCCAAAGGAGCTGCTCGCCTCGCAAGCGCCGGCGTCGCTGCCGTCGCTTCTCCTCTATGCGCTGCTCGGCGCACTCATCGGTTTAGCCGCCGCCGCCTTCATCCGCGCGTTGAGCTTTGCCGAGACCATCTTCGAACGCATCGCCAATCCTTATCTGCGCAACGTCATCGGCATGCTCGCGATCGGCATCTTGATCTACGTGTTGCTGCGCACCGCCGGCCACTACTATGTCGAGGGCGTCGGTTACTCGACCATCCAGGCGATTCTTTCGGGCAGCCTTGCCCTGCCAGTGCTCCTGTTCGTGCTGTTCGCAGCGAAGATTGTTGCAACCTCGATCAGCCTCGGCTCCGGCGCGTCGGGCGGAATCTTCTCTCCATCCTTGTTCATGGGCGCCACGCTCGGCGGCGCGTTCGGCGTGGTGGCGAATCATTTCCTGCCGGTCGAGGGCCTTGGCGTCACCACCTGCGCCATTATCGGCATGGCCGCCATGGTCGGCGGCGGCACCGGCGCCGCGATGACCGCGGTCACCATGATCTTCGAGATGACACGTGACTACGATCTGGTGATGCCGAGCATTGTCGCGGTCGCCATTGCGATCGGCGTGCGGCGGCTGCTTTCGGCCGAGAACATCTATACGGTCAAGCTGGTCGGGCGCGGCCATTTCGTACCGAAGGCGCTCCACGCCAACATGTTCTTGGTACGGCGTGCGCGCGAGGTCATGCAGAAGGATGTCACGCTATTGCCGGCGGATGCCGATTTCGACGCCTTCCTGCGGGCGAACGCAACCGGCGCCGGCTTCAAACATGTCGTCGTCACGCGCGGCAATCACATCGCCGGCGTCGTGCGCGTCAATATCGGGCTGCGCCGCGGCGTCGAGCAGGCCTACAGTGGCGTCCATCTTGGCGACGTGGCGCAGCGCAATTTCACGCTGGCGCGCGAAGACGACATCATGTTCGACGTGGTTCAGCGCATGGCTCGCCACAGTGCAAGCATGGCGGTTGTTGTCAGAGGTAAGGGCCGGGGGCGACCGTCCGAGATCATCGGCGTGATTTCGAAGGAACACATCGCCAATTCAGTCGCCGACAGCATCAAGCCGTTCGGCTGACGCCGCGAGCTTCAAGCCACCCGCAATGGCGCGGCCGGAGCGCCACGCCTAGCCACTCCGCGGCGATACGCATTCACCTCTTCGCCGTCGGCGGCGAAAAGCCCGATCCAATCCCTAACCAGATCGTCGCGCGATGAAGCGCGAGTACGCCGCCCTTCGGCCCACACTTGTGCACGCCGCGATAAATTCCAGCTATAACCGCACTCGGTGCAAGCGTAATGCAGGCATTCGCGGCCCCAACCATCCAGGCGCGAAGCGGGACCGTCGGGGCGTTTGGTGCTGCCGCATCGTGTGCAAATCATGGCGTTAAATCCCAGCACCCGCGGATTCGGGCGGCGATGCCGTTATTGCGGCCGAACAGGCGCCGCTCGCAAACGAGAAAAACTGCGCCGGCGTTTAGTAATTTTCATTGGGGCTGGTCCGAACGGCCATCTATAACTACGTGCGGCTTGCGCGTGTGCCGCACTTATTGGGAATAAAAATGACCAGCATCGAGCGTCGATCCTTGGCGACCCCATCGGCAATTGCGGCCGCCGGTTGGCGCACGCCGGTTCTGATCATTGGTTTCGGTTGCCTGATCTCGCTGATGTCGTTCGGCCCGCGCTCTTCGCTCGGCTTCTTTCTGACGCCGATGTCGAGCGCCAATCACTGGGGCCGCGACGTGTTCGGCTTCGCGCTGGCGCTACAGAATTTGCTGTGGGGTATCGGCCAGCCGATCGCCGGCATGATCGCTGACCGCTACGGTTCAGCACGTGTTCTGTGCGCCGGCGGTCTGATGTACGCAGTCGGGCTCGCGCTGATGTCGCAGGCGGCAAGCGCGCCGCTACTCGATGTGTCGGCGGGCGTCCTTATCGGCTTCGGCCTTTCCGGCACGTCTTTCATGGTCGTGCTCGCGGCATTCGGCAAATTGTTGCCACCCGAATGGCGCTCACGTGCTTTCGGCTTTGGCACCGCGGCCGGCTCATTCGGCCAATTCCTGTTTTCACCGATCGCGGTCGCACTCATGGACGGCTTCGGCTGGCAACAGACCCTACTGATCTTCGGCGCCAGCACGCTCGCCATCCTGCCGGCGTCGCTGGCGCTTACGACGCTGACGGCGGACGGCAAAGGGGCGGCAACGCAATCGCTGCGCAGCGCACTTGGCGAGGCCTTTGCGCACCGATCTTACCTGCTGCTGGTGGCCGGCTTTTTCACTTGCGGATTTCAGCTCGCCTTTATCACCGTGCACATGCCGTCTTATCTGATCGATCGCGGACTGTCCGCGCAAGTCGGCGGCTGGACGCTGGCCTCGATCGGCCTGTTCAACATCGTCGGATCGATTACGTCCGGCTGGCTCGGCGATCGCATGCCCAAGCGTTATTTGCTCTCGTTTATATATTTTATCCGCGCGGCGGCGATCCTGGTCTTCATCTCGTTTCCAGTCACGCCGTTTTCGTGCATCGCGTTCGGCTCGGTCATGGGTCTGATGTGGCTGTCAACGGTACCGCCGACCAACGGCATTATCGCGCTTATGTTCGGTACCCGCTGGCTGGCGACGCTCGCGGGATTTGCCTTCTTCAGCCATCAGGTCGGCGGCTTCCTCGGCGTCTGGCTTGGCGGCATCGTGTTCGAGCGCACCGGCTCCTACAATCCGGTGTGGTGGCTGGCGATCCTCCTGGGTGTTCTCTCCGCGCTGATCAACATGCCGATTGTCGAAAAGCCGGTCGCGCGGATAGCCCCCGTGTCGGCCTGAGGTGTTGCGATGAGCGATCCGGCCGTCCGAAACTCGGCCTCGCAGCTTCTCGTTCCGGTCAGCACAGCCGTCGTGGCAATTCTGCTTGCCGGGACGGCGTGGCTTTGGGCGCATTACGGCACGGCGGTCTTCTTCGAAACAATTCGCGCGGGCTTTTTCGCCTGCTTCGGCTGACGCGGGCTTGCGAAGCTGCCCGCTTTGTGCGGCGGGACGCCGGCGCCAAGCTCAGAAAGAAGCCACTGCCGGAACAGCGTAACCTCGGGTTTCTGAAAATCGCTCGGTGAGGTGACCAGCCAATAGGAACCATCGCTCGCGATCGGCTTGCCAAAAAGCGGGACGAGCCGGCCGGAACCGATGTCATCGTCGACCAGCGGCGCGCGGCCGAGTGCGACGCCGAGCCCCCGCGTGGCGGCGTCGAGCGCCATTTGCACGGTATCGACCCGCAATCCGCCGTCCACCGATGCCGGCGGCGAGGTTCCGCTGGCGCGAAACCAATGCTGCCAGTCCGCCGAAAGCGAGGTAACGTGAATAAGCGGCGCGCGCGCCAGCAGATCCGAATCTGCAAGCCCGAATTGCCGTTTCAGTTTCGGACTGCACACCGGCACCAGTGTCTCAGCTACCAAAAGCGTCCAGTTCGGCGCAGGTTTCTTGGTCGTCGAGAAACGGATGGCAAGGTCGAAGTCATCGAGCGTGAGATCGACAACCCGCATGGAGGTATCGATTGTCACGCGGATGTCGGGAAACTGCGCGGCGAACTTTTCCAGCCTGGGCAGCAGGATCTTGTTGGCGAAAGTCGGCGCGCTGCTCACCGACAACGTGCCGGTCGCCTTGCGGCCGGGAAGCTGCTCAGTAGCTGTGGCGATAATGCTGAGCGCCTGATTGACGAGCGGCGCGTAGGCATCTCCGGCACCGGTCAGCCGCAAGCCGCCCGACTGCCGGTGGAACAATTCGACGCCCAGCCAGCTTTCCAACGTTTGCACGCCGTGACTCACCGCGCTGGCGGTCAGATTGAGTTCGGCGGCGGCCCTGCGAAAGCTCCTGTGCCGCGCGGCCGCTTCAAAGACGCGGAGCGAACTCAAAGGTGGAAGGCGAAAGGCCATGCTGTCAGATCCGGCGCGCCTTTTTTGCCACTATAAGGTCGCGGCGGCGGCCGGCCAAATTTGGCGCGTCCCGCCGCCTAGCTGCCCCGCGCAATGCAGGTGGTGCTTTCGCGGCGCGGCTCGCCCATAATGCAAAAATGGCTTTCGACGTTCGCGCGCTCGCCATAGCTACGGCGGGCTTTTCGGCTTTCGTCAATCTCTACTCGCCGCAATCACTCCTGCCGGAGCTGGCAAGCGAGTTCGGCGTCGGCGCCGCCGGCATCAGCGCGCTGATGACCGCAACTACCGCAGCGATCGCGCTTACCGCGCCGTTCACCGGCGCTCTGGCCGATGTGTTGGGACGAAAGCGCCTGATCACTGCCGCGGGATTCGCCGTGGTCGTGCCGACGCTGATGATGATGTTTGCGCAAAGCGTGCCGCAACTCGTGGCGCTGCGGTTCGCGCAAGGCCTGTTGTTGCCGCCGATTTTTACCGTTGCGGTCGCCTATGTCGGCGACGAATGGCCGCCGGCCGACGTGCCGCGTGTTGCTGGCCTGTTTATTTCGGGTTCCAGCGTCGGCGGATTCTGCGGCCGCTTCATCACCGGCGGCGTCGCCGACTTGTTCGGCTGGCGCGCCTCGTTTCTGGCAGTGTCGCTCCTGACGCTGCTCGGCGCGATGATTGTCACGCTCGCGTTGCCGCGCGAGCGAAGCTTTATCCGCTCCGGCGGCCCGATGGCCGCGGCCCGGCAAATGCTGGCGCATTTGCGCAATCCGCGGCTGCTCGCGATCTACGCGGTGGGCTTTGGCGTCCTATTTAACTTCATTGCCACCTTTACCTACGTCAGCTTCCATCTGGCGGAAGCGCCGTACTTTTTCTCGCCGACGCTGTTAGGCGCACTGTTCGCCACCTACCTCGCCGGCAGCTTTGTCGTACCCTGGGTTGGCCGCGCCATTTTGCTGTTCGGCCGCCGGCGGTTCATCTTGGGCGTCATTGGAGTGTGGATCTGCGGCGCGCTCATGCTGCTGGCACCGCCGGTGTGGGTGATCATTGTCGGTCTCACGCTTTGCGCCACCTGCGGAATGCTGTGTCAGGCGGTGTCGACCGGCTACGTCATGACCACGGCCAAGGAAGGACGCTCCTCCGCCGCCGGGCTTTATGCATCGAGCTTCTATATCGGCGGCAGCGCCGGTGCTTTCCTCATCGGCCTCGTCTGGCATGCCGCCGGATGGAGCGGATGCGTCGCCGCGATTATCGCGATCCAGGCGGCGATGGCGGTGATTGTCGCTCTCGCCTGGGACCGATCGCGGATTTGACGCGCCTTCAGAACAAATCGGCGCCGGATGGTTTCGCCAGCTCGCTATTTCTCGACGAAATCCGCGCACTTCTGAATATCGTCGTTGGCGCCCCATGGCATGATCGGCACCGAGGACGTCGAGTTTTTCGGCGAACCTTCGATCAACCGGTCGCTGTAGACCATGTAGACCAGCACGTTGCGCTTGGCATCGCAGCCGCGAACGATCTGCATCTTCTTGAAGAACAGCGAGCGCCGCTTGCGAAACATGTCCTCGCCCTGCGCGAATTTTTCCTTGAAGCGGATCGGCCCGATTTGCCGACACGACAGCGAAATATCCGAAACCTCTTCGGCGACGCCAATCCAGCCTTTCACGCCGCCGCGCTCCGGCGCAGTGAAGTGACAGGCGACGCCGTCGACGGCCGGATCGTCGACGCCATAAGTCGCGAGCTTGTCGTTCGGCGTCAGGAACCGAAATACCGTCGAGCGCCTGAAGATCAGGTCCGGCTCATCGGCGGCGCGGACCGGGGCCGTACCCAGGCCCGCGAGCACGAGCGCGACAATCAGCCAACGGGATTTGCGCATCGCGATTGCTGCCACGCTACGGCCGACAAGTACCGTCGGACGTGTGGCAGTAATTTCCCTTGTGGCAATAGTGAAAGTGAGTCGACCCCTCCTTGTGACACTCACATGTGTGCTCTGTCACAAGACCTTCGGCGCAATGGGCGAACCTCTTGAACTTGATGGCGGCCGAAGCTCCTTGAACCGGCAGGCATATGCCAGCGCAACAAAGGACCAGGACGATTGTTGTCTTCACGGTTTCCCCCAAAAGATACGTTTGAGCGCGTGACAGTATTCCGCAAGCTATTCCTCTTCAACCGCACCATAGCCGAAAAGCTCTGCCCCGTCTCGGCTGCTCGACGTGTTTTACTGGATTACGGACGGACTGCGCTCAAACGCTTCCCTATTCGTCGCCGATGACCCAACTCGCGACCCGCGACAACTGCTATCTGTCGATGTTTACGGATTTCCGTAAACCAAGCTTAGCGTGCTGTTGGGTACCAGACGCGTGGGTAAATTTGTCGAGGGATGATTGCACATGACGCGGTTCTTTTTCGATTACGCCACCGAGGGCCAGTCGCTGCACGATTATCGAGGTGATGAGTTTCGCGATGTCGACGCCGCGGTGGAACATGCAGCAGTGATCGCGGAAAACTTGTTCACGTTGAAGGGTGAATGGAGAGGTTGGTGGATCGAGGTGCGCGACGCAGAAGGAGCGAAGCTGTCGACCGTGCCGGTCCCCGCGCACGCTGCCTAGCGATGCCTCCCGGACCCTAAACTGACAATATTAGTTTCTGGATCGAGCAGGCAACCGCCGGGTAAACGGCCTTTTTAGCGCCGCATGCCTCAACGATTTTCCGGGCTTTTTATAAGGTAATCGCTCTTCGGCAGCTACGTCGCGAGCGTCGCCGGCGTTTCGGTATCGACCGCAAGAAGCGGATCGCCGTGGCTGGCCACGTACGCGTTTGCCATCTCCTCAGAGAGAGCATAGCTGCGCGTTTGATTGCAGGCGTAACAGACGAAGGTCGTTTTCCGCATGGTCGGCGATTTTGGATGAGGTAAGGCGGCGACGTAGATCATTTCGGCGTGGCACTTTGGGCAAGGCGCCGACAGGCGGTCTTTAAGCATGGACGTGTCTCTCGCGGCGCACTATGTGGCTACACGCAGCTATCCGGCGCCCCTATTTTCGGCCATCTTTATGATCGGTCCGTTAAGGCCCTGCCGCGTATTTTGCTGTGGATGCCCATGGCGGGACGCGCCTTGGTAGCGCTATTCACCTCGCCCACCCAGCTCGCCCGGCGCAGCCGGCACAGCCGGCGCGCCCAAATCCAAGGGGTCGCGCCGGGATCGTCCACCTTCACGCAGGAAGCTCCGCTCACCACCTGAGGTTTTGGCAGTCTAGGGGCAAAGCCTCAAAGGTTCATACGAACGGCTGCGGCGGCTTGGTTGTATCCGAGGCCAGAGCTAATCATCACGACAAGATCGCCGCGTTTGATCTTGCCGAACTCGATGGCGTCGTCCAACGCCATCGGAATGCAAGCCGAGCCGGTGTAACCGTATTTCTCCATGATGGTGTGGCATTTTTCCATCGGCACGCCGCATCGCTCGGCTGCGATCGCAATGGTGCGCTTGCTGATCTGGGTGAACAGTAACTGATCGACGTCGTCTGCCGTGAAACCGTTTTCGGCCGCGAGGCGCTTGAACAGAAGCGGCCAACCATCTTCGTTGACCGAAGCCGGATAATTACCCTTCTCGCGCCGCATCTGAGTGCGACCGGCCTCGACGGCTTCCACGCTCGCCGGTTCGAAGGTGCCGCCGGCCGCGATGCCCCAGCCGGTGGCGAACGCGCCGTCGGCCTGGAAGGCGGCGCCGATGAAGCCCGCTTGGGCGCCGCCTTCTAAAACCGCGGCGCCTGCGCCGTCGCTCCAGAGGAAACAGCCCGGATCGTCGGGATCGCTCAACCGGTGAATCATGTCGACCCCGATCACGAGGATCGTCTTGATCGCGGGGTTGGTGGCGATCAATCCGGAGCCGGTGGCGATCAACGGCGGGAACGACGCGCAGGCGCAGCCTATGTCGAACGTGCCGGCGTTCGTTGCACCAAGTTTGTATTGAATGACCACCGAGGTGTCCGGCGTGATGTAGTCGGGCGAAGTCGTGCCGACAATGATCAGATCGACATCTTCGGGTTTGCGTCCCGCACGTTTCAGCGCTTCCTTGGCCGCCGGCAACGCAAGATCGGAGGTAGCCCAATCATCGGGAGCATAAAAGCGCTTGGTGATGCCCGAAGTGGCAGCAAGCCTGTCGACAACCGTTGGGTTGCCTAGTGCCGTAAATCGTCGATTGAGTTCGGCGTTGGTGACAACGCGCTCGGGCGAAAATCGCGCGGTCGAGACGATCTGACCGATGCGTGCCATGAAACGGACATCCCGCGGATCAATCGAACGAAGTGTACCTTAGCGACCATAGCATCGACCGGGATCGATGCGTACGCTCTAGTAACGCAGATACTCTTCCCGCTCGCTCAGCCACGCCTGTTCGTCCGGCGCAGCCAGGGCGTCCAAATCCTGCGGGCCCGCGGCCTTATCGTCCACCCATTCGCGCAGCAACGGGCCGCCGTTGATGACGTCGATGGCGAGCTTGCCGCGCTCGTATTCGTAAGGAAAATCGCGCCACAGCGGATAGTCCGGATACAAACGCCGGATGGCTTTGAAGGCCAGCGCCTGGACGCGCCACGGCTTGAACGCGGGATGATCGTAGAAACGTCCTTCGGTGTGGATTTGCACGCCGCTGCACAGCTTGCCGACGTGTTTGTGGAACGTCGGCTCGAACCAGCAGTCGCGCAGCCAGCAGCCCTCAAGCCAATGCGGCGCCAGCGCGTGCATTTCTTCGATAAGCGCCCGCCCGTCGATATCGGGAGCGCCGAAGCCTTCGAGCGGGCGCGTGGTGCCGCGGCCTTCCGATAGCGTTGTGCCTTCGACCATCACCGTGCCGGGATAAGCTCGCGCCATCCATAAATTCGGCGCGTTGGGACTGGGATTGAGCCAGACGCGCTCACCGAGCGGCCAGCCGAAACCCGGCGCCGCTTCGGGCTGCCAGCCTTCCATCTCGACCACGCGGTAGTCGACATCGAGCTTGAGCGTTTTGACAAACCACGATCCGAGTTCGCCCAGCGTCAAACCGTGCCGCATCGGCAGCGGACCGGCGCCGACAAAGCTTTGCCAGCCGTCGCGCAGCGTGAGACCTTCCACCGGCCGGCCGATCGGATTGGGCCGATCCAGCACCCATACTGCTTTGCCGTGCCGCGCCGCCGCCTCGAGCACGTAGCGGAGAGTCGTGACGAACGTATAGATGCGGCAGCCCAGGTCCTGCAGATCGACAAGCAAGACGTCGAATGCATCCATCATCGCGTCGGTCGGCTTTCGCACCTCGCTGTACAGGCTGAACACGGGAATGCGATGCACCGGATCGTGAAAGTCCGGCAACTCGATCATGTTGTCCTGCTTATCGCCGCGCAGTCCGTGCTGCGGACCGAGGGCGGCCGCGAGTGCAATGTCGCCGCACCCCGCCAACGCGTCGAGCGAATGAGTCAGGTCGGCCGTCGCCGACGCCGGATGGGCCAGCAACGCCACGCCGCGGCCGTGCAGCGGCGCGCGCAATGCCGGATCGGCGAGAAGGCGATCAATGCCGAATTTCATGATTGCCCATACCTAGTCCGCGCAATGACGTGCAAGCGGTAAAGCAGCAGGTGTTTGTTCGCGTGGTTGCTATGTTATCCGCCGCCGGCCCGTTGAATACGATCGAACGCGCCTAGGCGCGTCATAAACTCGCCCCCGCTGACGACGCCGATTAAGCGCAGTTATCGGCCGCGAAGCGGACATCGATGGGGACCTTCCGCCATGTCGGCTGACGACCCCCAGCAGAGGTGTGAGAGATTCCGTGCTGGAGAATTAGCTCGCGCACGCCGGGATGGCACCGCCTTAGAAAATCGATACTTGCGACGGTTGCTCGGCCATCGCCGCGTCTCCCGCCTCATTGGCCGTGGGCCGCCGCGATCGCGTCCAGCAGCGCCGCATTCACCCCGTTGGCGCGAAGGACTTCGACGGGGATCACCACTGGCAGAGCGCAGACCTGGACGGCGTGTATCAGATCAAATTGAACTGCGAGGCCGCCTGACTTGACGTCCGGCCAAACCATCATGGGCGGGTTGGCCTCTTCCTGCACCGCCTCCTTGCAAGTGGCGAGGTCTTTCGCCGTTATGTCGTTCCCCGGCATGCGGAGCACGTGATCATATCCGGAAAGATACAGCGAAAATAGCCGAGGTGAGGCGAGCGTTACCATTCTTGTGCCGTCCATTCCCTCCGTCAGGGCGACCTTGCCGGTCATCGAGGGCGGCAAAAGGCGCGTCCAGTCCACAGCAGTCCCTGTTTCCAGATCGTAGACGATCGACATCGTCCCGATTGGTGGGTAAGGGCCGCCGCAGAAGGACATATCCCTGATGACGTAACTGAGGTAGCGAGGCCCCCGCATTGTCGGCTCGACTTTTCGCACCCAGTCGCCGGGACCGCCGTCTTGTCCCCTGCAGGCGCGAATCGCCTTGCGGAGATTCGCGTCAAGACGCTTGAGCGCGGCGTTGATCCGCCGCTCCGCGTCGTCCGCGGGACTGGCTATCCGCGGCATCGCGGCGGCGTCTTTCGCGACGGGCAGCGGGTTCTGCAATTGCAGGGTGCCGCCAGACGCCCCGGCGGGCAGCGCGAGGAAAATCGCGACCGCCGCTAACGTAACGACCCTGCAAACTGACGACATGTCCTTCGCCATCGGGCCCGACACGAGTTTCGAGATAGTCATGGAGGTCGTTCCTTCCCGCCGGCGCCATCCACTGCCAAAACAGTCGGCGCGGCTCTGTTTCGGTCTGCCCTTTGTGGGTAGGGTCGCCAGGCGCGGCCACTCGTCCTGGGCGACATTCTGCGCGTACGATGCGAGCGCCTGCTTCGCCGCGCTGGCCGAAGGACCTAGCGCGTCCAGTTCCTGGCCGAGCCGATAGACGGTCGTCGCCTCAGCCCTGACCGCCTTATCGGTCTCCGAGAGGGACGACAGTCCATTTGTGATCAGCAACGCCAGAACAAATGTGCAAAAACCGAGCATGCTCGTGTGGGCGGCTTCGCCGAGTTTGTCGTCGTAGGCGGCGTGCGTCGGCCAGTAGCGAAACCAGAATCGATTAGCCGGGAAAGCAATCAAGCCGCCGAGGAGACCGAAACTGAGCGCCGAAATCGCAAGGATCACCCGATCCGAGAGCGAATTGGCGATAGTGTCCACAAAAGAAGTCCCAATATTAAACATACGAGGCTGCGCGTTGGCACAGGCGCGCGCTCAATTCGACGTGATCACTAAGTTTCCCATAGGTTGCTTTGCCGCGTTTGACGTCTTCCCCGACGAAGACGTCGTAGCGCTTGGCTAGTCGGCGGGCTTCCAGCTGCGCGACATGCGCCGCGCCGCGCCGATCTGTTCGGGGCTCATCCCCTGGACCAAATTGTCGCGGTTTTTGTTTGCGAGTTTGCGCGTCTCGTCGTCTTGTGCGCGCGATGCCGCCAGATCGGCCCACATATACGCCTGGACATAGTCTTTCGGCACGCCTTCGCCGCTAGTGTACAACGACCCAAGATTGATCTGGGCAGCAGCGTCGCCTTTGTCGGCCGCTTTGCGATACCAAACCGCGGCTTGTGCGGAGTCCTGCGTCACGCCGTCGCCGCCCTTTTCGTAGGCCAGGCCGAGGTTGAACTGAGCGACGGCCTCCCCCTGGTCGGCGGCCTTGCGGAACCAGATCAAAGCCTGGGCATCGTCCTTCGGCACGCCCTCGCCCGTGCTGTACAGCACGCCAAGATTGCTCTGCGCCAAGGCGTGCCCTTGGTCGGCGGCTTTGCGATACCAAGCGGCCGCCTGCGCGGCGTCCTCCGGAACGCCTTTGCCGTAGCGGTACATCGAACCGATATCGAATTGCGCAAGAACGTCCCCTTGGTCCGCTGACTTGCGATACCAGGCTAAGGCCAGTGAATTGTCCTGCGGCACGCCGTTGCCGTCGCGATACATCACTGCCAAAAAATATTGCGCAAGCTCGTCCCCTTGGCCGGCGGCTTTGCTAAACCAGATCCGAGCCTGGGCGAAGTCTCGCTGCACACCCTGACCCTCGGCATACATAAACCCGATATCCCTTTGGGCCTCGGCGCTGCCATTGGCCGGGGGCGAACGCAGCAATCGCATCGCCGCCGCGTAGTTGCCGTGCGCGTAGGCCGCCGCGCCGTCCTCGAGCGGCCCCGCCGTTGCTGCGCCAAACAGCGCGAACGCCAAAAGGCTACCGCCGACAAGAGAGGCCTTGAGGAATTCGATCATCGCGCAAAATCTTTCTGCCGAGAACGGCTGCGCGGCGCAGTGCTACCCCTCGCATCGAACATTGGGGTGCGGCAGACGGAAGTCATCAGGGCCGCGTACCAAATTGATTGTTAACGCTTGCGCGGTGCTAAATCCGCGTCGTCAAATTTTGGAAAACGATCTCGAATGAGAATCGACTGCAGGCATCAAGGCGATCCTGTTAGCTGCTTCACATTTCGATCATGTTGCGGTGCGTAAGTCCGCAATCGGCCCAAAGCGTCGATTGCACCAAAGCAGCAAATGTCGGCGATTGGGAGTAAAGCGGGCGTGTCGCGGACGTCGCAAAAGCGACACGCCCCGTTGCAGAAGTGAGGCCGCGCCCGACGCGGGTGTATATGCGTCGCTGACGGCTTCTAGGACGCATTTTGTGTCGTTTGCGCAATCGATCCTTTACCGCGGGGCCGACATCGGCGTGGTCTGGCCGCAATTTCTCTTTGCGGCGATTGTTGGGAGTCGAGTTTTGGCGTTCGCCATTCTGCGTTTTAGATCGATAGCGGTTCAGGCGGTGTAGGCCATTCGCATGATTTGACACTTGGTCCAACAATAGCGCGAACCGTATTTGATCCATCTTTGATCTACCTCAATTCGCTTCCGGCGTCGCCGTGCTTGCATATGGCGAAGAAATCAGAAGAAGCTATGTGCGCTGCGGTCAAGGTTTTGCTTGGAAGTGTGGTGACGTTTCTCACCGCGATGGCGGTACTTTGGATTTTCTTTTCAGACGTGAAGCCGGTTCCCTGGGGCGATGTGGCGCAGTCAAGCGTGCGGCTCCAGACCGCATTTTTCTTGCTGACCATCGAGAACCTTGCTGTTTTCGGCATAGTGCTCGCTGCGGTCGCGATTTTGACGCTATGGGCGTACCCGTCCGCGCGGCATCATCCAGAACCGCGCAGAGAGACCGTTAACGAGAAGTGCGTGACGAAGTGAAAGCCGTACCGGGTGATAAGGGGGGAACCGATCTGTCGCGCTGGGCGATGAGGCGCCTGCGAGGTGAACGCTGTATTATACCGCCGCCCGCCACGAGCATTTCATGCCGCGAAGCTTGCGTCGAAGCGAATGTGAAAAGAAGGAACCGGCGCCCGACGAAAGTTCCGTGATCGTCGCAATCGCGCCGCGACCTCGTGAGATCATGGCGCAAGTCTTGACATCGCTCAAAATAGTCGAGCGCACTCAGCCGCCCAAGCAAATATCTCTAAAATCATCCGCCCTGGGCATACGGAAGAAAGCGTAAGGACTGCCAATGCCGCCCGCGCTGTCGCACGACCTGCTGGAGAAAATGGACGCGTATTGGCGCGCGGCGAATTATCTCTCGGTCGGGCAGATCTATCTAAAAGACAATCCGTTGCTGGAGTCCCCGCTCAGAACTCGAACATATCAAGCCGCGCCTGCTTGGCCATTGGGGTACGACGCCGGGACTGAACTTTCTCTACGTACACCTTAACCGACTGATCAAAGAGAATGATTTGGACATGATGTACGTCATCGGTCCAGGTCATGGTGGCCCGGGCATCGTGGCGATGACTTATCTCGAAGGCTCGTACACTGAACGCTATCCGGCAATCGAGCGGGACCGGAACGGGTTGCATCGGCTTTTTCGCCAATTCTCCTGGCCTTACGGAGTTCCGAGCCACGTCTCGCCGGAAACACCCGGCTCAATTCACGAAGGGGGAGAACTGGGCTATTCACTGGTCCACGCTTATGGCGCAGCTTTCGACAATCCCGATCTGATCGTCACTTGCATCATCGGTGACGGCGAAGCGGAGACGGGTGCGCTCGCGACGAGTTGGCACTCCAACAAGTTTCTCAATCCCGCACGTGATGGCGCGGTTCTTCCGATCCTTCATCTCAACGGGTTCAAGATCGCAAATCCGACCGTGCTGGCGCGTATCAGCCGCCAGGAACTGACCGACCTGATCCGCGGCTACGGCTATGAGCCGCACTTCGTGGAAGGCGACGTCCCCGCGCTGGTGCATCAAAGGCTGGCCGGGACGCTGGATACAATCTTGGCGAAGATTCGCGCGATCCAAGAAGCAGCCCGTTCCTCACCGGACACCGTAGAGCGGCCGCTTTGGCCCATGATCGTGTTCCGCACGCCGAAGGGTTGGACTGGACCTAAATTCGTGGACGGCGAGCCGGTCGAGGGCACTTGGCGCGCGCATCAGGTCCCACTCGCCGATCTCAAGAACCCCGAGCATTTCGGCAACTGGAAGCGTGGATGAAAAGCTACCGCCGCGGTGAATTGTTCGATGAACGCGGCAAGTTCCGCGACGAATTTGCAGCGCTTGCGCCGACAGGTCATCGCCGCATGGGCTCGAATCCGCACGCTAACGGCGGTGAATTGCTGGTCCCCTTATCGATGCCTCACTTCCACGATTACGCGGTGAAAGTACCTAAGCCGGGTGGCATTCAGGCAGAATCAACGCGGGTTCTTGGAAAGTTTCTGCGCGACGTGATGAAGCTCAATCTCGGCAAAGCGAATTTCCGGCTCTTCGGCCCCGACGAGACGGCGTCGAACAGATTGGACGTCGTCTATGAAGCCTCTTCCGGTAAGGAATGGATGGCGAAGATTGAAGACGTCGACATCGATCTAAGCGTCAAGGGTCGCGTCATGGAGGTCCTGAGCGAGCATCTGTGCGAGGGCTGGCTCGAAGGATATCTCCTCACCGGACGCCACGGCCTTTTCTCGTGCTACGAAGCCTTCATTCACGTCATCGATTCGATGTTCAATCAGCATGCAAAATGGCTCAAGGTCAGCAGAAAGATCCCGTGGCGGAAACCCATCGCGTCGCTGAATTACCTGCTAACGTCACACGTCTGGCGCCAGGATCACAACGGCTTCTCCCACCAGGACCCGGGATTTATCGATCATGTGGCAAACAAAAAAGCCGATATCGTGCGCATCTATCTGCCGCCTGACGCGAATTGCCTGCTATCGGTAGCTGATCATTGTTTGCGCAGCCGCAACTACGTCAATTTGATCATCGCCGGCAAACAGCCGGAGTGGCAGTGGCTCGACATTGATTCAGCGGTTCGTCATTGCACCGCCGGCGCGGGTATCTGGCAGTGGGCCAGCAACGATGCCGGCGATCCCGACGTTGTCATGGCGTGTGCCGGTGACGTGCCGACGCTAGAGACGCTCGCTGCCGTGACGCTTCTGCGCGGGTATGTCCCGGATATTCGCATCCGCGTCGTCAACGTGGTGGATTTGATGGTGCTGCAGCCTCGATCCGAGCATCCCCATGGTCTGGAGGATCAGGATTTCGATGAGTTGTTCACGACTGACAAGCCGGTGATCTTCGCTTTCCATGGCTATCCCGCGATGGTGCACAAGCTGACCTACCGGCGGCACAATCACGACAATATTCATGTGCGTGGCTACAGGGAGGAGGGCACCACCACAACACCCTTCGATATGGTCGTGTTGAACAATCTCGACCGCTATCAATTGGCGCTGGACGCCATCCGGCGTATTCCACGCTTCAGCGATCAACTCGACAAGGCGACCGCGCGCTACTGGGCGGCCATGGAGCGCCATAAGCTCTATATCTGCGAGCACGGCGACGACATGCCTGAAGTCCGCGATTGGCGCTGGACCGCGTGAGCGCGATGCTTCCGCCGGACAGCGCATGACGGACGCCGAGCCTGAATTAAATGTACTTGCGCTGAACAGCGGCTCTTCTTCGCTCAAATTCGGATTGTATCGCGCTGGATCCTCGCGGATCGACAGGCTGCTCTCAGGTGAGGCCGAGTCGATCGGCAACGAAGGCGGCAAATTCCATGCAGAGGATGCCGGCGGAAATTTATTGCTTTCCGAGACCGGTTCCATTCCCGGCCAACAGGAAGCAGTCATTCGTATCGCCAGGCTTCTGGGCGACGCCAAGATGCAGCCGGCCGCCATCGGGCACCGCATCGTTCATGGCGGACCGAAGCTCCGGCAACACTGCCTCATCGACGATACGGTCTTAACCCAACTCAAAGCGGCAACCGCCTTCGCGCCGCTGCATATTCCGTCGGCGCTGTCGGTCGTCCGGTTCGCACGGGAACATTTTCCGGGGCTGCCGCAGGCGGCATGTTTCGACACGACCTTTCATGTGGGATTGCCGGACGTCGCACGGGTCCTTCCGATCGCCAGGGAATTGCAGTTCGAGGGTATCCAACGTTACGGTTTTCACGGCCTTTCGTGTGAATCGATCGTGCGGCAACTCGCAGACGATCTGCCGCACCGCCTCGTGATCGCCCATCTGGGCAACGGCGCAAGCGTGACCGCGGTCCACGCCGGCAAATCGATTGATACCAGCATGGGATTGACCCCGACCGGCGGTGTGATCATGGGCACGCGGAGCGGCGATCTTGATCCCGGTGTTTTACTCTACCTGATGCGGGAGAAGAAATTCGACGCGGCCACGCTCGAAGAGTTGATTGATCGCCGTTCCGGCCTCCTCGGAATTTCGGGGGTCCACAGTGACATGCGGCGGTTGCACGAAGCGGCGACGTCAAATGCGGATGCTCGACTCGCCATTGCGATGTTCTGCTATTCCGTGCGCAAGCAGGTCGCCGCGATGATCGCGGCGCTTGATGGAGCTGATCTGGTCGTGTTTACAGGCGGCATCGGCGAAAATGATGTCGAGGTGCGGGCGGCGATCTGTGGCGGCTTGCCTTGGCTCGGCGTTACTCTCGTCCAAGCTCAGAACCGGTCCGCGAGTAATCCGATCAACGATTCCGGATCGCGTTGCGCGGTGCAGATCCTTCCGTCGCAAGAAAACGAGCAGATCGCTCACCATACCCGGGCATTGGTCCTATGGAGCGTTGCCAGATAGTCCTGGGAAAAGGCTGGCTCCTGGCTGGGAGCCCGTTAGCTCATCCCTAGTCACTGCAAGATATATCCCATGGCCCTTAGCTGACTTTGCGCCGCCGCCGCTCGATGTCTGGTTGCGGAGAAAAAGCAGACGTCGCGATCCGACCGCGTTATGTCCGCTTCTCTAATCGGCCGGTTGGGGTCAAGCGCTTTCAGACTGTCCACTACCATAGTATCGATGTCGCTCGCGGGCTCGTGCTTCTCTTCGGAATCGGCACATTGGCCCTTCCATTATGGGATCCGAGAATGAGGTGGAGCAATCTTTCGCGCGGCCTTGCCGTAGGCAGGTCCAAGCGGACATGCGATCTCACCTGATCAATCGTCCCGCGAGGGACACCATTCCACTACTAGGTGGAGCTCGGATTTCCTCCTACTTTATTGGTTTTCGCAAATTGCTCAGGCGGCTGCCGCCTCCCGGGTCCAACGGAACTCGGTGCCATCGACCCAGATGCGGTGCATGATCACGGCTAATCGACGCGCCAATGCGACGATCGCCTTTTTCATGCCACGCCGCCTGGCGATCTGCATCGCCCAGGCCTTGAGCCAGGACCATTTCTTCACATGCACAAGCATGGTCTGGGCCGCTTCGTAGAGCATCATCCGCATCATCTCATCTCCGCAACGCGAGATAGCGCCTGGGCGATCTCTTTCACCGGATTGGTCCCTGGAGCACGTTAGCCCGAACACCGCTCCGACTGACTTGGATTTGCGGAACCGGGCGGGCACATCGACCGTAGCCCGATAGGTCAGCGCTACTACGGGGCCGACGCCCGGGACCGTCATCAAGCGCCGGCATACCTCGTCGTCACGAACCACTGCTAATAAGCGACGATGCAGGACAGCGACCTGCTCGCGCAGCACCCGCCGGACAACGAGCAGCGGTTCAACCAGGACCGCCAGATCGGGCAGGTCCTCGACAAGCTCCTTGATGCGCGCCTCGAACCTGGACGCTCCCACCATACCCACCTTGAGGCCGAAGTTGCGCAGGGTACTGCGTGGGTCATTGTCAATCGCAATGGCCTTGGACTGCAAAAGCTTGCGATGGGTCAGCAGCATCCGCAGCTTCTGGCTGCGCAGTGTCTTGACATGCACCGGGCGATAAAGCCCCACCCGTATCATCTGGGCGATGCCGCGCGCATCGTTGCGATCCGTCTTGTTGATCTGTGACTTCAACACAGCCCGCATGTGTCGTGTCTCGACACAGACCACCGGTAACTCTGCTTCGGCAAAAGCGCTGAACAGCCATTGCGACAGCGGTCCAGCCTCCAACCCAATGCGCTTGAAGCGGTAGGTAGCATTCCTCAAAACAGCCAGCAGAGCATCAGGCTCGCTTGCCACCTTTACTTCCCGAACGACTTTGCCCGTGCCATCCACAATGCAGACGCTGGTCTGCTTGACCGACACGTCCAGTCCAGCAAAATGGTCCATGCTGCGCTTCTCCTTCTGATGCTTGAGGCCGCGAAAGCGAGACCTCGTTGAACCATCAGCCTGAAGCGCAGCACCCAAAATCTTCAGCTATCCACAAGAATACCGGCCAATTACCCCATCTTTTGACCTAGGCTGTGTGGAAACGCCTGTGCGCGAGGAACGCGCAGAATTGCTTTCTCAATTGTCTTATCTCGACGCGGTTGGTCAGCGTTTTTGTTTTTCAAATTGATGAAGTCGAGACGAACTTTCTATCTGAAATCTCAATTTCGGAGTTTTTACACAGCCAAGACCCACAGCCGACATCAGGGCGCTTTTCCTGCTTGATGCCGATTGCCTCCTTTAATTGCCAAATGTTTCGGTTAGGATTGTCATTGAGCTGCCGCGCGGAGGTGCCGAACCTCTCGGGGCGAAGGCAGCGCGCATGCCGTCGGCGGGCATCAACCTGACCTATAATTTCTAGTCTGTTCGTTCACACAGACGGCCGCAGCTGGAGGTGCATCATGCCGGCGATCACACCCGAACCGATCCTGAAGATCGCCACTGGGTTTATGGCGGCAAAGCAACTTTTTGCCGCAAGCGAGATCGGATTGTTTGAGGCGCTTGCCGACGGGCCGGCAGGCCTCCAAGAGCTGGCGGGAAAGACCGCGGTTCCGGCACGTACGGTAGGAATTGTAGTGGCGGCGATGGTCAGCCTCGGATTGATTGATCAGGAAGGCGGTCGCTACCGTAATGGCGAGGCAGCAGCGACATTCTTGCCGGCAAGCCAGGTCACGATGTGCGACCCGTTCTGCGCTTCTTCAATAGCATCTGCTATCCGCTTTGGGAAAGGTTCGCCGACGCTGTACGCAGCGGTGAGGGTCAGGCGCAATTCGGTAAATTCGATCGCCAGCAGCAGCAGATATTTTCAGCCGGGGTCGAAGCGCTCACAGCTCCGGTGGCGGATTCACTGGCGGTCGCCTACGATTTTGGTGGCCATAAACGGCTGCTCGACGTAGGCGGCGGCACTGGCTCGTTCTTGCTGGCGGTCTTGCGACGATATCCGGGTCTGCGCGGCACGTTGTTTGAGTTGCCGGGGGCTTGCGCCGTCGCACGGCAGCGACTGTCGGCAGAGCCGGAAAGGACACGCATCGACATCGTCGAGGGCGATATGTTCAAGACGCCGCTTCCCGCCGAACATGATGTTCTGCTTGTTGCGAACACGGTCCACGTACTCTCGGCGCCTCACAATCTGGAGCTCATGAGAAAAATGCGCGCGACTGTGCAGAGGGGCGCACGCCTGCTGTTGGTTGACTTCTGGATGAACCCAACGCACACGGAACCCCCAGCCGCCGCTCTCATGTCGGGGGAATTTTTGGTGATGGCTGGCGAGGGGCAAGCCTACAGCGAACAGGAAGCGGAACACTGGCTGGGGCAAACCGGTTGGCGCAAACACGAACGCACGCCGCTCGCCGGCATGTCCAGTGTCGTAGTCGCCGAAGCCGCCTAGCTTAGATTGCAGGTCTCAGCGCACCCTTGCTTTCCGGGAGGCAAAGGTATTGCTCGCCGAGTTGGCTGACAAAAGCATTCACGGCGGATGTCGGTTAATGGGCCCAACGTAGACGTCAAAAGATGTCTGCTCCCACGTCGGCTTCGCTAGCTAAGCGGCGCGAACCTATCAATAAACGTCTATCCTTTGGAAAGCTCGAGCGCGAACCCATCGGCGTGATGAAAATCCGGCGCACCGGGCGGATGCGCCAACGCCCAATAAGGAAATGTTGCCGTTTCTTTCCTCGATCACTGCGGCAAGGCCAACGCGCAAAGTGCGATCGCGCTGCCGGTCCGGCAGCGATAGTGCCGCACGTAACGTATAGTGATCCGGTAGCCGATCGAAGGACGATCTGCGGCGGCTCGATCTCCGTTGCCGCATGCATGCCGCTCCGGTAGCGGTCGAAGCGGTACGCGGCCCATTGCGTCGACGGCGCGAGATTGAATTCGTAATAGCCTTCACCCGCCGCATCCATCACGAATGCCTCGAAGCAAGTGTGCCGCCACAATTCATCAGTGCGCGCCGGCGCGGCGATTGGAGGCAACAGAAGATCGCCGATCGCACCGGTCACCGTATAGGACAGGAACAAGCTGCCGCCGGCCGGGCGCGCGATCTCGACCTCGATGCCCGCCGCAACGTTACAGACCGAGTGCGGATGGAGTTTGAGCGGGCGGCGCATCGGTAATCGCCGTCATTATCGAAGGGCAAATCGTCAGCGGTTGTCGAGATTGGAGACTTGCTTCACCCGCGCGACGAAGCCGCCGGCCGCTGCATCAGCGAGCGCGTTCCTGTCGAGCAACTCGTCATGTTTGTAAACGTCCTCGCGGAAATTGACGGTGCCGTCGCGCGTCACCCAGCCGGTAAGGTAGACCCACGCCACCGGCATCTTGTGCGGCAGGTTGACGACCTTGAGCACGCCGGCGGCTATGCCGGCGTCGATGGCGGCGCGATTCCAGCCCGGCACGTCGTCGAGGATCCAGGCGGCAAGATCACGCACATTGTCCACCCGCGTGCAGCCATGCGAGTCGAAGCGATAGTCGTCGGCGAACAATCGGCGCGTATCGGTGTCGTGCATGTAGACCGAATACGGATTGGGCATGTCGATCTTGAGATTGCCGAGAGCGTTAAAGCCGCCCGAATCCTGCCGCACGGTGAAGTTCGGCGAGCGCTCGGACGACCAGTCGATCGAGCCCGGATCGAGCTCCTCGTCGCGCGCGCCGAGGACGCGCATGTGCATGCGCGAGATGTAGGTCGGGTCGCGCCGCATGCGCGCAAAAATCTCATTCTTGGTGATCGAGAGCGGCACCGTCCAGGTGGGATTGAGATTGATCGCGGTGATGTAGGCGGTGAGCGTCGGCGACGGCTTGTCGACCTTGCCGACAATCACCCGATACCTCCGCTCAACCTTGTCGTGACTGACCGCTTCGACAAATGCGGCGGGAATATTCACCACCACGTAGCGTTCGGCAAAGACGAAATCCATCCCGAGCAGCCGCTCGAGCGACGCTTCGAGCTGCTTGAGGCGGTGCGCAACCGGGACATTGAGCGCGCGCAGCGTCCGCGCGTCGACGCTGCCGGTCCCTTCCAGGCCGTGACGCATCTGGAAACGCCGGACGCCGGCGCTGACGCTTTGGTCGTAAACGTCGCCCGCTTCTTGCTCAGGCGGCATGTCGTCGCTGATGACAAGGCGCCGCCGCAGCAGTGCGACATCAGGGCCGGTTGCGCCCGGCGCAAGCTTCACGTCCGCCGGCAAGGTCGGCCAGCCGCCGCGCACCTGAATGGCGGAGTACGACAACAGTGTCTCTTTGATGCGCTGATAGGTGCCCTCGTCGAATACCGGCTCCGCCGACAGCGCGAGCGCCGCGGCCGAACGGGATTCCGGCGTCGAAGCGGGTTTGGCAGCCGGCTTGGCCTTGGTTTCCGATTTGGCTTGCGATTTGCCGCTTGCCGCTGGGAATTGGCTCGGCTGGGTATTCAGTGGCGTCTGCGCGCCCACTTGCGCGGAACTCGCGCCAAGCGCGAGTGCCACGGCGGCCACCATTCCCAAGCCAATTTTCGAGGTCTTGCGCACGAATCGCCCTCACCTACTGGATGAATATGCTATCGCTGTGGCTATCTTTGGACCAGCGCCGACTTCACGGCGCACCAACCCCAAAATGTAAGCGTTAAGGCCCTCCTCCTCATGTATCTCGGCATCGATATAGGTGGCACCTTCACCGATCTCGTGCTCATGGACGAGATCGGCAACATTGTCACCGCCAAAGCACCGACCACGCCGGGCGAGCTGGAAAAAGGCGTTTTCGACGCCATCGCACTCGTGGCAGCCACGCAGGGCGTCCCGGTCGAGCAATTGCTGGCGAAAGTAATCGCCTTCGGCCACGGCACCACCCAGGCCACCAATGCGCTGATCGAGCGGACCGGTGCGACGACCGGCCTGATCTCAACGCGCGGCTTCGGCGATACGCTCGCGCTGCAACGGCTGATGGGATTTACCGCGGGCATTCCGGTCGAGCAGCTCGGCCGCTATAGCCGCCGCCGTTATCCCGAGCCGATCGTGCCACGCGGCTTGGTGCGCGAAGTGCGCGAGCGCGTCGATCAGGCCGGCCACGTTCTCGTCCCGCTGGACGAGGAAAGTGTCCGCACGGCCGTCCGCGAATTGAGCGACGCTGGCGCAGAAACTTTTGCGGTAGCGCTGCTGTGGTCGTTCCGCAATCCCGCGCACGAGCAACGTGTCGGTGAAATCATCCGCGAGATGCGCCCCGGCGCTTACGTGAGCCTGTCCTGCGAAGTCTCTCCGATCATCGGCGAATACGAACGCACTGCCACCACTGTGCTGAACTCTTATCTCGCGCCCAAAGTCGCCGATTATCTGAGCCGCATCGAAACGCTGCTACGCGACCGCGGCTTCCACGGGAACTTCAACGTGCTCAACTCGGCCGGCGGCGTCGTTCCCGCTACCGAGGCCGCGCGCAAGCCGGTGCTGCTGGTCGCGAGCGGCCCGGCCGGCGGCGTGATGGGCTCGTTGCAATTGGCGAAGGAGATCGGCCACCGCAACATCATCACGACCGATATGGGCGGCACGAGTTTCGACGTGGCTTTGGTCGTTGACGGCAAGGCGCTGGTATCCGGCACCCACGACGTCGGGGGCTTTCATCTCAACACACCGGTCATCGACATCCGCGCCATCGGCGCGGGTGGCGGCTCGATCGCGCGGGTGGAAGCGGGCCTGTTGCGCGTGGGACCGGAATCCGCGGGCGCCGCGCCCGGCCCGGTTTGCTACGGGCGCGGCGGCAAGCGTGCGACGGTCACCGACGCCGATCTGGTGCTCGGCATCCTCGCGCCGGACAATTTCCTCGGCGGCCGTATGAAGCTCGATCTTCCCGCCGCGAGCGCGGCTATCCGCGAGCAGATCGCCGAACCGCTCAGCATGAGCGTCGAAGAAGCCGCCGCCGGCATCCGCCGCGTCGTTGACGGACACATGGCCGACACGCTGCGCGAAGTCACCATCGGGCGCGGGCACGATCCGCGCGATTTCGTGCTGCTCGCCTACGGCGGCGCTGGCCCGGCGCATTGCATCGGCTACGGCGCCGAATTGGGCGTGCCGCGCATTCTCATTCCAGCGACGAGCATGGCGCATTCCGCCTATGGCGCGCTCGCCTCGGACATTCAGCAATCGGCCGAGCGTTCATTGGTGCTGCGCGCCGGCGGTGGCGACCGCGATCCATGGGACGGCCTCGACTTTGCGGCCATCAATGCGGTGTTTGCAGAGCTCCAGGAGCGTTGCCTCGCCGCCATGGAGCAATCGGGATTTAGCCGTACGCAATCCGAATTCACGCGCTCGGTCGACATGCGTTACCGGCGGCAGACGCACGACTTGATGGTTGCGGTGCCGGATGGCGAAGTGACCGCCGCGACGGCCCGCGCGCTAGTCGAGTCATTCGAGCAATCCTACGAAGCGGTTTACGGCAAAGGCGCGGGCTTTCGTTTTGCGGGTATCGAACTGACGACCTTCCGCGTCGTCGCCGTAGGCCGCACGCAGAAGCCTTCGATCCATAAGCCGAGCGCGCTGCAAGCGCCGAAGCCGGCGCACCGGCGCATTTTCGAACCGGCGACGCTAAAATGGACGGACGCTGACGTCTTTCAGTGGCCGGACATGCCGGCAGACTTCCGCGTTTCCGGCCCGGCGATTGTCGAGCACCCGGAGACCACGGTGTATGTCGGACCCGGCCAAACTGCGCGGCTCGACAACGCCGGTAATCTATCCATCGATCTGACCTGAGCCGCACCCATGAACGCCTCCCGCACCAACCAATCACGCGATACCAATATCGATCCGATCACGTTCGAGGTGATCCGGCACAAGCTTGAAGCCATCACCGAGGAACAAGCGATCACGCTGAAGAATGTCTCGGGGTCTCCCGTCGTCACCGAAGCCACCGATTTCAACGTCGGCATTTACCTCGCCGACGGGTCGATCGTGAACATGGGCCCGCAGGTGATCTTTCACGCCGGCACCATGTCGACCGTGATCTATTCGATTATCGAGAATTTTTCCGACAATCCCGGGATCAATGAGGGCGACATGTTCATCCTCAACGATCCCTATCGCGGCGCCATTCATCAGCCCGACGTGTCGATCGTCATGCCGATCTTCCATCGCGGCCGGCGCATCGCCTGGACCGGCTCATGCGCGCATGAACTCGACACCGGCGGCATGACGCTCGGCAGCTGGGCGTTCGGCGCTACCGACGTGCAGCAAGAGGCCATGCTGCTCCCCGGCGTCAAGATCGTCGAAGGCGGCATGCTCCGCGAAGACATTTGGCAAATGATCATGGGCATGACCCGCCTACCCCACGTGGTCGGCCTCGATTTCAAGGCCATGATCGCGGCCAACAACGTGGCGTCGCGGCGGTTCAACGAACTGATGCAGCGCTATGGCGTGGAAACGGTCGATCGGGTGATGCGCATCGAAATCGACACCTCCGAGCGCCGCCTGCGCGAGCGGCTCAAACGCATCCCCGACGGCACCTATCGCGCCCGCGATTTTCTCGATCACGATGGCCACGCCAACCGGCTCTATCAGGTCGAAGTCGCCGCCCACAAACGCGGCGACGAATTGATCCTCGACATGGAAGGGTCATCCCCGCAAGCGCCGGGTTTCATCAATTGCACGCGCTCTGGCCTGCGCGGCGCTTTGTTCACCGGGCTTCTTCCGATCCTCGCGCCCGACATCCGCTGGAACGAAGGCGTGCTGAAACCCGTGACCATCAAGGTGCCCGAGGCCAACATCTGCAATGCGCGCTGGCCTGCTCCGGTCTCCGGCGCGACCATCTCCACCGCCTGGGTCGTGCAGAACGTCGCGGTCGCGGCGCTATCGCGCATGGTGGCTGGCGTATCCGACCTTGTCGTCGAAGGTCAGGCCGTCACCAAGGGACAAATGTCGGTGCTGACGCTGGGCGGCCGCGACCGTGATGGCGGGCCGTTCGGCACCTTGCTCATGGATTCCATGGCCGGTGGCGGCGGAGCGTATATCGACCACGACGGCCTCGATGGTTCCGGCGATTACTCGATTCCGCGGCCGCAGATCGCCAACGTCGAAGCCAACGAGGCGTCGGGCCCGTTCCTCTATTTATTCCGGTCCTTCGTTCCAGACACCGAGGGCGCCGGCGCAATGCGCGGCGGCATTACTACGGCGCTTGCGGTGACGCCGCACGATGTCGACGAGCTGCATACCATGGTCGTCGGCCACGGCGTTCAGGTGCCGAATTCCGTCGGCCAGTTCGGCGGCATGCCCGGCGCGTGCGCCTTTCATCTGTTGCGCAAATCAAACGGTGCTATCGGCGACCTGATCGACGCCAACACCCACATGCACGACCTGCTCAATGCCGGCGGCAGCGTGCAGCGCCTCGAATCAAAGCTCGGTCATTTCGCGCTGCATCGCGGCGACGTCTTTGCCTATTCGTTTCAGGGCGGCGGCGGCTACGGCGATCCGATCCGCCGCGATCCGGGGCGCGTTGCCCGCGATGTGAAGAACGGCGTCGTCACGCGCGTGCGCGCCAGCGAGATTTACGGCGTCGTGCTACGCGGTGACGGAAATGTTGATCAAGAAGCGACCAGCACGCGCCGGCGAGCGATCCGCGCCGAACGGCTCGGCGGACAAACGCCGAAGACGGAGCCGCCGCCGGCGACGGGTCTCGCCGAGGTCTGCCCCGCCATCGATGATGGCAAGCACTTTCGCTGCCTGTGCGGCGCCGATCTCGGGCCGGCGACGCAAGACTGGAAGCCGCTGGCAGCCATGCGCAATATCTCGCCGCAGGCTTGCGGCCCCTATCTGACGCTCCATGCCGAACTGGAATTGCGCGAATTTATCTGCCGCGACTGCGGCACGCTGCTTGAAGTCGAAGTGGTGCGGCAAGGCCAGGATTCGCTGGCGACGACGGTGCTCGTCTAACGATCGGAGTGCGGGCTTAAATCGAAATCGCTCGTCGCTGGATTGGATCGTCAGCATACCTCTGCGACGATCAGTGCGGATTTAGGCCTTCGGCGCTCAAAGTAGTCTCGAACAAATCATGCGAATTGGCGTTGGATTTGCGATTTCTGGGCTGGCCCTCGCATCGATCGTGGTGAGCGCCGTCGGCGTCCACATGTTGTGGTGGCGTACGGCAGAAGCCAACAGCCGTACGCTTGCGGAGACGATCAACGAGCAGATTGTTTCTGCCGTGGAAAAGGAACTCGACGCCATCACGACGCAGGCTCGCGCCGCGCACACTGCTATTCGCACTTTATTTGTTCAAAACGTGCTTGAGACCCGCGAGGCCGATAAGCGTGAGTTCGTCTTCCTCTCGCAACTCCAGGCGCAGCCGAGCATCTCTTGGGTGGCGTTCGGCTGGCCGGACGGAGCGTTTTTTGCCGCGCATAAGCTCGGCGATCTAGGCCTGGAGATGATGGAAATTGCGCCAGTCAATGGTGTAGTCAAGCGGCGCATCGACAAATATCAGGTTGTAGTCGGCGACATTCAGTTCGAAAAGCGCCGATTCGAGGACACTGATTACCGTGTCACCGAACAGGAATGGTATCGGAGCGGCATAAAAAGCGACGAACCGGCCTGGTTCGAAGTCACCGCGTTTCCGGTCGGCCTGCGTCCGTCGATCGCCTACGTCGGCCCGATCGACGTCTACCAGAAGCGTCAAGGCGTGCTCGCGGTCGTCATCGAAAACACTCGGCTCGCGCAGTTTCTGTCGCAACTTTCCGTTGGCAAGACCGGCGCGGCGTTCATCCTGGGTCGTGACGGGACCACAATCGCGGCGCCCGATCCGGATGCCGACGAAGTCAATATGCAACGGTCGGATCAGCCGTTGCTGCCGATCGCGCAAGGCGCGCTCAGGGAAGCCGGGAGTTCGTACGACAGCGATAAAAAAGCGGCGCGTCGGATGCGGTACCTCTCCGCCGGAAATGCCTATGCGGTCAATTTGACACCGCTCGACTTTCCTGGCTGGACGCTGGCGACGGTCATTCCGGAAGCTGAGTTTCTCGGTCCCATCGAAACGACGATCCGGCATTTGCTCATTGGCCTGGCCATTCTGATTCTCGCCGCCGGCCTGCTCTCGGCGTGGCTTGCCCGGTGGGTTATCGCCAAGCCGCTGATCACGGTTGTCGATGAACTCAAACACGTCGAACGCTTCGAACTCGATCAGGTGCGCCGACATCCATCGCGCCTCGCCGAACTTGAGAATCTGTCGAACGCGATCGCCGACATGGCCGGAGGTTTGGCCGCGTTCCGGAAATACATCCCTGCGGACTTGGTGAAAATGCTGGTGCGCGCGGGTATCGAACCGCGCCCGGGCGGCTCGATGCGGACCCTGACGGTGTTATTCGCTGATATCGCCGGCTTTACCGGACTGTCCGAGCAGCTCGGCGATCGCATCATCCCGCTGCTGTCGAGCTTTCTTGACACCATGTCGCGCGAGGTTAGCGCCAACAGCGGCACGATCGACAAATTCATCGGCGACGCGGTAATGGCGTTTTGGGGCGCGCCGATGACGAACCCCGATCACGCTATCGACGCGTGCCGGGCGGCGCTCGCGTGCCAGTCAGCGCTGCGCGCATCGCCACAAACCGACGACTATGGCAATCCGCTCAAGATTCGGATCGGCATTAACTCCGGTGAAATGCTGATTGGCAATATTGGCTCTGAGCTCCGGCTCAACTATACGGTCATCGGCGACGCCGTGAATATTGCGAGCCGGCTTGAAGCCGCCAACAAGGAATACGGCACCGACATCATCATTGGAGAGGAAACGCGCCGCCTTGCGGGCGATCGCATCCAGACGCGCGAGCTCGACCGGCTGATGGTCTACGGACGATTAGGTGGACTGGCGATCTACGAGTTGCTCGCGGTCGCCGAACCCGGAACCAAACCGCCAAGCTGGGTTGCGCTATATGAATCAGGCCTTGCCGCCTATCGAGCGCGAGATTTCGCGGCGGCCATGAGTTTCTTTCAGAAGCTCTTGGCGGAACGGCCCGCGGATCAGCCCGGGCGTCTCATGCTTGAGCGATGCAGCCAATTTCTCGAGTCGCCGCCGGGGCATGACTGGGACGCAACGCACACGATGAAGGTGAAGTAGGAAACAACCGGTGCCATCACATGATTGTGACGAGGTCACTGCCCTGCCATGGCCGGGCGTGTGCCATGCGGTGCCCCGCTTTGCTATGAAGTCTGCCCGCAATTTGCCTTGCTGAACCGCATTATCTTAAGCTTGAAAGGAGCGCCCTCATGAATGCAAAGAACATCCCGACCACTGCAGCGATCGCCAGTGCCTTCGCCGCGGCGCTGGCCATAGTTACTGCGCCGGCATTCGCTGGGCCCAAGCCGCCACAACCCACCATGGACAAATGCTTTGGCATTGCCACGAAGGGCGACAATGACTGCGCGGCCGGCGCCGGCACTACTTGCGCCGGCACCGCGACTGCGGATTACCTGGGCAACGCCTGGAAGTATGTACCAAAAGGAACTTGCGCGACAATCAAGACACCCGCGGGCACTGGTTCGCTCGAGCCGAGCAAATCCTGACCCGGCAGCGCGACGGGCTCCATGCGGCATTCGCTGTGACGTTGCCACGTCGCGCGAGATGGAAACCTAAAACTGTGGCCATTATTGCAAACCTTCCGGCGCGTCCCGGCGTCGGCTTCAAGCCAGCGCATTTTCGCGACATCATTGCCGCGCCGCAGCCAATCGGATTCTTCGAAGTCCACGCCGAGAACTATATGGGGGCCGGGGGGCCGCCCCATGCGCAGCTCGCCGCGCTGCGCGAACGTTACGCGCTATCGGTTCACGGTGTCGGTCTGTCGATCGGGTCGATGGCGCCGCTCGACGGCGGTCACCTCGCACGACTTAAAATCCTGTGCGATCGCTACGAGCCGGAGAGCTTCTCCGAGCACCTCGCTTGGTCGTCCCATGACGGGGTCTACTTCCACGATCTCCTGCCGCTACCCTATACGCCGCAGACCCTGACGCGCGTCGCCGAACATATCGACGAGGTACAGACCGCGCTCGGACGGGAAATGCTTCTCGAAAATCCATCGACCTATGTTTGTGTGACCGAAAGCACGATCCCGGAAGTGGACTTCCTCGGCGAAGTATCGAAGCGGACCGGATGTGGGCTACTGCTTGATGTCAACAACGTCTTTGTCTCGGCAAAAAATCACCGCCTCGAGCCGCTGTCGTATTTGGAGTCTTTTCCGATCGACCGCGTGAAGGAGATCCATCTCGGCGGCCATGACGAGGAGGTAGACGACAACGGCGCTCCACTCCTTATCGACAGCCACGGATCGCCGATTGCGAACGCAGTCTGGGCGCTCTATGCGCAAGTCGTCGCTCGCACTGGAGCAATTCCAACCTTAATCGAATGGGACAACAACGTTCCGGATTGGCGGACGCTATGCGGGGAAGCGATCGCGGCACATGACATCCTTGCCGATGCGTCGCGGGCGTCGGCGGCCTGAGAGGGACCATGTCCGCATCCTTCGAGACATCGTTTGCGCGGGCGCTACTCGACACCGCCCAGCCGATACCCTCGGGCATCACCGCGCATAATGCGGCAAGTTCAACCGTGCGCTTTGCCGTTTATCGCAATAACGTCGTGGTGGGCCTCGTAAATGCGCTCAAGAGCCGCTTCCCCGTTGTCGAGAAGATCGTCGGCGAGGAATTCTTTGCCGGGATGGCCCGGGTCTTTGTGTTGGAACGACCGCCAAGCACGCCGCTGCTCGCGACCTATGGCGACGAATTCGCGCCCTTCATCGCCACGTTCGGCCCGGCACGTGAACTGGTTTATCTTGCCGATGTCGCCCGGCTCGAAGCGGCGCGCACGCGCGCCTATCATGCAGCGGACGCGATGCCATTGGGGGTGGCAGAGTTCGCCGCACTCGACGCTTCCGCCCGCGGCGGCATGTGCATCAATCTACACCCCTCCGTGGAAATCGTACGCTCGCCGCATCCGATCGTGACGATCTGGGCAATGAACTCGGGCGAGCGGGAGCTCGCGCCTATTGAGAATTGGCACGGCGAAGACGCACTCGTGGCGCGCCCGTATCTTGGCGTGAACGTACACTTGCTGCCGCCGGGCGGCGCGGCGTTCCTGCTGGCGCTAGGCGGAGCCAAACCGCTTGCCGAGGCGGCGGCCGCCGCACTTACCGACCATCCTGAATTCGATCTGAGCCGCAATCTCGCCGGGCTCATTGGCTCGGGCCTCGTGCGCAGCATTGCTATCGCGTAGTTCGTATGCGGGATGTCGGCGTACCGCGGAAAGCTGACGTCGGGACAGTTGCCGTTTATGAGTACATGTTCTACGCGGCGTCGCGTTGACCGGCGCAAATGCTTTTCCGGTCGGCATAAGAACGGACGCAGCCGTCGGCAGGGTCGCACGTACCCGCCACCCTTTAATGTTCGACCCGGTACAGGCGCCACCGCTCGGGCACACCTTTGAGCCGGTGAACACCGCGATCCTTAAAGCGGATTCCGGACTGCGACATCAAATCCTTGACCGCGCTCGAAACCAGGACTTCGCCGGCACGCGCCTTCGCGGCGACGCGGGTGCCGACGTGAAACGCAAGACCGACCACGTCAGCCCCGCTGACTTTGTATTCGCCGGCGTGCAGCCCTATTCTGATCTCCAGCCCGAGCGTGCGCACGGCCTCGCGGATTGCGGTCGCGCAACGGACACCGGAAGCCGGTGCGTCGAACGTTGCGAGCACTCCGTCCCCTGTGGTCACGACTTCCTTTCCGCGCAAAGTCTTCAGCTCTTTGCGAACGGCGGCGTAGTAGTGATTCATCACCTGTGTCCAACGCGAATCGCCCAGCCTCGCGGCTTTTTCCGTAGACCGGACGATATCGACAACCAAGATCGTGGCGAGCACCTGTTCAAGCTCAGCGTCACGATTGGCAGGTCGACGCCGGATCGCAATACTTCCGGCCAGCGGTTCGTAGCGATGGCTCCGTCGCCGACCGATCGCCGCTTTTGCGTAATCTTTGGCACGCTGGACCGTGCCGCAACGAATTGTTTTCACCCGTGGCGGAAGTGTCCAGTAAATCTTTCGCCCGTCTGCCACGCCAAGGACCTCGACGGCGCCCCACTTCAGGAAAACCGTCGAACCAACCCGCCGCATCCACCATGCCTTTGACGTGTATCCGGAAACGTTCGACTGATGCACTCCGATGCGAAGGTACTTGGGCATGTGCGTGTGGTCGATTAAAAGATAGACGGTGAGGCGATCCGCCGGGCTTAATGTATCGCGTGCCCTTGCTGAACACGAGCGGTTTGGCGACTAACCGGTGAGAGCGCGGTATCGCCGGCGCGGTCCCGGGGATTTTTGAACATATCGAGGTCGGTGGGACCGCACCATGGAAAACGTGGCGCGTCTCAGGTTAGGGAAGGCGCCGGAATTCCCGTAGGCGCGCCTTTCTCATAAGCCGGCGATGATCGCCCACGTCGTTAAAGCGCTCATCACCGTCGTCCAATAGCCGAACTTGGTATAGTAATACTCGGCGCAGCTCTCCTGCTGCGCGGCGTCGAGCTTGCCGTTGATGCATGGGTCGGACGCGTTGCGCACGCAGGCCCATTGCGGTGGCGACGTTAATTCGCTGCAAGCGAGGCCGAGGCCCGGCGTGAGCACGTCCGCCATGGCGGCCAACTCCGCTGTGGTGTCCATCATCGCAATCACATCGGCTTGGGGCAGCACGTCATCCGGCTTCGGCGGCGGCGTGATCGGCTTTGGCGTCGGCGTCAAACCGGCGCGGAATGGAATGTTCTCGGCGTATGTTCCCTGGGCGGTTGGCGCGGCTGTCGCCTTTGCTCCGTATTTGAGGCTGGTGGCAAGATCGGAGCGCCGCTGCAGATCGGCGTCCGCATATTTGTTGGCTCGCATGGTGCTCACCGCGATGAAGGTGAATGCCGGCGCGCGCGGACGCTCCCGGCAGGTTGGCCGGAAGCGCCGACCGTTGCGTTATGCTCTTCGGCGCCTGAGCGTTGTCGGCGGCGCGAGGTTACCGCCCATCGAGTCGAAGTCGGCGATCAACTGGCTCCAGTCGAAACCAGCCGGCGCCTTTTGCGTCGCCTTGTTGATCTGCGTCGCCTTGTTGATCGCGTCCTGACTGATGACGGTGTAAAGCTCACCTGATCCTGCGGTGGTGGCGTATTTCTCGATGGCGCGGTCGGTCAGCGTTCCGAGCAAATCTTCACGCCTTTATTGCTGCAGCCGACGCCAACCACGCAATGGCCGTTGGCCGGATTGGGCGGACCGGCGGCGTCCCAGGTGAAGCCCGGCCGCGTCGGCATCGGGCTTACCCATTTGTCCGGCAGCTCGAGCCCAAAATAGAGGTTCTCGAACAGCCACAAGGCGGTTCGGTATTCGCTCGGGTTGCTGCCGTTGACGGCGAGCCAGCCGGCGATCTTGTGCGTGCCTGACGGTGCACCGTTATGCTGCCAATAGTTCAGCGCGGTTTGCTCGTCGCAGCCATCATCGGTGTTCGGATGACCGGGAACGTAGCCGCCGATCTCCTCGTAAAGCTGAAGGATCTCATCCTCGCTATAGATGTATTGGTTGCCGGCGCCGGAGGTGAGCACGCCGACCACATGGCCAATGCCGGCAATAACGCAATCGCCGAGCTTGTCGTTCAGATATATTTCCGAAAGCGCTTTGCCGGCTTTCGACGAATAGTCGCAGCTCGCCGGCGGAGCTGCCACGCTCTTCATCAGATAGTTGCGCAAACTAAACCGCGGGCATCGTGCCAGCGGCCGCCTTCGCCCCACGCGGAACGGGTGGTGATACGGTACGGACGTTCGCGTCGCTCTCTTGGCCATCTAGCCCTCCTGGAAATGCGCCGGTTTTGCAGACCAGGAGCTGAAGGCCGCTTGCGCCGGCCTCATTTCATCGGGACGGCAATTGTGCCGAACGAACACGCAGCCTTGCGCCTTCAGGCGCGCTCGGATGCGTCGCAAGGACCCCCAGCCCTGGCATTCGCAACCCAAGTGAAGCAGCTTTTAATCCTACATGCAATACGCGTATTTAATGAAAATAACTATCATACGTTGCGCACGGGGGCGTGCTTGCATAGCCGCGCAATCGCGCGCGATCGGAGCGCGATACCCGCCAACAAGAGCGAAAAGGAAGGCTTGGCCGCGCTTAAGCCTGCGGCTGCGGCTCCATTGGGCCCTCCGGACGCGGACGGTTGCGTCCGGCGCCGGCTGTCGGCACCGTGGTGTTGCGCGGTGTCGACGGCTCGATGATGGTTTCGCGGTTTGGCCGCTTGCCCATGATCAGGTCTTTGATCTCGTCGCCGCTCAAGGTCTCGAATTCGAGGAGGCCCTTGGCGAGCGTTTCGAGGTCGGCGCGCTTCTCGGTGAGGATCTGCTGGGCTTCCTGATAGCCCTCCTCTACCAGCCGCCGGATTTCGGCGTCGATCTTCTGCACGGTCGCTTCCGAAATATTCTGCTGGCGGGCCACCGAATAGCCGAGGAACACCTCTTCCTGGTTCTCGCCGTAGGCGACCGTGCCGAGCGCACCGGACAAGCCCCAGCGCGTCACCATCATGCGCGCAAGCTTGGTCGCCTGCTCGATGTCGGAGGCCGCGCCCGAGGTGACTTTCTCGTGGCCGAACACTAATTCTTCGGCAACGCGGCCGCCCATCATGATGGCGAGCCGCGCCGTCATCTGCTCGAGCGACATCGACAGCTTGTCGCGCTCCGGCAGCTGCATCACCATGCCAAGCGCGCGGCCACGCGGAATGATGGTCGCCTTATGGACCGGATCGGTTGCCTTGACGTTGATCGCGACGATGGCGTGGCCGCCTTCGTGGTAGGCGGTAAGGAGCTTCTCCTCTTCCGTCATCACCAGCGATTTGCGCTCGGCGCCCATCATCACTTTATCTTTGGCGTCCTCGAACTCGACTTGCGTCACCATGCGCTTGTTGCGCCGCGCCGCCATCAGGGCCGCCTCGTTGACGAGGTTCATGAGATCGGCGCCGGAGAAGCCGGGCGTGCCACGCGCGATGGTCCGAAGATTGACGTCGGGCGCGAGCGGCACCTTGCGCACGTGGACTTTGAGAATCTGCTCGCGGCCGACCACGTCCGGATTCGGCACCACCACCTGGCGATCGAAACGGCCGGGGCGCAGCAGCGCCGGATCGAGCACGTCGGGCCGGTTGGTCGCGGCGATCAGGATGATGCCTTCGTTGGCCTCAAAGCCGTCCATCTCGACGAGGAGCTGATTGAGCGTCTGCTCGCGCTCGTCGTTGCCGCCGCCGAGACCGGCGCCGCGGTGACGGCCGACTGCGTCGATTTCGTCGATGAAGATGATGCACGGCGCATTCTTCTTCGCCTGCTCGAACATGTCGCGCACGCGCGAAGCGCCGACGCCGACGAACATCTCGACGAAGTCGGAGCCGGAAATGGTGAAGAACGGCACGTTAGCTTCGCCGGCGACCGCGCGCGCGATCAACGTCTTGCCGGTGCCGGGCGGGCCGACCAACAACAGGCCGCGTGGAATGCGGCCGCCAAGGCGCTGGAATTTACCCGGGTCGCGCAGGAATTCGACGATCTCCTGCAAGTCCTGCTTGGCTTCATCGACGCCGGCGACATCCTCGAACGTGACGCGGCCATGCGCCTCGGTCAGAAGCTTGGCGCGCGACTTGCCGAAGCCGAGCGCCTTGCCGCCGGCGCCCTGCATTTGCCGCGACAGGAAAATCCACACGCCGATCAGCGCGACGAACGGCAGCCAGGAAATCAGGAGCGAGACAAACCACGGCACGTTCTCGGTCTGCGGCCGCGCCGTGATCGAAACGCCCTTGTTGTACAGCCGCTGCACCAGGGAGGGATCACTCGGCGCATAGGTCTGGAAAGAATGGCCGTCGTTAAACGTGCCGTGAATTTCCGGCCCCTGAATGACGACGTCGTGCACGCGGCCTTGATCAACCTCACTGAGCAACTGCGAGAAGGAAATGTCTTGCGAGGTCGTATGCGTGCCGGGATTCTGGAATAACGTGAAAAGAGCCAGCAATAGCAGGACAATAATGACCCAAAGGGCGAAATTCCGAAGATTGGCGTTCATTGCATGTCCCCGACCGGTCGCCCGGCGTCCGGCCGTTTAAGAGTGCTGACGAATAGTGGCGGCTTCACGTCTCTGTTTACCTTTGAGGATGTAGGGGCCGGCCAAGGCCCTGCCAAGGGAAGCCAGGAACATGGAAGCCGTGGATTTTACAATTATTTCTTAAAGCTCTTATTGCGGATTCGGTGCTTTGCCGCCCCCCGGCGCGGCGGTGCGCGCTCGATAGTCAATTTCCCGCCGCGGAGGCCGATCAGCGCGCCCGCCAGGGTCCGCCGCACCTGCGGCGCCGGTACGCGCAAGCTGTCATAAACGAGTTCGAGCTTGCCGAGTTCGACCGGTCCCTCGTTGCCGACGTGCGCGACGGCGCGGCCGAGAAGACGCAATCCCACTTCGTGCGGCAGATCGGCGAACGCTGCCGCAGGGAAGACGATGGGCCCGTGCGCGCGCCAGGACTTGGGCGCAAGCGCCGCGCGCGCGACGCCAACGGAGAATTCGATGGCGGCTTCCGCGCGCCGCATGCGCGAGCCCAAACGCGCCAAAGTTTTGGCGTCGAGACCCTCGGCCGCGAGCCGCGGCAGCAAGCGGCGCAGCCGCGTTCGGGTAAAACGCGGATCACGGTTGCTCGGATCGTTGCTGTACTCGATGCGTGCCGCTTTCAGCGTCGCAATCAGCCTGCTCTTGGGAACGGAAAGGAAAGGACGAACCAAGAAAATCTTCCTCTCCTCGCACGCGGGAAGAGCTGAAACCTGCGCCATGCCGGCAAGCCCGGTGAGGCCGCTGCCGCGGGCAAGACGAAACAGAAGCGTTTCGGCCTGATCGTCGAGCGTATGCGCGGTGACGATATGCGCGCAGCCTGCGCGCACCGTTTCGTGCGCCAGTAAACGATAGCGCGCCGCGCGCGCCGCCTCCTGTAAACCGCTGGCGGGTTTTGCGCCGCGCCAGCGCACTGTGCGATGGGCGACACCGAGCCGCCGCGCGAGCTGCTTCACCGCCGCAGCCTCGCGGCGAGATTCAGCACGCAGACCGTGATCGACAGTGACGGCGACAAGTTTGGGCGCGAGCTTGCGCCGATGTTCGACCCGTTTGACCCACGCGGCGGCCATTAAAAGAAGAGCGGTCGAGTCGGGACCACCGGAAACGGCAAGGATCAGTGCGCGCAGATTCCCAAGATCATCGAACAGCGCGTTCGCTTCTTCCTCGGCAAGCGCTTCATCAGCAATGGCCACGCTTTTGTTCTCGATCCACCGCTTGCTTGATGCTGGTGGAAGCATGCGGATATTTGCGTAGCACTTCGCCGAGCGATGCACACGCGGCTTCCTTCTCGCCCAGGGCGGCCAGCGATTGGCCAAGCCGCAACAAGGCCTCGGGCGCACGCGCGGTCGTCTCGTATTTGGTCGAAACGGCGAGAAATGATTCCGCGGCGTCGCGATATTGCTGCTGCTGGAAAAGACTTTCGCCAAGCCAATATTGCGCTTCCGGCGCCAGCCGATCGCTCGGGTATTGGCGCAGAAAACCGCGGAAGGTGTCGGCGGCGAGCGCATAGTCCTTGCGCAGCACGTACCCGTAGGCGAGATCGTAAGCGTCGCGCGGCGAATTGCTCGGCGGCAAAGTCGCTTGCATGGTGCCGGTCGCGCTCGGATTAGCGGGCGGCGGCGGCGGCAATTCTCCGGGCGGTCGCGACAGATCAAGCGGAGCGCCAATCTGACGGCCTCCCGGCCCGGGCGCGTCGGAGATCGGCGGCGGCGGTTCGGTCGCCGCGGTGCTGGTGCCAAGCTGTCGCGGCGCGCCCGGCGCGTTCGGGCTCGCGGCAGGATCGAAGGCGTCGCCCCTCCGCATCCCGGCGACAGGCGGCTCAATCGGCCCCGGCGCCGGAGCGGTTGCAATTATCGGCGGCGGCGCAGCGGCGGGCGGCGGTAATTGCGCAGCGGGATGCTGCGGCAGCGCAGAAGCGGAAGGTGGCGGCAGTTGCGCAACGGGATGTTGCGGCGGCACAGCCGCGGCCGGCGGCGTTCCGGTGCTCAGCCGCTGGATTTGCTGTTCAAGCTGCTGATTTCGGTACTGCAATTCCTCCACCGTGCCGGTCAGGGTGCGGATGGTTCCTTCCAGCCGCTCAATGCGCGTCACAAGTTCCGACGAGTCCTGCGCCCGTGCCGGAGTGGCTCCGAGCGCCGACACGACAATAAAGAAAAACACGGATGCGGAGCGGGTCATCGCCAACGGCAATTGCGGTGGAAAAGTGGCGCCTACCATAGTCTGCCCTGCGTCCAAATTGTGACAGTGAGCCTTTTCGGCGTGCGCATTATGGCTGCGAACCTTTATCTTTAGTTCCTGTAGAGCCGATTTGACTACTGGCCGCGAGCGCGCCTCAGGTCGCCGGTTGGATGCGCGGCTGCCTGCGCGCGGCGCGCCACTCCTCGATGCGCTGCATAACCACATAGAACGACGGCACGAACACCACGACGAGGCAGGTCGAGGCGATCATGCCGCTGAAGACGGCGATGCCGATCGACCGGCGCGCCCCGGCGCCGGCGCCGGTCGCAATGACGAGCGGGAAGACGCCCAGAATGAAAGCGAACGATGTCATCAGGATGGGCCGAAACCTGAGTCTTGCTCCCTCGACCGCTGCCGCCATGATGTCCATTCCCTCGGCGCGTTTTTGGCGCGCATATTCCACCACCAGGATGGCGTTCTTGCTGCCGAGCGCGATTAATAGGATGAGGCCGATCTGCGTGTAAAGATTGTTGGCAACACCAAGGCCGGTCAGCGCGCCGACCGTTCCGATCAGGGCAAGCGGCACGCAGAGAATCACGGACAGCGGCAGGATCCAGCTCTCGTATTGTCCCGCCAATACGAAGTAGACCAGCAACACCGCGAGGCCAAAGACGAAATAGATCTGCGAGCCGACCGCTTTCTCCTGATAGGAGATCGCGGTCCATTCGTACCCCGTTCCCTTCGGCAGCGCCTGCGCGCCGATCTGGTCCATGATGTCGAGCGCCTGACCCGAACTGAAGCCGGGGGCCGCGCTGCCGACGACCGTCGCCGAAGGGTAAAGATTGTAGAGGCCGATCAGCGGGGGTCCCTGAATTTGCTTGATGTCGATCGCCGTACCAATCGGCGTCATGGTCCCGTTGCCCGCCTTGACCTTGAGGTTCTCGATGCCTTCGATGCTCGCGCGGTATTCGGGCAGCGCCTGGGTGTACACCTGAAACACGTGCCCGAACTTGTTGAACTGGGCCGCGTAGCTCGATCCGACGTAGCCCGCCAGCGCGGAAAAAACATTTCCGACCGTGATGCCGAGCGTCTCGGCCTTGGTGCGATTGACGGTGACGCTGAGCTGCGGAGCCCCGGCGCGGAAAGTCGTGCCCAGCCTTTGCAGAGCCGACTGGGCGCTGGCGTCCCTGATCACCGCTTCGGTCAGGCTCTGTAGCAGCGCGTAGTTGAAATCACCGTTCCTTATCTCAACTTGCATGCTGAAGCCGCTGACGTTGCCGATGCCCTGGATCGGCGGCGGTAGCAGCGTAAACGCGACAGCCTGTTTCACGTTTTGCAGGGCCCCGCTCAGATGCTGATAGATCGAACGCAGATCCTGTCCCTTCTGCTTGCCGCGCACGTCCCAATCATCGAGGACGACGAAGGCAACGCCCGCGTTGGCGAGGTGTGCCATGTTGTCGAGGATCGAAACGCCGGTGACGGTGACCACATGCTCGACGCCGGGGACATTCTTCGCCAGCGTTGAGATTTGTTGCATGACCGCGTCGGTGCGCTCCTTCGCGGCGCCGTCGGGCAAAAGCGCGCTCACGATCAGATAGCCCTGGTCCTCGTCGGGCAGGAACCCGGTTGGCACGCGAATGAGCCCCCAAACCGCGACGCCGATCAGAACAAACGCAAGCACCACCATGGCGATGCTGCGGCGGGTCATCGCGCCGACGAGCCCGGCGTAGGCCCGCTCGGTGGCGCCGAAGGCGGTGTTGAATCCGCGAGTAAAGAAGTTGCGCCGAGCCTCCGGAGCGGGCGGCCGCAGCCAAAGCGCGCTTTGCGTGGGCTTCAAGGTCACGGCATTGATGGCGCTGATGAAGGCGGTGGCGGCGATGACGAGCGCGAACTGCCGGTAGATTTGTCCGGTCAGGCCCGGCAGGAACGCGGCCGGAATGAATACCGACATCAGCACCAGCGTGATGCCGATGACTGGACCCATCAGGTCGTCCATCGCCCTGCCCGCCGCCTCGCGGCCCGGGACACCCTCCTCGACATAGCGTGCGACGCCCTCGACGATGACAATCGCGTCGTCGACGACGATGCCGATCGCGAGCACGATGGCGAACAGAGTAGAGAGATTGATGGAGAACCCGAGCGCCGCCATTGCGGCGAAAGCGCCGATGATTGTCACCGGGACGGTCGTCGCCGGGACCAGCATCGCGCGCCAATTCTGTAGGAACACCAGAATGACAATGAGGACCAGAACGCCTGCCTCGAACAGCGTTAGATAGACCTCCTTGATCGCTGCTTTGACGAATTTCGTCGTGTCGAAAGGCGTCACATAGGTCAGGCCTTCGGGGAAACCCTTGGCGAGCTCCTCCATTTTGGCGTGGACTTCGTCGGCGACCGCAATCGCGTTGGCGTCAGGCAACAGCGAGATCTGGATCCCGGCTGCCGGCCGGCTGTCGAGATTGAACGACGAGCTGTAGGTCTGGGCGCCGAGCTCGGCACGGCCGATGTCGCGGATCCGGGTGATCTGTCCGCCATTTTTGGAATCGACCTTGACGACGATGTTCTCGAATTCGGCGGGATCGTCCAAGCGGCCTTTGAGGTCGAGTGTATATTGGAAATCCTGGCCCTTCGGCGCAGGCGGCGCGCCGACCTGGCCGGCGGCGACTTCCTGGCTCTGCTGCTGGATGGCGTTGATGACATCTTGGGGGGTCAGCGCCCGGGCCTGAAGCAGGTCCGGATTCAACCAGATGCGCATGGCGTATTGTGCCGCGCCGAGGATCGTCACGTCGCCGATGCCCTTGAGCCGGGCCAATTCGTTCTGCACGTTGATGACGGCGTAGTTCGACAGGAACAGCCGGTCGAAGCGGCTGTCCGGCGAAACCAGCGTCACGATTTCAAGTATCGACGTCGCTTTCTTCGCCGTGGTCACGCCCTGGGCCTGGACTTCCACAGGAAGCGACGCAATGGCGGCGGCCACCTGGTTTTGGACGAGAATCTGCGCTTTGTCGGGATCGGTGCCGATCGCGAAGGTGACCACCAAATTGTAGCTGCCGTCGTCCGCGCTCGTCGACTGCATGTAGAGCATGTCCTCGACGCCGTTGACGCTCTGTTCGATCGGCAGGGCGACGGTATCAATCAGCGTCCTGGCGCTCGCGCCCGGGTACAGCGTCTTGACCTGTATGGTCGGCGGGACGACGTTCGGGTACTGCGCCGTCGGCAATCGAAGGAGCGCGACCAGTCCGATCAGAACGAAAACCAGCGCGAGCACGTTGGCGAGCACCGGCCGATCGATGAAAAAGCGCGAGATCATGATGGTCCCTCGCGATTTTTCATTTCGGCGTCGGGCTGGGGGTGGTGGTCTCGACCGCGTCCGATGAATCGCCGGCGATCGACGTCAAGTCGGATTGTTGCGGCTCGACCTTGGCGCCGGGAAAGGCCCGCTGAACACCCTCGGTCACGACCCAGTCTTCTGGATCGAGGCCCGATTCGATGATCCGGAGCTGGCCCTGCCGTTGTCCGGTCTTGACGATTTTGCGCGCAACGACGTTGTCCGCGCTGACCACCAGTACGTAGCTCCCCTCTTGGCTCGTGCCGATCGCGTCGTCCCGCGTCAGCAGCGCCTTTTCCTGACGCGCAATCGGGATACGGACCCGCACGAACAGCCCGGGCAACAGTGCGTGATCCTTGTTGTCAAACAGGGCGCGCCCCGTCAGCGTACCGGTCGAGGCATCGAGCTGCGGCGAAACGTAGTCCATGTGTCCTTTGTGCGGATAGCCGTCCTCATCCTGCAGCCCAATTTCGACCGGAATATCCCGGAGATTTGTTGTTCGCAGGGTCTGGCCACGCTTGGCGAGGTTTCGCCGGAGCGCCAAAATTTGCGGCTCGCTCGCGGTGAAATAGGCGTAGAGCGGGTCGGATTGGACAATGGTTGCGAGCGTGGTCGGTCCAGATGCTCCGACCAGAGCGCCGATGTCGACTTGATGATTGGTGACGACGCCGTCAAAGGGGGCGAGGATTCTGGTAAAGCCGAGGTTGATGGTCGCGGTTTCGACGTTGGCCTGATCGACCAGAACGGTGCCCTTGTCCTGCATCACGACAGCGGCCTGGTCCTGCGCCTGTTGCGCCGCGATTGACTTCTGCTGCTCCAATGTCTGGTAGCGGGTCAGATTGACTTGCGCTTCGTCGAGCGCCGCCTGGTCGTGAGCCAGTTGCCCGTTGGCTTGATCGAGCTGCGCCTGGTAGATGTCGCGCTCGATGCCGAAGAGCTGCGTACCCTTCGTCACCGCGGCGCCATCCTTATAATCGATCGATGTCAGATAGCCCTGGACCCGGGCGACCAGATTGACGGAGTTGAACGCGGCGGTATTGCCGGTCAGTTCCAGGTACAGGGTCACCGGCTTCTGCACGGGCCGCGCGACGACGACTTTCGGAGGCGGCGGAGCGACGTAGCGGTTGTTTTGCCCGCAGGCGGCAAGGATAGCCGCGGCGGCGACGATAAACGCACCGCGAGTAATCGCCTTCACGAGCATGAACACCCTCTTCAGGCTTCGCGAAAAATGCTGGGCCGGCTCGCGAAGCCAGAGGGCAAAAGATTAAATGATTCAGATCGCGCGCGCTACGATCAGGCTGTCGAAGCCTGTTGGCAACGTTTCCAAAAAGCCAATCGGCGCCGGAAGGCGCCGATTGGACAACGAAAATGTTGGGATGCGGATCGCCGCCTGACAGCTCAACTTCAGGAATTCTGGTTGAGCACCGTCACCGCGCGGCGATTCTGCGACCAGCAGGAAATATCGTTACACACCGCAACCGGCCGCTCCTTGCCGTAGGAGATGGTGTGCATGCGTTGCGCCTGGATGCCGCGCGACACCAGATATTCGCGCACGGTCTGGGCGCGGCGGGCGCCGAGCGCGATATTGTATTCGCGGGTGCCGCGCTCGTCGGCATGGCCTTCGATGGTGAAGGCATAATTGGCGTACTGATTGAGCCACTGCGCCTGTTTGTCGAGGGTCGCGCGCGATTGCGGAGTCAGATCCGAAGAATCGGTTTCGAAGAAAACGCGATCTCCGACGTTGACGATAAAGTCCTGCTGACTGCCGGGCGTGGCTGCGCCTGCCATTCCTACTTGGTCATTCTGCGCATTCTTGGCGCAGCCGGCGATCGCGAGCGCACCCAGCAAAATAGCTGCGAATTTAGCGCCGCGGACGATGCTGAGCACGTTCATTCCGGTGCCTCCATTGTACCGTGGTTTACCGGACCCATGGTCGGTATCCCAAGCGGTTTAGCAGCGCCTTCGTTAAGCGAAGGTTCTGTCAACCTTGATGCGGCGTTGCAAAGACCGGTCAAATCCGACAATCGCCCCGAAAGCGTCCCTTATGGTTAATAGGGCGTGAATGCGGCAACCGTGTGGGCGCCGGCGCTTCACGATTTATGACAACAAGGGCGACCAGGCGGGGTCGGAAGCGAAGCTCGGCGTTGGAACTTTGAGCTCGTTACGCCCGCCGATATCGATGGTGAACAGCGAGGGCCCGGCATTACCGCCGGGGTCGCGAAAGAACATGATCACCCGCCCGTTCGGACAGAAGGTCGGCCCCTCGTTGTGGTAGCCTTCCGTCAGAATTCGCTCGCCGCTGCCGTCCGGCTTCATCACACCGATGGCGAACTTGCCGCCGGCCTGCCGGGTAAAGGCGATATAGTCGCCGCGCGGCGACCAGACGGGCGTCGAATACGAACCTTCGCCGCCAAAGCTGATGCGCTGCGCCGCACCGCCGGAAGCCGCCATGATGTAGATCTGCGGATGACCGCCGCGGTCAGATTCGAAACAAATCCTGCCGCCGTCGGGTGAGTAGGACGGCGCGGTGTCGATCGCGGACGTGTCTGTGAGCCGCGTCATCGCCTTGGAGCGCAAATCCATGACGAAGAGGTTGGAGTTCGAACCTTCCTGGAGGCTCATGATAACGCGCTGCCCATCAGGAGAGAATCGCGGCGAAAAACTCATGCCGGGAAAGTTGCCGACGATTTCGCGTTGCCCGGTCTCGATGTTCAACAGATAAACGCGCGGATCGCCCTGGCCGTAGGCCATGTAGGTGATCTCCTGCGTCGAAGGCGAAAAGCGCGGCGTGAGCACCAATTCGTCGCCGCGCGTGAGGTAGCGCACGTTGGCGCCATCCTGGTCCATGATGGCGAGCCGCTTGATGCGGCGCTCCTTCGCACCGGTCTCATCGACAAACACCACGCGCGAGTCGAAATAGCCCTTATCGCCAGTAAGCTTCTCGTAGATGGCGTCCGAGATGATGTGCGCGATGCGGCGCCAATTGTCGGGCGTGGTGAAATATTGCTGTCCGGCGAGTTGTTGGCCGGCCGGCACATCCCATAAGCGGAATTCGGCTTTGAGACGCCCGTCGTTTTGTCGCGTCACGCGTCCCGTTGCCAGCGCCTGCGCGTTGATGGTCCGCCACGAGGCGAAGTTCGGCACGGCGTCGACGTTGGTGATCTTCTCGAGGAATGCTGCCGGATCGATCGGCGCAAACAAGCCGCAGCGCCGAAGATTATTGGTGATGATCTGCGACACGCCTTGCGCAGTTTCCGCGTCGCCCGATCCACCGCCGACGAAATCGGCGACGGCGATGGGCATCGGCTGGACGTTCGCCTGATTGATGTCGACCGTCACTGCATCTGCTTTGCGCGGACGAGCAACCATGGCCGCAGCAGCAACAGCACCAAGCGATAAAGCGCGCCGGCGGGTGAAATTGAAAACGGAGCTGGACATTTGCAAAGTCAGACGGGAATCAAGTTCAGCCACCAAAAACCTCTCGCGGATCAAAGTTGATGTCCATTTCTTTCCACAAATCGTAGGTGGTGGCGGAGAGCATGTCGTAGGGCTGGCCTTGGATAACGGCGCGCACCGCGCTGTCGCGCGTCGCCTCGAACAGCGGGCCACTGCCGCCGTTGAGTACTTCCGGCGGCCCAATCAACCGATGATCGCGTGTCAGGCGGATGCGAATGGTCACGACGTATTGATCCGGCGTGGAGCTGATCGCTGGCGGCGGGTTCCACAGCGAAATCAATTTAGCCCGCAGCGCCTCAAGTTCGCTCTGCGACAGATGCGCGGCGTTGCCGTTCGGCGCCCCCAACGAAGCAACATTGCTCAAAGTTGCGCCGGTCGCCACCTGCCGCTGCGGCTCGCGGTGGTCGAGCAAAGCGGCGACCTGATTGGCGTCGAACTTCGTCTGGGTGCGCGGCTTCCTCGTGTCGTCTTTTCTCAGCTCTTCAGCAATCTGATCCGGCTTGAATTCCGGCGGCTTCTTCGGCGGCTTCTTGGGCTCGTCCTTTTTCAACTCGTCGGTGATCTGATCTGGTTTTGGTTTCGGATCTTTCGGCTTCTCCGCCTTCTCGGCGGGCTTGGGCTCGGGCTCCTTCGGCTTTTCAACCTTCTCCGCGGCCTTCGGCTCGGGTTTGACCTCGGGCTTTGGCTCGGGCTTGGGCTCCTGCTTTGGAGGTGCGGCCGCGGCCGCGGAATCGGTCCTGATCTCTGGCTTGTCGGCGACCTTCGGCGCCAGCTCTTTCACCGGCTTCGGCTCGCCAATTTTATCGACCAGCGGCTTCGGGTTATCCAGCGCCTTCGGCGCGTTCTTCACGCCATGGGTGAGCTGCGAGAGCTGGTTTGCGGATATGAACTCGACGGGCAGCGCTTCGACCGGCGGCGCGTCGCTCGGCCTCGCGGCGAAGGCGACCAGTCCCCAGCCGAGCACAACGACATGCGCGATGCTCGATATGATGACGCTGCGCTTCATCAGCCGCCCTGCTCGACCTCAGTCACCAGCGCGACGCGGTGAAAGCCGGCCGCCGAGAGCCGTCCCATCACCTGCATCATCGTACCGTAATCCACTTTCTTGTCGCCGCGCACATAGATGCGCTCCTCGGCGCCGCCGCGCGCATCCGTCACCGCTTTCAGCTTGGCGACCAGTTCGTCGATCTTGATTTCGCTATCCTGGAGAAAAACCTGGCCCTTGACGTTGACCGAAACTGTCAGCGGTTTGCTGTCCTGATCAAGCGACTTGGCCTGGCTTTGCGGCAGATCGAGCGGCACGCCGACAGTAAGCAGCGGCGCCGACACCATGAACACGATCAACAGCACCAGCATGACGTCGACGAACGGCGTCACGTTTATTTCGCTCATCACGGCGCGACGGCGGCGGCGGTGCCGGCCGCCGCCCGATGGCGCACTGACAACGCTGCCAGCCATGCCCCGCCCTCACCCGCGCTCGTCGATCTGACGCGAAAGTATCGCCGAAAACTCGTCGGCAAAGCCTTCTAAACGCTGCGCCTGCCGGTTCACGTCAGTCATGAACTTATTGTAGAAGATCGTTGCCGGAATGGCGGCAATGAGGCCGATTGCAGTCGCGAAAAGCGCCTCGGCGATGCCGGGTGCGACCACCGCGAGCGAGGTATTCTTCGAGGCCGCAATCGACTGAAAGCTCGTCATAATACCCCAAATCGTGCCGAAAAGACCGATAAAAGGGCCCGCCGAGCCGACGGTCGCCAGCACCAGAAGCCAGCGTTCCATGGTTTCGACCTCGCGCGCGATGGCGACATCCATCACTTTTTCGATGCGCATTTGCAGCCCGGCGATCGACCGCGCGTGACCTTCGAAACTTCGCTTCCATTCGCGCATGGCGGCAACAAACAGCGCGCCGGTCGAGTGCCCGGGCTTGGTCGACAGCGAGTTGTAAAGCTCCTCGAGCGACTGCCCCGACCAGAACGCCTGCTCGAACGCGTCGGCCGCGCGGCGAAAGCGCGCAAACAGCATCGTCTTGTCGATGGCGATCGCCCACACCCACACCGAGCAAACAAGCAGACCGGTCATCACCGTTTTGACCAGCCAATGGGCCTGCCAAAACAGGTGGAACAGCGACAGGTCAGATGAGGTCAACGGCAGGGCCGACGCAGAGACATCGGCAGGATTCATCGGTGCGTCCCCTTTCCGCAGTCCGGGCGGGCCAACGATGGCAATAGCGCCCCGCGTCGGGACCAAAGGCAACGGCCGCCGCACCTTACGCGCCGACCAAGACCTAGAATTTCGCAAGACCCAAGCCGGACCCGTCCACCGGCAGGGTCCGAAATCATCGCGAAACTTGGCCAAACTAGGGCGCAACCCCGCACTTGGGACCTAACGAAGCCCGAGTGTGCTTAACGCGCCGTTAAAACCGTCTCCAGAGTACCTGTCTGCCGGGTAAGCGTCGGCACCATAAGGAGAGGGCCGCCTCATCGCTCGCTGCGATGGGCGGCCCTCGAAGCTTGGCTGTTGTGCCGACGGTTAGCTCTGCGGCGGCGCTTGCGGGCCTTCGCCGCTCGGACGATTGCGGCGTTCATTCATGAACTGATCGAACTCGGCGCGGTCTTTGGCGAAACGCAGGCGGCCCAGGAAATCCTTGAATTCGCGCTGTTCGTCTTCGAGCCGGCGCAGCGTCTCAGTGCGGTAATCGTCGAACGCCCGATTGCCGCTGGAAGCCACGCCCCAAAAATCACCGCCGCCCCTGAATTGCGACATCTTGGACCGCACGCGTTCCATTTTCTCCTGCATGCGGGTCATCTTGTGTTCCCAACGGTCCATGTTGCAATCAAAGCCGCCCATCGGTCCACCTCCTGCAAACATCGGACGGCGCCAGCAGCCGAACCCGCCGCGCGCGATCAAGAAGCCAAGGATGATGAGGCCAATCGGCCACCACCAAATGAAGCCCAAAATCATCAGGACGAGTGCCATGGCACGACTCCGATTGTGAATGTAAATAACATTTACATCGAGCGATGAGGGAGTCAAGAGCCATCGCGATGTTGTAGTAACGGCCCTTGTGGATCGCCGCCTATGTGGGGGTCCGCTTCCCGGCTGCCAGTGGCGCCGCGACTATTTTGCGGCCGAGATACCTAAGCCCTTCAGATAGATCAGGGTTTGAGCTTCCAAAAGCTCTTCTGGCGACATCGGCAGGCTACGCCGCGCCGCATCGCCGCGTCCGAACAACGACGCGATGCCATGCGCGACCGCCCAGATATGCAGCGCGACCATGAGAGCCGGCGGCCGGCCGCTCGGCGGCATTTGCGCGCAGAGCTTTTCGGCCGCCGCGCGCAACACCGCAAACGCGCGGTCGCCGGCATCGCGAAGCTCTGGATTAGTAGAAAGCGGCACGCCCGCTTCGAACATCGCCGAGTAATACGCCGGCTCCTTGCGCGCAAAATCGAGATAGGCTTTGCCGAGACGTTCGAGCGCAGCAAACACATCGGGACGGCCGTCGTCCCACGCCTTGCTCAGCGCAGTCTCGAATTGATGAAAACCGCGCAGCGCAATATTGGCGAGGAGTTCATCACGATCGCGAAAATGCCGGTATGGCGCAGCCGGGCTAACGCCCGCCCAACGCGCCGCTTCGGCGAAGGTAAAACCGGCCGGACCTTTCTGCGCGATCAGTTCAAGCGCGGCCCGAAGGAGTGCTTCTTTCAGATTGCCGTGGTGATAGCCGCGGCTTTCCTTATCGTCCTTCGACCACCTCATGTAAATAGACCTTACATGAGTCCGGCCGCTAGGTCGATATTCGGCAATTAACCCCTGCGCCGCTTCGGCGCCGTCAATGGCAGATCGGCAAAAAGGGTCGGGCCGCCGGGCTGCACGCCCTCGATTTCCAGAAGCCGAAGCTTGGTGCGAACGCCGCCTGGCGCGGAGAAGCCGCCCATTTTGCCGCCGGCAGCGAGCACGCGGTGACAGGGCACGATAATCGGGAACGGATTTTGGCCGAGCGCTTCGCCAACATCGCGCGCCAAAAGGCGATCGCCTAAACGCTCGGCGATCTCGCCATACGTCAGCGTCGCACCGGCGGGAATGCTGCGCGCAATCTCATAGACCCGGCGCTGCAAGTCCGAGAGACCGGCGCTATCAAGTCGCGCATGGCTGAAGTCGGCCTGGCCGCCGGCGAGAAGCACAACGATGTCGTCGATCACGCGCTGCACATCGGCCGGCGGCACCGCCTCAAGCGCCTCGGGAAAGCGGCGGCACAAGCGCTCGCGGGTCGCCGGCTCGCTTCTTTCAGGGAAGCCGACACGGGCGATGCCGCGCGCGCTCCAGGCAATCCCGCAGCGGCCGATCGCGGTGTCGAACAGGGCAAAAGCAATCTCGCTCATGAAGTCAATATAGTGCTTGCCGGCCTGCGGCGGCGACCCGAAACCTGCGACGGCAAAATTCTCCAAGACAAATTCTGGAAGAAATGGCGGACCCTACGCCCCTGCGGCATCCTGGTCGGCCTTCATGGCGATGCGCAGCGGTTTCGGGATTGGCCGGGCGCGTCCCTCGCTGATGAAAGCGACTCGGACATTCGCCTCGACCAGAAGCTCGTCGCCGCGCGTCACGCGCTGGCGCAGCGTGACCGATGCGCCCTTGACCTCGTGCGGATCGGTTACGACGTCGAGCACGTCGTCCATGCGCGCCGGTTTAAGAAACGTCAGGTTCATCGAGTAGACGACGAAGGCAAACCCTGGCGCTTCTTTTTCCGTCGCCTCGAACAACGCGCGATGATCGGCGCCGATCAGCCGGAGGTAATTCGTTCGGCCGCGCTCCATGTAGCGCAGATAATTGGCGTGATAGACGATGCCGGTGAAATCGGTGTCTTCGTAGTAAACCCGCACGGTGAAGTGATGGCGGCCGTCGCGGATTTCGCCGTCGAGTGGAATGCGCCGAGAATCATTCATCGGTGAAATTCTTCCTCAACGTCCATGCGACCGTCGATCACGACGTACAATTGTTATCCCGTCCGCTTCTACGAAATAGAAAATGAGATGCACGCCAACGATTAGACCGCGAAGCCCGACCGCTAGGCCCGATCGTTCGCGCCCGATAAACGGAAATCGACTCAAATTTTTGAGGTTGGAGTCAATTCTCTCAATGAAAGTATCGGCAGCAGACGGACTACGTTCGTTGAGGTACCGATAAATCCGCCGCAAGTCAGAATCGGCCTTATCGGAAAGGGCGATTCGCATTTTCGCACGCTATTTGACCTCTAAGGTCCGTGCTCGACGTAAAAACTCTTCGAAATTCCACTCCGACACCCGTCCCGCCTTCACATCTTCCATGCCCTCGGCAACCTGCTCCTTGAGCACGCGGAACTTCTCGCCCTGTTCGAGCAAATAAGCCACCGCCGGCTCCCGCATCTCCTCGGGTAGCAGATTGAGTGCCTCGGCCGCCTTCTCAGTCGTCGTTTTCATGGTCGAATCCTAACATTTCGCCGCGTATGCGCCAACGGGCCCAATCTCATCGCCACGGAACACGCTCTGTCATGGCGTGCTCCCAATTGCGGCCGTCGAACGGGTGGACTTTGAGAGCGCTCAGGTCGACACCGTCGAGGCAGCGAACATTGACGTCGATTTTGTCGGGATCCGAGCGCGGCACGTAGAACGGATGAATGCCGCAAGTCGCGCAAAAGGTATGCTTCGCTGTGCCGGTGTTGAAGCGGTAGGTGGCGAGCCCACCCTCGCCGCTGAGCAGTTCGAACTGCTCCGGCGGCACAATCAAATGCAGAAAGCCTTTTTTCCGGCAGACCGAGCAGTTGCAGTCAGTGACGCGCGAGAGCTCCGCTGTCACGCGAAAGCGCACGCGGCCGCAATGACAGCCGCCTTCAAAGGTCTGCAAGGTCACGCTGATTCGCTTTCATCCAAAGTTCTCCACATAGTTCCGCCGCGTCGATAAACCGCAACACAATACTGATAGCAAATAGATCAGTCGCAGCGAATCGCGTATCGCATGTAGCGACGGCAGCATCTGCGGGCCGGTGTTCTCCGGGATTGTGCGTGAGGTGAAGGCGGGGGGCTTCGGCCCGATCGCTGGTTTATTGCCGCCACCTTAAGGCGGCCGAAAGAACACGGCGTCATGACCCGAATCGCGACAAGCGAGATCGTCGAGATGAAGCCATTCGGTAGCTTTGCAGGCTATCCGGTTGCTGAGTTGCTCCGCACCGCGCTCCATTGCCTTGCCGACTGCGATCGAGCGGATGCGGAGTTCCTCGAAAAACTTGCTGTGGCGCAACCCACGGAACTGCCACTCGCGGAACTCAAATGGCTGGTCGGCATCTGCCGGCACGTCGCCGGAAAGCCGCTGCCCCGATTCAATTTGTCCACCAGCGAAGCCGGCGAAACGCTCAGCGCGGCGCGGCTTGCGGTGCTACGCGCTTCATAGCGGGTATTTGCCGACGAGATCGCCCGTCAGGCGTCCTCGCCCGGCGCGAACAACCCAAACTGCGCGGGGTCACGCGCCGGCTCTGGCAGCCCGAGGTGACGGAAGGCATGGCCGGTGATCAGCCGGCCGCGCGGGGTTCGTTGCAAAAAGCCGCACTGGATCAGATAAGGCTCGATAATGTCCTCGATGGCGTCGCGCGGCTCCGACAAGGCAGCGGCGAGCGTCTCGACACCGACCGGGCCGCCGCCATAGTTGACGGCGATCGTCGACAGATAACGCCGATCCATGGCGTCGAGACCGGCGGCGTCGACCTCGAGCGCGGCGAGCGCTTTATCGGCAACGCCGCGATCGATGGCGGTCGCCCCGCCGACCGCGGCGAAATCGCGCACCCGCCGCAACAAACGTCCCGCGATGCGTGGCGTGCCGCGCGCGCGGCGTGCGATTTCGTTGGCGCCGTCCGCGGTGACTGCGATGCCGAGCACGCGGGCACCGCGCGTGACAATGAGTTCGAGCTCGGCCTCGGAATAAAAGTTGAGCCGCACTGGAATACCGAAGCGGTCGCGTAACGGATTGGTAAGAAGCCCGGCGCGGGTCGTAGCGCCGACCAAGGTAAATTTGGCGAGATCGATCTTCACCGAGCGCGCCGCGGGTCCGGCGCCGATGATCAGATCGAGCTGAAAGTCCTCCATTGCCGGATAGAGAATTTCCTCGACCGCCGGATTGAGCCGGTGAATCTCGTCAATAAAGAGCACGTCGCGCTCCTCGAGATTGGTCAGAAGCGCGGCAAGATCGCCGGCCTTGGCGATGACCGGTCCGGAAGTGGCGCGGAAATTGACGCCGAGCTCGCGCGCCACAATCTGGGCCAGGGTGGTCTTGCCGAGGCCTGGCGGGCCGACGAACAGCACGTGGTCGAGCGGCTCGTTGCGCCCGCGAGCGGCCGCGATGAACACCCCGAGATTCTTTCGCGCCTGCTCCTGGCCGATGAACTCGTCGAGCCGTTGCGGGCGCAAGGTTGCTTCCGCCGCATCCTCGTCGCGGCGCTCAGGCGTCACGAGCTTATGTCCGGCGCCCGGATTCAACCTTCGGCTCCACGGCTGTATTTGTTCGGCAGTAAATCGGCGATCGGCACGACGGCCGGCGCGCGTCCGTTCGGCACAATGACGCGCGCCTTGCGATCATAATCGAAAATAAGCTCGCGGCAGGCGCCGCACGGCGAAACCACCGCGATAGTCTGATCCTTGTCCCGCGGCGGCGGATGCCGCACGGCGACAATGGTGTCGATGCCCGCGTCGCCGCCGGTCTCGACGATGGCACGGCCGAGCGCAACGGCCTCGGCACAGACGGCCATCCGGCCGAGATAGGCATCGAGATTGACGCCGGTGAAAATCTTTCCCGAGCGGGTGCGCAAAGCCGCACCCACTTCCTGCCAGTCATTGCGATAACGGCTTTTGATCGCGTCTTTAGCGGCCTCCACGAGTTTGCGATCGGCCTTGCCGAGCTTGCGGTTTTGGCTCACTTCGCCAGTTCCTTCAGGCCGAGCCGAATGAGCGTAGAAACTTCGGCGCTGCCGCCCGCGTTGCGGCTCGCCGCGGCGACGGCCGCAGCCGCCAGCGGCTGGGCGTAGCCGAGATTCATCAAAGCCGAAACCGCATCGGCCACCGGCTGCGGCGCCCGCTTCTCGTCGAGTTCGCCGGAAAGCCGCACCAGCGCCGGATCGATGTTCGAGTAAGCCGGCGCCTTGTCTTTGAGTTCGGTGATGATGCGCTCGGCAACTTTTGGACCGACGCCGGGAGTGCGGGCGACCATCGCCTTGTCACGCATGGCGATGGCGGAGGCGAGCTCGGAAGGTTTCAGCGTGCCGAGCACCGCGAGCGCCACCTTTGCCCCGACGCCTTGCACGGTCTGCAACAGCCGGAACCACTCGCGCTCCAGGTCGGTGCGGAATCCAAACAAACGAATCTGGTCTTCGCGGACGTGAGTTTCGATGGATAGCGTCGCCGCTTCACCCGCGGACGGCAATTCCTGCAAGGTGCGGGCCGAACAATGAACGAGATAGCCGACCCCGTTGACATCGAGGATGACGGAATCCTCACCATAGGAGTCGATCACGCCCCGCAATTTCCCGATCATGTCAGCGCCGTCTTCACGATCACGCTCGCCCGGTGATGGGCGTGGGTGACGGCAATCGCGAGCGCGTCGGCGGCATCGTCCGACGTCAACTCCGCGGTCGGCAGCAGCACTGTGATCATCATTCGCACCTGGCTTTTGTCGCCGTGGCCGGCCCCGACAATGCTTTTCTTCACCAGATTGGGCTCGTATTCGGCGACCGGCAGGCCGGCCTGCGCCGGCACCAGCATGGCGATGCCGCGCGCCTGGCCGAGCTTGAGCGAGGCATGGGCGTCCTTGTTGACGAAGGTCACCTCGACGGCGGCTTCGTCGGGACGAAACTTTTCGATAATGCGCGTGAGCCCCTCATGGATCGCGACGAGCCGCATCCCGATGTGGTCATGGTCGCGGGTGCGCACCGAGCCGCACCCGAGAAAGCCCAGCCGGTTGCCGGCAATCTCCACCACGCCCCAGCCGGTGCGGCGGAGCCCCGGATCGATGCCGAGAATGCGAATCGGGCGGCTCATCGGAAGTCCGTGATAAGCCTGGTCACGGCCGCTGGCAAAGCGTCCCAAGCTTGTCGCGGCCCGTCTGCCGCCCTAGAATCGAGCGCATGCTTGATTGGTCGAAATGCGCTGCGGTCGAGCGCACACCCGGCAAGGGTGGCGGCGAATGGCTTTTCAAGCATACCCGAATCCCCGTCCGCGCCCTGTTTGAAAATCTCGAAGGCGGCGCGAGTATTGGTCAATTCCTGGAATGGTTTCCGGGTGTTACGCGCGAACAGGTAGAGCTCGTATTGCAGCACGCCGAAAAGAGCCTGGTAGCGTAAACAATCAGATCGGCTCGCTTGAAGATCCTCTTCGACCACGGAACGCCGGCACCGCTACGGCACGCGCTCGCTGATCATGTGGTCGCAACAGCCTACGAAATGGGTTGGAGCGAAATCGATAACGGCAGTCTTTTAGCCGCTGCCGAAAACGACTTTGACGTCCTCATTACGACCGATCAAAGCATGCGCCACCAGCAAAACACGGCCGGTCGTCGGCTGGCAATTTTGGTTTTACCGACCACCGACTGGCGACAAATTCAGAACCATCAAACGAAAATCCTGGATGCGGTCGACCGAATTCGTCCTGGCGACATAGTTGAACTGCAATTTTAGCGGCGTTACGCGCTCATCCTTTGCATGAACTCATCGGAAACTTCGAAATTTGCGTAAACGTTTTGGACATCGTCATGTTCGTTCAAGCTCTCGATGAGCTTTAAGAGCTTCTCGCCTTGCTCATCGTTGACCGCGACGGTGTTCTGCGGGCGCCAGACCAGCGTCGCCCGCCGCGGCTCGCCGAATTTCGCCTCCAGCGCCTTCGCCACCACGCCGAACTGATCCGGCGCGGCATAAATCTCGTGGCCGTTTTCGCCGGACACGACATCCGCGGCGCCCGCTTCCAATGCCGCCTCGAACATGGCGTCGGCGCCCGCGACCGCCGCGTCATATTCAATCACGCCGATACGATCGAACATGAAAGACACAGCGCCAGTCTCGGCGAGGTTGCCCCCGCTCTTGGTAAAGGTCGCGCGCACCTCGCCGGCGGTGCGGTTGCGGTTGTCGGTCAACACCTCGACAATGACGGCAACACCCCCCGGGCCATAACCTTCATAGCGGATCTCTTCATAGGTCTCGGCGTCGCCGCCGCTCGCCTTCTTGATGGCGCGCTCGATATTGTCCTTCGGCATGTTCTCGGCGCGGGCCGCAATGATAGCGGCGCGCAACCGCGGATTCATTTCCGGATCGGGGATTCCGATCTTGGCGGAAACCGTGATCTCGCGGGCGAGCTTGCCGAACAGCTTTGACTTCGCCGCATCCTGCCGCCCTTTGCGGTGCATGATGTTCTTGAACTGCGAGTGGCCGGCCATGCGGTGTCGTCTTTCTTAAGTGCGAGCGATCGGGAGCATCTCGCGCTGTGCGCCACGAAACCGTCCCGACTTCTGACGTTGAGGTTTAAACCTTAGTACCAAGGCTGATGTTGAAGCTTAGGTTTAATAATGTCGCCGCCCGCGAAAATAAAGACGGAGCCGATCGCCCCGGTCAGCCCCAGAAAGCCGGCTGCGTCTGCTCCAAACAGCCGCCGAGCCGCACGGCGGCGACCCGCGACGCGAGCCCGGTCTTGGCGTCGGTTTCGACCGCGACTGCGCACAACGTCGCCTCACCCGACGCGGCTTCAAAACGTGAAGATGAAACGCGGCGGGTAAACCGCTGTAGCGGTTCCTCTTTGTTCATCCCGATCACGGAATCGTAGTCGCCGGTCATGCCGACGTCGCTGATGAACGCGGTGCCGGCCGGCAACAGCCGGGAATCGGCGGTCGGCGTGTGGGTATGGGTGCCCACCACGAGGCTGGCGCGGCCATCGCAGAAATAGCCCATCGACTGCTTTTCGCTCGTGGTCTCGGCGTGCATGTCGACGATAATCGCTTCGGCGTCGCGGCCGAGCTGGCACGCCGTCAATTCGTGATCGACCGCGGCAAACGGATCGTCGAGCGGATCCATGAAGATGCGGCCCATGGCGTTGACCACGAGCGCCTGGCCACCGTTCTTGGTTGGCACCAGCGCGGCGCCGCGGCCCGGAGTGCCCGCCGGATAGTTGATCGGTCGGATAAGTTTCGGCGCGCGTTCGATGAACACCAGCGCTTCTTTCTGATCCCAGGCGTGATTGCCGAGCGTCACGGCGTCAGCGCCGGCTTCGAGCAACTCTTCGTAGATCGTCTCGGTGATGCCGAAGCCGCCGGCCGCGTTCTCGCCGTTGATGACCACGAGATCGAGCTGCCATTGCCGAATGAGCGAAGGCAGCCGCGCGGTGATGACGTGTCTGCCGCTTCGCCCGACGACATCGCCGACAAATAAAATGCGCATTTAGCCTACCGAAAATCCATGACTTCGCGTTCGGTTAGCACAAGATCGAGCCGCGCGTCGCGTTCCGTTGCGGGAACTTTGGCCACCTCCTGCGCCGCGAAGGCGATGCCGACCGCGGTCACGATTTTCTGCGCCCGCAGCTTGGCGATAGTCATGTCGTAATACCCGGCCCCGTAGCCGATGCGGTGCCCGGACCGGTCAAAGGCAAGAAGCGGCACCAGCAGAATGTCGGGCGCGACTTCCGCGGCTTCGGGCTTCGGCTCGCGAATGTCCCATTGGCCGCGATCGAGCGGTGCGCCCAAATTCCAGCTGCGCATGATCAAGGCTTTGCCGCGCCCGGCGATCGCCGGCAGCGCCAGCTGTGCACCTGCCGCCGCGAGTTTCTTCATCAGTGGCAACGGGCTGATCTCGCTCTTCAGCGGCATGAAGCCCGACACTATGACGCCCGGCCCGATGGCGAGCGGAAATGTCCGCGCCGCGATCGTCTCCGCCGCGGCCTGCCGGACGTTGGCCGGCAAGGCATCGCGCCGTGCGACGGCGTCGCGGCGAAGTTCGGCCTTCATTGCATCGATGGATGATGACACGCAGAAAAACCGAAAAAACAAGTGCGGAGCCGCGCCGGCCGTTGGAGCGCTCGATCCCGGGTTCCCTACGAAAAGTAGGTGGGCGCCGTGTGTCCGAGCCCTCGAGCCCGGTCAGGGACAGCTCCCTTAAGGATCGATAAGGCCCCGAGAATTTGGCTCCTGACGCACCAGGCAGCCCCGCCTGACCAATGTAGTGCACGGCGGGCGCCGACGCCACGTCGCAGTTTTCGCGTCCACAGTGTTTGAAGGCTAAAGCATTCGACGATAGGCTACCCGGTGGGTAAGGCGGCCCAATGTGTAAATTCTAACGCTTGGGGGAGCGAGCGATGCGCGGCCTGTCGAACAAAGTGGCCATTGTCACCGGCGGCGCAACCTTGATCGGCGCACGCGTCGCCAAGAAGCTCGCCGACCACAAGGTATCGGTTCTGATCGCCGACATCGACGAAAAAGGCGGGCGCGAAGCGGCGTGCGCCGCCGGCAACGGCGCGGTTTTTCAGCTCACCGACCTGCGCGATGACGCGCAAGTAAAGATTTGCGTCGAGGCTGCGGTGAAGGCGTTCGGCGGTATCGACTTTCTGGTCAATGTCGCGTGCTCGTATGTGGACGATGCGCTCAACGCCTCGCGTCAGGATTGGCTGACGTCCTTTGATGTCAACGTCGTCGGCGGCGTCATGCTGCTCAAAGCGGCGCGGCCGATCATGGCGGCGCGCGGCGGCGGCGCTATCGTCAATTTCGGCAGCATCAGCGCCAAGGCCGCGCAGACCGGCCGCTGGCTCTACCCGGTCAGCAAGGCCGCAATCCTGCAACTGACGCGCAACGAAGCGCTCGACCTCGCGCCGGACAAAATTCGCGTCAACTCAGTCTCGCCGGGCTGGACGTGGTCGAACGTGATTGCGGAGCTTTCAAAGGGCGATCGCGCCAAGGCGGATCGGGTCGCCGCACCGTTTCATATTCTCGGGCGTCTCGGCGATCCGGACGAAGTCGCCCAGGCGGTGGCGTTTCTGCTATCGGACGAGGCGTCATTCATCACCGGCGCGGACATTGCCGTCGACGGCGGCTATTCGGCGCTCGGTCCGGAACAGAACGAGCCCGCGATTCCGAAGCTGATGGAATAATCGAATTACAATTTGGGGAGGAATTGACATGCGAAACGTTACCATCGTCGGCGCCGGCCAGTCCGGCTTGCAGCTTGCCCTTGGGCTTCTGCAAAACGGCTATCACGTGCGGCTAATTTCGAACCGCACGCCTGAGGACTTCGCCACCGGAAAAGTGATGTCGAGCCAGTTCATGTTCGGCGATGCGCTGCAAGCCGAGCGCGACGTCGGCCTCAATGACTGGGAGAAAGAGTGTCCGAACACCGACGCTCTCGGCGTCGCAATCGCCGGCCCGGACGGTAAGAAAGCGATTGATTGGGTCTACGCCCTCGACAAGCCGGGCCAAGCCGTCGACCAGCGCGTCAAATATCCCGGCTGGATGAAAAAATTTAAGGACCGCGGCGGCGAGCTGATCATCCACGAAGCCTCAGTCACCGACCTGGAAAACTACGCGCGCAGTAGCGATCTCGTCATTGTCGCCGGCGGCAAGGGCGACATCACCAAGTTGTTCGAGCGTGACGCCTCACGGTCGCCGTTCGACCAGCCGCAGCGCGCCTTGGCTTTGACTTACGTGACCGGACTCGCGCCCTATTCGCCGACGCGCGTCGCCTTCAACATCGCGCCGACCGTCGGCGAATATTTCGTCTTTCCCGCGCTGACAATTACGGGACCGTGCGAGATCATGGTGTTCGAGGGGATTCCCGGCGGCCCGATGGACTGTTGGAATGACGTGAAGACGGCCGATCAGCACCTCGCGCGCAGCATGGAAATTTTGCAGAAGTTTTATCCGTGGGAGGCCGAGCGTTCAAAGAACGCCAAGCTCACCGACCCTAACGGCATACTCAGCGGCCGCTTCGCTCCGACCGTGCGCAAGCCGGTCGCGCCGCTGCACTCGGGCGCGGCTGTGTTCGGCATGGCGGATGCCGTCGTGCTCAACGATCCGATCACCGGCCAAGGCTCGAACAACGCGGCGAAATGCGCCCGGCTCTATCTCAAGCGTATCCTCGATAACGGCGCCAAGCCGTTCGATCGCGCGTGGATGCAACAAACCTTTGACGAATACTGGAACTACGCGCAATTTGTCACCGGCTGGACCAACGCATTCCTGCAGCCCCCGCCGCCGCACATTATTAATTTGCTCGTGGCGATGCAGACAAAGCCGAAAATCGGCAAGGCCTTTGTTAATGGCTTTGATGATGCGCGAACATTGTTCCCATGGCTTGCCGATCCCGGCGAAGCGGAGAAATTTATTCAGGCGGCTTAGAGCATGATCCCGAAAAGTGGACACCGGTTTTCGGAAAAGATCATGCTCCATGAGCAAGCGAGCGAGCAGCGAGAGGCGCTCTTGAACGGCAAGTGTTGATCGGCGGCTAGCCCAGCGGAACGGGATAGCCGCCGATGGTCCGGTTTATTTTTTTGGCGAGGCCTTCGATCCGGTCGGCGGCGGCTTCAAGCGCGGTGGCGACCGCGGCTTCCGCATCCTTGGTGCGCTCGGCGGCGGCGACACGCGCGGATTTGCCGGCGGCAAGCTCCTCTTCCAGGCGTTTGACGCGGACGCTGATTTCAGAAAGTTCGTCGGCAACCGTGAGCGCCGCCATGACGGTGAGGCGGGTGTCGCCGATCTCACCGAATTTCGAGCGGAGCCCCTCGATACGCGCATCGAATTCGCCGGCGAGCGCCGTGAGATGGTCTTCCTGACCGTCCTCGCAGGCCATGTTGAACCGCCGGCCGTTGATGGTGACGCTGACCTGGGCCATTGCCGTCCTTCATCACTCCGCAGCGGCGCCCTTTTTCAGGACGCCGCCGATGGTGTCGATCGCCGCGGCGAGCCGATCGGCGACGTCGCGATTGGCAGCTTCCAGACCACGCCCGCGGGCAGCGGCGTGATCGAGCTCGTTGGCCAGCCGGGCACGATCGTCACCGAGCGCTTCGATCTGCTCCATCAACGCCTCTTGGTGCCGATCAGCGTCGCCCCGCCGCTCGCAAGCGGCGTCCAGGGCATCAAGCGCGATGGCGAGCCGCCGCCGGGCGACCTCAATCAGGTTCGAATCCGTTTCGCTCATTTGCCGCCCCGTTGCGACCGCAAAGCCGCCTAGTGGCAGGTGAAAACTGGAGCGATGGCAACCATTTACAAAAGGAACTTTACGTCGCGTGGAGCAAGAGCGTCAACGCCTAAAGCAATTTTTGACGCCGCCCTGTGAATGACGCCCCCGCCCACCGGCGGTGCAATTGACTCAAGCGCCTCGCATGATACCACCGCGCATTGGCAGTCCGCTCGGCGGTTCAAAACCATGGCTGAAAGTGTTCTCGCGGCGAGCGCGAGTGCAGCTCTCGCTCAGGCTTCGACTATTCCGGCCGGCGGTGCCGCTCCGGCGCGCGCTGAGCATGACCGCATGGCCAACGCCATCCGCGCGCTCGCCATGGACGCGGTCGAGCAGGCCAAATCCGGACATCCCGGCCTGCCGATGGGCGCGGCCGACATCGCGACTGTCTTGTTCACGCAGTTTCTGAAGTTCGACCCGGCCGATACAAGCTGGCCCGATCGCGACCGCTTCGTCCTCTCCGCCGGCCACGGGTCGATGCTGATATATGCGCTTCTTTATCTCCTCGGCTACGAGAAGATGACCGTCGCGGAGCTAAAGCGCTTTCGCCAGATGGGTTCGCTCACGCCCGGTCATCCCGAGCACGGCCACACGCCGGGCGTCGAAACCACGACTGGTCCGCTCGGCCAGGGAATTGCGAATGCTGTCGGCATGGCGATCGCCGAGCGGCACCTGGCAGCGCAGTTCGGCAACGAGATTGTCGATCACACGACCTACGTGATCGCTTCCGACGGCGACCTGATGGAAGGTATCAGCCAGGAAGCCATCGCGCTTGCCGGCCATTTGAAACTCAACAAGCTGATTGTGCTGTTTGACGATAACGGCATCTCCATCGACGGCCCGCTCAAGCTTGCCAATTCCGTCGATCAGGTCCGCCGCTTCGAGGCCGCCGGCTGGTCCGCCGAGCGCTTCGACGGTCACGACCCTGTGGCGATTGCGGCGGCGCTAAAAGCCGCGAAAAACAGCGACCGGCCGTCACTGATCGCTTGCAAAACCATCATCGGATTCGGCGCACCGACCAAGGCCGGAACGGAAAAGGTTCACGGCTCCGCGCTCGGCGCCGACGAAGTCGCGGCGGCGCGGGAAAAACTTGGCTGGACCGCTCCGGCATTTGAGATCCCGGCCGCCATCCTCGAACGCTGGCGGGAAGCCGGCGCGCGCGGCCGCCCGGTGCGGCGCGCCTGGCAAGAACGCCTCGCCGCATTCGAACCGGCCAAGCGCGCCGAGTTCGAGCGCCGCGTCGCCGGCACACTTCCGGCAGAAAAGCTCGCGGCCGCGGTGGCTACACTGAAGCGCAAAGTCGCCGATGCGCCGAAAGAGATTGCAACCCGCTCGGCTTCCGAGTTTGCGCTCGATGAGCTGACCGAGGCGTTGCCGGAGATGGTCGGCGGCTCGGCCGACCTCACCGGCTCCAACAACACCCGCGCCAAAGGGATGAAGGTCTTGAGCGCGGCCGATTATTCTGGCCGCTTCATCCATTACGGCATCCGCGAGCATGGCATGGCTGCCGCCATGAATGGCATGGCGGTGCACGGCGGCGTGATCCCCTACTCCGGCACGTTCCTGGTGTTCTCCGATTATTGCCGGCCCGCGATCCGGCTCGCCGCGCTCATGGGCCAGCGCGTCATCCATGTGATGACACACGACTCTATCGGGCTCGGCGAAGACGGCCCGACGCACCAACCGGTCGAGCATCTCGCCGCGCTCCGCGCCATTCCCAAACTCAAAGTGTTTCGCCCGTGCGACACGGTGGAAACCGTCGAGTGCTGGCAGCTTGCACTCCAGACGCAGGATGCGCCGAGCGCGCTGGCCTTGACGCGGCAAAACCTCCCGCAGCAGCGGCTGAAGTTCGATGAGGCGAACCGCTGCGCAGCGGGCGCCTATGAGCTCGTCGCCGCGAACGGCGCGGCCGCCGTGTCACTGTTCGCCAGCGGATCGGAAGTCGCCATCGCGGTCGCCGCGCAAAAGCTCCTCGCCGAGCGCAACATCGCCGCCCGCGTCGTGTCGGTGCCGTGCATGGAGTTATTGCTCGCGCTTTCGGAAAGCGACCGCGCCGCTATCATCGGCAAGGCGAAAATCAACGTCGCCGTGGAAGCCGGCATCCGCCAGGGCTGGGACGCCGTGATCGGCTCCGGCGGAATCTTTATCGGCTTGACGGGATTTGGCGCTAGCGCCGCGTATAAAGAGCTCTACCAGCACTTCGGCATCACGCCAGAGAAAGTGGCCGCGGCGGCGCTGAGCAAATTGAGCTAAAGTCGCAAATCCGAAATAATTTGCGGGGCGCCCGGATTGCGGCGCTTGAGTCCGAGAATTGATCAATGGTCGATACGCGCGGCCGGTTCGTCTGGTACGAGCTGATGACGACCGACGTCGACGCCGCCCGCACGTTCTACACGGACGTCGTCGGCTGGAGCGCGCGCGACGTTTCCGCACCGGAGCTGCCCTACACGCTGTTTCTTGCCGGAGAGAACGCAGTCGGCGGACTCCTGCACCTGGCGGACGAAGCAACCCGAAGCGGCGCGCTGCCGCGCTGGCTCGGCTACGTTCAGGTCGACGACGTTGACGCAGCAGCCGGCCAAGTAATGGCGCTCGGAGGAAATGTTTACATACCGCCAACGAATATTAGCGGCATCAGCCGGTTTGCGATCGTCGCCGACGCGCAAAAGGCGCTATTTGCTTTAATAAGCTGGACGACGCCGTGGAAAGAACCGGCCTCGGCGCTGCGCGCCAACGGTCGGGTCAACTGGCACGAACTTTTCGCCGACGATTGCGACCGGGCGTTGGCGTTCTACAGCAATCTTTTCGGCTGGCGTAAAACCATCGCCGAAAGCGGCGAGCTCGGCACCTATCAGCTGTTTGCCTCGGGTGGACAGACCATTGGCGGCGTACTGACGAAACCGCCAGCGCTACCGGCGCCATTCTGGCTGCATTATTTCAACGTCGGCGACATCGACGCGGCGGCGAGCCGGGTGACCGCGGGCGGAGGGCAAATTATCAACGGCCCGCGGCAAGCGCCCGACGGCAGCTGGATCGTACATTGCACCGATCCGCAGGACGCCATATTCGCCCTGATCGGCAAGCGCAGCTATGCCGCGGTCGGATTTCTCGATCGCCTCTCCGGGCAGAAGTGATCAGCATTTCAAGGACGATGCGTTGGCCGGCAGTCATCATCGTTCTCCGGCGACGGCTCGCCTTTGCATCCGACTAGCGAACTGCTGCTTAAACGACGTCGCGTCGGCTGCGGCGCGAAAGCAATAACGGATACTGTTCGCGGGAAGATCGACGTACATGTCCCATTCGAAAGGGGCGTCATCCAGCCACTCAAGAACTTCCATTGCTGCTTCGTCAAACGACAGCGCGACCTGGAACGGAAAGTCCCGATTGATCTCAAGGAGAACGCCCATGCGCGACGTCCTAATCTCGCTGCAACAGCCCGGGAATACGCACGATCGCGCGCGCAAGCTGCCAAGCGTCGTCCTTGCCAATGCGCTTCATGCTCGATTGCCGAACCGGCTCATCCTCAAAATAAATGAACGCGAGTCGTTGTCCGTTGGCGTCCATCACCACGTAAGACTCGTCGTTTTCCTGAATCCGCCAAGGCGGCGGGCATCGGCGGCGCGAAGCCATACGCAATGAGAACATAACGAGAACCACAGTTCAAGCCACTAGGTCTTGTGGGTAAAGTTTGGTCGGCGGGTGTTTACCCAGTACGCACGTTGTGTATTTGCGGCCGAAATTGTGGCCGCGGCCATCGTCAGCATTACGGACAGGGGTGAACGTGATTCAGTGCTCATTAAAGAGCGCGTATTAAAGCGGGCGAACCTGACTGAACTTGCCCGGCGATGGAACGAGCTTGCCCGCCAGCTCGATATACCGATGAGGAATATTGAGTGCGGCTCAATTGGGCGAGCCGAAGGAATTGCGGAAGCAGCGGTCGAACGAGCCGCACTCACGATGCGCGTCTGAGTGTTTGATCGAAACCGTGTCTCAATGGCTCCGTGCTCGAGGACGCAATTCTCTGTCCCAGCGTCGCCAGTTCCTGCGACAGCTCGGTAAGTCGTTGCATTTGTTCCTGCGCGTGCCGTGACCACAGCTCAAATGCCTCTGTTGGCCCTTTCGCCTGCGCCAATTCGGCAAGGAAATTGAAGCTGGCCATCATATTAGCCTGGCCAAAACTCATCAGTCTGGCGTTGAAATCGCGAAGTCCTTCCCCTGCCGAAGAAAAGCTGCGCTCCGTTTCTTTCGCTGCGAGTTCCGCTGTTGCAGTTCCTTTTTCCAAAGCTTCCCGCGCCGTTCTTGCGCCCGCTTCAAACGTTTTCCTCGCTGGATTGTTCTCGGCCATGTCCATCTCCGTTACACTGTGCCCCAAACGAGCCAAGCGATCTTAGCGCTGTTTTTCTGGGACCCCTGCGGGCGAACGCGCCGGCTCGGTGATCGTTCCGCTACGCAGCAAACTCTTGGTGTGACGGTTGGCTGCGCTGAAGTGAGCACGGACGGACTGAATTAATCGATCGGCCGTTCTAATCGGCCGGTGGCGTCGACGCGGTTTCCGCGCCGCGGCCCAGCACGAACTGGCCGACCGGCCCTTCGACGTGGAACTCGATCCCGGTCAACATGGCGAATAGATCGATATTGGCGATGCCGACCGCACAGCCGCCGAGATCAAGATCCATCGCCATCAAATAAAAGGTTTGCAGCAGCACGCCGGCATCCCTGAGGATGAGCGAGTAAGCGAGTGATGAGTATTTCCAGGAAATCCGGCCGAACCGTGCGGCAATCGTGATCAGGATTTGCGGCGGAGTTTCCACGCCCATGGCGGATGCCGCCGCAACGAGCGACGCGTCGAGCATGTTGCCGGCAACATCGATCGCCGCCAGCGCATGGCTGCCGGCATCGTAGTGATAGAAACCGCGCGGCAATCCCTCGCAACTATTGACGGCGAGATAGAGCTCGAGCTCGTAGCCCGCGCCCGCCGATGGGTAGGGCCGCGGCACGTATTCGTCTTCGCCGCCCGCGCCGGCGGCGGCTTTCGGCCTGGGAAGAATGCGCGCGGCGCCGTCGAGAAACTGCGAAAGCTCGGCGAGCGTGATCGGCCGCCGCTCGTCGAAATTCCGCGTCGAGTGACGTTTGCGCAAAATTTTGGCGACCGGCGAATTTGTCGGCGCCTGCGCAGCCGAGACTTCGCCCAACGCGACTTTCCTTCCCGGCCACGATGGCCGGACCGCCGGCAGCGGCGCAATCATTCCGGCATGCGGATAGGTGCCGCCGAGCGGGTTGGCGTGCCTGCCTTCGGTGCTGCGGGCATGGAAAAGCAGATCGTGAAAGTCCCAGACAACCAAATTGTCATCGCCCTCGGCCGACCGGAGGTTTTTGTTGCTTTTGGCGTCGACTTTGAACGCGAATTGGCAATCGACAAGCAAGCCGAGAAACACCGTTCCCGGAAAGCCCTTTTCCCGGCGCAGTTGCCCGACAGTCTGCGGGGTCGAGAGCTTGGCCAAAAAGCCGGCGATACGCGGATCGCCAATCCGAAGCAACGCGGTGGAGCGCGGCGATTCCAGAACGAGGTGGTTGCCGCGTCGCCGCAGATAGGCGAACCGCGACAGGACGAGCGCGTCGGAGTTGCGAAGCTGCGCGGCTTGCGGCCAGTAATCGGCGGTTTGCGGCTCGACGGCGATAAGGTCCGTGCCGCCGGCGCGGCCGAGCCAGTATTCGACGAGATTGCGTCTCGCCAAACGCCGAACGAGTGCATCAATACCTTGATCGGTGCGCCGGCCGCGAGCGACTGCACTCAGCGATAGACCGGCGCGAAGGTCGTGCGCGCGCGACGCTACCGTTGCGTCAAACGTGCCGAGCCCGATCGAATAGCCGTGAAAGGATGCGAGGATTTGGCCGCCGGGTTGTACGTCGAGGGTCACGTGGGCGGCAAGCCGAACGAAAAGATCAGGCGTTTGCGTCTGTTTCCCTCGCCTCTTTTTGGGAGCGCGCACGCCGCCGTCGCCCTCGTCAGCTATGCGGGTGAATCGGATTGAGATCGTTTTCCGCAATCGGACGGTCGCGCAATCCAAGCTTGACCGGGACGTCGTAGAGCCGGCCGGGCGCGAAGCGGCGATAGAAATGCCGCAAGCCGGGCGCGATCACCCTGATGACCGGAACGCCGATATCGGCACGGGTCTGATCGAGCACCATAAAATCGAGGCCGGCTTGTGCGGTCAGGCGCACGCAGGCTTCGACCTGCTCGCGGCTGCTCAAGCCGCCGAACTTCGAGGTCGCCACCGCGCCGTTTGCCGAGTTTTTGCCCGGCATCAAATAGGGATGATCCTCGAGCCGTAGCGGCGTCACGCCGTCGAGGCTCGACTTGTCGCCGCTGCCACCGCCCATCAGGCCGATGGACAAGAACTGATTGAGCTCGGTCAGCGTTCGCAGCATGGCGATCTGCGGATCAAAGTGCGCGCCCGAACCGAACTCGATGTTTTCCTTGCCGTCCTTCAGCCAATGGCTGATCCCGACGTAGGTCGGAATCCCAAGGTCGCTGGTGACGTCGAGCACCCAAAGCCGGCGTCCCGTTTCGGCAAGCTGGGTTCGCAGGTTGTGGATATAGGAATCGTTGAATTGCGAGAGATCGACTTCCTCGCGCTGCGATCGGTTGTACCACCAGATCGCATACGAATCGCGCTCGATCAGCTCCAGGTAACCCTGGACGATGGCTTCCTCGAGCGTGTTGCCGGCGGCGCAGCCGTTGGAATCGGCGTTGATCTGACCCGGACCCCGGTAGAAAAAATAAAGCAGGCTGGTGGGAAGATATTTGAAGCGTCCATCGCGCAGCGACCACGCCGGCGACCATTCGACTTCGGCCGAAGGATCGAATGGCGCGGGCGGCGGCGGCGAGTGGTCGTGGTCATGGCCGGCCGCCGGCACCTGGCCCCGGCGATATTGTGCATCGCTGAACAACAAAACATCATTGGGCGCGATGGCTTCGCCGGGAGCGAAATCCGTAAACCGCCGCGTCACTCTTATTTCGTCGCCTTGGAAAATGCCGGAATAGCGCTCGATGGCCTCCATCAGCGCGCTCGCCTCGCCTTGCTCGGCGGTGCTGCCCTTGCCGAAGCTGCCGCCGCTTAGTCCGGCGCGCAATTCAGCGACACTGAACGCCGGGCCGGCGAAATTGTGCTGGGCGTAAAAATTGGTATTCATCGGCAGATCGGCTTCGATCCTCTCGAGCCGCGAGACGACGCCGGTGAGCGGGCTGACGTGCTTGCGGAACCGTGCGACGGTGTCGCGCGACGAGACACTGCGGTAGCCGCCGCTCGTCATCACCAGCTTGTTGCCTGCGGACAGCGTCAGCGGCGCCGCTGCACGGCGCGGGTCGCGGAGTTTCTTGCTGCCGCAGCTCGGACACTGCGGACGCTGCGCGACGTAATGCTTCACCACGCTCGATCCCAGGAGATCGAGACTGACGATGTGATCGCCGAGATCGGTGCGGAAATCGGTGGCAATTGCTTTTGCGATCTCGAGCGCGGCGAGCTGAATTCCGATCTGTCCGAACGGCTGTTTGGCGAGCGGCGAAACGGCGACGCGGTGCGCGCCCTTGCGGTCGATAAGCGCCCTGACCTCGCGGTTGCGCCGCATGCGGTCGGCAAGACATGTCCAGCACGCGCTTTTTCCCGGCGCGAAGATCGGGCCGACGAGCGGGAAAATGCCATTCGGCTGCGCAAGCAGCCAACGGGTATGATCGGCCAGATGCCGCTTATTCAATTCGGCCAAATGGCCGTCGAGATAGTCGGCGGCCAGCGTTACGGTCAGATCGGCAGCGCGGTCGACGACGCGAACGCCCAATTTCCGCAACGCCGCAGTGAGTTCTTTGCCGCCCTGCACCGCGATCGACTCGACGCGCACGCGGCACTTTTGCAGATTTTTTTCTGCCGTCTCCGCCGAAAGCCCGAGGCTCATCCAGTAGGCGGTAGTGATATCGCCAGCTGTGCGCGAATCGCGCGACACGTAGCGGCGGTCGAACAGCCGCTGCAACGCTTCGCGGATCTTGTCCGCCGGAAACTCCCGCTCCAGCTCACTTACGAGCTTGAGAACGCTCTTGCCGCCTTTGCCGATCGCGGCGGCGAGCTTGCAGTAAAGCTCGCCGTATAGAAAAAATTTCCGGTCCTCGGAGTAGAGGCACACGGCGTCGGGCGGCAGCACGTAGACCGTGAAATTCGGCGCGAACCGCGGAACGTCTTTATTATTGATGGACGCAGGTTTCCTGCCGCGAGCGTCTGGCATGATGTGTGTGCGCGACCTTCATCACTTTTTTCTCGCGGAGATCAACGCCATTGCTCGATTCGTCCGCGGCGGATAAACGAATTTTCCGGAATTTAGCGGCGCTCTCGCAGGTTGACTACTGGTCCGTAGGCCGCGCTTCTCTGCGCCCGCCGCAAGGACGACCGGATCGCACGCTTTGGCCGGGCGGATAAGCCATCCGCGCCGGCCCAAGTCGCGATCAGATCAACGGTGAGTAAGAGGCGCTTGCGTTAGCAAGCGTGGCATCCGCCATGCGACCAGCACCAAGCGCCGCCGCAGCCCCCCCAGCCGCCGCAGCGGCAGCCGCGCCAGCCGCACCCGCAGCCCCGGCAGCCGCAGCCGCCACAGCGGCCACAACCGCGCCACCAAGCGACCTTGACGCCCGATTGCGCCGCCGCGGCGTTTTCCTTGTCGATGACGTAGAACGTCGCCAGGCTGACGTCCGAGATTTCCTCCTCACCGAGCATGATTTCATGGCTCGGTGTGATCTTCTGGAGCGGCACGTCCGCAGCCGGCGCACCGGTCGAGGCCGATGCGACGCCAACGCCGCCGGCCAGTGAAAACAATCCGGCCACGCCCAAAACCGGCGTGGCTTTAATGCGACGCTTTCGCTTCGAAGCTTGCTTCGGCTGCGACATGACAGAAACCCCTTGTTTCCTTGAGCGCATTCAGTGGAATCCAACTACATAATCGTACGCCCTGACTTACGCGCGGGCAAGAGTGATGCGTGAAGAAGGCGCTTTAAAGAAAAAGGTTCCTCAATGAGGTCTTTAGGAGGATAAACATTTGTTCATCGGAATGAACGATCAGACTTGTGCGAGCGGCCAATGCCGTTAAATAGCTTTTACAAAACTGCCGATGTTTAACGCAAAACTTAAGAGCATCGCGCAGGTGGGGAGCAACAGATGTCCGTACGCGTAGCCATCAACGGCTTTGGTCGAATCGGCCGCAATATTTTGCGGGCGGCCGTTGAGGCCGGACGCAAGGACTTCGAAGTTCTGGCGATCAACGACCTGGCGCCGGTGGAAACCAATGCGCACCTGCTTCGCTATGATTCGGTCCACGGCCGCTTTCCCGGCGAGGTGACGGTCAAAGGCGACAGCATCAGTTACGGTAACGGCGCCATCAAGGTGACCGCGGTGAGGGATCCGGCCCAACTGCCGTGGAAGGAGCTTGGCGTCGACATCGCACTGGAATGCACCGGGATTTTCACGGCCAAGGACAAGGCGGCCGCGCATCTGACCGCCGGCGCCAAGCGCGTGTTGGTTTCCGCACCCGCCGACGGCGCCGACATTACCGTCGTTTACGGCGTCAACCACGACAAGCTTACGAAGGCGCACACCGTCGTCTCCAACGGCTCATGCACCACCAATTGCCTCGCGCCGGTCGTCAAAGTCCTGCACGACGCCGTCGGCATCGACAAAGGTTTTATGACCACGGTGCACTCCTACACCAACGACCAGCCCTCGCTCGACCAGGTGCACAAGGACCTCTACCGGGCGCGCGCGGCGGCGCTCAACATGATCCCGACCTCGACGGGCGCCGCCAAGGCCGTCGGCCTGGTGTTGCCCGAGCTCGCCGGGCGGCTCGACGGCGTCGCCATCCGCGTGCCGACGCCCAACGTCTCGGTGATCGATTTTAAGTTCGTCGCCAAGCGGGCGACCTCGAAGGAAGAAATCAACGCCGCGGTCAAACGCGCCGCCGAGCAGCAGCTCAAGGGAATTCTCGGCTACACCGACGCGCCCAACGTCTCGTCCGATTTCAATCACGATCCGCATTCCTCGGTCTTCCACATGGACCAGACCAGGGTGATGGACGGCACACTGGTGCGCGTTTTGGCGTGGTACGACAATGAGTGGGGCTTCTCCAACCGCATGGTCGATACCGCAGTCGCGATGGGCAAGCTGAGCTAGACTTCTTTGCCATGCTGTTCCGCTCTCTCGACCACGCCGACGTAAAGGGCAAGCGCGTACTCGTGCGCGTCGATCTCAACGTGCCGATGCAGGACGGCAAGGTCGCGGACGTTTCCCGCATTGAGCGCAACTCGCCGACCATCCTCGAAGTTGCCGACCGCGGCGGCAAAGTCATTCTGCTCTCGCATTACGGCCGGCCCAAGGGCCGCGATGCGAAGGACTCACTCAAGCCGGTCGCCGCCGCAGTCGCGCGCATCATCGGCCGCCCGATCGCTTTCGCCGACGATTGCGTCGGCGAGGCGGCCGAGCGCGCGGTCGCCGCGCTAAAGCCGGGCCAAATTCTCTGTCTGGAAAACACCCGCTTCCACAAGGGTGAAGAAAAGAACGACGCGGAATTCGCCGCGCGACTCGCAAAGCTCGGCGATCTCTATGTCGACGATGCGTTCTCGGTCGCGCATCGCGCGCACGCTTCCGTCGAAGCGCTGGCGCACCTTCTCCCCGCCTATGCCGGCCGCGCCATGCAGGAGGAATTGCAGGCGCTGGAGAAGGCGCTGCATGCGCCGCAGCGGCCGGTCGCGGCCATTGTCGGCGGCGCCAAAATTTCCACCAAACTCGACCTGCTCGGCAACCTGATGAGCCACGTCGATACGCTGATTATCGGCGGCGGCATGGCCAACACCTTTCTTGCCGCACAGGGCAAGAAGGTCGGCAAATCGCTATGCGAGAATGACCTCGTGCCGACCGCTGCGGACATTCTCGCCAAAGCCAAGGCGCAAAAGCGCGAGATCGTGCTGCCGGTCGATGCCGTAGTCGCGGAGAAATTAGCCGCGCACGCGGCCTCGCGCGTGGTCTCAGTGGATGAAGTTGGCGCGGCCGATATGATCCTCGACATCGGGCCGCGGTCCGTCGAGCAGGTGGTCTCGGTACTGGCACGTTCGAAGACGCTGGTCTGGAACGGCCCGTTCGGCGCGTTCGAACTGGAACCATTCGACAACGGCACCATCGAAGTGGCCGAGGCCGCGGCGGAACTGACAACCTCCGGCAAGCTTGTAAGCATTGCCGGCGGCGGCGACACCATGGCGGCGCTCAATGTCGCCGGCGTCACCGGTCGCTTCACTTATGTCTCGACCGCCGGCGGCGCCTTCCTCGAGTGGCTAGAAGGCAAAACCTTGCCGGGCGTCGAAGTATTGAAAAAGTCCCCCACTCCCATTCCGGCCGCCCACGAGGCATAATCGCGGCAGGCCGCATGTGGTACTTAAAACATCGAGGAGAGCGCCATGAACCTCGTCGAATTGAATAAAGTTGCCGAAGCGATGGTCGCGCCGGGCCGCGGCATCCTCGCCGCCGATGAATCGACCTCCACCATCAAGAAGCGTTTCGACGCCATCGGAGTTGAATCGACCCCGATCAGCCGGCGCGACTACCGGGAAATGCTGTTCCGCTCGAACGACGCGATGACGAAGAACATTTCCGGCGTCATTCTCTACGACGAGACCATCCGCCAGAACGCCAAGGACGGCACGCCGCTGGTCCAGATCATCGAAAAGGCCGGCGCCCTTCCCGGTATCAAGGTCGACAAGGGCACGAAGCCACTGCCGTTTGCTCCCAATGAAGTCATCACCGAAGGCCTCGACGGATTGCGTGACCGGCTTATCGAATATCGCGGGCTCGGCGCCAAATTCGCCAAGTGGCGCGCGGTGATCGACATCGGCCCCGGCATTCCGAGTTTCGGCTGCGTCGCCGCCAACGCGAATGCGCTGGCGCGCTATGCGGCGCTTTGCGAAGAGCAGGAGATTGTGCCGATTGTCGAACCCGAAGTGCTGATGGACGGCAATCACGACATCGACCGTTGCTTCATGGTCACCGAATGGGTGCTCAAGACCGTGTTCGAGCAATTGTTTATTCAACGCGTGCCGCTCGAAGGCATGGTGCTGAAACCGAACATGGTGGTGCCCGGCAAGAAATCGCAGAAGCAGGCGTCGGTCGAAGAAGTGGCGGAGAAGACCGTGCGCGTCCTCAAAGCGTGCGTACCGGCGGCCGTGCCCGGCATTGCGTTTTTGTCGGGCGGGCAGTCGGATGAAGAAGCAACCGCCCATCTCGACGTCATCAACAAGCTCGGCCCGCTGCCGTGGCATGTGACGTTCTCTTATGGCCGCGCGCTGCAAGCCGCGCCGCAGAAGGCGTGGTCCGGCAAACCCGAAAACGTCGCAGCGGCGCAGCGCGCCTTCGGCCATCGCGCCCAAATGAACGGCCTCGCTGCGCTCGGCCGCTGGACCGCCGAGCTAGAGAAGAAGGCGGCGTGATGACAACCGACATCCTCCCCTGGAGGGGGAGGTGAGTAATGACTCCACGCCTCTATCTGTTCACGCCCCCGCTCGCCGACACTGCTGTGTCCGCGGACAAGCTCGCAGCCGTGCTCGACGTCGGCGACATCGCCGCGCTGCTCCTTCGCCTCGAAGACGCCGACGAGCGCACGCTGATTAACCGCACCAAGGCGCTGGCCGGCATTGTGCAGCCGCGTGGTGTCGCGCTCATTCTCGACGCGCGGGCTGAACTGGCCGCGCGCGCCGGCGCCGATGGCGCGCATCTTTCCGGCATCGACGCGCTGACTGCGGCAATTGGCGCGCTGAAACCCGAGCGCATTGCCGGCGCCGGCGGATTAAAAAGCCGCCATGACGCCATGCTCGCCGCCGAAGCCAACGCCGATTACGTCATGTTCGGCGAGCCCGATCGTCACGGCCGACGCCCGCCGTTTGCGGCCGTGATCGAGCGCGTCGAGTGGTGGGCGGAGGTATTCGAAGTGCCTTGCATCGGCTACGCGGATAACCTCGATGAAGTATCTGCGCTCAAGCAGGCCGGCAGCGATTTCATCGCGCTCGGCGATTGGCTATGGACAAAAGAAGAAGCACCCGCCGCGCTGATCGCGGCGGCAGCCAAATGTCTCGGTGAAGCGGCATCGCCGGTCGTAAAATGAATTATGGGTCCGCTCATTCCCGCGCGAAGCTCGCCGTGACGCTTGCGCTTGCCCCGCTCCTCCTCGTCCGCTCGCTCGCTCCCGCCCGCGCCGCTGAAATCGATTACGTCTACAACGCCTACCAGCGGGGATATTTTTTGACCGCCTTCGGGCTCGCCACCCATCGCGCCACTGAGAATAACGATCCCAAGGCCATGACCATGCTCGGCGTGCTCTACGCCAACGGTGAGGCTGTGCCGCAGGACGATAAAAAGGCCGCCGAATGGTACAAGCTCGCCGCCGACCGCGGCGACCGCGATGCCATGTTTGCGCTGGCGATGTTTCGCCTTGAAGGTCGCGCCGGTCCGCGCGATCGCGAGCAAAGCGCCAAGTGGCTTGCCGCCGCCGCCAAGCTCGGTCACCCGCTTGCCGCTTACGATCTCGCGCTCCTCTACATCGAAGGGCAATTGTTTCCGCAGGATTTTACGCGCGCCGCCGATCTGCTGCGGGGCGCCGCCAATGCCGGCAACCCTGACGCCCAATATGCGCTCGGCACTTTTTACAAGGAGGGCCGCGGCGTGAAGAAGGACATGGCCGAGGCCGTGCGCCTGTTCGCGCAGGCAAGCCTCGCCGACAATACCGACGCGGAGGTCGAATACGCCATCGCGCTGTTCAACGGCGCCGGCATCGCCAAGAACGAGGCGGGGGCGGCCACTGTATTCCAGCGGGCGGCGCTGCACGGCAGCGCCGTGGCGCAGGACCGTCTCGCACGCATTCTCGCCGACGGCCGGGGATTACCGAAGAATCCGGTCGAGGCAGTGAAGTGGCACCTGATTTCCAAGGCGCGCGGCGAAACCGACCTGATGCTGGACGACTACGTCAACAGTCTCGATGCCAAGACGCGCGCGGCCGGTGAAGCGGCGGCGAAGCCCTGGATCGATGCGCTGAAGAAGCCGCCGTCATGATCGGGCCGTAAGGGAGTCTGTTGCCAAAAAGCATCCCTCGGTCGCGATTTTTCTGACCAGCTTGGACCGGGCTTGGCGGCGGTCGGTTTTTCTTCTACCCTCACCATGCCCCCCGTAAAGATTCATGGCACCGGCCCGTGCCTCCGCTGTGACGTGGCCACGCAGGTGACCGACGATGCGGGCTCGCGGTGTTTTGCTTGAATCTATTCCCCGCGCAGCTGTTTTTGCTGCGGCGGCGATCCTTACGACACTTCTGATAATCGGCCCCGCACCACCGGCCAAAGCATTGCCGAGCTACGCGCGCCAGACCGGTCAGCCCTGCGGAACCTGTCACACCGACTTTGCGGGCCTGACGCCGTACGGACGCCTCTTCAAAATTCAAGGCTACACTGCAGGTGGCGGGCCTTACAGAACGACACTGTTTCCGGATGGTTCAACCGGAAGAGTCTATGTCCCGCCGTTGTTAGCCAAGAGCCTTGCCACCGAAAATTCCGCCGGTCCGCCGTCCGTCTCCGCCGACGAGAAACCTTATGTGCCGCCGCTCGCGATGATGGCCATCGTAGGTTACACCAACACCCAAGCGCCAATTCCGCCGCCGAGTGCGCCGTATAATCCCAACAACAACGTCGTTCTATCACCCGTCAGCTTTTTCTACGGCGGCGCCATTACCGATCGCATCGGCGCGTTTCAACAAGTGACCTGGAACGCGCCGCCGGCTGGAGGATTTGGCACCGATCCATTCGGAGCTCACACCTGGACGTGGGACAATACCGACGTCCGCTATGCCGACTCGATGCGGTTCGGCAGTTTTGATGTCACCTACGGCATCACCGCGAACAACAATCCGACGGTACAGGATCCCTGGAATACGACGCCGGCTTGGGCCTTCCCCTATGCGGCGTCGACGCTCGGAAATGGCTTCGGCCCGACCACGATCCTTGACGGCGCGTTCGCGGCGCACGTCGCCAGCGTCGGCGCGTACGCGTTCATCGACAACCTCCTCTATCTCGAAGCCACCGTGTACACCACGCTTAGCCCGAACGCGCAAAATAGCCTGGGGACTGATCCATTTGACGCGCCGGGGCTGTTTGACGCGGCGCCTTATTGGCGGGTGGCCTTCGAGCCGCACTGGGGCAATCACTGGCTCGAGGTGGGAACGTTTGGCATGGCGGCCAACGTGCATCCATGGATGGCTGCCGGAACGGCGGTCACTTCGACCTTCCCGCAAACCGACAACTACACCGACATCGGCTTCGATACGCAGTATCAATACCAGGGCGAAAATTACTGGATCACGTTGCGCGGCTCGTACATCCACGAAAATCAAAACCTGAATGCGAGTTTTGCCAACGGGCTCTCGTTCAATCCGAACAACATACTCAACGAGGCTCGCGCCTACGCCTCGCTGGCATACGGCAACAACAACCGCGTGGTGCTCACCGGCCAATATTTCTCGACTTGGGGAACCCCGGACGCGCTGCTGTACGGCGGCAGCCCGAACACCAACGGCTGGATCGCCGAGATTGCCTACATCCCATTCATCAGCAGTCAGGCGCCGGGATGGCCGTGGTTCAATATGCGGCTCGGCCTGCAATACACCGCGTACACCGAATTTAACGGCACCAACGTAGGCGCCAGCGCGAATAACACGCTGTTCCTCTATGCGTGGTTTGCGATGTAGCGGGCAACCTGAGGTCTGTCATGAAACCAGCACTTCTTGCGATAACGGCGCTTTCATTGACAAGCGTTTCAGTGATTGCCGCCGATCTGGAGCCGCCAATCAAAGCACCACTACCGCCGCCGCCTTTTATTTGGACGAGCTGCTACGGCGGCGGCCAAGCCGGCGGCGGTTTCGGGCAAAAGGCACTCAACAATTCTGCCGGAATTGTTTCTCCGATCAGTGGCTTCACGTCCGCCAACCTGAATACCTCCGGGTACATGCTCGGCGGCCAAATCGGATGCGACTATCAGTTTGCGTCCAACTGGGTGATCGGCGTCGAGGGCGCCGCATCTGGCGGAAATATCGGCGGCAGCGTCGGCGTCGCCACTCCAGGTCTTCCCGGCGACAGCGCGACTTTCAAAGAAACCACGGATTTACTGACCAGCGTGACCGGGCGCCTCGGCTACGCTTGGAATAATTGGCTGCTCTACGGCAAAGGCGGCGCAGCTTGGGCCGGTGACCGCTATAGCGCTTTTGATTCGCTCGCGACCTACGATTTTGAAGGATCAGAGACCAGGTTCGGGTGGACCGCCGGCGCCGGTCTTGAGTGGGCTTTTTCCGATATTTGGTCGGTCCGGTTTGAATACGACTATTTCGGTTTCGGCACGCGCAGCGTGACCCTCATCGACAATGTCAGCGGCACCGTTGGCCCCCTCGACATTAGACAGAACATTCAAGTCGTAAAGCTCGGGTTCAATCTTCACGTTTTTGGACAACCGGGAGCGTGGCCACTCGGGTGGTGAAGTAGCATGGGCTTCAGGCATCGACGGATTCAGCGCATGGGCGCGGGCGGGTGGCCAGGCCACCGGCTTATCAAGGCGGCCAGCACGACGGCCGTATTGTGCTCCCTGGCCTTCAGCGGTCCAGCACGCGCCGAGACGACCGTGTCGGCACACGAGCTACAAGGTAAGATCGACTACTGCGAGAACTGTCACGGTGTCGCGGCGCAAGGATTCCATGGATTTTATCCGATCCCGCAACTCGCCGGTCAGCAACCCGAATACATCAAAAATCAACTCCAGGCCTTCATCGAGCACCGGCGAACCAACAATATTATGTTCAACGTTGCGCACGTGCTTAGTCCACCGCTGCTCGATGCGCTAACCGACAGTTTTCGGAAGCTCAACCCCAAGCCGCTTGTGTCCCCGGCCGCAGAGGGCGTGATCGCGGCTGGCAGGAAGATTTATGAAGAGGGAATTGAGAAATCGGATGTTCCGCCCTGTGCGGGATGCCATGGTCCCGAAGCTACAGGCAATGGACAATTTCCGCGTCTGGCCGGTCAGCTGAGCGATTACATCTTCAACAAGCTGACCAACTGGACGAAGGAGCGTGGCCAGAATCCCGCGAACCCGGACACGTCCACCATTATGGCGCCAATCGCACATAACTTGACCGAGCAGCAAATCAAGGCCGTCGCGGCTTACCTTAATCACTTGGAGTGACTCCAACTGCGGTCCGTTAGATGAAACGATGGAGCAAATATTGTCTTGGCAGCGCCACAGCCTGTTTGCGATTGGCGCTGATCGCGACCTCACTATTCGTCGCGGCCGGTGCTAACGGCGCCGGAACGTCCGGTGGCGTGCAGGCCAAGCTCGCTTATTGTGAAGATTGCCATGGAACGTCCGGCCAGGGCTTTCACGGATATTTCCCGATACCGCGCCTTGCGGGTCAGCAGCCGCAATATTTGATAAATCAGCTCAAAGCCTTCGTTGAGCACCGGCGGACCAACAACATCATGTTCAATGTGGCTCACTCGTTAAACACGAGTTTGATGAACGCGCTTGCCGCTGACTTTCACGGTCTTAATCCGCCGCCGTTCGGCGGCGGAGCAAGGAAACAGGCATCACGCGGGCAGGAGATATTTCAAAACGGCGTGCCCGAAGCCAACGTGGCCGCTTGTGCGGCGTGCCACGGTCCAGAAGCTCAAGGCAGTGGCGAAATCCCGCGCCTCGCCGGCCAGCTGCCCGACTACGTCTTCAACAAATTGGTCAACTGGAGCAAGGAGCGTGGCCAGAATGCCAGCGAGCCCGACATCTCAGCCGTGATGTCGCCGGTTGCACACAGCTTGACACGATCGGAAGTCGAAGCCGTTGCCGCCTATCTGAGTTATCTGAGATGACCAATCCTCTGCATCTTTCGCGCACTCGAATAATGGTCGTGGCGCTGATGAGCTTCGCCACGTTCGCCGCCCTCACATTCGCGGCCGATGCTGAAAGTGGCATGGTCCGCAATTGCACCTGGTGTCACGGAGGCTCGGCGCAGGGCTATTCGCCGGCGCCTCGTTTGGCTGGGCAGCGCTCGAGCTATATCGAGCAGCAACTGCTAAGCTTCGCCAATCACGGGCGAGATCCCCCCTTTTCGCGCCAATATATGTGGAGCGCCTCAGCTAACCTAAATTATCGGACGGCGCACGATTTGGCGGTCTATTTTTCCAATCTGCCGCCCCAACCGGCCGCCGATGGAAACCGAGCACTCGTAGCGCGGGGAGAGGCCATCTATCAACGCGGCAACCCTGAGCAAAACATTGCTGCCTGTGTGGCTTGCCACGGCCCGGCCGCCGAAGGCGTCGCCACGATCCCTCGACTCGCAGGACTCGACTACACTTACGTTAAGCGCCGTCTCGAACAGTGGGGTGAGGGCTATCACGGCGCATTGGGACACCCGATGCCGCACATTGCGACCCAATTGTCACGAGACCAGATTGAGGAGCTCGCTTCCTATTTAAGCTTTGTAAAATAAGGTCCGCCGAAGAGCGCATTCATGTCGCCGATAGATCCGGCGAGGTCGTGAGGTAGCTCCCACCGTGTCTGTTTTTGAGATTGACGAACGGTCACGGAACTTTGCTCAAGCGGCCTTTTTCGCCCAGAGTTTACACCAGCCTGTCGGACTAATCTTGCCGTCCACGACTTGGCAAGCATCGGGCGCCTGAAACAGCGTACAGCCGTCGCATTGGCGCCCATCCTTTGGAGAAGGCTGATAGGCGACGGCAGGTGACGTTTGAGGAAATTTGGCGGCCTGTGCATTTCTCAGTTGAGCGAAAGTGGTGATGAACGCGGCTGTACCAATAACGGCGCGCGAAACAAGCGCCCGACGAGACAATGGGTCCTTCATAATCAGCGCTCCCAATTCATTGACGTAAAAAGGCGGCCAGGACCGTAACCGTTTGGCTCGGTCAAGGCCGCCTAGCCCAGAGTACCCCCGTACCCTCAGAGCCAAGATCTTTCTAACCTTTGCCGATCGGACCAATTTGACCTGAGTCAAAAGTTCCGGCTTCTTTTGCGGAGCTGGCTTGTAGAGGCTGAGCTTAACCGGGCACTCTGCTTACGCGACATCCATGACACTCTGGGTCGTGATCGGCACTTGGCGCCATTTACGACTTGGCCGCGATTTGGTCGGGCGATGATCCGATCACCGGTTCAATAAGCTTGACCGGCTGCAGTCACGGGCGGTACCGCGGTGCCTGGACCAACACATGCGTCCGCGCCGCTGACGTGCCGCGCTAACCCGAGGAGGCAACTATAGGCGCGCTGCGCTTTATCATTCTCTTGTTGATCGGCTTGGCCGCCGCGTACTGGATCGACCGGGCCTACTATGGCGGGATCTACAGCCGTCCGGCCATCGACATGCTTCGCCACATCATGGTCAGCTATAAGTAGGCCGCCTCGGTTGGCGCCCGCGCGCTTTTGCCGCCCGGCTTCTAATCGGCGACTTCAATTGCAACGCGCCAGCGTCGACGGTCCAAAGCGTTTTCGCCCCTGTCCTCTACGTCCGAAACGACCCCAATAAACGGCTTTTAACTGCCCATCCGGCCGCGGCGCGCGGCGCTAATGACCCGATTCGGAACTCAAGCGGCCTATTCCGCCGCGCTGTGCAAGACAGTTTGATCCGTCAGTAATCTATTGGCGTCGGTCTCGCGATGCAGTCCGGAATTGGCGCGATCGACGCCCTCGACCGTGATCGCAAACATGCCGCTTTCGGTTTTTCGTATCCAGCCTTTTTCCTTCAAATACCAGAGATGAAACTGCAAATGCTCAACAGGACAACCCAGCATGCGTTCAAGAGTCAAATCGCCGATGCCCGGATTGGCAATGTTCTGTCGACGTCTGACATAAAAGATCGACAACAGCTTGTTCTGAATGTCGACATCCGGTTCGATGTTTTTATTGTCGCTGGCTTCCTTCAGCACCTTCCAGCGTAAGCCCGAATGGTGTTTGTGTTTAACATCATACTGCGCGCGTTTGCCCGAATCGCTGAGTACATCATGGGCCTCCATGATGACGTCGAAACGCACACGATCGCCGGTGTCCTGATTGTCGGGATGGTAACGCTGGGCAAAGTAGCGAAACATCCGCTCTATCGTTTCGGAGTTGGCGTTCGGGCTGATTTCCAGGAGTTCGTAGTAGTCGACGAAGTTAGAGTTTTCCATCGTATGCTGCCATCTGGCCATCACGGTATTCAGGGGCAGTGTGTTACCCGACCTCTTAAGGCTTCCTTGTCATTCCGAGACCTTGCCCGCGGTGTTTTGCCGAGGAAGGCGCTCGGGTTTGAGTTCCACTTCACTGCTTTTCTCACGCCGATGGGGTAATCGAACACCGATGCTGCTGCGTTGCACCGCATCGAGGACGCCCTTGGCACTTTGCGCATGAGGCACGTGCACGCGATCTGCGGGGTGCGCCGCGGGAACGAAGTCGCTTACCTTTCCCCTCTTCCCTTGCGAGCCGGGAGAGGGGGACCAAGCCGGTCGCGGAGCTTGTCATCGGGCCGGCCACTTCGGGCCGCTCGCGCCCCCTTCCCGCTTCGGTCGCAAATGCTCGCTCAGCTCCCTCTCCCTCATGGGGGAGAGGAGCAAAAAGGAGAACACTACGGGAGCGGATTGGTTTTGCCCCCCTGCGAAGCGGCGACGTTGCACCTTGCGTAAAAGGACCACGCCAGCTAGGCGAAGCCCATGCACCATTCCGCACTGCTCAATGTGATGATCAAGGCCGCGTTCCGCGCCGGCAAAAGCCTCAAGCGCGATCTCGGCGAGGTCGAAAACCTGCAAGTCTCGCTGAAAGGACCGCGCAATTTCGTCACCGCCGCCGACCGGCGCGCCGAAGAGATCTTGCGCGCCGACCTCGCCAAGGCGCGGCCGGATTACGGCTTCCTCGGCGAGGAAGGCGGCGCGCATCCAGGCAGCGACAAGACGCACCGCTGGATTGTCGATCCGCTCGACGGCACGACGAATTTTCTGCACAGCATTCCGCATTTCGCGGTGTCGATCGCGCTCGAGCGCGATGGGGTCATTGTCGCGGCGCTGACCTACAACCCGGCGAATGACGAGCTTTATGTCGCCGAGCGCGGCAAAGGCGCGTTCCTCAACGACCGGAGGCTGCGCGTCGCCGGGCGGCAAAAGCTTGCCGAGGCCGTGGTCGCTTGCGGGCTGCCGCATTACGGCCGCGGCGATCTTTCGAAGGCCCGGGAGGAGATTTTCACGGCGCAAAAGCATTTCGCCGGCTTGCGCCGCTTCGGCGCCGCCACGCTCGACCTTGCCTATATCGCCGCCGGCCGGTTCGACGCCTACTGGGAGCGCGATTTGTCGCCGTGGGACATGGCCGCGGGCATTCTTCTGGTCCGCGAAGCCGGCGGCTTTGTCAGCGACCTCGACGGCGGAGACGCCATTCTGACCAAAGGGCACGTTGCCGCCGGCAACGACACCATGCACCGCGAGCTGTTGCGGCTCCTCAAGGAAGCCGGCCAGGAGGCGGCCAAAGTCCGCGAACCCTCGTGACGGCCATCGCCCCGCCGCAAATCACGCGCCGGATTGCGGAAAGGCGGCATTTCTATTCGCTGGCGCGCTGTGCCATATTGCACGCGCAACACCGGGCACTGAGCTAACAGCCGATGGCGAGCCCCCTCGAGACCAAGCTGACCTCGCCCCGCATCTTTGTTGTCCGGATGCTGGTGTTCCTCATTCTTTGCGCGTTGATCGCCTTTGTGCTCCAGCATCAGATCCTCAACGCGTTCATGGCCAACCCGTGGCTGAACGGCTTGATTGTCGGCGTCTTGCTCATCGGCATTATCCTCTCGTTTCACCGGGTCATCCGGCTGTTTCCCGAAGTCGCCTGGGTCAACAACTTCCGCCGCGCCGACCCGGGACTCGCCGTCGCGCGCGAACCGGTGCTGCTCGCACCGATGGCCGCGATTCTCGGCGGCGAACGCGTCGGCCGGCTCGCCATTACCGCGCAGACCATGCGTGCCTTCCTCGACTCGCTCGCCATGCGGCTCGACGAAGCGCGCGATATTTCCCGCTACCTCACCGGACTTCTGGTGTTCCTCGGCCTGCTCGGCACGTTCTGGGGATTGATCGAGACGGTGGGATCGGTCGGCGGAATCATCAACGGCCTGAAAGTCGGCGGCGATCCGGACGCGGTGTTCGACGCGCTCAAGGAAGGCCTGGCCGCGCCGCTCGGCGGCATGGGCATTTCGTTTTCCTCGTCGCTGTTCGGCCTTGCCGGCTCGCTGATCCTCGGCTTTCTCGATTTGCAGACCAGCCAGGCGCAGAACCGCTTCTACACCAACCTCGAAGATTGGTTGGCCACGGCGGTCGACGATCTTCCCGCGATCGCGCCGGCGGCGACCGGCGCAACCCCCGCCATCAGCGACGCGCTCGAGCGGCTCCGCCACTCCATCACCGACAGCACGTCCGGCAAGGCGACGACCGCCGCCATGGCCAATCTCGCCGAGGCGATCCAGGGGCTGGTTCAGCACATGCGCGCCGAACAGCAGATGATCCGCGATTGGGCCGATGCGCAGGCCAAACTCAACAACGACATCCGCCGCTTCCTGGAAATGCTGGCGCGCGAAAGCGTCGATAGATAGGCGTCGGCCCGATGGCGCTCTCCCGCACCCGCCGCGACAGCGGCATGAATTACTGGCCGGGTTTCGTCGACGCGTTGTCGACCCTGATCCTGTCGGTCATTTTTCTTCTCACCGTCTTCATGGTGGCGCAGTTCTTCCTCTCGCAGGAAGTCGCCGGCAAGGATACGGCGCTGGCGCGGCTCAATGCACAAATCTCGCGGCTGTCCGATTTGCTGTCGCTGGAGCGCACCGGCAAGACCACCCTCGAGGACGAGATCGCACAGCTGCGCGCCTCGCTGTCGGCGGCGCAAACCGAACGCGACAGGCTGCGCGGGGCGGCCGGCGCCCCTCCCCCCGGCGCCGACAACGACAAGGCGGAGATCGGCAAGCTTTCCTCGCAGGTCGACGTTGAGAAACAGGCGACCGCGCGCGCGGTCGCGCAGATCGAAATCCTCAATCAGCAGATCGGCGCGTTGCGCCGCCAGATCCAGGCGCTCGAAGACGCGCTCGGCGCTTCCGAGACCAAGGAGAAGGCATCGCAGCTTCGCATCGCCGACCTCGGCCAGCGGCTCAACGTCGCACTGGCGCAGCGTGTTCAGGAGTTGTCGCGCTACCGCTCGGACTTCTTCGGCAAATTGCGCGAGATCCTCGGCAACCGCCCCGATATCCGCGTCGTTGGCGACCGCTTTGTGTTCCAATCGGAGGTTTTCTTCGATTCCGGCGCGGCAGTGCTGCGGCCGGAAGGCCGCGCTGAACTCGACAAACTCGCCGCCGCGTTGCTGGATCTGGACAAACAAATTCCGTCGGAGATCAATTGGGTGCTCCGCGTCGACGGTCATACCGACGTCAGGCCGTTGACCGCCGCTTCGCAATTCAAGTCCAACTGGGATCTGTCCGCCGCGCGCGCCATTTCGGTGGTGCAATATTTGATCAGCAAGGGCGTTTCGCCGCAGCGCCTCGTCGCCGCCGGCTTTGGCGAATTCCAGCCGATCGATCCGGGCACGACCGAGGAGGCTTACAGCCGCAACCGCCGCATCGAGCTGAAACTCACCGAGAAATAATGCGCAGGGCCGGCGGCAATGGTGGCGTCATGGCAAAACAGCCTGTTTCGCTTCGCCACTACGCCGCCGCGGACGAGGCTGCGGCTATCGAGCTGTGGCGGCGCACCTGGCAGGCCGCTTATCCGAATATCGACTTTGCCGCACGGCTTGACTGGTGGCGCGCGCGATGGCGCGGCGAGCTCGTGCCGTCGGCCGAGATCGTGCTCGCCGTCGCCGGCGATACGTTGATCGGCTTCATGACCGTCGATCCGAAGACGCGTTATCTCGATCAAATCGTCGTCGCGCCGGAAAGTTGGGGATCGGATATCGGCGCGCTGCTGCTTGCCGAAGCCCGGCGTGTCTCGCCCGAGGGGCTCGATCTCGACGTCAATACCGACAACGACCGCGCCATTCGCTTCTACCAAAAGCAAGGTTTCGTCATCAGCGGCGCCGGAAAAAATCCGATCTCCGGCAAGCCGGTGCACCGCATGAGCTGGCGGCCTTGAGGCGAAAGTCCGCGCTGGCGGCGGACACCGATCACGGTAAATCAAGAGTGAACGGATTGCCCGCTACGACGTTACAAATTGTTCGGCCTGCGAAAATGGATTGGTGGAATTACGCATGTAAAAAGCCGCGCAGGCAGCGGCTTCGGCGGGAGCTCGCCCGTTCTCATATTGGGAACACGTGTGAGCAGCATGCGCATTGCAGCAAGCAGATTTCCGTTGAGCGCGCCTTCGCCGACCCGCAGCAACGATCTTCGTGCGCGAATGGCCGAGATGGCCGAGGAATTGACCGGGTTGCGCGAAATCGTCGACGTCTTGAACGTCGGGATCGTCGTCCTCGATAAAGAGGGGCGCGTAAAATTCATGAATCGCGCCTTTCGCTACTTCTGGCGCGTGCCCGACAAGATGGTCACCGGCAATCTGACCTTCGCTCAGCTGATGCGCCACGGACGCGGTATGAGAGCGTACGCGATGACGCACGAGCGTGCGGGGGACTATCTCGGCAAGCAAATGGAACTAATCCGCAGCGGCGAGGATCGGCCTCTGCAAATGCGCCTCACCAACGGCGGCATGATTCAGTTCCGTTGCAAGACCTTGCCCCGCGGCGGTCATCTTTTATCCTATGGCAACGTCAGCGAATTGGCGAAGGAAGCGGCCGCGCTCGAGCGCCTTGCCAGTCTCGACAGCCTGACCGGTTTGAACAACCGGCGGCATTTCATGGCTCTCGCCGAAATGGAATGGTCGCGGTTCAAGCGCTATGGGCGGCCGCTGGCAGTACTGATGCTGGACATCGATTTTTTCAAGTCGGTCAACGACTGCTACGGCCATAATGCCGGCGACGAAGTCATCAAGGCGGTCGCCGGGATTCTGCAAAAGCATAAACGCACGTCCGATATTGTCGGCCGTCTTGGCGGAGAGGAGTTTGCGCTGCTGTTGCCGGAGGCATCGTCGGAGAGTGCCGCCGCCGCCGGCGAAAGATTGAGGCGGGTCGTTGCCGAATCCGAAATTCTCACGGGCGACGAGCGTATGCCGGTAACGATCAGCGTCGGCGTCGGCGCGTCTCATGATCAAACAAACGGCATCGGGCAAATGCTGAAAGAGGCCGATGTCGCGCTCTACGAAGCCAAACGCACCGGCCGCAATCGGGTCTGTCGCTTCGAGCCGAAGGGCGATTGAGCCGATGCGGATCTACCGCCGCCGCCGCGGTTTGTTAGGCGCCCTGGAACTGCAGCTTCGCCAAGCGCGCATAGAGACCGCCGGTCGCGGCAAGATCTTGGTGGGTTCCTTCTTCGACAATCCGGCCCTCGTCGAGCACCAAAATGCGGTCGCAGGACAGCACGGTCGCCAGACGATGGGCGATGACGAGCGTGGTGCGCCGTTGCATTAATTCGGCGAGTGCGCCGGCGATCTGGGTCTCGCTTTCGGCGTCGAGCGATGATGTGGCTTCATCGAGTAGAAGAAGCGGCGCGTCACGCAAAATCGCCCGCGCAATCGCAATTCTCTGCCGCTGCCCGCCGGACAGCGTGACACCGCGCTCGCCGACCGTTGCGTCAAAGCCTCCGGGCAGCGCTGCGATGAACCCGGCCGCATGCGCGTGCTCGGCTGCGCGCACGATTTCGGCATCGGATGCGTCCGGGCGGCCGAAGCGAATGTTGTCGCGCACCGAGGCGGCAAAGATCATACTCTCCTGCGGCACGAGCGCGATCCGCCCGCGAAGTTCGCCGGCGTCAAGCTCAGGCAACGGAACGCCATCAAGTGAAATCCGGCCCGCGGTCGGCTCGTAGAAACGCAGTAGCAGATGGAAAATCGTGCTCTTGCCGGCGCCAGACGGACCGACGATCGCGACTTTTTCCCCCTCCCCTACGCGAAACGAGACGCCATCGAGGGCGGCAACATTCGGACGCGTGGGATAAAAGAATCGCACGTCGCTGAAAGCGACCTCACCGCGCGCGGGCGAAGGCAGCGAACGCGGCTGCGCGGGCTTTGCAATCGCCGGCCTGACGGCCAGGAGTTCGAAAAGCCGCTCGGCTGCGCCCGACGTTTGCGCCACTTCGCCACCGGTTTCAGACAGTGAACCAAGAGCGGCGGCCGCAATGACGGCATAAAGCACGAACTGACCGAGGCGGCCCGCGGTCATTTTTCCGGCGACCACATCCTGCGCTCCGATCCAGAGCACGAGAATGACGCTTGCCGCGACCAGGAAAATGGCGATAGCGGTGAGAACGGCCCGCGCTTTAATCGAACCTCGCGCGGCGTCAAAAGCCCGCTCGACCGCGGCGCGGAAACGCGCAATGCCGAGCGGCTCGTTGGTAAAGGCTTGCAGCACGCGCACGGCCGAGATGAGTTCGGCGGCATACGCCGAGGCATCGGCCAGCGTGTCTTGCGCGGAACGCGAACGCCGCCGCACGGCTCGGCCAAAAGCATAGAGCGGCAGCACAATGATCGGGATCGCCGCCAGCACGAACGCCGACAGCCGCGGACTGCTCACCACCATCATGACGCTGGCGCCGATGAACAGCACAAGATTGCGCAGGGCAACGGACACGGAACTACCGACGGCCGCCTTGATTTGCGTCGTGTCGGCGGTCAACCGCGAGATCAATTCGCCGGTCTTGGCTTCGTCGAAGAAGGCTGCCGACAATGAAGTGATGTGGGCGAACACGTCACCGCGCAAATCGGCAACGATGCGCTCGCCGAGCGTGGTGACGAGGTAGTAGCGAACCGCGCTCGCTATTGCGAGCACCGCGCCGACGCCGATCATGACTAGAAAATAGCTGTCGATCAGCGCCAGACCGCGCGGCGAGAAACCGAAATCGATCATCCGGCGAACCGCGATCGGTACGACCAGGGTCGTGACCGCGGCAACGATCAAGGCCGCCAAGGCCGCGAGGGCACGCCACCGATAGCGCTTAAAGTAAGGCAGGAGCGATACAAGCGGCCGCAAATTGGCCCGGCGTTCCACCGAAGAGGTTTGCGGATCTGGGTCGGCCGCCATTGCCATGGGTTCGGTGCGCTTGGCCGTCAGCGTAGCCGCCGCAGCCGGCGTCGTTTCGATGTCTTTCGCGCGGAAATCCATGCCTTAAACTGCTTCCCGCCGTTTCTCGGCGAGCCGACAATGCCGTCCACGAGCGCCACTGGCAATGTGCGACAAGATCGCCGCAGCGGCTTGTGTGCCTTCCGGTGGCGCGCTATAGACCCGCCCAAATCGCCATGCGCCGCGCTTAATTAAGAAACATCAGGTAAGAGACGTTAGCTATGAAACCCGACACTCACCCCGACTACCATCTCGTCAAGGTCATTATGACCGATGGCACTGAATTCACCACCCGCACCACCTGGGGCAAGCCGGGCGATACGCTGCATCTGGACGTCGACCCGAAATCGCATCCGGCCTGGACCGGCGGGCAGCAACATTTGCTCGATCGCGGCGGGCGGTTGTCCCGATTTCAGAAGAAGTATTCGGGCTTTCTCAAGAAGTAGCCGGCCGCAAGCGCGATTTCAGCCGGTAACCGGCAAGTCGAAGCTTCGCATCGCCGGACGACTGATTAGTTTTCCGGTCCACGTGCAACGCTGCGTCCCGCTTCTCAGATTTAGGGACGATCGCCGCGCAAACGTCAGATGCGGTTTTGTTCAAACGCAGCGCGCAACAGCCCCAACTGCCGCTCGACCGGATTGCCGACGGCAATCTTCAACGGCACCGGCGCATGCATGGTTGCGTCCAGTCGGCGCACTTCGGCTTGCAATTTCGTCGAGTGCGCAATCAGCTCGCGGAGCTTCGTTGGAAGGAGCGCGATCGATTTGGCATCGCCGGGATCACAGGCAGCAAGTTTGACTTTGCTTTTTTCCTTGCTGGCTTGCGCAAGCGTCATTTCCCCTTCTTTGACTGCGCGGTGCAGCAGAAGCCAGGACGCAATCTGCATCAACCGCGTGGTCAACCGCATGCTTTCCGTCGCATAGACAAGCGCGGCGCTGCGTTCAAGCCTTTTGGATTCCATCCGTCCCGAACCGTCGAGATAACTCGCCGTTTCCTCGACCAGGGCCATTCCATCGCGAAAGAGAGTTGAAAAAGCTTGGGAGCCCGCCAGCCGTTCGCTGAAGGATACGGCGCCTGCTTCGATCGCACGCTTCTCGGACATGGGTACGCCTCACTACCGGCGCAGCATCGCTCGCTCTGCTCTCTGAGTCCAGCAGAACAAACGCCCTGATCGTCCGCATAGTTGCCGCGCGCAGCGACCAAAAGGCAAAGCGGCAGCAAAAAAAGGAGCCGCCGTTGCCGGCGGCTCAAGGTGATAACAGGGAGGCGTCAAACAGAGTGGACAGGAGCCACTCGATGTCCAAAAGTTGGACAATATCCCTAATGAACGAGAAAGCTTAACCACAGGTTAACGAGTTCGAAAAAGTTGCGACTTTTTTCAGGATTTAGCCCCGCGGGCGCACCGTTGGCTGAGCGAATGCCGACAGGGTTTCGCATCCCGCCGCGGGCGTTAACCAAGCTTGTTATTTCTTAAAGAAGGTATCGGCGGCCCGCTGCGAGGCCTGCTTCCGGGTCACTTCCCCTTCGAGACGCACAATCTCATCTTTGAGCAAGCTGATTCGTTCGGCCAGTTCGCCGACCGACAACAGTGACAATTCCTGCCCGATTTCGTGTGCGATTTTCTTCTTGGGCAAATCATCCGGATCGATAGCGGCCATGAGCGTGCTCCTTCCGCCTGTAAGTACCGCCAGCAGCCCAGCTTGTCATATCGGCCTGCGGAAATCCGCGCGTGAACATCGGCAGCCGTCTAGCCGTTGAAGATAAACGGCAAAATTCTTGCCTCACGCCGCGTGGGCGGGCTAATCATCGAAGGTGGACGGTTTTCGGTTTGACCGACTCGACCCCGCCGGGCCGAAAATTCGGCGCAAAGCCAGATAAAGCCGGATAAGGTGTGAACGGGGTCATTTCCTGAGCGTCGGGGCTCACTCTGCGCCAGCGGCCTAATGTCGGAGTCGCGCTTTTGGTATTCCATCGCGCCCTTGCGGTGCTCGCCACGTTGGCGCTTGGGGGTTTTTGCGGGCTCTCCAGCGCCGCGGCCGTCGAGGCGGTCAACGTGCGGGTCGACGCCGGCGCGATCGACCTCACTGCGGCGGTTGAATTCCAGCATACCGACGGCGATCGCGTGCAGGTTTCCACCGCGCCGGGTGCCGATGGCATCGTCCGCCGCATCGAGGTACGGGCACGAGAGGCCGGAAACAACTGGGCGGTTTTCGCGCTGGCCAACAACAGCGACGAGCAGATCGACCGCCTGATCGTGGCGCCGCACTATCGCATGGTCGGCTCAGGCTTGATCTGGCCGGACCTTGGCCTCTCACGGATCATCAACATCACGCCGTCGTCGGGCGATCCACCGGAACGGCTCGATAACGCCACCGCCGACGTCTTTCGCGTCACGCTTGATCCCGGCACGGTGATCACTTTCGTCGCCGAATTGCGCGCGCCGAATTTGCCGCAGCTTTACTTGTGGGAGCCTGACGCGTTCAAGGACAAGGTCAATTCGCTCACCCTTTATCAGGGCATCGTTATCGGCATCTCGGGCCTACTCGCGTTGTTTCTCACGATCCTGTTCGTGGTGAAAGGCAGCGTGATGTTTCCGGCCGCCGCAGCGCTTGGCTGGGCGGTATTGATTTATATCGGCATTGATTTTGGGTTTTGGGGCAAGGTGTTCGACATGTCGTCGGGCGCCGAGCGCATCTGGCGCGCCTCGAGCGAAGCCATCCTGGTTGCGACACTGCTGGTGTTCCTGTTTGCGTATCTCAACTTGAATCGCTGGCACGTCCGCTATTCCCATATCACGCTGGGGTGGCTCGCGTTTCTGGCCGCGTTGGTCGCTCTCGCCATGTTCTCGCCGGCGGTCGCCTCCGGCATCGCGCGCGTCTCGCTGTTCTTCATAGCCGTGCTTGGGCTTGGTCTCGTTATCTACCTCTCGACCCACGGTTTCGACCGCGCGGTGATGCTGATTCCGACCTGGCTTCTTTTGGTGGTTTGGGTGATCGGCGCGGCAATGACGGTTTTGGGATTCCTGACCAACGATATCGTCGGGCCGGCGCTGCTCGGCGGCCTCGTTCTCATCGTCATGCTGATCGGCTTCACGGTGATGCAGCACGCCTTCGCTGGCGGACTTGCGCAGGGAAGTGTCTCGGACGTCGAACGCCGTGCCTTAGCGCTGACCGGCGCCGGGGACATGATATGGGATTGGGACGTAGCCGCCGATCGCGTTTTCACCAGCCCTGAAACCGAAGCCGTTCTCGGCCTCAAGAGCGGATCGCTCGACGGCCCGGCAGCGAACTGGCTTGAAGTGGTGCATCCGCTGGACCGCGATCGCTTCCGCGCAACGCTGGACAGCATCATCGAGCAGCGCCGCGGCCGCATCGCCCAGGATTTTCGCATGCGCACGGCCGACGGCCACTACGTGTGGTTTGCGTTGCGCGCCCGGCCGGTCGTTGGCAGCGATGGCGAAGTCATTCGGCTGGTCGGGACATTAAGTGACGTCACCGACGTCAAAACTGCCGAGGAACGGCTGCTGCACGATGCCGTACATGACAACCTCACCGGCTTGCCGAATAGGCAATTGTTTCTCGATCGTCTCGAAGCGGTACTCGGCTTTGCCAAAAATGATAGCCTGATCCGGCCCACCGTGATGGTGATCGACATCGACCGCTTCAAGCAAGTCAACGACTCCGTTGGCATGGCGCTCGCGGATTCCATTCTTCTCACCTTGGCGCGGCGGCTTGGGCGCCTGATCAAACCGCAGGACTCGCTGGCCCGGCTGTCCGGCGATCAATTCGGCCTTTTGCTGTTGTCGGAGCGCGAAACGGCACGCATCACCGCGCTCGCCGAAACCATTCGGCGCACCGTGCGCGCACCGATCACCTTTAACGACCGGGAGATTTTTCTGACCGGCTCCATCGGAATAGCGGCCGGCGATGGCGAACAACAGCGCGCGGAAGAGCGGCTGAAAGATGCCGAGCTGGCGATGTACTACGCCAAACGCAACGGCGGCGATCGCATCGATGTGTTCAAGCCGCCAATGCGCGCGCGAAAATCCGATCGGCTATCGATCGAATCCGACTTACGCCGCGCCATCGAGCGCGAAGAGATAAGCATTCTCTACCAGCCGATTGTGCGGCTGGAGGACCGCTCTGTTGCCGGGTTCGAGGCGCTGGCGCGCTGGAACCACCCGCGGCTCGGAAAGATGTCGCCGGCCGAATTCATCACCATCGCCGAGGAATCGGGCCTCATCGTCGAGCTCGGCTTGTTCGTTCTCGAGCGCACGGCGCGGCAGCTCAGCGCCTGGCAGCGCACGCTGCGTGCCCGCGACCACGTGTTCGCCAGCGTCAATATCTCCTCGCGGCAATTGCTGCGCCATGATCTCATTCAAGACTTGCGCTCGGTATTGGCGCGCGCGCCCCTGGCGCGCGGATCGCTCAAGCTCGAGTTGACGGAATCAGTGGTCATGGAAAATCCGGAATATGCCGCGCAGATGCTGCATCGAATTCGCGAGCTCGGGGCCGGGCTGGCGCTGGACGATTTCGGCACGGGCTATTCCTCGCTTGCTTATCTCCAGCGCTTTCCTTTCGACACCATAAAGATCGACCAATCATTCGTGCGCACCACCGCCAAAGGTACCCGGCCGGTGATCCTGCGTTCGATCATCACGCTGGCCCACGACCTCGGCATGGACGTGGTCGCGGAGGGCGCGGAAACCGATTCCGACGCGGTTGAGCTCTATCAGCTTGGTTGTGAGTACGCCCAAGGCTTCGTATTCGGCGAACCGATGCCGGAAGAGAAAGCGCGCGAGTTGCTGCAGCCGCACGCCAAGGCCGAAATGGTGAGATGACCCACCCCTGTAATGGCAGGGATCAGCGCAACCGCCGTGTCGATAAAATTTTATCTTGGCCTACCTCACGCATGGCCGGCTTCGCTCGACAGCATGCCGAGATCGATGCCGATTTTCTTTAGCGCCTTCTCGTATTTGCCGCCTACATCGGTGCCGAAAATGAGTTCCGAATCCGGAGGACAGTGCAGCCAGCCATTGCCTTGGATTTCGCTTTCGAGCTGACCCGGCGCCCATCCGGCGTAGCCGAGCGCGAGAATAGCGCTCACGGGCCCGGTGCCGCGCGCGATCGCCTTGAGGATATCGAGCGTGGCGGTAAGACAGATACCTTCGTCGATTGGCAACGTCGAATTCTCAATAAAAAAGTCGGCAGAATGCAGCACGAAGCCCCGTTCGGTTTCCACGGGTCCGCCGCGCATCACCTTGATGACCTCGGCACGGGTCGATAATCGGATCGCATCCGCGGCTGGGATGACGTCAAGCTTCACGAGTAAATCGGAAAAGTTGATATTGGGCGCTGGATGGTTGACGACGATACCCATCGCCCCTTCGGACGAGTGCGCACAAATGTAGATCAACGAGCGGGCGAACCGGTCATCGAGCATCGCCGGCATGGCGATCAGCATCTGCCCGTCCAGATAGCCTCGGCCGCGATTGCGGTTTTTCGCCGACGTGCCGCTTGGCAATTTCATGACCGAAAGGTTAGCCGATCAACCCGCTTTTGCAAACGAGCGGCCGCGACAAAAGTTCTCAACTATTTTGGCGAAAAGGGCACGCGTAAACGGCGAGATTCACGGTCACAATCATGTCAGTGGCGCGTGCCGACCGGTTCGTTCTAAGACACGATGAATGACGTCACTTTCGGCAATCAAAGGTTTGGTGGCCGCGACGGCAGCGCTGGTTTTGACTGGCGCAGCAGCGCACGGACAAGATGCGACTGCGTGGGTGAAGGAACTCCATGCTGCCGCGCGATTGATCGCTGGAGGCGCCGCAACCGACTCCGGCGCGAAGTCGCTGCGCGCAGGTATCGAGGTTCGGCTCGATCCCGGCTGGAAGACCTACTGGCGCGATCCAGGAGATTCCGGCACGCCGCCGACCTTCGACTTCGCGGAATCGACCAACGTTAAATCCGTATCGATGGAATGGCCTGCGCCGATGCGGTTTGACGATGGCGCCGGTGGACATTCGATCGGCTACCACGATCACGTGATATGGCCGCTGCGGGTGACGTCGAACGACGCTTCGAAGCCGGCGTCGCTGCACGTCAAGCTTCACTACGCCGTCTGTGGCAAGCTTTGCGTACCCGCGGAAGCAGATCTCGCGCTTCCACTGTTGGGAAAAAAAGGCGACGAAGATACTGTTCTGGCGGCGGCCGAAGCGCGCGTCCCGCGTCACGCGGTGCTCTCTCCGGCAAGCGATTCCGGCGCAACTCTCGCGGTACGTTCCGTGCATAGAGAACTCGGCGAGGGCCAGCAACGCGTCGTCGTCGAGGTGACCGCGCCACAGGACGCACCGGTAGAACTTTTCGTCGAAGGTCCGACGCCCGATTGGGCCCTCCCGCTACCGGAGGCAGAAAAATCGGCGGCGGGCGTCCCAACATCAGTAAGGCGGTTTACCTTCGCGCTTGACGGATTGCCGTCAGGCGCGCAAGCCAACGGCGCGACGCTGACGCTGACCGCAGTTTCGCCCGCCGATGCGATAGAGGTTAAAGCGCGTCTCGACTAATCCGTTCGATGCGCTAATTTAACGCTTCGAAACAAATCGATCTCCATAACGAGAGGATAGCAACATGGCCGTGAAAGTTGGCGATCGCCTGCCGGAGGCGAAATTTCGCGTGATGGGACCCGATGGACCGGCCGTAAAGACGACCGCCGATATATTCAAAGGCAGGAAGGTCGTGCTCTTTGCAGTGCCCGGCGCCTTTACGCCGACATGCAACAACAATCACCTGCCCGGCTTTTTGAAGAACGCCGACGCTTTCAAAAGCAAAGGCGTCGACACGATTGCCGTCACCGGCGTCAATGACGTGTTCGTCTTCGACGCCTGGAAGAAGGCGACCGGGTCCGGCAGCAAAATCGAATTTTTGTCCGACGGCAACGCCGAGTTCGCCAAGGCGCTGGATTTGCACCTCGATGCCTCAGGCGCCGGGCTCGGCACCCGCTCGAAGCGCTACGCCATGCTCGTCGAGGACGGCGTGATCAAACAACTCAACGTCGAGGACGCCCCCGGCAAAGCGGAAGTTTCCGGCGCGGACAATCTGCTCAAGCAGATGTAACGAGAAAAAGGCGCGGCGCGCTGTACTCAAACTTTGTTTGAGATCGCTCGGCGGCGTTTGAGATTAACCGCCGCGATGGCTGCGGCGGTAGCCGCGAGGTCGCTCTCCACCGACTGTGCTTTGGGTGCCGATGGCATGGCGGTAGTCGCGAGAACGTTTTGCGCGGGCTGCGCTTTGGCCGGTGTTACCGGCGCAACCGCCGCGAGGCCGTTTTGCGCCGCGTGCGCTTTGGCCGCAAACGAAGTGGCAGCGCCAAGATCGGTTTGCACCGGCCGTGTTTTGGCCGCAACCGGCGCCGCAGCGGCAGCGTAACCGTTTTGCATCGGCTGTTTTTTGAACTCCCACTGCGGGCCTTGTTCAAACTTGAATACCGGCGGCGTCACAACAGCCGGCTTTTGCCGGCGGCGCATCCGAGCACCCATATAAAGTACCAGTTTGACGATTCTCCTAGCGACGGTCTTGTGCCACTCGGCCTGCGCGCGCAGCGTCACGAGCTGGGCCGCCTTCTTGTCGAGCTCGGCTTGCAGGCGGTTTACCTCGGCGGCGCGCTTGTCGGCAGGCCCGAGGCGGGCAAGAGCCTTTTCCCGAATCTTTTCCACGCCGATCTCCAGTCGCCGGACGGACTGAACAAACTCGGCGCGCATCTGATCCTTTTCGGCCTGGATCTCGGTCGTGGTCAGTGGAGCCCCGGCGGTAAGCTGGCGTTGGATAGGAGGAGCCGACCGCCGGCGGCCGAATGGAAAGAACGCCAGCGTCAGCACACACCCAACCAGAAGGCCGATGCCGCATTGCGTGATCAATTGGATCATCGAAGGCCTATTAGAACCGGAGTTTCTTCGCAGACTCGGTCAGGCTTTCGTCATACCAAAACAGCCTTGAAAATAAATCAACATTGAAATTAAGGGTGAATACACACCGCTTAGTCCGCCGCTTCGGCGTTGTTGCGGATTTCGGCGATCGCTTGCCTGGCAAGTGCATCGGCGCGTTCATTAATGTCGTGCCCGGAATGGCCGCGCACCCAATGCCAGCGGATTTCGTGGTTGCTCAGCGCCGTGTCGAGGCGCCGCCACAGGTCGGCGTTCTTGACCGGCTTTTTGTCCGCGGTTCGCCAGCCGTTTTGCTTCCATTTCGTGATCCACGACGTGATGCCGTTGCGCAAATATTGGCTGTCGGTGTGTAGATCGACACGGCACGGCCGCTTGAGGGCTTCGAGCGCGGCAATCGCCGCCATCAGTTCCATGCGATTGTTCGTGGTTAAAAGTTCACCGCCCTTAAGCTCCTTCTCATGATCGCCGAACGCGAGGATCGCCGCCCATCCGCCCGGACCGGGATTGCCGGAGCAGGCGCCGTCGGTGTGGATGATGACGTGCGACAGCGTCGGGCTCACGGCGCGTCGATTCCGTAATCGCGGGCGCTGGTCGCCTTCTGGTGAAAGCGCAGCTTGCGTAAATATTCGAGAGGATCCTTGGGCCGCACCAGCGCACCGGGCGGCACGTCGAGCCAATCCACCAGGCGCGTCAGCAGAAACCGCACCGAGGCGCCGCGCGCGCACAGCGGCAGATTTTCCCACTCGCGCGGCGACAACGGCCGCGTCCGCGCGTAACTTGCGAGCAGCGCCCGCCCCTTGGTCACATTGTAAGAATGATCGGGCTCGAAACACCAGGCGTTGAGGCAAATCGCGACGTCGTAAACCAGCGTATCGGTGCAGGCGAAGTAGAAATCGATCAGGCCGGACAACTTGTTGCCGAGAAAAAAGACGTTGTCGGGAAAAAGGTCGGCGTGGATCACACCCTGCGGCAGTCCCTGCGGCCATTCGCGCTCGAGCCGATCGAGTTCGTCCGCCAGCACTGCGCGCAAGTCGGGCTGCACCGTATCGGCGCGTTCTCGGCACGCGTCGTACAGCGCTCGCCAGCCGGCGACCGAGAGTGCGTTCGCGCGACGCATGCCGAAATCGGCGCCGGCAAGATGCAGCCGCGCCAGGGCCTCGCCCAAAGCGGCGGCGTGGGCGGCGCTCGGCCGGCGCATCCACATGCCATCGAGGAAAGTGACGATGGCCGCCGGCCGACCGGCTAGCCTGCCGAGCGTATGCCCGGCACGGTTCTTCACCGGTTGCGGACAGGTAATGCCCCGGCTTGCCAGATGCTCCATCAGCGCCAGGAAAAAGGGCAGATCGCCCTCCGTCACCCGCCGCTCGTAGAGGGTCAGGATAAAGTAGCCGCGGCTGGTGTGGAGCAGGAAATTCGAGTTCTCAACGCCTTCGGCGATTCCCTTGTAGGCCAAGAGGCCGCCGATATCGTAGTCCGCAAGGAAGACCGTGAGGTCTTCCGCCGCGACGTCGGTATAGACAGCCATGAAAATCTCCAGTGCCCCGCGGCTAGCGTGCTCTCCGTAGCGCCGTCAAGATCAAGACCATATGATCCCGCCGCCGGGTGGGTAGGTAAGGGGCAGGAATGCTGTTTTTTCTGACAACTCAGCCGCTTTGGGTGGCGGTCGCGATCATGGTCGGCGTGCCGACCGCGCTCGCGGTACTTGGTCCCTACCTTGTGCGCCGTTGTGTAACGCTCGAAAAGCTGACGACCAACAACGAGATTGCCGGGTTCAAATTTGCGACTGTCGGGGTGCTTTACGCGGTCCTGCTGGCATTCGCCATCATTCTGGTTTGGCAAAAGTTCAGCGATGCCGAGACGACTGTGGCGCAAGAAGCCGGCGCCGCCGAGACAATCTACCGGTTGTCATCGGGCCTCAGCGACACGCAGAGAACGGACCGGGTGCGCGGCGCATTGACCGCCTATCTCGCAGTTGCCGTAGCCGACGACTGGAATGCCATGGATCGCGGCGTGGCTGAGGGCAGTCGCTCGGTGCGCCAAGCGCTCGACGAACTTTATGCATCGCTGCTGATGGCGCCATTGCCGCAAGGTGGAGACGCCCCGCTGCTCTCGGAAATTTTGCACCAGCTGGATCTCATCACCAAGGCGCGGCGAGCACGTTTGATCGCCGCCGAAGGCACCGTTCCCAGCGTCATCTGGCTCGTTTTGTTCAGCGGCGCCATCATGACCATCGCTTTCACGTTTTTCTTCGGAACGCGAAGTTTGCCGGCACAGACAATGATGACCGGGCTGTTGTCACTTTTGATCTTTTTTGAATTGCTGACAATTGTCATGATCGATCGCCCCTTTTCGGGTGCGATCAGGGTCGAACCGCTGGCGCTCGCCGACGTGCTTGCCGATTTCAAGCCGACGGCTTCGCGCCCAAGCGAGTCGCACTAATATCGCTGCACTATGCGCATTGTGCCGACGGCAGTATGATTGCGCTAACCGGGATGTGCAGCGGGCCGCACAATGAAGACCATTCTCGTTCCGATTGAATACAACGCCGAACAAAACGCGCCGATCGTCTCGGCGCTCGATACGGCACTGCTGCTGGCAAAAAAGTTCGAGAGCTGTATCGAGGGTTTCCCTTTAAGGCCAGCGGTCGCCGACATGCTGGCCATGGACCCGGACGCCGGGTTGACCATGGTCGCCGTCAAGGAGAACGACGCAGACATGGTGCGTCAGGCTGAGAGTCTGTTTCACTCGTTCATGGAACGCAACAACGTGCCGCGACGCACGGACGACGCGGCTGCGGCGTCGTTATCCTGGACTTGGCTGCCGGCGGCTCCAAGCGGCCATGAATTCGTCGGCAGCTACGGCCGGGTCTTCGACATCATCGTATTGGCGCGGCCCGGCGGAGAATGGCAGAGCCCGGCGATGGTCACCCTTGAATCGGCGTTGTTCGAAAGCGGACGCCCGGTTCTCATTGCTCCCCCGACGTCGCCGCACTCGCTTGGCGCAAACGTTCTGGTCTCGTGGAACCGCTCGACCGAACAGGCCCGCACCATGGCTTTTGCCATGCCGCTCCTTCGCCGTGCCGAGCGCATCACGATTCTGACCGTCGAAGGAGCGACCGTTGCCGGACCGAGCGGCGCTGAAATGGCGCGATCGCTGCGCGCCAACGGCATTGCCGCCGAGCCCATCACACTGCTCGCCGGCAAAATCAGCGCCGGCGACGCCATTATGGCGAAAGCCGAAGAGCTCGGCTGCGACCTCATCATCAAGGGTGCGTATACGCAAAGCCGGTTGCGGCAGATGATTTTCGGCGGCGCTACACGGCAAATCCTCGCCAATGCCAAGCTGCCGGTGCTAATGGCGCATTGACAGTCGTCGGGAGCAGCGCTGCCGCACCCGTCATTTGAGGTCTTTACGGATGATCTTGCCGACATTGCTCTTGGGCAAGGCGTCAACGAACACAATGGCTTTCGGGATTTTGTAAGCGGCAAGACTTTCGCGCGCGAATTTCGTGATCTCGGCGGCCTCGAGCGCCGGGTCGCGCTTGACGACAAACAACTTCACCCCCTGCCCTGTTTGCGGATCGCTGACGCCGATCACGGCGGCTTCAAGGACCCCGGGATGCCGCGCGATGACGTCTTCGACCTCGTTGGGAAAAACCTTGAAGCCGGAGACGTTGATCATGTCCTTCTTGCGATCGAGAATCTTCAAAAACCCTTCCGCATCGAACGCTCCGATATCGCCGGTATGCAACCAGCCGCCTTCGGTAAGAACGAGTTTGGTCTCGTCGGGCCGCTGCCAATACCCCTGCATGACTTGCGGCCCGCGCACGCAAATCTCGCCCGCTTCGCCGATGGCGAGATCGTTGCCGTTATCGTCACGGATGGCGACTTCCGTAGACGGCACCGGCAGTCCGACCGTCCCGAGCTTCGGCCTCTTCACCGGATTGATGCACACGACCGGCGAGGTTTCGGTTAGGCCGTAGCCTTCAACGAGTTCGCTGCCAGTCAACTCCTTCCAGCGCGTCGCCACCGCGCTTTGCACGGCAGCGCCGCCGCCGATCGCAAAGCTCAAGCTGGAAAAATCCAATGTAGCGAACTCAGGTCTGTGGATGAGCGCATTGAACAGCGTGTTGACGCCGGTCATTGTCGTCACTCGCGCGCGACGCATTGTGCGAATAAGGCCCTTCAGGTCGCGCGGATCGGGAACCAGCACGCTCAAACCGCCCATAAGCGCAAAGGCCAACAGGTTCGCGGTGAGCGAAAAGATGTGATAGAGCGGCAGCGGCGTCAGGACGCTGCCTTTCTCTTCCGGAAGATTTGGCGCGATCCACGCCCGGCACTGCAAACAATTCGCGACCAGATTGCGATGCGTCAGCACCGCGCCCTTGGGGATCCCGGTCGTTCCGCCGGTGTATTGCAGCACGGCGGGAGCGGACGACGGAAGCTTTTCGTCGGCGTAGAGCGCGCTTGCCGGACGGTCACACGCCATTTGCAGCATGGTGCAGTTCTTGATGCGCCACGCCGGTACTGCCCGGCGAACATAGCTGTTGGCAAAATTGAATACCGCGCTTTTGAGAGCCGGCATGAAATCACCGAGTCTCGCCACGACCACGTGCTTGATTTGCGTCTCGGGCAGCGCAGCTTCGAGTTTGTGCGCGAAATTCTCCATGATGACGATGACGGTGGCGCCGGAATCGGCGAGCTGATTGCCGAGTTCGCGCGGGGTGTAGAGCGGATTGACGTTGACGACGACCAAGCCCGCGCGCAGCGCGCCGAGAAATGCCACCGGATAAGCAATCAGGTTCGGCAGCATGATCGCAACCCGATCGCCGGGCCGGCAAGCCAATTGCTCGACAAGAAACGCCGCGAAGTTGCGGCTGACCCGGTCCCAATCGGTGAAGCTCATCCGCGATCCGAGACACTCGAAGGCCGGATGATCGGCATGCCTGGCGCATGCGTCGACCAGCATTGCCGTCAGCGAGGGAAAAGCGTCGGGGTCGATGGTTCGCGGAATTCCGGGTGGATAGGAGGCGTACCAGACCGGCTCCGCGTTTGCCGCCGCGGATTGGTTAGCGGCAGGACTTGCGCCGGTCTGCACGGACATGAAGAGCCCCTTTTTCGTCGGCGGAAGCGAGCACTTTCGACTTTACGGCAGATTTCAATTCGCGGGGAATAAAGGGGCGGCACATCAGCCCGGCACGACAACCTGCGCCATTGAAATCGTGGCCTGCGCCAAAGCTATAGGCGGCACGGAGATGGAATGCCGCCGAAGCGGCCCTCTAACCGTTTGATAACTATTGATAAACCGTAATGACCGGTCCGTAGCGAAGCGTTGCCTTTGTTTTCGACCATCTGGCAGATCAAGGCGGCGGAAAGCCGAAAATGGCCATTTTTTGCCACAGTACACGGTTAATCCCCAAAGGTCGGGGGTGGGTGAACGCGTAGTCTTCCGTTAATCCTTCCCAAGTTTACGCTGTGTTAGGGTTTTCGCCGCGGTGGGGATGCCGCGGCGGATCGCACCGATCCGGTGTGTCAACGTGGGGACGCCAGTGCTCTTTGGTGGGGAGCGGCTCGACAGATTACGCATCGCCGCGGCACCGGCATTCTATTCCTGCGGCTTGGCGCTTTTCGCCCTCCTCCTCGGCGCGAGCGGTTTGCAGAACGCTATCGCTGAAGGCGATACGCGCACCATCTCAATGCATCACATGCATACGAGCGAGGACATCACCATCACCTTCAAGCGCGACGGCCGCTACGACGAGGCGGCGCTCGAGAAGATCAGTTGGTTCCTGCGTGACTGGCGAAAAGAACAGCAGACGCGGATGGACCCGCATCTCATCGACCTGGTCTGGGAAGTGCAGCGGGAGAGCGGGTCGAAAGAGCCGATTTGGGTGGTTTGCGGCTATCGCTCGCCGGAGACCAACGCGATGCTCCGCCGTCACAGCAACGGCGTGGCGCGTTTTAGCCAGCACATCCTCGGCCATGCCATGGATTTCTATATTCCGGGCGTACCACTGGACCAGCTTCGCGCCATCGGTCTGCGGCTGCAGCGTGGCGGCGTAGGCTTCTATCCGACCTCCGGCTCTCCGTTCGTCCATATGGATACCGGCGGCATACGGCACTGGCCGCGCATGACCCGCGAGCAATTGGTCCGGGTCTTCCCAGATGGCCGGACCGTGCATATTCCGACAGACGGCAAGCCGCTGCCGGGCTATGCGCTCGCCCTTGCCGATATCAAGAAGCGCGGGGACAGTCCGTCCGACACCTCGTTGGAAGCCGCTCGCAGCGCCGGATTTGACGTTGCCGACGAGGGCGTTGGACACCGGATCGCTCGCCCATTCGCCAAATTGTTCGGCCTCGGGAAGACCGATGAGGATGACGACGGCGATGCGCCGGCGGCCACCGCTTCCACCGCCGAGCCGCCACGGACCGGCGCGAAGGCGGTGCTCGCCGCCGCTATCGCGCGAACCGGCGACAAGCTCGCGGCCGAGAAGAGAAGGCTGGCCGACGCCGCCTCCCGCGCCGAAGACAAGCTTGCGGCCGGAAAAGCGAAGCTCGCTCGGGTCGCTTCCAACGCCGAAGACAGGCTGTCCGCGGAAAAAGCAAAGCTTATCAAGATCGCCTCGAAGGCACGCGGCATAGCGCGTGCCGAGGCTTCGACGGCTACTCCGAATCAGATCATTGAGAGCCGGGGATTCTGGCAAGGGTTACCCGACGGCGACGCCATTCGCTCGGTGGCTGCTGCGGCCGCCAAGTCGGTGGCCGCGCTCGCTGGCTCGACGCCGGTAAACGAAATCGCCAACAGCGACCCGGAGACAACCGAGTCGATTCCGCCATTCTCTACCCAGCAGCAGGATCGCACCGCGCCGGAAGGCGCTCTCGCGTATGCAGAGTCTCCGGACGACGCATCTGCGATTCTCCCGTCGGGTACGGGCGCTACCGGCCAGGCGGCGCCAAGGGCGACGGTAACAGGTCTCCTTGCCGTCCGGACCGGCGCCGACGAAATGACCATTGCGGTAAAGCGCGTCAGCGGCCGGCCGACCTCGGCCATTCTCACGGTCGCCAAAAAGACGTCGTCGACCATCCTCGCCAACACCGCGCGGCTCGACGATCCTTGGCTACGGGCCGTCGTGTGGTCGCCGAGTGTGCACCGCTTCCTATACGTCACCGAGCTCGGTGTGCGTGACTTCCGTTCCCTGTCGGGGCTGATGGTAAAGCCGGGCAATTCGGTGCTGATGACCTTTTCCACCGATCCGCAGTCCGGACTTACTAACGATCACTTCAGCGGCAGCGCGATCGTTTTCATATCCACGGTCACCTACCCGCTCCGCACCGCCGAGCTACAGTAATCCCTCGTTCAAGGTTAGTGCGCGGGCGCGATATTCGTCGCGGCCGATGGTTGCGACCTGCCAGCCGGCCCCGCGGCCCCGCCTTCGCTAGGCTGCACCGTCCAAGCGCAAACGCTAGTTCAGCATGCCAAGCGCGTGCATATAGGTTTCCAGGACCGCTTCGTATTCTTTGCGCTCGTTGACGTCCTGCTTGCGCAGCCGCACGATGGTACGGAGCGCTTTCACATCGAAGCCGTTTGATTTAGCTTCGGCATACACATCGCGGATATCGTCGGCGATCGTCTTTTTTTCTTCTTCCAATCGTTCGACGCGCTCGACGAACGCCTTCAAGTGATCTTTGGCAAAGCGGCGGGGCGTTTCATCGTCCTTGGCGGCGGCGTTTTCAGCAATTGCCATCGGGCACTCCTGACGTGCACAGTCCGTTCAAGCCGAAAGTCGGACCTTGCGGGAAAGAATTCAGTCAAGCAGACCATTCGAAAGCGCGGCCGCTCCGGTCAAGCGCTTCGCGATTCATCCACAGCACTACACAGGAGGAGCGGTGTGTAATCCGCAGTTCAGTGCTTTGGGCTTGCTTTTTCGAACGCCGCTTTCTGCTCGGTGGGCGCCTCTTTTTGATATTTGGCGCGCCACTCGTCGTAAGGCATACCGTAAACAAGTTCGCGGCTTTGGTCTTTTGTCAATGGCACGCCTTGCTTGTCGGCGGCCTCCTTCATCCAGTTGGAAAGGCAGTTGCGGCAAAAACCGGCGAGATTCATCAGATCGATATTCTGCACGTCGGTCCGCGACTGCAAATGCTCGACCAGGCGGCGATAGACCGCCGCTTCCAACTCCAGCCGGCTTCGATCGTCGGTAGCCATGTTGTCCTCCGCGGCGTAATGATGCGCCAAAGATAGAGACGCGCGAGGCATGTTGCTATGGTGCGTCTCGCAATCATGTATGGCTGCAATGTCGGACGCCCGGGCGAATTCAGCGCGACAACTGCTCGAATCTTTGTTCCGCGCTGCAGTTGCAGCCGCTCACCCGGCCGGATGTCTGCCGCCCAATCTGCCGGATCCGCCGGCCCGGGGACGGCTGGTCATCCTCGCCGCCGGGAAAGCGGCCGGATCAATGATTGAAATCGCGGAAGCGCACTACACCGGTACTCTGCCGCGCGAGCGGCTTGCGGGTCTTGGCGTTACACGCCACGGCTATGGCCGACCAACCCGCAATATCCCGGTCATCGAGGCGGGACATCCGGTACCGGACAAGGCGGGCATCTCGGCGACCAAACGAACGCTTGCGCTAGTGGACGCGGTCGACGGCGATGACCTTGTGCTCGTCCTGTTGTCGGGGGGCGCCTCGGCAAACTGGATCGCTCCGGCACAAGGGCTGACGCTGGAAGAGAAGCAGGCGACAACGCGGGCGCTGCTAAGAAGCGGTGCTGCGATCGGCGAAATGAACGCGGTCCGCAAACACCTGTCGCGCATCAAGGGCGGACGGCTCGCTCAGCGCGCCCATCCGGCAAGAGTGGTCACGCTTGCCATTTCCGACGTTCCCGGAGATGACCCGGCCGTGATCGGCTCCGGTCCGACGGTGCCTGATCCGACAACGCTTGCCGGCGCGCGTGACATTGTGCGCCGCCACGGGCTCGCTTTGCCGGAGGCCGTCACCCTTGCGCTTTCAGACCCGGCCAACGAAACGCCCAAGCCGGGCGACGCCGTCTTCGCCCACAACGATTATCGCATCGTGGCGCGGCCCGCCGATGCTCTGCGCGCCGCCGCACAGCTAGCGCAGGCGGCCGGATACGAACCCATCATTTTGGGTGACACGCTCGAGGGCGAGGCCCGCGAAGTCGCCCGCGAGCACGCGCAGCTTGCTCGCGACATTGCCGCGCAGGGCCGCCGAGCCGCGATCCTTTCGGGCGGCGAGCTGACGGTCACGCTACGCGGCGAAGGCTGCGGCGGCCCGAATCAGGAATACGCTCTCGCTCTTGCCGTAAACCTGGACGGGGCAGCGCAAGTCTATGGTCTCGCAGCGGACACGGATGGAACCGATGGCGGCGGCGGGCGAAGCGACGATCCCGCCGGCGCGTTCGTCGATCCGCGTACGCTCAATCGGGCACGTGCGGTCGGCCAAGATGCCGCCGCGTTTCTCGCCGACAACGATTCTACCGGATTCTTCAATGGCATCGGCGACCTGTTTCGTCCGGGTCCGACGTTCACCAACGTCACCGACTTCCGCGCCATTCTTATTGACAGATAACCAATAACTGGATTCTGAACTACCAATGAAGGACGCGAACGATCTCGGGATGGGGGCGCCATTGTTCGCTCGCGCGGCGGCGAAGCGCCGGCTTCGGAAACTCGCGCTTGCAGCAACTCCGGCCTTGTTCGCGCTTGCGGCGGCCTTGCTGTTTCTTGCCGTATCGACGGATCCGGCGGCAGCGGACTTCCGCTTGTGCAACAACACGGCGAGCCGCGTCGGTGTTGCCATGGGCTACAAGGATGCCGAAGGCTGGACCACAGAAGGCTGGTGGAACTTGCCGTCACATACCTGTGAGACCATCCTCAAGGGCAACCTGGTTGCCCGTTATTATTACGTTTATGCCATTGACTACGATCGCGGCGGCGAATGGATGGGACAGGCGTTCATGTGCACCCGGGATAAGGAGTTTACGATCCGGGGCATCGCCGATTGCCTGGCGCGCGGCTTCGACCGCACCGGTTTTTTTGAGGTCGATACCGGCGAGCAGCGCGCCTGGACGGTCCAGCTTACGGAGTCGAGCGAACAGGCGCCGCAGCATCCGTTGCCGGCGGATAATCCCCTCAGCACCGCGCCGGCTACCGGTGCGCGGGCAACGCCAGGCGGCGGCCGCACGGCGCCAAGCGCCCCGACCGCGATCGCACCGCCGGGAAATCGATGAGGCGGCGGCGGCGCACCAAACTGGTGGCGACGCTTGGACCGGCCTCTTCAAGCCGGAGCATAATCGGTAAGTTGTTCGAGGCGGGCGCCGACATATTTCGCATCAACATGAGCCACACCGCGCACGACAAGATGCGCGAGCTTGTGCAAACCATCCGCGCGATCGAATCGGAGTGGAATTGGCCGATCGGCATCCTGGTCGATTTGCAGGGTCCGAAATTGCGGCTCGGCAACTTCAAGAATGAATCCGCACAGCTCGATGCTGGACAAGATTTTGTGCTCGACGCCGATCCGGCGCCCGGCGACGCGACACGGGTAAATTTGCCGCACGCCGAGATCTTCGCGGCCGTTCAACCGGGCGACACTCTGCTGATCGACGACGGCAAGCTCCGGCTCATCGCCGCGGTGGTCGAGCCCCGGCGCATTGTCGCGCAAGTAAAAGTCGGCGGCAAAGTTTCCAGCCGCAAGGGCGTTAGCCTACCCAATACGATTGTCCCGCTCGCGGCTTTGGCGCCGAAAGATATCGCCGACCTCGAAGCCGCGCTCGATGCCGGGATCGATTGGGTCGCCTTGTCGTTCATCCAGCGCCCCGAGGATATTGCCGAAGCCAAGAAGCTCACTCGCGGCCGCGCCGCCGTGATGGCCAAGATTGAGAAGCCGCAAGCCGTCTCGCGGCTTGACGAGATCCTCGACCTTGCCGACGCGCTGATGGTGGCGCGCGGCGACTTGGGCGTCGAAATGCCGCTGGAAAAAGTGCCAGGCGTGCAGAAGGAAATGACGCGCGCCTGCCGCCGCGCCGGCAAACCGGTAGTCGTCGCCACGCAGATGCTGGAATCGATGATCTCGAGCCCGGTGCCGACCCGCGCTGAAGTCTCCGACGTGGCCACCGCCATTTTCGACGGCGCCGACGCGGTCATGCTCTCCGCCGAATCAGCCGCCGGCCAATATCCGATCGAGGCGGTGACGACCATGAACAGGATCGCCGAGGAGGTGGAACGAGAAGGACTCTATCTTCCGGCGTTGCACGTCCTGCACACCGAGCCTGAGCCGACCGGCGCCGACGCCATCGCCGCGGCGGCACGGCAAGTCGCCGAAACTCTCGACGTCGCCGCGATCGTCTGCTGGACCTCGTCCGGCGCCACCGGGATGCGCGTCGCACGCGAGCGGCCGCGATCGCCGATCATCGCCATTTCGCCCATGGTCGGAACTGGGCGAAAACTTTCACTGGTATGGGGCATTCACTGCGTGGTCGCCGAGGACGCGCGCGATCAGGACGACATGGTCGGGCGCGCGTGCGAGATCGCGAACAGGGAAGACTTCGCCAAAGCCGGTGAGCGCGTCATCATTGTGGCGGGAGTACCCTCGGGCACACCGGGTGCGACGAACATGATACGCGTCGCGTACGTTGCAGGCGCGAACGCCGGCGGCTAGCCGCGCGCTATTCAATTGGCGCGCCCGCTTTTGGTGCTCCCTTCCGCAAGCCCTCGCTCATTTCTTCGACCACTGCGGCGATGCGATCGGCGGCGGCGTGATGCAGCATGTGCCCGAAACCTTCGAGCACCTGGACTTTTGCGACAGGCGCGAGTTCGGCGAGTTTCATGGCATGTTTTTCCGGCGGCACTAGAGGATCGCGGTTGCCGTTTAATGCGATGGTCGGAGCCTTGAGAGCGGCATAGCGCGTGACTTGTTTCCTCAGAAACGCGTCGAGGATGCCGACATCGGACCAGTTGGCCATCAGCGTGGCCGGCCGCAGGATGAGCCAAGCGGCGGAACGCTTTGAGTAGCCGGGCGGAATAGATTGCGGCAGAAAGGCCGTGCGAATGCCCAATTCAATAAACAACGCGCCCAAGGGCAGGGCGAGCGTGTGCGCAAACAACCAACCCAGCGGAGAAGCAAGTATCGTGTTCAAGTTGAAGAAACGCAGACCGGGATGCGTCGGCGGCGCGATGAGAACAAGCCCGGCGACGCGCCGCGGATAATCCAGCGCAAAAGTGAGCGCCAGCGTGCCGCCCCACGAATGGCCGACAATAATGGCGCGATCGACGCCGAGCCGGCTGAAGAGTTCGTCCAACACGACCGCTTGTTCGGTCGGCGTATTCTCGCCGCCTTTCTTGCGCGCGCTGAAACCGAATCCCGGCCGATCGATCAGAATGACACGGTGACGTGCGGCGAGCCGTTCGCCTACGGCGATTTCCATGTCCTTGAGGTTGGCTCCGGCGCCGTGGAGGAGAACGATGGGCAACGCATCGCTCGCGATCGAGCTTTCTCCAAGCTCAACGACGTGTCGCGGCAGGCCGTGAACCTCGATGAAACGGCCGTGAGGCGGATTCCGCCGCTCAATCAGCCAAGTTGAAGCCATCGTGGCCGCGGCGCCAGCCAAGAAGAGGACGACGATTATGATCAGCGCGGTCATCGCCGGGCGGCGCAGACTTGGCGCTTAAACGCCAAGCGGCTCACCCTTGAGCCAAGCCGCGCCGCGGGCATAAAGCTTGTCGAGGTCCGGTCCTTCTATACCCGGCATGTCCGTTTTGACTTTGTAACCGATCTTGCTCTGCAAATAGGCGAGATGCCGATAGCCTTCCGGAAAACGCGCCAGTAGATCCTTGTCCAGCACAAGCTCGGCTGACGGATCGACCGGGTCGAGGCGATCCTTTTCGTAAATCGGCTGGCGCAGAACTAGTCCCCAACGGCCATCGCGTTTCTCGATAAAATCGTGGAATCGTCCCGTGCAAAGCACATCACAGATCACCCCTTCGACGGGGGCACGCTGCGAAATGGTCATTTTAGTCTGTGCGATGGCGCGATGACCGGAAACGTCAATCGAGCTGCCGCCGAGAAAGTGCAAGATTCGCACGCCGCGCGCCCAGCCTTCGTCATTGACCTTGATGAATTCCTCAAAGCCGCCCTGAAACCAGGTCGCCATCATGCGGCCGTCCGCATGCCAGACCGTGCGGAAGCGATCCCAAAGACGCGCGTCGCGCCAAAGGACCCAGTTTTCTATCAGTTCGCGGATAGTGACTTTGTCGGCGGCAATATCGGGCATGAGACCGTCCATCCTTCCTCGGCGGGGTGGAAAGAATGGTATCAGATATCGCGGCCTTCGACCTTTTCCCGCAGCGCCTTGACGGTTTCGCCGACGTGCTCCAGGTGCGGATTGATCGCCAGCGCTCGGCGATAAGCCTCCAGAGCGTGCGCGTCGTCACCGAGTTCTTGCAGGATCAGGCCGAGACCCGCCAGCGCGCCGAAGTGACGCGGCTCGCGCGCCAGCACCTCGCGTATATCCGCCAGTGAATGCCCGTAGTCGTTCATCAGATAGTAGACCGTGGCGCGCCGGTTCCACCCTTCGACATAGTTCGGTTTGAGCTCGACCACGGCGTCGAGGAGTTTGATCGCCAGGTCGTAATCTTTTTCATCGGCGGCGGCCTTCGCCCGGCCCATCAGCAGATTGCAGGTGTCGCTGCCGGAGACCATCCAGACGCCCCAGATGCGGGTCTCAATGGCCTTCGCGCTCTCGGCGTCAGGAGCGATCTTGAGCGCTTCGAAGAGCGTATCGAGGCTCGGCGTGCGCGGGCCGCGATCCTGCTTCGGTAAGTCGTTGGGGGGCGTTACCCAGTCGGGCGACGGCTTGGCTTCGGGACCGCTCTGCGCAAATGATGGCCCCGCCGCCGACGCAGCGGTCAAAATCAGGAACAGCGCAAGGACCGAGGGGCCGGTAAATCGCCTAGCCATCACAATGAGTCTAACCGCGGAACAAGGCACGGCAAGGCCGGATTCCGCTCACAGGCACGTGAACGAGCCCACGTCCAAATCGAACGCGATCGAGCGTGGCTCTAGCCTTGGCGGGCTTTGAAGCGGCGTTGCGTCTTATTGATGACGTAAACGCGGCCTTTGCGGCGTACGATCCGGTTGTCGCGGTGACGGCCGCGAAGCGATTTCAGGGAATTGCGAACTTTCATGGCGCGATCCGGCGTTGTTGGCCGGTTGATTAAGGAACCGCCACCGGCTTGTCAACGAGGCTCGCAACCTGGGCCTGCGCACGCCCGACAGTTTCGCGGCTAAAGCGCTGGGGCCAAACCGGAGCGCGACGGTTTGCCTTTCGCTCCTGTAAATAGGCGACCCAGTTTCGATAGACGCCAATTGCCGACATCTGCCAGATATTTTGCAATCCGCCTTCGATCGCCTTCATGGGGAACTGTCGCAACAGTTTTTCGGCTCGCTCGGTCCGGGCGCGCTCGCAAAATTCTTCGATCAGCTTGCTCGCCTCTTTGTCGAAATAGCCCTGCGGCAACGCCGGAAGACTATCGCGCTCGCCGCGCAAAAAACGCCCGACATCGCGGCGATATTCGCGCGCCAGCAAATCCGCGTCGTATTCCGGGTGGCCTTGAAAGAACAAAGAGAGCGAGGCGCCGCGATCGGGCCCGACGAACATATCGACCCCGGTCGCCGCTGATCGGCTCAGAGCGCGATAGCCGTTGGCGTTAAGAGCCGCCGCGGGAAGGTCGTTATGCCGTGAGTGCGGAACCGGAAGTCGCGACGGTATGCCGGCGGTGAGCGGGTGCCAACGGACGACGTCGCAGTGGAACACCCCGAAAAGCTTTTCCTTCCGCGGCTCACGTTGAATGCCACTTGCATGGAGGACGACGGCATGCGCGGCAAGACATGACCAGATCGTTAAATCGGTGTTGTGCTCGGCCCATTCCATCAGTCTGGTCAGGGCGGGCCAATAGGGTTCGTCGCGCAACGACGAAGCGCGCGGCTCGTTGCCGGTCACGATCAGGCCGTCAATATGCGCATCCCAAAGTCCCGAGACATCGCGATATCGGACCGCGAGCGCCGCGCGCGCCTGGGCGCTCCGGGGAATTGCCGGCAACGAAAACAGCTTGAAGCGAACGATCAGTCCGGGGGCTGCGGCCCGGATAAGATTCATAAATTGACGCTCGGTTGCGTCGAGCGCGGCGTCCGGCATGTTGTTGACCAATCCGATGGTCAGACAATTTTCTCCGCGCAATTCCGCGGTTGTGCCGGAGCGGGCCGTATCGAGAAGAATTGGCATCGATATCGTGTCCCGCGATTATTCGGCCGCGATTAACGGCAACCGAAACGACTGCGCGGCAGCGAGCGCCTGATCAAGGTCGGCAACAATGTCATCGATGTGCTCGATGCCGACCGAGAGCCGGATCATTTCCGGCCGCACCCCGGCCTTCTCCCGCTCGGCCGGCGACATTTGCCGATGCGTCGTGGACGCCGGGTGACAAGCGAGCGACTTGGCGTCACCCATATTAACCAGCCGCTTGAACAGCTTCAGCGCGTCGTAAAAATTCCTTCCCGCCTCGAATCCGCCGGCAATGCCGAAAGTCAAAATAGAGGATGCGCGTCCGCCGAAGTATTTTTGCGCCATGTCGTGATACGGATTGTCAGCGAACCCGGCGTAGCTGACCCATTGCACGCGCGGATCGGCACGCAAGAACTCCGCGACCTGCCGTGCGTTCTCGACGTGCCGCTCCACCCGCAAAGCGACGGTCTCGATACCTTGCAGCAAAAGAAACGCCGACAGCGGCGAAAGAACCGCGCCGGTGGTGCGCTGATAAACGCTGCGGCATCGGGCGATATAGGCCGCCGCGCCGAAGTGATCCGTGTAGATCAAGCCGTGGTACGATCGGTCGGGTTCGTTGAACATTGGAAAGCGTTTAGCGTGGTCGCGCCAGGGAAACCGCCCGGAATCCACGATGGCGCCGCCGAGCGTGGTGCCGTGGCCGCCCAGAAACTTGGTCAGGGAGTGCACGACAATATCGGCGCCGTAATCGATCGGGCGGAGCAAGATCGGCGTGGCGACGGTATTGTCGACAATGAGCGGAATGCCGTGGCGTGCGGCGACCGCGGCCAGCGCTTCAATATCGCAAATATTCCCGGCCGGATTGCCGATGCTCTCGCAGAACAGCGCGCGCGTTTGATCATCGATAAGCCGCTCTAGCGCATCCGCTTTGTCGGATTCGGCGAAACGGACTTGAATGCCTTGGCTCGGCAGAATGTGGCCGAAGAGCGTGTGGGTGGTACCATAAAGCTGGGGAATCGAAACGATGTTGCTGCCGAGAGAAGTCACGTTTAGGACGGCGTAATTCAGCGCGGCCTGGCCGGAGCTGACACACAGCGCCTCCAGACCGCCCTCGAGCGCGGCAACCCGCCGCTCAAGCACAGCCGTTGTCGGATTGCTGATCCGGCTGTAACGGTGACCTTCGATTTCGAGATTGAACAGCGCGGCGCCCTGATCGGCGCTATCGAACTCGTAGGCGACGGTTTGGTAGATGGGAACAGCGACGGCTTTAGTGGTCGGGTCAGTTTCGTAACCGCCGTGGATAGCCACCGTATCGCTTTTCATAATTCCCCGCCGTGTCGCGATCTCTACCCCTCAACAAAGCTATCCCCTTTTCGTTTTTTATCCGTCCCGCGCACGGCAAACAACTTAACGGTCGAAGATTCGAATGAGTAACCTTAATCGGCCGCTTGCTTGGCTTCGTCGGAGCGCGATGATTAAAATTTTAGGCAATCTCGAACCTGAAGATTCACTTTGTTAGGCCACAATTGTTCGCGATGGCCCTCCTCGAAACCAAACAACGAAGACCCGCACCGGGCGTCCGCGAGACGGCGCAGCGCGATTGGCTGCGCGCGCTGGAAGCGACCTCGCCGGTTGCCTCCCAGCCGAAGCGCCTGCTGTTCCACGTCATCGAGGATCTGGCACAAACATCTCCCGATGCGCCGGCGCTCATCTCCGCCACCGAGAGCTTGACCTACGCCGCGCTCGCAGCGCGGGCCAACGCGTACGCTTGCTGGGCGATCGCACAGAACATCGCCAAGGGCGACACCGTTTGCCTGATGCTGCCGAACCGGCCGGATTACATGGCCGTCTGGCTCGGGCTTAGCTCCGTTGGCGTCGTCGTCGCGCTGATCAACACGCAGCTGCGCGGTCCGTCGCTCGCCCATTGTATTGATGCAGTCGCGCCCGCGCATGTGATTGCCGCGGCCGGATTTTCCGAGGACCTGCAATCGCTGGCGGCGAGCCTGCAGAGCCGGCCAAAATTCTGGTCTCATGGCGGAGACAGCGCGTTTCCGCGGATCGATCAGGCGATCGCCGAGTTTTCCGGCAATGCGCTGAGTGCATCTGAGCGTCGAGCAGTAACCATCGCCGACCGTGCTCTCCTGATTTACACCTCCGGCACAACCGGCCTGCCAAAGGCGGCCAATGTCAGCCATCGGCGCGTATTGCTCTGGAGCTTATGGTTTGCCGGCCTGATGAACACCGGCCCGCGTGATCGCGTCTATGATTGCCTGCCGATGTATCACAGCGTCGGCGGGATTGTCGCCACAGGCGCGGCCTTGGTGCGTGGCGGTTCGGTGCTGATCCGCGACAAGTTTTCTGCGCAGCATTTTTGGGACGATATCGTCGACGGCGACTGCACGATATTTCAATATATCGGCGAACTCGCGCGTTATCTGGTGACCGCGCCGCCCCAACCGCGCGAGCGCGCGCATCGGCTGAGGATTGCTTGCGGCAACGGGCTGCGCGGCGACATCTGGGAGAAATTCCAGAAAAGATTCGCCATTCCGCGGATCCTCGAGTTCTACGCGTCGACCGAGGGCAATTTTTCGCTCTACAATGTCGAGGGCAGGATCGGCGCCATCGGCCGTGTTCCCACTTTTCTGCGCCACCGGTTTCCCCTGGCGCTGGTGAAATTCGACGACGAGAACAGCGCGCCGCTGCGCGGCAAAGACGGCCTTTGTATCCGCTGTGCCACTGGCGAACCCGGCGAAGCGATCGGCCGCATCCATGATGGCTCGGCTCGCGCCGGAGGCGAATTCGAGGGCTACAGCAAAGCCGAACAGTCCGAGCAGAAAATCTTGCGCGACGTGTTCGAGCGCGGCGATGCCTGGTACCGGACCGGCGACCTAATGCGCTGCGACGACAGCGGCTTTTATTATTTCGTCGACCGCATCGGCGATACGTTTCGCTGGAAAGGTGAGAATGTCTCCACCTCGGAAGTGGGCGCCGCCATCGCGGCCTTTCCGGGAGTTAAAGAAGCCAACGTTTATGGCGTACGCGTGCCGGGAACCGAGGGCGCCGCCGGCATGGCGGCGGTTGTCTGCGACGGCAACGTTGATTTAGTGGCGTTGCGGAAGCACCTCACCGCGTGGCTGCCTCCCTACGCGCGACCGTTGTTCCTGCGCCTAGCCGGCCGGCTCGAAGCCACGGCAACGTTCAAGCACACGAAAACCAATTTGCAGTGCGAAGGTTTTGATCCAGCGGCGACGAGCGACGCCATCTACTTCGACGATCCGGCAAGAAAGGCGTTCGTTCGCCTCGACGGCGCGCTGTTCGCCCGCATCGCCGCCGGCAAAGTGCGGCTGTAGCGCGGGTTTCTCGTCATACGCAGCTAGATGTGTTCGGCCGCTTGAGCCGCGAAGAACGTATCGGCTTCGGCCTGTTCGGTGCTGGTCCGATTGAAAAAGGCGTTGAGCACGACCGCCGCGATCGACGTCAAAATAATGCCATCGCCGAAGATCGGCTTCAGGGCGTCCGGGAAGGCGTGGAAGAACGTTGGCGCGACGATCGGAATAAGACCAAAGCCGATGGAAATGGCCACTACCAGCACGCTGTTGCGCTGTTTGGCGTAATCCACGGTCGACAGGATTTTTATGCCGGTCGCCGCCACCATGCCGAACATGATGAAGCCCGCGCCGCCGAGAACGCATTGCGGCACTGACGCGACAATGAATGCGAGCTTCGGAATAAGGCCGAGCACGAGCATGATGACGCCGCCGGCGACGCAGACCCAGCGGCTGTACACACCCGTGACGCCGACCAGGCCGATGTTCTGCGAATACGAGACATACGGGAAAGTATTGAAGATCGCGCCGATGACGGTGCCGAGCGAATCGGCGCGAAGGCCGCGTTTCACATCGTCGGCGTCGACCTTTCGCCCAGTCATGGCGCCGAGTGCGAGGAACATACCGGTCGCCTCGATGAAGACGATTGTCATCACAAGGCACATGGTCAGGCATGGGATCAGATAGAACTGCGGCCAACCGAACTGCAGCGGCAGGACCACACGCACAATCGGTTCGTTTTCGATGCCGCCGAAATCCGTCCAGCCGAGCGCGATGGTCACGAGATAGCCGGCGGTAATGCCGATCAGCACGGCCACATTTTGCAGGAAGCCGCGCGCGAACTTGATCACCAGCAGAATGATGAGGAGCACCATCCCGGCGACCAGCAAGTACCCGGCAGCGCCGAAGTCCGCCTTCCCGGCGCCGCCACCCGCCCAATTGACGCCGACCCGCATCAGCACCACGCCGATCATCGTGATAATCGTGCCGGTAACCACCGCCGGAAAGAAACGCAGCACGTATTTGACGAACGGCGCGACGCACAGGCCGAAAATTCCGCCGACCAGGACCGCGCCGTAGATTCCGGTCAGCCCGACACCGGGCATGGCCGCCATCGCTAGCATCGGCGAAATCGACACCGCGGTCACGCCCATAATGATGGGCAGACGGATGCCGAACGGCCCGAAGCCGACCGTCTGAATCAGGGTCGCTATCCCGCAGGCGAACAAATCTGCATTGATCAACAGCGCGAGTTGGTCCTTCGGCAAGTGCAGTGCGCCACCGATGATGAGCGGCACCGCGACCGCGTTGGCGTACATGACCAGCACGTGTTGCAGACCGAGCGCTGCAAGCTTTGGATAGGGCAATATCTGGTCAACGGGATGGACGGGCTCGCTCATGGACATCCTCGCGCGGCAAATCGCTGGCTACCCGCCGGCCATGCAATTCCCGCGCCTAGAGGCGCGTAGCGCTTTGAGCGCTTGAAGAGTCTCGCGAATCCCGAATCGAGGAGCGACGACCGGCGCCGAAGCGGTCAGCCCGCCCGGCGAATGAGCACGCAGATAGCCGCGCCGACAAGCATGAGCCACGCAACGATCAAGACGGTACCGCCGCTGGGAGCGGCCATCGGAAACAGCCGATGGCCGGCGAAGGCTCGAACGGCGATATCGCCCGAAAAAAGTGCGGCGCCTGCAATCCAGGCGCCAAGCACGGCAAGCATCAGCGGCCGCCACAACAGCCCCTGCTGCGTGAGTGCGGCGCCGCCGAGTACGGCGGCGGCGTGAAACAGCAGCATATACGCCGCGCTTTCGACACCCGCATGGGGAGTGCCATGTGCGCCTGCGGCCGCAAGGATGACGCCGCCGGCCCCCATCAGGCCGGCAAGTGCGACGAATATCGCCAGTGTCACCGCGATCTCCCTCGCTGCGCTCGCACTGTAAGTTATCCGCAATGCGCGCTAGGTTGGAAACCTAATATCGACTGACGCAAGGTGGAGCAATGTCGGGGGACGCTGCTGAAACTGTTGACCCAACCGCCGGGGGCCGGCTCACGGTTGGCCCGCTTGGCGAGGACGATATTGCAGAAGCCGCGCGCATTGTTCGTCTCGCCTTCGGCACTTTTTTCGGCGCCCCCAATCCAGAGGCCTTTTGGAGCGACCGCGACTACGCGCATGGCCGGTACGCTGCGCCCCACGTCGCAGCCTTCGGGGCCAAACTTGGGGACAAACTCGTCGGCTCGAACTTCGCCACGAAGTGGGGGAGCGTCGGATTCTTTGGGCCCTTATCAGTGCGTCCCGGTCTGCAGGACCGCGGTGTAGCTCAAGCCCTGCTCAAGAAAACCATGACGCAATTCGACGCTTGGGGCACCAAGCACGTCGGTTTGTTCACGTTCGCGGACAGCGCTAAGCACGTTGGCCTCTATCAGAAGTTCGGATTTTGGGCGCGGTTTCTGACTGCCATCATGTCGGCGCCGGCCCGGGCGCACAGCACGTACGGGCTGTTGCGCTTCACGATGTTGAGCAAAGTGGCGCAAGACGAAGCTTTGTCCTCCTGTCGCGAGTTGACGAACACGCTTTTTCCCGGACTGGACCTGACGGAAGAGATTCGCGTCACGATGGCGCTAGGCCTCGGCGAAACGCTGCTCATCGAAGGGAGGCACGGAATAGCCGCCTTCGCCATTTGTCACCATGGACCCGGAAGCGAAGCCGGCGCCGACACATGCTACGTCAAATTCGGAGCGGCACGCGCCGGAGCTTCGGCCGGGCGCGATTTTGTCCGGCTCATCGAGGCCTGCGAATCCTTTGCCGCCGAGATCGGCACAGCGAGGCTGCTCGCAGGCGTCAATATGGCGCGTCACGAAGCCTATCGGCTCTTCGTCGCCCGCGGCTATCGCACCGAAATCCAGGGCGTCGCCATGCACAAGGATAACGACCCAGGCTATTCGCGGCCCGGTCTCTTCATCGTTGACGATTGGCGATAGCTAAGCGGTTGCCCCGGCGTCGACGGTAAGGACCGTACCGGAAATATTGCGGGCCTTCGGGCTCAACAAGAATTCGACCGCGTTGGCCACGTCGTCCACTTCCGCAAGCCGCTTCAGCGCGCTCCGTCGCGCAATGCGCTGGCGCTGATCATTGGCGAGCGCGTCGGTCATCTCGGTCGCCAAAAAACCCGGCGCCACGGCATTCACGGTGATGCCCATCCGCCCGACCTCGCGCGCGAGCGAACGCGTAAATCCGAGCATCGACGCTTTGGTCGCCGCGTAGGCAGACAGACCGCTGTAGCCGGTAAAACCGATGATCGAGGAGATATTGACAATGCGGCCGGCGCCGTCGGCCATCATGCCGCGCACCACATATTTGGTCAGCACGAGCGGCGATAACGTATTGACGCGCACAAGCTGCTCGATTTTGGCGTTGTGCATCAGCGCCAGCGCGCCGTCGGTGCCGAGCGCGGCGTTGTTCACTAGCCCGAAAAGCGGGCCGAATTCCTTTCGCAATCCCCGCAGCAGAACCGGAATTTCGTTGATGTTGGCGAGGTCGAAGGGCGTGAAGTGAAGCGCGCCGGGCCCCTGCCCGCTCTCGATTTGCGCGATGGCCTCGGTGGTCTCTTTGTTTTTTTTCCGCGCGACTGCGATGACGCGATAACCCGCGCCCGCGAGCTTGCGCGCAATGGCAAGGCCCAGGCCGCGGCTGCCGCCGGTCACCAGCACGTTGCGCGTCGTGTCCGGCATCGCCTCTAACCCTGCCGGCGGACGAGCTTGCCGGTCGCGGCAACGTCGAGCCTTGGCACAAAGCTGATGGAGGCCGGCACTTTGTGCCGGGGCAGAACATTGCTGCAAAATTTGAGAATATCGTTCTTGACCTCGATCTGCCTGCCGCGCTCGAGCTGGTGCGCTGACCTCAGCACGACGTCGGCGACCACCACCGACCCGGTAATGGGACTTTGCCGTCCGCGCACCAATGACATGCGCACACGCGGATGGCGGTTGATGACCGCCTCGACCTCTTCCGGATGGACCTTCATGCCGCCGATATTGATGATGCCGCCCTTTCGGCCGGCGAAATAACAACGGTCGCCGTCCTGTTCGACAATATCGCCGGTGTCGACAAAACCATCGGAGTCGGCGAGCGGGGGCGCCACGCCGAGGTAGGCTGATGCCGTGCGAGGCGAGCGAATGCGGAGCGAACCGTCGACGATTTTCATCTCTACGCCGTCGCGTGTTCCGGCAAGATAGTCCCCTGGAAAACCGGCGCGGCCATCGTTGACATCAAACGCGACACCAGCTTCCGTCGAGGCATAGGCGTGGCCGATCACCGCTTTTGGGAACACCGCGCGCAAACCATCGAGAACCGCCTGGTCGGCAATCTCGCCCGACAGTCGGACGTAACACGGCGCGATTTTTCCGATGTCCGGATTCATCAGCGCCCGGCGCCAGTGCGAGGGCGTCCCAGACAAATGAATTACATCGTGCGCCGCGAGCCGCGCGAGATGATCGGAGACGGGCTCCTCGGAATCCGACACCACGAGCGACGCGCCGCCAATAACAGCGCGAAGATAAATCTGCATTCCGCCATAGCGGCGGATGTCGTAAAAAGTCCCCCAGACGGTGGCACCGTCGGCGGCGCTCGGTGCTTGCAACGGCGCCGTGAGGCTCGCGAGATTGTGCACGACCATTTTAGGAACGCCGGTCGTCCCCGAGGTCACCAACACCCACTCAGTGCCCGGCAGATTGGCCGGGCGTTCCGTCATGGGAACGATCGAGGATTCGCAACGGACTTGAGTTGGAAGCCCGAGCATCGCCAGCGGTGGCGATCCGTCGTCAATGACCGCAGCATCGACCTGCGTGGCAGCGGCGATCGCGTCCAAATGACCAACTTCGACGCCGGGCGGCAGAATCACGACACGCCGTGCAACGCCTTCGAGTTCGATCAACGCCAGCGCGGCGCCGAGTTGACTCTCGACCGCAAGCAGGACGGAGCGCTCGGCAAGTGATGCAAGCCCCGCACCGAGAATCGAGCCATGACGAAGATCGGCGAGGCGGATGGACCTTTCGCGATCCCAAAGCCACCGATGGCCGGGCGCCGCGGTTACCTGGTCGCGCAGCGCGGTTTCACCGCCGGCCATGCTCGTAGACTTTTACGAAGTCGCCGAGTGTAATCGGAAAAATCGCGTCTTCGGCGGCGGTGAAGGGGTCGATGCCGAGCGTATCCTCGAGCCGCGCCACGAGAACGGCAAAGCCGAGCGAGTCGAGACCGCAATTCGCAAGGACGAGATCTTCCTTCAGCGGCGGCAAAATCTTGCCATGCTCGCGGGCCACCTGCTCCATCTGCTCCATTATGGTTAACTTTACCGACATGCTGCGCCTACCGTTTGTTCATCCCGGCCCGGTATATTCGCGCAACACTTACGATCAAGTTCACGAATGCCTCGTGGTCAACGCGAATGGTTTCTCCTGTTGCGGCGCTGCGCTGCCGTCAAATTGAAGCGGCCGATATCGGGGCCGTGGCGTCTCTCTTGGCGCGCGGCTTTCCGGTCCACGACCGCGAGTTCTGGCTAAAGGCCTTTACCCAGCTTTCGCGGCACGAACCGCCCGTGGGGTTGCCGAAATATGGTTACCTTTTGGCGATGGGCGACACCGTTGTCGGCGCTCTTCTCCTGATTTGCTCGACCATCCGTACGGGCGGCACGACCGCTACACGCTGCAACCTGTCGAGCTGGTATGTCGAGCCCGAATTTCGCGCGTATGCCCCAATGCTGGTCGCGCAAGCCATCCGGCACAAAGACGTGACCTACACCAACGTCTCACCTGCCCCGCACACGAGGCCGATCATCGAGGCGCAAGGATTCTCGCGCTACAGCGACGGCGTCTTTGTTGCGATCACCGCTTTGAATGGCCTGTTCGGCGGACGCAAGGCTGAGGTCATCGACGCAACAAAACAACCGGATATCGAATGCGATGCTTTCGACCGCGAGGTGCTGTTGCAGCACGCCGCGCTTGGCTGCGACAGCTTATGGTGCGTCGCTTCGGGGCAAGCTTCGCCTTTCGTGTTCCGCCCGCGCCTGGTCAAAGGGCGCATTCCCTGCGCGCAACTGATCTACTGTCGTGACGTAGGCGACTTCGTCCGCTTTGCCGGACCGATCGGCCGGTTTCTTGGCCGGCGCGGCAAGTTTCTCGTCGTCATAGACGCGAATGGCCCAGTACCCGGGCTGGTCGGCTGGTTTCAGCCGGGCAAGATGCCGAAGTACTACAAGGGGCCGCAGCGCCCGCGTCTCGGAGATTTGGCGTACACCGAGTACGCGTTGCTCGGCGTTTAAATCCGCAGCTCTGCGCGCGCCGTCGCGGGCCAGCCTTCGATCTCCGCTCCGTGGGCGGTGAACAGCGCCAGCGCCAGGCGATCCATGCCGAAGGCGACGCACCCGGTATTGACCACCTGCCCGCCGCTATCGCGCAGGTTCCAGGCGTTGCCGAAGTGGTCGCGGTGATTGTTGAAGCTCATACACGCGGTCGGGTCCTCGACGGAGCGCACCGGCACCAACAGTTCAAACTTCAACGCCTGCTCGATCTGGCTCAGCGCCATCAGCTTGCCGCCGCGCCCGAAAAACGCGTCGCTGGCTTGAGCGATCTGGTAGTTGAGGCCGAGCCGCTCGGCGAAGCCCGGCGCCCAGGCGAGCCAGCGGCGGCGAAAATCGTCGATCTGCTGCGGGGTGCCGGCCCGAACGAACTCGCGCATGCGAAACGACTGCAACCGATCGAGGTCCTTGGACGGTTCGCGCCGGAAGCAATCGCCGGCGACATCGAAATTCAAGCCCTCCGCCGGCACTTCTCCGCGGCTCGCCGCCAGCGGATAAACCGGATAACAGGCCGCGGGGCTGAGCACGAGATCGCCGGCGGACAGCGCCGGCGTCCAATCTTGATCCGCCTCGAAGCGATCGACCGCGGCGCGGATTTCGCTTTCTTTCCCCGGGAGACAGCAAACGCAGCCGAGGAAGTGCGGAAAGCTTTTCAAATAGCCAGATTTTTCCACTTGCCGGCGGTTCATCACCGGCGGAAAGCGCAACACTTCCGTTCCCGGCTCGCGATGACGGGAGATCAGAGCACTCAACGCCTCGACGACAGTCTCGAAAGCGGCCGTACGCGTATAGACACCATCGATGCCGGTTGGCAGCAACAATTTCTCGGCGATGGCGTCAAGCGAGCGAAACGACGGCTCGGGGGCCTTGAACGCTATATTCATTGCACACGCCTCACTTTTTTCTGTTGCGGACTTTTTTGCCGCATTCAACCACGCAGACTGGTCGGAACTCCACTTAACAGCGACACCTCCGCCAGATTGGCGAGGATGCGGTCATTGTTGATCATGATTGGCGATGACAGGACATCGCGCAGGTGCCGACCGAGGCTGAACTCACTGTCGTTGCGGTAACCGGAAAGCCCGCAAGCCTGCATCGCGCTCATCACCGTCGAAACAGCGAGTTCGGACGCCCTGACTTTGTGCAGATTCATATTTGTCTGATAGTCGAGCGAATCGAGCGCCGAGCCGTCATCCGCGATCGCTTCAAACCGCTGCAACGCGGCGGCGATCAGCGAGCGCAGCGTTTGCAACGTCGCGCTTGCCCGGGTCAAATGCGCGGCGCCAGGCGGCAGCACGCCATCGGCGCGGTGCCTCGCCTTGCGAACGAAGCCGCGTGCGCGTTCGACAGAAGCTGCCGCTATTCCCGCCCACGCGCTGCTCCACATCAAATGCGCAACCGGCATCATAGTGCGGGCGTGGATCTCGGCGTAAGCGACCGGAAGCACCTGCTCGCCCGCTCCCGACGCCTCGAGCTTGAAGCCCGCGCTGCACGTGCCGCGCATGCCGAGCGCGTCCCAGCCGACCTGCCGCTGCAGCGTATAGTCCTGCTTGAGGAACACGACCAAAACCTGATCGGCGCTGGCGGCGTCATTTGCGCGCCGCGCCGTCGTGACAAGCCCGTCCGCCGCTTCACCGTAAGAAATCACGGTCGCGTTCCGCTCGAGCATGATACGAGCATCGTGACGCTCGACGGCGGCCGCGCTGTTGCGGATATCGCCGCCGCGGTCGCCCTCGGTGGTCGAAGAGGCGAGCAACATCTGCTCGCCGCAGATGCGGCGTAACAGCAATTGATGCCAGGCGCTGCCGCGGCCGTGCCGGGCGATGCAAGCCACCTTGGTCTGGTGCATGGCGTAAATCATGGCCGTCGACGAGCAGGCGCGTCCCAGCGCGTAACAAATATCCGCTACATCGGCGACCGAGGCGCCCTCGCCGCCGAACTCACGCGGCACCGCAACGCCGAGCAGGCGCGCCTCGCGCAGCACCGTAATGGCCTCTTGCGGCAGGCGCGACTCGCGATCAACGGCCGCAGCATGCACCGCGGCAACACGCGCCACTTTCTCGACGCGCGATGACAGGCTTTCCGTGTTGGTCTGAACTTGGCCGCCCGCAACCAGGAGACCGCGCGCCGGCCCGCGGGAGATAGCAACGGTTCGCATGGTGGTGGATGCGCTCATTGACACCTCGATTGCCGAGCGGCTTTAACCGCTTTCTCGGCATCAGAGGTAGCGCAAAATTCCGACTTTTCGGCGGATAATGCGCACAATTGTCTCTGTTCTTTCTCATAAAGGTTACCAATTGAAAGCAATTCACCTGTAATTATTCGACTACAGTATTTCCCGCAGCGAACTAACTGCGAGCTGTTTGGAGAGTATTAACCGTGCCCGATTGCTCCGATGCCGAGTTGACCGATCGTGTGGCGTCGCTTGTACGCAAAATCACGGAGAAACGCGCAATCGCGCGGTCGGTCGGAGTCGACGACGATTTGCGCGCCTGCGGCCTTTCGTCCCTCGACCTGGTCAATCTCATGCTCTCGGTCGAGTCGGATTTCTCGCTCAACATCCCGGAGCGGGACATGACGCCGGCAAACTTTCGCTCGATCGAAACGATCGTCGACCTCGTCCGCAACTGCCAGCATTCCGCCGTCGCCGGCTAGCACTTGGCCGCGGCGAGGCACGCTTATTCGGCCGAAGTGGTCTTTAAAAAAGTCTCGAGCGCGGCCGCATCTTCTTTATTCGCGGCAAAGTCCTCGGCCATGTGCTTGTAGAAATGCGCCGCCGCTTCATACAGTTCGTGCGCGGCTGAGCTATCGCCGACAAATCCCGCGATTTCCTCCATTTCGGCGACCCACCGATACGCCTTGGCCGGCATCATGGGGAGCTGCTGCTTGAACTGGGCGAGCGCCGCTTTCTGGCTGTCGGCAAGTTCGGCGTAGAGCGCATCGCCGGAACCGGCGCGCATTGCCGCCAGCATCATCGCGGCGCCGACGGCCTGCGTGCCCTTGGTGATCCCGGCATAGGACATTTTCAGCGCTGAGGCAGCATACGGCGGCCCTTCCAGCACGCGCACGTCGAGGCCGTATTGCCGCAAGCCGGCAAACTGTGCGGCCGCAGGACCGGAGGCGTAGAAGCGCGGGCCGGTGAGATTGATTTCGCCGGCTTCTTGCGAAGGCGAAATACGCAGCGGCGGCGGACCGATAATGCCACAGTCAACGAAGGCGCAGCCGGTCGGCGCAATCGCCGCGGCTACGCGCTCAAGGGTCGCCGGATTGATAGCATTGCAATCGACATAGACCGGCTTCGCGTTGCTCGCCTTGAGCGCCGGCACGAACCGTGCGGCGAGCGCCAACGCTTCGCCCGGCGGCACGATCGACAGGATGAAATCGGCGGCAGCAATCTCTGAATCACTCGCCGCGAGCATGTGAGCTTCGCTAGCGCGTTCCGCCGTCGATCCGCCGCGGCCGGCGAGCGACGTCAATACCTTAACGCCGTGGTCTGCGAGCCTTCTGCCAACTCCAGCGCCCATCATTCCAGCGGCAATCACGGCGACTACGGGAGCGGTCATCACGGTCTCTGTCTCAAATACGATGATGCGTGCGCGCCAAGCTCGAACTGCGTGTACCGCAGAGGCAGACCGTCAAGCCCCGGGTGACGGACCACACCATCCGGGCAAATAGCCCGCTTCCTGACTTTTCGCCAATTCCAGCGCTACTTCCACCGCATGGTCGAAGTCCTGTTCGATGAGTTTTCGCTTGACGCGGCGGCGCAAAAAGTCCGCCCAAAGAAACTCGCTGAATGGCGTCGTATCCTTGGCGAAGCCGCCGGCGCGACGCAGCTCACCGGCCAGCGACCGGAACGGATCGTCGATGAGTTCGGCAACAGTTTTAGGAATATCGCGATAGGGTCGCCGCACGCCTTCGGCGTCGTAAGGATGCATCCAGTCGCGATTATCCATCACCGTCCAAAACGCTTCGCGATCGAGCCCACTGAGATTGTTGCCAACCGTGATCGCCACCTCTTTGACCCCTTCGTCGTGCAACGCGCGGGCAAGATGATGATGATCGACGACGTAGGGACGCTGCTTCGGACCCAGGACCACCGGGATGATATGCTTGCCGAGAAATTTCTCATCTTTCTTGGCGCCAAGCTCGCGCCAGCGCTTCCTTTTAGTTGCCACTTCGCGCATGCCGACTGTAATTTGAGTAGGCCTCAAATCACCGATGGCAACGGCCGCTATCAGCGGTTCGCGGACTATGGTCATAGCAATTGTCCACTCACTCTAGATCGGTGTTTTTTGGTACGACAGCGAGCGGCCCGGCACAAGCAGGCGTCATATCTGCAACACGGAGGCGTAAACAAATCGGCAAAGTCAGCTAAAGCCGGTAATTCGCGAAGAACCATGGAAGCCATGAACAAGGCGGGGCGAACCGGATGGATGCTTGCTATTCTCGCAGCCGCCATCCTCATTTCCGCAGCGCCCGCGGCGCGCAGCGCTGAGAAAGCACCGGCAGCGAAAAAGGCCAACGCCTGTCAGCCGGCCGCCTTTCGTGTCGTGCTGGACGTCGGTCACACCGCGGGCGTTCCCGGCGCCGACAGCGCCCGCGGCGTTCCCGAGTACACATTCAATCTTCAACTTGCTGATGCCATCAAACAGTCCCTGGTCGCCGCCGGCTTTACCAAAACCATCCGATTGATCACGGCGACGCGGCCCTGGGCTGGATTATTCGAGCGGGCGGCGCGCGCCAACGAGTTGCGGGCCGATCTCTTCCTTGCCATCCACCACGATTCCGTTCCGGACAATCTGATCGAGAAGTGGGAATACAACGGCGAGAAACATCAGTTCTGCGACCGCTTTCGGGGCTACTCCATCTTCGTCTCGCAGGCCAATGCCGATCTCAAAGACAGCTTGGTGTTTGGTCACCTCTTGGGAAGCGAACTGGAAGCGCGCGGCATGCATTACACCCCGCATTACACGCTGCCGCTGATGGGCCGGCATCGTCACCAACTCGTCGACGCCGACGCGGGCGTCTATCGGTATGATGAATTGGTCGTGCTCCGCAACACGCGGATGCCTGCGGTGCTGCTGGAGGCGGGATCGATCGTCAATCGAAAGGAAGAATTGGAATTGGCGACACCCGAACGGCGTACCCTGATCGGCGCTGCCGCCGTCGCCGCGGTTGAGCAATTCTGCACAGCGGAAGCAGAGAAAAAACCTGGTCAGCCGCCGGCGCCGGGGACAGTTTCCCTGCCCACTCACGCGCGGCCGGCCGCACTCTCACATTAGGTATGGCAAGTCGCCGACTCCCGCCCTCGTGACTGGGCGTTGGTTAGCGGCTAAAAAACTGGACAGATTCTGGCGATTGCGCCGGGCCGCGGCTTGATGAGCGGCGACCCCCCGTGACGCGGTAACATTTAATCCGGGCATGGATCAGCGTACTGACGAAAACCAGCGGCAAGACACTGCGCCGGGCCGGGAGACGAGACCGGCTATGGGGTCAGCGCCGAAGCCGCCTTCCGCGCAGCGGCGACGGCGCCGCATGGTGCTGGTCGTTACCGCTTTAATCATCGTCGTCATCGTCGGCGTCGTGACATGGTGGTTCAACACCAGCGGATATAAATCGACCGACGACGCCTTCATCGACGCGCGCACGGTGTCGATCAGTTCGCAGATCAACGCCGCCATCGTCGACGTGCCGGTGACCGACAATCAGCTGGTCGAGCCCGGTGCCGTGCTGGTGCGGCTCGACGACCGCGATTACAAAGCGCAGTTCGATCAAGCCACCGCGCAAGTGGATCAGGCGAAAGCCAGTTTGGCCAATGTCGATGCGCAGCTCGCCGCCCAGCAAGCGCGCATCGATCAGGCCGCCAAGCAGGCGGCAGAATCGCAAGCAGCGCTGGCTTTCGCCGAGCAACAAGAACAACGTTACACGGCGCTCGTGAAGCAAGGCGCGGTCACTCAGGAACAGGCGCAACAATACGCCTCAGGTCTCCTGCAAGCGCGCGCTAACTTCGCGGCCGCGCAAGCCAATGCGATCGCAACCGACAAACAACTTCCCGTCCTCCAGGCGCAACGCAAACAAGCCGAGGCACAATGGGAGCAGGCGAACGCCGCTAAGGATCAAGCGGCTGCGAATTTGTCGCGCACCGTCATCACCGCGCCGGTCGGTGGGCGGGTTGCGCGGCTCACCGCCACCAATGGCAATTACGCCGCCGTTGGCAGCGCATTACTGATGTTCGTGCCGCGCGAGGTGTGGGTAACGGCAAATTTCAAGGAGACGCAGCTGCGTACGGTCCGTCCCGGCGCTCCGGTCGATATCAGGATCGATACCTTCCCCGATCGTGTGTTCAAGGGCCACGTCGATAGTATCCAGCCAGGCAGCGGCACCGCCTTCAGCCTGCTGCCCGCCGAGAATGCGACCGGGAATTACGTCAAGATCGTCCAGCGCATTCCGGTCAAAATCGTGTTCGACCAACCGCCCGATGTACTGCTCGGACCGGGAATGTCGGTCGTTCCCACGGTCAAGACCCAATGAGTGGCGACCGGTACTCCGGCCCTCAAAGCCGCTCCGCGGCCGGCGACCGCAGCCCTTATCTTATCGCGCTGGTTGTTTCGATCGCGACCTTCATGGTCGTGCTCGATACCGCCATCGCCAATGTCGCGTTGCGCTATATCGCCGGCAGCCTCGCTATCAGCGTTGACGAGAGCACCTGGGTGGTGACGACGTATTTGATCGCCAACGCGGTGGTGTTGCCGGTGAGCGGCTGGCTGTCCAACGTGATTGGGCGCAAGCGCTTCTACATGATCTGCGTCGCCGTATTCACCGTGGCGTCATTGCTCTGCGGCCTCGCCTCAAGTCTCAACGCCTTGATCTTCTTTCGAATCTTGCAAGGACTCGGCGGCGGCGGCATGCCCACCAGCGAGCAGGCGATGCTGGCGGATACTTTCCGGCCCGAGCAACGCGCTCAGGCGTTCGCGATTTATGGCATCGCCGTGATCGTGGCGCCGACCGTCGGCCCTACCATCGGCGGATGGCTGACCGACAATTATTCCTGGCATTGGATCTTCTTCATCAATGTACCGTTCGGCATTCTCTCGCTGTTTCTGGTGCAGTGGCTCGTGGTCGAGCCGGAGGTGCTTGAGCGGGAACGCCGCGAGCGCCTCGCCGGCGGCTTAAAAGTGGATTGGATCGGCTTCGCACTGATCGCTTTGACCTTCGGCAGCCTCGAAATCGTGCTCGATCGCGGACAGATCGATGATTGGTTTTCGTCTCCGACCATCGTCACTTTCGCGACCATCGCCGCCTGTTCGTTCATCTTTTTCATTCCGTGGGAGCTCACCCGCGATGATCCGATTGTAGACATTCGGCTGTTGTTTCGGCGCCAGTTTGCGATGGCGTTCATCGTCATGCTCGCGGTAGGCGCGCTGCTGTTCGGCTCCAACCAGGTGACGCCGCAGCTGATGCAGACGAATTTCCCTTACACGGCGATGCTGTCCGGCCTGGCGATGATGCCGGGAGGACTGACGATGCTGCTGCTGATGCCCATCGCCGGTCAGATTATTCCGCGCATGCAGCCGAAATACTGGCTGGCAATCGGGTTCATACTGATCGCGTTCGGGATGTGGGTGTCGACCTCGCTGGTGCCTGACGCGAGCTTTACCTATTTCGCCTCGGTCCGTGTTCTGCAGACGCTCGGCATGCCGTTCATGTTCATTCCGATCAATTCCATCGCCTATGCCGAACTGCCGCCGCAGAAAACCAACGAGGGCTCGGCGCTGATTAACGTGGCGCGCAATCTTGGCGGCAGCATTGGCGTGTCGCTTGCGGCAACGCAGCTGGCGCAGCGATCGCAATTTCATCAGGCGCGGCTGACGGAAAATTTGTCGGCATCGTCGCCGGCGTATAAATCCGCGCTTGCGCATCTCATGCAGTATTTCGGGCAAAGCGGATCGCCGACAAGCGCCCAGGGCCATGCGATCGGCTACATCGGCCAATTGATCGGTGGCCAGGCGGCGCTCATGGCCTACATCGACATTTTTTTCAGTTGGTCGATTTTCGCCGCCGCACTGGTGCCGCTGACGCTTCTACTGATCCGTCGCGTCGGTCCGGCGCGAGCCGGAGCTGCCGTGGGGCATTGAGGCCGGCGGACACCGCACCGCAGGTTATGTGGCGCGGATTTCCCGGCATGCTGCTTTAGCGGGCGGCACGTCGACCGTCATTTGGCCGCGCCCGCGAGTTGTCATCAAGTCCGCGCCATCGCGTGCACCGCTTCGGTACCGCAATTGCCGAACGCCCGCGATGAATATGCTTTTGCGTCAAATGATCAGCATGTGTCGTGAGCAGAAGGCCTTAATTGCGACATGCTGCTGCAGCCCAATGTGTTCGTGCAGCACGCGCGGCACCATTCTTGCTTGAGTTTGTTAGCGAATGGGTGGTTGGGGGGTAACGAAGACCCCCGGCTGACGATGCCGGGAAGAAAGGAGAGTCGCCGATGTGTGACTTTAGCCTCCAAAGCGTGCGATCGCGACCCGCAAAAGTTGGTGACAAACTGGTAACGCGTGACTTCGGCACCGGAACGCGTGGATTTGCCGATGCTGAGGACCTCGGAATGGCGGTTTGCTTGCTGCCAGGAACGGAGCTTGCCTTCGCCGGCGAGGTCGCTTGCCTGCCGGCCGGGCTGCTCGGCTGGAAAACGAAAACCATCAATCACGCAACCGCTATCTTCCGCCAGGTCAACAAGGACAAGTTGGCCGCACACCACGATGCGCTCGAATTTCCCGACGGACGCATCGTACTGTTGACACTGTTGTGCGAAGGGCAAACGGCGAGCGTGCTGCAGCTGCCGGCGCAGCCGAAGACCGAATCCGAGGCCCGCGAACAAGAGCGGGTTGGCTTCGTCGGTTAAATCCGCGGCGGTTCACAGCGATGAAGACTTAAGCCGGCCGCCTCAGGCGGCCGGTGTTCTTGGGCGGCCGATAGGCTAGCTTCCCGACGCTAGCCGACAACGTTAGCATCCGAGCGATGCAGGCCGGTCGCTTTCTCCAATGAATGAAAATCTCGCTGACCGCGAATTCGATGCGAGCGCCGAGCCGCAAGCGCAGCGCAGCGGCAAATCGCTTTTCTGGGCAGTTTTCCCCTCGATCATGCTGCCGATGTTTCTCGCGGTGGCCGATCAAACCATTGTCGCCACGGCATTGCCCAATATCGCCTCGACGCTTGGAGGGGTCGAGCGGCTGTCCTGGGTCGTCGTCTCATATTTGATTGCGAACACCATCGCGGCGCCGGTCTATGGGCGCCTCGGCGATTCTTACGGGCGCCGGCGCATGATCCTCACCGCGCTCGCCATCTTCATAATCGGCTCGCTGCTCTGCGCACTCGCTCCAAACATCGAAACTCTCACCGCGACGCGCGTGCTGCAGGGATTTGGCGGTGGCGGTTTGATGACGTTGTCGCAAGCGTTGGTCGGGGAAACCGTTCCGCCGCGTGAACGCGGCCGCTACCAGGGTTTTCTGGCGGGTGTTTCAGTCGCCTCCAGCACCTTTGGACCGGTCGCGGGCGGCTACCTTACGGAAGCGTTCGGATGGCGATCAATTTTCCTCGTCAATTTGCCGCTTGGCCTGATTGCAGTTGTTCTGGTGTTGCGGCTGAAAACGCGGCCTACCGACCGGCGACGAACCACATTCGACGCGCCCGGCCTGGTGCTGTTCACGTTGTTTGTGAGCCCTGTCATTCTCGCGCTGCAAGAAGTCCAGCGCATGGACGCGCGCGGCCTGCCGCTGGCTTTCGGCCTTTTGCTATTTGGCGGACTAGCCCTGCTCGCCTTGATTTGGCAAGAAAGGCAGTCGAGCTCGCCGCTCATTCCGCCGGCTTTATTCAGAGAACCGTCGGTCTGGCGCAGCGACGGCTTGGCCGCCTGCCACGGCGCAGCGCTGGTTTCGCTGATCACATTTTCTGCCGATTTATCTGCGCGCTGTGCGCGGCGCGTCGCCGGCTGAGACCGGGATTTTGCTGCTGCCACTGATGTTCGGCATCGGAATAGGATCGCTGGTCACTGGTCAATTGGTGACACGAACCGGACGCACCGCGGTTTTTCCGTCATACGGTTACATCGCGGCAACGGCATCGCTACTCTTCCTTGCTTTTTACATGCCCCGCCTGACGCTCGCGCAACTGCCCTGGGTTTTGGGCGGCATGGCGATCTTCATGGGCACGGTAATGGGGGTGGTCCAAGTCACCGTACAATCTGTTGCCGGCCAGCGCATGCTCGGAACCGGCGCCGCAATGGTGCAATTTTCCCGCTCGGTCGGCGCGGCGTTCGGCACCGCAGCGGTGGCGGCAGTTTTATTCTCCGTTATTGCAGCCGGCGATCGGGAGACCGCCGGCCTGTTTGGGGCGCTGATCGATCGGGGGCCGGACGCAATCGCCGCGCTGCCGGCGGCGCGCCAAGCCATTGTCCAGGCTGAGATCGGCGGCGCGTTTCGCGCCGCCTTTGTTACCATTGCGGCATTCACCGCGATCGGCGCCTGGCTTGCCTGGTCGATGCCGTTGCGCCGTGTCTAGTGGGCTCGTTGACGCGATTGATCGACGGACTATAGGCTTCATGCCTTGAGCTGCGCCGCGACAAGAAGGCGGCCACACAAGCACGGGAGGACCACATGCCGAAAGTCAAAGCAAACGGTATCACTATCAACTATGAACAACAGGGAACAGGCGAGCCGCTTCTTCTCATTCCGTTTTTGACCGCCGACAACGCCTGCTACGCCTTTCAGGTCGCCGATTACGCCAAGCACTTTACTTGCATCTCAGTCGATCCGCGCGGCGCCGGCGAAACCGACAAGCCTCCGGGCACCTATTCCATGGAATTGTTCGCCGACGATCTCGCGGCCTTCATGCAGGCGATCGGAATCGACCGGGCACACGTCAGTGGCGTATCGCTCGGCGCTGCAACGGGTTTGTGGCTTGCCGGCAAATATCCCGAACGGGTCAAAACCCTCTCGGTGCATAGCGGCTGGACCAAATCCGATCCGTTTCTCAAAACCGTGGTGCAAGGCTGGCGTGCCATCGCCAAGGGTCTCGGAGATGTTACCGAAATGGTCATCCAGGGTATTTTCCCCTGGTGCTTTACGCCCGAACTGTACGCCGCCAAGCCGGACTATATCGACCAGTTGGCCGCCTTCGTGCGCAGCCGCCCGAAGCAGCCAATGGACGCCTTCATCAGTCAGTCGGATGCGGTCATCGCTCATGATGCGGTAGGTCAGCTCGGACGCATCAAGGCTCCGACTCAAATCACCTTTGGACGCCACGACCTCGTATGCTCGCCTCGCTTTGCCGGCCCGATGCAAAGCGGCATCAAGGGCAGCGAGCTTCTAGTGTTCGAGACCAGCGCGCACGCGCCCATCTATGAGAGCGTCGCCGAATTCAACGAAAAGACGTTAAGCTTCTTGCAGCGCCACCAGGGTTAGTGCGTCACACTGGCGGCCGATGCACGGGCCGGCGGCCGGTGCGCGAGCCAGCGGCCGGCCTCGGTGGCCGTGAACAATTCCGCGAGTGCCGCGTTGACGGCCGCCGGCTCTTCGCTGGTGATGGTGTGACCGGAACGTGGGACCACCAACAGTGCTGCGGTGTGCACCGTGCGCTTGAGGAACAAGCTGCCCTCGAGACAGGTGTCGTCTTCGTCGCCCACAATGATAAGAAGAGGAACCGCAAACCTGCGTAACACTGCTTCCATGTCAAAGAGCGTCGGGCGGCGCGCTTGCACCATCGACATGGTCAGGGCATGGCCCTGCGCCGAGTGCTCGCTGAGCATCCGGGCAAATTCGGCAAAACCGCGCGGGTCTTTGTATTTGTGAGTCAGACGGCCGGGACCCTCTGCGTAGGTTGCCGCCGCCTCCACCATGCCTTTCTCGGTGAACATCTGCGCGGTCGATGCAGCAAATTTGCGCATCGCCTCGCGTGCCGCAGGATCGGACAGCGAGCCCCAACCGCAACCGGCGGCCGTCACCGAGATGCAGCGTCGCGGGTGCAGAATACCGACATGAAGGGCGGTGTAGGCGCCCATTGAGTGTCCGACAATGTGGGCTTTGTCGACGCCGAGCCCATCCATGACCGCCACGACATCGTCACAGGCGATGTCCTGACCGTAGCGGGCCGGATCTTCCGGTATGTCCGAGGGCGGATAGCCGCGCGCCGAAAACGTGATGCAGCGATGCGTACGCGAGAAATACCGCATCTGCGGTTCCCACGTCCGATAGTCGCCGGCGAATTCGTGGACGAATACGATCGGAGTGCCGGTGCCGGCCTCTTCGCAATAAAGCTTGGTGCCGTCAGGTGCGGTGATCTTGGTCATCGGTATCTCGCTATTGATTGCTATGCCGCCTCGGCCAAAAGTTCGAGCTCGCAAATCTCCGTCACCGGCGCGGGCAAAACGTCGCCGTCCACATCGTAACCAACCGCCCGCAAAATCCCGCGTGCCGGATTCATCGCGACTGCCAGCCGCGTATATGGATTGAGCACCGGCTCCCTTACCCAATCGAATTCTCTTACCGACAAGGAGCCGCTCCATGCCGCGAGCAACTCCTGGCGTGCCCGGCTGAAGCCGGCCGCCTCGTCGAACGAACAGACCAAAAACCGGCGCATGCCGATTCGGCCTTCCCAGCCTGGACGACGCGGCTCCCAATCGTTGGCCGCGCACGTGTTGTCAAAACGGGTGAGGGATTCAGTTTCGGTTCGCTCGATCACGCAACCCTCATCCGCGGCACAGCCAACCAGCGTATAGATCGCCGGGCGGGCTACCGGCGTTACTTCCAAGAGGCGCCGCGCCGAAGCGAAGTCTTCGCATTCCTCGAACGCCCGGCGCAACAACTGATCCGGTGCGATGCGTGAGACGCCGGACGTGCGGAACATATTGGCCACCTGGTCGAAGGGGCGAAGCCAGTGATGCCGTGTGCGGCGCCACATCGGCGCCTGGTTGAGCGAGGCCGCAAACCGCCGCGGCGCCATTGCCGTGAGCACGCCCACGTAGCCAGGCCAGGTGACACTGAAAAATTCGCCGCCGTCGCCGCGCATGCGCGCTATCTCGGTATGCCGTCCAAGGCCTTTAAACGGCCAGTCGAGTGTGCGAATGAGCCACGGCTCGCCGTTCTGCCGACACGCGCGCGCCGTGCAGCCCCATTGGTAGGAGGCGTTGAGCATCCAGACGCCGGAAAAGTCCAAGGTTTCCGCAATCGCCGCGATTTCGGCGAGATAGGGCGAACGCGATCGCTGCAAAGAGCGATGCGCAAGCCGATCGAGGGCCGGGATCAACGGCAGCGCCGTGCGCGGGAAAAACCGCAAACATGAGTCGCGTAATGCGCGTGCTTGCGCGGGCCGCATCTGCGCGTGACGCACCGGACCACCGTCGCGCACGTCAACGACGGGAATGGTGGGCAACGAGGCTGGCATCGGCAACCGAAAATAATGATTCGTGCGAAGATTGCATGGTCCCTTGTACCCTTAGCCGTCAAGGGCGGGCGACGAGACTAGCGACGCCACCCCATTCAATTCGCGGTTGACTCTCCACGCGGCACCGCATTGAAAGCTGGGGCAAACGGCATATTTCGCTGAAGCGCGCGCGTTCTTCAATCGCCGATGAGGAAATTATGAAAACAGCAAAGTTGGGTCGAACGGGACCTACGGTCGGAGTCATCGGCCTTGGCTGCATGGGAATGTCTCCAGGGGTCTACGGGCCTTCCGACGAGGCGGAGGGTATCGCTACCATCCGCGCCGCGGTCGAGGCAGGCGTTACCCTAATCGACACCGGCGATTTCTACGGCATGGGCCACAACGAAATGCTGATCCGGCGAGCACTGGAAGGCACGCCGCGTTCTCAGGCTGTCATCTCGGTGAAGTTCGGCGCGCTTCGCGACCCAGGTGGCGTATTCGGCGGCAACGACGGCCGCCCGCAGGCGGTGAAAAATTTCCTTGCTTATACGCTGCGACGTCTCGGTACCGATTACATCGACATTTATCGTCCAGCGCGGCTCGATCCGGCAGTGCCGATCGAAGATACCATTGGCGCCATCGCCGATATGATCCGCGCCGGCTATGTCCGCCATATCGGCTTGTCGGAACTGGGTGCCGAGACCATTCGGCGCGCGCAAGCCGTCCATCCGATCGTCGATTTACAAATCGAATATTCGCTGATGAGCCGCGGCATTGAGACCGCCATTTTGCCGACGACGCGCGAACTTGGCATCGGCATAACCGCTTACGGGGTATTGTCGCGTGGAATTCTCAGCGGCCGGGTGCCTCCTGTGACCAATAAGGGCGACATCCGCATTGTCCGCATGCCGCGCTATCAGCAAGGCAACATTGAGCAGAACCTGAAGTTGGTCGAAGCGCTGCGGCGGATCGCTGATGAGAAAAAAGCCACCCCCGCGCAGCTTGCGCTGGCCTGGGTCCTCTCACGTGGATCCGACATCGTCCCAGTCGTTGGCGCCAGACGCCGCGAGCAGCTCAACGAGTGCCTCGGTGCGCTTGCCTTGAAGCTCGATGCCGCCGACCTCGCGCGCATCGACGCGGCGGTAACGCCAGACCTCACCGCCGGGACGCGCTACGACGCGCCGCAGATGGCTCACCTCGACAGCGAGGCGGGCGCTCACCACTAACCCACTTGATTGAGGCGCGGCGACGCTGCGATAGTTCCGCCCGGAAACCGGGTTTCGCTGCTAAAGCCGGAACGCTGGGAGGGCATTGGTGGCTGAGTACGACTACGTCGTTGTCGGTGCGGGATCGGCCGGGAGCGTCATCGCCGCTCGCTTATCCGAAGATCCGTCGGTCAACGTCCTCCTGCTTGAGGCGGGTGGACCCAATCACGACGATGACAGAATCTCCGCGCCGCACCGCGCCTGGGAATTGTGGAATACGCCCTTCGACTGGGCGTTTATGACCGTTCCGCAGCCCGGCGCGCTGAACCGGGAAATGTTCTGGCCGCGGGGCAAGGTGCTCGGCGGCTCAAGCTGCCTCAATGGTACGATCTACATTCGGGGAGCAGCAGCCGACTACGACCATTGGGCCTATCTCGGCAACGCCGGTTGGGATTATGAGAATGTCCTGCCTTACTTCAAAAAATCCGAGGACTATTACGGCGGCGCATCACGTTATCACGGCGTCGGCGGTCCGCTCTCAGTCCTGCGCCACACCCATCCCAATCCCCTGACCGACGCGTTCATTGAGGCCGCGGTCCACACCGGCCACCGTGTCAATTACGATTTTTCCGGGCCTGAGATCGTGGGCGCCGGCTATGCCGATACCACGACCATGCGCGACGGCCGCCGCTGCAGCGTCGCCCTCGCTTTCCTTGTGCCCGCACACAATCGCAGCAACCTGACTGTGCAGACCGGCGCGCGCAGTCATCGGCTAGTGATCGAGAACGGGCGGTGCAAAGGCGTGGTCTACGAGCACGAGGGCAAGCTGCGCACAGCAACCGCCGCGGCCGAGGTGATCGTCAGCGCCGGCACGATCGGATCGCCGCATTTGCTTCTGCTTTCGGGGATTGGGCCAGCCGACGACCTGGGTAAGCTCGGCATCCGCGTGAACGCGGACTTGAGTGGCGTCGGACAAAATCTTCACGATCATCTGCTGACCTTTGCCATCTACGAAGCCAGCCGGGAAATTCCCGCGCCAAAGCACAACATCCTCGAAGCGCATCTATTCGCCAAAAGCGACCCGCGCTTGCCGGCGCCGGATCATCAACCGCTATTCATGTGCAATGCGCCGCCCCTGCCCGGGCTGGAAATCCCTTCGCACGCCTACGCGATCGCGCCCGGTATCGTGCGTCCGGTCTCGCGCGGCGAACTAAGACTGACCGCGAATGATCCGGGTGCGCCGATCCATCTCAATCCGCGCTACCTGAGCCAGGCGGCCGACCTCAATGCGCTTGTCCATTCGCTGGAAGTCTCAATCGAGATCCTGGAGGACGGGGTGTTTGCCAAATGGCGCAAGCGTTCGGTCTGGCCCAAAGCCAAGACCCGCGCCGAACGCGAACAGTGGGTGCGGCAGACGTGCGAAACCTACCACCATCAAGCCGGCACCTGTAAAATGGGCATCGACGCGGCGAGCGTCGTCGATCCGCAATTGCGGGTGTATGGCATCGAAGGATTGCGCGTCGCCGACGCTTCGATCATGCCGGCCGTGACCAGCGGCAATACCAACGCGCCGTCGATCATGATCGGCGAAAAAGCGGCCGACCTGATCCGGGGCAAGACTGCTTTTCACTAACTGGCAGTTCACACCGGCGCGTACGCACCGGGGTTTGCCTCAACGACCAGTGCCTGCGGCGGCGGCCGATTGACCTTGAGTCCGTGCCACGCCGCGTTGACGATGTCCTGCGTGCTGAGCCCGTATTTTGCGAACAGAAATTCGCGGCTGCCGGCTTCGGCGAAAGTATCAGCGATGCCGATGCGGCGCAGCGGCGCCGGAATCCCGGCTTCCGCCAGCACCTCGGCGACGGCCGAGCCCAGTCCGCCAACGACGGTGTGGTTCTCCGCGGTGATAACGAGGCGACTCCCGCGCGCCACACTCAAAATGGTCGCGCCGTCGAACGGCTTGAGCACCGGCGCATTGAGCACGGCGGTACTCACGTCATTCTCGATCAGCGTGCGCGCCGCGGCGAGCGCGGCGGAAACCATCATGCCTGATGCGACAATGCAGACTTCGCAGCCTTCGCCGCCGCTGAGGATTTGCGCTTTGCGCAAATCGAGCCGGTGGACGTCCTCGAAGATCACTGGAATCTCGCCGCGCTTGAGCCGCAGATAAACCGGTCCGGGATGCGCCGCGATGGCGGCGACCGCCTGTCGCGTTTCGATGGCGTCAGCGGGCTCGACCACCGTGAAGTTCGGCAGCGCGCGCATCAAGGCAACATCCTCGATCGCCTGATGGCTGGGCCCGCCCGGACTGGAGAGGCCGGGCATGAAGCCGACGATTTTGACGTTGAGGTTCGGATAAGCGACCGACATAGCAATCTGGTCGAAACAGCGGCGGGTGCAAAACACGCCGAACGTATTGACGAACACGACACGGCCGGCGCGCGCCAGGCCGCCGGCAACGCTGATCATGTTGGCTTCGGCCATGCCGAGATTGATGAACCGGTCGGCAAACTCATCGCGAAACAGGTCGGTCTCTGTTTGTCGGGTCAGGTCGGCGCCGAGGCAGACGATTTCAGGCCGCCGCCGCGCCAATTCGACCAGCGCGGCACCATACGGCTTTAGCACCGTCGAATAGGGCGGCTCACGCAATCGCAGCCTCGAGTTCCGATGTGATCGCCGCCTTGAGGGCGGCATCGAGCTTGATGAAATGCCCGTCGACCGTCGGCGGAATGGCGCGCAATCCTCCCAAGATTTGCGTCCGTGCGACAACGACAAACGGTTCGAGACCGTCGTGGCGCGCTGCGAAGGCTAGGCGTAGCGCCTCGATATCGTGGCCATCGACGTCGGCCACCCGCCAGCCGAAGGCGCGCCACTTGTCGGCCAAAGGCTCGAGCGTGGTCACCGAGGTGACCGGGCCGTCAACCTGCGAATTGTTGGCGTCGATCACGACCATCAGTCGGCCTAAGCGCCTGTGCGCGGCGAACATCGCCGCCTCCCATACCTGACCTTCTTCCATTTCACCGTCGCTGAGAAACGCGAACGTGTCGCGATCCTCGCCGGCAAGCTCCGCGGCAAGCGCGAAACCGACTGCGCCGGAAAGCCCCTGCCCCAGCGAGCCGCAAACGAGATCGCCGAGCGGCGTGCGTTCGCTGCCGATCGCTTCAAGCAGCCGAGCCATCCTTGCCGTAAGTCGCAAGCGCTTGCGGATCGAGCAAGCCGACTTCCGCGGCAGCGGCATAAAGCGCGATCACATAGTGCCCAGGCGAAAGGACGAAACGATCGTATCCGTATCGGATGACGCCGCCGAACAACACGGCGAAAATTTCCGCGGACGACAAAGCCTGGCCAAGATAGCCGAAGCCCTGGATGGCCACCATGTCGGTCGCCCGCAAACGAATGCGCGCGGCAAGGCGGCGGACCATCACGGCGTCGAATTCGGGCACGTCGGTCATGCAGTCTTGCGTCTAGCCATAAAGCTTGCGCGTCGTTCCACTGCGCTTCACGTCGCCGGCAACCTTATAGGTGCGCCCGACAAAATCCATCGAAGGATTCGATACGCCGAACCAGAACTTCTCGCTGATGAAGTGATGGCGGAGATGATACTGCTTGATCCATCGCCCAATCCGCGCGCGCGGCTGATAGGGAATGTGGGCGACGTAATGCACCCACTCATAGTGGAATATGGCGAGCATGACGCCGCATATCGCCGAGGCCACTACGGGCCAGCCGAAGATGATCGCGTAGCCGAGCGCGGTCAGAGCCAAATTGGGCACGAGGAACCACATCGGCAAAAATAACAGATCGAGACGATCCGGCGCGACGTGATGGTCGTAATGCAACCGGTGCTGCAATTTGCGGATAAACGCAAAGCGCGACGGCTCAGCGTGAAAAGCGAAACGATGAAAGCCGTACTCGCTGACATAAAACGTCAGCGCACCTATCACCAGCCAAAAGAGCGAAAATGGAAGCAAACCCGCTGCAAAAGCCGCGACGAGCACGACAAGCCCGAGCGCAAGCCAAGCGTTGGACCCATGGCGCAGAAATGTGGCGATCATGGACGCCTCGGCCGCAAAGATATTCCCTCCATCATTGCGGGTGCGACCGTCATCACGCGCGGAGGTTTGCGCTAAACCGCGTCGTCTTATCCGATTGCGGCACGATCTCCGCATATAGCACGACGAGTGTAGCGCAATCCTTCGGCATTTCGTGGTTCGAATAGACCATGCGGGTATGGCGTCCACGCGGTCCGAAGATTTCATTGATCACGTGAGAAGCGCCGTCGAGCGCCGAGGGCTGATCGGTGAAACCCGGCGCACAATTGAGCGTGCCTTCCAGGCGAACGATTTGTTTGACGCGGTCGAGACTGCCAAGCGCCGCATTGAGCTGAGCGACCGCGTTGAGTGCGCTGAGACGGAACGCCTGGTACCCTTGCTCGACCGTCAAATCCGATCCTATTTTACCCTTGAACTTCAAGTCGCCTGCGATCCACGGCAATTGCCCGGAGGTCATGAGCAGGTTGCCGATAACGGCGGTGGGAGCGTAATCGCCGACCGCAGCCGCTGCCGGCGGCAAAACGATGCCCAGCGCCTGCAAGCGCTTGTCAGGCGTTAAGTCACCGAGGTGATCGGTCGAGACAGACAGCATGGCGTTCTCCCGGCTTGCCGCGCGCGATCCAAGATTGGCTGAGAAGCCGCAGCAACAATGCTCAATGAAATCTCCCGATTTGGCAAAACCGCTTGCGCCAAACCTATATGATCCTCCGTTCCCGGCAATGGACCTGTTGGCGGATTTTAAGCGAGCGAGCCGCGTTTCGCTGCTACGATAGCCTGGATGAACACGCCCCCAAGACGACTGGTATGCGAGAATTGCGGTGCGGAATTCGCCTGCTCGCGCGATGACGTCTCGGCATGCTGGTGTGCGAAAGAAAGCTACCGGCTGCCCTCGCCGTTACCGCCGGAGATCGGAACATTCAAAGACTGTCTTTGCCCGCAATGCTTAGGGAAGTTGGAAAAGCGCTCGACCGCAAGGAAATCGGCGTCGGCGATCTGACACCTGTTCTTGCACGTCCGACATTTTTCTGTTCCTGACACGCTCGCGCCACTCACGGAGATTGCGATGAAGAAGCTGTTGCTCATCGGCATAGGCGCGGGCAATCCCGAATACATCACCATGCAAGCCGTCAACGCGCTCAACGAAGTCGACGTCTTCTTCATGATGGACAAAGGTGAGGAGAAGGAGGATTTGCTCTGCTTGCGCCGGGACATCTGCCGACGCTACATCAAGGAGCAAACTTACAGGATAGTTGAGGCCGCCGACCCCGCGCGGGATCGAAAGGCGCCGTCATATGCGTCGGCGGTCGAGGCATGGCACGAGCAACGCGCCGCTATCTACGAGCGATTGATCGAGCGCGAACTAGGCGATGAGGAATGCGGCGCCTTTCTCATTTGGGGCGATCCCTGCCTCTACGACAGCACGCTGCGAATTATCGAGCGCGTGGCAGCAAAAGGGACCGTTGCGTTCGAATACGAGGTCATTCCCGGTATCAGTAGCGTGCAGGCGCTGGCGGCTCGCCACAAGATCGCGCTCAATCGAATCGGCAAACCCATTCACATCACGACCGGGCGCAATCTCGCCAAGGGACCGTCCGATACCTTAGAGGACGTCGTGGTCATGCTCGACGGCGACAGTTCATTCAAAAGCGTGACGGATCCGGAGATCGATATCTATTGGGGGGCCTATATCGGCACCGACGATGAAATCCTTATGTCCGGCAAGTTGTCCGCAGTCATGCACGACATTGAAAGCACGCGAGCGGAAGCCAAAAGCCGCAAGGGCTGGATTATGGATACTTACCTTTTGAGGAAGCCCAGGGAGTGAGTTGGCCGCATCGTGGCTCACTTAAAAAAATTGTCCGCCATGCGGACTCAGCCATTAGGCTGGTTGCGGACTGGGCGATGGCCACAGCACATTGTCGACAATAAAAAAATGAGAGGATTGCCTGCGCGCGGATAGGCGGACCGGCCGACGAGCCAGGTGCGCCGCGAAGAGTTCGTAGGGAGCGTCGTTTCCCGCCCCGAGCTCGATCTTCCAGCGCTAAGAAATCGACGATTTCGTCCGAAGGACGACGAAACAAGGGAGGAAAAACATGAACCGGCGAAGCTTTCTTGCGACGGCTGCGGCGCTACCGGCGGCGAGCATGCTCGGAGGCGCCCTCGCGAAGGCCGATGATCACCTCAAATGGGCGGTTTTTACCCCCGACAGCGAGGTGACCTACCGCACCGTAATGAAGCCCTTCGCGGAAACCGTTCAGCGGGAAACCAACAATGCCGTCGTCTTTGATCTGTTCCCCAACGGCGCGCTCGGCCGCAATCCAGGTCAGCAGCCACAGATGCTGCTGGATGGCGTCGCCGATCTTGCCTGGGTCATCCCTTCATATTCGCCCGGCCGATTTCCCGATACGGAAGTTCTCGAGCTTCCGGGCATGTTCAAGGATTTGCGCGAATCGTCGCTCACGGCCTCGGGATTGAGTGCACGTAATGTGCTGCGCGACTACGGCGACTATTACGTGATCGGACTTTGGGGAACAGCGCCCTACTCCATCCACACCAACTTCCCGGTCAATTCGATTGCCGATCTCAAGGGCAAAACCATCCGCGCGTCGAGCAAGACTGAAAGTGCGGCCCTGCGCGCCTTCGGCGCCGTGCCAATCGGCATGCCGGTGACGGAGATACCCGAGGCCGTCAGCCGCGGCACAATCAGCGGCACGACGTCGCACCTGGCGCCGTTTTTCGACTTTGGGCTCGATCGTGTTACCAACAATCATTTCTTCATCGGCCTCGGCGTCGTTCCATTGACTATCTTAATGAGCAAGAAAAAATTCGATGCGCTTCCGCAATCCGCCCAGGCAGTGATCGAACGCAACGCTGGTCCCGCGCTCACGAAGACGTGGATAGATTCCATCACCAGTTACAACACCGCCAACCTGGAAAAGCTGAAAAGTAACCCCAAAAACAAGATCGTCTTCCCGTCCCAGGAAGAGCTCGACAAAGCCCAAGCGTTACTCGCGCCCGTGCGCGAGGAATGGGTCGCAGCGAGCGACCGGCACAAGGAGCTGAAGGCCGCGCTTGACGCCGAGCTAGCCAGTGTCCGCAAGGGCGGTAAAGGCTAAGGTCTAACAGGCGCGCCTCTTCAGCACTTCCACATGACGAGTGGACGCCCGCGCGGGGGTAATGCGAATGGGATGGATCGATTGGGCGAGCAGGACGCTGGCACGAGCGCTTGCAGTGCTGGGTCTGGGTGTCTTGCTGGCCTTTGCCATCATGACAATGGCCGACGGTCTGTTGCGGTTTTTCTTTGCACGCCCGATCGACATTGTCCGTGACGCGAGTTCGCTTATCGCGGCGTTCTCTGTCGCTTGCTGCATCCCGGTAGCGATTGTCGAGCGCAGCAACATCACCATCCGCTTCCTGCCGACGCTCGCGGGTGCCCGCGCCGGCCAAGTGGCCGATATAGCCGCCGCGATCCTGGTGGAGATCATATTGATCTTGATGACGTGGCAGTTTGTGCTGTTTGCCGAGCAAGCTCAGTCCAACGGCAGCGCCACCTGGATGCTGCGCATTCCGACGGCGCCGGTTTGGGCGGCCGTCGCAGCCATTCTCGGCATCAGCGCACTGCTGCAGGTCGTGGTTGCCGTCAAAAGCGTGCGTGGCGATTACCTCGCCGATGCTTCACCGGCCATCGTCGATTAAGTTTGGGGGAGATCGCATTTGCAGCCGGCGGTTTTTGGTGCTGTCGGAATCGGCGCTCTCTTTGCGTTGATCTTCCTCCAGGTACCGATCGGTTTTGCGATGATGACGGTCGGCGTCGTCGGCTTTGCCGTGCAAGCCGGATGGCTCCCGGCGTTTTCTTTCCTCGCCCAGGAACCGTCCTACGTCCTTTCAAGCACCGACATCGCCGCGGTACCGCTGTTCTTGATGATGGGCGTCTTCGCCAGCATGGCTGGCTTCTCCGAAGATGTTTACCGGGCGGCCGCAGCGTTCATCGGTCACCGTCGCGGCGGGCTCGCCTACGCCACCATCGGCGGTTCTGCCGCGTTCGGCGCCATTTGCGGATCGAGCACCGCGACGGCAGCGACCTTCGGCAAGGTGGCGCTGCCGCAAATGCTCGACCGCGGCTATTCGCCGGCTTTCTCGACCGGCGTGATAGCCGCAGGTGGCACGCTCAAATCGCTGATCCCGCCCTCGCTGGTGATGATCATTTATTGCGTCGTGGCGAAGACGTTTATCCTGGACATGTTCGTCGCCGCCATCATCCCGGCGCTGATGACCATCGCGTTCAACCTCGTCGCTATCGCCATTACGGTCCGACGCCGTCCGCAAATAGCCCCGGTCAGCGATCGAGCAGCCTGGGACGAGCGCTGGATCGCGACGCGACGTGCGGCCCCGTCGCTGATACTTCTCATTGGGGTATTCGTCGGCATCTACAGCGGCATCTTTACAGTCAACGAAGCCGCGTCGGCCGCCGCCGTGCTTGCTTTGCTGTTTGCGCTTGCGCGCCGTCGGTTAAGCTGGAAGTCGCTGGTTCACGGCATGTACGAAGCGGCCTCGGTCACGGCCATGTTGTATTTAATCCTGATGGCCGCGCCGATCTTCACCTATTTCATCAATCTGGCGCATGTGCCTGAGGCTTTGGTGCAATGGATCGACGGGCACCATTTCCCGCCGCTCGGCGTTATCTTCACTCTCACCGTCGTTTACATTCTTCTCGGTACCTTTTTCGAGGAAATGTCCTCGATCCTGATCACACTGCCACTTATTCTGCCGATCATTGTCAGTCTCGGCTACGACCCATTGTGGTGGGGCGTCATCTGCCTCATCCAGGTCGAGATGGCCTTGATCCATCCCCCAATGGGCATCATCGTTTTCCTTTTGCACGCCATCGCGCCGAAAATATCCATGTCCACAATCTACCGCGGCGTGGTTCCATTTCTGATCGCCGATTTCGCCGTGCTGATCATCCTGATTTTGCTTCCAGGTATTGTACTGTGGCTGCCGCAGGCCTTGCACTAAGGCGCAGGATCCGAAAACAGAACGGACGCTCCGCTAAGCCGCGTAATCGCCGTGCCGAACGGAACGCTCGCGGACTGCGGTTTCGATGCGCTGCGCCATCGAGCGCAGCGGCGGCAAGAGCTGACGCTCGGCTTGGGCGATGGTCAGTGCCGACGAAATCCATATCAGCGACAGGCAGCCCAAAATCCTCGACCCGGCACGGATGGGGATCGCCATACCGGCCGCTTTCGGGTTGATTTCACGATCCTGAACGGCAAAACCCTTGGTACGGATGGCGTCGAGAAGCGCGCCGACGCGGTCGCGCTCGCGGGCGCCTTTGTCTTCAAGGCTCGGCGACCGTGCGAGCATGTCGAGAATCGCGCGCCGTTCGCTGCCCGAGCAGAAAGCCAGGTAACAGCGGCCGGCCGCCGTTCGCAGCATCGGCAGCGAGCGCCCAACCATGCCGTGATCGATCGAGAGAACACTGGCTTCGTGCGTAGTCTCGCGCACCAGCATGCGTCCTTGTTCGAACGTCATCAGCGCCGCCGGCCAAACAAGATCGCGGGTGAATTTCGCCATGAACGGAGCGGCTATTTCCGCGATCCAGTCGTCTTCGAGAAAGCCGTCACTGAGGCTGCGCACCTTGGGCGTCAGGCAAAACCGGTCCGCCGGACTACTGCGCGCCACGAAGCCGGCGCGATTGAGGGTCGCCAAGAGGCGATAAATTGTCGGTCGAGGCAGCCTCGTATCGCGCGCTAATTCCACGACCGATGGAAGCTTGCGCCGGTTCATCGCAACAAGTAGCGCCAGTCCGCGCTCCAGCGAACGCACGCCACCATCCCGCGTTTGACCGCTTCTCCGCCCCATTGTTTCACTCCCGGTGGGACGATTGTCCACCGTGCGGACATCGAGTCAAGATTTCTAGCTGGCAGTGTGGAGCCGTATTAGCGTTTTTGGAAAATCTAGGGAGAACGTCATGACAGGACCAGCGGGTAATTCGGGCGATCGTCCGCGGCGGGTTCCGCTGAGCATGAGCCATATCGGCCTTTACGTGCACGATCTGCCGAAGATGGAGGATTTTTATACGCGAGTCCTCGGCTTCACCGTGACCGACCGGGGCAAGGTGCGGGGCACCGATATCGTGTTCACGAGCTGGGACCCGAAGGACCATCATCAGGTCGCACTTGTTGGCGGCCGCCCCAAAGATCTCGGCTTTAATCACGTCAACCAGATTTCGTTTCGCGTCACCTCGCTGGAGGACCTTCAGGAGGTATGGCGAAAGGTGAAAGACGAGCCGGGCGTCAGCGACATGCGACCGATGGATCACGGCAACGCCTGGTCGCTTTATTTTCGCGACCCTGAGGGCAACCGACTCGAAGTCTTTTGCGATACCAAGTGGTATATTGAGCAGCCCTGCATCGAGGAGCTCGACCTCTCGCAGCCAGCCGACAAAATCAAAGCGAAATCGGATGCCTTCTGCCGCGGCGCGCCCGGCTTTCGCCCGATCGCCGATTATCAGGCTGAGCTCGCCAAAAAAATGGGATTGACGAGGTCCTGAATACGGTCCGGCGCCCCAATGACCGCCGCTCCACCATTCGATGTCTGCATCATCGGCTATGGGCCGGTCGGTGCAGCGCTTGCCAATTTGCTCGGGATGAGCGGGACTTCGCGTCGTCGTGCTTGAACGCGAAGCGTCGGCTTACCACTTGCCGCGTGCGGTCGCGCTCGACGGCGAAGGCATGCGGCTGGTCCAAACAATGGGGCTGGCCGAGCAATTGCTGCCACTGCTTTCGGTCAGCCGCAACATCCGTCACGTCAGCGCCGACGGCAAACTATTGTTACTGATCAGTCGCGGCGGCATCGGGCCCGAGGGCTGGAACCACGCCTACCGCTTCTATCAGCCGGAATTCGAGGCGGTCTTGCGCGACGGCGTTAAGCGGTTCGCCTCGGTCGACGTGCGGATGCGCTGTGAGGCCTTTGCGCTCGATGACCCGGCGATCACGTCCGTGTTCGCTACGAGAACCTCGCTACCGGAGAACTCGCGGAGGTCGCCGCTCACTACGTCGTCGGTTGCGATGGGGCGCGCTCGACGGTCAGGCGCTTTATGGGCGCGGCGTTGCAGGACTTGCGTTCGCACGAACGCTGGATCGTGCTCGACATGAAGCTGGAACAATCGCCGCGCGGCGTGCCCGAGGCCGCCGATGAAACTGGTCGTGTTGTGGACGCGATCCAGTATTGCGATCCGGCACGACCGACGACGTTTGTGCCAATGCCGGGTAACCGGCATCGCTGGGAATTCATGCTGATGCCGGGTGACGACCCGGCGACCATTACAAAGCCGGAGCAAATCTACGCAATGCTCAAACCCTGGAGCATCGATCCGGCCACGTCCGTAATCGAGCGCGCGGTGGTCTATACGTTTCATTCGGCGCTTTCCACGCGGTGGCGGCGCGATCGCCTGCTGCTCGCCGGCGATGCTGCGCATCAGATGCCGCCGTTTCTCGGCCAAGGCATGTGCTCGGGGCTTCGCGACGCCGCCAATCTTGCGTGGAAGCTCGATGCAGTGATCAAAAACGAAGCGACGGACAATCTGCTGGATACCTATGAAACTGAACGGTCCGAACACGTGCGCGCTTTCATTGAGCTGGCGGTCGAGCTCGCTGGCGTCATTCAAACAACCGATCCCGAACGGGCGCAGGCTCGCGACCGCGATCTGATCGCCAATCCGACCATGTTGCGCCCGATCACGCCGCGGCTTAGCCGCGGCCTGCATGGCGACGAACCCGCCCCGGCGGGCACCCGCGCGGCCCAGCCGCGGCTCGCCGACGATACGCTTCTCGACGATAAAGTCGGATACCGTTTTGCCGTGCTGGCGACCCCGCGCTTTGCCGGCACGCTCCTTCCCGCCAAACGCAATGTGCAATCCAATGCCGACGTCGTCTTCGTGACGGCGACAGGGCCGGCGGAGTCCTACCTCGCCGAACTTCAGACCGAGGCAGTGGTGATTCGTCCAGATCGCCACATCCTCGGCGTGGCATCGACCGCAGCAGAACTCGATGCGGTTCTCGCCCGCCGTTTGCCACCCTCTTCAGTCGCACTTTCACCGCCGTTGCGGACTGCCGCCGGCTAGACTCCCGGGAGACTTTGCATGGCCACCTCAAGAGTGCCCACCAACGCCGTCGATCACGTCGGCAGCCTCAAGCGGCCACCCGAATTGGTGCAAGCTTGGCGCGCTTGGGAGGACGGCAAGCTGCCGATCGAGCAATTGCGGAAGGTGCAGGACGACACCATCCGCGATGCCGTCGCCATGCAAGAAAAGCTTGGCCTCCCCATCGTGACCGACGGTGAATTCCGGCGTGGCGGCTGGTCGCGCGGCTTTCTCAACGCCGTCGAAGGGTTCGAATTCCGCGGTTCGAAGCTCGTCTTCCGCAATGATGAAGGATTCTCGACGCCATCGCCGGCGCCAATGACGACCAAACCGATCAAGCGAAAGCAGCCAATTGTCGTCGACGACTACAAATTCATCGCGTCCGTGGCCAAAAACCGGGTCAAAGTGACCATGCCGACGCCTTCGCACATGCACTTCGGCCAATTTAAGGAAGCCGTCGACGTCAAAGTCTATCCCGATGTCGAAAAATACTGGGACGACCTGATCGCGGTCTTCAAACAGGAGATCGCCGAGCTTTACGCCGCCGGGTGCCGCTACCTGCAGCTCGACGAAGTACCGCTGGCGCTTTTGTGCGATGACAAGATCCGCGCAGTGGCAAAAAGCGAAGGCGACGACCCGGATAAGCTGGCAGCCCGCTATATCGATGTTCTCAATCGCGCCGTCGCTGATCGCCCGGCCGACATGACGATCGGCATGCATTTGTGCCGCGGCAATATGGAAAGCTTATGGATGGGCGACGGCGGTTACGCACCAATCGCCGAAGCTTTGTTCAACCGCGCTGACGTGGATGCCTTTCTACTGGAATACGATTCCGCCCGCGCCGGCGATTTCGCACCATTGCGGCATCTGCCTGCTGGCAAGCGGGCGTATCTTGGAATTATCAGCACCAAAAACCCCGCGCTGGAATCGGTAGACGAATTGCTGCATCGGCTCGACGAGGCAAGCCGCTTTGCGCCGATGGACCGACTTGGCATTTGCCCGCAGTGCGGCTTTGCCAGCGCAGCGATGTCGAAATTCGCGGTCAAACCAAGCAAGCTCACGCCCGATCTTCAAACGCTTAAATTCGAGCGTCTGCTCGAGGTCGGACAGCGGGCCTGGGGTCACGCATGAGCGCGGCCGCGGATACGCTCGACAGCTACGGATTGTTCACCGCGGAAGCAGTACAGAACCCCTATCCGTATTACCGGCGAATGCGCGAACAGGACCCGGTGCATTGGTCGGAAAAGGCGCAAGCCTGGGTTTTCACCCGCTATACGGATGTCTACGACCTGCAGGACCGGCCTGATCTCAGCGTAGATCGCATCGAGACGCTGTATTCCTATCTGCCGCGAGTTAACCCGGAGCGCTTCAGCGATATCGTCGACCACTATAACCGGTGGCTGCTTTACCGGGACGATGCCTATCACGATCGGCTTAAAGCGTTATTTCTGAAAGCCATGACGCCACGCGCTGTCGAAAGGCTCCGGCCAATGATGCAACGGCGCGTCGATGTCATCCTCGACTCCCTCAAAGGGCGCGACGCTTTCGACGCTTATCTCGACTTTGCCGCGCGTTTGCCGACACAGGTGATGCTCGACCTGCTCGGCCTTCCCGATTCAGATGAGGGAATGATGCGGCATTGGAGCGATCGCTGCTCGAACTTTCTGTTTCAGCCCGTTGCTCCCGACAAAGAGGCGATGGCGAAAGAGCAGCGCGAAATTCTCGACGCGCAGCAGGCATATTTCGTGCCATTGATTGAAGCGCGCCGACGCGAGCCTGGAGACGATATGATCTCGGCAATGGCGACGGCCGAAGTTGCCGGTGAGCGTTTATCGAACCTTGAAATACTTGCGACCTGCAACATGATGGCGACGGCCGGCGGCGGCACTTCGCGCAGCGCCATCGCCATGTCGCTGTGGTGGCTCCACCAGTTCCCGGACGAACTCGCCAAGCTGAAAGCGCAACCGGAACTCATCGATCTGGCGGCGGAGGAATTCTTGCGCTTCGACGCCCCGACCCAGCGCGGCATCCGCACCGCACGCCAAGATTTCTGCGTCGACGGCAAAGAAATCCGCAAGGGCCAAATTCTTCATATCATGATCGGCGCCGCTAACCGCGACCCGGATCAATTCGAAGAGCCCGACCAGCTGCGCGTGGCGCGCAGTCCCAACCGTCACGTTTCGCTCGGTCACGGAGTGCATTATTGTCTCGGCGCGGCGCTGGCGCGGCTCGAACTGCGCATTGCGCTGGCGAGCTTCCTTGCCCGCTACCCCAATTATCGCCTCGCCAGCAACAAGATCATTTTCATGGACCGTACCGCCAGCCGCCGGCCGACCCGCGTCCCGGTGCACGCGCAGTAAGACTTAACGATCTGCGGCGTGAATGCTCGGCCAGCCGGCCAGCTAACCGCACCAGATCTCCAAACAGAACGGAAAAAGAGAAAACCCATACAGCAACCGTATCGAAGCATCTGGACCGAACTGCTCGGCACGCCTTTCCATCAGGCCTGGGTCAACGCCGGCGGTTTAAAGCACGCGCTTTATTCAGGCTGGAGATCCTGCGAACACGCCGCTTGTCTTAATGCACGGAACGGCCGGGAGCCTGGAGAACTTCGCCGCCAATATCGCTGCGCACGCCCGGCGTTTTAATTGCATCGCTTGCAACATGATCGGTTCTGGTATGACCGACAAGCCGGACTACGATTACGAAACGCAGCACTACGTCAAACACGCCGTCGATTTCCTCAATGCCATCGGCGTGAAGAAAGCGTCGATGGTCGGGCTCTCCCTGGGCGCCCGCGTTGCGACCCGCCTCGCCATCGACCACTCGCAGCTGGTCGACAAGCTTATCCTGCTGTCAGCGACGGCTTATTTTCCGGCAAAGCCGATACAAGACGATATCAAGCGCTCCAGGTCGGCGGCTGCGACCAATCCGACGTGGGAGAATATTTTCGAAATCTTAAAAGGCCTATTTCACGATCCTGACAAGGTTTGGGACGATCTCATTGCGACGCGTCTAGCCGTTTACAAGCGCCCCGACATGAAAACGGCCATGCCGCACATTTTGGCACTCCTCGATCCGCAAGTTT
>CAVWBV010000035.1:0-84480 GCA_963753355.1 uncultured Alphaproteobacteria bacterium
CTGGCGGAAGAGTATTTAGTCCACGATGCCGAGACCCGGCTGCAAGTGCCGTGGGCTAACGAGAAACAGCGAATTGTGTTGCACATCACTGGAAGAGGCATTTGCTTGCCTTTGGCGGCAGTTTCCATGAATATCGAAGAACTAGGCGAGAATGAAGCACGCTTCGTCAACGAAGCGATTTGCTGCAGTTTGTGTTGCTAGGCTCTCGACCTAACGACCCTCAGGCCGGAGGTCGCGGTGTTAATGGGCTCGCATTTTTTTTTGCACTGCCGCTCCTGCTGAGCACGAGAGCGTCTGCCCAGGATCCCAACGACTTTCTCCAGATGTTTGGCAGCATGGTGCAGCAAGCCATGCAGCAAGCCGTCCAGGCCGAATGGCGCAAGCTACCGCCCGCTGAAATTTCGTGCCTTGACCAAGGTTTGCGCCAGCAGGGTGCCAGCGTTGACGCCCTGGTGGACCGTGGCGTGTTTCCATCAGACCCACGGTTATCGCCGCTTCTGGCCGGTTGCCGAGGGCAAGCGGTCCAAGTGCAACCGGCCACCGCTCAACCATCGCCCTACGTCGTGGATGGGTTGCCTCTTGGCGGGCAAGTTCGCTTCGGCAGTGACGCATACCGGCGATATCAGTGCGCTCAGAACGAAAAATTCCCCGGGTTCACCTGGTGTCACAAAGAAGAAATAAAGCACGATGGCCGCAACCGCATAACACTCGCTAATTCCATTTTGCACACGCCAGATGGAACTGCTTGGTACGTGAACAGATACATCGAGCCAACATTCTTTGCGCCGAACGACGTTGAAAGCGAGATAGACCGGCTATCGGCAACTTTTAGCGAACGCCCCCGTCTAATTCGAATGTCTCAGCGCGTTGGCTTGCCGAATGCTGTCATCGCTATTTGGGGAAAAATCCAACTGGACGTGCTTGATGCGCATGACCTGGAAACAGGTGCGTCAGGCGGGACGGTAAAAGGGCTTTTAGTGAGTTTCCTTGGTGACCTTCAGCGATCAGCAAAAGCAGGCGTACCTGTTTATCGCCTCGCGGGCGGTGCAGGCTTCCTTTGGGCTGCGACGGTCAATCAGGATGGAAGTGGAGTTCTACGTTTTCTGACAATCGACGCCTCAAAAATTACACCGCAATCAATCGCAACGAACAACCCAAATCGGCAACCGCCTCCCACGCCGAACGAGCCAAATCCACAACCGCCTTCCACGCCGAACAACCCAAATCCGCAATCGCCTGCCACGCCAAAGGGGGAGCAGCCAAACCCGTTCGCGGAATTCACCCGGTTATTAGACACTCCGAATTCCTGTCTGGCCATTCCCCCAAATGGTCCTTCGCAATATCCGAAGATGGGCTCGACTGCCTATTGCGTTCTGACAAGAGATTGCCTGTTCACCTTGTCTGCCCAGATCAGCACCTTGCTTGATTATCTGCGTGGGCGTCCCTTATTGAGCTCCGAGCTTCGCAAACAGCCGATCTTGAGACCTTTCGAATCCTTTGATCGCTTATTCGCGGGGCTGCAACGTGCTGGGGATGCCTCAAAGCGAATAAGTCCCAATACTCCCCTCGACACCTTTGGTTGTCACGACATTTTTTCGCAGCTCGTGTACGTGTACGGAAATAAGCTTGGCGCTCCGAGTGGGCTTGAGTTTGCAGCCTTCGCGGCGATGGCGAACGGCTTCATCGGCCAGTTAAAGAGTAATCACGATGCTGATCTCGCGAGATACTCTGACTGGCTTCCCTTTGCTAAGCATTACGAACGGCAAGCCAAATTCTCGAATTTGAAGGACCAGTATGAAGCTGCATACGAGTCCGATCCTGAAGCATTCATACGCATACGGCAGCAATTTATCCAGGAATTATCCGCGGCCGATGAATATAAACGAAGACTGCTGACTTAGACTGATGAGTTGGCAGCCCTTGAATCTCGCGTTTCAGATCTTCTGCAACGTTCAATGAAAGAGCCACTTTCCAAGATTAGTCCCAACGCAGCTGCCGTCGGAACAAAGTTGAAGGCCGATGTTTTGCGCTTGCGAGATTTACCTCCGAGCGACCGAGGCGACGCAGGCAGCGGCATCGCCCAACTCAACGACCGTAAGATTGATTTCGAAAACGTGCTCAACGCTGGGCAGGCAAGAATCGATGGCCTTCGCAAACAAGTTGATGAAGTCACATCACTCGCCGCGGAGGTCTCTGCATCCATTTCCGACGATGCATTCAAGGGGTTTTTAGGCGAAGAGACGATGGCCTCTGCTCAATCCCTCCTCGGGCGGGCGAATGACCTAAAGTCATTGGACCTTTTGGTTCTGAATGAAAGGCAAGATGAACTTGCGGCTGTTACCCAAAAACTTCCGGAGCTTAAGCGTGAGCTAACCGTAGACCGAAGCAAATACGATCTAGCTAAACAACTAGACGTGAGGCGCGAGAACCTTACTCACGACGCGATGCCAATCCTGAAATATTTTGAACAACCCGAGATCCGAGCCTACCTTTCTACAGCTGGAGTATCCGATCTCAATAGCCTTGCGGCAAAAACCGGCGCTCTCTCTAAACTAACAACAGTCGCACTGAGAGATCGTGGCGATTACGGGAATGACCTAGCCGCCGCCGACGCGATCTTGTCGAGGGTTGAATATGACAAACACCAGATTGAAGAGGTCTTACAACTTCGCGCAGACCTGAAATCACTTACTAGCAAGTTCCTTCCGTGGGACCGGGATTGGCTAGACGCACAAACTGCATCTCAGCTCGCCGAACTGGAGCGTTTCCACGGAGCAGTGAAAGTCGCTAGTGTTCCCCTTCCGCAAGAGCAACTCGCGAATGCACAAGCCATTACCAGCGACTTGCTTGCAAAAGTCGACGACGTTCTCTCTGGACTGCAGTACGCCAGCAAGGGAGAAACTTCTTGGAAGGTAGTTTCTAAGAAAAATGAGATGACTGATCGAGTTGATGTTTCGGCCCTGTCAATTCAGCAGAACGAGGACGGCGCGGTTGCCGAGGTCACAGGTTACTGTGACGGTGCGTACGTCGCTTTTTCTGCGCTGATCGTTGATAGTCAGGGTAATCCAACGTTAGATCTACCTCAAAATTTAAGCCTAGACGAAATCCTGGGGGCACGGGCCTCTATTCGATTGAACGACCATGCGCCCGAATCTAAAATTCTTCTACCTAAGGGGAATTTTCGAAATGAACTTGTGATCGCAAGGCTCGCAAAATCGCCGCGCGGGCCGTTGTCTGACACCTGGCGCATTTATATGCAGATTGACACATCGCGCGGGTCAGTCTTGGTAAAGATTCCAATATTTAACAAAGCCGTGCAGGAGATGATCAACTCTTGCCGTTCTTAGGTTCACTCGCCTGGCGCCAACGGGCGCGGCAATGAGGGCCTTTACGTATTGCATAGCCAGCGGCGCACTCGTTGACGCCGCCGGCGGCCTTCATGAATGCCTTCAGCTGCATGGCAGCGGGCTTGCGCCGAGCGACATACCGTAATGCGCGTGCCCATTTGCTGATCAGCTTGTTGTCTACGCCGCCGCCACACGTGCAGCGAATGACGGCAGTAAATAGGTCAGCGTTCTTGTCAAAGCGCAGCTCTGCAAACCTGAAGGCATGCCACAGCAGCCTTTTGATCCGTCGCCGCACCTTGTAGTGCAGCACGATTGCGAAAACGGCCTCTAGATAATCATAGACGGCGTCGCGAGCACGACTGGCCTGAAAGTCGTGCCAGGCAACCTGCACCCTCTCGAGCCATCGCCTTAGTCGCTCCGCCGATGTCGTGCCTCTCACGAGCTGGCCTGATCGGCCTAGCGCCCTCGGCAGCTGCAGGTTTCTTATCGTCGGTGTCGCCGCACCGCGGCCCACATCCGACGCCCTAACTGGATTTCCAATCTTGGCGGAAGCGGCCTGGCCCGAGTTTGACGCTGCGGAGAGCTGGTTCGCCCGAGCGTCTTCTTCGCGCACCCGTTTCAGCCACCGGTCATAATCAAAGTTGTCGCCTTCCCAAATCGAGGCCTCAACATATTTGGCCGTTCGAGCCGACATCAGGCTCGGTTCTCTAAATGGCCAGGAAATTGGCATCATTGCTGAAAAATTCTTCGCACCGCTGCTTGGTCAGCCGCCGGTGCTGGCCAAAGAATTGCCGCCGAAAATCCCGGACCACGATACGACCAGCCCGCTTGTCGTAGCGCTTTTGGCGAACCGGCCAGGTCAAATCCAGGTGCGGCAGGCGGGTCGCCCATCGGCAAGAAAAAGTGCTGCCGGCTCTGACCAACTCAAACCCACGAAATCGCTGATCGCAGTCGTAGCGATATTCAACTTGCCACCATTCGGCGTGAGATTTCGGGATTTTGATAGTCTGTACCTTTCGGGCGAGAACTTGCGCCTCGTCACCGAGCCTTCCGTAAAGCTTCGGCACCGCCCAAAAGAACCAATCTAGATCTCGAACGATGATTTCGGGCAAGCTGCAGCCCGCATATTTGCCGAATGGCACGACGCTCCAAGACATTTTTTTCTGACTTTCGTTGAAAAAATGCAGCACAGCGAATTACTGATTGCGCAAGCAAATTAGTGCAAATGTCGCGGGATCGCCTGCGGCGAAGGCCATCGCTAAAATGCCGGTAACTGCGGAACTGATAAGGAAAACAGTGTTTCCTTATCAGTTGCAGTACTCCACGTCACTCAAACCTCTCGTAATTATAGTTTCCCGAGCCTGACGCACCACGCCGCCCATAATCGACGAGCGCGCCACCACATCGCCGTTGCTAGGTGAGCTCCAATTCGGATCAACATATCAAAATAAACTCCGGCGAAAGCTCGTCTACGAAACGACCTCGGATCAACTGAAGTCGAGATTGCGTCTCGCGCGGCAGCCCAACAGGATTTACGTGGAAGTCGACTTCATAGTTCACCACTCGCCTGAATTCTTTCACGATTTTTTTTGTTAAACTGCCGCTCTCGCTGAAATATTTATCATATGCCGAAGGATCGAGACGGTCATCATTAATTAAACTGGCAAAGTCTGTTAGCTCCAAGTTGCGAGCCGTTGCCGCTATTTTGTCCGAACACAGCATATAAAAGCTTATGGTGCCGAGTTGATCCGGAAACTCTAACTCGAGTTGGTCCGCGAATTCCGACTGGAGCCACGGGTATAAAGTGCACTGCAGTATGTTCGTCGTTTTCGTCATTTTATAGTCCTCAAACTTTGACTGCGTTTTTTTCATGTTTCAGACACGCAGCAGACAGAGACATCTGAGCCTTGACGCATTTACAACTTGCTGTTCGACGCGAGGGCCTCGATGAACGAAGCCCACGTGATCGGCGATCCAAAGTGATGTCTAGATTTTTGAGTAGAAACTAAATGGGTGCGCGCTCGCTCAATCTGCGTCGAGGCATAACGCTAAAAGGTTTTGGAAAGATGCGCTTGTCGCGACCGAGTATCAGGCGCCCACAAACGTTCAAACCGTCTTGGTCGTGTGGAAACGCCCGGCCGACTGGCATACGGGACGCGCGTTTGGTGAGTTGTCGGCTATGCCCTGATCGCGGCCATAAGCGGTCCGATGCCCATTATGTTCATGACGCGGGTGAGATTGTAGGCGAGTACGTGTAGCGCCATCTCTGAGGCGACTCGCGGCAGTGTCTTCATCAGAAAGTGCGTGGCGCCCATGCGGGCTTTGATGGTGCCGAACGGATGCTCGACCGTCTCCCGCCGCTGGCGCATTTTCTCCGGATGCTCGTCGAGCCGGCGTTGGACGGCTTCGAGTATGTGCTCATGCTCCCATCGCGTGATCCGTCGCTCCTTGCCGGTGGTGCAACGATGCTTGATGGCGCAATGCTGGCAGACGTTGGTCAAATAGCGGTGCAGAACCAACCCATGTTCTTGGGTGGTGAATGAGTAGGCAAGCCGTTTGCCGGCAGGACAGATGTAGACATCCTCCTCAGCCACGTAACGGAAGTCCTGCTTGCCGAAACGCTTTGCGCCCGAGGTGATCGGCTTTGGCAGCGTAACTGTGACGCCTTCATTCTCGCACGCCAGAATCTCTTCGCTGCTGTAGTAGCCGCGGTCAGCGACGACATCGAGGCCGTCCGATTCCAGCGTCGCCTTGGCCCGCTTGGCCATATCTGCAAGCTGTGCCCGGTCGCTGCCCACGTTAGTCACCTCGTGCGTGATGATCAGATGATGCTCGGTGTCGACAGCGACCTGGACGTTGTAGCCCACAACACCCGAGCCTCGGCCGCTCGTCGCCATTGAGCGGGAATCAGGATCGGTCAGTGATATCTGTTGGTCCGGTGCCGCGAGCATTCGTGCCTTGAGCCTATGCAGGCGTTGCACCTCCTCCTTCAGCTTCGCAATCTTCTCCTTGAGGCGGATCGTCTTGATCTCACGCGCCTCCGACGGCTCTTGCCGATCGGCGCTATCGAGTTGGCGCAGATAGCGGGCAACGCTCTCCTCGATCTGCGCCAGCCGCCGCTCCATCTTTGCCCTGGTAAAGTTCTTGTCCCGGTTGTTTACCGCCTTGAACTTGCTGCCATCAATCGCAACGCTGGCGTCCGTCAATAATTCCAGTGAGCGGCACAACATAATGAACTGGGCGCATACCTGTCGGATGGCCCGGCCATTGTCCTTGCGGAAGTCGGCAATCGTCTTGTGATCTGGCACCAGCCGACCCGTCAGCCACATCACCTCGACGTTGCGTCCAGCTTCTCGCTCAAGTCGCCGGCTCGACTGAACGCGATTGAGATAGCCGTAAATGTAGAGCTTCAGCAGCACCGACGGATGATACGAAGGCCGTCCGGTCGCCTCCGGGGCGACCCCGTCAAATCCCAGCGCCGCCAGATCGAGTTCATCGACAAAGACGTCGATCACCTGAACGGCATTGTTCTCGTCAATCCAGTCAGCAAGGCACTCTGGAAACAACGTTGTCTGACCACGATCTGTACCTTCAACGAAGCGCTTCATCCCGTCCCCCGCACAGCACCAGCAGAATCACTGCGCGAGAATCACATGAAGCAGCGCGTTTTTACACAACCAGGGATATTGCGCTTCCCCCAAATGAGGGAGCAGACACCCTTTCTCTCAACAAATGTAGCAAAGCTAGCTAACGAAAATTGCGAGAGATTGCGCGGCCTCCTTCCAGAAAGCGACCGCGCGTCCTCCGACCTAATATCGCCGTTGCGTCCTGATATAAGCACTTACCCCGTCTGCTGTCGTCGCTTTATCTCCTCGATCTTTGCATCGAGCTCTTCTTCAGTTAGCCGGTCTTCTTCCCCAAGAGTACCGGCGCGTTCCGCGGTATCGTGGTGTTCTTGAAGTAGCTCGGCAAGGGCCCTTTCCTCTATCGGCAAGCTATCGAGATCTAGCGGCTCGAAATTGCTAGCGACAAGTTCGCCCTCGGCTATCGGGCTGCGCTTCAAGTCTCGCAGAATTCTGAAACTCATCTTGCAATACTTGTAAAGAAATTCCATCGCGTCCGTCGGCTCCAAGATCGCCGTCTTGCGCTGTAAGCTCTGCACCCCTGTAATGAGCATCTCAAAATCATCGCCCGCTTCGCCGACCAACTCTACATGATAGTTCCCATTCAAGTGCGTGATTCCGCATTCTCCGTCATCATATTTGAATCGCAGCGAATGCTTGGCTGTAATTTCATCGATTTTCCATGCTGAATATACTCGCCTCACGTCAGCCTGCCCTAGCGTTCCGACGTTAGATGCTTTGCGCTTACTCATTGCTTTACTCCTTAGCCGGTAATAGCTTTCTTCACGCGGAGAACCGGCGTGGTCCGCGCGCATTCACTGAATTTGTGTCGTTCGGCAGGCGCAAAAGCGCCAACGCGTTAATTGCGATCAGCTCTCCAGGGAGAAGAATCGCTTGGCGTGGTTCGGGAAGCAGTGATGCTCGAGCGAGCGAATAATATCTATTATCAAACAAGCTGCTCGGCGATGGCCTAAAAGCCGGAGTTCGCCTGAGGCGCCCCAATTAATGATCGCTGTTCGAAATTCAATCCCGGACCATTTTACACAATTGGGTCCGCGCTCACTCGATGCTCAAACATTGCAAGGATTTGAACATTATTTGCAATTTCGACTTTGTTACGTAGTTCGTTATTTCTCGCGCGAAATTGGACAACGCTAAAAAACCTCATGCAAAACAACAAATTTTTGCGCGCCCCAATCTCAACTTGAAACCGTCAGTTAGTGCGCGGCAATTCGGAATGAAAACTGGTCTACCCGAAAATTGAAAGGCGCGGGTATTCTTGACGCAACGCGAGATCGCTTACCTAACAAATATTATACAAGATTTCGCGCTCCAACTCAACGGCCGAACTTTGGGAAGAATTGTCAATTCTTTGCTTAGTTTGGCCGATTCTGCGCAACGACCTATTCCGCGTGCTTTGTTTTGGGCTCTTCGGGCCTTCGCGAAAAAACTCCCTGAGGACGATCAATATTTGTGGCGACAATCGCGAAGAGCTTCGTATTTTATTTTGTGCAATAATTCTCGAGGTGCCCCGCCTGCCATCGCCAATTCCGGAAGACGCATATCCTTCATCAAATGAAACAGCTTGACGCGATGACCCGGACGTAGTGGCCGAGAGTTGTGCTTATATCGAGCCAAGCCATTGTTATCTGGCTCGCTGTACTTGCCCACCGAATATTCTTCCCGAGGCGATTTATTTATGTACCAAATTCGCTGGCCAAATTGTTCTGACGGAATTCGTTTGATGTGAACAGCAGCTAGATGTGGGACAGCGCTTAATCGGCGACACGTGAATTTGCACCGCCAAGGTGTAATTCATTGCACCTGCTCCACATTACAAATGCCACGCCAGCTGTTTGCGCAAAAAATGCGATAATCGACTAATCGGGCTTGTAATCACCACTTTCGCCTCAAGCGAACTCCCGTAATTAAAGGGTGCGCAACTTGCGCAGGCCTCCCGGTATGTGCTGCGGCGTAGGACGTTGAAATTTAAGCGAATAGCCGGCGCCTGTTTCTGATCACGTAGAGTCGATCCATTTCCACGATGCTGGGATTGGCTGTTACGCCAAAACGGATACTCGCATCGAACATGGGAAGATTATCCTCGAAAGCGCATTTGTTTGCCGTCTTCTTTGCATCTTGCGATGCACTTTAATTATGTAAAGTGATGCACAATGTGATCGTTCGACCTAGCGGACTACTCAATATCATTTTCCGGATGTTTCGGATTTTCACTACAAAGCCAAATCCAATATGGGGTCATCGCTCTGTAAAACAAATGAAAAACGAGCATGGACGAACAGCACATTTCAGCAGGCATTCAAAAAATAGGGATTTTAAAATGACGCATTTAAATTCGCAGGAAGTCGCTATTATCGAAACAATTACATCATGGTGGAGCAGAGAAGTCGAAGAAAAGGTAACAAAGAACGGTTGGAGTGCATATTTGGTTACGTTCATGTTCAATCATATTTCCGGGTCAGCAGCAGCAAGACTAAAAGTCATGCAGGACAGTGTATGTCGCTTTTATTCCACTTTGGTCACTCGCGTCGTCCGAAAGCCAAATTCAATTCACCAGCTATTTCTTCGACCACGCATGCTAACGGTTCCCGATTATCCGGTGTTTAAGTATGAAAAGATTGGTCTGCGAGATGCAACGGTCAATGATGGACTGCACATGCATTCGATTTTATCAGTCCCCCTGAACTCTCGACTGAAAGTCGATGTTATTTCTCATGTTGCAGAAAAATCACGTCTTTATAGAAAAAGGCCGCTTCGCGAAATTCATTTTGAACCGATCGAGCACAGTACCTACGCGGTTACGAATTACGTGATGAAATCCGTAAGACGTGGACGTTGCCGCTGGGAGGATGTTTTATTTCTGCCGAAAAGCCCTTCGGAATTGTCGTCCGATTAAAATCGCGCGGTCGCTCTTATTCCGTTGGTCTGATGGTCGGCATGCACTTTAAATATAGGTCCCAGCACTCTCAGGCACCGAGAATTGGTGTTCAAACGGCCAAATTATATCGCGATCGGCATCACATTCGCGGAAATCCGGCATAAATCGCGCGCCGCGCAACTTGCGCACCTCTTGGAGCAAATTTATCGCCAAGTTACGCGCGGGAAAAGTCGCGTTTAATAAAATCGCAATTCCTTCGCAAGAAACGGCCATTCTAACCAAGGTTCGGCCGTTGTGAATGCGCCCCCGATCGGGTATAATATCTTTTAGTCGGCGCGCACGTTTGTTTGCGTCCGCGAAATCAAAATTCAAATTTCATCTTCAAGTTTCGGCGCGCGACGTCGGCTAAATTTTGGGCGTTTAAACGAAATATGTGATTTAAGAATTTGGCTGCGTAAAAGGTCGAATAATTAGGTTGAATTTCGGTCCCACGCTGAACTTGCTCGACCGGCAAAAATGCTCTCCGCAATTTAGCGAATTGAATTTTCTTGTTGCGGCGCGGCCGCACGCCTTTTCGCATCGAAAAAATATTGAAAAGGCGGCGTGAGCGCCGTCACTTTCATGATCGATAATTTTGCGCTGCCGCGCAAGCCAAATATTTAATCGAAATACCAAACTAGCAAATCCACGGAGCAGTAAGTTAGCTGCAAGGAGAATACCATGACTACAATGGCCAAACACGTGACGGCTGTGACTAAGAAGTCGAAGCTGCTGGATGACGACTTAGCTGGTCGCAAGACCAACATCAAAAGTTCGCCGATCGAAGTCGTAAAGGTACCCGTCGCCGATGTGCTGGTCCCCAGCCATTGGCGCCGCATCAACAAAATCAAGCTGAAACACATCGCCAATTCGATGAACTCGATCGGCATTCAAAACCCGCTCCACGTCCGGATCAATAATGCTGGGATCAAACTAATCGCTGGACGCCACCGTCTGGAGGCTGCGAAGCAGCTTGGCTGGAAACGCATTGATGCGATTGCGATGCCGGACGACAGGCTTGACAGACAGCTGTGGCACTACTCGGAGAATCTCGATCGCACCGACCTCACGGCCCTCGAATATGCTGAAGCCGTGGCGCACCGTGCGAAGCTCGTTGCAGAGAAGGCTGCCCGGGATACAAACTCCGGTGGGCGTCAACCCAATGATAAGGGTAACAGCAAGGCCGCAAAGGCCCTCGGCACCTCACGCGATGACGTCCGTCGTTCGAAAGCGATCGATGCCATCTCGTCTGAAGCCAAAAAGGCTGCGGTGGAGGTTGGGTTGGACGATAACGGCGACGCACTGTGGAAGGTCGCCCAGGAGGAAAAGCCGGCGGATCAAATCCGTAAGGTTCACGAACTTGCAAAGCCCAAGCAAGGGTCGAAGCCAGAGCTCTCCAATAAAGAGCGGAAGCAGCTTAAGCGACTGAAGAGTCGGTTTACAGCGGCTATCAAGCTGCACCAAGCTTGGATGAAGGCCAGCAAAATTGCCCGTGATCGTTTCATTGCTCACATCCGCAAATTGACCCCCACCGGGTAAGCATCATTCGCTGCTCGAAGTAACGGAATTGCCGCCGAATATATCCTCAGCAGCATTTTCGCTTCAGCTCGGGTGTGGATGTGCCTGTGCGGCTGAGAGTTATCCCAGTTCCACGAAGTACCAACCTACGCAGGCGGCGATCCAACGGGCAACTGCACCATGACGCGCACAACGCTTTCAGCGCGCGATGAAATCAGACTTCGATAGCCGGCGTGCGCTCGGCATGGCCCCAGCGGTTACTTTTCGAGACGGCTCAATGACCGATTCCGAGCAGTAGTTCGGAGCGGCGCTTGGAGGCATGTAATGATCCAACCTATGGTGCTCGTGGGATGCTGGCCCCGGCGCATGAACGCCGATCTCGCGGCCGTATACTGCGGCGAACGAAACGCAAAAGCCTTCCTCAAGCGAGTCGGTTCCGAGTATCCTGAGCCGCGTATCAGTGAGGGTGGACGACGACTATGGCTGCGGGACGACCTCGATCAAGCGATCCTACCGCCCGACCTCCAACGGGTCCGGGACGTCGTCGAGGATCTGTAGCCGTGATCCGGCCTCTGCCACGCTTTGTTCGCACAAAGGTCCTCGCCAATGGCAGAACGGCATTCTACTGGGACCTGACCGGTCACTATCGCCGGTTAGGCTGCTCGATCCCATGCGAGCCGCTCGGCACCGACTACCTTCTAGCCTGCGGAACCGACGGCAACGGAGGCCGCGCGGCCGCGCTCAACGCCTTATTCGACGAATGGCGGCATATCAACGCCGGCGGTTTAGTCGACGGGATCGCGAGATTCGGAACAGTCGACTGGTTGTTTCGTGAGTACAAACAAACAAAAGCCTATCTGGAAAAAGTCTCGGCTCGATCGCGACGTGACTACGAGCGGACCATGTTGCTCGTTGCCGACCTTGCAACTCGCAAGGGCGATCGTGTGGGCGACCGGATGATCAAGGCGATCACACCCGTTTCAGCCGATAAGATTTATGAGCTCATTATAGCCGGCCCGCGCGGTCCACGACCTCGACAAGGGGAGAAGGTTGTTGGTCTGTGTGCGAGGGCGTGGAGCGTCGTTCATCGCCTTTATCCTCACGCCTTCGACCGAGATGTTCCGAATCCCTGGCGGGGCGTGACCAAAAACCGTCGGATCAAAGCGATCAAGCCAGCAGCTACTCGCGATCAGGCGTATGCGTTCGCGACCACAGCCATCAAATCGGGATACCCCGAGGCCGCTGCAGCAGCGGTCATATGCTTCGAATGGCTCCAGCGTCCCGAGAACGTGCTCGCCGGGCACATTCGGTGGTCTGATTATAGAGGCCGCGACGCGCCGACCGCGATCCGAATCTTTCACCACAAGACCGGCGCTATCGTCCTTCATCCTCTGCAGGATAACGACGGCACGCTGTTCTATGCCGATGCAGAGGACGTGCTGGCCAAGGTGCCTCGTCGCGGCATCTCTATTGTCTTGCACGAAACGCGCGGTAAAACCGAACCCGGCAAATCAAAGCCCACGAGGCTCTACTCAGAGAGCGGCATGGCAAAGCTAGTTCGCCGGCTGCGGGATGAGGCCGGTTTGCCGGCAACGTTCACGCTGGATGCTTGCAGACACGGCGGCATGACTGAGTTGGAAGAAGCCGAACTCACCGATGGACAAGGGCGCGCTCTGTCCGCCCACAAGAGCCGCGCTTACGAGGGCTACGCCAAACGCACCATGGATCGCGCGCTCGCAGCGACGCGAAAACGCCACGCGCATCGCATCGCGGCCTCGTCGAACGCTCAGAGAACAGAATTTCGGAATGACCCGTCAATCGAATTTCGGAATGACGGAAAAGAACCAAACGTGACTGATTCTCAATTAATTCAATGAGATACTCGGCATTTCGGAATGCTCGCCGTCGCGGAACCGACCGCGTCGGCGGCGCGAATAGTCAGCGATGCACTATGCCTCTGAGCGGGCACCGATCTCCCCGCTCTAGAGGAAGGATGACCGAAACCTCTGAGCCGGCGTTTATCAGCGCCCAACCCGCCCCGGAAAGATCAATAAAATCTGGCATTTCCGCCGCCGTTCGGAGCCGTTCGTTCACGTTTGGTTGCGGCGTTTCATTGGTCATTCGTTGGTCGAGGCCGTGACTTTCACTTCAGGGTAAAATCTCGCGCACGAGCAATTCTACAGGCCAGCATCAAGTAGGTCGCAGATGAAGTAGGTGAAATCGTAACGGATTTCTTCGAGCTTCACGTAGATGCGCGTCTTACTACGCAAAGGACAGCCTCGGATAAGTGGCTGCCGTCCTTGGTCAGCGTGTATCGGATCGTGAGATAGGGAATCCACGCATCTTCCGGAAAGCCGTGCTTCTCGTTCTTGGTTGCATGGACGTCGACTTCGAGGTGGATGCTGTGGGGACCCATTTCCATGCCAGGTGGCATGCGGTCCATTTCGATGCCGAGCAGATAGTTCGGCACTATCTGCAAGTCGTTCTGCTCGATTGGCTCGCCAATATAGAATTCTTCGGCGTGGCCGATTGCGGGCAGCAATGCAAGACCGGACGCCAAGCCAAATGCGGATAGGACACTACGAAGGTACATTGGATTCCTCCAGCGGTGACAGTCAGCGAACGGAGCCGACGCGCGTTTAGTTCCCTTTGACGACGTGGAGAGGTGTCAGCCAGCTTTTAGATGTATTCTAAAATGCATCTGATGCTACGCGCACGATAGTCGATGGCGCGTGAGTGCGTAAATTTGTTTCTTTTAGATGCGTTCTAAGAACATTACGCCGGTATTGGTATGTGCCGCGCAGACCAAGCTCCCTCTCATCTGATGGATGTAAGCGCACCAGCCGCGGCGATTGAGCTCGGCGTTGGGTCTGTCGTGAGCGTGACGGCCAACGAGATAACGGTGAGAAGCGTGCAAACGAAGCCCAGAAGCTTTAGATGCCTTGCTCATATTCTGGATCTCTTCGGGCGGGATTAAAGTTTGCCTCCCACGCAGCGTGGCCCGTGCCCACCGCCGACGAAGCCATCGCACGTCAAAAGCTAGCAAAATCCCGGTATTAGTTACAAAAAGCCGCCATTGTGTGGTCGCGGGTATACCATTCGCCGACATGTCGCTACGGTGCGAGCTCATGCGATTTGCGACTGTCACGCGAATGAAAAAATCAAAGCCGATTTCCGCTACGAAGACATACGTCCGCCGGACTGAAGCGATCGAGCGAATAAAATATACGCTGTTGTCTGCCGGCCTGCAGCCGACACGAACGCGCGTCGCGCTCGCTTTGCTGCTATTTACCAACGGTGATCGTCACGTGACTGCCGAAGCGTTGGTCGAGGAAGCATGGCGCGCCAAGATTTCGGTCTCTGTCGCCACAATTTACAATACTTTGAAGCGATTTACCGAAGTTGGCTTTTTGCGGCAAGTAACGATTGATTCGACAAGGTCGTTTTTTGACACGAACGTCACCGAACATCATCACTTTTATAGTGAGGAACTCCAAAGATTGATCCATATACCCTCGATAAAGGTATCAGACCAAAAAACTCCTATTCTGCCGAAAGGCTACGAAATAGCCCGCGTCGATGTCGTGGTGCGTGTGCGGGCGACAAAATAAGCGAGCTCAGTCTACTAGGGGAAATTTCATTACTTAGCGGGCTGCGGCTTCAGGCCTTGCAAGGCGGTCGAAAGCTGAGGGCGCGAAAACCGGCGCACGGCTACGCTCGGGTTAGCACCCGCGCGTTGCAACTCTTCGCGCCTTGGACCGCGTTTCCCGGTTGTGAGCGGCGGCATCCGCATAAGTTATAACCGCGTTGTACCGCTTATTCAGGTTCGAATGCTAAACCTTTCCATCGGTTTCATAGTTTGCGGTAGTACGAATGTCGTGCCGAGTTCGGGTGGCTTGCTTACCGTCGTTTCTAATTCGAAAACACGGTTGAGCATGTTATCGGTGATGGTGACTTCTGGGTGGCCGTCGCAATCAATCCGCCCGTGAGCGAGGACGATGACCCGATCGGCAAAAAGCGCGGCAAGATTCAAGTCATGCAGGATGGCTATTACCAGTGCGCCGTTTTTCGCGCGACCCTTCAAGGCATCCAGCATGCTGAGCTGATGACGCAGATCGAGGCCGGCAGTCGGCTCGTCAAGAAGTAAAATTCCACAGCGCCAAGGCTCTGGCCACAAGCAAGCTGAATAAGCGCTCGGGCAAAATGCACGCGCTGCTGCTCACCGCCCGACAAAGTAGTAATGGCGCGATCCACGACGTCGAGCAGCTCGAGCTCCACCAGAACGCTGTCAACGATCGGTTCGACCGTTGGGTTGTTTTCTTCCAGGGCCCCCATGCGGACCACGTCGCTGACTGCGAATGGGAAGGCAACGTTGTTGCGTTGCGATAGAACAGAACGATGGCGGGCGAGCACACGGGGGGAAAATGATTGTAGCTCGCGCCCCATAACCCGCACGTGGCCCGACCGCGCCGTGAGCTCACCCGCAAGGCTCGCAGCGAGAGTGGATTTTCCTGCGCCATTGGGCCCGATCAACGCGACACTCTCTCCTCTTCCGAATGACAGGTTAATATCATGAAACAGCAGCTTCATCCCGACGCTAACCGAGAGCGAGACAGCCTCCAGCAGCGGCTTCACACGAAAACCACGAACGTTGTTTCAACAGCAGGAACAGGAAAAATGGCGCGCCGATAATCGAGGTGAGGATGCCGATCGGGAGTTCCGCGGGCGCAGCGATCGTCCGCGCAAACGTGTCGGCAGCGAGCAGAAGGATGGCGCCGCAGCAAGCGGAGGCCGGCAGCAGCAAGCGATGGCCTGGGCCGATGACGAGCCGCAACAAGTGCGGAACGACAATGCCGACAAAGCCGATGACGCCGGAAACCGAGACGGCTGCGCCTGCCGCGGCTGCGACCAGAACGATCAGAACTCGCTTGAGCCGCTCGACCGCGATGCCCATGTGAAACGCTTCGGTTTCACCCAGCACCAACAGATCCAGTCGCGCGGCCAACGAAGGCGAATGACGCGAGCAAAATTGCCAGAAACGGCGCGATCGCTAATATTTTCGGCCAGGTCGCCCCAGCGAGCGACCCAACATCCAAAACGTGATGTCGCGCAGCTGCCGGTCATCGGCAAGAAAGACCAGAAGGCCGGTGCCAGCGCCGGCGAGCGCGCCAAGCGCCAAGCCCGCCAACAGCATAGTCGCGATCGAGGTGCGACCCTGCCAAGTGGCAATGCGATAAAGCAGGTACGGTCGTCGCAAGCGCGCCCAGAAAAGCAGCAACCGGCAGCACAACGGGCGCATAGGCGACGACCAACTGGGAGCATCTTGTCGCCGAAAACGATGACGGCGGCGACGGCAAGGCCGGCGCCGGCCGAAACTCCGACAAGACCCGGGATCCGCGAGCGGATTACGGAAGAGGCCTTGCATGATGGTGCCGGCGCCAGCCAAAAGCGCGCCGACCATGGACGGCCATGGCGATCCGCGGCAAACGAATCGACACAGGATCAGATGGTCACGCGCAGTCGCAGTATCCGTCGGCATTGCGAACAGCGCGCCGCCATTATGATGAAGGAAATCCTGGCCGCGCCGATCGACAGAGAGATGCACGCCAACGACGAAAAGAGCCGCCAATAGAAGACATTATGGCGATGGTGAAATGCGCGACGAATAGCGATTGCCGTCCGATTATAGGGAACGTCGCGACGCTCATCGATCGCACGGCTGGTCGGACGATTTGCTCGGACGGGCAGACTGCTTCGGTCAAGATCCGGATAAAGCTGATGGCAAGATCGCGCGCCGCACGCGCCGTGCGGGGCCCAAAACCAAGCAAATAAAGGCCGTCCATCGCGATGAGAGTTCTGTGCTCAGCCGCAGGCGTAGTTGCGAAGGCCGGGCTGGGAAAAGACCGTGTCGGCCGACAACGCATGCTCGCCACGTTGCATAACCAGAATGGCGTCGGGTTTGGCGGCAACGATGGCTTCGTCGTTGACCGTCTTATAGCCGTCGAAATCGTCGAATGCGTTGTCGGCTCCTGCCATGGCGATGATGCCGTCGGCAGCGGTGTCGCGGCCAGAGATCATTGGGCGGCCATTGGCCAGCGACAGAAGGAAGGCGACTTTCACGCGCTGATGGATTTGCTCGCGCATCGGGCGAGCGCGGCGAGATCGGATTGCACGACTGCGGGCAGGCATGCGCCGCGTTCGGGCACGCCGACGACGCGAGCGATCGCGTCGATCTTGTCAATGATGCCGTCACCGGTGAACTTGTCGGGCACGAGGATGAACGGAACATTGGCGCTGTTCCAGGACGTCGATGGTTTCCTTTGGTCCGGAGCCCTCGATAGCGAGGATCAGGGTCGGCGACAACGCCAGCACACCTTCGGCCGAGAGTTGCCGCATATAGCCGACATTCGGCTTTTCCTTGAGCGCGCTCGGCGGATAAAGGCTGGTGGTATCGACCGCGACGATTTTTTGTTGCTCGCCGAGCGCGTACAGGATTTCGGTTATCGAGCCGCCGATCGAAACGATGCGGCTCGTGATCGACCTTCGAGGTTGCGGCTGCAGGATTCGCGCCGGTGCCGACGCGCTATCGTCGCACGGGCGAAGCAGAAGAATCGCGAGCAAGCCAAAGCTGAGCAGTCTCGCCAGCGAATCGCATGGCTTCCCTATTTCGTGAGAATGAGCTTGTTCTGCGCCGTCAGCCGCAGGTGATACGCCTCGCGACCATGCACGAATGACGATGTCCTGCGTGCCGAGAACAAATCTTTGCTGTCCAGACGGTTGTCGATGATCGTCAACTGCCGCTCGTTGGCCCCGGCTATTCGCTCTCCTCGGTCGTCGCCTGCGGTTTTTCTTCGTCTGTTCTGCCGCGCTCATCTTGTCTCGACCTTTAGTATTCGAGTATTGTAATAATACTACTTACTTTGTAACGATTGTAATCTGTATACTTGAATCGATACTAGATTAGAAAGGATTTAACTTGAGTATTCAAGTATTGACATTCATAATACGCTGGCTTATCAATATCAATATTGTCAAGTTCGTTCGCAAAACTGTGGGACGGACAGGCCCAGCCAGCAAGCCCCCGCTTCGCGCGGTAGCCCGCCAGCCCCGGCCGGAACTCGGGACTGGGGGCATTTATGCTTGGGACCATCGGCTGACGCTGCGCGCTCTTCACCGGCGGTTCGCTTGGCGTACTCGTGATCGCGAACATCAACTCGTCGGCATCGGCGCAAACGCCGCCAAGCGCAAAATCAGCCGTTGCCGCCGGTGACGGTCGAGGCCCCGCCAGCAAGCCGCGACCAGCGGTGCAAACCGAAACCTGCGCGCACCGCGGCTCGCGCGTGCCAAGCGTCAGCGCGCACCGCGCCAAAGCCGCCAGCGTCGCCGTATCGAACGAGCCGACGACCGACGTCGCGACCAAGACCTCTGAGCCGGTGATCAACACGCTGGCGGCCGTCAGCGTGCGTGCGGCAGGAGCAGATCACTCAAGCCGCGCCGACGCGGATATCGGACATTTTCAACGGCATGCCGAGCGTCTGGTTTTCCGATCGGCCCGACGATCCGGGTTCGTCGATCAATGTCCGCGGCTTGCAGGATTTCGGGCGGGTCACCACGCTCGTCGACGGCGCGCCAGCAGGATTTCCAGCGATCGGGCCATTTCGCCAACGGGCAGTTCTACCTCGATCCGGAACTTGTAGGCGGCGCGGACGTCGTTCGCGGTCCGGTCGCCAATATTTATGGTTCCGGCGCGATCGGCGGCGTCGCTTCATTCCGCACCAAGGATCTGGACGACATCCTATTGCCTGGCGAGAACGCAAGCGATCCAGAGCCACGCCATGTTCGGCACCAACGGCGATCAATGGCTGGCATCGATTTTCGGCGGCGCGCGCGGCGCCGCTCGGCGACATTTTTGTCGGCGGCGTCTATCGCGACAGCGGCAATTTCACATCGGGAGCCGGCACCCTCAATTCCTTGCAATGTGTCTCCAATTGCGCCGGCTATCCCACCACCGTAATTCCCGGCAACACCGTTGTTCCCTACACCGGAAATCAGACCGACTCCGGGATGATCAAGTTCACCGTGCGTCCCGGAGAGGGACAGGAGATCAAGCTCACCGCCATCACTTACAATACCAATTACAACTTCGGAGATACGACCGGCGCGGGGACGACGATCCCGGGGATTGGCGTCTATGGCGAGAACATCAACAATCAGACCGTCACGGCACAATACCGCTTCAAGAGTCCGGAGACCACGCTCGTTCGATTTAAAGACCGACGTCTACTGGAATCAGACGAATGCTCAGCGAGACCGTCAAAATTCCTTATGTCCAAGATGGCATCGATCTTTTCCGGACCGCCCGGGACTTCAACCAACTACCTGCTCAATACCGCCGGCACCAAAGTCAATAACACGTCTCGCTTCGACACCGGACCTTTCCTCAGACGGTGACCTATGGCGGCGACTTCAACAACGACAGGATAAATATCGGCACCAGCTGCGGCGCGGATCAGCTCATTAACGGAGCCTGCAACGTCAGCCTGACGCCGAGCGGCCAGCGCAACACCTATGGCGGCTTCGTCGAGTGGAAGATCAATTATTCCACCTGGTTCGAGATGATAAATGCCTTGCGCTATGACGGCTTCGATCTCGATGGCGACGGCAGCTCTGAATCCGGTCAACGTTTGTCGCCGAAGACGACGATCGGCATCACGCCGATCCCGGGCCTGACGCCCTATTTCACCTATGCGGAAGGCTATCGCGCGCCGTCGGTGACCGAGGCTTTCGTTTCCGGATTTCATCCCGGTGGGTTCTTCTTATTTCGAGCCCAATCCGAACTTGCAGCCCGAGATCGGCAAGACCAAGGAAATCGGCCTCAATATCAAATACGATGACGTATGGTCGGCAGGCGACAAGATTCGCGCCAAGGTGAATGCGTTCAGAAACGACATCACCAACTACATCGACCATGGTGCCGGACTTTGTCGATTTCACCGGTACGCTGCCGCCGCCGGCGCCATGCGTGCCGACGCCGCTGGGTTATACCGACTGCTTTCAATATCAGAATATCGGCAATGCTGTAATCCAAGGGCATCGAGCTCGAGGCCAATTACGACGCCGGCAGATGGTTCGCCGGCGTGTCCGGCCAGCACCTCATAGGACAGAGCATGTCGACCAACCCGACGCTCGCGGCCGGCAATGCCCCGCCGCACCCACTTCAGTCGGCTGTGCCGGTGCCCCGCTCGCAAGCATTCCGCCCGATCAAGTCAGCTTCCTGTTCGGCGTACGCCTTCTTGACCGAAAATTGAACCTTGCCGTGCGCTGGACGGCCGTCGCGGCAAAGCCGCTCAGCCAAATTCCGACAACCGACCAGCGATGGCGGCAACATGGTTCCGATCTTCGATTCGACCCCGCCCTACAACCTGGTCAATCTTTATGCTGGCTACCAGCCGATCCCGAACGTGACCGCGGCATTCTCGGTCGAAAATCTGCTGAACGTGAACTACACCAAATACATGTGCTGCAGCACCGAGGCGGGGTATGTGATACCGAGCCCCGGCATCACCTTCAAAGCTTCGCTGACGGTCCATTACGGCGTAAAGGGCAGCAGCGCAGGCAACTGACCGTGAAACAACAGGAGAGAACAGATGTTCATCGCCATGAATCGATTCCAGGTGAAAAAAGGATCTGAAGACGCGTTCGAGAAAGTCTGGTTGACGCGCGAGACCTATCTCGAACCGCGTTCCGGGCTTTGTCGAATTCCATCTGCTCAAGGGGCCCGAGGCGGAGGATCACACGCTCTATGCCTCGCATACCGTCTGGCAGAGCAAGGGGGCCTTCGAGGCATGGACCAAATCGGATGAGTTTCGCGCCGCGCATGCGCGCGCCGGCAACGAGTCGACCGGCCCGCTATATCTGGGGCATCCGAAGTTCGAGGGCTTCGAAGTGCGGCAAACATTGGTTCACAAGGCAGCGGTGGCTTGATCAGAAACGACAGGCGGTATCCTCGACGCGCGCGGATAGTTCGGTCGCGGGTTGCCTTCAGCCTGGCGCTCGGACTTGCCGTGGCGTGGGTCTGCGGACCCGCTTCGGCGCAGACGCCGCGCGCCGTCGCTGTCATATCGCATTCGATAATGCTAGCGCAGGCGTCGCCACGCCGACGCCGACCGATCCCGGCAGCGAGCCACGTGTGAGTTCGCCGCAAGAAGGTGGTCGCCAGATACCCTTGGGCCCTATGCAGCGCGACCTGTCGCCGTGGTCGATGTTTTTGGCTGCGGACATGTTGGTCAAGGCAGTGATGATCTCGCTTGCCTTTGCCTCGCTCGTCACCTGGACGATTTTCTTTGCCAAAACAGTGCAGCTTGCTTGGGCCCGCCGTCGTCTTGTCGGCAGCCTCAAGCGAATGGCCGATCTGCGCACGCTTGCCGAGGCGCGACTGGCGTTGGATTCTGCCGACACCGTTCTTTCCGCACTGATCAGGGCCGCACTTCACGAAATAAGGTTGTCGAGCGAGAGCCTCGCCGAGCAAGGTATTAAAGAGCGCGCCGCATCGCGGTTCTCCGAGATTGCGCGTTCCGAAGGCCGTTCCATCCGCCACGGCTTGGCCATTCTCGCCACCATCGGAGCGACCTCCCCGTTCGTCGGACTGTTCGGCACAGTCTGGGGCATCATGAACAGCTTCATCGGCATTTCGAAAGCACAGACGACGAATTTGGCCGTAGTAGCACCGGGCATTGCCGAAGCGCTGCTCGCCACCGCCATCGGACTTGTCGCTGCGATTCCCGCCGTCATCATTTACAATCACTTCGCGCGAACCACCAAAGGCTACCTCGAACTCGTCGCTCGGGCCTCGGGTGCTGTCGGGCGCCTACTCTCGCGCGACCTCGACCGCATGGGCAGCGCGTTGGTGACCCGAGCGGCGGAGTGAGCCATGGCGGTCGCGCTCGGCGATATCGACGACGACGATGACTTTGACGAGGCGCACGAGATCAACGTCACGCCGTTCATTGACGTGATGCTGGTCCTCCTGATCATTTTTATGATCGCGGCGCCGCTGTCGACCGTCGATCTCCCGGTCGATCTGCCGTCGTCGACCGCGGTGCCGCAGAAGCGGCCGGACAAGCCGACTTACGTCACTATTAAGGCCGATCTCGCCGTCGCCATCGGCGAGACGCCTGTCAAACGCATCGAGCTAGTGCACGCGCTTGATGCCATGCCCGAGGAGGGCAAGGACCGGCGCATCTTCCTGCGCGCCGACCGCGCTGTACCCTATGGCGAACTGATGGACGTCCTCGAGCGTCTGCGCGTCGGCGGCTATAACAGGATCGCGCTTGTCGCCCAGGAGGGAGCGCCCGAAGATGAAGCGCAGTCGTCTGCCGCGGGTGATGGGAAATACCGGCATTAGAGCGCCACGATGTTTGATCACGACCCGCCCAAACACTCATCGCGTCCGCTTTGGATCGCGGCCGCACTTGGCGCGATCGCTATTCACGCCGGCTGCGTCGTCCTGGCGCTCGCCTCCAATCCGCCGGACGATCTTCCCGACCTCGGCGCACGCGCCATCGAGATCGGCGTCGAGCTTGAGGCGCCGCACATTGAGCAAAGCGAACGGCCGGTCGGCCCTGACAGCGAAGCCGCGGCCCCCTCTCCCTCCCAGATCGACGGAAAAGGCGGTGGTCGAGCAGACCGATCTGCCCAAGGCCATTCCGACCGAGACCGACGATCCTGACCGCGTCGTAACACCGAACGACACCCCGAAGCCAAAGGACGAAGAACCAAAAATCCCCACGGTCGAAACCATTGCTTCGGTCGCGTCAGCCGCCTCCGAAGAGACGGCAACGCCAAGCCTCGAGAAAGCGCCCGAGGCGCCACGTTCCGTCGCTCCAGCATTAGGAACCGGCGAGAGCATGCAGAGAGCGCGCGTCACCTGGCAAAAGGAACTGGCCGCGCATTTCAACAAGTACAAACGCTATCCCTCCAACCGAACGACACAGCGCGCCGAAGTCATCGTCAGCTTCTTGCTCGATCGCGTCGGACACGTACATTCCACACACATCGTACAGGGTTCGGGTGATCCCTCATTTGATGCCGAAGCACTTGCCATGCTGCAGCGAGCCGATCCTGTGCCGCCGCCCCCGCCGCTGGTCGCGGACGAAGGCTTGACCTTCACCTTGCCATTGTATTTCACGTCGAAAGCAATTCAGTAATGACCGCGATTGTTCAACAGTTAGCTATGATCAGATGAGCAACAGTATCCTGGCCGGTTCCAGCTTATTCTTTCAATTGAGCGAGCGTGCCAGCAATATCCCCCATTCCCCAATGCTCCGCGATCTTGCCGTCACGAATACGGAAAATATCGCAAGATGTGAAGCGCAGGGATTTTCCCGTCGGAGCCACGCCGAAGTATTCACCTCGATGAGTTCCACTATAGACGAAGCTTGCTGCCGCCATCTCGCCGCTGGCGAGCGAGACCTCGATTGCGACAGAAAGGTCGGGCAACCCGTTGAGCCGCGCGGCGAAAAATCCAACAGTAGCCTGTTTGGCACTTACGCCGGGTGCCTGTTTTGGTGCCGCAGTGCTCATCTGGTGATTCACGTAATCCTCGGCAAACAGTGCAGCAAAGCCGTCAAGGTCATGCGCACTTAACGTTTTTGCGAAGGCGGCAATCACAGGGTTTTCAGCTCTCGACTGAGCCGCCGCGGCGGTCGGAGCGCCCGAACCGGCAATTGCAAGCCCCATCATCACGGTTCGTCGATCCATGGCGGTCTCCATTTTCTCCGGACAAGGGCCACTTTTATTGGCGCGCGGACGTCGTCCATTCGCTCGTCCATGACGGGCAGGTTCGCGACACGGTCGGAGAGCCCGGTGCCGCGCGTATTAAAAATGACGACGCGACAGAAGCTACCCAGCTTGTTCAACCACCGCCAATCCCAGCTCGTCCCAGTAATTCTCGATATGGAAGACGAAGCCCGGAGACAGAACAAGGTCCGGGCCTTCGCCAAATACCTAGTAGGCGACGTGGCCGTCGCCACTTTTAGCGTAGCGCGTCGCGCATTGCATGCCGGATCCTCTCGCAATCATGCGTCGTTCGGACATGTTCTTCCAAAAAAAGCTGTACGCTCGCAAAGCGCAGCAGACGGGTGGCTTTTTGAATCGGCGGCGCAAATTCTCCAAAAACGTCCGCTGTGGAGATTTTCATAACATTTTGGCATGAGGTTCTCTCAGCGTCCACTTTTTCTGCAAATGTCACGTATGCCGTCGTCGGAGACAGAAATCGGCGGGCCAGGGCCGCAGTTGGTCCATAACGTCGGTTGCGGCAAAGCAACGGAATGTCGGCGATTGGTGAAAAGCGAAAGTCGCTAACCCGCGATCAAACCGACGCGAATGTCGAGTTGCGCGGAAGAATTGCACCTCCGCGCGCTCCCAGAACCGTGCATGAACCTCTCGATTTACACGGCTCCCGATGTTCGACCGCTGCCATAACATAGCTGCCAGTGGGCGAAGAGCGTTGGAGTGGCGCGGCGGAGCCGGACAAACCAATCTCTCGAACCCCTAGTCCGATGGCGAAGCCGCTTGAACTTGCGGCGAGCCCAGCGGACCAGAAAGGCATCGATCCTCGTCAGGGTAGGACGCAACTGCGTGTGATAGAAGTGACCGTAGTAGTTGATCCAACCGCGGATGCACGGATTGTACATCGCTGCCAGGTCTTGCAGGGATTTGTCGCTGCGGTGATGAAGCGCCCAGCGCCGAACTGTCCGGCCTATGGCTTTCAGCGCCGCCGGACTTGCCGCGGGCATGAAGCCGTGCGCAGGGATATGCCCTTGCCAGATCGTTTTCCTCGCCCGGAATGTGAAGCCGAGGAAGTCAAACGATTGGTTCGGGAAATCGCCACGCCGATTTGCATCTTTGCAGTAGACGATCTTCGTCTTCTCGGGATGCAAGATCAGCTTGCAGGCCGCAAGGCGATCTGCAAGTGCGCTCCGTAGTGCCCGCGCCTCGTCGGCGCTTGCGCAGTGACAGATGATGTCGTCCGCGTAGCGCTCGAACTTGATGTGCGCAAATGTCCGCGCCATCCACGTGTCGAACGCGTAATGCAGGAACAGATTTGCCAGCAGAGGCGAGATCACACCGCCCTGCGGCGTCCCTGCCGTGCGCGGCACGACGCTGCCGTCCTCCATTTTCACCGGCGCCTTCAACCAGCGTTCGATGTAGAGCAGCACCCACGGGCAATCCGTATGATGGCGGACAGCCTTGAGCAACAACTCCCAATCGATGCTGTCGAAGAAGCCTTTGATGTCGAGATCGAGCACCCAGTCATGGCGCCAACAACGCTCACGAGCTGTGCGCACGGCATCATGTGCAGATCGACCGGGCCTGTAGCCATAGGAGTTCAGCGTGGAATGCCGGCTCCAAACCTGGCTGCAGGAAACGACGAGCGACTTCCTGGGCGACGCGATCCGCTACCGTCGGGATACCCAACGGTCGTGTGCCGCCATTCACTTTCGGAATTTCCACTCGCCGCACCGGCGGAGGAAAGTAGCTCCCTGAGGACAAGCGATTCCAGAGCTTGTAGAGGTTGTTTGAAAGATCAGCCTCGAACTCGGCAACCGATTGCCCATCTACTCCGGCCGCTCCCTGGTTGGCCTTCACATGCTTGAAAGCCTCCCACACTTCCCGTTTGGGGATGTCGAACGGCTTTGCCGTGTTCATGGGCTCCTCCCGTTGCCGGTTGGCCCATGAGCCTGGCTGAACAACGCAGCTCCTTCGGTCCGGCTCCATTACAGAGCCATCATTCCTACTACGAGCTGCTCCGCCCCTGTGCTCCGCATTGGTACTCTGATCCTTGTGGTGTGCGCCACTTGGACTTCTCCCTTGGCATCGGAGCGACAGGTTCTCACGTTCCGTACAAGAGCCTGGTTGAGCTTCGCGCCGCCTACATGCCGGATGGCGCCTGGGCAGTATCAGGGCATCCCCCAAGCTGATCCCGAAGGAAGGGTCACCCCCCGGTTTTGCCATCGCCTAATCTCTTTTCGACACTTCATCGGCGGTTTGCTTGCGCTCGCCTCTCTCAACCGTGCCTGCCGGAATCGCGTCCCGGCGTCTCCGCAACGCTCACCACCGTTGCTTTTGACAACGGCAGCTTGCGGTGGCTTGAGATCAGCACCTGATTGCCGATCCCGGAGGGCCCTCCTCCATCTCTCGTACAGTTACGCGCCGCCGTTTGGACCGGCGGCACTCGTGACACACGACCCACTTGCGACAGTCGGTGCATTAAAGGCGGCTACAGTTTTGCGGCCGCAATTGCTAGGCTTCGGCATCTGGCAGGTTGAGATAAGATCAAGCACAAGGCTGCCCACGAAGCCTTGCCTGATGCTGCTTTCAAAAGGGACGATTGACCGTGACGGGTCAAAAAACACGATGGCGCGATGCCCTCTTCGGCACGCACGCCCCGGGTTTGTCTATTCTCGTCCGACTTATTGTCGGCCTGGTGGTGTTTCTTCCGGAAGGGATTTAAAAGCTGGCATTTCCGCAGATTCTTGGGGCTGGGCGTTTTGCCAATATCGGCATCTCCTATCCCGATCTTATGGGTCCGTTTGTGGGTGTGGTCGAAACGATCTGCGGTGCATTGATCATTGTCGGCCTCTTCACCAGACTCGCGGCCATTCCGCTAATCGTCATCATGGTCGTCGCAATCGTGTCGACAAAAGTGCCGATTTGCTCGGGCACGAATTTTTGATCTTTCACTTGCCGAAACTGGCGCGTTACGGCTTCTGGAGCATGGCGCACGAAGCCCGCAATGCGGCTTTGCGTCATCGGGCCGGGGAAATCCGCTGACCGAGGAACAGCAGTGGCGCAAACTCGAGTTGGTTTCCTCCGTCGCCGAGACTGTCTGGAAACATTGAAATGGCGCTGCATTGAGCGTCAAAGAAGTGGAGGCGCCTGTGCATAGGATTGCCAAGCCGGACGCGTCAAGCCGACCGAGCGCGGAAACTCTCGTGGCCCGGGCTCGCGCGATGATTCCGAACATTGCCAACCGAGCGGCAGCGGCGCGACGAGAACGACGCGTCCCGGAAAAAACAATCCGCGACATGGAGGAAGCCGGCTTCTTTCGTATTCTCCAGCCAGCTCGTTGGAGCGGCTACGAAATGAAGCCGCAAGCTTTTTACGACGTTCTCATAGCCTTGGCCGAGGCAGATATGTCGACCGGCTGGGTTTATGGCGTGCTCGGCGTCCACCCCTGGCTCATGGGCCTCATGGAAGATCAGGCGGTCCACGACGTGTGGGGTCACGATGATAGCACGCGCCTGTGCTCTTCGCTGATGCCGGTTGGTCGCGCCGACCAGGTTGAGGGGGGCTTCAAGCTGACCGGTCATTGGCGTTTTTCCAGTGGCTGCGACTATGCTAAATGGGCGTTTCTCGGCGCGGCTGTGCGCGCCGAATCCGGACAGCCCCCGGATATCCGCCTCTTCATGGTTCCGAACACCGAGTATGAGATCAAGGACACCTGGTTTGTCGCCGGCCTGTGTGCCACTGGCAGTCAAGACATTCTGGTCAAGGACGCGTTTGTGCCTTCTTACCGAACGCGCCGAATGGTCGACAATTTTAACTGCGTCGGCGTTGGGCAAACGTTAAACCAGTCGCCGCTTTACAAAATTCCCTTCGGTCAAATATTTTTTCGCGGCGTGTCGAGCCCGTCGATCGGAGCACTGCAGGCGATGCTCAATACATTCGTTTCCTATGCAAGCCAGCGAACTGGCGCGGGCGGCAAGTCAACAGATGACCCAGTAGCGCAGCAAATTTGCGCGGAAGTCGTCGCGGCGATCGATGAGATGAAGTTGGTGCTTGACAGAAATCTCAACACGCTGTGGCAGTCCGCGGAGCATGGTGATCCGCCGCCAATGGACGTCCGGCAGCAATTCAAGTTTCAATCCGCGGCGGTATCCCACGAGTGCGCCGAGCTCGCTGCACGGTTGATCAGGGCAACCGGCGCCGCCGGCATTTATGACGAACAGCGATTCGGTCAGCTGCTCGCCGATATCAACGCAGGCAGACAACATATCGCCAACCAGTTCGAGATGATCGGACGAAACTGGGGCACTGCGATTTTGGGAGGAAACCCTCGCGCCGATATGATGCTGTGAGAATCACCGGTTCATTGCGCCTGAAGGCGTACCATGAGAAGGCAAACGGAGGAAGCCAGCCGAATGAGCCTTTTCGCACCTTCGTTCCCTCACCAGACTCGAATGTGAGGCGGAATATCCTTTCTAGTTGGTACCGTCGGATCCGCTGCGGCCTCCAAAGAAAATGGTGATGCTTTCTACAAATCTGTTGAGAACAAGAATAACCAACGAGGTACTGAAGCCGAAGACAAAGGGCAGCAGAAGTAGCGCACCTTCTAGACTGAAGTTTGCTGCACCATTTTGGGCGGGTGTTCCGCGCGCTATTGACTCGCCAAACGTTATGAAACTGGAAAACCCAAAGGGAATCGATAGAACGACGCCGAACAGTGCCCCTAATACAATCCTGACAGCAAGAAGACTCTTGTTCCTCACGTCGAATGTCACGTCTTTCTGAATCGAGAGCGCGTTCATGCTGAGGAAAGCTATTGCGCCAATTGCGCCGAGGCACGCCGTCCACAAAAAATAGCAAGCAAGAGCACTAGGCGGTCACCAACAAAAATGGCAGCAATTAGAGAAAGAAGCGCTGCGATAATAAGCAACACTGGCAACACCGCAATCAAATTGGCAGTTTGACTTAACTCAAACCGCTTTCTCAGACCCTGATCCAAGTAGCTAAACAGTTTCCGTGAACGCTCATCTAACTGGTCCCATTCTTCGGCGGTGGGCAGCCTGCCTTTCTCCCCATATCCCATAGACTCAGATTGCCGAAAGAAAGCAGCGGGACGTTTTCTTCACGGATAGGAACGCCTTGTGTCAGCAAAAGGGTCTTCAAACTTGTGAGGGTCGCAAGCTGATTCGTGAACCGCGAATCTCGGATTGCGTTCGGATCATCGTTAGCTGGCGAACTGAGTTGAAAAAAGGACCACAATGACCGCCAAATAGACCGCGCCGGCGGCGCCGTTCGGTCGGTAGTTTCGCCATCTGGCTGAATATCGAGCGTCACTTACACATGGCTCCCTAAAACCCCGGAATGTCGGTTACCAATTGCTGGCATCAAGCACAGCAACGCAGACTATCTGGAGGCTGCTCCGGAGTCGTCCCTCCAAGCGCTTTCAGGTGCGAGAACTCGGCCATCGATTGGCTTGCATCGGTGCTACTGACGCGCGAACGTCCATCAACGGGTTCTGGGGGATCGGTTGATCCCTAGTAGTCCAAGTTGGCCATTAGGCGGAGAGCGCCGTGGAGGACACCCGACGCCTCCTGTCCTCAGGACCCAGCGTACTGATAGGTTCCGATAACCGCTCTTCTCGGAAGTAAGGCCCCTGCCCCACGCGGTCAATCCTGACGATGTTTCACCACATTGTCGCTCGCGGCCATATTCGTCGACGGCGGCCGCGGAGACGCGACTTGGTGCCCACTGGATGACGGCACCCCGCCGAGCGAGCGGTAACATTCGCCTAACAACCACGTCCGAAATTAGCCCAGGAACGGACATCACCAGCGCGACTTTCGACGTCGGCGATGGGCCGATTTTGTTGTTGAGTTGGCGATTTCGATCACCCGGCAGCCTTGCTGGTAATGGCACCCGCATCGCTGACCCTCTGGAAGCATCATCGTTGGTCTACCGGCGTCGGCTCTTATTATGCGAGGAACCCCTCGATTGCCGGTGGCGGTCGAACAATCAGCTTTGCCGCCTGACCTAGAGCTTCGCATAGGCCGGCGGCATCAGCCGTACGGTGTGACCAAGCGCTTGGAGCTCGCGTGACCAATGATGCGACGAGGCGCAGGCTTCGATACCGACCAAGCACGGTGGCAGCTTCTGGAAGAATACCAGAACGTAACGCCGCTTGAGCTGACGACGGACGACGACATTGCCCTCCGCATTGACGCCATGAACCTGAAAGACCGACTTGGCGATATCGAGACCGAGTGTCGTGATCACTTGCATATTTGCCTCCTCCAAATCGTGGGGGCCTTACCAGCACCCACATCCGTGGCACTCACGTGCCGGTGGAGGAGCCGTCCACAGCATCAATAAGCGACATTCGACATTGCCTGGTCCATGCGGACTTCGATCAGTCTCAAGCGCACTCGCTAACGGGCTCAACACTACCCCTCTGTTCGCCGATCTAACGGCGGACGGCCGCTGTTCTCGAAACGCATTGTCTTTCACTTTCGGGGCGATGGCCGTCGGCGGTGCGCACGATGCTCGTGTGGCGCTGACACGTGCGTATGCGCCGTCGCTGGCAGATAGACAACCTGGCCATGCCGCACTCCGCGTTCGGCGATGACGTGATCGGCAAGCTTCTGCACTTCTTCCCCAGGTCCTTTCAGGACCGTAACCTCCATGCAGCTTTCATGGTCCAGGTGAACATGAAGCGTCGCCTGGGCGAGGTCGTGATGATTGTGAAAGTCGCGGGTGAGCCGCCTTGGCAGTTCGCGCTGGTGATGGTCGTAAACGTAGATCAGTGCGGCGAGACACTGTTTTCGCCCGGCCGCCTGCATCGAATGCTGGTGCAGGCCGGATCGAGCCAGATCTCGGATCGCCTCGGAGCGATTGGCATAGCCGTGAGCAGCCATGTAGCGCTCCAGCTCCGCGCCGAGATCATCGTCTATGGTGATTGTGACGCGCTGCATGCCATTCCTCACGTTGTGAGAGTATGATGATTGATTGACATCGTCATACTCGCGAATAAACTTGAGTGGTCGGGATGGCGAAAGCGGCCTTCCCTGGGCTCGGGCGTACTATAGCGCTTCGTTGACCAGAAGCCGCGACTCTGGGGGCCGGAGTGGCGTCGCGTCAGTATCTGGTGACGTTGTACGTCCTCGCGGCATTGGGCGTGCACGCGTCGGCGCAAACAGCCCCGCCAGCGCACCCATCGTCGGCGTCTGAAGCGCCGGCGGCCGAAACTGGGGCGCCTGGTCAGCCGGACACTGACACGCCGCGGCCAGCGCCGCCTTCGGACACGACGGTGCTTCCGACCATAAACGTATCTGCGCCACGTGCGCCGCCGGCTAAGCGCAACGTCACGTCAAACCGGGCCGCGGCGTCCGCTCCCGCACAGCCTTCGACGTACCAGACCGGTGCTCCTAATGTGGCCGGCGGAACGCCGGTCGCGCCACAAATGGCGAGCGAGATGGTGATTTCCGGCGCGGACCTCAATGCCCGCCCAGTGACGGAGCCCGCCGAGGTTCTCGAGGCGGCGCCCGGCCTTGCCGTAGTCCAGCATTCAGGCTCGGGAAAAGCCAATCAATATTACCTACGCGGCTACAATCTCGACCACGGCACTGACATGGCGACGTTCTGGGACGACGTGCCGATCAATTTGCCCACCAACGCGCACGGCCAGGGCTACACCGACCTTAACTTTCTCATCCCCGAAACAATCAGCGGATTGGAGGTTCGCAAGGGTCCCTATTGGGCCGACGTCGGCGATTTCGACAACGCCGGCGCATTGAACATCTCGCTGCGCGACAGCATCGATCGCAACATCCAATCGGTGACCATGGGCAGCTTCGGCTATTCGCGGTTTCTCAACCTCGGCTCTGCCAAGGTCGGCGGCGGCTCGCTGCTCTATGCGGGCGAATTCGATACCAACAACGGTCCCTGGGCCACGCCGGAAGATGCGCGCAAATTCAGCGGTCTTCTGCGTTACAGTCAGGGCACCGCGACGGACGGATTTTCGGCGACCGCTCTTGCGTACGCCAACAACTGGAATGCCGCCGATCAGGTCGCGCTGCGGGCGATAACGACCGGACAAATCGGCCTGTTCGGGGAAATCGACCCCACCGATGGGGGCGACACCAGCCGCTTCATGCTGTCGACCAGGCTGGCGCGCTCCGACGACGAGGGGTTGTGGAAGGCCAACGCATACGTCGTCAAATACACGCTGAACCTCTTCAACAACTTCACCTGGTTCACGACCGATCCGCTGAACGGCGATCAATTCCATCAGTATGACGATCGCATCTATGCCGGCGGTGCAGTGTCGCGAACGCTCAATGGCAGCTTGTTCGGCTTGCCGAGCCAAACGGTATTCGGCCTGCAAACCCGTGATGACAATATCGATGTCGGTCTGAGCAACACATTCCAGCGCGAGCTGCTTTCGAACGTCCTCTTCGACCACGTCAACGAGGGCAATGTCGGCATCTATGCTGAGAACACGACGCGCTGGACCGACTGGTGGCGGACGACGATCGGCCTTCGCGGGGATTATTTCGCCGCGTCGGTGAACTCGATGCTGCAGCCTGCTAACTCGGGGAATCCGAGCGCCGCGCTACCCAGCCCGAAATTCACCACCACATTCGGCCCGTTCTACAAGACCGAGTTCTTTATCGGCGCGGGACTCGGCTACCACAGCAACGACGCGCGCGGCGTTGTCACAAGCGAAGTGCCTGGAGACCCGAGCACTCCGCAAGGGGCGACGCCCTTCCTCGTGCGCTCGGCGGGCGCGGAGCTCGGCGCGCGCACCAAGATCGTCCCTGGCCTCGATAGTTCGGTCAGTCTGTTCTACCTGCACCAGGATTCGGAGTTGTTCTTCGACGGCGATACCGGGACCACGGTGCCCGGGCCGCCGAGCGTGCGGACCGGCATCGAGTTCACCAACAATTACCGGCCGGTGCCATGGGTTCGCTTCGACGCCGACCTGGCGCTCAGCCGCGCGCGCTTCACCGGTTTCGATACTGCGCAAGAGCAACTGTACAACTCACTCGCCGGCTTTCCGCAAGCGCAGATCGGCAATGCGCCCGGCAGCTTCGTGCCCGAGGCCCCGTGGATGGTTGCCTCGGCGGGCATCACGCTCGGCGGGGAAACCGGCTGGTTCAGCACCTTGCGCTGGCGCTACATCAGTTCGCGTCCGCTTACCGAGGATGGCGTCTTCCAGTCTCCCCCGGTTAACACGATCAACGCCCGGGTAGGGTACCTGTTTGCCAACGGCTGGCGCATCCAGCTCGATGCGCTCAATCTCCTGAACTCCTCAAGCTACAACGCAAGCTACGCCTACGGCGCACTGCTGCCCTCGGACGCATTGTTCGCCCGATGCTTTCCCGCAAGCGGCGCGCCTTCCGTGCCGGCGGCGGTCTGCCAGAACGGCTTCATGGATTATTCGATCCATCCTTTGGAGCCACTGGCCGTGCGGATCACGCTCGCGGGTCCGCTCGACACGATCGACATCCCGGCGATGGCCGCGGAATTTAGGCGCGCGATCCCACGCTACCAGCCGCCGGCGCGCGACTACGATTGGACCGGATTTTACGTCGGAGCTTTTGTCGACGGCGGCCGCACGAGCGGCAACAGCAGCGCGATCAACAACGCGACCAGCGCGCCGTTCCCCGCCGGGGGTGTCACTGCATCGCAATGGGGCGGCGGCATTCAGCTCGGCTTTGACTACATGCTGGCGTCGCGTGTGGTCGTGGGCATCGTCGCCGATATGTCGTCCGGCGGCACAAGAACGTCGACCATCTCGGATCCCACAGGCATCAGCGCAAACCAGACGACCGTGTTCGACAGCGAGACTGTTCGCGGCAAATTGGGTTACGCGGCTGACAACATCCTCTTCTACGCAACTGGCGGCTTAGCCTGGTCCAACGACCAGTTCGTCCGCACGCAATTGACGGGGACACTCAATGCCGCGACGGCCGGCACGGACGAAGCGGTCAATAAAGGACTCCCGGGCTGGACGGCAGGTGGCGGCATCGCCTACGCCTTCGCCCAGAATTGGAGTGTCTTTGCCGAATATCGTCATATCAGCTTTGCGACATCGTCGGCCTCGCTGCCGTTCTCACAATTGACGATTACTTCGACAAACAATGCGAACGCGCTGCAGTTCGGTGTGAACTATAGATTTATTTCAGGCGGGCAGCCTGCGGACGCTCCGATCACTCCGTATCCGGCAGCGCAGTCCCCGGCAATGGCCTACAAAGCGCCGCTTGTCCGGCCTGCCTACGACTGGACCGGCATCTATTTCGGTACGGACGGCGGCCTGGGCCGGGCAACGGCGAATGGAACACTGACAGATACAGCCGGTGCTTCCTTGACTGGGTACGGCTACAACGCAAACGGCCCGGTTGCCGGATTGTTCGTGGGCGGCAACTATCAATTCGACAAATTCGTGCTTGGCGCAGAAGGCGATTGGCAGTGGTCCAACCTGATCGGCAACAACATGACACTCGCTCCGCTCGGCGCCGCCGGCGCTTTCCCGGGAGGGCCCTTCACCATTTCAACGACGGTGAAAGACTATGGGAGCGTCCGCGGACGGTTGGGATACGCGGTTGATCGTTTTCTGGTGTTCGGCACCGGCGGATGGGCCTGGGGGAATCCTTCGACGTCCTACGCGCTGACCGGAGCGGCGCCGTTCGTGAACAACATCGGCAGCTCGACCGGATGGACCGCAGGTCTCGGAGTTGAATATGCGTTCACTAATAATATCTCCGGCCGCCTTGAATACCGCTATACCAGCGTTGGCACATCGGGATTTATGAACGCCGCCACCAACTCCGCCGTCGGGCAGGAGCACTTGCCGATTAACGATCTTCGCGCTGGCATCGCGTACAAATTTGGCGGCTGTTCAGACACGGTCAAACACTAAGCCGCATGGTGTGGTTGGGACTTCACGGTCGATTTCACCGTTTGAACGTTGCTCTGCACACGTCAGCTCCTCGTCCAATTCCGGAATTCAACGTCCTTCGGGAAATCTCCGTGGCGTGCCAACACGACGGACTTTCGCTGGAGCCAATCTGGAGCTGATGTCTGCTGATTCTGCTGAGCAGTGAACACTCGCGCAGAGGGAGGCTCCCCAGATACTCTTCCCAGCCTGTAAATCTTACGCTTACCTAAAATAGGCTGAAGCGGCGATGAGCGGGTACAAACAGAAAAGAGTGTGGGTGGCTATTTTGGTCGCCTATGCGCTAATTCTGCAGTCGTTCTTCTGCCTGATCGCCGACGCCCGCCTCCGACGATCACATGCATCGTGACTGCTGCGCGCTGATATCGCTCGACACGCAGCTCACCCGATCCGGCGTGCTGCCCTTGTTGGTGATCGTCATATAGGCGGCGCCCGTTGATGCGCCCTTAGGCGTTGCCCGCGCCCACGGTTGGCTGATGTGAATCGGTCCGACATTATAGTCAGCCGCGCGAGCCAGTCCCGACGAAAACGGGTCTAAAGCAAGCGTTAGCGCCACGAAGCTACAGCACGTCACTTTCGTTGCTATGTTTGTCACGGAACACCTCATTGGTTGGCGCCGCTTGGGACCAGCTGACGGCAGACCTTCACCCACACACATATCTTCTTGAAATTCTCCCAGTGGCATTGCTGCTCCATGCGGCAGTTCTTTCCACTTTCGGGCTGCTGCGCGAACGCGGTCCCGGTATTGCTGACCACGATCAACGTCGAAATCGCAAAGCAAGAAATCAACACCCGTCGCATCTTTATCTCCCTTACCGGCATGCCGAGAGCGGCACACCGATTGAAGCCTTGCGGGACCCTTGCAAGCATCCGTCCTTCCAATCGCCACGCACGGTTTCATTTCCGACCGTTAAAGCCCCAGGGCCGTTCGGTTTTCCGTTACGAAAATCGCCTTCGTATCGCAGTTTTTGTATAGTCAAAACACCGCGACCATTTGGCTCACCTTCAGCCAATTCGCCGTCGTAGCGGCCATTGGTCCAAGATTGCTTGCCCTTGCCGGTTTGTCGGCCACCGTACCACTCGCCGTCGTCGGTCTCATAGGGAACGGCGCCTTTAAGCCATTGCACTACGCCTTTGCCTTCGGCGCGGCCTTGCACGCACGGTCCCGACCAGCTCACAGATTCTTCCAGCTGCGGGTTGGGGTTCCATATTTGACAACCCGATTTAGCATCGGTGACCCAGTCGCCCGCGTAGGCGGGCCAACCAGCCGTTAAACCGCAAAAGCAAAGAGCTGCCGCGGCCGCGAATGACCACAGCCTAATTGGAGAAGACGCGCTCACCCTGTCGTCCTCCAACTGCATTTCAATTCGGCAACAAGGGCACAACGATACTGTCGAGCAATTCGTCGCGTACCTCGATCATCCGATCGCGCACTTTGCCGTCGCGGTCGACGATCCACGTTATCGGTACTCCCTTCGGGATGCCGAAGCCATCATCGCTGATCGATTTCGCGAGCGCCGTTGGGTAGCTCACGCCTTGCGCCATGCGGCGGGCTTTATCAAGGTCGCGGTCGAAATCGATACTGATGCTGATGATCTCCAGGCCTCGGTCATGGTAGCGTTTATAGAACGCATCGAGTTTCGGCATTTCCTTACGGCATGGCCCGCACCAGGTCGCCCAGTAATTCACCAGCACGACTTTGCCGCGCAGCTTGGCGAGATCGAAGGTATGCCCGTCGAGCGTCGTGATGACGAGCACGGGCGCGGCTGCGTTGAGCTCGGGAGTTGCAGTCGCTCGATCACACGTCGAGATAAGCAATAACACTCCCGCGATTCCTGCGACCGGCATGAGACAACACCGGGCCGCAGTATTACCGCGACTTCTCGCGCCTTGAGCGGGAACGAAGTAAGCTGGCGGCGATTTTTGTTCTTGCCGATGACAAGCGACGCTTCGCTGTGGGTCATTACTCGAGGGAATACGATGTTGAAGATGTTGGCCATAGTTCTTTTCGCGGCGGCGGCCTACGCGGGCCCAGCTTATGCGCATGGCGGTGCGGAGCCGATGCCGCAAACCAACTTCACCGACCTGCCGGATTATCGGCCAAAGCCGCTGGCGCCGTGTCAGCGCAGCAAGCACATGTGCGATCGTGCTCGATGGCACCCAGGCATTTCTCGCGGCAACTGACATTGCAAGGCCTTAGCTGGGGCCGACGCGCCGGTTTGGGGCGCGTCGGTCCTCGATTGCTCAGAAATTGTAGCTCGCCACCACCCTGATCAAGTAGGGCGCGACCAGCTGGCCCTCGGTACAGTTCGGGCCAACAGTAGGAGTACCTGCGCAAGTATTTTCTGCCGCGTTGGCGCGATAATAAATCGGTACCTCCACGTCCGCATAGAGTTTGACGACGCGGTTATTGGCCTCGTCGACAACTTTGGTAAATTCAATCCCGGGCGAAATCATCACCCGGTCAAAGCCACTGTTGTACGGATCGGCGCCTGTTCCGCTGTCGGGATCACGGTGCGAAACGATGATTTGCGCCAGCGGGGTTATCTTGTCGAACCCGAGCACGTGGTACAGGTTATTGTAGTTGACGCCGATAGCGCCATCGATTTGCTCTCCCGGATAGTAAGTTTGCACGACGCCGGGATTGCCATCGAAGAAGCCCTGCGGATCGGCCGCGCTCTGGTAGAGGAACGGCCGTCGCCACATGACCTGAGAGAAATATTGCCAGGCGTTGTCGCCGGTGAGCAGGCCACGGTGGTAGGCGCCGAGTAGAAAGTCAGTGCTGCCCGATCCGATCTGAGTATCGCGATCGAGCCCAGGGGCAGTGAACGTGCCGGTCGGCAGTTTGACGCCGAATATGAGGCCGGTCGACATATCCTTGAAGAAGCCGGTGTACATGCCCATGATCTCGATGTCGCCGACATCCGTGGAGTTGAATGGCACTATGCCAGCGTAGGCCCCTGTGTCGGTGGTCAAAGTGCGGTTGGTGGTGGGTATCCGCACCATCACGCCCCAATCGCGATTGAAGTTGTATTGGAAGCCGACATTGTACCACTGGGTATTGATTTCCTTGTCGGAATTGAGGGCCGCGGGCGCACGCGAACTGCCGACGTAATTCTCGTTCTGATCACCACTCCAGAATTCGAAGAATACGCGTCCACCGTGGTCCTGCTCTTGTGGCATGTCTAGTCCGCCGACGTCGAACACGCTGCAGCCGCAGGCACAGGCGAGGGCCGCAGTCGTCGCAAAGCCGAGCACAACGGCCACCGAAGCGGCCAGCGGCACGACGAAGCTAAAGAGCGACACGATCGCGCGTCCGACAGGACGACGTCGCGTCGATGATGGTGAGGTATTCATTGCTGATTGACATGACATCTCCGGACAGGTTTTCGCGCCGCGATGCTGCCGTCTGAGGACGTGCTTGCGGGCGAGCGATGAGGAATGAGGTGAAAGAGGGGCCGTACATGGCGCGCTCCGGCGTCAGAATTTGAAGTTCACGCCGGCGCGCAGCAGCTGGACCATGAGATCGGCCGAACCGTGCAGCGTGTTGGTCCCACCGGGAGCGACGATGGTGCCGAGCGCATCCGTCGTGGGAAAACCCGCGATCAGATATTCCGCACGCACGGTCCAGTGATCGGCGAATGCGTATTCCCAGCCGGCGCCTGCGGTCCAGCCGACCAGCGAACGCGACGCGCTCGCGAACCCAGCGCCGGGTCCCGGCGCAGGGTTGCCGTCTGAATAGGTCTCAGCGTAGTTGACCGTGGTGAAGGCAACGCCGCCGGTGATGTAGGCGAAGTTACGATCGGCCGCGATACCAATTCGAGGGCGAACGGTCGCCAGGAAGTTGGTAGTGAGCGTCTGTGTGATTCCGACTGGGCTGCCGTTTCCCAGGGAGATGCCCGTGGCGGCCGTATTGTTGTTGATGTTCGGATTGCTGTGGAAATAGTCAAAGTCCCCTTCGAGACCCAAGACAAACGTCCCGGTCTGCCAGTTACAGCCTAGTTGACCGCCGGCCGGAACCGCGAGGTTGTTCCTGGAACCGCTACCGTCCGCGCTTACCGTCGCCGCATCGGCAATCCCAAGATAAGTGCCTGGATCAACAATGCTTCCGAAATTCGTTCCGCTCGTGCCGCCGCCGACGTTGCCGCCGACATAGCACCCGGTCCATTGGTAGACCGGTGCCGGTGACTCCTTTGTTGGCATCGCCATGTCGGCCGCGTGGGCGGTCGAAATGCCGCTGGCCGGCAAGCTGAACAGACAGATGGCGAGCCACAGACCGGGCCGCCTTGGTGGTGATAAATCTAAGCGATCGAACATATGGAATCCCCATCCGTGTGTTTGATGTGTGCGTTTTCGACGCGCGTTGTTGCGCGTTCCGCGTACGAGTTTGGCCATCAAAGGCCAAACCGGAGTGATTTTTCTGATGTCTGGAAATCGGGCGACAATGATTATCGCCAGTCGTCACGCGCGAAGCGGAGGACCTCGGGGGCTTGCTATCGAATATGCGGCAAGGCGCGGTAGGCTATCTTTATCGGCCACCCACGGGACAGCTACGCGTGTAACGTCGACGCGCTGAAACAGGATGGGAGGCGGCGCGAGCAGGACTTGATGCGATCCGGCAAAACAAAATATGCAATGGCTGCAGCCGGGATGACTGGGGACACCGGCCGGCAGGTCCGGGGCACCTTGGCCGTCGTGCAGACAAAGCTCGAAAGCCGGCGCGCCCGCATCGGCACGCGCAGGCAAGCCGAAACCGCCAAGTGCAATCAATAGGCTTTGCGCGGCGACGGCATAGGCGACAACGACGCCGATCAACGGTCGCCAGAAGCGCTTGGACCCCCTGCCAAACTCGCCCATTTGAAGCCTACAACCCAATCGCAATTATGAAAATTGCTAAATCGAAAGTCAACGTTCTAATGCCTGCCAGAAAAAGTTGCTCGCCCTTGCGACGAGGTCGTCGAATAGCGCTGCTTGTTCGCTGCGATTGCTCCCGGCCGCTTTCGGCTCATCGCGACGCCTTTGCCATCACAGCCAATGTGCGCTTCCGGTCAAAGCAGACATTTTTTCTCGAACCAGCTAAGCCGCGGCGAACGCTAAACGCTAGTTGGCGGCCGATCACTCTCGCCAAAAATCCTTGAAGCGTGTCGGCATAGCTCCGTGTAGCGAACCGTGTGCTGAATGTTCCGGTGTCCGAGATACGCCTGCAACGCCCTCGTGTCGTGCCCCTTATTGGCAAGCGCATAACCGCAAGCGTGCCGAAGCATGTGCGGGTGCGCCTTGAACCCTAGGTTGGCCTCGCCCCCCGCCCGCTCGACCATGCGAGCAAAGCCGGCCGTGGTGAAGGGCGCTCCCCGTTCTGAAGTGAACACGAACGGCGATGTGCCGCCTGCTCACGTTGAAGGCGTCGCAGGGCACGTAGCTCGTCGCCGAGTATGGCATGTGTTTGGGCGTACCTTGCTCGACCCTGCGGACATGCAATGTCCCCTTGGAGAATTCGACCTGGTCCCAGCGTAGGTCCACGAGTTCGGACGCCCGCAGGCCGTGCCGATAGGCGACGAAGATCATGGTCGCGTCCCGGTGGCCGTGGCGGTTTCCCCTGGCCTTTGCAGTCAGGTTCTCGACTTCGGCTTCCGTCAGATACTCCCGAGTGCGCAGCTTGTCGTTTGGAAGCCGCTTGGGTGTGACTGTTCGTTTTACGGTAGCTGGCGTAACCAGCTTGAGGCGTGAGTTGGCCATGCGTTTCACGCGTCGCGCCTTCTGAGTGTTCGTACAACAGACCTTTTACCAACAGTCGCGGCCCCTAACTACGCTGCGTCACGCAATGGTTCCGCGGTTTGCCCCTCCCGCCACGCTGGACAGGCCGGGGGACTTTCGCTCGCGCACAATCTACATTGGATCAGCCGATGACCGGCCGCCAGCTTTTGCAGATTGTGCAAATTGATTGCGAGAAACTTCCATTTCAAGCTCGCGCAGGGAGTGACCGAAGCGCGCGCGTAGCACGCGGGATAAAACTCGATGGCCCTGTCCCGCGTGTTTGGGTCGCTCATCCGATCAAGGGTGCTTTCTGGGAAATGCGTTGGCAGCGGGTAATCACTACAGAAACGACTACAGAACAGCGGACTGGCGCAAAGAAATGTTCAAGTTATTCAGTTAGTTAGGCAGGAGAGAGCCGTCTCCCGCCGTCCGCACCAATAAAGAATTGCGGCCTTAATCTTGTTTTCTCGAAGATCACCCGGCCTCCATCAAACAAATCATCGGCACGAGCAAAAAAGCGACATTCACGACGAACGCGAGGCGCCGCGGTCTAATTGACATATGCTTTCACGCGATATGAAGTGGTCGAGGGGCATTCAGTACTGGAGGGGCAAATGATTACCTTTGTCAGAACCGCCGTCGCAGCACCGGGCAAGCTTGGTGAAGCCCTCATGTGGGGCAAGGAGATCACGGCAATAGTTAAGCGTGTGACCGGCAAGGATATGTCTGTCGCAAATCCCTTCGGCGGCTCCGTAACCGAAGTGGCATGGATTGCCCAATGGGATACGGTCGCCCAGGTGGACGAAGCTTTCTCGAAACTTTTGGCTGATCGGGAATACGTGACCGCTCTCGGGAAGGCGGCAAATCTGCTGGTCGCCGGCAGCGCGCAGGATCGGATTTGGAAGCACGTTTGAGTTTGGCGGTGCGCGCGCTCGTGCGGTGGCGCCGCATTTGTCGAAAAACCGTCCAAAACAAAAAAAGGGCCGCCCGGAGGCGGCCCTGAAACGAAATTCAAAATCGAAGTTATTTCGTGGCGTTCTTGAAGGCGTCTTTCACATTGCCGACGGCGTTGTGCATATCGCCCTTGGCCTTGTCGAACTTGCCTTCGGTCTCGAGCTGTTTGTCGCCGGTTACCTTTCCGGCGGTTTCCTTGATGGCGCCTTTCGCTTTATCGGCCGCGCCTCGCACGTGTTCGCTATCCATTCTCGCCTCCATTGCGTGGGTCCAATAACAACGCGCAGGTGGCGCAAAAGTTTCCTGCCCGACACACGCTAGAGGCGGCCGCTAAAGCTTTTCCATCACGCCATGCAGTCGATTCACCATGTCGTCTTCCTGCCCCGGGACGATGTTGACGGCGATTTGCTTGTAACCCATCGCCGCCATGCCGTGCGCCCGATCGACCAGTTCGGACGGTGTTCCGGTAAACGTAAGGGCGCGGACAACTTGAGCCGAGAGGTGCTTCTCTTCCGGCCGCACGAACATGAGATGGCCGCGGTGGTTCGACAGGTAGCGCGCGTCCGCCGGCTCGTACTGCTGGTAGACCTTGCGATAGGCCTCCAGCTCCGCGGTGAAAGGAAACGGCCCTTCGAGCGGCACGATCGAGCCGAACTGATCGAGCTCAACGAGATTGTGAAACACGATGGCGGCGAAAGGCCCGGCTTGCGCCATACAGCGTTTGCTGTCGCCGGCCTCTCCCTCATCGAGGACGCATCCGCCGCAGCTCGCAGACGCGTAGAAATCGACGAGGTTTCTGCCGTTTTTCACCCATGCGGCCTGGATGTCCTCGATGTCCGCCTTTTCCCGCTCCGGATAGCTGACATTGCCGATCCAGCCGGCGCCCAGTTTCGCTGTCAGCGCGCGGGCTTTCGGTCCGAACGCCGATACGAATGTCGGTATCTTATCCTTGATGTTGATGAGCCCCAGCTCGGGATTCAAAAACCTGATCTTGTGCGGGCCGCCTTCTTCCGACCACTCGACGGTCTTTCCTGCCAGCAGTCCTTCGACGACTTCCACGTATTTCTCCAGGCGCGCGAGCGGAATTTGACCGAGCCCCATGGTGCGCCGTCCGGTGTAGCCGGTGGAAACGCCAAACACGACGCGGCCGGGCGCGAGCGCGTTTAACGTCGCAAGCGCATTGGCCGCGACCGGGGCGATCCGGTTCGATGGAATGAAGACTCCGGCGCATAATTTGATTTTCGATGTCTTCATGGCGGCGGCGCCCATCGCCACCAGGACGTCGGCGCTGAGCAAATGCGTGTCGTAGAACCACGCATAGTTGAAGCCAAGCTTTTCGGCGCGCTCGACCACTTTCCAGGAATCTGCCTTTGTCGGCAGAGTAATACCAAACTCCATTTTCTTTCCTCCCTAGCCGGTTAAATGGTGCAGCGCGGTTTAGCTCTCGGCTGCCGCTTGCAAATGAGATTCACGGTGTGGCGCGATGAGCCGCAACGGTGCCGCGGCAAACGATGCACTGACGCGATCCGCCGGCGCGTCGCCGTAGAGCGTCGTACGTTGACGCGGCCGCCGTCCCAGCGAGGTGATCGTTTCCTCCATCGCTTCGGGAGGCATTTCCTCGCCGTGAACCGCGCCAGCGGCGCGCGTGATGCTCTCGTTCATCAAGGTGCCGCCAAGATCGTTGGCGCCGGCGGTCAAACAGGCGGCGATGCCCTCGGGCCCCATCTTTACCCACGACGTCTGAATATTTTTCAGAACCGGATGAAGCGCCAGCCGCGCGACGGCGTGCATGAGCACGGCTTCGCGGAAGGTCGGCCCGAGGCGGCAGCCGCCGCGCAAGTGGATCGGCGTCTCCATCGGGACGAACGGCAATGGGACGAATTCGGTGAAGCCGCCGGTCCGGGTTTGTAGCTCGCGGACCCGCAACAGATGCCGCGCCCAATGCTGGTATCGATCGACATGGCCGAACATGATGGTGGCGGTCGTTCGCAGCCCTAAAAGGTGCGCGGTCTCGATCACGTGCAGCCATTGCTCCGTGCTGATCTTGTCGGGACAGATGATGGCACGGACTTCGTCGTCCAAAATCTCGGCGGCAGTGCCGGGCAGCGTGCCGAGACCGGCGTCCTTCAGCCGGATCAGAAACTCGCGCACCGAAAGACCAAGCGTCGCTGCGCCCTGCCAGACTTCGAGCGGCGAGAAGGCGTGGATGTGAATATCCGGGCAGACGTTCTTGATGGCGCGGCAAATCGAAAGGTACGTCGACCCGTCATAAGACGGGTGAATGCCGCCTTGCAGGCAGAGCTCCACCGCGCCGCGGTCCCAGGCTTCGACGGCGCGGCGCTGGATTTCCTCGAGGCCCAGGTTGTAGGGCCGGCCCCGCAGGTTGTCGCTGAGTTTGCCCTTGGAGAAGGCGCAGAACTTGCAGCCGAAGTGGCAGATGTTGGTGTAGTTGATGTTGCGGGTGACGACGTAACTAATATCGTCGCCACGTGCCTGCGCGCGCAAAGAGTCGGCCGCCTGGCAGACAGTGTGAAAGTCCTCGCCGCGGCTTCCAAATAACGCAACGATGGCGTCTTCGGAGAGCGGTTTGCCCGCGAGCGCGGCGGCGATGACGCCGTCGATCGTGGTCGGCATCAGAACAGTACGCGGCTCTTCGGGCGTTTTGCCCAGCGCTCCCGGGCTCCAGCGGTCGACGCGCGCAAATCCTTCGCCGTCGGCCCCGCGCATCACCGCAGTGCGTAGCGAGCGATCAAGCCAAGTTTCAGGCCGGCGAACATAAGCCGGATAAATCGCGAGCCGCTCGACGAGCACCTTGCCGGCTCTGGCCGTCTCTCGGCGCAGCGTTTCGATTTGCGGCCACGGCCGCTCCGGATTGACGTGGTCGGGCGTGACCGGAGAAATGCCGCCCCAATCGTTGATTCCGGCGGCAACGATTTGTTGCAGCGCGCCGGGCGACAAGTTGGGCGGCGCCTGAATGTTCATCCCGGCGCCAAAAACCAGCCGTGCCGCCGCGATGGTCCACAAATGGTCGTTGAGACCGGGCTCGGAATGGTTGGCCATTCTGGTGCCGGGCTTGGCGCGAAAATTCTGAATAATGATCTCTTGCAGATGACCGTACTGCTCGTGCAACCCCCGCAACTCGAGCAATGCGGCGAGGCGTTCGTGCCGCGTTTCGCCGATGCCGATAAGGATTCCGGATGTAAGGGGAATGGCCGCTTCGCCGGCAGCGCGAATGACCTGGAGGCGCGCGGCGGGATTTTTGTCTGGAGAGCCAAAGTGCGGGCCGCCGCGCGCGCACAGGCGTTCCGCCGAGCTCTCGAGCATCAAACCTTGTGACACCGACACGCGGCGAAGCGCCGCGAGTTCCTCGGCACTCATAACGCCGGCATTCAGGTGTGGGAGGAGGCCGGTTTCCTGCAACACCAGCGCCGCCATCGCAGCGAGATAAGAGACGGTCGTGTCGTGCCCGACTTCGCGCAGTTCGTCGCGCGCGACGCGATAGCGCTGTTCGGGTTTGTCGCCCAATGTGAACAGTGCCTCGCGGCATCCGGCCGCCGCGCCGGCGCGCGCAATGGCGAGCACTTCCTCCGTGGTCAAGTAGGCACGCGTGCCATGCCGCGGCGGATGGGCAAAGGTGCAATAATGGCAACTGTCGCGGCACAACTGGGTCAGCGGAATGAAAACTTTTCGCGAGTACGAAACCACGCCGCCATGGTCTCGGTCGCGCAATGCGGCTGCGACTTCCATCAGCGTGGGAAGGCCGACTTCATCGTCCGCAAGGGCAAACACTTCGGCGTCCGACAGACGGCCGCCGTCCCTGCCACGGGCTAAGGCGCGATGAAAGCTGTTCATTGTGAAGCTAGCGCCATGGAGGCTTCGTGGTCCCATTCCGCGCGGCGTTCGTCGAGCAGCTTCCAGCTCCGCGTCGCCGAGCGCTTGTTCATGAATCTAATGAGATCGGAGGGCTCGTCGATATCGAGCGCAATGGCTTCGTTGCGGACAATGGTCGGCGTCAGTCCAACCGCGCGCGCCGCGGCAAGGTGAGGGAAATAACTGTCGGGACCAAACCGCAGCGGGACCGCATCGGCCGGTGAACAGACGATCGTGTTCGATCCGAGCTCGTCCCACGCCGGAACAATGGTGAGGGCGCGGCCTTCGGGGTGTGCCGCCAGGACGCGGCTGATGTCGAGACCCGAGACCAGCGGTACATCCCCCGGTATGGTCAACAAGGCGCATGTGTTCGCTGCCAGCCGTCGCGCCGCGGCGGTGACGGCACCAGTATGACCATCATGCGCGCCTTCAGGCCAAGTTTCCGCGCCAGCGCGGCGCGCGATTGCGGCGACAGTCGGATCGGCGGTCACAACTGCGATGCCGTGCAATTCAGGCGCGGCGGTCACGGCGTCCAGTACGTCCTGGAACATGGCAAGCGCCAAATCTTTCCGCAGCGGCGCCGACAGCGCGTCCGCCAGCCGCTGTTTTGCGAGCGAGGCGTCTTTCACCGGAATGACGGCCCAGATATCGGGACGCGACATGCGCCGATCATTCGCCATCGAGCGTTTCCATTGGAATGCGGGAAATGCGCAACATACTTTTCTGCCGCCGCGCAGTCATGGCGTCTGTCCTATGTCTTTATGACGGCGGCTTGCGAACGACGCCGGGAGATCTCATCGGCCAAGTTAAGCGTCATTGTCGCCAAGCGCTCACGATCCGCAAGCGAAACCATCACCGCCGTGGTGGCGATAGCAGGGACGGGGAGCTCCGCGATGAGCGCCGCGTCGCAATCATCGACGACATAGCCGTCGAGAAAGTCGGCATAACGCTCCGCCACAATCTCGGCGCTGACGTTGAGCCCGAGCTCCCGCATCATTTTCGCGGTCGGGCCCTTGACTGAATTGCCGCCGACGATTGGGGCGACGGCCACGACCGGCGCGGCGCACGCCCGCAATGCCTCGCGCACGCCCGGGACCGCCAGAATGGGCTCGATGCTGATGAACGGGTTTGACGGACAAATCACCACGGCCCGCAGTTCGGGATGGGTGATGGCTCCGACAAAATCGGGATGCGGCTTCGCGGTCGCTGCGCCATCGTAAGAAAATTCCGTTACCTCCGGCCGGCATTGTTGCTCGACAAAATATCGCTGGAAGTCGAGCCAGCCTGTAGCGGTGCGAACGCGCGTGCGGACCGGATCGTCGCTCATCGGCACAATGGCCGCACCAACGCCAAGGCGTTCGGCAAAGTCGCCGATAATGTGGGACAGCGGCTCGCCGGCGCGCAGCCGCCGCGTTCGCTCGACATGAATGGCGAGATCGGCATCGCCCAAACGAAACCAGGTTTCTCCGCCCAGCCCGGCCAAAGCCGCCATGAAGGTCCAGGTCTCGTCGCGCCGTCCCCATCCGGTTGCGGGATTATCGAGACCGGCGAGCGTGTAAAGCAAAGTGTCGATGTCCGGAGAGACGTGCAGGCCAAGATGCTCGAAATCGTCTCCGGTGTTGGCGACAATCGTCAGTTTTCCCGGCGGGACGACGTTGCGCAGGCCAAGCGCGAGCTTGGCGCCGCCGACACCGCCGGAAAGCGCAAGAACGCGATCTTTGTCAATGCTCGCTTGCGTCATCGAAACAAATCGTCCTTCGGATCACGCAGCAATTGCGCAGCCGTGGAGGCCTTCGCGGACCATTTGAGTCCGCGCACCACAACGATCGGCGTAGCCTCGTCGGCTTGTCCCATCAGCAGCGACGCCGCCGCGGCGATTTCATCGGCGAAGCCTGTTTCGGTTACCTGCAAGGGGCGCTCGTAGAGGTCCGGTTGGCCGCGAAGATCGCGGAGCGCCGGAAGGCCGGCGGCGCCGAGCGCGACGCCGACCGTCCCAAGCCGCCAGGCGCGGCCTAAACTGTCATTGATGATGGTGGCGATATTTTTGCCGAGCCGAGCCTGGAGCCCTTCGCGCAACAGCCGCGCCGAGCGATCGGGGTCTTCCGGCAGCAGCAGCACTGGCTTCGTTCCGCACTGCGGGTCGACATTCGATTGATCGACGCCGGCGTTGGCCAGCACAAAGCCCAGCCGGTGCTCGACAATGAGTACGTTGGGTTTGTGCCGCAGCACCCGTCGCGACTCTCGGAGAATCACCTCGACGAGCCGCGGGTCTTTTTGCACTTCCTTCGACAGCGCCAGCGCGCGTTCGCTCGGTTCGACTGTGGCGAGATCGACATATCGTTCCTCAGCCTTCGAGACGATTTTCTGCGCGACGACCACAACATCCCCGTCGCGCAAGGAGGGCCCTTGATTTTCGGTGAGGTCGCAAATCAGGGAAACGAGATCGGTACCCGGTTCGATGAGGGGGATTCCCGCGACCGCAATGAGCTGTAACTCGTTGGTCTTCGCGCCACTTCGCATGCGGCCTTATTGCCGGTGCGGGCACGGCCGGCAAGATGCTCGCTGCGGGTGAAATCTAACGCCGCAAACCTAAGACCCCCGGCCGTCGCCAGCCGGGGGTCCTCAGCGTGCACCGATGGTCCGATTTTAAGCCGGCGGGATTTGTTAGGCCCAGCCGGCCTTCACCTGCACGGGGACGAGTTCGGAATCGGCAACGCCGACGGCGGAAACCGAACGGAAGAAGCCGTTCTGCCACTGGCCGACCGTGTAGGCGATGTTCTGCAACTGGGTGCGCAGGTCGATGTCGCCGATCACGGTCTTGAACGTGTGGCTTTTTAGATACTCGGTGACGGCGTCTCGATCCACCGAGCCGGCGCCTTCGAAGGCCTGGGTGAGCACCTCGCCGTTGGCGTACAGGTAGAAGCAAGCGTTGTAATCGGAATCGACGCCGGTGACTTCTTTGTGGAGCTTTAAGAAGGCGCGCGTCTTTGCGTTGTCCGGGACGCCGCCGAAGCCGATCACATTCTCCGCCGAGGCGCCGTATTTCCCGGCGAAACCGGCAAACGCGCAGCCGATGCCGTTGTAGTACGCCTTGACGTTGAGGTTTTCGATCTTGGCCTGGTCGGTCAATCCGAAAGTGTCGGGCGGATAGGAGTAAGCGATGAAAGCATCCGGATTGGCGGCCTTCGCGGCTTTGATGACCGGCGCGTAATCCTGGGTGCCGAGCGGGTAAGATTTGTCATAGACCAATTCGAAGCCGGCGGCGGGAAAGAGTTTCCGGCTGATGTTGGCGGATTCAATGCCGTACTCGTCGGCGACGTTGACCATCGCGATCTTGTTGCCCATCTGGCCGCTGGATCGCAGCTTCTTGAGAACATCGACAACGGCGGAGCTGTACTGCGTGGTCGTTCCGTTGGCGAAGAACAGACGGGGATTTTTCTTGACCAGTTGTGCGCCCAGGTCAGTGACACAAGCGACGGCGAGCTGCGGATAGCCGAGCTTGGCGAATGTCGGCACCGCGGCGATGTTGAAACCGGTGCTGTACAAGCCAACGATCCAGTCCGCCTTGTCGACGCTCGCAAGCCGCTCGATCGCCTTGATCGCTTCGGGCGGCTGGGTGTGGTCGTCGTACTCGATCAACTCGACCTTGCGCGGACCGCTCTTGAGCTTGAGACCGCCCGCCTGGTTCACTTGGTGAGCCCACAGTTGCCAAGGCGGGAAAAAAGTCGCGGCCGCGCCGGGCGCAAGCGGACCGGTTTTCGCGCCCACGACGCCGATTTTCACCGTCCCGGTATCGGCGTGGGCAGCGCGGATAAATGGAGCGGCCAGCGCCGCCGCGCCGGCATATTTCAGCAATTCGCGTCGTCGCATCGAAACCTCCCCGATGGGTTTTTCGCCGATGCCGTATAGCGTGGCGCGGGAAGGCGGTATGTCGTCAGAACTCAGGACAATCCGTCCTCGGTGGACCGTCCTAAGCATTTAGGACAGACTTGGTGAAAGCCGCACGCAAGGATGGCGATGCCCAAACGAGACGAAAATAAATTCAGGAGGGAGCTGTGAGTGCGGCCGCCGAATCCGGCGCCGAATACCGCGACGTTGCGCGTCGGAGGCGGCGCCGTCGGCTTCAACTGGCTCCCAGTGATTGTCGCCGACCGTCAAGGCATGTTTGCGCGGCGCAATCTCGCTGTCGACATCAAGCGTCTCGGCGCCGTCGACAAGGTGACTGCCGCGGTAAAGAACGGCGAACTCGACCTTGCCATCACGCCGCCCGAGGGCGCGATCCGGGATTGCGCCGGCGGCGGCAATCTGCGGATCATCGCCGGCAACGTGAACCGGTTGCCGTTGTCGCTGATTGCCAATCCGCGTATTCGCCGGATTGAAGATTTGCGCGGCGCGCGGCTCGGTACTTCCTCGCTCACCGAAGGCACCGCGCTTTACACCATGGAGGTGTTACGGCAGCACGGCCTCAATTATCCAGGCGACTATGAGTTTGCCGTTGTCGGCGTTCACCCGGCGCGCTGGAAAGCGCTGCAGGAAGGCACGATCGACGCCGCAGTGCAGCTAATCCCGCTCAACTTTGTCGGCGAGGATGCCGGCTATAGCAACCTCGGTGAAGTGACCGATTACATTTCTGAGATCGTCTTCACCGGGCTAATTGTCGATCGCGCGGCAGCCGAGCGCCGGCGTAACCAGATCGTTGCTTTCCTTAGCGCCGTGATCGAGGGAACGCGCTGGGTCTACGACCCCGCCAACGATGAGACGCTTCTCGCCTTGACCAAGGAGTTGACGCAAGCCGAGGGCAAATACGGCCGGCAAGCTCTCGATTACATGCGGGAGAAGCGGGTCTTTTCCACGGACCTCTCAATCCCCGATGCGGCGTTCGCAAAATCTATCGAGCTGATGCAGAAAGCGGGCTTGGCCGACGCGCAGCTCGCGGCAACCGCGAAAGCCGTCCTCGACGACAGCTTTCGCGCTGCGGCGTTGAACACGCATTGAGCGATGGCGGCGCTTCCTTTCGACTTCGTGCTCGATGCAAGGACCGCGGTACGCATCGTTTGCGGCGCGTTCTTTCTGCCCCACACATTTGCGAAATTGCGCAATATCGACCGCGCCTCGATCCTGTTCGACAAGGTCGGCTTCCGGCCGCCGCGTCCGTTTGTTCTGCTGACGACGGCGATGGAGCTGGTTGCAGCGTTCGGTTTGATTTCGGGGCTCTATCCGCGCTTCGCTTCGGTCGTCGCCGCGACCGTGCTTCTGGGCGCGGCTTACGCCATTGGCCGCAACCACGGCCTGATGTGGCGGTGGCAGCACCCGGGTATCGAATACATGCTGTTTTGGGCCATCGTCTGCCTGTTCGTCGGCTTTCTGCCATAAGTGCCGGCAGCAGGAATATGCTATCGGTCTCTTAGTCGTACATTCACAGCCTGGAAGCCAGCAAACTGGCCGTGTGGCAGTGGGAGGAAAGCGGTCATGATCGTCGTTTCTCCGGCGTGTTCCGACGAGCGGCTGAATCTTGGTACGCGGGACGCCTGCGACGTGGTCAATTCGGTCGGAACGCAATCGTACGGCGACGTCTGCTTCGCCATGCTCGAAAGGGCGCTCAATGCCGAGCATTGGGCGCTGTTTCGTTTCCGCTCGGGAAGTCCGTTAAAATGCGTCGCGACGGCGAGCAAGCGCGACAAGGCCGCGGCCAAGGAAAATTGCGAACGCTTCGTCGGGCGATGTTACACCGTCGATCCTTCGGTGAAGGTCGCCAGCACGCGGCTTTCCGCGCCGACGCTGACAAAGATGGCGATCGATGACATTGAGGATCCGCAGTACCGGCGTTGCTTCGAGCTGACGCATGTACAGGAACGCGTAAGCCTGTTTTCGTGGATCGGCCGCGATCTCTATCAGCTCAGCATATTTCGTGGTCCGCGCAAGGCGTCATTTTCGGCGCTGGAGATGAATCACTTCGCCGCGCTCGCCAAGCTCTTGCTGGCGACCGCGCAAAAGCACGAGATGCTGATCGATCAGCAAGCGAGCTTTCCGCGGCATCTGAACATCGAGGGCATCGAGCGGCTCCTCAAGTTGCGGTCGCCCGAGCTCAGCACGCGCGAATGCGAGGTGTGCGCCCGTGCCGTAGCCGGTAAGACGATCGAGGGGACGTCGCTGGAGCTCGATATCAGGCGGACGAGCGTTATCACCTACCGGCAGCGGGCCTACCAAAAGCTCGGTATTTCCCGCACCAATGAACTCGTCGCGCTCTTGAGCAACCTGCATGCCGAGCGGTCCCTGGCTTCCTAAACGACCGCTTTAGCCCTCGGTTAAGGTTCGGCAAGCTCCGATAGGGGCCCAAAAATGCTGTTTTTCTTGATGGTTGCGGATCGTTAACCAACAACTTTAATCAGAGACTCACCAAACCTCGTTACTCCTGCGCTGTCGGGGCGCGTGGTTGCACAGGGCGTTGGTGGTGTTCGCAGAAAGGCTCATCCGCAAGCGATTCGCCCGGTTGGCGCTTGCTGTGCTGCTTATCGGAACCGCCGGCTGGGCTTTTCTGCCCTACGTCACACATCGCGTCGCAGCTTCGGCATTCGTTAATTCGGAACTTGTGCGGGTTACGGCGCCATTTGCAGGTAAGCTCACTAATGCGCTGCCTCGGCAGGGCGATTTCATCGACAACGCGAGATCGGTGAACCTCATCGAAGCTTTATCGCCGGACCGGCGCCATCTTTTCGATCTTCAATTGCAATACGCGATGGCGAAGAAGACCGGCGAGCTCGCCGAACAGCACTTGAAGGAAATCGCCTCGCTGGACGCCGACCTCGCCAAGCGCACCGAAACTTATCGGCTCGCCATCGTTAATCAGATCTCTCATGAGGGCCTGGAGGCTGAAGCCGAACGGGCGGGATGCCTCGAGGAGCTAAAACGCCGCGACGATGTCGGCCTGCGCATGGACACGTTGACCGAGTCCGGATTGGCCTCGGAGATTCGTTCCGCCGAAGCGCATGCCACCGCGCGCGCAGCCTCAACCCGTTGCGCTGTCGCGGCCGCGCGCGGCGACCGGATCAAGGTCGAGCTGGACGCAGCGCGCAACGGAGTGTTCTTGCGCAACGGTATCAGCGATGTCCCGTACTCCCAGCAGCAGCGGGAGAATCTGATGCTTCGCCGGCAAGAGTTGCAAACCCAGGCGCTGCAAGAATCGGCGCGTTCCACGCAACTCGCCGCCGACATCGCGGCGGAGCGCGAGCGCATAGAACAGCTCGACAACTACCGGCCGGCGCTCCCGGCGGGCCATGTAGTGTGGTCGACGACTGCCAGCCCGGGCTCGGCCGTGACCGAAGGTCAAACCATCCTGGACCTCGCCGATTGCGAGCACCGCTTCGTGGCCGTTGATCTTCCTGAGCGCGATTTCGAGCAGATTAAAACGGGCGACGTTGCCGCCGTCCGCCTGGTCGGCAGCAACGAGTGGCAGGAGGGCCAGGTGCGGCAAATTCGCGGTTCGGCGGCGCGCGCCGACGATCGCCTGTTCGCGGCGCAAATTCCGAGTCCGGGTCCGGCGACCATCACGGTGGAAGTATCGCTGCCCGCCGACGTCGCTCGAAACGACGGCGCAAATTTCTGCGGCATCGGACGGTTGGCCGAAGTTCGCTTTCCGCGCCCCTTCTTCAATTTCGGAAAGTTCGCGAGAGGCGGGTGGGATTGGTTGACGGGCACGGCGGACGCAAAAACCGCAGCGAGCGCCGCGCCGGGCGGCTGACGTGGATTCGGACACCGTAACGATTTTCCAGCTGCTGGCGCCGACCATATTCGTCGCGGGCGCTGTCTACGCGCTTGGGCCGACGCTGCCGATCGACCGCACATGGGCGCGCATCCTGGTGTTTTGCGTCGTGTGGCTTGTCGTCGCCCGCTACCAAAGCTGGCGGCTGTTCGTCACCGTCCTGCCGGCGCACGACAGCTGGTACGAGATTAGCTGGGTTTGGTTCTGCTACATCGTAGAGATATTCGCGACCATCGACGCGATGATCCTTTATTTGATGTTCCTGCGCAGCACGGACCGGCGGGCGGAAGCGGACATTCACGAAGCGCGGCTGCGCGCGATGCCGCTGTCGGAATTGCCAAGCGTCGATATCTACATCCCGACTTACAACGAGCCGATGGACGTGCTCGAAAAGACAATTACCGGCGCGTTGTGCGTGGACTACCCGAACTTCCAGGTTTGGGTGCTCGACGACGGCCGCCGTCCATGGCTGAAAGAGTTCTGCCGCGACAAAGGCGTCGGTTATCTCACCCGGCCCAACAACGCCCACGCCAAGGCCGGGAATATCAACCACGCGCTCACCAAGACAGACGCGCCGTACGTGGCGATTTTCGACGCTGATTTCATTCCGCAGCAAAACTTCCTGATGCGGACCATGGGCTTTTTCGCCGATCCGAAAGTCGGCATCGTTCAGACGCCGCACGCCTTTTACAACAGCGATCCGATGCAGACCAATCTGGCGCTGCGAAAGACGCTGCCGGATGATCAACGGTTCTTTTTTGAGGCGATCATGCCAAGCCGCGACGGCTGGGACGCGGCGTTCTGCTGCGGCTCCAATTCAGTCACGCGGCGGACGGCGCTGCGCACCGTCGGCGACGCGCTGCCCACCGGTTCGATCACCGAGGACATGCTGCTGACCCTGGTTCTGCTCCGCAAAGGGTACATTACGCGGTACTTGTGCGAGCGCCTGGCTTTTGGCCTTGCGCCGGAAAATATCGAAGCGTTCTTTGTGCAACGGCAGCGCTGGGCGCGCGGCGGCACTCAAATCATGTTTTTGCCGGAAGGTCCGTTCGGGCCTGGCCTCAGCTTCATTCATCGGCTCATGTTCTTGCCGTCGCATTGGCTGTCGCAAAGCTGCACCACGATGCTGACGGTCGTCGCGCCGCTCGTCTTTCTGTTGACCGGCCTCACACCGCTGGTCAACGTCACCACCGATTCCGTGCTCGACTACATCGTGCCGATGATTTTGGCGCTGATTGGCGGGCTGAAAATATTCGCGCCCACCAAATATTTCCCGTTCGCTTCACAAGTGCTCGGCAGCTTTCAGAGTTTCAAGATCCTGCCGACGGTGCTTCTTACCCTGATCAAACCCTTCGGACATGCATTCAAAGTCACGCCCAAAGGACGCGCCGCCAGGCGCTCGAACTACGATCGGGGAATTTTCTGGACTGCGGCGGGACTGATCTTTCTGACAGTCGGCGGTTTGGTTCTCAATTCTATGCCGGAAACACAGATCATCGATCGATCGTCGCTCCTCCCAGTAATGGTGATCTGGGGCGTGATCAACGTGGTCGTTCTCTTTCTCGTGTGCATGATGTCGCTGCAGGCGCCGGCGCTGCGATCAGAAGAGCGCTTTACGCTCGACGAGGCGATCGGCATATTCGGCGCGACCGGCAATGTTTCGACCGGCTACATTCGCGATATGTCGTTATCCGGCGTCGCAATCGCCGTCGATGCTGACGCCGAAATCGTCACCCGGGTCGGCGATTTTGTCCGGGTGTTCATCAGGGAAGTGGGATTCGTCCCTGGCCGCGTCGTGCGGCAGAACGACAGGTTCCTCGCCATGCAATTCGACTTGCCCCAATCAATCGAGCGCGATTTGCTGATCAGCAAACTCTTCACGCTCGGGCTCAACACGACTACGGACGTCACCCCGACGTCCCCGGCGACGCTTGCCATCCTTGGCAGCATCCTCAAGGTCCGGTCGCCTTACATCCGCTCGGAAACGGGCGACGCAGCCCCTTCTGCGCCCGTCGAGAAACTCGCGGCGGAAAGCATGGTCCTTCAACCGAGCGGCCAAAGGCAGCGTTTGGCCGAACTCGGCGCCCAGCGGCGCTCCTTCGCCGCTTGAGGCGGGATCACGCGTTATCGCCAACCGGATCACCCGGCGCGCCGCCGCGCGCCACTATCCCACCGTCGATGGTGACCATGGCGCCGGAAATGTAGGACGCCCGATCCGACGCGAGAAAAGCAACCATTCCGGAGATTTCGTCAGTCCGCGCCGGCCGCCCATACGCCATATTGCGGAAGAAGCGGCGACGCCACTCTTCGCGATCTTGCGGTGCGACTTTCTCTTCCTCGATCTTGCGCAGATAACTCACGCGCGTGGTGTCGACCGGGCCGGGATTGACGCCGCAGACGCGCACGCCATACCGCACGCTCGCACCGCCCAGAGCGTGGGTGAAATTTATCAACGCTGCGTTGGCCGGGGCGCCACAAATATAACCGGCGTTGGTCATCAGCCCGCCGACGCCGACCACATTGATGATCACGCCACTGCGCCGTGCGCACATCGCCTGATACACAATGCGGGCGATGCCGATGTAACCGAACAACTTGAGGTCCCAGGCCTCGCGCCAGGCGTCTTCGGTTACCTGATCGAGCGTACCGCCGGGGATTGCGCCAGCGTTATTGACCAGGATGTCCGCTGCCGCGCAGCGATGCGCGAAGGCGTCGCGCTGATCGCGCTTCGACAGGTCAACCGCCTCCGTCTCCACACTTATCTGGAAGCGAGACCTAAGATCGTCGGCGGCGCGCTGCAATTCGTCGCGATTGCGCGCGGCGAGCGTCAGGTCGACACCCTCGCGCGCCAGTTCCTCCGCAATCGCAAGGCCGATACCCTTGCTCGCGCCGGTGATGGCGGCCGATTTTCCTCGCAGATGCAATTCCATTAATGACCCCGTTGTTAGTCGCCGCCGGCTGGTGGCTTAGGAGCGCGAAGAGGCCGACAAGGCTAAAGGATGTGCCCGGCGGCGCAAGGACGCTGTTTTTTTGCATCTTACTCATTGCGCTGCCGTACTCTTTGCGCGCCGGGTGCGGTGTCGATGCCGAGGAAATTAAAATCATGGAAGACCAAGCTCTACGTATTGCGGTCGTCGGCGGGACGGGCGCTGAAGGAAGCGCCATAGCGCTGCGTCTTGCTCATGCCGGCTACCGCGTGACTCTCGGTACGCGCGATTCCGCAAAGGGCGCCCGTGTGACCGCCGAACTCAATGAACTCCTTGGCGCCGAAGCGGTCGGGTTTTCGGGTAACGCGGAGGCGGCGAAGACAGCCGGCATTGTGATTCTGACGGTTCCGTACGCCGCCCAAAAACCGATCGTGCAGGAAATGGCCGCGGCCCTTGAGGGCAAGATATTGATCGACGCAACCGCGCCCTTGGTGCCGCCAAAAGTCAGTAGCGTCCAGCTTCCTTCGGGCGGTTCGGCCGTCGCCGAGATGCAGCGCATGCTGGGCGACAAGGTGCGGGTGGTCTCTGCGTTTCAGAATGTCGCGGCGCACAAGCTTCGCCAGCTTGATGCGGACGTTGCATGCGACGTTCTGGTGTGCGGCGATGACCCGGGCGCCAGGAGCGCCGCCTGCGAACTCATCGGCCGGATGGGATTGCGCGCTCTCGAGGCGGGCCCGATTAGCAATTCCGCAGCGGCAGAGGCGCTGACCTCGCTGCTCATATTCTTCAACCGCAAATATAAAGTCTCCGGATCAGGCATCCGCATCACCGGTTTGGACGAGGGCGAGAACAAATCGGCGCTCGCCGGCACTACCGCGGCCGGCTGATGTCCTCAGCTCTCAGGACAGACAGCAAAACGCGACGTTGAAAATACTCCCAGGGAAGATCGACCACGTCACAAATTTTTTGCGGCCGGTTTGGCGCAAATCGAACACCCGGAGCATTGAATGTCGAAGCGCACCAAGCCGCCATTTCGCGCGGACCAAGTCGGAAGCCTGCTGCGTCCCAAAAATCTGCTCGACGCTCGCAGCAAATTCGACAAAGGCGAGATTTCCGCCGGTCAATTGCGCGGCATTGAGGACGAGGCCATCCGGCACGCCGTCAGACGACAAGAGGAGGTCGGTCTCAAGGCCATCACTGACGGGGAGTTTCGCCGCCGGTCGTGGCATATGGACTTCATTTGTCGCATCGGCGGGGTGGCGTCGGCCGGTACGCAGCTGCGGCCGTTCTACAACGAGACGGGCTCGGTTAAGAACGAAATAGATCTGCCCAAGGTTGTCGGGAAGCTTGCCCTCCGCGAGCCGATTTTTGCCGAAGACTTCAAGTTTCTGCAATCCGCCACCAAAGTCACGCCGAAGCTTTCGATTCCGTCGCCCAGCATGTTGCACGGCCTTGGCGCCATTGAGGACAAGACCATTTACGGAAAGCCGGAGGAGTTCTGGGCGGATCTCGTCAAGGTCTATGCCGACGAATTATCGGCATTGAGCCGCGTCGGCTGCACGTATTTGCAGATTGACGACACCATGTTCGCCACCTTGAGCGATCCCTCTTTTCAGAAGAAACTTAACCCATCCGCGCATGCGCAAGATCGGTTGTACAAGACCTATATTCGGCTGGTGAACGAGTTGATCGCGCAGAGACCGCCGGGAATGACGCTTTGCGTCCATACCTGCCGCGGCAATCATCGTTCCGCGTGGGTCGCCGCCGGTGGTTACGACCCGGTAGCCGAGGCGGTATTTAACGAGCTCAACGTCGATGGATTCTTTCTGGAGTACGACGACGAACGCTCCGGCACATTTGAGCCGTTGCGCTTCGTGCCGAAAGACAAAATGGTCGTGCTCGGGCTTCTGACCAGCAAGAAGGGAGCGCTCGAGAACAAGGACGACATCAAACGGCGCATCGATGCCGCTGCGAAATATGTCGATCTTGATCAGCTTGCGCTGTCGCCGCAATGCGGATTTGCGTCGACTTCGCTCGGTAATCTGCTGACGGAAGACCAGGAATTCGCAAAGCTCGCACTCGTCGTCGAAATCGCGCGCGAAGTTTGGGGCGAGTAAGTTCCGCGCCGCGATTCGGCTTCCCGCACGCCTCAATCTCGCAGTAATCCGCCGCGACTGTAGCCGCCAATTCATCGAGCGGCGCGTACAGGAGATGGCGGCATGAATCTGTTGCGTTTTACTTGGGTTGCGTTGGTATCCGTGGCACTCATTGGATTTCCACTCGTAAGTTCCAACGCGCAGGTGATCTGCACCGGCAACGCCAGTCCACCGCCTGAATTGCCGATCTACGATCAGCCGCCAATGCCCGAGCCAGGTTACATCTGGACGCCGGGATATTGGGGTGGCGGGCCGCTTGGTTATTTCTGGGTTCCCGGAACCTGGGTCGAGCCGCCGTCCGTCGGACTATTGTGGACACCCGGTTATTGGGCCTTTCACGACGGCATTTATGTTTGGAACGCCGGCTATTGGGGGCCGCATATCGGCTTTTACGGCGGAGTTAATTACGGCTTCGGCTACGATGGCGTGGGTTACCTGGGCGGCCGTTGGACCAACGGCGTGTTCGCCTACAACCGGACGGTCAATAATTTCGGCACCGTTCGCGTCACGAACGTCTACGAGGAAAAAATCGCCATCAACAACGCGACGCGGGTCAGCTTCAACGGTGGCCCGCGTGGCGTAGCTGTGCGGCCGACACCAGAAGAGGAGGCGGTGGCCCGGGAGCAGCATGTCGCCGCAATTCCTCTACAAATTCAGCACGAGCGGACAGCCGGCGCCAACAAAGAGCTGCTCGCGTCTGAAAACCACGGCCGCCCCGCGATCGCCGCCACGTCCAAACCCGGGGAGTTCGCTGGGAAAGGCGTGATCGCAGCGCGCGAAGTAAAACCTGGCGAACGCGAAGTAAGACCTCGCGAAGAAGGTCTGCAGCAGCCGGACAACGCGCTGCGCCCGGCCGACATCGGCGACAAGCCAAAGGGGCGGGACGACACGCCGAAAGCCAAGGAGACTCTGAAACAGAACCCGGAACCGAAAGCGACTACAAATGATGCGGCGTTGCCAAACGCCAAGCCGCATCGTGAGGAAGCCAAGCTGCCGTCGGCCGACAAGGTGGAAACGCAGAAGCTGCGCGAAAAACCGCCCGAAGGCACGGCGGGTAACCCGCCTCCGCCAAAGATTGCCACGAACCCGCATCCGAAACCGAAGCCGGGTTCCGAAGACAAAAAGCCGCCGCAATGACGGGGCGGACGGGCCAATGATTTTGGCGCAGGTCCAGCCGTTTAATCTTTTGGTGAGATATCGCGCGTATCGCATCGGCCGATGCGGCAATTTCTGATTGCACTTTTCTTTGGCCTAATCATCACGGCTGCGGTGGATGAAGTGCTCTACGGTGGCGCATACACGGTCGCGCCGGCAAAAGCTGCCGGGTCGAACGCGGTCAACGAGTTCAACTATCAGCTGAGCCTGTTGTTGAGCAAAATCCCCTGATTTCTGAGGGGATCGGGGACCGTAAAATCGCTCTCAGGCCCCGGAGAATTTTGCAGGGCCGCTTTTCAAGGAAAGCGTCGACGCCTTCCTGAAAGTCCGTGGTGGCGCCGGCGAGCCGCTGCATGCGGCACTCAAGGTCGAGCTGCTGCTCGTAAGAGTTCTCGGGGCTCTCCCAATAGAGACGGCGAATGAAACCGAGCGCCGTGGTGGGGCCGTCCGCCAGTTCACCGGCTATGCGCAACGCTTCGGGCATGAGCTGTTCGTCATCGAACACGCGGTTGACCAGTCCCCATGCCAGCGCCATTTCGGCCGGCAGGCGCTCGCCGAGAAGCGACAGTTCGATCGCCCGTGCGCGCCCGATCAAGCGCGGCAGCAGCCAGGTCGAGCCGCAATCCGGCACCAGGCCGATCCGCCTGAACGCTTGCAGGAAGTAAGCCGAGCGTGCGCACAGGATGAGATCGCCCATGAGGGCTACGCTCATGCCCGCTCCGGCGGCCGGTCCGTTGACCGCCGTGACGATCGGGTAGGGCACGTCGCGTAACCGGCGAAGGAAGGGATGAAACACTGTCTCCAGTGTTCGCCCGGCACTTCGCGGCGAGAAGTTCTTGCCGCCACGTCCCTGCAAGTTGGCGCCCGTCGAGAAAGCGCGGCCCGTTCCGGTCAGCACCAGGCATCGGGGCCGCGTCGATGGCTCGGCGAGTGTATCGAGCGCTTCGGTCAGGCCTTGCAGCATCTCTACCGATACCGCGTTGAGCACTTGCGGATCGTTCATGCTGAGAACGGCGACCGATCCTTTGAGCTCCAGGTTTGCCCGTTCAAACTCGAAGTGCGTCTTCATCGGCGATGCCTCATTGTCAAAATCGGGTTGTCGCATGGCTAAACCATATTAGTCGCAATTCTCGGGATTTCGGCAATGACCGAGCTAACGGCGTTCCCACCGGGAACGAAAGCAGCTAAATAACCCTCGCCTTATTTGCGGCGCAGAGGGCTGCGACCAAGCGAGCGCTCGGGCAGCGGCACCGCCCACAAATCGTAGCGGTCTTGGATGTTGTCATGGTAGCCGGTGCGCGGCGCATATTTTTGGCAGGGTGTTTGGCCGCTTCGACCGGCGCATGCTCGACCAGCGTCGATACTTATCTGGTCGATCCCGGTCACTATTCCGCCTATCATTGTAAGCAGCTCGTCGACCGGCTGAAGCAGCTGCAAACGCACGAAACCGATTTGCGCAACCTCATCGACAAGGCGAGCGAAGGGGGAGGCGGCACCTTAATCGGAGGGATGTCTTACCGCGCAAATTACGAAAAGGCCGTCGGCGAAGAAAAGGTCTTGCGCCGGACCGCGGCCGAAAAGAAGTGCGCATTGGAGCCGGCCCCATCGGAGAGCGATCAAGTCATCCAGTGACGCTTTTGCTTGGTGCATATCGTGCACGCACACAGAGCCTCAAGCTTTTGCTCCTAGAGGCCGGCAAGGAAGAAGGCGAAAGCCACGCCGGCGGCAGCGAGCAAAACCAGAACGATGGCGCTCGCTGCGGTCGCACGCCCGCCCGCAAAAAACGCGGCATAAATCGCCTTCAGAACGTTATTTGAGGAAGCCGCGATAAGAATTGCGGCCGCGAGTGCGGAGTTAGTCATGCCCGTGGTGCCGCCTTGTGCCAGGTTGAGCACGAAAGGATCGATGTCGGTAACGCCGACAATGGCAGCGAGCGTGTAGATACCGGACGTTCCGAACTTGGTCTTGGCCCAGTTGGAAACGAGCGAGACCGCGATAAAGAGAACTGCGAAGATCGCCGCCGGAACAAGTTCAAGTGGATTTGCCGCAACTCGCTGCCTGGTCGAGGGCTCGGCTTGTTTGTTCGCGGCGGATGTTTCGCCGACCCGATATTGCAGCGCGCAAATCACCAGCCCGGCCACGGAAAGGCAGCACAGCCAGGGTGCCAGCGTTCGGGCGAGATCAAAATTGAAAAAGGCGATCACGACCAGGATGCGCAAATACATAATCGCCGTCGCGAGCGTGATGCCGGCTTGCGCATGGCGGCGGGTGACTGCCCCGGTTTTGGCTTCGCGCGCCAGCACGACTGTTGTCGCGGTCGAGGAGTAAAGGCCACCCAGCGCTTCCATCCACAAGCCGCGCGCTGCGGCGGCCCAGTAGCGTTGCGCCAGATAGCTCGCATAGGACAGTGCGGCAACGACGACCAGCGCCAGCCACGCCTGGCGCGGCGTGATGTTTGTCAATGTCGTAACCGGCGTGTTGGGCAGGAGCGGCAGAACGATGCCGGTCAGGATCAGGAACTGGCCGGCGGTCACAATCTCCTTGGGTTCGGTACGCCGCGCCAAGGCGTGCAGTTTCTCTCGTCCGGTGAGCAAAAGAACTGCGGCGACGGTGAACGTCACCGCAATCCATGGCGGCAGCGCGAGCGCGATGGCGCCGAGAAGATAAGCGTGAATGTTGAGGACGGGCACGACCAGCCCGGCGTTCGTCTCTCCGCCGTCATCCTTTTCCTGGAGATGCCGGTAATAGAAAACCGTCAGCCAGGCGCCGAGGATGATCAGGCCGCCGGTAAATGGAATGAGATGGGTAGGATCGAAGACGTAGAGAATCGCTCCGGCAAAGGCGAGCATCGGGAAAGTCCGGATGCCGCCCGGACGTTTCGGCTCGTCAATGGCAAAAAAATCCTCGAAGGCGAGGCCTAAAAACAAGCTCAAGCCCAGAAGAAGCGCGACGCCCGTCAGCGAAGGCGGTGAGATGGACAATTCAGACACCTAGATCGCGGCCGCAATGGCGGTTTGCCTGCCCCTATCATACATTGATATGCGCGAATTGAGCAGCAGGGCGGACGGATGGGGCGGTTCACGCTAAGGTAGCGCGACGCAAGGTACTAGGAGAGCAAACCATGAGCTGGATGCCGGATAAGGATCCTGTGCTCGGCGACAAGCGCTCTTGCGACGCGCTTGCGCTGATTGTGGTGCCACGCGTCCGCGATCTTGGCGACGGCTTTTCGGTGCGCCGGGCGCTGCCGCATAGCCAGCGCCAGATGGTGGGGCCTTTCATCTTCTTCGATCAAATGGGACCGGTGCAGTTGGTAGCGGGCCGGGGAATGGACGTGCGTCCGCATCCGCACATTGGGCTGGCGACCGTCACCTATCTGTTCGACGGATGTATCATGCATCGCGACAGCGAAGGCAATGCACTCGAGATTAAGCCCGGCGCCATGAATTTGATGACGGCAGGGCGAGGTATCTCGCATTCCGAGCGAACGCCGGCGGAGGTACGCACCACCGGCGGGGGGATGTACGGCATTCAGAGCTGGATTGCGTTGCCGCAACAACACGAAGAAATGGCGCCGTTATTCGAGCATTTTGACGCTGCCGTTCTTCCCGGTATCGACGATCAAGGCATTCGCGCACGCGTTATCGCCGGTTCGGCCTTCGGCCAGAAGTCCCCGGTCGGCATGGTGTCGGACTGGTTCTATGCCGAAGTTCTGCTCGAACCGGGCGCAAGCGCACCGCTCGATGCCGATCACGAAGAGCGCGCGATCTACGTCACCGAAGGCGAGGTCGAAATCGCCGGTGACAAATTCGAGGGGCCGCGGCTCCTGATCTTTCGCCCCGGCGATCGCATCACCGTGACGGCGATCCGCGAGGCGCGCCTAATGTTCCTCGGCGGCGCGGCGCTCGAAGGCCCCCGCTATCTGTGGTGGAATTTCGTTTCGTCCCGCAGGGAGCGGATCGAAGAGGCGAAAGAGGAGTGGAAAAGCGGCCGCTTCGCGCTAATTCCCGGCGACGAGACCGAATTCATTCCGCTGCCGGAGCACTAGCGCGGGCTGAAAAGCGGCAATTTGCGCCGCATTTTTGCAGGTGCGGCCGGTCGTTGCAGATCAAGCGCAAATCGTGATTCAGTCGGGTTTCGGTCGTTCTATGATTCGAAGCCTTGGCCCTTGGCAAATCTGGACAAGCTCAATCCGCAGCAGCGGCGCGCCGTCGAATACGGCGGGCTGCCGGCGGCCAATTCCGGGCCGCTCCTGATTATTGCCGGCGCAGGGTCCGGCAAGACGGCAACGCTCGCCCATCGCGTGGCCTGGCTGATCGAACAAGGCGCTGATCCGCGCCGCATCATGCTTCTCACCTTCTCGCGCCGCGCCGCGGCGGAGATGACGCGGCGGGTCGATTTGCTGCTATCCGAATTCAGCCGGGGCAGGGGATTAGCCGTTTGCGAGCCGCTCTCTTGGGCCGGCACCTTCCACGCCATAGGGGCGAGGCTTTTGCGCGAATATGCCGAAACCATCGGCCTCGCCGCGGCCTTCACCATCCACGATCGCGAGGATTCGGCCGATCTCATCAATCTCGTGCGCTACGACCTCGGCCTTTCCAAAATGGAGAAGCGCTTTCCGGCGAAAAGCACATGCCTCGCGATCTATTCACGCGTCGTGAACAGCGAGCAAAAGCTCGACCAGGTGCTGGGCCGATCCTTCCCGTGGTGCGCCATGTGGTCCGAGCAATTGCGGACGCTGTTCGCACAATATGTCGAGGTCAAACAACATCAGCGCGTGCTCGATTATGACGATTTGCTGCTCTACTGGGCGCACATGATGGAGGAGCGTGCGATAGCGGCCGAGATCGCCGGCCGCTTCGACCACGTGCTGGTCGACGAATATCAGGACACCAACGCGCTGCAGGCAAGAGTGCTGCTGGCGCTGCGCCCCGACGGTACCGGCCTGACGGTGGTCGGCGACGACGCGCAATCGATCTACTCGTTCCGCGCCGCGACCGTGCGCAATATCCTCGATTTTCCGAAGCACTTTACACCGCGGGCGGAGGTGGTGACGCTGGAGCGGAATTACCGCTCGACTCAGCCGATCCTCGCCGCCGCCAACGCCGTCATCGGGCTTGCGGAGGAAAGGTTCACCAAGAACTTGTGGTCGGAACGAAAATCGGTGGAGAAACCGCAACTGACCAGCGTGCGCGACGAAGCCGATCAAGCGCACTACATCGTCGAGAAAGTTTTGGAGGCCCGCGAACAGGGGATCGCGCTCAAAACCCAAGCCGTCCTGTTCCGCGCCTCGCATCATTCCGGACCGCTGGAAGTCGAGCTCACCCGGCGGCACATTCCGTTCGTCAAATTCGGCGGGCTGAAATTCCTTGAGGCCGCCCACGTCAAGGATGTGCTCGCGCTCTTGCGCTGGGCGGAAAATCCGCGCGATCGCATCGCGGGTTTCCGGACCATTCAGTTATTGCCGGGCGCCGGCCCGGCGACGGCCGCGCGGATTCTTGAGCACGTTGCGGGCGCAGGCGTCGAAGGCCTGGATACCATCAAACCGCCCGCCGCGACGGCAGAGCATTGGCCGGAATTTGTCGAAGCCGTTCGCGCCGTTCACGGCCGAACAACGCCGTGGCCGGCGGAGCTTGACCTTCTGATCCACTGGTACGAGCCGCATCTGCACCGCATCTACGAGGACGCGCACATGCGCGAAGCCGATCTCGGGCAGCTCGCGCAGATCGCCTCGACCTATCCGAGCCGGGAACGCTTCTTGACTGAGCTCACGCTCGATCCGCCGGAAGCCACCAGCGCCCGCGCCGGCGATCCGCTGCTTGATGAGGACTACCTCATTCTTTCGACCATCCACTCGGCCAAGGGTCAGGAGTGGAAGGCGGTCTTTATTCTCAACGTTGTAGATGGCTGCCTTCCGTCTGACCTCGCCACCGGGACCAGCGCAGAGATCGAGGAAGAGCGGCGGCTGCTGTACGTCGCGATGACGCGGGCGAAGGACCACTTGCACCTGATCGTGCCGCAGCGATTTTTCGTGCACGCGCAGCAAAAAAACGGCGACCGTCATCTTTACGCGTCGCGCACGCGCTTTATTCCCACAGCGCTGCTGGAAAACTTCGAAAGTTGCGCGTGGCCGCCGGCGGTCGCGCAGGCCTCGGCAAAGTCGTCGCGCTCCCCGGTCGATCTTGGCGCACGGGTACGCCGAAGCTGGGGCTAGGGCTCCAGTGCTACCGTTCGCAGCCGCAGCGCGTTGCTGATCACGCTCACCGACGAAAAGGCCATCGCTGCGGCGCCAATCATTGGGGACAAGAGCAGGCCGAAAACCGGATAGAGAATGCCGGCTGCGATCGGGATGGCGGCGCCGTTATAGAGAAACGCAAAGAACAGATTTTGCCGGATATTGCGCATGGTCGCATGTGCCAATCGCCGCGCCCGTACGATGCCCGCGAGATCGCCCTTGAGCAGCGTGATCCCGGCGCTTTCGATCGCGACGTCGGTGCCGGTACCCATCGCAATGCCGACGTCGGCGGTCGCGAGCGCCGGTGCGTCGTTTACGCCATCACCCGCTACCGCGATAATTCGGCCTTCCCGGCGCAATCTTTCGACGATTGCGGCCTTTTGCTCAGGCGTCACCTCCGCCTCGATCTCGCTGATCGCAAGCTCTCGCCCGACCGCGTCAGCCGTGGTGCGGCTATCGCCAGTCAACATCACGATGCGCAGACCTTCGTCGCGCAGCGCCTGTAAGGTCGCCGCCGCGTTATCCTTGATCGGGTCGGCGACGGCCAAAAAGCCGGCGAATTTGCCGTCCACGGCCAGAAAGATCACGGTCGCACCGCTGCGGCGCAATCGCTCCGCGTCGGCGGCGCGCATACTTATTGCCACGCCGCGTTCGGTGAGGAAAGTCTCGCTCCCAAGCGTAACTTGTCGGCCTTCGACTGAGCCGACAACGCCCTTTCCCCTCGCGGAGTCGAAGTCGCGTAGTTCGGCCGGCGTCAAGTTGCGCTCGGCGGCTGCGGCGACGATCGCTGCCGCCAAGGGATGTTCGCTCCCGCGCTCAATGCTCGCGGCAAGGCGCAGTATTTCAGCCTCGGACCAGCCTGCGGCCGCAATGACGGCCATAAGCTTCGGCTTGCCTTCGGTCAGGGTCCCCGTCTTGTCAACGACGAGGGTGTCGACTTTCTCCATCCGCTCGAGCGCTTCGGCGCTTTTGACCAGAATCCCGGACCGCGCACCTCGCCCGACGCCGACCATGATGGACATCGGCGTGGCGAGGCCGAGTGCACACGGGCAGGCGATAATGAGTACGCTGACCGCCGCGACGAGAGCAAAGCTCAAGCGCGGCTCCGGTCCGTAGACCGCCCAGGCCGCGAAGGCCAAGAGCGCGGCCACGATCACCAGCGGTACGAACCAGGACGCCACGTCATCGGCAAGCCGCGCGATCGGAGCACGCGAGCGTTGTGCCGTCGCGACCATCCGCACGATCTGCGCCAACAGCGTGTCACTGCCGACCTTCTCGGCCCTCATGACGAAGCTGCCGCTTTGATTAAGCGTGCCGGCGACGACATGCGCACCGGCCGTCTTGACGACTGGCATGGATTCGCCGGTCACCATCGACTCGTCGAGCGATGACCGTCCTTCGACAACGATGCCGTCGACCGGGACCTTTTCGCCAGGGCGGACCCGCAGGCGGTCCGCGGCCGCGACGTCGGCCAAAGACACTTCGCTCTCGCTGCCGTTCGCTGCGATCCGCAGCGCCTTTTTGGGTGCAAGATCGAGCAACGCCCGGATCGCGCTCGACGTGGACGCGCGAGCGCGGAGTTCCAGCACCTGGCCGAGCAGCACCAGCACGGTGATAACCGCGGCGGCTTCGAAGTAGACCGCCACGCCGCCGTGCGCATCGCGAAACTGCGCGGGAAAAAGCTGCGGCGCAAGCGCTGCGACAATGCTGTAGATGTAGGCCGCGCCGGTGCCGAGCGCGATTAGCGTGAACATGTTGAGGTGGCGAGTTCGCAGCGATTGAGCGCCACGTACGAAGAAAGGCCATCCGCCCCAAAGCACCACCGGCGTTGCCAATACGAGCTCGGTCAAAGCCGACGCCCGATGCGACAGGGGCATAAATCCGAACAGATGCGCGCCCATCTCCAGCACGACGACCGGGAGTGTCAGCGCCGCCGAAAGCCAAAGCCGCTGCGTCATGTCGGCGAGTTCGCCGCCATCGTCCTCGCCGCCGGCTTCGGGTTCGAGCGCCATACCGCAGATCGGGCAAGCGCCCGGGCCGGATTTGCGGATTTGCGGATGCATGGGGCAGGTGTAGATCGTGCCCGCCGGTTGCGGCGGTGCCGCCGTCTTCGACGGTGCGCCGTGCCGATATTTTTCAGGATTGGCGATGAACTTGTCACGGCAGGAGGCGGAGCAGAAGTAGTCGACGCGGTCTCCATCGGCGTGGCGGTGCGGCGTCATCACGGGATCGACCTGCATGCCGCAGACCGGATCGGTAACCGTTACCGCCTCGCCGTGCGAATGAGCCTGGTGCTCCACCTTGGTCCGCCTTGAAACGGTTACCCCGTAGGGGTATATACGGAGCATGCGAGCGGATGCCAAGACATCGGTGCTCAAGCGCCTCAAACGCATCGAAGGGCAAGTGCGCGGCCTTGCGCGCATGGTCGAGGACGACCGCTATTGCATCGATATCGTCACCCAACTCTCCGCCGTGCGCGCCGCGCTACGCCGTGCCGAGGAGGAGATTCTCGCCGACCACGTCGCTCATTGCGTCGAGCACGCTATTGCTTCGGGCAATAAAGGCGAGCAGCGGCGCAAGGTTGCCGAATTGATGGACGTGCTCAGTCACGCCGACCGCTGAAGCGTCCGAGAGCCGCCGCGGCGGCTATCCGCCGAATCCCTCACGCGCCAATGCCGCGCCTCTTGCCAGCGCTTCAAGCTTCTTGACCGAAATCTCGCGCCGCATCGGCGCCATGCCGCAATTGGTGCAGGCGATGATATTCTGCGGCGGCACGTAGCGCGCGGCTTCTGCGATCACGGCGGCGACTTCCTCGGCCGTCTCGACGCGATCGGTCGCGACATCAATGGTGCCGATCAGAACGTCCTTTCCGGCGAGCAGCGTCAGCAGGCTCATCGGCACGCGTGAATTAATGCACTCGATCGACACCTGGTCGATGCGGCTCTTCGCGAGAGCGGGAAAGAATTTCTCGTACTGCCGCCACTCGCCGCCGAGACTTGCTTTCCACTGGATGTTGGCCGGTATGCCGTAGCCGTAGCAAATATGCACGGCGCTTGTCGCAGCGACGCCGTCGATGGCGCGATGCAAGGCTTCAATGCCCCACGTCGCGGCTTCGTCCATGTATACATTGAACGCCGGCTCATCGAACTGGATGACATCGACGCCGTCGGCGGCGAGACCGCGGACTTCGGCGTTGAGCAGATCGGCGAATGCCATCGCCATTTTCACGCGATCGCCGTAATAAGCATCGGCGATGGTGTCGACGATGGTCATCGGGCCGGGCAGGGTGAATTTTAGTTTGCGGCCGGTGTGGGCACGGGCGACGCGCGCTTCGCGGGCGTGAACGCGGCCGCGAAGCCGCAATTCGCCGACGACGGTCGGACACATCGCCTTGTAGCGGTTGTTGCGGATGCCCATTTCGACGCGCTTTTCGAAATCGATGTCGTCGATGGCTTCGAGAAAGCCGTGCACAAAGTGCTGGCGCGCCTGCTCGCCGTCGGTGACGATGTCGATGCCGGCGTCTTCCTGCAGCTTGACGGCAAGGATCGTGGCATCGTCCTTGGCGGCCTCAAGCTCCTCGCCCTGGAGACGCCAGGGGGCCCAAAGACGGTTGGGTTCGGCGAGCCAGGACGGTTTTGGCAGGCTGCCGGCGATGGTGGTCGGAAACAGCCCCGAGGCAATCGCATTCGCGGACATGGGACCCCGCCGGCGTTAGGCTTGACGGCACAAGCGCGTTCGAAATTATCCTGAATGCCGCCTGACGTCTGCAACGCTTTTTGAAGGAGACCCGCCTTGACTCACGCACCGTCGCTGCCGCGGCTCGAATTTGTCTTCGGGGCTGACGTGAGGGTTGATCTGCCGCTTTCCGTCGGCGATGTCGGCAAGGGCACGCGCCGTTTCGTTCCTATCGCCGGCGGCGAAGTCTCGGGACCGAGGGTCAACGGCAAGGTGCTGCCGGGCGGGGGCGACTGGCAGACCATCCGCGATGACGGCGTTGCCGAACTTGAGGCGCGCTACACGGTGGAAACCGACGACGGGGCGCTGATCTTCGTCCGCAATTATGGATTACGGCACGGACCGCCTGAGATTATTGCGGCACTTGCGGCGGGCAAAATAGTCGATCACGCCAGCTATTATTTCCGCGGCGCGACATTCTTCGAAACCAGCGCGCCGCAATATGTCTGGCTTACCAGGCAGATCGTCGTTTGCGTGGGCGATCGCGAGCCGGCGCGAGTGAGGCTTAAGTTTTATCAGGTGCTGTGAGCGGCCGTTTCGGTGCTCGGCTTTTCCGCTCCAGGAATTTCATCAACGCGACAGCATTGTTGTGGGTTTCATCGCGAGCCGCGTAAAGGAGCGTGACCGGCTGTTTGCAAACCAAGCCGCGCAGGTTCGCGAGCGCGGTCGCCGCCGGCTCTTGCGCAAGTTCGCGGCCATAGGCCGCGACGAATTCGTTCCACATTTCCGGATTGCCGTGGAAGCGCTTGCGCAGCGCGTCGCTGGGCGAGACGTCCTTGAGCCATTGGTCGATATGCGCTTTGGCCTTGGCGATGCCGCGCGGCCACAACCGGTCGACTAGCACGCGCAGTCCGTCGTCCCTGGCGGCCGGCTCGTAAACGCGCTTGATGCGAACCGCCCGACTGGTTCTACGCTTCGCTGTCTTCCGCAGCCGCGCGACGCTCTTGGCCATATCCTGTCACGCCTTTCCGCCGCCGAGCACCATGAGCGTTGACGTGCCGTGCGCCAGCAGGCGTCCCTCGGCATCGAGAATGCGCGCCTCGGCCGTCATGATCTGGCGGCCGCGGCTTACGACGCGGCCCTCGGCGCGCACCCGCCCGGTATCTTGTCTAATCGGGCGCGTGAAGTTGGCCTTAGTCTCGACGCTGGTATAGCCCACGCCCGGCGGCAACAACGTGTGCCCGGCAACGCCGGTCGCGCTGTCGATGAGCGTCAAGGCCCAGCCGCCATGCACAATGCCCAAAGGATTGAGCACGTGGGGGCCGGTCTCGCCTTCAAACACCGCCAAGCCATCGCCGACCTCGACCAGCCAAAAACTGAGCGTTTGCGCAATCGGCGGCGCGGGAAGCTTGCCGTCAATCAAAGCCTGCATGACCTGCAAGCCGGTCATCCCGGCAATCTCATCTGGCTTGGCGACGCCGTAGCGTAACGACGACGAGACCTGCATCGCTATTTCCTTGTAGATACAAATGATGTAGATACATACAACGATGGTAAAACGACCGCAAGCGGCGCAAAAGACGCTCGTCCGGGACGCCGAGGCCGCCATTGCCGCTTGCGCCGGGTGGGCGAGCCGCCTCGCCGCGCGGCGTATCACCAACTTCCTCGAGGAACGCATGCGTGGCGCGGATCTAAGCCTCGCTCAGTTCGGGCTGATGGCTCAGATTGCGGCGGCTCCCGACGACACGCTGGGTGCTTTGGCGGCGCGCACCGGGCTTGATCAATCGACGCTGTCGCGGAATTTGTGGGGACTTGAAGCCGCGGGACTGGTGGAAATTGCCATTGCCGAAAACGATCAGCGCCGCCGGGCCGTGTGGCTGACTGAACACGGCGCCCGGCGTCTGCAGGCGGCCATTCCGGTCTGGCGTGACGCGCACGCCGCGTTGGCCAAGCGGCTTGATCCGAATCTTGCGCTGCGGCTCGGCGCGGCCTCCGAGCGGCTCGCCGCCGAATAGCTACGCTTTTCCAGCCGGAATCACGATCTGCGTCTGGATCACCAGGGCACAAAGCCGGCCGTCGTTCCGAGTGATGCGCGTCTGCCACACCATGGTGGTGCGGCCGCGATGCAGCGCCGTACACTCGGCGCGCGCCGTCTCGCCCACCGGAATCGCGGAAAAGAAATTGGTCTTGCTCTCGATGGTCGCGGTGCGAGCGCCTTCGGGCAGGTTTGCGACCGTTGCGACGCCGCCGAGATTATCCGCCAGCGCCATGATCGCCCCGCCGTGAAGAATGTCGGGAATGGTGGCTAGCTCTTTGCGCACGTCGAGTTCGGCCTCAACCCGCTCGGAGGACACGTGGGTCAGCTTGATCCCCAGGAACGTAGCGAAGGGCGCTTGAAAGTCGCTTGGGTTTGCCATGCGAACGTCCTCGATGTGACCGGTGACGCGAATGCCTTCTAATAGACGACCACGCTGCGAATGCTCTTGCCCGCGTGCATCAGGTCAAACGCCTTGTTGATGTCGTTGAGCGGCAGGGTGTGGGTGATCATGGGATCGATTTCGATCTTTCCCTGCATGTACCAATCGACGATTTTCGGCACGTCGGACCGGCCGCGAGCGCCGCCGAAAGCCGTGCCGCGCCACACCCGCCCGGTGACGAGTTGAAACGGCCGCGTCGCGATCTCCTGACCGGCACCGGCAACGCCGATGATGATGCTCTGGCCCCAACCGCGGTGACAGCTTTCCAGCGCCGCGCGCATCAGATTGACATTGCCGACACACTCGAACGTGTAATCCGCGCCGCCGATTTGGTCGGCCCCGCTTTTGGTCATGTTGACGAGATGCGCGACGAGGTCGCCGCCGATCTCTTTCGGATTGACGAAGTGCGTCATGCCGAAGCGCTCGCCCCACGCCTTCTTCTCTGGATTGGCGTCGACGCCGATAATCATATCGGCGCCGACGAGGCGCAGGCCCTGAATCACATTGAGACCGATGCCGCCGAGGCCGAAGACAATGCATTTTGCTCCCGGCTCGACCTTGGCGGTGTTGATGACGGCGCCGACTCCGGTGGTTACGCCGCAGCCGATGTAGCAGACCTTGTCGAACGGAGCGTCCTCGCGGATTTTTGCCACCGCGATTTCTGGAAGCACGGTGAAATTCGCGAAGGTCGAACAGCCCATGTAGTGGTGAACTTTCTGGCCGCCGATGGAGAAGCGCGATGTGCCGTCAGGCATCACGCCTTGGCCCTGGGTGGCGCGGATGGCGGTGCAGAGATTAGTTTTGCGCGACAAGCAGGAAGGGCAGGTGCGGCACTCGGGCGTGTAGAGCGGGATGACGTGGTCGCCTTTCTTGACCGATGTGACGCCGGGTCCGACGTCGACAACGACGCCGGCGCCCTCATGCCCGAGCACGGCCGGAAAAAGGCCCTCCGGATCGGCGCCCGACAGCGTGAACTCGTCGGTATGGCAGATGCCCGTCGCCTTGATCTCGACGAGCACCTCGCCCGCGCGCGGGCCGTCGAGAGTCACCGTCGTTACTTCCAGCGGTTTGCCCGGAGCAAACGCTACTGCCGCACGCACTTCCATGAGGGTCCCCGCAAAATCTGCAATGTATCTGTGATCACTTGAGCTTACGTCTGCACGCGTCGGCGGCAAAAGCAAGGGCGCGAGCGCGGTCGTAACGGTGTATCGTCTGCGGACTTCCGCTTGAAATTGGATACTTCAAAACGGCAAAGCCCGAGGTGATTTCCATGCGTCAGATTTGGATTACGAAGGCAGGACCACCTGAAGTTCTCGAGATCAAGGAAGCGCCCGACCCGCAGCCGAAAGCGGGCGAGGTTCGCATTCGCGTCGAGGCAAGCGGCGTCAACTTCGCCGACATTATGGGTCGGCTCGGAATTTATCCGGACCTGCCGCCTGTGCCGGTCGTGCCGGGTTACGAAGTGGCCGGACGGATTGACGCGATAGGCGCGGGCGTGGAAGCGGTTTGGGTCGGCCGCGATGTCTTCGCCGTGACACGCTTTGGCGGTTATGCGGACGCCGTCTGTGTCCCGCTCAACCAGGTTTTTGCGCGTCCTGGCGAAATGTCGGCGTTGGAAGCCGCCGCCATTCCGGTCAATTACCTGACCGCTTGGCTGCTCATTGTGGTGATGGGTAGTTTGAAGCGCGGCGAGACGGTTCTGGTCCATTCCGTGGGCGGCGGCGTCGGCATCGCTGCGACGCAGATCGCGAAACACATCGGCGCCCGCGTCATCGGCACGGCGTCGGCTGGCAAGCACGCCGAGTTGCGCGCGCTTGGCGTCGATCATCTCATCGACTACCGCACCGAGGATTTTGAAACGCGAGCGCGGGAGATTACCGGCGGCCGCGGCGTGGAACTCATCCTCGATCCGGTCGGCGGTGAGTCCTGGAAGAAAGGCTACCGGCTTCTGGCGCCAACGGGCCGACTCGGAATGTTTGGTCTGTCCGCGGCGGCAACCGGGAAGAGCCGCAGCGTTGTCTCCATGCTGGCGACTGTCGCGCGCATGCCGTGGTTTCAGTTCAATCCGCTCGCGTTGATGAACGCCAACAAGGGAGTCTTTGGCGTCAATCTCGGACACTTATGGGGCGAGCTCGATCGCCAGCGCCAATGGGCCGACGGGTTGATAGAGTTGTGGTCAAATAAGGCGATCAAGCCGAAGATCGCGAAAACCTTCCGCTTCGACGAAGCCGCCAAGGCGCATCATTTCATTCAGGACCGCGGCAATATCGGCAAAGTACTGCTGGTGCCGTAAAAGGTGAGGGCCGCAAATTAAAAGAGCGCGGCCAAGCCGCGCTCTTCGTCCGTTCAGTCCGCGCTGCGCGCTTAGGAGCGCGGCGCCGGTACAATGCGGATATACGGCTTCGGCGATTTCCAGCCTTGAGGATAGAGCTTCTTCGCCTCCTCGTCGCTAATAGCACCGCCGAGAATGACATCTTCGCCTTGTTTCCAGTTGGCCGGCGTTGAGACGCGATGCTTGGCGGTCAATTGCAGGGAGTCGATCACGCGCAGGACTTCGTCGAAGTTGCGGCCGGTGCTCATCGGGTAAACCAGAACGAGCTTGATTTTCTTGTCCGGACCGATGACGAACACATTGCGCACTGTGGCATTGTCGTTCGGAGTACGGCCCTCCGAAGTACCGGCCGTGGCCGCCGGGAGCATGCCGTAGAGCTTGGAAATCTTCAGATCGGTATCGCCAATCATTGGGTAGTTCGGGGCGAATCCGACAACGTCCTTGATGTCGCCGGCCCACTTCTTGTGATTTTCGACCGGATCGACGGACAGGCCGATAATCTTCACATTGCGCTTGTCGAACTCGGGTTTCAGCCGCGCCATGGTGCCGAGCTCGGTCGTGCAGACCGGCGTAAAATCCTTGGGATGGGAGAAGAGCACGACCCAATGGTCGCCGATCCAGTCGTGAAAGCGGATTTTGCCTTCTGTAGTCTCCGCTTCGAAATCCGGAGCGGTGTCGCCGATTGCAAGAGCCATGGAAGACCTCCCGTCGTCTGAATGATGCGCGCGATCCGAAATATCGGGGGAAAGCGTTTTCGCGTTCGAGATAGCGTTTTGCAGAGAGAATACTAGTCCCTGGGCGGTAGATTGTACTTTCGATTTGAGACGACCGCTGAGAAGAATTGCCATGCCACTGCAGCCACTTGCGGAAGAAATTTCTGCCTGTTTGTCGGGATTCAACACCCCGTGCGGACTGACAGTTTTTGGCCGCGACGTGATCGCGGTCACATCGCAACGTCGCGACTTTGCCTTAAGCAGGCCATGCGACGGCCAGCCTTGGCTTCTAGGACTACTGTGTAGGCCGTAAGAAAATAGGAACCGCCTGGCGGGTCGGCCGTTAAGTGCGGGAGGCGTCGATGAAGATGCTGATGGCTCGAGAGCTTTCCCTGCTGGAGACTGTACTGGCGCTTATCAGCCGGTCCACGATCGTTGTCGCTAAGCCCGTTGTCGCCGAGCCGATTGCCAATTTGCCGGCCGGATTTACCGCGGCTGACGTGGCGGTCCTTGATTGGATTACCGCTGAGGGGCGGCGCATCGGCCGAAATTACGCCCTGCATTAAAGCCTAATCCGGAATCGGAATCGCCGACAGGCCGATTGTTTGGCCTGGAAATCCCGCCGCATCGAAATAGCGTGTACCCCCGACCTCTTGCATATTGAGTACCGTGTAGACTCCATTAGGCGCCGGATCTGAGATGATCACGCGGCTGCGCGCCTCGGGGATCGACCCGTTGGGGAACGCTTCAGTCAGAACGCGGCCAATGAGCCTGCCGTGGTCGATCGTCTTGAGCCGCAGCACGTGCGCAATAGTGCGGCCGATATCGGCGTTGCTGGCCGGCGCCGGATCGACGAAACGGGTTTTGAAATCTGGTCCCCGCAGGGCCATGAAATTCCAGGTGTCGGCGCGGCTAAACGAGCCATGCATGCCCTGGCCTTCCTGCAAAACGGTGTCGGCGATTTCGACCGTGCAGCGCACTGGCTCACCGCAACCGGTGTCGAACGAGCGGAAGCTTATGACGATCGCCGGATGTGGCGTCATTGCGCCGCCTTGAAGCGCAATGTCGTCGAGCGTCAGCGTGCCGGGAAATTTGCCAAGCCTGGTGTCGACGAAGATGCCGCTAACGTAGTCCTGTGCCAGCAAGGTCTCGATTACCCGCTTGGCGATCGCGCGGTCGCCATCAGGCAGATAAATGATATCCGAGCCGCCGTTGGCGGTGACCACGAGTTTTGGATTGTTCTTGTCGCCGCCGATGAGACCGTTGCCGAATTTGCTGTGCTGGCCATCGGTGACCGGCGCGTAGTTTTTGTCCGGATCGATCAGCGGCAAATCGAGCGCGTGGGCGAGATCAAGCGCGATAAACCCGAGTGGCAGGCGGCCTTCCGGCGTATCGGCGAATTTCATCTTCACCGTAAAGCTTGTTTGGCTTTGCTTGGTAATAGTCGAGAAGCCGTGATCGGCAATGGCGATGATGTCGGTCGTATCGAGCAGGCCGAGTTTGCCGAGCGCCCCGCGGATATGCGCCAGATCTTCGTCTGCGTTGCTGATAGCGGCGAGCGAGGTCGGACCGTTGATGCCTGGGGTGAGGGAATTCAAGCTGTCACCCTGATAGTGCTGCGTACCATCCGGGTCGCGTGACCAGAACACCAGCACGAACGGCTTTCCACGTTCCTTGAACAGCGGCAGGATCGCCAGGGTTGTTACGGCGGCGAAGTAGTCCTGTTGCACGATGTTGGGTGTAAGCGTACCGGGCGTGTTCATGTCGCCGTAGTTGGCGTTAGCGCCACGCGGCGGCGTCGCAACCGGGAGATTTGCCGCCTTGAGCCGCTCGGTCATCTCGGCGGAAAGCGGCACGCCCTTCTCGGTGCCGGTCGCATCGTCAACAATGATGCTTTGCGCTCTGCCGTCCTTGGTGTGATCGAAAATAAGGGTGGGCCCGATCTTGCCGACGGCCGCAGTGCTGAAACCCGCCTCGCGGGCAAGCTTCAGGATCGTCGCCTCGTCAAGGTAGTCGCCGGCGAAATGGTCATCGACATCGGCCAGCACCTGGTCGTTTTCCAGGAACGGCGTGACGCTGCCGTGTGCGCCGGGAACGGCAAATCCGGCATAGATCGTATTGGAGAAATCGCCGGTGTCGCCAAGCATGTGGCCGGTCGCCATGGCCGAAGCGTTGGCAGTGGTGAAAGTCGGAAACAGGGCATGGCCGTTGCGCAGATAGACGCCTTCGCGCGCCATGGCCGCCATGGTTGGCGCGGTCGTCTCGTCGACCATGCGGGAACGCAAGCCGTCGGCGACGAAGAGGACGACGTTGTGCGGACGCTCTCGTTGGGTTTGGGCGGCAACCGACGAGGCGGGTATGACCGCCGCAAATGCCGCCAAAACGACAAACCATCTGTTCGCCGCGACTCCCGAAATCTTAAGCCCCATGCCTATCGCCCAGCTCATTCAATCTACCTGTGCCGGTTTCGATGTTAGCTCTCCGCATTGACATTTCGGCGTCAAGACCGCAAAGGCAAGGGGCCGGCTCGCCCAAGAAATCGCCGCAATGTTCAAGCGCATCCTGATTGCCAACCGCGGCGAAATCGCTTGTCGGATCATAAAGACCGCCCGGCGCATGGGTATCGAGACGGTTGCGGTCTATTCCGACGCTGACCGTGACGCGCTGCATGTGGAGATGGCGGATACGGCGATAGCAATCGGGCCGCCGCCGGCTGCGCAAAGCTACCTCGTGATCGAGCACATCGTCGCCGCCTGTAAAGAGAGCGGCGCAGAGGCGGTGCATCCGGGCTACGGCTTTCTGTCCGAGCGTGCGGCTTTCGCCGAGGCGCTGCAAAAAGCCGGTATCGTTTTCATCGGACCCAACGCGGCGGCGATTGCCGCGATGGGCGACAAGATCGAATTGAAAAAGGCCGCGGCGCGCGCCAAGGTTTCGACGGTTCCCGGACATCTCGGCGTCATCGCCGACGACGCCGAGGCGATCGCAGTGGCTGAGAAGATCGGCTACCCGGTGATGATCAAAGCCTCCGCCGGCGGCGGCGGCAAAGGCATGCGCATCGCTTTCAGCAAAAGCGAGATTGCAGAAAATTTCGCGCGCGCGCGATCGGAAGCGAAATCCAGTTTCGGTGACGACCGCGTCTTCATCGAGAAATTCATCACCGACCCGCGCCACGTCGAAATTCAGGTCCTGGGCGACAAGCATGGCAACGTCGTCTATCTGGGCGAACGCGAGTGCTCGATCCAGCGCCGCAACCAGAAAGTCATCGAGGAAGCGCCGAGCCCGTTATTGGACGCCAAGACCCGCGCCAAAATGGGTGAGCAGGCGGTCGCTCTGGCCAAGGCCGTGGGTTACGACAGCGCAGGCACTGTGGAGTTCGTGGCCGGCCAGGACCGCAGCTTCTATTTCCTGGAAATGAACACCCGCTTGCAAGTCGAGCATCCGGTAACAGAACTCGTCACCGGTATCGATCTTGTCGAGCAAATGATCCGCGTCGCGGCCGGCGAGCCGCTCTCGTTCAAACAGGGCGATCTGAAGCTGAACGGTTGGGCGGTCGAAAGCCGCATTTATGCGGAGGATCCCTATCGCAACTTTGCCCCGTCGATCGGGCGATTGGTGCGCTATCGCCCGCCCGCGGAAGGTGAGCACGACGGCGTGACGGTGCGCAACGACACCGGCGTGTATGAAGGCGGCGAAATCTCACTCTATTACGACCCGATGATCGCCAAGCTCGTCACGCACGCTAAAACGCGCGCCGAGGCCATCGATGCTCAGACGGATGCGCTCGACGCCTTCACCATCGAGGGCATCCGTCACAACATCCCGTTTCTTGCCGCCATCATGCAGCATCCGCGCTGGCGCGCCGGCAAGCTCTCGACCGCGTTTATCGCCGAGGAGTTTCCCCATGGTTTCGAGCGCACGGTGCCAACTGGCGCCGTGGCGCGCACGATTGCCGGCGTGGCGGCCGCGATCGATCACGTGTTGGGCGAACGCAAACGCCGCATTTCCGGACAACTCGACCGAGCGGTCACGCGAGAGCGGCGGCGGGCCATCTGGCTCGGCGGTGAAGAGTTGCAGGCCGACGTCGCTCATGACGGCAAGGCGATCACTGTTCTGTTCGAGGACGGCAACCGCCACGTTCTTGCGTCGGATTGGGTACCCGGCACGCCCGTTTGGGACGGCACCGTCGACGGCGCTCCGGTTGCCGTGCACGTGCGGATGATTCCGAACGGCTTTGAACTTGCCTATCACGGCTTCGAGGTGAAAGCGTTTGTCTTCACGGAGCGTGAGGCGAACTACGCCCGCTTGATGCCGGCCAAAAAACTCTCCGGTAGCGAAAAATCCGTCCGTTGTCCGATGCCGGGTCTCGTTGTTTCGATCGCCGTCGCCGAAGGGCAGGAGGTCAAAGCCGGCGAGACCTTGGCGGTTGTCGAGGCCATGAAAATGGAAAACATTCTTCGCGCCGAACGCGACGGCATCATCAAAAAAATTCCGGTAAAACCGGGCGACAGCGTGGCCGTTGACGCGGTGATTATGGAGTTTGCCTGAACCTTCTTTCGCCCAGCGGGATTTTGCGGCCAGGAGTTTTTCTGGGAGCGGCCGCCGCCGTCTACGCCATGGGCGCCGCGTCGCATTTGCTGACCGCGCCGGGAATTGTTGCGCAGGCCGGGCCTTGGCCGTTTGCTGCAATCCAGGCCGTGCTGATCTGGATCTGGTTCACGCTGCACAGCAAGAGGTTGCGGGACGCCGGCATGGGCACGAGCCTTGCCGCCGGCGTCAGTCTTCTTTACGCGCTATCAGTGCTTTTGCTTGTCATGGTTGAGGCGTCGTTCGCCGGGGCCATCGCGGGCCAAACGGGCGATGCCAAGGCGGCAAGCGGCCTTGAACTGATCCTCCTCGTATCGATCATCGCGCTTTTGCTCGGTTCGACCCATTATGATTTGACGTGGGCGGTGGTGGCGATCCTGCTTGCCGTCGAATTCGTCCCCATCGTGCTCGCGCTCGGAACGACAGTTTGGGCGGCGGCGCAGCCAAGCCGCCAACCCCAAATGCCATGATCCTGCATTTCGCCTACGGCTCGAACATGAGCCGCGCGGTGATGCGCAGGCATGCAGCGTTTGCCAAACCGCTGGGCGTTGCGACGCTGGCAAACTACCGCTTCCTGATCACCGCGGATGGTTACGCCTCTATCGCTCCGCGGCGCGGTGAAGAAATTTATGGCGTTCTGTGGCGGCTGACGCCGTGCGATCTGATCACACTCGCAGCTTGGGAGAATACCGCGGGGGGCCTCTACCGCACTAGAATGGTCCCAGTGCGGCAGGCCGGGCGGCAACATCACGCACTGATCTATCTGGGCCGGACCTGCGCGTTAGGCCACGCCAAGGCGGGCTACATGGAGCTTTTGATTGCGGCGGCGCTGGAATGGGGTCTGCCGGAACTTTACATTGATATGTTGCGAGGCTGGCTGCCTGACCGGGCAAGCGGGACACCGTCGCCTCATGGCAAGGCGTTTCGATGGAGATGATCTGTCGCGTGGTCATTCGCGGGCAAGTCCAGGGCGTCGGGTTCCGCGCCTGGGCGGAGATCACCGCGCTTGAGCTTGGCATCGAAGGCTGGGTGCGCAACCGCCGCGACGGGACGGTGGAGGCCGTGCTCGCGGGTTCCGAGGAAGCCGTTCTGACTATGGTGGAAAGCTGTCACGACGGGCCGCCCGGCGCCAAGGTTAGTGCCGTCGATCAGACCGAGGCCGGTGAGCGTGATTTGGAATTGCGCCGGGCAGGCGAGTTGTTCTCGGTGCTGCTAAGCGGCTGAGCATCAACGGTGCCGCCAAACAGCGGCTCGAATTCGCGGCGCAAGATTTCATCGACCTCCGTCATTGAGGCGCTGATGCCGAGTGCAGCGAGCGAGGTTATTCCGTAGCGCGGGTCGGAAATCCCGCAGGGCACAATGCCCGAGAAATGCGACAGCTCCGGCGCAATGTTGAGCGCGACGCCATGCAGGGTTACCCAGTGCCGGACGCGCACCCCGATCGCGGCGATTTTGTCTTCAGCGTCTCCGTCGCATCCGCGCCGCCGGACCCAAACGCCAACACGGTCGTCGCGGCGTTCGGCGGCGACACCGATGATCGCGAGCGCGTGGATCATCCATTGCTCGACCGTGGCGACGAAGCGGCGCACATCCGGTGTGCGGCGCTTGAGATCGAGCATCAAGTAAGCCACGCGCTGACCGGGGCCATGATAGGTGAACTGGCCGCCACGCCCGGTCTGATAAACCGGGAAACGGACATCGATGAGCTCATGCGGCTGCGACGATGTGCCGGCGGTGTAGAGGGCAGGGTGTTCGAGCAGCCAGACAAGTTCAGGCGCTTCGCCGCGCGCAATCGCTGCCGACCGTTCGGTCATGACGCGGATCGCGGTTTCGTAATCGACCGGGTCGCGGCTTTCCAGCCACTCGGCGGGCGGCGTGCCTGGAACGGGAAGCAACCCGATCTGAACTTCGCCACGCGTTTTCGTCGCTTCAAACCCGCTCATGATGAACCGTTAGCACAGCTCGTCCGCCGCAATAACAAGGGCTTAGCGATTGCGGGCAGCTCGGCCGCTTAGCGCGAATATATGCATTCCCTGCCCTTGTCGGCATCCGGCCTAACTGTTACATCGGCGCCGCCGAACGCTGCGTTCGGCTGTTCTCACCCCACATGCGGCCGTGGCGGAATTGGTAGACGCACTAGCTTGAGGTGCTAGCGGGGCAACCCGTGGAGGTTCGAGTCCTCTCGGCCGCACCATTGCAAAAAAACCGACTTGGGCGCTGCGCGATTTCTCTGCCCAAGGCGAAGCAAAATTGTCGGCCGCCCACGCGCGCGGCTGTATACGCAGACATGGACGCGGACGATAAAAGCTCCGCTTGACACGCTCTGATAGTAACGTACGCTTAAAGCGGACTGGATTGCCGGGTTTTGCGCGTCCCGACTTACAAAAAAATTGAAAAACGGGACCAATCGGGGGTGTTCTCCCGGCGAGCCGAGGCGACTTCTAATCCGGACTGAGCGGGGCAGTTCTACATGCCATCATAAAGGCGTTGCAGACGGTCAGCGCACGCGGACGAACGCCGGTCCGGCAGAGCGAAAACAAAACCAAATCGATCACGGGAGGAGACCAAAATGAGCCTTAGAGCTAAGTCGAGACTTGGCCTGACGAGCGTTATCGCCGGTACCGCGGCGGTCGCCGTCGCCGGATTGCTGTTCGCATCCAGCGCGCGAACCGAGGATCTCACGCACTACGAATCCAACAACAAGCAGTTCTGGACCCATCCGCCCGACGACTGGTTCATGGGCGACGAGACCAAGGAGCAAAAAGGCACTGCGGTGGCCAATACGCTGCCTCCTCCGACGGGTTTCACGGACGATGAGGTCGAGGCGACGCTTAAGCAGATCAAGTTGCCGGCCGGCTTCAAGATCGAACTGTGGGCGCGCGTACCGGCGGCGCGGCAGATGGCACTGGGCGACAAGGGCACGCTGTTCGTTGGCTCTTGGTTCGGCGTTGGCAAAGTGTTTGCCGTCACCGACGAGGGCGGCAAGCGGACGGTCAAACCGGTCATCGAAGGAATGACGGTGCCGACCGGAGTGGCCTTCCGTAACGGTGCACTCTACGTCGCCGACATTAACAAGCTCTACAAATATGCCGACGCGGAAGCGAACCTCGCCAGCATGCCGAAGGGCGATGTCGTCTACGATGATATGCCGGCCTATGTACCTCACGGCTGGAAATACCTCGCATTCGACAAGAACGGCTGGCTTTACATCCCGTTCGGACCGCCGTGCAACGAATGCCTGCCGCCGACGTCGACGTCGCAAATCCGTCACGTCGATCCGGAGCATGGCCTTGCGGAGATTGTGGCGTTAGGCGTTCGCAACAGCGTCGGTGGCGACGTCGATCCGCGCACTGGCGAGTATTGGTTCAGCGAGAACGCGCGGGACTGGCTCGGTGACGATATCCCGAGCGACAAGCTCAACCACGTTACGCGCATCGGCGAGAATTTCGGTTATCCCTATTGCCACCAGGGCGACATTCCCGATCCGAAATTCGCCATGGGCCACAAGTGCTCGGAATTCGCACCACCGGCGCTCAAGCTTGGCGCGCACGTCGCTCCACTTGGGATGAAATTCTATACTGGCAGCCAGTTCCCGGCCGAATACAAGGACAACATCATTCTCGCCGAGCACGGTTCCTGGAATCGTCACAAGTTCCAGGGCGCGCGGTTGATGCGCATCACAGCCGATCCGGACGGCAAGAATGTCAAACAGGTCGAGTTTGCCTCAGGCTGGATCGGGGCCGATGGCAAGTACCGCGGCCGGCCTAATGACGTGCTGGTGGCGAAGGATGGTTCGCTGATGGTTGCCGATGACTTTACCGGCTCGATCTATCGGATCAGCTACAGCAAATAAGCCGTCGGTATGATCGATCCATGCCCTGAACTGGATCGATCTACTTTAAGCTGCTCGGGTCCAGGCGGGAAATTTCCCGCCTGGACTTCTCTTCTGATCAAACGTGCGGTCGCTGATTTCCGCCATTAGTCTGCCAGGACGGCGGCGTGTTCGTTATGATGATGGTGAAGCGTTTGCGGTTCTTGGTTTTTGCCGTGCTGGGCCTGTTCGCCGCTTCGGGCAACGCGCCGGCGGCCGATATAGCTGCCGGAAAGGCTCTCGCCGAAGGTTGTGCCGGTTGTCACGGAGCGGACGGTGTATCGCAGACTGCGCTTACCCCGTCACTTGCCGCGCAGCCTGATTATTACACGCAATGGCAGCTCATCTACTTTCGCGGCGGCGCGCGCAGGAGCGAGGTTATGGGACCCATCGCGCAGGCACTCACCAACGACGACATCAAAAATCTCGGCGCCTATTATGCTTCGCTGCCGCCGCCCAAGCCGGAAGCCGCCGCCGATGAACTTGCGCAGCGGGGCGAGAAGCTTGCGGCGTCGCGTCGCTGCGCGTCATGCCATGCCGACGATTTTTCCGGAAATGTCGTTGCGGCGCGTCTTGCCGACCAGCGCGAAGACGTGCTGCTCAAAGCGCTACAGGATTATAAATCTGGAAGCCGCGTAGGCTCGGGCGTCGCCACTATGGCGGAAGTCGCCTTTCTGCTCAGTGATGACGACATGAAGGTGCTGGCGCACTATATGGCGTCGCGGAATTAATCGCGCTGCAAAGTTGGGCGAGAGCCCGCAACTTTTTTGCTAGCTATAGTGGCGGATCGACGCGTGCTTGCCGGATTTTCCCGGTATGTCATGATGCCGCAATCGTCAGCGACAAAAACGT